>NZ_JBWKLF010000003.1:337205-344908 GCF_056430475.1 Streptomyces sp. NPDC045968 | reverse complement strand
CCCATAGAAAAAACAAACGCCTACCCCCCCCTCCCCCACCCCACCACCAAAAACACCCCCCCCCCCCCCCCCCCCCCCCCCCCCCCCCCCCACCGGCCTTTTCGGATACTCGCGGCGCAGGGTTACAGCTTGAAGCCGTAGTCCATGAGCTTCTTCGCGTCCGCGGTCCTGTTCGCCTCGGACGTGGAGGTGAGGACCGTACCGATGACGGTCTTGCCGTTACGGGTCGCGGCGAAGACCAGGCAGTACTTGGCGGTCGGGCCGGAGCCGGTCTTCACACCGATCGCGCCGCTGTAGCTGCTGAGCATCTTGTTGGTGTTGGTCCACGCCATGTAGCGGTATCCGCCGCTCTTCGTGGTCACCTTCTGCTTCGTCGACTTGGTCTTGACGATCGCGCGGAAGGTGGAGCTCTTCATGGCGCTGCTGGCGATCTTCGTCAGATCGCGCGGGGTGGAGTAGTTGTTCCCACTCCCTATGCCGTCGAACGAGTCGAACTTGGTGTTCTTCAGGCCGAGGCTCTTCGCGGTGGCGTTCATCTTGCCGATGAACGACTTCACGCGGGCACCGCGGGTGGTGCCGGAGCCGAACTTGTCGGCGAGGGCGTACGCGGCGTCGCAGCCGGACGGCAGCATGAGCCCGTACAGGAGCTGGCGGACGGTGACCTTGTCACCGACGATCAGCCGGGCCGACGAAGCGCCCTTGGAGACGATGTAGTCGCTGTACGCCTTCTGGATCGTGACCTTGGAATCCAGGTTCAGATTCTTCTGCGACAGCACCACCTTGGCGGTCATGATCTTGGTGGTGGATCCGGTGGAGCGGCGCGTGTCCGCAGCCTTGGTGAAGAGGGTCTTGCCGGTGCCGTTGTTCATCACGAAGCCGCCCTTGGCGACGATCGTGGGCTTCGGCGGCGCGGCCGCCTGGGCCTGCGTGGCGAAGGCGCTGCCCGCGAGCACGGCGCCGGCGGTGAGGGCCACGGTGGCAGTGGCGGTTGCGCGATATCTGCGCTTCATGCCGATTTTCAACTGAACGCTCCAAATGCCCCTGATATGCGGCCACATAAGGGTGCCGCTCGGTGGTGAGACTCATGACGTGGGGCAATGGATGTACGGCAACAGGGGTGAATTCCGGGGTATTTCCGGAGCGGGGCCGCGACATTCCGGGATTCCATATCGTGGACGGATCATCACATGCGTCCATGTTGTATCTATGCTGTGCGCATGCCTGCCGCGCCCTCTGCCCCAGCCAAGCCTCCGGTCAAGACGTCGCTCAAGCAGCCGCCCGCTGCCGACCGCGTCTACACCCACATCAAGGAAGCCGTCCTCGACCGCCGTTACGAGGGCGGCACGCTCCTCACCGAAGGCGATCTGGCGGAGGCCGTCGGTGTCTCCCGTACGCCCGTGCGTGAGGCGCTGCTGCGGCTGGAGGTCGAAGGGCTCATCAAGCTCTACCCGAAGAAGGGCGCCCTCGTCCTCGCCGTCTCCGCGCAGGAGATCGCGGACGTGGTGGAGACCCGGCTGCTGGTCGAGGAGTTCGCGGCCCGCAAGGCGGTGCCCGCGTCGGCGCAGCTGATCCGCCGGCTGGAGGACCTGCTGGAGGAGCAGCGGCAGAAGTCCGAGGCCGGTGACCTCGCCGCCGTCGCCGTCAGCGACCGCTGCTTCCACGCCGAGATCGTGCGGAACGCGGGCAACGAGATCCTGTCGCGCCTCTACGACCAGCTGCGCGACCGGCAACTGCGGATGGGCGTCGCGGTCCTGGAGGCGCATCCGGGCCGGATCGCCGCCAACATCACCGAGCACGGTGAGCTGCTGGACGCAATCAGGGCCGGTGACGCGGACGGTGCCGCGCAGGTCGTACGGCGCCATGTCAGCCGGGTCAAGGTGCTGGTCCGGGGTGAGGACCGGTGAGTTCCGGGGCCGCCCCCACTCTTTCCCTGCCCGGTGATCCGCCCGGTGGCCGGCGTGCCGCCCGGATCTGGGGCATCGGCGTCGCCGTCTACTTCGTCGCCATCATCTTCCGCACGAGCCTGGGAGTCGCCGGACTCGACGCCGCGGACCGCTTCGACGTCAACGCCTCGGCGCTGTCCACGTTCTCCATCCTTCAGCTGCTCGTCTACGCGGGCATGCAGATACCCGTGGGACTGATGGTCGACCGGCTCGGCACGAAGAAGGTCCTCACCATCGGGGCCGTGCTGTTCACCCTCGGGCAGCTCGGCTTCGCGCTCTCCCCCTCGTACGGCATGGCGCTGGCCTCCCGTGCGCTGCTCGGCTGCGGTGACGCGATGACGTTCATCAGCGTGCTGCGGCTCGGCAGCCGGTGGTTCCCGGCCCGTCGCGGGCCGATGATCGGGCAGGTCGCCGCACTGTTCGGGATGGCGGGCAACCTCGTCTCCACCCTGTTCATCGCCCGGGCCCTGCACGGCTTCGGCTGGACGACGACGTTCGTCGGCAGCGCGGCGGCGGGTGTGGTGGTGCTGGTGTTGCTGCTGTTGTTCCTCAAGGACCACCCGGAGGGCCACGCGCCGCCGCCCGCCGAGCACGCGGGCGCCGCGTACGTACGGAAGCAGATAGCGGCCGCCTGGCGGGAGCCGGGCACCCGGCTGGGGATGTGGGTGCACTTCACCACGCAGTTCCCCGCCATGGTCTTCCTGCTGCTGTGGGGCATGCCGTTCCTGGTCGAGGCGCAGGGGCTGAGCCGGGGAACCGCCGGTGAGCTGCTCACGCTGGTGGTGCTCTCCAACATGGCGGTCGGGCTCGTGTACGGCCAGGTCATCGCCCGGCACCACGCGGCGCGCGCTCCGCTGGCGCTCGGAACGGTCGCGCTGACGGCCCTGCTCTGGGCCGCGACGATCTTCCACCCGGCCGACCACGCTCCGATGTGGCTGCTGGTCACCCTGTGCCTGGTGCTCGGCGCATGCGGCCCCGCGTCGATGATCGGCTTCGACTTCGCGCGCCCCGCCAACCCGCCAGAGCGTCAGGGCACCGCGTCGGGGATCGTCAACATGGGCGGCTTCGTCGCCTCGATGACCACGCTGTTCGCGGTCGGTGTGCTGCTGGACGCGACCGGGGACAACTACCGGATCGCGTTCGCCTCCGTCTTCGTCCTGGAGGCGCTCGGCATCACCCAGATCCTGCGGCTGCGCGCCAGGGCGGCGCTCAGGGAACGCGATCACCACGTGGTCAGCAGGGTCGAGGCCGTGCACGTGCCCGCGTAACGCGTCGGCACGCCAGGCTGCCGGCGGCGCGCCCGTCTCGTACTCCAGGACGGGCGCCGCCGGCCGGTGGAACTACGGGGTCACGGCGAAGTGGTGCAGGATCGCGGCCCCGAGATCCTGGTCGCCCTCGACCTTGATCCGGTCCGCGACCGCGGTCGCCCGCACCCGGCCGCAGGCGAGGCGGTAGTACGTCTCCCAGTCCATCGCCAGGGTCACGGCCGGTCCCAGGGACGGCGCCCCGTCGATCGAACCGCGGCCGTCCGCGTCCACGCGGACCGTGCGCAGGAACTCCACGGGCCCGTGCACATCGAGCACGACCGCCGAATTGGCGGGCGCGCCCGCGTCCTTGGCGACGACCTTCGGCAGTGCGGCGAGCAGGGTGTCCCGGGCGACGAAGGCGCCGGGGGAGTCGAGGTTGCCCGGCTGACCCAGCGTCACGCGCAGGTCCTGCTCGTGCACCCAGACGTCGAAGGCCCGCATGTGGAGCGCCAGTTCCAGCGTCTGTTCCGTACCGAGGGGCGCCCGGACCATGGTCTCGGGGGCACGCGACTCGTTGCGCAGCTGGCGGGCGCGGCGGATGACGGTGTACTCCAGCTCGGAGGTCATCTCCGGTGCGGTGTGGTGTCGCCGCACATCGACCTGCATCTCCATGTACCGGGTGAAGTCGTTCTGCACGTGGTAGAGATCGCGCGGCAGCGTGTGGATCGGGCGGGGGTCACCGAGCTGCTCGCACTCCATGCCGATGATGTGCGACACGATGTCGCGCACCGACCACCCGGGGCACGGCGTGCGGCGGTTCCACTCCCCTTCGACGAGCGGCTTCACCAGCTCGGCTATCGACTCGATGGAGTGGGTCCAGGCGTCGGCGTAGGTCTGGAGGCTGGGATGGACGGTCACGGGACCCCTCGTGCGGTTCTGCGGTGCATGGGCTGGAGAGCAGGGAGTGCCGGCGTGCTGGGCCGGAACTGACGGCGCTGTCTGCGGGATGCTGTCTGCGTATGAGGTTCGTTGGCTAAGTTACGCTGCGAGCAGGCACCCCGGCAGTGCTTTCGTGTGACGATCGTAGGCCCGTGTTGACGGCTCGAATGCCAGGACGGTGGTAGTGTGCGCGCCTCCCTCATCCAGATCGCAGTAGACCCGGACGAATCCGTCAATGCCCGCAGAGACCGCGCGGCTTCACTGGTCGTCTCCCAGCGCGGTGCGGATCTGGTGGTTCTGCCCGAACTCTGGCCGGTCGGCGCCTTCGCCTACACCGCTTTCGCGGACGAGGCCGAGCCCTTCGAGGGGCCTACGCACCAGGTGATGGCGAAGGCCGCGGCCGATGCCGGGGTCTGGCTGCACGCCGGTTCCTTCGTCGAGCGGGCCGCGGACGGCACCCTCTACAACACCTCGCTGGTCTTCTCGCCCGAGGGCGAGCGGGTGGCCTCGTACCGCAAGATCCATCTCTTCGGCTTCGACAAGGGCGAGGCGGTGATGATGGGCGCGGGCGAGGAGCTGGTCACGGTCGCCCATCCGCAGACCACGCTGGGCCTGGCCACCTGTTACGACCTGCGCTTCCCGGAACTGTTCCGCGGGCTCGTCGACGCGGGCGCCGAGACCCTGGTCGTCGCGGCCGGCTGGCCGGAGCGCCGCCGCGCCCACTGGACGCTGCTGGCGCAGGCCCGCGCCGTCGAGAACCAGGCGTACGTCCTGGCCGTCGGCAGCGCGGGTACGCACGCCGGTATCCCGCAGGCCGGGCACAGCATCGTCGTCGACCCGTGGGGCGAGGTGCTGGCCGAGGCGGGTGCGGGCGAGGAGATCCTGACCGTGGAGTTCGACCCGGCGAGGACCGCCACCACACGGGAACAGTTCCCGGCACTCAAGGACCGCCGCCTCGGCCTCGCCCCGCCGCTCTGACGCCCGGGAGCCTTCCGCGTCTGTTTCACGTGAAACAGACGCGGGGTCACTCCTCCTTGTCCGCGAGCACGATGACGCACACCGCGACGGCGATGAGCAGCGCCGCGTCGGCGTCCTCGCGGACGACGTCGATCCCGTACGTGTCGCGCACGGTCAGCCAGCGCCTGGAGATCTGGGCGAGCAGCTCACCGTCGTAGTCGATGGCGAACTCGCGGTCCAGGATCCGCCCGCTGACGTCGAGTTCGGTGCCGTCGACCAGAGTCACCCGGTAGTGGTTGCGCAGCAGTGACAGCCGCTTCCGCTTGACCTGGGCGAGCTCCTCGCCGTTGCGCTCGATGACCATCGTGTCGCGCAGACTGATCAGCTTCTGCCGCAGCTCGACGAGAATCCGGCCCTGCGTGTCCTTCAGCTCGAAGGTGTCCCGCATCCGCATGGCCTTGCCGTCGACCAGGAAGACCTTGCGTCCCTCGGTGTCCTCGATCCAGTAGTCGTCACCGACGGCGAACAGTCGCTCACGTACGAGAAGTCTCATGGCTCCCAGGATCCCCGAGCCCCCGCCGGAATGCGTGCAGGGCGCGGTGATGTTGACTGTCGGTATGGCTACACGTGCGCGCGTCCGGGCCCCCGAGCTGATCGGCAAGGGTGGCTGGCTCAATACAGGCGACCAGCAATACACCCTCGCTGACCTGCGAGGGCGCATTGTGATCTTGGATTTCTGGACGTTCTGCTGTGTGAACTGTCTGCATGTCCTCGATGAGCTGCGCGAGCTGGAGGAGAAGCACCGCGACACGGTGGTGATCATCGGGGTTCACTCGCCGAAGTTCGTGCACGAGGCCGAGCACCAGGCCGTCGTCGACGCCGTCGAGCGGTACGAGGTGCACCACCCGGTCCTCGACGACCCCGAGCTCGCCACCTGGAAGCAGTACGCCGTACGGGCCTGGCCGACACTCGTCGTCATCGACCCCGAGGGGTACGTGGTCGCCCAGCACGCCGGTGAGGGGCACGCCCACGCCATCGGGAAGCTGGTCGAGGAGCTGGAGGCGGAGCACGGGGAGAAGGGCACGCTGCGGCGCGGCGACGGCCCCTATGTCGCTCCCGAGCCGGTGGCCACGCATCTGCGCTTTCCCGGCAAGGCCCTCGCGCTCCCCGACGGTGGCTTCCTGGTCTCCGACACCACCCGTCACCGCCTGGTCGAACTGGACGAGGACGGCGAGACCGTCCGGCGGCACTTCGGCGCGGGTGAGCGCGGACTGGTGGACGGCGGGCCGGACGAGGTCAGGTTCAGTGAGCCGCAGGGCCTCGCCGTGCTGCCGGACGGGCGCGTCGCTGTCGCGGACACCGTCAACCACGCGATCCGGGCCCTCGACCTGGAGACGGGCCTGACGACCACGCTCGCCGGCACCGGCCGCCAGTGGTGGCAGGGGGCGCCGAACCACGGTCCGGCCCGGGACGTCGACCTCTCCTCGCCGTGGGACGTCGCCTGGTTCGGTGACCGCCTGTGGATCGCGATGGCGGGCGTGCACCAGCTGTGGACGTACGACCCCGAGACCCTGACGGTGCGGGTCGAGGCGGGCACGACGAACGAGGGGCTGGTCGACGGGCCCGCCGCCGACGCCTGGTTCGCCCAGCCGTCCGGTCTCGCCACGTCCGTCGACGGGGAGCGGCTGTGGGTCGCGGACTCGGAGACCTCCGCGCTGCGTCACGTCGAGCGCGACGGCTCCGTGCACACCGCCGTCGGCACCGGGCTCTTCGACTTCGGCCACCGCGACGGCGCCGCCGAGCAGGCGCTGTTCCAGCATCCGCTGGGCGTCACCGCGCTGCCGGACGGGTCCGTCGCCGTCTGCGACACGTACAACCACGCGCTGCGGCGGTACGACCCCGCCGACGGCGAGGTCACCACGCTGGCCACCGACGTGCGCGAGCCGAGCGATGCCGTGCTCGTCGCCGGCGACCTGGTCGTCGTGGAGTCGGCCCGCCACCGGCTGACCCGGCTGCGGCTGCCCGAAGAGGCCGTACGCGTCGTCGGGGAGGCCCACCGGACGCAGCGGGCGGCCACCGAGGTCGCACCGGGGGCGCTCCGGCTCGATGTGGTCTTCCAGGCGCCCGCCGGGCAGAAGCTGGACACCCGGTACGGTCCCTCGACCAGGCTGCTGGTCTCCTCGACCCCGCCCGAGCTGCTGGCGGAGGGCGCGGGCCCCGGTACCGACCTGTTCCGCGACCTGGTCCTGGCGGACGGGGTCACCGAAGGCGTGCTGCACGTCTCGGCGATGGCGGCGTCCTGCGACGACGACCCGGAGAACGAGTACCCGGCCTGCCATGTCCACCAGCAGGACTGGGGCGTCCCCCTCCGGGTGACCCCGGAGGGCGTGTCCCGGCTGCCGCTGGTGCTCGCGGGGATGGACGACTGACCCTTCTCCTGCGCCTCCTCGCCGGATGCGCGGGCGGGCCCGGTCCGGTGGAATCCACCGGGCCGGGCCCGGGGGGGGGTGGGGGGGGGGGGGGGGTGTGTCCGGGGGGGGGGGGGGGGGGCCGCACCCCTCTCCCAGAGCAGGGCCCCAGCAGATGCTTGTAACCTTCTGGAGTTCCAGGATCCAGT
>NZ_JBWKLF010000003.1:244273-337195 GCF_056430475.1 Streptomyces sp. NPDC045968 | reverse complement strand
TTCCCCGGCTACCGCTGGTCCTCGGAGGGATGAACAACTACCCCTCCCCCTCCTCCCCCCCGCAGGAGCCACGGGCGGCCCCGGTCCGGGGGACCCCACCGGCCCGGTCCCGCGGGCCGTTCAGGGGGCCGGCCCGCGTCCCGTCGGGGGTGGCGGGAGCCCGCGCTCCGCTCAGGGAGCCGGCGCTCAGAAGTCGTCGGCGCCGTTGCGGAGTTCAGGGGTCCAGTAGCCGGTCGCCCAGACGGCCGGGTCGACGGCGATGCCACCGGCGCCGGGTGCCTTCACGGTGGCCATGCCGTCGCCGCCCTCCAGCCACACGGCGAAGGCGGTCACCGGCTCGTTCTCCTCGTCGACGCCACCGTCGGACAGCTTCACGACGGCGTACGCGGGGGCGCCGGCCGTCAGGACGACCGGGGCGGCCGGCTTGCTCTTGGCGACAGCGGGCACGTCCTCCTTGTGGCTCTCCAGGAACTGGACCTTGGGGAAGCCCTTGATCGTGCAGCTGTGGCCGGAGGTGTTCTTCGCCGTCAGGACGATGTGCGTGTAGGGCGGGCCGTCCTGGCGGGCGGCGCTGATGGCGACGTCCTTGGTGGTGCAGGTCGGCGCGGCTGCGGCGGCGTCACCGGTGGACTGGTCGGCGGTGTCGGTGCCGGAGCCGGTGCTCTGCGCGGGGGTCGTTTCCTTCGCGGTGCCGGCGTTCTTGGCGGTGCCGGTGTCCTGCGAGGAGCCTTCGGCCGCGGCGGCCGGTGCGGAGCTGCTGTCGGCCGGGCCGGCGGACTTCGTTCCGGTGTCCTCGCCGTTGCAGGCGGTGAGGGCGAGGGCGAGTGCGGCCGTGGTCGCGGCGGCGAGCAGGGCGGAGCGGTGACGGGACGTACGCATGAGAGTTCCCCCGGGTCGGGTGGTGTGGTGTCCGACGCGTCCGGTGGTTCGGTCCGACGGTCGACGGTCTGAGTGGTGCAGCGGTCCCGAGCGGCCCCGCTTGCTGCGGTGAGACGCCCCTGACCTGCTGACATCCATGAGTCTGCCGTCCGGCGGTGACGTTTCGCTGTCGTGCCGCTAACGTCCCGCCGATGTCTGCCGGGGAACCTCGCGCACGCCCCCGTCGACCCGCGGCATCACCCGTCGTCGGAGAGCCTGCGTACCGCCTGCTCGTACCGCCTGCCGTGGTCCGGGTCCGCCGTGACCTGCCACAACGCCCCGAGGGCCCGTACCGCACCCTCGCTGAAGCCGGTGTCTTCCGCCTCCCGGGCGGCCCGGTCCAGCAGCCGGATGCCGTCGCTCTTCGCGCCCAGCGCCAGATGGGCCTCGCCGCAGACGGTCGTGAGCAGCACCCGGCGGGCCGCCTCCTCGTGCTCGGGACCGAGATCGAGGGCGGCACGGGCGGAGTCGAGGGCCTCCTGCGGCCGGTCCGCGGCGAGCTGCATCCGGGCGAGGTGTTGCAGGCCGAGCATCTCGGTGTGCGCGTCGGGCTCCTCGCGGGCCAGCTCGATGGCGCGCGCGCACCCCTCCAGTGCCAGGTCGAGATCGCCCTGCTCGGCCTGCACGATGGCCAGGTTGATCAGCGCGGTCGCTTCGCCGAGCCGGTCGTCCGCCTGCCGGGCGAGACCCGGGGAGCGCTCCAGCAGGGCGACGGCCTCGGCGGTCCTGCCCTCCTCGGTCAGGACCCAGCCCAGCAGCGTGGTCACCCGTGACTCGGCGTACGGATCGCCGAGGGCGCGCGCGGCGGCGAGGGCCGTCTCCAGCATCGGGGTCCAGTTGTCCCGTACCCGCCACACCACCTGGGGCCACTGGAGCAGGATGATCCGCCAGGACCGGTCGTCGAGACCTGCGGTACGGGCGGCGGCGGCCGCCAGGGTCAGGTCCTCACGTTCGCCGGCCAGCCAGTTCATCGCCTCCGCCCGGTCGGCGAAGTCGCGTACGGCGGTGGGGCGGTGGAAGTCGTCCGGCAGGACGAAGCAGGACTCGCCGCCGGGTTCGGCCGTGTCGGCGGCGGCGAGCGCGGTCGCGATGTAGTGGTCGAGGACGCCGGTGAGGGCTTCGCGTCCCGACGCCGGGTCCAGACCTCGGGCGTACAGGCGCACGAGGTCGTGCAGGACCCAGCGGCCGGGCGACGTCTCGGTGACGAGATGGGCGGCGCCGAGACGTTCCAGCGCCGTCGCCGCGGTGACCGGGTCGCTCCCGGCGAGCGCGGCGGCCGTGTACGGGTCGAAGTGACCGCCGGGGTGGTGGCCGAGGCGGGCGAAGTGGTGGACGGCCTCGGGGGGCAGTTGCTGCACGGTCAGGCGCAGCGCCGCGGAGACGCCGGTGTCCTCGCCTTCGAGGTAGGTCAGCCGGCTCTGCTCGTCGGCCAGTTCGGCGGCCGTGCCGGCCAGGGTGCGCTGGGGGCGGCCGGACAGCCGGGCCGCCGTGACCCGCAGGGCGAGCGGCAGCCCGCCGCAGAGCTCGGCGAGGCGACGGGCCGCGACCGGTTCGGCGAGCACCCGCTCCTCGCCGAGTACGCCGGCCAGCAGGGCCACGCCGTCCTGCGGATCGAGGATGTCGAGCGGGACGGGCCGGGCCGCGTCCGAGGCGATGATGCCTTCGAGCCGGTGGCGGCTGGTGACCACGGTGACGCAGTCGGTGCCGCCCGGCAGCAGCGGCCTGAGCTGGGCGGAGTCACGGGCGTTGTCGAGTACGACGAGCAGACTGCGCCGGGCGGTCATGGACCGGAAGAGCGCGGCGGCGGCCGGGACGGATTCGGGGACGCGGCGCGGTGCGACGCCGAGCGCGAGGAGGAATTCGCGCAGGATCTCCAGCGGTTCCGGTTCCCCGGTGTCGCTGAAGCCGCGCAGATCGGCGAAGAGCCGTCCGTCGGGGAAGGCCGCGATGTTGCGGTGCGCCCACTGGAGGGCGAGCGCCGTCTTGCCGATGCCCGTCGGCCCGGTGACCAGGCAGATGGGGGACTCGCCCGCCGCTGCCCGGGAGAGCGAGGCCAGCTCCGGGAGCCGCCCGTGGAAGCCGCGGGGTGCGCGGGGCAGCAGGTCGGCCGTGTGGGGCTCGATGCCGGGGTGCGCCGGGACGAGGGCGCGCGCCGGGGTGAGGGGGGCCGGTACGTCGACGGCGATGGCCGCCGGGCGGAGCCGGGCCGGGCCGGGGGCGTCGTCGGCGTGCCGTGCGGCCTCCGGATCACCGCGCAGGATCAGCGCGTACGCGTCGGCGAGTTCCCGTCCCGGGTCGACGCCCAGCTCGTCGGCGAGCAGCCGCCGGGTGCGGTGGAACCAGTCCAGGGCCTCCGACTGCCGTCCCGACCGGTACAGGGCCGTCATCAGCGCCGCCGCCAGGGACTCCCGCATCGGGTGTGCCACGGCCTCCGCCCGCAGCACCGCGGCGGCCCGGTTGTGCTCCCCCAGGCGGGCGTAGGCACCGGCCAGCTGCTCGACGGTGGCCAGCCGTGACTCCTCCAGCGAGTGCGCGGCGGCCTGGAGCGGCGGGCCGGCGAACACCCCCGTGAGCGGCGGGCCCTGCCAGAGCGCGAGGGCTTCCTTGAGCATCAGCACGGTGTCGGTGGCGCTGCGCTGTTCCCGGGCCAGCATGAGCAGTTCCTCGAACCGCTGCGAGTCGAGCAGCGATTCCGGAACCCGCAGCAGATAGGCGTCACCGAGCGTGGTCAGTTCCACCTCGTACGCCTCGGCGTCGGCCCCCATCAGGAGGGCGCGCAGCCGGGACACATGGCCCTGGATGACGGTACGGGCGTGCAGCGGGGGTTCGTCGTCCCACAGCGCGTCCGTCAACTGGGAGATCGACACAGGCGTGTTGGCGCGCAGCAGCAGGGCGGCGAGCAGGCTGCGGCGTTTGGCGGGCCCCAGGGGGAGGGGACCCGAGAGGGTGTCGATGGAGACGGTGCCGAGCAGCCGGAACTCCACGAGTGCCTCTCAGTGCGGGACGGACGCACCCGGGTCGGGGCGCGCGTACGCCCAAGAATATCGGGGCGCCGGAGCGTCCTGATGCCAGGTCGTCCCAGGTGGGACCGGCCGCCCCGCAAGGGCCTCACGGGTAGCGGCGCTCGTCCTCCGACACGACGGCGGTGGGCGGTACGACCATGCGGCGGCGACGCGCGATGCTCGCGTAGGCGAAGACGCCGATGAGGCCGACGATCATCATGATCCAGCCGACCAGGTCGACGTTGACGGTATCCATTTTCCAGTCGGTGGCGAAGGCGAGAATTGCCCCCGCACCGATGAGGATGATGCACCCTCCGAGTCCCATGGGTCTGCCTCCTCGATGGCCCGGAGGTTCCGGACCGGTGTACGGGTCGCGTACCCGCCCCGGCAACGACCATGCGCCGGGCGGCAGTCGGGAAGAAGCAGGGCACCCCCGGCCGCTGGGGCCGGGGGTGCCCGGTGGTCACACCGCCGCGGTCTGCCCGGTGATCGGGCAGGTGCCGGCTGCCGCCGCCCCGAAGGCGGCGGTCCTGGCGGTCGGTGCGGTTCCGCCGATCTGCTGGAGGATTTCGTCCGAGAGGAGGTCCTCCTCGCCCTTGAGGGCGTCGGCGACCTTGAGGTCGGTGTTGAAGACCATCTCGGCGGCGACGTTGTCCTGGACGATGCGTGCCAGGTTGTCCAGGGCCACGAAGATCGGGTCCGAGGGGGTCTCCACGGTCGGCAGGTCGATCAGGTGGGTGTCCACCTTCACCTGGTTCATGGTGCGACGGATGATGATGGACGCCTGGTTCAGCTCAGCCGTGGTCCAGATCGACAGCACCGTGACGTACAGGTCGCTCCACGCCTTTTCGCCGATCAGCGTGCGCCACCGCTTCATCAGTCCTTCGAGGCCGTTGATCTGGGCGGTGGCGGCGAAGGTCATGTTGACGCGGATGGACGGGTAGACGGTCGCGGCGAACCGGTTGAAGGACACCATGTCGAACGTCTGGTTCTTGACGGAGGTGTCGATGAAGGTGATGGCCTCCCGCAGGATCTTTTCGCAGGACGCTTCCAGGTCGAGCGGGAGGTTCGCGGTGCCCAGCTTGGTGAGCGCCGTGTTCAGCGTGGTCCGGTAGGCGTTCAGCGGGGTGATCCAGCCCTTGTCGCCAGGGGCCTTGAAGACGATCATGTCCAGGTCGTGCGGGTCGATGCGCTCCGCGTTGGCGATGTTGGGGACCTGGTCGCTGAGGTAGGGGGCGATCACCGAGTAGACGCCCAGGGGGATGTGGGCGATGGACTTGGCCAGTTCGAAGTACTCCGGAACCGGGTCGACCGTCTCGATCTGCCGGCCGTCGTTGATGAGGGTGAAGCGTCCGCCGGTGGCGTTGTTCTGGACGACGATGACCGGGCTGAGCTGCTTGATCAGCTCCGTCTTCAGGGACGCGTAGTTCGCGCGCATCCCGGTGTTGACGCTGCGTATCGCGTCCCGTGCCGACTTCTCGTCGGTCGCGGTGATTCCCGCGGCCGGTGCGGCCGTCGCGCTGGTGGCCGACTGTGTTGCGGTGAGTAGCGTGGCCGCCCCTACGGCCGATGCGGTACCCAAGAATCCTCTACGTGTTGCCATGCCCCGTCTTTCCTGGTGAGAGTGGTGCTTCCTTTGCTGTGTGGGGGGAGTTCAGGGGTGGGGGGATTCTGGGGGGAGTGGAGAAACTCAGGGGTGGGGGGAGAGAAGTTCCGCGAGGGGGACGCGGTGGAGCCGCGAAGCCCTGGAGGGAGTGCCTAGCTCAGGGACTTCTGCGACGGAACCACGACTCCGTAGAGGTCCTGGACCGTGGCGAGGGCGGCCTCGTGGACCTGCTGCGCGGGGATGCCGTTCGGCTTGCCGTTCAGCGGCAGCGGCCGGGTCGCGGAGGCGTCCGCGACGACGGTCGGCTTGTTGCCGTTGAGGAACGCGCCCTGGGTGGTGAACAGGGTGCACATGTTCGTCATGAACCCGGCGATGATGACGTTCTCGTTCCCGGCCTTCTTGACCTTCTCGGCGAGATCGGTGCCGTGGAAGCCGTTGGGAACGCTCTTCTCGACGACGGGCTCACCCTTGGCCGGCTTGAGCGCCGGGATGATCGCGCCTGCCTCCGACTTCAGGTCGTAGCCCTTGTCGACGATGTGGATGACGGGTGTGCCCGCCGCACGGGCCCGCTTCAGCAGCGCTTCGGCGTTGTTGACGGCCGGCTTCCATCCGTCGAGTTCCATCACACCCTCGGTGTAGGTGTTCTGGTAGTCGACGAGGATGAGCGTCGCGTCGGCGAGCGTGGCCGGGGTCTCGTCGAACTTGTTGAGCTCCCGCAGCGTCGTCGTGTCCTTCGCGACGTTCTTCTCGGCGGCGGGTGCTGACGGCTTGTCCTCGCGCGGTGCGGCCTCGGAACTAGTGCCGCACGCGGTGGCGGTGGCCGCCAGAACGGTGGCGGCACCCAGCGCGACGACGGAACGCAGCAGCTTCATCAGGAGATCTCCTTCTGTGACGGAACGACGACCCCGTACAGGTCGGCAATGGTGGCGAGGGCGCTGTAGTGCACCTGGCAGGCGTCCAGTTCGGTGCCGGCGACCGGCAGCGCGCGGGTGGCACTGGCATCGGCCACGACGGTGGGCTTGTTGCCGCGCAGGAAGGCGCCCTGAGCGGTGAACGCCACGCACATGTGCGTCATGAACCCGGCGATGACGAGGTCGTTCCTGCCCGCCGCGTCGACGTGCTGGTCCAGGTCGGTACCGACGAAGGCGTTCGGGGCCTGCTTGACGACGACGGGCTCGCCGTCGGCCGGCGCGACGCTCGGGTGGATCTGGCCGATCTCGGCGCGGATGTCGTACGGGGTGCCTTCGCCGCCGTCGTTGATGACGTGGATGACCTTCGCGCCCTCCCGGCGGGCCCGGGCCAGCAGGTCGGCGGCGGCGTCGAGCGCGGCCTGCCAGCCGTCCAGCTCCATCACGCCGGTCGTGTACGTGTTCTGGTAGTCGATGAGGACCAGCGTCGAATCCGCGAGCTTCGCGGGGGTGTCGTCGAAGCC
Organism: Streptomyces sp. NPDC045968; assembly: GCF_056430475.1. Taxonomy (NCBI): domain Bacteria; kingdom Bacillati; phylum Actinomycetota; class Actinomycetes; order Kitasatosporales; family Streptomycetaceae; genus Streptomyces; species Streptomyces sp. NPDC045968. The sequence continues at coordinate 330,237 of NZ_JBWKLF010000003.1, read as the reverse complement.
GTTGAGCTGGCGCAGGGTTGTCCGAGGCATGGGGGTACCGCCTGAGGGTGTGGTGTCGGGGAGGGCGGCCCGCCGGTGCGGCGGGCTGCACTCAAGACGCTATGGCCCACCCCTGCGTGTCGGCAATGTCATCTAGCATGCAGATACCGACATCGCAGATACCGACACCGCGGCTACCGACACCGCAGTTGACGACCCCGGGGGCCTCGTGAGCACCGTCGAACGACTGATCGTCATCGTCCTCTTCGGAGGCGTCGACCTGCTCGACGTCACCGGACCACCGGAGGTGTTCTCCCTCGCGCGACGCGAGACGGACGAAGCGGCGGGGTACGACGTGGTCCTCGCCGCCGAGACGATGGACCCGGTCACCACGGCCGCCGGGGTCCGCATCCTCCCCGACATCACCTTCGACGAGCTCTCCACGAGGAGCATCGACACCCTCCTCGTGCCCGGCGCGGTGGAGGTCGACAGCCACGGCCGCGTGCACCCGCTCACCGACCCCGCTGTGGTCCGCCGGGTGGAACAGCTGGCCGGGCGGACCCGAAGGGTCACCTCCGTCTGCGTCGGAGCGCACATCCTCGCCGCGGCCGGACTCCTCGACGGCAAGCGCGCCACCACTCACTGGTCGACCGCGCAACAGCTCGCCGCCGACCATCCCATGGTCGAGGTCGACGCCGATCCGATCTTCATCCGCCAGGGGGACGTGTGGACCGGCGCGGGGATCAGCGCCTGCCTCGATCTGTCGCTCGCCCTCATCGCCGACGATCTCGGCGAGGCCATCGCGCTGCGGGTCGCCCGTCAGCTCGTGATGTACCTGAAGCGGCCAAGTGGCCAGAGCCAGTTCAGTGTTCCGCTGGAACAGGTCTCCACGACCCGGCGCATCGAGGACCTCCGCCACTACATCATGCGCAACATCAGCGAACCGCTCACCGTCGCGGACCTCGCGGCCTGCGGCCACATCAGCGACCGGCAGCTCACCCGGATCTTCAAGAGCGAGCTCGGCACGACCCCGCATGCCTACATCGAGTCGGTCCGTGTCGAGATGGCGCGCAACCAGCTCGAATCCACCGACGCCACCCTCGAACGCGTCGCGTCCGCCTGCGGGTTCGGCACCATCGACACCCTGGTCAGGGCCTTCCGCCGCAGGCTCGACACGACACCCACGGAGTACCGGCGCCGGTTCCGGACCAGCCCGGCATGACGGCGCCCCCCTGCCGTCCCGTCGGCAGGGGGGCCACCGGCGGTGTCAGCCCGCCAGGAACGCCGTGAGCGCGTTCGCCAGCAGATACGGGTCGTCGGCGCCGCACAGTTCACGGGCGCTGTGCATCGACAGGATCGCGACACCGACGTCGACGGTCTGGATGCCGTGACGGGCCGCCGTGATCGGTCCGATCGTCGTGCCGCACGGCATCGCGTTGTTGGAGACGAAGGTCTGCCACGGCACGCCGGCCTTCTCGCACGCCGCCGCGAACACGGCCCGGCCGCTGCCGTCGGTCGCGTACCGCATGTTGACGTTGACCTTGAGGATCGGTCCGCCGTTGGCCACCGGGTGGTGCGTCGGGTCGTGGCGCTCCGCGTAGTTGGGGTGCACCGCGTGCCCCGTGTCGGAGGAGAGGCAGACGGTGCCGGCGAAGGCGCGGGCACGGTCTTCGAGGGTGCCGCCGCGGGCGAACACCGAGCGCTCCAGGACGGTGCCGAGCAGCGGGCCGTCGGCGCCGGTGTCGGACTGCGAGCCGTTCTCCTCGTGGTCGAAGGCGGCGAGCACCGGGATGTACGGAATCTCGTCGTCCGGCTGACCGGCGACGGCGGCGAGCGCGGCGGTCGCCGCGTGCACCGAGAGGAGGTTGTCCATCCGGGGGCCGGCCAGCAGCTCACGGTCGCGGCCCAGGTAGGACGGCGGCTCGATGGCGTGCGGCATGAGGTCCCAGCCGGTCACGTCCCCGGCGTCGACGCCCGCCTCCTCGGCGACGAAGCGGATCAGGTCGCCCTCCTCGACGTCGCCCAGTCCCCAGATCGGCTGCATGTGCTTCTGCCGGTCGAGCTTGAGGCCGTCGGTGTTGGCCGACCGGTCCAGGTGGACGGCCAGCTGCGGTACGCGCAGGAGTGCCCGGTCGATGTTGACCAGCCGGTGCGTGCCGTCCCGCAGCGAGATCCGGCCTGCGAGGCCCAGGTCCCGGTCGAGCCAGGTGTTCAGGAGCGTGCCGCCGTAGATCTCGACGGCGACCTGGCGCCAGCCGTACGAACCGGTGTCGGGCAGCGGCTTCACCCGGAGGTTCGGCGAGTCGGTGTGCGCCCCGGCGATCCGGAACGGGGTGTGCGCCTCGGCGCCCTCCGGCACGTACCAGGCGATGATCGCCCCGCCCCGCAGAACGTACTTCCCGCCGGTGGTGGCGTCCCAGGCCGCGGTTTCCTCGACCTGCCGGAAACCGGCCTTCTCCAGCCGCGCCGCGGCGGAAGCCACCGCGTGGTAGGGGGAGGGGCTGGCCATCAGGAAGGCCATCAGGTCGTCGGTGTGCCCGCGGTCGAAGCGGAGGGGAGAACTCATGTTCTTCACTGTAACGACGGTGGGCCGGGACACTTCACGGTTGCCCCGGGGTGGCACATGCCGGACGCGCGGAGAAGGGTGTTACGCCCGGTTCCTTCCGCCGGGAGGCCGCCGGGTCAGAGCTTCGCGGACGGTTCGTCGCCGTTCTGGGCCTGCTGCGCGCGCTCGGAGAACAGCGCCGCGAGGTCCTTGGTGAGCTCCTTGTCGGGTGCTTCCTCGCTCATCGCGTCCGACCCCAAGAACAGCACCGTGGTGCCGACCCGTATCTGGCCGGTGACTCCGAGGCTGCCGCCGTACAGCCTCCTCAGCCGTGCGTCACGCTGCGCGCCGACCTGTCCGAGGTCGGCCTTCTCCTTGCCGGCGTTACGCGTGGTGTTCTTCCACTGGACGCCGTACGCGGCCTCGGCGGCCTTCTCGTTCTTGTACGCGATCATCCAGAACAGGGCCTTGGTCTTCTTCTTCTCGTTCATGAAGGAGACCGTCCCCATGAACGCGGACTCCTCGCACCCCTTGTTGCCCTTGTTCGCGCAGAGGCTGCTCCGCATGAGGTCGTTCATCGGGGAGGTGGACGGCTTCTCGGTGCGTTCCCAGCCCGGCATCGCGTCCTCGTCCGGCAGCACCGAGGCGACCTGTGCCTCGTCCAGGGCGGCCACCTCGTCCTCGGTGTCCCCGCCGCAGCCCGCGAGCAGCAGCAGAGCCGCCGCTGCCACCACCGCCCCACGCGCCGCCCGGTGTATGCCAGTTGCCCGCATCGAACTCACGATCACATCTCCTTCTCGCGCCGGACGCCGATCATAGAGAAGGCCCGCCCCGGGGAGGGGCGGGCCTGATCCGGACGGAAGGCTTAGAACGCGGCCTCGTCCAGCTCCATCAGCGAGTTGTCGACGGTCTCCGCGAGCGCGCGCTCGGCGCCCACGCCCGGCAGGATGTTCGCGGCGAAGAACTTCGCGGCGGCGATCTTGCCCTGGTAGAAGGCGCGGTCCTTCGCGGAAGCGGTCGGCAGCTTCTCGGCGGCCACGGCCGCGCCCTTGAGCAGCAGGTAACCGACGACGACGTCGCCGGAGGCCATCAGCAGGCGGGTGGTGTTGAGGCCCACCTTGTAGATGTTCTTGACGTCCTCGCCGGTCGCGGTGAGGTCGGTGATCATCGTGCCGACGATCGCCTCCAGGTCCACGGCCGCCTTGGCGAGCGAGTCGACCGAGGCGCTGAGCTCCTCGTTGCCCTGGTGCTCGGCGAGGAACTTCTTGATCTCCTCGGAGAGCGTGTTCAGGGAAGCACCCTGGTCGCGGACGATCTTCCGGAAGAAGAAGTCCTGGCCCTGGATCGCCGTCGTGCCCTCGTACAGGGTGTCGATCTTGGCGTCGCGGATGTACTGCTCGACCGGGTACTCCTGGAGGTAACCGGAGCCACCGAAGGTCTGGAGCGACTGCGCGAGCTGCTCGTACGACTTCTCGGAGCCGTAGCCCTTCACGATCGGGAGCAGCAGGTCGTTGAGGCCGTGCAGCGCCTTCGCGTCCTCGCCCGCGGCCTCCGTCTCCTGGATCGCGTCCTGGACGGAGGCGGTGTACAGCACGAGGGAGCGCATGCCCTCCGCGTACGCCTTCTGCGTCATGAGCGAGCGGCGCACGTCGGGGTGGTGCGTGATGGTGACCTTGGGGGCCGTCTTGTCCATGAACTGCGACAGGTCGGTGCCCTGGACGCGCTCCTTGGCGTACTCCAGCGCGTTCAGGTAACCCGTCGACAGGGTGGCGATGGCCTTCGTGCCGACCATCATGCGGGCGAACTCGATGATGCGGAACATCTGGCGGATGCCGTCGTGCTTGTCACCGACCAGCCAGCCCTTGGCGGGGTGCTGGTCGCCGAACGTCATCTCGCACGTGTTGGACGCCTTGAGGCCCATCTTGTGCTCGACGTTCGTCGCGTACACGCCGTTGCGCTCGCCCAGCTCGCCGGTGGTCCAGTCGAAGTGGAACTTCGGGACCATGTAGAGCGACAGGCCCTTGGTGCCGGGGCCCGCGCCCTCGGGGCGCGCCAGCACGTAGTGGAGGATGTTCTCGGACATGTCGTGCTCGCCCGAGGTGATGAAGCGCTTCACACCCTCGATGTGCCAGGAGCCGTCCTCCTGCTCGACGGCCTTCGTGCGGCCGGCGCCGACGTCCGAACCCGCGTCGGGCTCGGTCAGCACCATCGTCGAGCCCCACTGCTTCTCGACGGCGATCTCCGCGATCTTCTTCTGCGCCTCGTTGCCCTCGTCGAAGAGGATGCCGGCGAAGGCCGGGCCGGAGGAGTACATCCAGACGGCCGGGTTCGAGCCGAGCAGCAGCTCCGCGTAGCCCCAGATCAGGGAGCGCGGCGAGGTGGTGCCGCCGATCTCCTCGGGCAGGCCCAGGCGCCAGTACTCGGAGTCCATGAACGCCTGGTACGACTTCTTGAAGGAGGCCGGGACCGGAGCGGTGTTGGTCTCCGGGTCGAAGACCGGCGGGTTGCGGTCGGCGTCCGCGAAGGAGTCGGCGAGCTCGTTCTCCGCGAGGCGGTTGACCTCGTCGAGGATGGTCTTCGCGGTGTCGACGTCCATCTCGGCGAACGCGCCGGTGCCGTACACCTTGTCGCGCCCGAGGACCTCGAAGAGGTTGAACTCGATGTCGCGGAGATTCGACTTGTAGTGCCCCATGGGAAGGCTCCGTAATCAATAGCAGTGGCGCGCAGCGCCCCGGGGAGGGGTGAGGGTCGGGCGACGAGCTGGCGTGGGTATAACAGCTGACCTCTACGATGATGCTACCCGTCAGTAATAAGACGCAACCCCTCAAGGGGTTGATGTGTCCGATTACTCTTTGCGGCATGTACGGCTATGACCAGACCCCGGGCGCGCAGCAGCAGATGGGTGGCGGCTACGGCGAGCAGCCGCTGTATCCCGAACCCTCGCCGCCGTCCCTGGCGGACGCGGTCCGGGCCTTCACCACGGGCTCCCTGTCGGCGGAGGACTTCCAGCAGATCTTCGCGACCTCGAAGGTCTACTGCCCGCGCGGTGACAACCCGGGTTTCCTGGCCCTCCACAACACCCAGCAGCCGGTGATCCCCATGTTCACCACGCTCAAGGAGCTGCGGCTGTACGCGGGCAAGGAGTCCAAGTACTTCGTGATCACCGGGGCCGAGGTGATCGACCTGCTGCCCACCGGGTACGGCTTCGTCCTCGACATGGAGGGCGATCACCGCATGGTCTTCGACGCCAAGGCCGTGGAGCAGATGGTCGACTTCGCGATGCGTCGCATGTATGGCTGATTCCCGCCTGTCCTGAAGGGCTCGTACCGATGCGGTGCGGGCCCTTTCCGCTGTCCGGGCACGGGCGGGAATGCGTCCGCCCTTGCAGGATGTTCACCATTCAACTAAATTGGAATCAGGACAATCCCGGAGGTGGCTTCCCATGCCCGCAGTGACCGTCGAAAACCCGCTGAGCCTGCCCAAGGTCGCGGCCCAGGGCGACGCGGTGGCCCGCCCCGTGCTCGCTGTCACGACCGCGCCCACCGGGTTCGAGGGGGAGGGCTTCCCGGTGCGCCGCGCGTTCGCGGGCATCAGCTACAAGCACCTCGACCCGTTCATCATGATGGACCAGATGGGTGAGGTGGAGTACGCGGCCGGTGAGCCGAAGGGAACTCCCTGGCACCCGCACCGCGGCTTCGAGACCGTGACCTATCTGATCGACGGAACCTTCGTCCACCAGGACAGCAACGGGGGCGGCGGCACCATCGAGAACGGCGACACCCAGTGGATGACGGCAGGCTCCGGGCTGCTGCACATCGAGGCGCCGCCGGAGTCCCTCGTCATGTCCGGCGGCCTCTTCCACGGCCTCCAGCTCTGGGTGAACCTTCCCAAGGCCGACAAGATGATGGCCCCCCGCTACCAGGACATCCGCGGCGGTCAGGTCCAGCTCCTCGCCTCCCCGGACGGCGGCGCGCTGCTCCGCGTCATCGCCGGTGAGCTCGACGGGCACGAGGGCCCCGGGATCACCCACACCCCGATCACGATGATCCACGCCACCGTCCGCCCCGGCGCCGAGGTGACCCTGCCGTGGCGCGAGGACTTCAACGCACTCGCGTACGTGCTGGCCGGGCGCGGTACGGCCGGTGCGGAGCGGAGGCCCGTCCACCAGGGGCAGACGGCCGTTCTCGGCAGCGGTTCCTCGCTGACCTTCCGCGCGGACGAGGTCCAGGACGGCAACACCCCCGACCTGGAGATCGTCCTGCTCGGCGGCCGTCCGATCCGTGAGCCGATGGCGCACTACGGGCCGTTCGTGATGAACAGTCAGGCCGAGCTGAAGCAGGCGTTCGAAGACTTCCAGGCCGGTCGTCTCGGCACGGTTCCGGCGGTCCACGGAATGTGACGCCCTGCCCGCCCACGGACGGCGGGTGACGGGCCGTCACCCGTACGCCCGCGCGGGCGGGCCACCGCGCCCGCACCGTGGTCGGGTGGGAGAGTGCCTACCCAGAAGCCTCTCCTGCCCGACGGTGCGCGCCGGACAGCCGCCTGGTGCGGCGTCATGCTCCTCGTCGCCGGTGTCGCCGCGGTGGCCATCTGGCTGTGCATCGTGTTCAAGACGGCGGTCACGCCGGTCCTGCTCGCACTGCTCGGTACGGCGCTGCTCGGCCCCGTCCACCGCTGGCTGACCGCCCGCGGGGTGAACAGGTCCCTGGCCGCCGGACTGACCTGCGCCGCGCTCGTCGCCGTGGCCGGCGGTGCCGGGTACATCGTCGTCACCGCGCTCATCGACACCGGCGGCCAGATCGTGGACTCGCTCAAGGACGCCGGCCAGTGGGTCATCGACCACTTCGGCGTCGAGGACGGCGCGAACGTGGACGACCTCGCCGACAACGCCAAGAAACTCTTCGAGAAGTTCGGCGCCAGCGCGGCCGGCGGTCTGCTCAGCGGTATCAGTCTGCTCGGCTCCTTCGTGGCGACCGGCGTGCTGGCCCTGCTGCTCACCTTCTTCTTCCTGCGCGACTCCGACCGGGCCGCGCATCTCGCCCACACCATCGCCCCGCGCGGCACCGGCGACCTGGTGGAGGCCATGGGGCGGCGGGCCTTCGAGGCCGTCGAGGGCTTCATGCGGGGCACCACGTTCATCGCGCTGATCGACGCCCTGTGCATCACCGTGGGCCTGCTGATCCTGGACGTCCCGGGGGCGGTGGGCCTGGGGGCGCTGGTCTTCGTGGGGGCCTACATCCCGTATCTCGGGGCTTTCGTCTCCGGCGCGGTGGCCGTCCTGGTCGCGCTCGCCGACCGGGGGATCGTCATCGCGCTCTGGGCCCTCGGGGTGGTGCTGGCGGTGCAGGTGCTGGAGGGCCACGTTCTCCAGCCGGTGATCCAGAGCCGTACGGTCCAGATGCACCCCGCCATGATCATGATCGCCCTGACCGCGGGTGCCGGCGTCGCGGGTGTCCTGGGCATGCTGCTCGCGGTGCCGTTGTGCGCGGCGGCGTTCGGTGTCCTGGGACAGCTGCGGAAGGACTACGGCGCTCCGGAGTCCGATGGTGGCCCGCCATCGGTCCCGTCCGGGGACGGTGGCCCGCCCGGCGAAGCCGGCTCGTCCCGGGCCTGAGGGGCCGGAGCGACCACGCCCGTGGTCACGGATCCGCCCGCTCCTGCGTCTCCAGCAGATCGAACCAGATCGACTTCCCCTCGCCCCGCGGGTCCACGCCCCACGTGTCGGCCAGCATCTCCATCAGGACGAGGCCCCGCCCGCTGGACGCCATCTCCCCGGGCCGGCGCTTGTGCGGAAGCTCGTCGCTGCCGTCGGCGACCTGCACGCGCAGCCGCCGTTCACCGCGCTCCCCGCTCACCTCCGCGACCATCAGCGCGTCGCCGTCCGTGTGGACGAGCACGTTGGTGGCCATCTCGGAGAGCATCAGCACCGCCGAGTCGATCTGCTCAGGGTCGGCCCAGTCGTGCAGCAGCTCGCGCAGCTGCTGCCGCGCCGCCGCGATCCGTTCGGGTTCGGCCTGGGCGATGGTCATGGCGGTGCGGCGCGGGGGCGCCTGCCGGGTCGTGGTGCCCTCGCGGCGGAGCACCAGGAGGGCGATGTCGTCCTCGCGCCGGTCCGCCAGTGGCCCGGTCGTGTAGTGGGACGTCGGGCCGTGCACGGCCTGTACGAGGGCGTCGGCGAGCTTCTCCAGGTCCTCGGCAGGCTCCTCCAGGACCGGCCGGAGCCGGTTCCAGCCGGTCGCCATGTCGTGCCCGCCGGTCTCGATGAGCCCGTCCGTGCAGAGCATGATCGTCTCGCCCGGTTCCAGGACGACCCTCGTCGTCGGATAGTCCGAGTCGGCCTCGATCCCCAGCGGCAGCCCGCCCGCGGTCTGCCGGATCACCGCGGTGCCGTCGACGCTGATCACCACCGGGTCCGGGTGGCCCGCCCGGGCGATGTCCAGGGTGCCGGTCTCCGGATCGGCCTCCGCGTACAGACAGGTCGCGAAGCGCGGCGCGGCACGCTCGTCGCCGCCCCCCTGCTCCTCGGTGAGGCCGGCGAGGAAGCGCGAGGCCCGGGAGAGCACCGCGTCGGGGCGGTGCCCCTCGGAGGCGTAGGCGCGCAGGGCGATCCGGAGCTGGCCCATGAGCCCGGCGGCCCGGACGTCGTGGCCCTGGACGTCGCCGATGACGAGCGCGATACGGCCGCTGGGAAGCGGGATCATGTCGTACCAGTCGCCGCCGACCTGGAGGCCGCCGCCGGTCGGGATGTAGCGCGCCGCCACCGACATCCCGGGGATGTCCGGTCCGAGGGTCGGCATCATCGAGCGCTGGAGGCCCAGCGACAGCTCGCGTTCGGTCTCGGCGGCCCCCGCGCGGTCCAGGGCCTGGGCGAGCATCCGGGCGACCGTCGTCAGCACGGCACGCTCGTCCGGCGAGAAGGACACGGGATGCCGGAACCCGGCCATCCAGGCGCCCATCGTGTGGCCCGAGGCGACCAGCGGCAGGAAGGCCCAGGAGCGGCGCCCGAAGCGGCGGGCGAGCGGCCAGGTGGCGGAGAAGCGCCGACGGTACTCGTCCGGCGACGGCAGATAGATCGCCCGCCCCGTCCGTACGACCTCGGCGGCCGGATAGTCGGTGTCCAGCGGCATGTCGGCGAAGGGGTCCTCGTCGCCCACGTTGTGGCCGTGGTGCCCGATGATCGTCAGCCGCTCGCCCGCGACGCCGAAGACCGCGAGGCCGTCCGGCGAGAACCCCGGCATGGAGAGTGACGCGGCGACCCGCAGGACCTCCTCGGTCGACCCGGCCTCCGCCAGCGCCCGGCCCGCGTCCAGCAGGAACGCCTCACGGGAGCGGCGCCAGTCCCCGGTGATGGCCGTGTGGGCGGCGGTGGAGTCCGGCTGCGGCTCGGCGACCTCCTGGAGCGTGCCCATCAGTACATAGCTCTCGGGGCCTCCCCCGGGGCGCATGACCGGCCTCGACCGGCTGCGGACGATTCGGAGCACCAGACCCCGCTCGTCCACGATCCGCAGCCTGGCCTCGGCCAGGGTGCCCTCCGCGACAGCGAGATTCACGACCCCGTAGATCTCGTTCCAGTCGACCGGGTGGAACCGGGAGCGCACCAGGGACTCCCTGTAGTCGCCGGGCTCGGCGGGCAGGCCGAGAAGCCGGGCCGCCTCCGCGTCGAGCGTGACCGTCCCGGCTTCGTTGTCCCAGCGCCACAGACCGGTCGCGATCGCGGCCAGGACTTCCTCGGTGCGCATTGCCCCACTTTATGAAGATGTGAGCGCAGGTCGCCACCGAGGGAACGGGGCGCTGGACAGCAGCAATGCTGCGGTGCGCGTACGGGCGGTAGCCTGGGGAGGCTCAATCCACCCCGAATCGCTAAGACTGGATGAACGACGATGCATCGGTACAGGTCCCACACCTGCGGCGAGCTCCGCGCCTCTGACGTCGGCACCGACGTCCGGCTGAGCGGCTGGCTGCACAATCGCCGAGACCTGGGTGGCATCCTCTTCATCGATCTGCGCGACCACTACGGTCTGGTGCAGCTCGTCGCCCGCCCCGGCACCCCCGGGAACGACGCCCTGTCGAAGCTGACGAAGGAGACCGTCGTCCGCATCGACGGCAAGGTCTCCGCGCGCGGTGCCGACAACGTCAACCCGGAGCTCCCGACCGGTGACATCGAGATCGAGGTCACCGAGGTGGAGGTCCTGGGCGAGGCCGCCCCGCTGCCCTTCACGATCAACGCCGAGGACGGGGTCAACGAGGAGCGGCGCCTGGAGTACCGCTTCCTCGACCTGCGCCGCGAGCGCATGCACCGCAACATCATGCTGCGCTCGTCCGTCATCGCTTCCATCCGCTCCAAGATGGTGGCCCTCGGCTTCAACGAGATGGCGACCCCGATCCTCGCCGCGACGTCCCCCGAGGGCGCCCGCGACTTCGTGGTCCCCTCCCGGCTGAACCCGGGCAAGTTCTACGCGCTGCCGCAGGCCCCGCAGCAGTTCAAGCAGCTGCTGATGATCTCCGGCTTCGACCGTTACTTCCAGATCGCGCCGTGCTTCCGCGACGAGGACGCCCGTGCGGACCGTTCGCCCGGCGAGTTCTACCAGCTCGACGTCGAGATGTCCTTCGTCGAGCAGGAGGACGTCTTCCAGCCGATCGAGAAGCTCATGACCGAGCTCTTCGAGGAGTACGGCAACGGCCGCCACGTCACCTCGCCGTTCCCGCGCATCCCGTTCCGCGAGTCGATGCTGAAGTACGGCAACGACAAGCCGGACCTGCGGGCCCAGCTGGAGCTCGTCGACATCTCCGACATCTTCGCGGACTCGGAGTTCAAGGCGTTCGCCGGCAAGCACGTCCGCGCGCTGCCGGTCCCGGACACCGCGGGCCAGTCCCGGAAGTTCTTCGACGGCCTCGGCGCGTACGCGGTCGAGCACGGCGCCAAGGGCCTCGCCTGGGTGCGCGTGGGCGAGGACGGCACGCTGGCGGGTCCGATCGCCAAGTTCCTCACCGAAGCGGACATCAAGACGCTCACCGAGCGGCTCTCCCTCGTTCCCGGCCACGCCGTCTTCTTCGGCGCGGGCGAGTTCGACGAGGTCTCCAAGATCATGTCCGTCGTCCGCGTCGAGGCCGCCAAGCGTTCCGGCCACTTCGAGGAGGGCGTCTTCCGCTTCTGCTGGATCGTCGACTTCCCGATGTACGAGAAGGACGAGGAGACCGGGAAGATCGACTTCTCCCACAACCCGTTCTCCATGCCCCAGGGCGGCATGAAGGACCTGGAGGAGAAGGACCCGCTGGACATCCTGGCGTGGCAGTACGACATCGTCTGCAACGGTATCGAGCTGTCCTCCGGCGCCATCCGTAACCACGAGCCCGACGTCATGATCAAGGCGTTCGAGATCGCCGGCTACGAGGCCGAGACCGTCGAGCGCGAGTTCGCGGGCATGCTGCGCGCGTTCCGCCTCGGCGCCCCGCCGCACGGTGGCATCGCCCCGGGCGTCGACCGCATCGTGATGCTGCTCGCCGACGAGCCCAACATCCGCGAGACGATCGCCTTCCCGCTCAACGGCAACGCCCAGGACCTGATGATGGGCGCACCGTCCGAGCTGGACGAGTCCCGTCTGCGCGAGCTGAACATCCAGCTCCGCAAGCCGGTCGCCTCGGCGAAGGACAAGACGGAGAAGTAGCCCGTCGTTTCACGTGAAACAGCCCCCGGTCGTCAGGCCGGGGGCTCTTTCACGTGCGGAACGGGTGTCTGACCCGGCAGGGGTATGACGTGTACGGCCGGATGGCGTGGCTGAGAGCGCGTCAGGGGCGGGCCCGGCGAAGAATGCCACCTGAGACTGCGTCAGCCGACCCACTCAGGAGCCCTCGCCGTGTCCGCTTCCCGCCGTCCGTACGTCCTCCTCACCACCCTCCTCGCCGTACTCCTCCTCCCCCTCGCCGCCTGTACCACGGAAGCGGCCGCACCCCCCGACGCCCGCGGTGCGCCGGGCCCCCAGTCCATGCCCACGGCCGGGCGCACCAAGGCGCCCAGGCCCCCCGCGGAGATCCCGGCGCTCGGCCCGGGGACCCGGGCCGCGATCCCCGCCACCGCGCGGCAGGCGGTCGTGGTCACCGGCGATGCCCGCGACTCCAACCAGTCCACCGTCGTCCTCTACGCCCGCGACGACCCCGCCAAGGGCTGGCGGGCGGAGGCGGGCCCCTGGCCCGCGCACAACGGTATGGAGGGCTGGACGGACTTCCATGTGGCGGGCGACCTCAAGTCGCCGGTCGGAATCTTCACCCTCTCCGACGCGGGCGGGCGGCTCCCCGACCCGGGGACCCGGCTCCCTTACGACGAGCATCCGCGGTTCGCGACGAGCGGTGAGGGGTTCTTCGGAGAGTCGCTCGAAGGGTCCTTCGACTACGTCGTCGCCATCGACTACAACCGCACCCCCGGTGTCACCCCCCTCGACCGGGAGCGTCCGCTCGGCGAGGACCGGGGCGGCGGCATCTGGCTCCATGTGGACCACGGCGGCCCGACCCAGGGCTGCGTCTCGCTTCCCGAGGCCCGGATGAAGGACCTTCTGCGTGCCCTCGACCCCGCTAGGAACCCGGTGGTCGTGATGGGGGACGGGGAGACGCTGCGGCGGTGAGACGCCGGACGGCAGACGAGAGGGCCGGGACCGCGTCACGCGGTCCCGGCCCTCTGTCGTCGTCGGGAGACGGCTACGCCGGCTTCTCCTCCAGGCGCGGGAAGAGCACCGCACCCTTCGTCACCGTCGCACCCGCGCTCAGCCGGCCCCAGGTGCCCGCGTCCTGCACCCGCTGGTCCGCCAGCGCGCCCAGGGACTCCTCGGCGCCCAGGGACTCCCACAGCTTCTGCGAGGTCTCCGGCATCACCGGGTTCAGCAGCACGGCCACACCGCGCAGCGCGTCGGCGGCGGTGTACAGGATCGTCGCGAGGCGGGCCTGACCCTCGGGCGACGTGTCCTTGGCGACCTTCCAGGGCTCCTGCTCCGTGATGTACCCGTTGACCTGCTTCACGAAGTCGAAGATCGCCAGGATGCCGGCCTGGAAGTCGAGGTCGTCACCGATCTTCCGGTCGGCGGTGGCGACGGCCTTCGCCAGGCCCTCCTGCACCGCCTGCTCGGCGTCACCGGCGGCCGTGGCCTCCGGGAGCGCCCCGCCGAAGTACTTGCCGACCATGGCGGCGAGGCGCGAGGCCAGGTTGCCGTAGTCGTTGGCGAGCTCGGAGGTGTAGCGGGCGGCGAAGTCCTCCCAGGAGAACGAGCCGTCGTTGCCGTACGCGATCGCACGCAGGAAGTACCAGCGGTACGCGTCCACGCCGAAGTGCGAGGTCAGGTCCTGCGGCTTGATGCCGGTCAGGTTCGACTTGGACATCTTCTCGCCGCCGACCATCAGCCAGCCGTTGGCGACGACCTTGCCGGGCAGCGGCAGCCCCTGCGCCATCAGCATCGCGGGCCAGATCACCGAGTGGAAGCGCAGGATGTCCTTGCCGATGAGGTGCACGTCGGCGGGGAAGGTGGCCTCGAACTTCTCCTGGTTGGCGCCGTAGCCGACCGCCGTCGCGTAGTTGAGCAGCGCGTCGACCCACACGTAGATCACGTGCTTCTCGTCCCACGGCACCGGGACGCCCCAGTCGAAGGTCGAGCGCGAGATCGACAGGTCCTGGAGGCCCTGCTTGACGAAGTTCAGCACCTCGTTGCGGGCGGACTCGGGCTGGATGAAGCCGGGGTTGGCCGCGTAGAACTCCAGCAGCTTGGGACCGTACTCACTCAGCTTGAAGAAGTAGTTCTCCTCCTTGAGGAGCTCCACCGGCTTCTTGTGCACGGGGCACAGCTTGGTGCCGTCCTCGGCCTCGATGAGGTCGCCGGGGAGCTTGTACTCCTCGCAGCCCACGCAGTACGGGCCTTCGTACCCGCCCTTGTAGATCTGGTCCTTGTCGTACAGGTCCTGCACGAACTCCTGCACACGGTCGGTGTGCCGCTTCTCCGTCGTACGGATGAAGTCGTCGTTCGTGATGTTCAGGTGCTCCCAGAGGGGCTTCCACGCCTCCTCGACGAGCTTGTCGCACCAAGCCTGCGGGGTGACGTTGTTCGCTTCCGCCGTGCGCATGATCTTCTGACCGTGCTCGTCCGTGCCGGTGAGGAACCACACCTTCTCGCCGCGCTGACGGTGCCAGCGCGTGAGCACGTCGCCTGCGACGGTCGTGTAGGCGTGGCCCAGGTGAGGAGCGTCGTTGACGTAGTAAATGGGGGTCGATACGTAGAAGGCCTTCACGCCTTCGCTCGATCCCTGCTTCTCGGTTCCAGTGGCCGCCATGGTCGAAATCCTAACGGCCCTCGGCAGAACCACTTGCACGGATAAGTGCTCACGGGGGGTGGCGGAACGGCGACGGCGGTGCCCGGCCACTGGGGCGGGCACCGCCGTGACGGTGATGGCGCAGGTGGAGCGGGTGCGGATCAGCTGCCGGCGACGTCCTCGCGCGCGGCGGTCCAGGCGGGGAGCGCGGACAGGATCTCCCGGTAGAACGTGGCGTCCGGGACCTCGCGCGGCGCCGGGCCCGCGTGGAAGAACGCGGCGTTCTCGACGTCGAGCCTGCGCAGGAAGTCGAAGCCCTTGGCGTCCTCGTCACCGAAGGCGACGAACTGGAAGAACAGCGGCAGCCGCGCCGCCTCGGCCAGGGCCTGCCTGGCGGCCTGCTTGGCGTCCGGCGGGCCGTCCGTCTGGAAGATCACGAGGGCGGGGCCAGTGGCCTTCGACGTCTCGTAGTGGGCGACGACCTCCTCGACGGCCCGGTGGTAGTTGGTACGTCCCAGGCGGCCGAGCCCCGCGTGCAGCTCGTCGATCCGGCCCTCGTGGGCGGTGAGGTCGACCGTGCCGGTGCCGTCGATGTCGGTCGAGAAGAAGACGACGGGCACGGTGGCGTTCTCGTCCAGGTGCGCGGCGAGGGCCAGGGTGCGGTCGCCCAGGTGCTGGGCGCTGCCGTCCTTGTAGAACGGGCGCATGGACCCGGACCGGTCGAGCACCAGGTACACGGTGGCGCGGAGGCCGGTCAGCCCGTGCGCCTTGAGCCCGGCCTGCGCGGCCTTGTACGAGTCGACGAGCTGGGGCGCGCGGGCCTTGACCCGGGCGAGGGCTACGGCGGGCTTGGCCGCGACGGGCTCGGGCTGGGGCGTGGCCGCCGCAGGCTCGGCGACGGGCTCGGCGACGGGCTCGGGGGCGGACTCTGCGACGGGCTCGGCGACGGGCTCGGGGGCGGACTCTGCGACGGGCTCGGCCACCGGCTCGGGGGCGGACTCTGCGACGGGCTCGGCCACCGGCTCGGCGGCTGCCTCAGGGGTCGGCTCGGCGGCCGGTTCCGGGGCGGGTTCCGCCTCGGCGGCCGGGGCCGCGGTGGGCTCCGGTTCCGGGTCCAGGTCGATGCTGATCGGTTCCGGAGCCGGGGCCGGAGCCGGCTCCGCCTGGGCCTCGGGCTCGCTCGCGGCGGCGGCCGGCTCGGCCGCCACCTCGGGCGCGGCTTCCGCTTCGGCGGCCGGCTCGGGGGTTGCCTCTGGGGCCGGCTCGGCGGCCGGCTTCTCGTCGGGCGCCGAGCCCTGGGCCGGGACCGTGGGGGCGGACGACGAGGTGGCGGCCGCCTTGTCGAAGGCAGCCGCCACCAGGTCCGAGGCCAGTCCGCTCTCCCGCTCGGCGGACCGGGCGGGCGGTGTGGTCGCCGAGGAGGAGGCGGAGGGAGAGGTCGTGGGGGAGGTGGAGGGAGAGGAGGAGGCCGGGGCGGGCACCGACGCCTTCACGGCCGGTGCGGGCTCGGCCGCCGAAGTCGTCTCCGGCTCCGGCTCCGTGGGCTGGGTGCGCTCGGCCTGGGGCGGGACGGTGGCCGTGGCCGACTCGTCCTGCTCCGTGCGGCCGAACACCTTGCGCAGCAAGCTCCGAATGCCCATGGGCCAAGCCTTTCGCATGAGTTGGGTGCGGTATATGTCCGCCCTGCGGAAATTGATCCCTGGCCAGGGCGGATACGTAAGGTTAGCGGCCAGATCCGGCCGTTCGGCGGCACGGCCCGCCCCGGGGACAACTGAGCCTCAACCGAGCCCCAACCGAGGCATTACCGAATTCCGGCCACACGGGGCGAACAGCGGTGGCCCTGACTTCACCCCCCGTTCACCGGGAGTCCCTCGTACCGCGTGAATGCGCACCTACCGTCACGCAGGACACACAGATGGAGGGAACCACGTGCGCAATCTGCTGCCGCTCATCAGCTCGCACCCGGGCGGGCGCTCTGGGCTGACCTGCCGCTACCGCTGCGGTGACGCCTGCTTCCAGGAGATACCGAACACCAGCGACAACGAGTACGCCGGCGATGTCATCGCCGGTGCCCTGTCGCGCCGGTCGATGATGCGCGCCGCCGCCGTGGTGACCGTTGCCGCTGCCGCCGGGACCGCCGCCCTCGCCGGTCCGGCCGCTCCGCAGGCCGGGGCCGCCGCCCTCGCCGGGTCGGGCCGTCCGTCGAAGTACCCGCACAAGCCCGGCGTTTCGGGCGCACGCGGCCTGCGCTTCTCGCCCGTGGCTCCCAACAAGGCCGACAAGGTCACCGTCCCGGACGGTTACGACCAGAACATCGTGATCCGCTGGGGCGAGCCGATTCTGCGCGGCGCCCCCGCCTTCGACCCGGACCGCCAGACGGCCAAGGCGCAGGCGGGCCAGTTCGGTTACAACGTCGACTTCCTCTCGCTGCTCCCGCTCCAGGGTGAGCACGGCCGTCAGGTCCTGGTCGCCAATCATGAGTACACGGACGAGAACCTCATGTTCCGTGGCTACGATCCGGCCAACCCGACCCGTGAGCAGGTCGAGATCGCCTGGGCGGCGCACGGACTCTCCGTCGTCGTGGTCCAGGAGGAGCACCGCACCGGCAAGCTCGGTGCCGTCGGCCGCCACCCGCTGAACCGCCGCCTCACCGCGACCAGCGAGTTCCGTGTCACCGGCCCGGCCGCGGGCAGCCCCCTGCTGCGTACGTCCGCCGACCCGTCCGGCCGCAAGGTCCTGGGCACGCTGAACAACTGCGCGGGCGGCACCACGCCGTGGGGCACCACGCTGCACGGCGAGGAGAACTTCAACCAGTACTTCGCCAACGGTTCGAGCGCCACCGACAAGCGGTACGGCATCGGTTCGAGCACCACCGAGCGCAAGTGGGAGCGGTTCGACAAGCGCTTCGACGTGGCACAGGAGCCCAACGAGCCGCACCGCCACGGCTGGGTCGTCGAACTCGACCCGTTCGACCCGGACTCCACCCCCCGTAAGCGGACCGCGCTGGGCCGCTTCAAGCACGAGGCGGCGCAGCCCCGGCTGACCGCCGACGGACGCCCGGTCGTCTACATGGGAGACGACGAACGCTTCGACTACTTCTACAAGTTCGTCTCCAGCAAGCAGATGAAGAAGGGGAACTCGCGGGCCGCCCGCGAGCACAACCTGACCCTGCTGGACGAGGGCACGCTGTACGTTGCCAAGCTGACCGGTGACTCGCCGGCCGCCGAGGTCGACGGCACCGGAAAGCTGCCGTCCGACGGCGCGTTCGACGGCAGCGGTGTGTGGATTCCGCTGGCGACGGGCACCACCTCGCACGTGCCCGGCATGACGGCCGAAGAGGTGTACGTCTTCACGCGCCTGGCCGGTGACAAGGTCGGCGCCACGAAGATGGACCGCCCCGAGGACGTCGAGCCGTCGCCGCGCACCGGCCGCGTCTACATCGCGCTCACCAACAACACCGACCGCGGCAAGGCCGGCAAGGCCGGGGCGGACGAGGCGAACCCGCGCAACCTCAACAAGCACGGCCAGGTCCTGGAGCTGGCGGAGCACTGGGACGACCCGGCGGGCGACGGTTTCGCGTGGCGGCTCTTCCTCGTCGCGGGCGACCCGAACGACCCCTCGACGTACTTCTCCGGCTTCCCCAAGGAGAAGGTCAGCCCCATCTCCTGCCCGGACAACGTGGCCTTCGACGCCCACGGCAACCTGTGGATCTCCACGGACGGCAACCAGCTCGGCTCCCACGACGGCCTGTTCGGTGTCGCGACGCAGGGCGAGCGGCGCGGTGAGCTGAAGCAGTTCCTCACCGTCCCGACCGGCGCCGAGACCTGTGGCCCGGTCATCCAGGACCGGCGCGTCCTGGTCGCCGTGCAGCACCCGGGCGAGATCGACGGCGCGACCGTCGACAAGCCGGCGAGCAGCTGGCCGGACGGCCCGGGGAAGATGGTCCGCCCGTCCGTCGTCGCGGTGTGGCGCCGGGACGGCGGGGACATCGGCGTCTGACCGACGGTGTGCTGAGCGGGCGCCGTACGGGCGGACGGAAAGTCCGCTTGTACGGCGCCCGCGCGCGTGCGCCGCATTAGAGTCGGTCCCATGGTTTCCGGTGAGGCACCGCAGGCGGCGGGCAGCGTCCGTGTCGACGTCTGGATCTGGTCGGTCCGGCTGACGAAGACCCGGTCGCAGGCTGCGGCGGCCTGCCGGGCAGGACATGTGCGGGTCAACGGCGAGCGGGCCAAGCCCGCACAGGCGCTGCACACCGGCGACGAGGTACGGCTGCGGCACGACGGCCGGGACCGGATCGTGGTCGTCTCGAGGCTCGTGAAGAAGCGGGTCGGCCCTCCGGTGGCGGCCGAGTGCTTCGTCGACAACAGCCCGCCTCCGCCGCCGCGCGAGATCGCCCTCCAGGTCCCGGTCCGCGACCGCGGCGCGGGCCGCCCCACCAAGCGCGACCGTCGCGAGATGGAGCGCCTTCAGGAGCGGGGCCCCGGGCCGGGCCGGTGACCGGTCACTCTGCGTGTTTCACGTGAAACACGCTGCCCGGCCGCGGACGCCCTACGGCTGGGGCGAGGCGATCGCCCTGGCCGCCGCCACTTCCTGCCGCAACGGTGCCAGCACGCTGTCCTCGTCACCCGGCAGCTCGGCCCGCACCTCCACCAGCTCCTCGCTCGACCGCACGCCCTCCGCGAGCTCCCTCAGCTGCTGCTCGATCGCGGCCACCTCACCGGGCAGCGGCGCCGCGGCACCGTGGTTGACCCGGACCCGGGCCGCCGTCGTCGCGTCCACGATCCGTTCGACGGCGACGACCAGCGGCCACCAGGCGGCGGCGCGCGCCCCGACCGGAGGCGGTTCCGTCAGGGCCCGCTGGAACTCGGACCGTACGGCGGACAGGTCGCGGTAGAGCCGGCGCCGGGTCCGTACCCGTTCCGCCTGGTCGGCTTCGAGGCCGTCGAAGGCGCACGCCACATAGTCGGCGATGTCCGTCACCGCGTCCGCCAGCCGGGAGCCGATCCGGGTGTGCCAGCTCTCCGGCCAGAGCAGATAGCCCGCGACGAGCACGATGGCGCAGCCGATCAGACTGTCCAGGAGCCGTGGCTGGACCAGATCGATGCCCTGGTGGTTCAGCAGGTCGGACAGCAGCAGGATGACCGGGGTGATGGCCGCGGTCTGGAAGGCGTATCCCTTCGCCGTGAGCGCCGGGATGAGCGCGGCGAGCACCACCATGACCGGCACGTCCCACCACCCGATGGGCACCTCGGCCAGCACCGGGGCCGCGATGACCAGCCCTGCGGCCGTGCCCACCGCGCGCAGTACGGCCCGGGAGAAGACCGAGCCGAAGTCCGGCTTGAGGACGAAGGTGACGGTCAGCGCGACCCAGTAGGAGCGCTCCACGGCGATCAGCGAGGTGAGCGCCTGCGCCAGCCCGATGCAGAGGGCGAGGCGCAGCCCGTACCGCCAGGACGTCTCGGAGAACAGCACACTGCGGGCCGCCCGCCGGACGCGTACGCCGAGCGCGGCGGGCCGTCCCAGCCGGTCGTCCACGTTGTAGGGATCGGGCTCGGCCTTGTGGACGACGGCCGCCGCATGCCGCAGGGCACTGTCCACCGCGCGCGTGGCGGGGTATTCGGGGTCCGGCAGTTCGAGGACCGGGGCCCCGCTGCGGCTCTGCTCCACGTCGTCCGCCAGGGAGCGCACCGCCGCCGGAATCAGCTCGGGCAGCGGGCGCCGGGTCAAATGGACGGCGGGCGCGGCCTCGACGAGCGGGATGGCGACGTTGAGCTGGGACAGCAGCCGCACCATGGACGCGCTGCGCCCGTGGTAGCGCGTGCGACGGGCGAGGACGAGGTCGTAGGAGGCGTTCAGTGACTGGGTGACGGCTTGGCGCCGCTCCTCGTACGCGGGTGTTCCGGCGGCGGCCAGCAGCTCGGCGACGGTCCGGTAGGTGTCGGCCACGGCGGCCCGTTCGGGGAGCTTTCCGCGCAGCGGCCAGGCCAGCAGCGACAGGACGAGCACCACGAGGCCGCCGAACGTCAGCAGCAAGGGGGCCACCCACCAGGGGTTCGGCATCGGAAGCCCGGCGCCGACCACCGAGTTGAGCAGGAGCAGCAGGCCGGACACCGAGGCAACGGCGCCGATCGTCGACATCATCCCGGAGACCAGGGCGACGACGGTCAGTACGGCGACGGCCGCCCAGCCGGTATCGAAGACCAGGGTGCCGAGCATCACGCCGATCGCGCCGAAGAGCTGCGGTACGGCGATGTTGAGGATGCGCATCCGGTAGGCGTCGGCGGTGTCACCGATGACACCGGACAGCGCGCCCATCGAGACGAGCGCACCATACGTCGGCCGGTCGACGGCGAAGCCGACGGCGAGAGGCGCGGCCAGCGCCACGGAGGCGCGTGCGACGGCGGCCCAGGGGATGGGGGCGGACTGCGGGAGCAGCCCGCTCAGCAGCCAGGGCGGCGGTGCCGCGCGCTTCCGTCCGGCGTCGGCCCCGGCCACTGCGTGCCCCCTCCGTACGTCCCACTGCCGCCCTGCGGCCCTGTGCCGCCGGCCCGTGGCGCTCAGTCAGCTCTCGTAGTTCTCGACCTCCTCGGCCGGCCGGACCTTCGCCGTTGACGGGTCCTCACCGAATTCGCTGAGGGCACGGCGGCGGCGCAGAAGGTCCCAGCACTGGTCGAGCTGGACCTCCACCGTACGCAACCGGGCCTTCTCCTCGGTGGAGAGGCCCATCTTCTCGGTGGAACGGTCGCGCAGGGCCCGTTCCTCGGTAATCAGCTCGTCGATGTTGTCGAAGATGTCCTGGTCGCCCATGACGCCTCTCTCGGGTGCGGGGAGTGTGGTCAGTGCTTGGCCGGGGATGCGGTCAGAGCACGAAGAGGGTCTTGCCGCGCGCACCGCCCGCACGGTTCTCGGCGAGCGCCTGCGGGGCCTTCTCCAGCGGGAGTTCGATGTCGATCGGCACGCTCAGCGCGCCGCTCGCGGCCGCCTTCGCGAGGGTGGCGAGCAGGGTGGCCGTCGGGGCCAGCCGGAAGTCGGCGCACCTGGTCCCGGCGGGGCAGCCCGCGGAACCGGAGGCGCCCCGCGTACTCAGGGCGACGCCGCCCGCGCGTACCAGCGCGGCGTGCGGGGCGAAGGAGTCAGGGTCGGCGGAGGCGAGGTCGACGAGCGCGTCGACACCGTCCGGGCAGACCTCGCGCACCGCCGCTTCGAGTGCCCCGGCCGCGGCCGTCGTGTCGATGGTGAGGGCGGCCCCCAACGCGCCCATCCGGGTCCGCTCGTCGCCGCGTACCGCCGCGAGAACACGCACGTCACGGGCGCCGGCGAGCTGGGTCAGACAGCTGCCCACGCCGCCTGCCGCACCGATGACGAGCAGGCGCCCGCCGGGGCGTACGGCCGCCGCCTCCAGGAGCTGCGCGGCTGCCATCCCGGCCGAGGGGAGCGCCGCGGCGATCCGCAGCGGCAGGTCGTGCGGGGCCGGGACGATCACGGAGTCCTGCGGTACGGACACGTACTCGCAGTACGTTCCCGTACCCGGAGGCGTCGTCGGGACCCGGCCGATGACCGGGTCGCCCACCC
The DNA here is from genome assembly GCF_056430475.1 of Streptomyces sp. NPDC045968. Taxonomy (NCBI): domain Bacteria; kingdom Bacillati; phylum Actinomycetota; class Actinomycetes; order Kitasatosporales; family Streptomycetaceae; genus Streptomyces; species Streptomyces sp. NPDC045968. The sequence continues at coordinate 307,856 of NZ_JBWKLF010000003.1, read as the reverse complement.
GGAAACGGTTGTCGCCGCTGCCGATCATGTCGACCCTGCCCGCGAAGTCCACGCCGATGACCAGGGGGAACACCTGCTGGGCCGGACCGGCCCCGGCGCCGTCGGCGGTCTGCCAGTCGTGCGGGTTGAGCGCCGCGTACTCGATCTTCACCCGCACCTCGCCCGCCGCAGGCTCCGGTTTGGGGATCTCGACGAGGCCGGGTTCCGCGCGGAACGCGCTGACGGCGATGGCTCGCATGCGGAAGACCTCTCAGTCGCCCCCGACATCACGATTCCCACTGTCGCCCGGCCCGTGCGGGAGCGCACGTCGGGCTCCGGCGTGCTCCCGGCCGCGCACGGAACCGGCGGGCAGGGCTACCGGGGCCGGGGCCTCCGGCGCGCCAGCATCACCCGCGCCACCACCGCGCCGGCCGCCAGCACGGCCCCGGTCAGGAGCACGATCCACACCGTCGTCCGCAGCGAGGCGGTCAGCGCGTCGAACACCGCGGCCGCCCCGTCCCGGTCACTGCCCGGCACCTCTTCCAGCACCCGGTCGCGGCCGACCGCCATCAGCACCCGCAGCACGAGCGCGCCGAGCACCAGACCCGCGCCCGCGACCGAGGCGGCGAACAGGGCGCCCCGCAGCCCGCGCCGCACCGCGGCCATGCCCACCACCAGGACGAGCAGCACCAGCGTGCCGATCGCGGGCCAGACGCTGCAGTACCGCAGCCATCCGATGCTGCCGCGCAGCTCGTCCGCGCGGTCCGCCGAGAGCAGGGTGATGTCGGTGTGCTGGACGGGAATCTGGTCCGCGAACGGCACCCCGTCGTCGACCAGCCCCTGCTTGACCTGCTGGATCACCGGTGCCAGGTCGATGGTCACGGCCTCCCCGCTCTCCCCGTCCAGCGCCTCGGTCATCGACGTGTGGGAGGTCCGGTTGGCGAGGTCCCAGGCGTTCTGGAACGCCTCCGTCGTCGTGAACGACTGCACGGCGCCACGCAGCAGCTCCTCGACGGCCCCCTGGAGCGGCCCCACATCCAGCCGCTTCATCGCCTCGTCGGTGATCAGGCCGGCCACGGTGCTCTGTACGGCGGGGTCGGAGGCCAGCGGGGAGAGCGCGGCGACGTACCGGTCGGTGTCGTCGATCTCCAGGTCGACCCAGGCCGCCAGTGCGCTCAGGGGCACCAGAACGGCGAGCAGGACGAGCATGACTGCTGACAGGGCCACGGAGAGATAGGTGCGCACACGCTCAGGGAATCCCGCGCGGGCCCGGGGCGCCCCGGGCCGTACGCCATTCGAGTTGCCGGGCGGCGCGGGCGGGTGTGCTCTGGAGAAACGGGGGCGACGGAAGGAGCTCTCCGCCATGACCACACACGCAGCCATGCCGTCCCGCGGGTCCCACGGGTCCCGCACGCGGACGACGGCCCGGCACCACGGTCCGCTCGCCTGGGCGGTGCCCGTGGCACTGGGTGTGATCTTCGGCTTCTACGCGGCGTTCATCGACCGGGACGGCGGCCCGGTCACCGGTGGCCAGGTCGTGCTCGGGCTGGTCTCCGGGGTGGTCTTCGCCGCGCTCTGCTTCCTGCTGGGGCGCTACCGGAACGCCCTGCCCCGTGAACTGCGGGCGGCGGCGTTCGGTGCCCTGACGGCCTGCGCGATCGGATTCCTGACGAGTCTCACCGATACCAGCGTGCTGCGGTCCGCCGTCATGGGAGCGGTGGTGGGAGCCGGCGTGTTCTGTGTCGCCTTCTACGTCTTCTACACGCGGGAGAACTGAGCCCGGGGAGGCGGTGAGCGCGGCGGACCTGCTCAACCTCCTGGAGGACGCGGCGGACCGCGCCTCGGCGGCGGTGCGCGACGCGGTGGCGATGGGCGCCGCGCCGGCCGAGTCGGGGACCACGCTCACCGCGATGATGTGGACCGCGGTGGTCGACGAGGCGGCGCTGACCCGGTCGGTCATCCTCGCGGACGGCCCGGAAGCGGCCGTCCGGGACCTCGCCGCGCTGGTCGCGTCCGCGGGCGCCCCCGACAACCTGTCCTGCGTCGTCGCCGACGTCGTCGCGCTGTGACAGCGGCGGAGCGGGTACGGGTCGCACACCGCCGGGGGCGGGCACAGACTTGAAGGGGCGGGGTTCTCGGGTGTGCGCACGGCCGACCGGCTCTGGAGGAGTCATGACGGCAACCACACGGACGGATACGCCTGTCGCCATCGAGGGCGACGGCGTGGAACTGCGGATGCGGGACGTCGGGGGAGACATGACCGTCGCCTTCGTCCGGTTCCCGAAGGGCACGGACATGGCACCGGCTCTCAAGGGCCAGCCCGATGACCTGTGCCAGTGCCCCCACTGGGGCTACCTGCTCAAGGGCCGGCTGAAGATGCGGACCAAGGCGGGGGACGAGGTCTACGAGGCGGGTCAGGCGTTCTACTGGGCGCCGGGCCATGCCCCCGAGGCGCTGGAGGACTGCGAGTACGTGGACTTCTCGCCCACGAAGGAGTTCACCGAGGTGATCGACCACGTGAAGGCGCAGTCGGCCTGACGTGCGGAACAGGCTCACGGATACAAGAGGAGGGGGGGGGGGGGGGACACGGGGGGGGCCTCCCCCCCCCCCCCCCTCCCCCCCCCTCCTCCGCCGTCTCCGTCAGTCGCGTACGACCGTCACCGGGCACGCCGCGTGCTGGGTGACGTGGAGGCTGACCGAGCCGAGCAGCGTCGCCTTGAAGCCGCTGTGACCGCGAGCGCCGACGACCAGCAGATTCGCCCCCTTCGACCGTTCCAGGAGCGACTGCGCCGGGTTGCCGATCACGACGATCTTGCTGATCGCGGCCGCCCCCTCCGCGCCGAGGGCCTCCTCCAGCGCCTCGTTGAGCGAGACGGTCGCCAGGGCCTGTGGGTCGAAGTCCTCCGGCAGGCCCGGCATCATCGACGCCCAGCTGGTCGCCGGGTACTCCCAGCTGTTCACGGCCTCGACGGAATCGCCGGTCAGCTCGGCCTGGCGTACGGCCCAGTGCAGTGCCTTGATCGATGCATCGGAGCCGTCCACGCCCACGACGATCCTGCCCATGTCTGCCTCCAGCTCGGTTCAGCCTGATTCAGCTGCTTCAGCGTGACTCGACGTTCGGCCCAACTCTAATCAAACCGGACATCTCGCCATTCGACGGGCCGGGCCGGGTCGTTCGGGCGGCCGGCCGGTCGGTCGTCCAGCCGGTCGTCAGTCCAGCCGGAGGTCGGCGAGCTGCTGCTCGAACGGCACGATCGCGTCCTCGCCGTCGTCCAGTCCGAGCGCCCTCGACGCCCCGGAGACCGTCCGCCCCAGGACCGCCGACGCGAGCTCGCCGCCGGCCCGCCGGATGCGGGACGGCAGGCCCTCGGTGTACTCGTCGCCCGACGAGCCCCAGTCCTCCGACGCCGCGTACACGGACGTCGGCAGGGCCACGGCCCGCAGATAGGCGAAGAGCGGGCGCAGCGCGTGTTCGAGGACCAGCGAGTGCCGGGCCGTACCGCCCGTCGCGGCGATCACGACGGGCTTGCCGGTCAGCGCGGTGGGGTCGATCAGGTCGAAGAACGACTTGAACAGTCCGCTGTACGAGGCGGTGAAGACCGGCGTCACGGCGATCAGGCCGTCCGCCTCCGTCACCGCTTCGATCGCCTCCTTCAGGCCGCGCGGCGGGAAGCCGGTGACCAGGTTGTTCGCGATGTCGACGGCCAGGTCGCGCAGCTCGATGACCTGCACGTCGACCCTGCGGTCCTGGTCGGCCTCCAGCCGCTCACGGGCGGCCCCGGCCAGCCGGTCGGCCAGCAGCCGGGTGGACGAGGGGCTGCTCAGCCCGGCCGAGACGGCGACGATCTTCAGGGGTGCGGTGGCGAACACGGTACTCAGACCTCCTTGGCGGCAGCGGCGGCCGTACGGGCGGCGGTGACCGCCGGGTGGACCGGGGTCTCCGGCACACCGGCCGGCCGCAGCCTGGCGAATTCCTTGCGCAGCACCGGCACGACCTCTTCGCCGAGGATGTCGAGCTGCTCCAGGACCGTCTTCAGCGGCAGTCCCGCGTGGTCCATCAGGAACAGCTGGCGCTGGTAGTCGCCGACGGAGTCACGGAAGGACAGGGTCCGCTCGATGACCTCCTGCGGGGAGCCGACGGTCAGCGGGGTCTGCTCGGTGAAGTCCTCCAGCGAGGGCCCGTGGCCGTAGACCAGTGCGTTGTCGAAGTACGGGCGGAACTCCCGTACCGCGTCCTGCGAGTTCTTCCGCATGAACACCTGGCCGCCGAGGCCCACGATGGCCTGCTCCTCGGTGCCGTGCCCGTAGTGGGCGTAGCGGCTGCGGTAGAGCCTCACCATCTTCTCGGTGTGCTCCATGGGCCAGAAGATGTTGTTGTGGAAGAAGCCGTCGCCGTAGTACGCGGCCTGCTCGGCGATCTCCGGGGAGCGGATGGAGCCGTGCCAGACGAACGGCGGGACGCCGTCCAGCGGGCGCGGGGTCGCGGTGAACGACTGGAGCGGCGTGCGGAACTTGCCCTCCCAGTCGACGACGTCCTCCCGCCACAGCTTGTGCAGCAGGGCGTAGTTCTCGATCGCCATCGGGATGCCCTGGCGGATGTCCTTGCCGAACCAGGGGTAGACCGGTCCGGTGTTGCCCCGGCCCATCATCAGGTCGACGCGGCCGTCCGCGAGGTGCTGGAGGGTGGCGTAGTCCTCGGCGATCTTCACCGGGTCGTTGGTGGTGATCAGCGTGGTGGAGGTGGAGAGGATCAGCCTCTCGGTGCGGGCGGCGATGTAGCCGAGCGTGGTCGTCGGCGAGGACGGGACGAACGGCGGGTTGTGGTGCTCCCCGGTCGCGAACACGTCCAGGCCCACTTCCTCGGCCTTGAGCGCGATCTCGACGGTCGCCTTGATCCGCTCGTGCTCGCTCGGCGTCCGGCCGGTCGTGGGGTCGGTGGTGACGTCTCCGACGGTGAAGATCCCGAACTGCATGACGCCCGCCTCCAGGTGCTCGATGGTTTGTTGAATGTTGAACTACATCAACGCACCCTACAACCCGGCACCCGCGCGACCTATTCCGTACCCCCGGATGAGCCGTGGTCCCCGTCCGGCGCAGCCCTCGCCGGTGACGCCCAGTGCCGGGTGACCGCCCGGCCCGGCGGTCACCCGGCGCCGCCCTACTTCAGCGCGGCCAGACCCTTCTTCAGGTCTTCGCCGTTCATCACCGGCTGGATCTCGATCCGCGCGCCGAGCTCGTCGAGAAGCGGCTCCGCGATGCTGGGCAGCCGGGAACTGTCCTCCATGTCGAAGACGAACGTGGTGCACCGCCCGCCCTCGCTGGGGCCGAAGTAGGCCGCCTCGGGCTTGAGGTCTTCCATCATCTTCTGCACGATCTTCTGCAGCGTGCCGTTCTTGACGGCCTTGTTCGAGACCTGGGTGTCCAGGTGCGCCCTCAGCATGACTCTCATCGCAATTCCGCTCCTTACGCCCACCACGACCGGCGCGGTGTGGTCCGCGCTCGCTGAGACCTGGTGACGTCCCGCTCAGGCTCTCCCCGGGTGATCGGGGCGGCAACATCTCGGCCACCGTCCGTGCCGCTCCCGGGCGCGTGACGGCGCGTTTCCCCGGTCGGCCGCGGCCTTCGCCGGTAGAATCGCCCCATGACCTCCGTACCGTGCCGGAACTGGTGGCGCTCCTCCTAGGAGCGGCCACCTCATCTGCACGGAACCAGGGCCGTTCGACATGGACGGCCCTTTTCGCTGCCCCCGGGCGGCGCGGATCCCCGGTTCGGCGGGCCGTCCTCCACGCATCAGCGCACGCACTCGCGAGGAGAGACCACCCATGACCGTCACCACGTCCGAGACCACGATCACGCCCGCACAGCGCCGCAGCGCGGAGCTGGAGCAGCAGCTCGCGCAGACCCCCGAGCGCTTCCGGGTCCTGACCGGCGACCGGCCCACCGGGGCGCTCCACCTCGGGCACTACTTCGGCACCCTCCACAACCGGGTCCGGCTCCAGGACCTCGGCGTGGAGATCTTCGTGATCGTCGCCGACTACCAGGTGCTCACCGACCGGGACGTCGCCGATCGGCTCACCGAGTACGTGGACGGGCTGCTGCTCGACCACCTGGCGATCGGGATCGACCCCGCCCGCACGACGATCTTCAACCACAGTGCCGTGCCCGCCCTCAACCAGCTCCTGCTGCCGTTCCTGAGCCTGGTCTCCGTCGCCGAGCTGGGCCGCAACCCCACGGTCAAGGACGAGATCGCGCACTCCCGGCAGTCCTCGGTCAGCGGGCTCATGTTCACCTACCCCGTCCACCAGGCCGCCGACATCCTCTTCTGCAAGGGCAACGTGGTGCCGGTGGGTCAGGACCAGCTGCCGCACCTCGAAGTGACCCGGGCCGTCGCCCGGCGCTTCAACGAACGGTACGGACCCGTCTTCCCCGAACCCGACGCACTGCTCTCCGCCGCGCCGCTCCTGCTCGGCACCGACGGCACCAAGATGAGCAAGAGTCGCGCCAACTCGGTCGCGCTCTCCGCCGATGCCGACGAGACGGCGCGGCTCATCAAGGGCGCGAAGACGGACGCCGAGCGTCACATCACGTACGACCCGGAGCGCAGGCCCGGGGTGTCGAGTCTCGTACTGCTCGCCGCGCTCTGCCTCGACCGTGACCCGCACCAGGTCGCCGAGGAGATCGGGGACGGCGGCGCCGCCGTCCTCAAGCGGACGGTGACCGACGCGGTCAACACGCGCCTGGCGCCGATCCGGGCCCGGCGGGCGGAGTACGCGCAGGACATGGCGTACGTACGCTCGGTGCTGCGCGCGGGCAACGAGCGGGCCAACGAGATCGCCGAACGGACCCTGGACGAGGTGCGGGACGTGATGGGCGGCCTGCGGTAGTTCCCGGGAGGCCGCTCACCGGCGGGTCATCGACCGCTGCCCGCGCAGGAGTTCCGCCAGTCCTCGGCGGGTGGCGGCGATCACCACACGGTCCTCGGGGCGCAGTACGTACCCGGGGTGCAGGTCCCAGACCAGGCCCTGCGGCTGTCCCGTCGCACCGGCGGCCGTCAGGTCCGGCCGGCGGTCGGCGGGCGGGGTGGCGTCCAGGGCCAGGACGCGCCAGGCGCCCGCGCGGAACGCCTGCTCGACCGTGCGGCCCTCCAGCTGGGGATGGCCTGCCACCCCCAGCGCGGCGAACAGCATGACCTTCCGCTCGACCGGGATCGCCCCCAGGATCTGGCGGCCCATCATGGCGCCGGCGAACGACGGGGCGGCGAGATGGGAGACGGAGCGGGAGCGGGTCAGGGCCTGGGGGTGGGCGGTACGCAGGGTGCGGTAGACGGCGGTGGCGAACTCGTCGTCGTACAGCCGCAGCGCCACCCGCAGGTCCGGCTTGACCGAGCGTGCGTACAGCGCGGCCTCCAGATTCGTGGTGTCCACGCTGGTCAGAGCCAGAAGCGAACCGGCACGGTGGATCTTCGCCGCTTCCAGGACGCCTTCCTGGGTGACGTCACCGATGACCGTCGGGACGCGCATGCTCCGGGCCAGCGGGATGCCGCGAGCCTCCGGGTCCTCCTCCACGACGACCACGGGGATGTTCAGTTCGCGCAGGCGCACCAGGACGCGCGTACCGATCTTGCCGAGGCCCAGCAGGACGACGTGTCCGGCCAGCCCGCGCGGCGGGCGGCGCAGCGACGACGTGGTGCGCAGTGAGCCGAACGTCTCCAGCACGGCGGCCACCAGCAGCGGCAGCAGCATCAGTCCGGCCAGGCCGGAGAGCAGCTGGATGATCTGGCGGCCCGGCGGGTCGTCGACCGCCGGATCGCCCATCGCGAACAGGTCGAGCAGCGTCAGATAGGCGGCGTGCAGGGGGTGGTAGCCGCTGGTCAGCACCGAGGCGACGGCCAGAGCGACCACGGCCGTCGCGACGCCCGCCGCCGACCAGCGCAGCCGTCGGGAGAAGACCTCGCTCAGGGGCGCGCCCCGCCCGCCCATCCGGGTCGCGGGGCGGGCCGGGTCCGCCTGGCTGATGTTCTCCAGGACGACGGTCCCGCGCCCGGCCGCGGCCGCCACCGAGTCGGCGTCCGGCAGGAGCTGGGGGCCTTCGTCCCCACTGCTGTCGGACCCTTCGGCGCCCGCCGGGTCGTGCGTGGTGGAGGAGAGCAGCGCGAGCGTGCACAGGCCCGGGTCGGCCGCCTCGCCGTGGCGCGGCGGCGGCCGCTCGGCGGCCCGCAAAAGCAGTCCTTCGGCCTGGATGACCTTGCTGCTGCCCGTGAGGACGGTGGCGGCGAGGGCGGGAGCCGCCGTGTCCGCGTCGGAGAGGACCGTGGTGGAGGCGTCGAGGGCGGCCTGGTCGAGTCCGGGCATGGCCAGCACCGCCGCCTGGTCGAGCAGGGTCTCAAGGTGCTGGCCGAGCTTGCGGTTGTAGAGCCGGATGACCAGGCGCAGCCTCGGATTGAGGCGGCGGGCGGTCAGGGCGGCGCGGATGTTGCGTTCGTCGTCGTCGTAGACGAGCGCGAGGGCTGCGGCCCGGTCGATCCCCGCCTCTTCGAGTACGTCGTCGGAGGGCTCCGGCGCCTCCATGATGCGGACCGCCTCGACCCCGGCGTTCGTGTCGCCGTCCGTGGTGCCGGCCGCGCCGCCGTTGCGGTTCATCGCCGCCGACATCCGCCCGAACAGGGCCGCCGCGCGTCCGCGCTGGGTCATCTGCTGCTCGGGGTGCCCGGGCTCACGGCCCGGCGGGAGGAGCAGGGTGACCCGCTCGCCGTAGACGTAACGGAGCTCCACGGCGAGGCGCCTGGCCAGCGTGTCGTCACCACAGACGACCATGTGTCCGCCGGACGGGGCGCGTTGGGGCTGCTGAGGAAGTGGGGGCACGAAACCCAGCATGCCTTGCTCCCTCCGGTCCGCTCCGGAGAGGGGCCGGCTGTCGCGGCGCCGCGAACGGCTCCCCGCGACAGCCGGGCTGTCCCCCGTATCCCCCGTGCGTTCCCCCGTGTGGTGCTGACCAGATGGTGTCAGCCCGGACGCCACCACCGCACTGCCGGAATCCGGCAGTCTTCACGCGTCGCTGATGCCGGGCACTGGCAGCCGCCCGGAGGCGTTGAGGATGCGTTGGAACCGCATCAGGACCGGAAGGTGAAGGGGGAGGGGTACACGTGCCGGAGCCGGAGATTCCCGCAGAGTTTCTGGGGGACTACGCCCGCATAGTGAGGGAAGTCGCGGCCACGGGACGCAGGTTGACCCGCGAGGAGCTGGAGGCCCGCGGGGTCCTCGGCCGCGAGGGCGCCGAGGCCGGACATCAACTGCGCGCCCTGGTGGGCATGCATCTGGCCGAGACCCGCACCGCCTGGCCCCAGGAGGCGGCAACGACGCCCGCGACGGCCGATTCCGTCCTGGCCGCCGTGGAACAGGCGGTCGACGCCTTCGCCGAGGGCTTCGAGCGCGCCCAGCGCCTCACCGTACGGCGCGAGGAAGCGGCGCGACGGGAGTTCATCGACGACCTGCTGTACGGGCGCAGCGACCTGGGCCGCCTCGCCGAGCGGGCCACCCGTTTCGGGCTGAGGCTCTCGCGTGCCCATGCGGTGGCGGTGGCCTCGGGCCCGGACGCGTACACCGAGACGGACGCGGTGCCGCGGCGGGTGGAGGCGGCGCTGCTGGCCCGCTTCGGCAGCCGGAAGATCCTGCTGACGACGAAGGACGGGCGGTTGGTCTGTATCGCCCCCGGCAGCCAGCCGGACGTCCTGCGGTACTTCGCCAAGCAGGCCCACGCGGCCACGGACGGCGGCCAGGTCGCGGTGGGCCGCCCGCACCAGGGGCCGGGCGGCGTCGTCCACTCGTACGACGAAGCGCTCGACGCCCTCGATCTGGCGCGGCGGATGGGACTCGACGAGCCGGTGCTGTACGCGAGTGACCTGCTGGTCTATCCGGTGCTGACCCGCGACCGCGAGGCGATGGCCGACCTGGTGCGCAGTGAGCTGGGCCCGCTCCAGAAGGCCAGGGGCGGCGCGGAACCGCTGCTGAAGACGCTCTCGGTGTACTTCGACGCGGGCTGCGTCTCGGCCGAGACGGCCCGCCGACTGGCGTTGAGCGTGCGCGCCCTGACGTACCGGCTGGAGCGCATCCGCCAGCTGACCGGCTCCGACCCGTCCGACCCGGTGCACCGCTACACCCTCCAGACCGCGGTGATCGGCGCCCGCCTCCTGGACTGGCCGGCCAAGGAACTCTGAGGCCTCGGCCCGGCCCCGCCGCCCGTCGCCGCCCCGGACACACCCGTGCCCGGCCGGAGAACTCCTCGGCCGGGCACGGGTGGTGGTGGATGAGACCCCGGTCAGTCGGTGATCTCGATCTTCTTGGCGTTGCTCGCGGTGGCCGGCGCCTGGGCCGGGACCTCCGGGGTGGCCGCTGTCGTGCGGTTCTTCAGGTTTTCCAGGAGGGCGCCCAAGTCCACGCCCGTCGTGGAGTTGAGCAGTTCGATGCCCTGGGTCACGTTGTCCGTCACCGTGCGGGCGAGCTGGCTGGCGCCGTCCGTGGAGATGACCGTCAGTTTGTCGATCGCGCTCAGCGGCTCGGAGGCCTTCGCCACCACCGTCGGCAGGACCTCGACCAGCATCTGGAGCACCGCCGCGTCCCCGTACCGGGCGAACGCGTCGGCCTTCTTCTGCATGGCCTCGGCCTCGGCCGAGCCCTTGGCCGCGATCGCCGCGGCCTCCGCCTCGCCCTCGATGCGTACCGCATCGGCCAGTGCCGAGCGGTGCAGCTTCTCGCCCTGGCCGGTCAGGCGCGAGCGCTCCGCGTCCGCTTCGGCCTCCTTGACCTGGGCGATGCGGCGGGCCTCCGCCTCCTGCTCGGCCTGGTAGCGGGCCGCGTCGGCGGGCTTACGGACCTTCGTGTCCAGCTCGCGGTCGGTCAGGGCCGCCTGGCGCTCGGCGACCTTCTCCTGCTCCTGGAGCACTTCCTGCTGGCGGGCGGCCTCGGCCAGCGGGCCGGCCGCGTTGGCCTTGGCGGCCGCCGCTTCCGTCTCCGCCTTGATCTCGGCCTGCTTGAGGTAGAACGTCCGCTCCGCGATCGCGATCTCCTCGGCCGCCTTCAGCCGGGCCTGCTCCGACGCACGGCGGGCGATGGCCTCCGCGATGTCGGCCTCCTGCTTGGCGCGCGCCGCCTCGGGCCGACCGAGGTCTTCGAGGTACGAGCCCTCGGTGGTGATGTCCTGGATCTGGAACGCGTCCAGGATCAGGCCCTGCCCGGACAGGCTTGCCTCGGCCTCCTCGGCGACCTGGCTCGCGAACGCGGCACGGTCGCGGATGATGTCCTCGACCGACATCCGGCCCACGATGGCGCGCAGCGCGCCCGACAGCACTTCCTGCGTGAAGCCGACGATGCCGTCCTGCTGCTGGAGGAAACGCTGGGCCGCGGCCCGGATCGCGTCCTCGTTGCCGCCGACCTTGACGATCGCGACGCCTTCCAGGTTCGCCTTCACGCCGCGCAGGGTGACGGCTCCGCGCACGGAGATCGGGATGTGCCGGCTGGACAGGTCCAGGGTGAACTTCTGCTGGACGAACGGCACCACGAAGACGCCGCCACCGACCACGACCTTCTGGCCGCTGTTGTCGATGCTGGTGCGACCCGTGACCGGATCGGTCGACTTCTTGCCGCGTCGGCCGGTGATGATGAACGCCTCGCTGGGCCCGGCCACCTTGTAGCGAGTGATCACTACGAGGCCGAGGAGCACGACGAGTACGACGATGCCGATGACGGCCATCAGAACTGGGCTCATGAGAAAGGTCCCCCCTGCCTCCCGACAAGGCGGACGGCAGATCGTTTTCAGTCAGACAGTGTGTCGAACAGTCAGGTGGTGGTCAGCGCTCCACCGGGCGGACCTGGACCGAGGTGGTCGACAGTGCGGCCTCCACCCAGATCTCGGCGCCGCGTTCGACGGGCACGGGGCTCTTCGCCGAGAACTTGACCGTCTGGCCCGCGAGCCGCAGCAGCACCTCGCCGTAGCCGTCGGCCGGAATGGGCGTGACGACGGACCCGGAGGTGCCGATGAGATCGTCCCCGCGCGGTGTCGCGGTCGTCTGGTCCCGCATGAGAGCCCGGCTGAACCTCCAGGTCAGCCACGCCGCGACGAGGCCGGCGACGACTCCGGTGACGGTGGCCGCGACCGTGCCGACGCCCGTCGCGCCCAGCATGATCGCGCCGCCGAAGCCGAGCATCGAGAGGAATCCCGCGATGACCGGCAGCGAGAGAAGGCCGTCGAACAGGCCGTCCAGTACGCCGCCCAAAAGCCCTTCGAGGATTCCGTCGAAGATCAGGGAGAGGACGAGAAGAACAATTCCCGCAATGCCGAGACCCAGAAAAAAGGTCACGTGATCACTCCCCCGGTTTTCCGACGTCCCCCGACATTTCCGTCGAACTGGCTGGATGATCCCATACGCCGGGGGAACGTGGTACTGCCGGGTTCCGGCAGTCTTTACGCGACTTTGATGCCGGACAGGTGCTCCGCGAGCGTGTCCAGCGACTGGAACGTGGCACCGAACAACGCCACGTGCTTCCACCGCAGCACACCGTCCGGCCCGACCAGGAAGATCGCGCGCCGGACCCCGATTCCGGGCGCGGAAACCCCGTAAGCCCTGGCGATCTCCCGCCCCTCGTCGGCGAGCAGCGGCATCCGCAGCCCGTGTGTCCGGGCGAACGCCTCGTGGCTGTCCACACCCTGTGGACTGATTCCCCAGACCGCGGCGTCCAGCCCCTCGAAGGTCTCGAACCCGGAAGAGTAGGAACAGAGCTGCTTGGTGCAGACAGGGGTGTTGTCGCCCGGATAGAAAGCGAGGACGACGGACCGCCCACGCGCCTCCGAGAGCGTGTGATCGCGCCGCTCGAAAGCGTCGTCGGTGAGAACTCCGCCGGGCAGGGTGAAGTCCTGGACCAGCTCTCCGAGTTGAGGCCCTGATGCCATGATGGCTCCCTTGATCGCCGTACGTGGACGGGTGCGTGCCCCGTACCGTGAACGTATGGCACACCATCCCCCCTCGGCTGCGGTACTCCTCCTGCACGGTGGCCGTGAGGCAGGGACCGGGCCGCCGCCGTTCGGTCCGCTGAACCTCCCCGCGCTCCGGATGCGCCCGTTCCGGCGGGCCGTCTCCAAGGCCGCGCTCCCGGCCGACGTACTGATCCGCGGCGTCCGCTACACCTGCCGGGGCTGGAACGGCACCCGCGAAGACCCCCTCCACGATGCCGAACGCGCCCTCGACGCGCTCCAGCGTGAGGCCGGAGACGTCCCCGTCGTCCTCGTCGGCCACTCCATGGGAGCCCGCGCCTCCCTCCGCGACGCCGGGCATCCCCTGGTACGCGCGGTCGTCGGCCTCGCCCCGTGGTGCCCGGCCGACGACCCTGTCGGCCAACTCGCGGACCGCGATGTCGTCCTGATCCACAGCACCCACGACCGCGTCACGAGCCCCCGCGCCAGCCGGGACCTGGCCGACCGGGCCCGCCGCGAGGGCGCCCGGACCTGCCTGGTCACGGTCGAGGGCAGCGACCACGCGATGCTGCGCCGCGCCGCCCTCTGGCACGAGCTGACGACCGCCCTGGTCACCGGCCTGCTCGGTCAGAACGCTCTGCCGGACGCCGTCTCGGCTGCGCTCCGGCTGCCCCGGGACGGGGACTCCGCGCACGGCACGGTGAGCATCGACGCGCTGCCGCGTCCGTATGTCGTGGCGCGCGCGGGGGCTCGTTCATAACACTCGAACCACACCGTCTTCCCGCCCGCGCGCGGCACCACCCCCCACCCGTGGGCCACCTCCGCGACCAGGAACAGGCCCCGTCCGCCCTCGGCCCACGGGTCCCCGCCACCCATCTCGGGCAGGGCGGGACAGTTGTCGCTCACCTCCACCCGTACGCCCTCCGGCGCCTACGAACCGCATTCTGAAACGATCAGTTAAGGCTCATGCGGCTCGCCGCGCGTGCGGGCCGAGAGGCGGGCCCCGCCGTCGAGTTGACGGTTCGGGGCGTAATGGCTCAAGAACATGTCGACGCCGCCCGTGATCAGACGATCCGTGGCGGCGTCGTCGATGGCGGTCCCGTACGAGCTGAAGACGAGGTGCGGGAAGACGAGCAGGGCGTAGAGCTGCACGATCGCCGTCTCCAGGTCGGGGATGTCCAGCCGGCCCCGCTCGGTGAGCGTGCGCAGGGCGTCGGCGACCGCCGGGTGGTGGCCCTCGGGGCCGTGGCCCTGCCAGGCGCCCCCCAGTTCGGGGAATCGGTGCTGCTCGGCGGCGACCAGGTTGCGCAGGGCCGCCACGTCCGAGTTGCCCCGCACCGCCGCCACCCAGGCGCGGGCCGCGTCGACGAAGGCCGTACGGAGGTCGTCGGCGTCGGCCAGTCCGGCGAGCGCTGCCGTGGGCGCGCCGCCCAGCGGTTCGTCCAGGGCGCCCGTGATGACGGCCGTGAACAGCGCTTCCTTGCTGCCGAAGTGGTTGTAGACCGTCACCTTCGACACGCCCGCCTCGGCGGCGATGACGTCCATGCCCACGCCGAAACCCTCGCGGAGGAACGCGGTGCGGGCGGCTCCCACGATGGCCAGGCGCTTCGCTTCGGCGCGGGGTCCGGCGGGGGGCTGCTTCGCGTTCATGGGAACAGGCTAACAGCGACCTGAACTGTACGGTTGAGTTCAACTGAACTGAACCGTACAGTTGAGTTCATGAGCCGTTCCGAGGTCCATCAGGTCCATCCGCATGCCCATCCGCACTCCGGCCCCGGCGTCGATCCACGGCGCTGGGCCGTCCTGGCGCTGATCTGCGTCGGCCAGTTCATGCTGGTGCTCGACGTGACCGTGGTGAATGTCGCGCTGCCCGGCATGGCGACCGATCTGCGTCTCGACCGCACCACGCTGACCTGGGTCGTCACCGCGTACACCCTCTGCTTCGGCGGTCTGATGCTGCTGGGCGGGCGGCTCGCCGACGCGCTCGGCGCGCGCCGCGTCCTGCTCGCCGGGCTGGCCGTCTTCACTGCCGCGTCCCTGGTCAGCGGGCTCGCCGACAGTGCCGCCCTGCTCATCGGCGGCCGTATCGCGCAGGGGGTGGGGGCGGCGATGCTCTCGCCCGCCGCCCTCTCCCTGGTCACCATCACGTTCCACGGCGAGGAGCGGAACAAGGCGCTCGGCGTCTGGGCCATGATCGGCGGCACCGGCTCGGCGATCGGGGTGCTGCTCGGCGGTGCGCTGACCGCGGGGCCGGGCTGGCCGTGGGTGTTCTACGTCAACGTCCCCGTCGGCCTCGCGCTCCTGGTGGCCGTACCCCTCCTGGTCCCCGCCCGCGCACCGCAGCCCGCCCGGCTCGACGTGCCCGGCGCGCTGCTGGTCACGGCGGGGACGGGGTCGCTGATCTACGGGCTGGTCGAGGCGGGGGACTCCGGCTGGGGCTCGGCGGCGACGCTGGTGCCGATCGCGGCGGCCGTGCTGCTGTACGCGGTGTTCGCGGGTGTCGAACGCACCGCGAGGGCGCCGCTGATGGACCTGCGGATGTTCACGCGGCGGCCGGTGCTGGCGGGGGCGTTCCTGATGCTGGTCGCCACCGCGCTGCTGATCGCGTTCTTCTTCCTCGGCTCGGTGTACCTCCAGCACGGACGCGGCTTCGGGCCGATGAGGACCGGTCTGGTCTTCCTGCCCGTCGCGCTCGCCGTGGGGATCGGCGCGCATCTCGGGTCGCGGCTCGTCGGGCGGATCGGCAGCCGTACGACGGCCGTGGGCGCCATGGTGGTCGCCGCCGCCGGGTGCGTACCGCTCACGGGGCTTTCGGCGGACGGCAGTGTGTACGGCGGGCTGCTCCCCGGGCTCGTCGTGGCCTCGTTCGGGCTGGGTGCGGTGTTCGTGACGGCGACGACGACGGCGCTGGCCATGGTGGACCACCGGGAGGCGGGGCTCGCCTCGGGTGTCGTCAACACCTTCCACGAGGTGGGCGGTTCGATCGGGGTGGCGGTCGTCTCCACGGTCGCGGCGGCGGGGATCGCGGGTGGGAGCGCCGGCATCGGGGCTTTCGGGGACGCGTTCACGGTCTGTGCGGTGGCCGCCGGAGTGAGCGCGGTCCTGGCGCTCGCGCTCGTACCGCAGGGAAAACCCCAGCTGTCGGGGCCGCACGCGCACTGATCGAGCGGTGGCACACCGCCCTGGCCCGTTCGGCAGGCGCGGAGATGCGGGGCCGGGCGGGGCGGACCACGATGAGGGGCCGGGCTGCAGGCGGTGCACCCACCCCGTCTGCCGCCCGGGCACTGACGGACCGCCCGTGCCCGACCCAGGAGGCTCCCTTGCCGCCCGAAGAGCACGCAGACCCGCCGACGCCTTTCGACCCGGCGTTGCCTGCCGCCCTGCTCGGCGGTGCCATGGCGGGCGTGGCCGTGCTCGACACCGAACTGCGCTACCTCTACGTCAACGCGGCACTCGAACGGATCAACGGGGTCTCGGCCGCGGGCCACCTGGGCCGCCCCATCGCCGAGGTGCTGCCGCAGATCGAGGCGCGCGAGGAAGTCCTGCGCAAGGTGCTGGCCGACGGGCGGCCCCGCGAGATCATCTACACGGGCCAGACGTGGGCGGTGTCCGATCTGGAGGAGCGCTACTGGCACGGGGCGTACCACCGGCTGGAGGACGAGCACGGAAAGATCATCGGGCTCGTCGCCATCGTCCTGGACGTCAGTGAGTCCGAGATCCGGCACGAGGAGCTGAAGCGGGCCAGACGCCATCTGGCGCTGCTGGACACGGCGGCGGTCAGCATCGGTACGACGCTCGACATGGACACCACCTGTCAGGAGCTCGCCGACTTCGTCGTGCCCGCGCTGGCGAACGTGGCCGCCGTGGACGTCTTCCCGCCGGACGTGGGGCACGAGGTGCGGCACGCGCCGCCGGGCGTGCTGCGGCTGCGGCGTGCCGCGCTGGCGGCCGTCCCCCCGCTCCACGACGTGGTGGAGCAGTTCAGCCGGCCGGGTGACTACATCGACTACCACGACGACGCGGCCGTACCCCGCTGCCTGGCATCGAACGCCCCGGTGTGCGTGGACTTCAGCAGCGACGACGATTTCAGCTCCTGGGAGGTCGCCCCCGAACGCGCCGCCGCCTACGAGGCCCTCGGCATCCACTCGGCGCTCGTCGTGCCGCTCACGGCGCGCGGGCTTCCGCAGGGTGCCCTCAGTCTCGTACGGGTCGATGGCTCGCCCCCGTTCACGGACGAGGACGTGCTCGTCGCGCGCGAGCTGGCGGGACGCGCCGCCGTGGACCTGGATCACGCCCGCAGGTACGCCCACGAACACTCCATCGCCCGCGAACTCCAGCGCTCCCTGCTCTCCGAACCGCGCGGTCCGCATCCGCACGTCGAGATCGCCAGCCGGTATCTGCCCGCCGAGGAAGGGGTGTTGGTGGGCGGCGACTGGTTCGACGTCATCCCGCTGCGGGACGGGCGGCACCTCAAGGCGATGGGCGATGTGATGGGGCACGGGGTGGAGGCGTCCGTCGCGATGAGCCACTACCGCTCGCTGCTGCGGCTCCTGGCCTACGACGATCTGCCGCCGCACGAGATCCTGGAGCACCTCGACCAGATGGTCGAGCGCTCCGGGATCGACCGGGCCGCGACCTGTCTGATCGCGGTGGTCGACCGTGCCGTCGGGGTCTGCGAGATGGCCAGTGCGGGTCATCTGCCGCCGGTGTTCATCGACCCGGGGTCGACCGGCCGGGTCACGGCGGTATCGGTGGGACCGCCGCTCGGTACGGGGTTCGGCGGCTACCGGTCGACGAAGGTGCCGTGCGGTCCGGGCACGGTGCTGTTCATGTACACCGACGGGCTGGTGGAGCGCAGGGGCGAGGACATCGACGTGTCGGTGGGGCGGCTGTCGGGCCTCGCCCTGCCGGCGAGCGGCAGGCTCGACGACCTGCTGGACGAGGTGCTGGACCGCTTCGGGCAGGACGCGGAGGACGACATCGCGGTCATGGCCTCGCGGACCTCGCGCTGACCGGCGGGCGGGGCCGGTCGCGGGGGCGGTCGGCGGCGCGGGTGCGCGGGCTCGGCGGGCGGTGGTTGTCAGTGGGCGGTGGGAGGATCAGGCCATGGAACCCCTCCTCCTCGCCGATCTCGAAGCCGCCATCAGAAGCAGCTGGGACGCCGACACGACCACCCCCGTTCACCGTCCGCACTGGAATCCGGACAATCCCGCGCGGGACCAGTGCGGAGTCACCGCCATGGTGGTCAACGACCTGCTCGGCGGCGAGCTGATCCGCGGCGAGGTGCGGGTGGACGGCGTCCGGACGGACTACCACTGGTGGAACCGGCTGGGCATGGGCATCGAGATCGACCTCACCCGCGAGCAGTTCGGACCGGAGGAGATCGTGACGGGCGGCACGGTGGTCCCGCGCCCGGCGGAGATCGTGAGGCTCCGCGAGGAGTACGAGCTGCTGCGCGGGCGGGTGCTCGAGCGACTGCGCGGACAGGTGCGCGGGAGGGCGCGGGTCAGGGTGTGACGCCCGGAGCTCGGTCCTCCAGCCCCTCACCCTCCCGTCCTCACCCGCCGCCTCGTGCCCGGACGAGACGAGGGCCCGGACGATCTCCGTCCCGGTGAACCCGGCTCCGCCGGTGACCGGTACTCGGATGAACGCCCCCCCGGACAAGGGTGTAGCCCTTCACGACGGGGGAGGCGTGAAGGGCTACACCAGCATTATGGTCCCAGGTCAGGCGCGTATCCAACTGACCAACTGGTCAGTCGGATACACGTGCCGACCGCGCCGTGTGGCCTCCCGCACGGAAATCTGTGACGGTCGCGACAGATATGAAGTTCTCGCACACGCAGGGTTTCTCGCGCAGGCGCGTCAAACAGGCGGTGCGCCTGGGCGCGAGCGGCGCCGGGACTCCTGCGTGCGGTCGGCGAGGCCCGTCTCATCACGCCCCTGCGGTCCGAGAGCGGTCACCGGCGCTGCTCCCGCTACCAGCTGCGCATAGCCGCCCGGGTCCGTGACCAGCTCGAAGAAGCCCTGCGTCTCCACGAGGAGCTGCGGCGTCCCGAGGCCGGCCGCTGAATATCTGTTTTGGCCGACATAGAAAATTGCACAATGGGCAACAGCAGTTTTATGCCCGCGACCCGAGTGATATGGCGTACAGCCCCGATCCCGGCGAATCGTGCTACGGTTGATCTCAGTTGCAGTTGTGGTTCCCAAAACTTCAAGTGCTCTCGCCGGTTCTACATCGGTGGGCGCGCTTTTGTATTTCCGGTCTTTTCCGGAAGGGGCAATCATTTGCGGCGACGTAGGACTCGCACAGTGCGAGTCCACGGGCACTGCCCCGAAGGAGATATGACATGGCTACTGGCACCGTGAAGTGGTTCAACGCGGAAAAGGGTTTCGGCTTCATCGAGCAGGAGGGTGGCGGCGCTGACGTCTTCGCCCACTACTCGAACATCGCCTCTTCCGGCTTCCGCGAGCTGCAGGAAGGCCAGAAGGTGAACTTCGACGTCACGCAGGGCCAGAAGGGCCCGCAGGCGGAGAACATCACCCCCGCCTAGTCCACATAGGCGTATGGCGCAGCTGGGGCCCGCACCTTGGGGTGCGGGCCCCGGCTTGCTGCTGTTTTCGGGGTGCGAGGGCGTGACGTGACACAGGTCCGCCCGGGCAGTCGGCACCGTACCGGCGGCGAGCCCCCGGCAGGACACGCACCACGTACCACCGCACGTCCCACATCTTGACCGATCCATGACCGACACCGTGAGCGACTCCCCGGCGACGTATTCCGGATGCATGTCGGTCATGTCGAAGCAGTCATTTCGAAGCGCCGGATACGGCTTATTCCCAGCGGCCGGGCTTCATATTCGTATTTCATCGGCACGTTCTTGCGATTCTTGGCGCCGCTCAGGCTGCTGCTGCCCGATAAAGAATCCCTCGATACGCGCCATATCGAGGAAGGTTCTGCATGAACCGCGATCGCACAGCTCGTACGAACGACCGATTCTCCCGGACCCGCTCGGGAGGCGCCCCCTCCGGTAGCCGCACCGCCAACGGATTCCGTGGCGCCGCGTCGAGCCGCCAGGGTGGACCCGGCTCCCAGGGCCGTTCCGGCGGCGGCTCCGGCCGCTCCGGTGGCTACGGCCGCCGTCCCTCAGCGGTGAAGGGCGAGTTCGCCCTCCCCGTGACCATCACCCCGGCCCTCCCCGCGGTGGAGGCCTTCGGTGACCTGGAGATGCCCGCTCCGCTGATGGCGGCGCTCGTCTCCGAGGGCATGTCGGTGCCGTTCCCGATCCAGGCGGCGACCCTGCCGAACTCGCTCGCCGGGCGTGACGTCCTGGGCCGTGGCCGCACCGGCTCCGGCAAGACGCTCGCCTTCGGTCTGGCCCTGCTGGCCCGTACCGAGGGCCGCCGCGCCGACGCCCGCCGTCCGCTGGCCCTGGTCCTCGTCCCCACCCGGGAACTGGCCCAGCAGGTCACCGACGCGCTCACCCCTTACGCCCGGTCGCTGAAGCTGCGCATCGCCACCGTCGTCGGCGGCATGTCGATCGGCCGCCAGGCCAGCGCCCTGCGCGGCGGCGCCGAAGTCGTCGTGGCCACCCCGGGCCGGCTGAAGGACCTCATCGAGCGCGGCGACTGCCGCCTCGACCGCGTCACCATCACCGTCCTCGACGAGGCCGACCAGATGGCCGACATGGGCTTCATGCCCCAGGTCACCGAGCTGCTCGACCAGGTGAACCCCGAGGGCCAGCGGATGCTGTTCTCGGCCACCCTCGACCGCAACGTCGACCTGCTGGTCCGTCGCTACCTGAACGACCCGGTCGTCCACTCGGTCGACCCCGCGGCCGGTGCGGTGACGACGATGGAGCACCACGTGCTCTACGTCCAGGGCGCCGACAAGTACGCCACGACCACCGAGATCGCGGCCCGCGAGGGCCGGGTGATCATGTTCCTGGACACCAAGCACGCCGTGGACAAGCTCACCGACCACCTGCTGGCCAGCGGTGTACGGGCAGCGGCCCTGCACGGCGGCAAGTCGCAGCCGCAGCGCACCCGGACCCTGGACCGGTTCAAGACCGGCCATGTCACGGTGCTCGTCGCCACCAACGTCGCCGCCCGCGGTATCCACGTCGACAACCTCGACCTCGTCGTCAACGTCGACCCGCCGAGCGACCACAAGGACTACCTGCACCGCGGCGGCCGTACCGCCCGTGCCGGTGAGTCCGGCAGCGTCGTCACGCTGGTGCTGCCCAACCAGCGCCGCGAGATGACCCGTCTGATGGTGGACGCCGGGATCACCCCGCAGATCGCCCAGGTGCGTTCCGGTGAGGCCGAGCTGAACCGGATCACCGGGGCGCAGGCCCCGTCGGGTGTCCCGGTCACCATCAGCTCGCCGCCGTCCGAGCGGTCCAAGAGCGGTGGTTTCGCCGGCCGTGGCCGCAGCCGCCGCCCCGCTCAGGGCCGCCGACCGGGCGTGCCCACGCCGGAAGCGCGTGCCGCGGCGTCGCAGCGCCGCTCCAACCGGGCCGCGTAGCCCGTACCGGTAAGTCCCCGTCCGGCTTTCCCCTCCACCTTGTTGAGGCACTATGCGCTGCGTCATCGCCCGCTTCCCCTTCGATCTGTTCAAGAACGAAGTCGAGGATTCGATGAAGGGCATCAAGCCCGAACCCGTCACCGGTGACGCGGTGGTCATCAGCCGCCGGGTCTACCCCGTCAAGCAGGTCGGCGAAGTGATCACCCGGCAGGACCGCCGCGACTTCTCGTCCGCCGAAGTGACCCGGGCGCTGACGCGCCTCGGTTTCACCTGCCGTTCGGCCGAGGTGCCCGCCCCCGCGGTGCCCCTCACCCCGATGGAGAACGCGTCGGCGCTGCTCGGCACGCCGGACCCGGTCTGAACCCGTAGTCCGTAAAACCACCGCACCCCTGTGCCCGTCGTCCGGGCACAGGGGTGCGGTGCGTTCTCCGTAACGGTCGCTCCGCCATGCGGGTGATCACCGGCGTGTCCCTCTCCGGCGGAGGGGGAGGATGGCCCGGCCGACTGGACCGAGCAGGCAGGGAACCGACATGAGCAAGCGCAAGCTGACCGTACTCGGCGCGACGGTACTGGCGTCCGTGCTGCCTGCCGGGTTCGCGTACGCCGACGAGACGCACACCGACGCGCACAACGGTCCGCAGGTGGCGCTGATCGCGACCGGTCAGATCGACGACCCGCTGGAGGACGTCCTGGAGCACGCCACGGTGCTCGGCAGGACGTCCGTCACCGGCTGAGGTAGGTCAGGGTGCCGGTTCGGGCTTCGGCTTCAGGGCCCACTTCATCCGTGGCTCCACCACGAACCGGAACACCCGCCGTACCGGCGAGGTGCACAGGAGCGTGACCATCACCGCGGCGGCCAGCGTCACCGCGACCCTGCCGAGCGGTGTCTCCAGGAACGCGTGGTCGTAGAAGTCCTTGTACGTGGCGGTCCTGATGACGAAGCCGTGCAGCAGATAGCCGTAGATCGTGCCCGCGCCGAGCGCGCTCATCCACAGCTTCCGCCTCGGCACCCAGGCGAGGAAGCACGCGCTGAGCACCACGGCGGCGGTGAACAGCAGGAGCGTCATCGCCGCGCCCGCCCAGACCGGCGAGGCCAGTTCCTCGGCGCTCTGGCGCCGGAAGAACCACCTGGTCGAGATGCGCGGCACGGCCCAGTAGGCGACGAGCAGGGCCATCGCGCAGACCGGCAGGGAGAGAATCCGCGCCATGGGACGGCGCACCAGGTCGAAGTGGTGCGGGCGCAGGCGCAGACCGAGCACGTAGAACGGCAGGAACTGCAGCACGCGCTGGAGCTGGAGGTCGCCGCCGATGCCGTTCATCATCGACGCCATGGCCGCGATGGCCACGGACACGGCCACGGGCTGGCGGATCACCTGCCAGATCGGGGTGGTGAGCCGCCAGATGAACAGGGCGGGCAGGAACCAGAGCAGCCAGTACGGGTCGACGATGGTCAGCGGCTGCGAGGGGTCTCGCACCACGCGCTCGAAGACGGTGTACGCCACCTCGAAGATGACGTACGGCACCAGGAGCTGGGTGACCAGCTTCCACACCCTCTCCGGCCGCAGGTCGAAGCTGCGGGAGAAGTAGCCGGCGATGACGATGAAGACCGGCATGTGGAAGGTGTAGACGAAGGTGTAGAGCGTCTCGACCACGCGTCCGCTGTCGGGCAACGGCTCCCAGGCGTGGCCCATCGCCACCAGGACGATCGCCAGGTATTTCGCGTTGTCGAAGAACGGGTCGCGCCCGCTGCGGGCACCGGCCGCCGCCGCCCCCGCTCCGGCGGGGGCGTGGCTCGGTGTCTGCGAGGTCAAGGAGGTCACGCCGACACCTTAGTGACCGGCGCAAGCGAGGTGCCCGGCGCGTCGGGCCGGGCGGGGCCGCCGACGCTCTCGTGGTGGGTCGTTTTGTGCGTTTTCTTGCTATACGCAAGCGGTGGAGTATGAGGGGACCAGGACGATCTTGCCGACCGTGCGGCGGGCGAGCAGGTCCTCGTGGGCGCGGCGGGCCTCCGCGAGCGGGTAGCTTCCTCCGGCCACCGGCTTGAGGCGACCCTGGGCCACCAGGCCGAAGAGTTCCTTGAGGGGGCCGCTGACCGCGCCCGGCGCCGCGAGTGCGGGCCGCAGCCAGAAGCCGACGACCGCCGCGTTGAGCCGGTTCAGCCGGGCCGGGTCGACTGGGGTGAACCCGGAACGCGCGGCGTTGCCGTAGGTCACCAGCCGGCCGAAGGACGCCAGGGACCCCAGGGCCTGGTCGAAGAGCTCCCCGCCCACCGCGTCCAGGACCACGTCCGCCTTCTCCTCGTGGGGGTACGTGATCACCGCGTCCGCCCCGAGGTCCAGGGCGAGGCGCTCCTTGGCGGGGGTCGAGACCTGGGCGAGCACCCGCCCGGCGCCGAACTCCCTGGCCAGCTGGACGGCGAGACTGCCCACACCGCCGGCCGCCGAGTGGACGGTCACCGTCTCGCCCTCGCGCAGCCGGGCCGCCGAGCGCAGCAGATGCCAGGCGGTCAGCCCCTGCATCATCAGGGCGAGCGCCTCGGCGGCGCCCAGCTCCTCGGGGATCTCCTGGGCGGCGGACTCCTTGGCGACCACCTGCTCCGCGTATCCCCCGGAAACCCGGGCCAGCACCCTGGTGCCGTCGGGGGTGCGGCCCACGACCTCGCTGCCGGGGACGAAGGGCAGCGCGTCGGCGGTCAGATAGGACCCGTCCACCTGATGGGTGTCCGCGAAGTTCACCCCGGCCGCCTCGACGGTCAGGAGCACCTCTCCGGGGCCCGGTACGGGGGCGGCCAGTTCAACGGGTGCGAGGACTTCAGGACCACCGAAGTGGTCGAACTGGATAGCGAGCATGCCGCACGGTACCGCGCGGCTTCCCGGGTCGGGGCCAGGAGAGAATTTCGGCCAGATATACAGAACACCCTCCGAAACCATACGGCCGGTTTGTTAGCGTGTGGGCTCCGCCGCCTGCCCGTGGACACGGGCCGACGGCCCCTGGACCGACCGACCGACCTCAGTCGTCGACCACGCCCGGAGCGTCAGGATGGCCAAGCAGGACCGTGCGGTGCGCACGCGCGAGCAGTTGATCCGTTCGGCCGCCGAGGCCTTCGACCGGAGCGGGTTCGGACTCGCCTCGCTCTCCGACATCAGCGCCCGCGCCGGAGTCAGCAGCGGCGCGCTGCACTTCCACTTCCGCAGCAAAAGGGAGTTGGGGGACGCGGTCGAGGCCGCGGCCGGACAGACGCTGCGCGAGATCATCGCCCCGTGCCCGCCCGGTCACCCCGATCCGCTGCGCCTCCTGGTCGACACCTCCCATCTGCTGGCCCAACGGCTCACGCAGGACGTGGTGTTGAGGGCCGGACTCGGCCTCGGCAACGACGCCACCTGGCAGCAGGACACCAAACTCTGGCTGGAGTGGCGCAGTTGGGTCGCGGCGACGCTGGCCCTGGCCGGTGAGCAGGGAGCCCTGGCGGCCGACGTGCTGCCGGAGGCCGCGGTCTCCGCCGTCACGGCGGCCGTGGTGGGATCGGAGATCCTGGGACGCGCGGACGCGGAGTGGTCCTCGTGCCGGGCGGTCACCCAGTTCTGGTCGCTGATGCTGCCGCGGCTCGCGGTGCGCACGGACGGGGCGGGGCTGCCCGAGCCCGTACAGACGAGGCGGGGCCTGCCGGAGCCCGTAGGGAACGGTCCTGCGACACTGCGCCCATGAGCAACGATCTCCTCTCAGACAAAGTCGTCCTCATCACGGGGGCGAGCAGTGGTATTGGCGCGGCGGCGGCCCGGGTGTTCGCCCAGGAGGGCGCGAAGGTGGTGCTGGCCGCCCGCCGGGAAGAGCGGCTGGCCACGCTGGTGGGCGAGCTGCGGGACAAGGGCGCGGAAGCGGCCTACGTCGTCGCCGACGTCTCCGTGGCGGACGACGTCTCCCGCGCGGTGGACTTCGCGGTGTCGACGTACGGACGCCTGGACTCGGCCTTCAACAACGCGGGTCTCGGCGGCGACCGTACGCCGATGCACCTGATGGGTGACGACATCTACGACACCCTCATGGACACCAACGTACGAAGCGTGTGGAACTGCCTTCGGTACGAGATAGCGGCGATGCTCACCACGGGCGGGGGCACGATCGTCAACAACAGCAGCGTGGCCGGGCTGGTGGCGATACCCGCGGCCGCTCCCTACGTAGCGTCCAAGCACGCCGTGGTCGGTCTGACGCGGGCCGCTGCCGACGAGTACGCCAAGCAGGGCATCAGGGTGAACGCCGTCGCTCCCGGTACGACGCGCAGCGAGATCACCGCCGACTGGTTCGGGCGCAACCCCGGCCTGGAGGAGATGGTCAACTCCCTTACGCCGCAGGGCCGTACGGCGGAGCCCGAGGAGATCGCGGCGGCCGCCGCGTGGCTGCTCAGCGACCGCTGCCCCTTCCTCACGGGCACGGTCATGCCGGTGGACGGCGGTTTCGTCAATCAGTGACCGCGGGTACGGCGTGGGGCCGGCCGGACTCCGCCGGCCGGCCCCGTCCACCGCGCCCTCGTTACCGGACGGGACCGCTCAGCTCGACGTGGAACGCGGGCTGTCCGTCCTGTGTACCGGTGATCCTCACCGCGGTCTGACCGGCGCCGGGGGACGGCAGCCGCTCCGCCTCGACCCAGCAGGGCCGGTCGAACTCGACGTACCGCTCGTAACTGCTGGCGATGCCCGTGGGCTCGAAGGCCGCCGGGGAGAGCAGGGCCTGAGCGGCCTGGTAGCCGGCCTCCATCAGCGCCAGTCCGGGGACGTGGTCGACGGGGTGGTCGAAGAGCAGGAGGTTGTCGGCGTCGTTGCGCAGCTGCCAGCGGTGGGGCTGGTCGGTGGCGGCCAGGACCACGTCCGACGCCGTGAGCCGGCCGACGGTGCGCGGGGCGACAGGAGCGGGAAGCGGCCATTCGTTCCAGCTGCGGGAGAGGTGCTCACCGCGCAGCCGGCGGTAGGCGGCCGGCGAGATCCAGCCGAACTCCGAATTCGCGATGGCCACAGTGGTGTTGGCTTGGGACACGTGCACATCCATGCCGAGTCCGCTGACGTTCTTCCCGCGGCGGGTCGGCTCCGAAACCCTTATCCCGATGTCCAGGGACGAGGGGTGGTCGGAAGGCACCCGGAAACCGGGCCGAACGGTGAAGTTGAAGTCATGGAGCAGTGTCTGATGGCTGAGGGGTACGTCGTACGCCGCGTGGGCGATGACCAGGCCGCTCTGCCGGATGGTCTGGGTGAGCACCCTGGGGTCGTAGGCGTGACCGACCTCCGTGGCGGGCCAGCGGGCGGTGAGCGCGAATTCGCCGGGGGCCAGACATTTCCAGTCGGTGATGAACACGGACGCCTCACGGCGGAGATGCACGATCTCCTTGGGCACCATGGTCAAGTTGTGGTCGATCACAGGAACTTCGGACACGATCCCCCCCGGACGTGGCGCAATAAGATAATGCTCGCACTGATATGATACCGGCTCACCCGTTTGTTTTGAAGTGAGCGCAAACACGAGGTCAAGGGAGCGCGAGTTGGCCAGACAGCAACGGGCGATCCGCACGCGCAGGATCTTCCTGGAAGCGGCAGCCGAGGTCTTTGACGAACACGGTTACGACGCCGCCACCATCGCATCGATCCTGGAACGGGCCGGGCTCACCCGAGGTGCACTGTACTTCCACTTCACGTCGAAGGAAGAGCTTGCGCGAGGAGTTCTCGAAGAGGCGGTGACCGCCGAAGGGCTCATGCCGCAGGCGTTCAAGCTCCAGGAGTGGGTGGACATAGCCCTGCTGCTGGCGTATCGGCTGCCCCGTGAGCCGATGCTCAGCGCCTCGATCCGGCTGTCCGTCGACCCGCGCGCCCGGGGCCTGTTCGGCACGCGCTGGCCCGACTGGATCGCCATGGGCACGGAGATCCTCACCGAGGCCAAGGAGCGTGGGGAGCTGCTCCCGCACGTCGACCCGGAGGCCACCTCACGGCTCTTCGTCGGGGCGTGGACCGGGGTCCAGCTGGTCGCCGAGTCGATGGCCGAGCCGCCGGACCTGGTCTCCGAGATCTCGGCCCTCTTCGAACTCATCCTCCCCAACAACGCCGTCCCCGGCGTGCTGTCGAGGCTGGACACGTCTCCGCACCGCGCCGAACGGCTCCTCAAGGAGAGCAGGGAAGCGGAAGCGGAATCGGAAGTGGAATCGGAAGCGGTCGCGTCCTGACCGATCGCGCGATTGGCTGAAATGGTGCGGATGCCCCCTAAGTGGCAGCCTCGGTATGTTTTTCCGAGTCCGCCTCCGGGTAACGCCGGATCCGCCTCCGCGTAACGAGCGTGTCCGCTTTTTTTGAGCCATTTCCCGGCCCCGGCGCCGCCGCCTCACTCGGTTGCCCGGCACCACTGCGGGACGGCCGAACTGGGCGCAGGGTGGTCGTATGCCCATGTGGTCGCGTCGGCTCGTCCTGTGCGCCGTGTTCATGCCGCTGGCCTTCCTGGTCCTGCGGGATGCCCCGGAACGGTTCGCCGCGCCCGCACCCCTGCCCCTGCCCCAGGCCCCGCCCGGGGCGCCCCAGCCCGACATCGTCCCCCGGTCGTCCTGGCGGGCCGACGAGGGCATGGTCAAGCACGCGGCGACGTACACGAACCGGGTGAGCGCCGCCTTCATCCACCACACGGGGCACCCCAACGACTACGACTGCGCCGAAGCCCCGGAGCTGCTGCGGGGCATCCAGGCGGACCACATCAAAGAGGGCGGGTGGGACGACATCGGGTACAACTTCGTCGTCGACCGCTGCGGGACCATCTACGAGGGCCGGGCCGGCGGCGTCACACGGCCGGTGCGCGGCGCCCACACCAAGGGGTTCAACGCCCACACGGTCGGGATCGCGGCGATCGGCACCTTCGGGGCCGACGTGCCCGTACCCAAGGCGGTCGTGGAGGCGATCGCGCGGGTGATCGCGTGGAAGCTGCGTCCCGGCGTCGATCCGCGCGGCTCGGTACGGCTGGTCTCCACGAACGACGAGAGCCGGTTCCCCAGGGGCCAGGCGGTCAGCCTGCACGTCATCTCGGGGCACCGGGACAGCTATCTCACCGGCTGCCCCGGCGACGCGCTCTATGCCCAGCTGCCCGCCATCCGTGAGGCAGTGGCGGCCCTCCGTGAACGCCGAAGGTGATCTGCCGAGGGTGACTACTGGGGCTTGTGCTGCGGGTGCTTCGTCTCCGCCAGGTACGAGGCGCAGTCGGGGTTCTGGCAGGGGCCCGGCCCCCAGGTGGGCACGAAGATGCCGAGCGTCTTGTGCCGGTGGATCTCCGTGGCTACGGACTGCTTGCAGACCGCACAGACGAACGCGGTCTGCGACGAGGTCTCACGCTCTTTGCTGGACATTCTTCAACGGTAGACCCGCGCGATAAATGTGGAAAGTTTTCCCTTCGCTTTACTGGCGCATTGCCCGGGTTTTCGCAGCTGGGGTGGTCATTTCTCCCGGCGTCGCAGGCTCAGCACCACGGATGCCCCCAGGATGACGACGATGACGGCCAGACTCACCGGCGAAGGTATTTCCGGGATGGCGTCGCTGATCAACTTGTGGGATGCCTGGAGGATGAGCTTGAGGCCGATGAAGGCGAGAATGACCGCCACGCCATGGCTCAGGTAGTGGAAGGTGTCCAGCATTCCCGCCAGCAGAAAGAACAGGGCTCGCAGACCCAGAATGGCGAAGGCGTTGCTGGTGTAGACGATGAAGGCGTCGTCGCTGACCGCGAGGACGGCCGGCACGCTGTCGACGGCGAAGACCAGGTCGGCCGTCTCGACCGCGGCGACGACCGCCAGCAGAGGGGTCGCGATCCTTTTGCCCGCCTCTTTGATGATGAATTTCGTGCCGTGGTACTCGTCGCTGACCGGTATGAACGTGCGCAGCAGTCGCACGGCGATGCTCTTGCCGGGGTCGAAGGTCTCCTCCTTCCCGCTGAGGATCTTGTACGAGCTGTAGAAGAGGACTGCCGCGAAGGCGAAGAGCACGGCGGTGAAACGGCTGACCACGGCTACGCCGAGGCCCAGGAAGATCCCGCGGAAGACCAGAGCGCCGATGACGCCGAAGAAGAGGACGCGGTGCTGGTAGGCGCGGGGCACCTTGAAGTACGCGAAAATCAGCGCGAAGACGAACAGATTGTCGACCGAGAGGCTCTTCTCCAGCAGCCATGCCGTGGTGTATTCGGTTCCTGCGGTCGTTCCGAGTACCAGGAAGACGATCCCGCCGAATATGAGCGCGAGGCTCACCCAGAACCCGCTCCAGAGAGCCGCTTCCTTGAATCCGATGACATGCGCGGAGCGGTGGGCCAGGAGGTCGATCAGCAGCGACACGACGACGATCGTGGCGAATGTCCCCCAGAGCCACACCGGTACGTCGAGCATGCGGGAGACCTCGAAACGACCTCGGAACGACCTCGAAATGACGCGCGCGACGGTCCGCGCAGACGAACGATCCCTTGGCTACGAGTGTGCATCCCCCGCCCATGTGCTGCGAGGCGGGTGGAACGGGCGCAGTCTGGTAGGAGAGGACTTCGGGAGGTGTTCGTCATGCTGAAGACCGCTGTCGGATGGCACGTGGAGCTCGAATTCGAGGAGGACAGCAACCGCACCCGCGCGGCTGCCATGGTGCGGCTCCCGGACGGGACCGAGATGCGCGCGCACGGGTACGCCAGCCGCCACCCCAGTGACTCGGAGCAGCCGAGGGTGGGGGAGGAGATCGCGGGTGGCAGAGCCCTCAACGAACTGGCGATGAAGCTGCTGACCAAGGCGCACGACGAGATCGACGAGGCGTCGGGGCGTACGTCGTACCCGTTGACGTGAGTGTGCCCGGCCGCGAGCGTGCCGGCACCGGGGTGAGCGTCACCGTTCCCCCGTCACCAGGTGCCTGGTGAACCAGTCGCGTGCCAGGTCGGCGGCCGTGTCCAGGGCGCCGCGTTCCTCGAAGAGGTGCGTGGCGCCCGGCACGATCTCCAGCCGGTTCTCGCAGCGCAGTTCGTCCCGCGCCTGCTGGTTGAGGGCGATCACCTGTTCGTCGTGGCCGCCCACGATGAGCAGCGTGGGTGCCCGTACGTCCGCGAGCTGCCCGGCCAGGTCGGGGCGCCCGCCGCGCGAGACCACCGCGCCGACGTCCGCGTCCGGGGCGGCCGCGGCCCGCAGCGCGGCGGCGGCGCCGGTGCTGGCCCCGAAGTAGCCGATCGGCACGTCCACCCGCTCGCGCAGCCAGCCGGTGGCCCGCGTCAGCCGCCGGGCCAGGGTCCCGATGTCGAAGACGTACGCGCGGTCGCCCTCCTCCGCCGGTACGAGCAGGTCGAACAGGAGGGTGCCGAGGCCCGCCCGGTTCAGGGCCGCCGCCACCGCACGGTTACGGGGGCTGTGGCGGCTGCTCCCGGAGCCGTGGGCGAACACCACGACCGCCCCGGTGCCTTCCGGGAGGGCGAGTTCCCCGGCCAGCGCGAGGCCGTCGGCGGCCACCTCGACCTCGGTCGTACGGACGGACCGGGGCGGTACGCCGGGGTGCGTGGCGCGGGCCAGCAGGGCGACGACCTCCTCGTCCGGGGTCTGGGAGAAGTCGCGGTACCACTCGCCGACGGCGGAGAACAGGGCCGGCTCCGACAGACACACCACGTCGTCCGCCCTGGCACGGAGCCGGACGACCGCGCTCGGCGGAGCCACAGGAACCGCGAGCACTACCCGGGCCGCTCCCTGGGCCCGTACGACTTCGCACGCGGCCTCGGCCGTGGCGCCGGTCGCGATCCCGTCGTCGACGACGACCACCGTCCGGCCCGCCAGCGGCACCCGGGGCCGGTCGGCGCGGAACGCCCGCGCCCGGCGGGCGAGTTCCTCCTGCTCGGCGCGCTCGACGAACGCGAGGTCCTCCTCCGTGACCCCGGCCCTGCGGACGATCTCCTCGCTGATGACCCGTACCCCGTCCTCGCCGATCGCGCCGAACCCCAGCTCGGGGTGGTACGGAACGCCGAGTTTGCGGACGACGATCACATCGAGGGGGGCACCGAGCGCCTGCGCCACTTCGAAGGCCACCGGGACTCCGCCGCGCGGCAGGCCCAGGACGACGGGGCGCTCCTTCTCAAGGTGCCGGAGCGCTGCGGCTAGCTGCTGCCCCGCGTCGGTTCGGTCGGTGAAGAGCACGCCGGTTCACCCCCAGACCGGGGAGACGGGAACCACGTACACACCTACTTCGAACCAACCCCATGTGCGCCGGTCCGGCAAGTCGGGGGCGGCGGCCCGTCAGCCCGTCATCCGCCGGCGCAGCCCGTAGACGGCGGCGCCGGCCAGCAGGACCGAGCCGCCGATGAGGACCGAGGGGAGGGGCAGGGTGACGGCGAGCGCGAGACAGCCGGCCAGGCCGAGCAGGGGCACGGGCACGGGCGGGCGCCCCTCGTCGGGGGTGAGGGTGCGGGCGGCGGCGTTGGCGATGGCGTAGTAGACCAGCACGCCGAAGGAGGAGAAGCCGATGGCGTCCCGGACGTCGATCGTCGCGGCGAGCACGGCGACGACGGCGCCGACGGCGAGTTCGGCGTGGTGGGGGACGCCGAAGCGGGGGTGGACGGCGGCCAGCGTACGGGGGAGGTGGTGGTCGCGGGCCATGGCGAGCGTGGTCCGGGAGACGCCGAGGATCAGTGCGAGCAGGGAGCCGAGTGCGGCGACGGCCGCACCCACGCGCACCACGGGGGCCAGGGCCGGGGCGCCCGCCGCGTGCACGGCGTCGGTGAGCGGGGCGGCCGCGTGGGCGAGCCGGTCCGGGCCGAGGACGGCCAGGACGGCCACGGCGACCGCGGCGTAGACGACGAGGGCGATGCCGAGGGCGAGGGGAATGGCCCGGGGGATGGTGCGCCGGGGATCGCGGACCTCTTCGCCGAGCGTCGCGATGCGGGCGTACCCGGCGAAGGCGAAGAACAGCAGACCTGCGGCCTGGAGCACTCCGCCCGCCGTGATGTCGCCGCCCGGGCCCAGGCGGGAGACCTCGGCCGTGCCGCTGGTCAGGAGGGCGGTGACGACGGCGGCCAGGACGGCCAGGACGACGGCGACGACGCCCCGGGTCAGCCAGGCCGCCTTCTGCACGCCGGTGTAGTTCAGGGCGGTCAGCGCCACGACGGCGGCCACGGCCACCGCGTGCGCGTGCCCCGGCCAGGCGTAGGCGCCGACGGTGAGGGCCATGGCGGCGCACGAGGCCGTCTTGCCGACGACGAATCCCCAGCCTGCCAGGTAGCCCCAGAAGTGGCCCAGGCGTTCGCGGCCGTAGACGTAGGTGCCGCCGGACTGCGGATAGCGGGCGGCGAGCCGGGCGGACGACGTCGCGTTGCAGTACGCCACCACGGCGGCGAGGGCCAGGCTGATCAGCAGCCCGGAACCGGCGGCCCCGGCGGCGGGGCCGAGCGCGGAGAAGACACCTGCCCCGATCATGGACCCCAGCCCGATGACCACGGCGTCGCGCACTCCGAGCCGCCGTCGCAGCTCGCCCGTCCCTGCCTGGCTCATGGACCGGTCCCTCCCGCGCGCACGGGCGTACGGCCCGGCTGTCGGCGCACGGTAGCGCAGCGAGGTGACCGGACGGGTGAACGGGACCGGACGGCTCT
Organism: Streptomyces sp. NPDC045968; assembly: GCF_056430475.1. NCBI lineage: Bacteria > Bacillati > Actinomycetota > Actinomycetes > Kitasatosporales > Streptomycetaceae > Streptomyces > Streptomyces sp. NPDC045968. Next base: position 274,795 of record NZ_JBWKLF010000003.1, on the reverse strand, counting down.
GTGAGCGGGACCACAGGGGAACGCTTTGCTTTCCCTTTACCCTTGAGCGCGGGGCACACCCTGCCCCGGCCCTCACACGACCGCCGTCCGAACCGAAAAGGAGCTCCGGTCCCGCAATGGGTGAGCCTCCCAGTACGAGCCGTGCCGTTCCCGCCCCGCCGCGTCGCAGGGCGGCGGTGGCACGGTGAGTGAAGTCCTCCTTCTCCTCCTCGCGCTCGCGCTCACGCTGGCATGCGCGGTCTTCGTCGCAGCCGAGTTCTCCCTGACCACGATCGAGCGCGGTGAGCTGGAGCGCGCCGCCCGGGCCGGCGAGCGCGGCGCCGAGAGCGCCCTGAAGGCCGCCAAGCGCCTCACGTTCCAGCTCTCCGGCGCCCAGCTCGGCATCACCGTCACCTCGCTGGTCATCGGCATGCTCGCCGAACCCTCGCTGGCCGTGCTCCTGCGCGGCCCCCTGGAAGCGGTCGGCCTGCCCCCGGGCGCCGTCCCGGCCGTCGCCACGCTGCTCGGCGTCGCGCTCTCCACCGTGGTGCTGATGGTGATCGGGGAGCTCGTACCGAAGAACTGGGCGATCTCCAGCCCGCTGGCCGTCGCCAAGGTCGTGGCCGGCCCGCAGCGCGCGTTCACAGCCTGCTTCGCCCCGCTGATCCGGCACCTGAACAACACCGCGAACCGTGTCGTACGCCGCTTCGGCCTGGAACCCGCCGAGGAGCTGGCCTCCGCCCGTACGCCGGAGGAGCTCGTCGCCCTCGTCCGGCACTCCGCCCGTGAGGGCGCGATCGAGCAGGACTCCGCCGAGCTGTTCGTCCGCACCCTGCACCTCGCCGACCTGACCGCCGAGAACGTCATGACGCCGCGTGTGGACGTCCGGGCCCTCGAAGCCGGGGCCACCGCGGCGGACGCGGCCGAACTGACCCTGGCCACTGGCCTGTCCCGGTTCCCCGTCTACCGCGACAGCCTCGACGAGGTCATCGGGACCGTCCACATCCGCGACGTACTCGCCCTGGACGAGCCGCTGCGCCACCGCACCCCGGTCACCGAGCTGGCCACGGCCCCGCTCCTCGTACCCGACTCGCTGCCCGTGGACACACTCCTGGGCCGGCTGCGGCAGAGCCGCACGATGGCCGTCGTCATCGACGAGTACGGCGGCACGGCGGGCGTCGCGACCGTCGAGGACATCGTCGAGGAGGTCGTCGGCGAGGTCCGCGACGAGCACGACCCGCACGAGCGCCCCGACCTGGCGCCGGGCGGGCCGTCCCCGGACGGGCGCGCGGTCTGGGACGCGGACGGCAGCATCCGGCTCGACCAGCTGGAATCCATCGGCTTCGAGGTGCCGGAAGGCCCGTACGAGACCCTCGCCGGTCTGGTCGCGACCCGTCTGGAACGCATCCCCGTACCCACCGACCGGGTCTCGGTGGAGGGCTGGCACCTGACCGTCCTCCACGTCGAACACCACCGTGCCGACCGGGTGCGCGTCACCGCGCCCGCGCCGGCGCCCGCGTCGCTCGTCGAGGAGGGCTCCCGATGACCTTGCTTCAGCTCGCCATCGGCGTGTTCACCCTCGTCACCAACGCGTTCTTCGTCGGCGCGGAGTTCGCCCTGATCTCCGTACGGCGCAGTCAGATCGAACCCCGGGCCGTCAAGGGCGACGCCCGCGCCCGGAGCACCCTGTGGGGGCTCGAACACCTGTCGGCGGTCATGGCCACCGCGCAGCTCGGCATCACCATCTCCTCCCTGGTGCTGGGCGCCGTGGCCGAACCGGCCATCGCCCACCTCCTGGAACCGCCCTTCGAGACGGTCGGTGTGCCCGAAGCGCTGGTGCACCCCATCGCCTTCGTGATCGCGCTGGCCCTCGCCACGTATCTGCACATGCTGGTCGGCGAGATGATCCCGAAGAACATCGCGCTGGCCGCCCCCGCCGAGACGGCGCTCGCACTGGCCCCGCCGCTGGTGGCGCTGACCCGGGCCCTGCGCCCGGTCGTCTTCGGCATCAACGCCTTCGCCAACGTCCTGCTGCGGCTGCTGAAGGTGGAGCCGAAGGACGAGGTCACGTCCGTCTACACCGACGACGAACTCGTCCGGCTGGTGAAGGACTCCAGCGAGGCCGGACTGCTCGCCCCGGCCGACGGCGAACGCCTGCGCGACGCACTGGAGTTGGGCACCCGTCCCGCCGGCGAGGTGATGGTCCCGCTCAACAGGACCGTCACCGTCGGCCACGACATCACCCCGCAGCGGCTGGAGCGCGCCGCCGCCACCTCGGGCTTCTCCCGGCTCCCGGTCACCGGACCGGGGGACGAGATTCTGGGATACCTGCACATCAAGGACGCCCTCGGCGTCGCCCAGCGGACCCAGCCGCTCCCGAGGAGCGCCTTCCACCCCGTCATCCGCGTCGAGATCGACACCCCGCTCGACGACACCATGACCGCGATGCGGGCCGCCGGCACGCACCTGGCGGCCGTGACCGGCGACAAGGGAACCGTCATCGGCTTCGTCACGATGGAAGACGTCCTGGAAGAGCTCGTCGGCCCCGCCGCTACCGGCCGGGCCTGAGCGGCTTCGTGCGCCTTCGCGGCAACCTTCCGCTCCCCGGCGGCGACTGACGAGTGCCCCCATCCCCCCACGGAGTGGAAACGGACGCATCTCGTGACGGATACACGCAGCACATCCCGGCACCGCAGGCGCAAGCCGGCGCCCGCGGTCGGTATCACCCTGGCGCTGACCGCGGCCGTCGCCATGGCCTACGGCTCCGACTTCGGCCTGTTCGGTGAGGGCGGCCGGCCCAAGGCGTCGGCGGCAACCGCCGTACCGGCCTCGGTCCTTGACGCCGCCGACGGCTTCGCCTCTGTCGAGGCGCTCGGCCAGAACGGTACGTATGGCGGGCGCGGCGGCACGGTCGTCACCGTGAAGACGCTCGCCGACCTGGAGAAGTACGCGACCGCCCCGGAGCCGTACGTGATCGTCGTGGCCGCCACGATCACCATGAACCCGGTCGGCAAGGAGATCAAGGTCGCGTCGGACAAGACGATCGTGGGCGCGGGGACCTCGGGCCACATCGTCGGTGGCGGTTTCCTCCTCGGCCAGGGCGTGCACAACGTCATCATCCGGAACCTGACGATCCGGGATGCGTACCAGGGCGTCTGGAACGACAAGGACCACGACTTCGACGCGATCCAGATGGATGGCGCGCACCATGTGTGGGTCGATCACAACGACCTCCGGCACATGGCCGACGGCCTCATCGACGTCCGTAAGGACAGCACGTACGTCACGGTGTCCTGGAACAGGCTGAGCGACAACAACAAGACGTTCGGCATCGGCTGGACCGAGAACGTCACCTCCGACCTCACGATCCACCACAACTGGTTCCGCGAGACCGAGCAGCGCAACCCGTCCACGGACAACGTCGCGCACGCCCACCTCTACAACAACTACCTCCAGGACGTGGCGGGGACGGACATCACGACGTCCTACGGCAACTACGCGCGCGGCCGTACGAAGATGGTCCTGGAGAACTCCTACTTCGAGGGCCTCGCGAACCCCGTCACCCGGGACAGCACGGCCGTCGTCGTCCAGCGCGGGAACGTCTTCAAGGGGACCAGCGGGCGCAACGAGAGCGGGGGCGGCACGGCGTTCGACCCGAAGACGTACTACGGCTACACCCTCGACCGCGCCGCCGACATCCCGGCGCTGCTCAAGGCGGGCACCGGGCCGCGCGGCACGATCGGCACGGGGAGCACGACGGCCGCGGAGGGTACGGGGAGTGCGGCGGCCGCGACCCTCACCGTCGCCAAGGACGGCAGCGGCCAGTACACGAGCGTGCAGAAGGCCGTCGACGCGGTCCCGGCGGGCAACGGCTCACGGGTGGTGATCTCGGTCGCGCCCGGCACGTACCGGGAGACCGTCAAGGTCCCCGCGAACAAGCCGCACGTCACCCTCCAGGGCTCGGGCACCAGCCGCAAGGACACGGTCATCGTCTACGGGAACGCGGCGGGCACGCCCAGGCCCGACGGCTCGGGTACGTACGGCACGAGCGGCAGCGCTACCGTCGCCGTCGAGGCGGACGACTTCCAGGCCCGCAACCTGTCCATCACCAACAGCTTCGACGAACGCGCGAACCAGGGCCTCAGCGGTCACCAGGCCGTCGCCCTGCGCACCGCGGCCGACAAGGTCCTCCTCGACGGTGTCATCGTCGACGGCGACCAGGACACCCTGCTGCTGGACACCGCGGCCAAGGACAGGCTCGGCCGGGTGTACGTCACCAACTCCTACATAGCCGGGAACGTCGACTTCGTCTTCGGCCGCGCCAGCGCGGTGATCGACCGGTCCGTACTGACCCTGAAGAAGCGCTGGGACGGCACGTCCGCCGGCTACCTCACCGCGCCCAGCACCCCCGCGGACCGCAAGGGCTTCCTGATCACGCGGTCCGTCGTGAACGGCGACGTGACCGCGGGCAGCTACTTCCTGGGCCGTAACTGGCACGCGGGCGGCGACGCGACCCTCGACCCGCAGACCACCGTCCGCGACACCACGCTGAGCGCGGCGGTCAAGGCGACGCCGTGGGCCGACATGGGCGGGTTCCCGTGGAAGGACGACCGGTTCGCCGAGTACAGGAACACCGGTCCCGGCGCGGGCACGGCGAGCGGTGACCGCCCGCAGCTGACCGACAGCCAGGCCGCGGGGCAGGAGACCGCGGACTGGCTGGGCGGCTGGACACCGACGGCGTCCTGACGCTTTCGCGTGGCCGGGGTACGGGGGCGTACCTCTCCGCGTACGCCCCGCGTACCTCTGTACGGGATCAGCCCCGCGTACCTCGGTACGGCCGCCCCCCGTACCTCCGTACGGCCCCGGTCAGTGAAGGGCCGACAGCATCTCCGCGCCGAACGGCGTGATCTCGTCGGTGCGCCCGCGCAGCGTCTTCGCCGCCCACTCGGGGTCGGCGATCAGCGCACGGCCGACGGCGACCATGTCGAACTCGTCGCGCTCCAGGCGCTCCAGCAGCTGCTCGACGCCTGTGACGCCGGAGCCCTTCCCCTGGAACGCGCCGAAGAAGTCACCGTCCAGGCCGACCGAGCCGACGGTGATCGTCGGCCTGCCGCTGATCTTCTTCACCCAGCCTGCGAGGTTCAGGTCGGAGTCGTCGAACTCCGGCAGCCAGTAGCGGCGGGTGGACGCGTGGAAGACGTCGACACCGGCCTCGGCCAGCGGCGTCAGCAGTGCGTCCAGCTCCTCGGGCGTCTCGGCGAGCTTCGCCTCGTACGCGTCCATCTTCCACTGGGACATCCGGAAGAAGAGGGGGAACGCGTCGGACACGGCCGCGCGGCAGGCCGCCACGATCTCGGCCGCGAAGCGGGTCCGCGCGACGAGGTCGCCGCCGTAGGCGTCCGTACGCCGGTTGGTGCCCGACCAGAGGAACTGGTCGATCAAGTAGCCGTGGGCGCCGTGCAGTTCGATGCCGTCGAAACCGGCGCGCTCGGCGGCTGCCGCCGCGTCCGCGAAGGCGCCGACGATGTCGTCGAGGTCCTTCCGCGTCATGGCGCGCCCCTTGGGGTCACCCGCCAGGGATATGCCCGACGGGCTGACCGGCTCCGCGTCCGCCACGGGCGGGGCGCCCTCGGTGCGGGTGACACCGACGTGCCACAGCTGCGGAATGATCGCGCCGCCCGCGCGGTGCACGGAGTCCGCGACGGCCGCCCAGCCCGCGAGCGCGTCCGCACCGTGGAACCGCGGGACGCGGTCGCTGGTGCCCGCCGAGTGGTGGTCGATGTAGGTGCCCTCGGTGATGATCAGCCCCACGTCACCGGCGGCCCGCCGCGCGTAGTAGTCCGCCACGTCCTGGCCGGGGACGCCGTTCGGGGAGAACTGCCGCGTCATGGGGGCCATGGCGATGCGGTTGCGCGAGGTGAGGCCGCGGACCGCGAACGGGCGCGAGAGGATGTCTGCGGCGCGGCCGCCAAGTACGTCTGTCACGTCAGGTCCTGTTCAGTCGCTGGGGTGCCCTGCTGTGGTGTCCTCGGGTGCCAACATCCCGGTACGGCACGGGCATCCCCCCGCGCGGACGATGTGGTCAAGGTCTCCCAGCCGGGGGGTACACGAGGGGCCGACCCCGGAGGACGCCCAAAAGGCCCTCAACGAGGTGCTCGCCCACGGCCTCGTACGCCGGAGCGTGGGCCAGGGTCACGCGGGGGAAGCATCACCCGTCACCCCGCCCACCGGCCCGCCGGACCTGCGCACACACGCGCAAGTGCGCAGGTCAACCGGCTGCGAACGTCGTAGAACGGGCTGCTCAGACGGCGGGCTCGTCCGCCGTGACCGCGGTGCGGCGGTATTCGGCGTTGATCCGTTGCGCTTCCTCGAGCTGGTCCTCAAGGATCACGATGCGACAGGCGGCCTCGATCGGCGTGCCCTGGTCGACGAGTTCCCTGGCGCGGGCCGCGATCCGCAGCTGATACCGGGAGTAGCGCCTGTGGCCGCCCTCGGAACGGAGCGGGGTGATCAGGCGGGCATCTCCGAGAGCACGGAGGAAGCCGGCGTTCGTGCCGAGCATCTCGGCCGCCCGCCCCATGGTGTACGCGGGGTAGTCATCGTCGTCGAGTCTGCCGCCGAGCGCATTATCCGCTGTCATCTGCACCTCTTCTTGGGAACGCGTCGAGGGGCCTTGGTGCCGTACGGCACCAAGGCCCCGAAGGAAATTCAACACCATCTGTCGGCCTCAGTGCTGCGCCGACCTTCTGTTTCCGCAGCCTCGCCCTGAAGGAGGGCGGGAGTGCGGGGATCGCGGTTGCTTGACCGGGGACCACCTTCCGTTCCGGGGCCTTGCGGTACCCGGGCCGAATCCCTCTCGCCCGGGCGATCCTGATGGCGCCTGCATCCTCCGTTCGTTCCCTCTGGATCAACACTTTCTTCCGGTGGCGGCCCCTGATCACCGCGGGCCACCCGGTGCGGTCGTCAGCCCCGTCGCCGTCCTGCGAAAACCCTGGCTTCGACGCTCCACCACCGCACCGCACTGCGTGTACTACTGCCCGGCAGTTCGTCTCTGCCGGGCGCTTGAACCTTGGCTACGAGAGAAACCATAGTCACGCGGTCGCCCAATGTCTACCTTCGCCGACATAGATTTACGCGTGTTCGACGGCGAGGTAATCGGCCTCGAACAGCCGGGGTGCGAAACGGGCGGTACCTGCCCCGTACTGCCCGCCCGGCCCGGCGAATAGACTCGGCTTCCATGTCGAAGACTGACGAACTGCTCGTGGACATCGCCGCCCTGGTGGAGTCCGGGCAAAGCAATCAGATGTCCCTGACCGTGGTCACCGGTGGCACTGTCATCACCGGCCGACTGGCTCCCGAAGCCGTGTGGAGGCGGCGTGTGTCGGAGGTCCTGACGGATTCAGCCCGCCTGGGCGAGTTCTCCGGGATCTTCACCGCCTCCACCGCGAAGGACGACCCGCCCACCCATCTGCACTTCCACGTGGCCCGCATCCTCCAGGGCACCGTCGGAATCCCGGAGACGGGCGGGATGTACCGGGTCTCGATCGAGGACGTCAGCGCCTGGACGGTGGGCGACTTCAGCTACGACTGAGCCGCCGCCGCCGGACGCACGCACCGAAAGAAGGCCCAGGTCACCGACCTGGGCCTTCTTTCGGGACTCAAGGGTTCGGCTACGGAGCCACCCGGTTGCCGCCGAACGTCACGGCGAGGCGGCCGTCCGCCGTGTAGGACCAGGCCAGGGCGCCTGCGTACGAGGCGCACCGGGATCCGTTCGTACCGGACCAGAACTGGTTCGTACCGTCGGCGTCGCCCACCGTCTTGTCGTTGGTGCCGCTGCCGCTGCGGCACGAGACGTTGTTCCGGAACACCGAAGTGCCGCCGTCGAAGGAGAAGTTGCGCTCGGAGTTGTCGATGCTGATGTTGTCCGAGACCGCCATCGTGCCGAGGTTCCTGTTGTACGTGAACCCGTGCTTGCCGTTGTCGTAGGCGATGCTGCGCCGGACGACGTGGTTCACCTTGATGTCCTCGCCGCCCAGCTTGTAGCCGTTGCGGTCACCGCTCGAGTTCTGGCTGCCGTCGCTCAGCGTGCCGTTCTCGTAGGCGAGGGAGTCCTCGATGGTCACCGGGCCGATGGGGCCGGTGTCGGTCTTGGTGTAGAGGTCCCAGCCGTCGTCGATGTTGTTGTGGGCCACGGCGTAGCGGAAGGCGTTGCCGGAGCCGACGGTGAGTTTCGCGGCGAAACCGTCGGCGTCCTCGCCGTCGGAGTCGGCGTTGTCGTGCGACTCCGCGCTGAGCACGAGGTTGTTGGACGGCCACTGTTCGCGCGGGGTGGTGGAGGCGATCCGCGAGAGCTGGAGGCCGGTGTCGCGGTTGAAGCGCGTCACCGTGCGCTCGATGGTGTTGTTGCTGCCACCGACGAAGATGCCGTTGTCACCGGCGTGTTCCACGACGAGGCCGTTGATGTGCCAGTACGAGCCGTTCACGGCGAGTCCGCGGTTGGCGGGGTCCTCGGCCATGGCGGAGAAGTTCAGCACCGGGGCCTCACCCGGGTAGGCGGACAGCACCTTGGGGGCACCGGCGGCGCCGTTGTTGCCGGGCGCGATGGTGACGGTCTGTGCGAGCGGGTACTTCCCGCCGCGCAGGTAGATCTTCCCGCCGGACGAGACGCGGGTGATCGCCGAGGCGAGCGTCGTCGGCGCCGACTCCGTCCCGGCCGCGCTGTCGCTGCCGTTCGGCGCCACGTACAGCGCGGAGCCGGTCGGTGGCGGCGTGGTGCCGGCCGCCTCGACATCGGCGTAGTCGATGTTGGGCAGCCCGTTGGCGGTGGTCGGGCTGAACTGGATCGTGTTGCTGCCCGCCCGCACCGGCACGGTGAGCGTCTTGGTCACCCAGGTCCCCCAGGCCCCGGTGCCCTCGAAGGACACGGACGCGGCCGCCGAGCCGTTGACCGTGACATTCGCGGGCCGCGCGGCGGTGGTCCCGTTGGCGAAGCGCACCTGGACCGTCGCGGTGCCCGCGGCGGTGGCATCCGCGGTGAACTGCGCGGAGGCGCCGACGGCATTGCTGGCATTGCAGAAGCCGCTGCCGGAGTAGCCGGCCCAGTCGGCGTCGATGGTGCCGCTGCAGACGGCCGGCGAGCGCTCGGCCTCGTAACGGACGGCCGCGGCCTGTGCCGCGTTGCCGGACAACGCGACGAGCGTGCCGGCCAGCAGGCCGGCGCATGCGATGACGGGTCTCAGGTGCATCGTTCGTCTCCAGGGGGGGGGTTGGTTCGTCCGATGGGGGGCGGTGAACGCGGCCTTCGATCGAGCGGGTACGGCTCGCAACCGGGCCCGGCCGACCCCTTTCTGCCGCGGCTCCGGGTGTGGGACGGTGGCGACGGGTCGTTCTGATGCGTGAACGGTCCTTGCGATCGGGGCCGCCCAATGGCGGTCCGCAAGCGCTTTCTTCGGACACTAAGTGTGTGTCATGCCCGCGTCAATGTTCTGGTACATGATTTCTATTCATGAGCATGAACATGCAGAGATCGGCCGCGGCCCGTGGAGGCGGCGCGCCCCCGCCGACTACGGCGTGCGGGTGAAGGACCGGCGGTAGGAGCGGGGCGGGACTCCCCGACGCCGTACGAACTGTGCGCGGAGGACGGCCGCGCTGCCGAAGCCGACGAGGCGGGCGATCTCCTCGACAGGGAGGTCCGTGGTCTCCAGGAGCTCCTCGGCGCGGCTGAGCCGGAGGCTGAGCAGCCAGGCGTGCGGGGTGGTGCCGGTCGAGGCGGCGAAGCGACGGGCGAAGGAACGCCGGCTCATGAGGGACCGGCGGGCCAACTCCGCCACCGGGAGCGGCTCGTGGAGATTCTCGCGGGCCCAGGCGAGTACGTCGGCCAGCCTGTCGTCCTGGCAGTCCTCGGGGACCGGAGTGGCCAGGTACTGCGCCTGCCCTCCGTCGCGGTGGGACGGCAGGACCAGGTCCCGCGCGATGGCGTTGGCCGTCGAGGCGCCGTGCTCACGCCGCAGGAGGTGCAGGCACACGTCGAAGCCGGCGGCGGCCCCCGCGCCCGTGGTGATCCGTCCTTCGTCGACGTACAGGGCGTCGGGTTCGACGGTGACGTCCGGGTAGCGGTCGGCCAGCAGGCCGGTGAACCGCCAGTGGGTGGTGGCGCGCCGCCCGTCGAGCAGGCCGGCCGCGGCGAGCGCGAAGGCGCCGACGCAATGTCCCGCGACCAGCGCGCCCCGCTCGTGTGCGGCGGTCAGCGCATCGAGCACGGCGGGCGTCGGCGGCGTACGGAAGTCCGCCCAGGGCAGGGCGATCACCAGGTCGGCGGAGGCCAGCCGGTCCAGACCGTGCTCGACCACGACCGGCAGCCCGACATCGGTACGGACCCGCCCGGGCCGCTCGGTGCAGAGGGCGAAGTCGAAGCGGGGCAGGTCCTGGCCGCGGGCGTCGAACACTTCGGAGACGATGCCGGCCCCGAGCATGCCGACACCGGGTGACGCGTAGGCGGCGACATTCACGAAGGGTGGCATGCGGGGGAGTGTGGCACGATTCCTGCGATCAGTGGCAGCACGGCCACTCGTGAAGGGGCGCTCCACACCGAAGACTTGGGGCCATGACAGACGCACCGGTCGGCCGCAGCGCCACCTACACGATCCTGACCACCGGCTACACCCTCTCCACCGGGCCGGGAGTAGCCGCCACCGTCTCGTACATCAGTGACGGGGAACGCCACGTGATCGTCGACCCGGGCATGGTGGCCGGCCGCGATCGGATACTCGGCCCGCTCGCGGAGTCGGGAATCGGCCCCGACGACATCACCGATGTGGTGCTCAGCCACCACCATCCGGACAACACCATGAACGTCGGCCTCTTCGGCCGGGCTCGCGTCCACGACCACAAGGCGATCTACCAGAACGACCAGTGGACCGACCGCGACGCCGAGGGCTACGAACTGACCCCCTCCCTGCGCCTGATCCGCACCCCCGGACACAGCCGCGAGGACATCACCCTGCTGGCAGGCACGGCCGACGGCGTCGTGGCCTTCGTGGGCGACCTGTGGTGGCGCCCCAACGGCCCGGTCGACGACCCGGTGGCCCCGGACCACGAACTGCTGCTGTCATCCCGCCTCCGGGTGCTCACCGCAGCAGACGTGATCGTTCCCGGCCACGGCCCCGCCTTCCCAGCCGACGACACCGCACCGCGCTAGGAGCTGGCCCTGCGACGCGGGCGGCCCAGGCCCGTCCGCGGCCTCGGGCGAGGCGGCGCGACCGTTCACCCCTGGTGCCGCTCCGGCTCGGACCATCCGCTCACCGGGCCGGTGGGTTGAGCTTGCGGAAGTACGTCCAGCTGGTCTCGTTCGGCTCGCTCCACTTCTCCGGCGCCCGGGCGAACTCCGGCTGGTGGTCGGCGATGTACGCACGGGTGCGCGCGGGAACCTCGGCGTACGAGCCGAGCTTGCGGCCCCGGCAGTGGAAGGTGAGACCGCCGGGCGCTTGGCCACGGGCCATCCACGGGAGCCACGGGGACATCCGGGTCCACGACATGGAGGCCGAAACGCTCGGTGACGGGCCGGACAGGTCGGCGCGATCGGCGAAGAACTGGAAGAGCTCCAGGGCCTTGTAGGTGTCGCCGGCCGAGTGCACGGGGTACTGGGCCACCGGCAGCGGCGAGGGGTAGGCCAGCGGGATCTCCAGGCTGAAGCAGACCTGCCCGCCGAGCTCGGTCGTCGGGATCGGGAAGGGGCGCCACTTCTGGTTGGCCGGGTCGTTCCAGACGTGCACCACCGGCAGGTCCTGCCAGGTCTCCAGGATCTCGCGGGTGACCGGGTCCAGGTAGAAGGCGGCCTCGCGGGTGAGTAGTTGGTAGGCGTCCGGGCCGGCTTCGGCGTCCTGGACCAGGCGGGCGACGTTGAGCCCTTCGAAGCCGAAGACGCGCTGGTAGGGCGCGTCGGGAGCCCAGGAGTACACGTCCCCGGACCACCAGTACGTGACCTCCTCGCCGGCCAGCGATGCCCGCGTGCGGGCGAAGGAGCGGAGCAGCTCAGCGGGTGTCGTCATACGGAGTACTCTGCGCGACGCCCGCCCCGGCCGGGCGGGAAACATCCCGGCCGGGACGGAAGCGGCCGAAAGAAGCCACTCCCGGGCCGACGGGTACGGCGGGTCCCGAAAGGACGGCTGCCGCGCCCCTCGTCTGTTGCGGGATTCCTGGGTTTGTCGCCGGCCCCCTGTGGGTTCGTCATTGATCGGTAACAGAGGCAGCCTGAACGGGCGTTCGTCTGTCTACATGGGTGCACGGCATCGGCGGGGACGGCAAAGGGGCGGGCGGACATGGCAAGGCATAAGGGAAAGGGATGGAACGGCCGGCTCTTCGCGGCGGCGCTCGGGGTGACGATGCTGGCCGCCGCGACCTCGGTGTGGAGCGCTCAGGCCGACCCCGTCGGAGGGCGGCAGCCGCAAGCGCGCGTCGCCCCGCCCGTGGCCAAGGTGGCGGCGGACATCGCGCACGCCTCGGACCGTGGCGCCCGTGGCGTCAACATCACCATCGACGACGGACCGGACCCGGCCTGGACGCCACAGGTGCTCCAACTGCTCAAGGAGAACGGCGTGAAGGCGACGTTCTGCATGGTGGGGACGCAGGCCCGGGCGTACCCGGACCTGGTCAAGGCGGTCGTGGCAGACGGGCACCGGCTGTGCAACCACACGGTCTCGCACGACACCACCATGGACACCAAGTCCGAGGCGTACCAGTCCCAGCAGATCCTGGATGCCGAACGCATGATCATCAAGGCGTCCGGAGGTGTCCGGTCGCAGTATTACCGGGCCCCGGGCGGTGCGTTCACCCCGTACAGCCGACAGCTCGCCGCGTCCCGGGGGATGCGGCCGCTGGGCTGGAACGTCGACACCAAGGACTTCGAGCATCCCGGCGCGGACACCATGGTCGCCACCGTCAAGAGCGAGATCTCCAACGGGCCCACGATCCTCTTCCATGACGCGGGAGGAGATCGCTCCCAGACCGTGGCCGCTCTGCGCGAGGTGCTGCCCTGGCTGAAGCAGCAGGGGTACTCCTTCGGCTTCCCCGTGCGATGAGCGAAGCTCACCTTCCCGGCCTCCCGTACGCGCCGTACGAGGCCGGGCGGTAGGTGGTCGCATCGACCGGCGTGCCGACGGGCGTTGGCCGGCAAGGGCGGGTCGGAGCGGGTCAGGGCGGGCCAGAGCCGATCAGAGCCGGAACAGCACTCCGCGCCAGGTCCAGCCGGCGTCGAGGACCGCCTGGCGCAGGGGGTCCTTCATCTCCCGGGTCTCGAAGCGGAACGTCTCGACCCTGCGCTCGCGCCCGTTGGGCCCCAACTCCTTCCCCCACACCCGGTACACCGCGTTCGCCGGCCCGCGGGAGCGCTGCCCGCCGCCGTGCTCGGTCAGCGAGCCCTCCCACTGCTCGTCGACGGCCCGCACCTCGCGCTTCGTCGCGTCGAAACGCATCCGGGTCCGAAGTCTCACGCGCAGGGCGGGGAGTTGGCACTCGGCCACCAGGTCGCCCTCCTTCGAGGTTCCGTTGCGTACGGTGTACGGGACGCCCGGCCCGTTGAGCGCCAGCAACGCCGACCGGACCTCCGGGGGCGTACGCGGTGCGATACCCTCGTCGGGGTGCCGGGTACCGAAGTAGTTGTCCAGAAGGCCCACCGCTGCACTCCCGTTCCCGTGTCCGTGCGAACCGTGCGCACGAAGTCCTGCAAGTCCCCGAGGACCTCTTCGCACCGGGCCGCTGTGGCGGTCAGGGCCATCCGGACCACCGAGCGCCTGCGCAGGTCCGGTTCGTGGTCCCTGCTTCTTCAGGAACGTACATGCCGAACAGGCGGGCCACCGCTTCCGCCGCATAGCCGGAAACGTTGCCCGCAAGACGCGGCCCTACGCGGCTCGTAGTTCCTCCGTCGCGTTCCTGGACAGGCTGACCCGTACGAGGGCGGCTGCCAGCCGGGCTAGGTCCTCCGGCGGTACCCGCTTCGCCAGGCCGTCGGGGCTGTGCGGAAGCCCGAGCACGGCGGCGGTGGCGAGGGAGCGTTCGTCGAAGAACGGGCGCAGCTCCGGCCAGACGGCCTGGACCTCCCGGCAGAAGATGTCGGCGCCCACCGGTCCGATGCGGGGCACCTCCTGCAACAGGGCACGCAGTTCACCGGTGTCGCCGCCGGCCTGCTCGCGGAGCTCTCGCAGGTCGCCGTGGAAGCGGTCGAGCAGCAGCTCCGCGCCGTCGCCCAGTGCGGTCGCGGTGCTCTCGTCGTAGCGGACGTAGTGCCCGCGCCCGAGGGCGTCCACGCGTTCCTGCCAGCTGGAGTCCGCCATGGACCTGGGCGTCCGAAGTCCTGCGGCGAACAGTTCGTGGGCGGCTGCGGCGGCCGTACCGGCCCTGATGCGAATCGAGCACAGGACCGTGAGGACCAGCAGTTGGTACAGCGGGGACGGCTTGTCCCGCAGAGTGATGCCGGCTTCGTCGGCGTAGGTCCGTCCGTGCTCGCGCAGCAGCCGGGTGATCACATCGGCGGTTGTCATCGTCGTACTCCTCCTCCCACCACCCGAGGAAGCGCTCAGATCCTGCCGTGAACCCGCAGCGCCGCTCTCCCTCGTTACTCCTTCTCGCTACTTCCTTGGACTCCCTTCCGAGCGTAGACCCGCGGATGCCCGTCACGCAGGCCACCGGCACCTGCGGCGGATCGCTCCCCGCCGCGTGAACGCGCGGTTCTCCTTACGCTGGGAACAGAGGTGAGGAGGGCCGAGGGGTGTCTGCCGTCACCGTGCACAGAGCGGTCCTGGCCGACGGGCTGACCGTCCCGTACGCCGAGGCGGGGTACCGGGCGGGAGCACCGATCGTCCTGGTCCACGGCTATGTGGACTCGTGGTGGACGTTCGAGCCGCTGCTACGGAGCCTGCCGTCCTCGTTGCACGGATACGCCCCCACACAGCGAGGCCACGCGGACGCCGACAAGCCTCCGGACGGCTACCTTCCCGAGAACCTGGCCGAGGACCTCGTGGCCTTCATGGACAGCGTCGGGACGGATCGGGCCGTGCTCGTCGGGGGTTCCAGTGGAGGGGTGCAGGCCCGCATCGTCGCCGGCCGCTACCCCGATCGGGTGGCGGGGCTCGTGCTCCTCGGCGTGCCCGCCGTCCTCGCCGACAAGCCGGCTGCCGTCGAGCTGTGGAAGGTCGTACAAGGGCTGGAGGACCCGGTGGACCGTGCCTTCGCGGAGCGCTTCGCGCGGGGCATGACCTCCAAGCCTGTCGGTCGCGGCTTCCTGGCGACCGTCGTCGAGGAGAACCTGAAGGCACCCGCGCGCGTGTGGCGGGAGACGATGCGCGGTCTGCTGGAAACCGATCTGCGGGCGACGCTGGCCGGGATCCTGGTGCCCACGCTGGTCGTCTGGGGCGACCAGGACCCCCTTCTCACGCGCGAGGACCAACAGACGATCCTCGACGCCGTTCCCGGCGCCCGGCTGATCGTCTACGAGGGAACGGGGCACGCCTTGTACTGGGAGCGCCCTGAGCGGGTGGCGCGGGACATCGCCGACTTCGCGGCGGGCCTCGCCCACTAGGACCTGTCGTCACATGTCAGGCCCGCATGAGGACGAAGTGGCCCGCATGATCCGCGAACCCGAGCCCACCGACCGCCGCCAGTTCCGGGAGGTCTACCTGCTGGCGCGCAAGGGGCGCGGCGCGTCGTCAGGGCCGGCCGATGCAGAGGGGTGATCCGGCGAGATCGGCCGTGGTGGCTGGGCCCGTTTCACCTTCCGGTAGGTTTCCGCCGACGTGACGGCAACCGAACCGTGGCGTATCGACAGGGGTGGGAGAAGGCGATGGTCTCTTCGCAGATACTGATCGGCGGCGACGGTGCCGAGACCGTTCTCGATGACAGTGGTCTCCGGTTGGTCGACAGCCGCACCCGAACGGAGATTCCTCTCACGGTGGTCCAGGAAGCCCGTACCGACGGCGGACGCCACATCGAGATCGTGCTCAGCGACGGTGCCGTGCACCGTGTGGACGCCGGTAACCCGACGGCCGCCACCACCTTCGTCGCCACCTTGACCGCCGCACTCCCCGAACAGCGAGACCCCGCCGGTAGCGCCCGCGTCACGGTCACTCCGCTGGCGTCACCAGAGGAACCGGAGGAGCCGGAACGCCGCCCGAAGTACCGGCAGCTGGTGATCCTGATCGCTCTCCTCGCCGTCTACGTCGGCTACGTGATCTGGGTGGGCGTCGCTCTGGGGGCAAAGGTGATCGCCCCCATCGTCGCGACCGTCCCCGTCGCCTTCGGTGTGGGCCTCCTGCTTGTCGGGGTCCAGAGGACGCTGATCCACTTCGCCCTCAAGCGGCGCGGGGTCACCGTGCCCGCCACTTTGGACTTCAGGACCACGGACGGGGCGGCCTGGTACAAGTTCACGGATGCCGACGGCGTCGAGCGGAGTGCGCGGGGCAAGTACAGCGGACCGGTGGCCCGCGTCTCCTACGACCCGGAGGCCCCCGACGGGTATTCCGCCGAGATATCAGGAGCGAGGCACCTGCTCCGGGCCGGGGTCTGGATCCTCGGTTCGCTGCCGCCGCTGGGCGGCGGTATCGCCCTGGCCCTGACTCCGTTTCTGATCGACTGAGGGTTACGGACTCCTGGCCACGCGCGGGTGAAGGCGCGGTGCTGCGGAGGCTGTGCAGTGCTCGGGCCGACCAGGTCCGCAACCGAGCCCGGCGGGGCAGCCGCGGAGGCCGCCCGCCGGTCTTCGACCGTGAGGCATACAAGCACCGCAACGTCGTGGAACGGTGCTTCAACCGCCTGAAGCAGTGGCGTGGGATTGCCACCCGCTACGACAAGACCAGCGAGTCCTACGAAGCAGCCGTCACGCTCGCATCACGGTGGCCCGATAGCCGCTCGGGTCGGCGGCCAGCTCAGGTGCGTGGGCCCGCGCCATGCAGCAGGGTGTCGATGATGCGGGCGGCGAGGGTGTCGGTGTCGACGCCGGTGTCCTCCGGGCTTCCACGCAGGGACTCCCCGAGGAGCGAGTAGTAGACCCGCCGTACCCAGTGGAGGTCGGCTGCCTCGTCGATGAGCTTGTCCGCCTGGGCCCGTTCCAGCACTGTGATGCAACGTCGGCCGATGTCCTCGTGGAGGACGGCCGCTTCGCTGTCGGGATCGGCCGGCAGTTCCAGGGCGAATGCCCAGGCGCCCTTCACCTCGAGCACATTGGCCGTGATCCGGTGCAACGCCACCAGGGGCGGGGCGGTGTCCGGCCGACCGTCCTCCACGGCTTGGACGAGCTGGCGGGCGGCCGACGAAGCCAGGGCGTCGATCAGTGCCTGCCGATGCGCGAACCGCCGGTGGATCGTTGTCCTGGCCACCCCCGCCGCAGTCGCGATCTGCTCCATCGACGCGCCGGGGTCCATGGAGAGCACGCGTTCGGCTGCCTCCAGAATCGCGCGCACACTGCGCTCCGCGTCCGCCCGCAACGGCCGTGCCGCTGGTTCACTCATGGCGCCTCCCGCTCATCTGCTTGACCTTCTAAACGATACACCGCTGGGCCATCTGCGCCTTAAATGCATCAAGCCTGTTGCGGTTAGATGCAAAGTGCGTACTCTTCAGTCGTAGTTCATCGTCGAGTGAAGGAGATTTCCCGTGCACAGTGCAGCGCTCATCACCGGTGCCTCATCCGGACTCGGGGCGGAGTTCGCCGCACAGCTCGCCGCCCGCGGACACGATCTGATCCTGGTGGCGCGTTCCGAGGGCAGGCTCACCGCCCTCGCCGAGCGCCTCGCCGCGGAGCACGGCATCCGCGCCCACGTCCTGGTCCAGGACCTCTCCGAGCCCGATGCGGCCCGGCAGATCGCCGACCGTCTCGCCGCCCGCGGCCTGAGCGTCGACCTGCTGGTCAACAACGCCGGATTCGGCACGTGCGGTCGCTTCGAGGACATCGCCGCGGACCGTGACCACGACCAGCTGATGGTCAACGTCGTCGCGCTCGTCGACCTCACCCACGCATTGCTCCCCGGCATGCTGGAGCGCGGCACGGGCGCAGTCGTGAACGTCGCTTCCACCGCGGGCTTCCAGCCCTCCCCGTACTTCGCCGTCTACAGCGCGGCCAAGGGCTTCGTGCTGAACTTCGGCCTCGCCCTGCGCCAGGAGTACCGCGGGCGCGGCATTCGCGTACTCACTCTGTGCCCCGGCCCGGTCGACACCCCGTTCTTCGAGGCCATCGGCACCCGCAAGGCGGCCGTCAACGGCTCGATGACCACACCGGAGCCGGTTGTACGCGCCGCTCTGCGCGCACTCGACCGCGACCGCGGCTACGTCACCCCCGGACTCGGCAATGCCCTGGCCGCGCATCTGCTGCCGCGCCGGCCGCGCACTCTGGTCGCCGCCATCGCCGAGCGTGTCACCCGTAAGGTCCTCAGCCCCGCGGGCACCGTCCCACAGCCGAAGGAGTACGCGGCATGAGTTCCTCCACCGTTCCGGCCGCAGGTGCCGCCGCCGCGATGCTGCTCGTCGGCACCTCGACGGCCGTCTCCGCGACGATTGCCGACTACCCCGTCCTCAGTGGTCAGGCCCTGCGCTACGCGCTTGCCGCGGCGATCCTCCTCGCCGTGGTACGCCACCGCCGTTTACCTCGCGCCGGCCTGACCCCCCGTGACTTCCTGCTCCTTCTGGCGCTGGCCGTCACCGGCCTGGCGGGCTTCAACATCTTCCTGGTCGAAGCCACCCGGCACGCGAGCCCCGCCATGATCGGCACTGTGGTCGGAGCGATCCCCATCGTCCTCGCACTCGTCGGGCCGTTGACGGAACGCCGCCGGCCGGCCGCGCGCACCGTCGGCGCCGCGGCTGTCGTGACCCTGGGCGCCGCCGTCGCCGCAGGGCTCGGCGGCGGCAGCCTGCACGGTGTGCTGCTGTCTCTGGGAGCGCTCGTCGGAGAGGTCGCCTTCTCGCTGCTCGCTCTTCCCCTGCTGCCCAAACTCGGCCCCATGAGAGTCGCCGCCTATCCCGCGGCGCTTGCCGTGCCCATGCTGCTGGCCGCGAGCATCGCCCTGGACGGTACGAGCTCTCTTCGCCTGCCCACCTCCACCGAAGCGGCCGCCTTCGGCTACCTCGGTGTACTCGTCACAGCCACTGCCTTCTTCCTCTGGTACGACGCGCTGCGCCGACTGGGCGCCGCACGCGCCGGACTCTTCGCCGGACTCGTCCCGGTGGGTGCACTGGTCACCACAGTCGCACTCGGGCTTGGCGAGGCGGGCCTTGCAGATGTTGCCGGCGCCCTGCTCGTCGCCGCAGGTGTCCTGATCGGCCTGCGGCAACCCGCGCCGACCGGCGTTGCCGGGCGGGCCGGCCGTCCTGTCCGGCGCGTTAGTGGCGCAGGCTGAGTAACCAGGTGCTCGGCACTGAAACCCGTCGGCGTCGCACGGTGAGGTGTCCATTGCAAGCGGGCTCAGGAGCAGGGACGTCGAGTACGGCGGGAACGCCCGTGTGAGATCTCAGCGAAGAAGCCCCCAGCCGCCGGCCTGGGGCTTCTTCATGGAGCGCGTGACGAGAATCGAACTCGCGCTCTGAGCTCAGCAATCCCCGGCGCTTTCCCGCTCCACTGGACCTGCTGCCCTTGCTGGACCTGCTGGACCTGCTGGACGGGACGCTACGCAGGCCGAACCGTCAGGCTGACGACCCACTGTCGACGACCAGGTCGGTGCCGACCACCGCGCCGGCCATGGGCGAGGCGAGGTAGAGCACCGCGGCCGCCACTTCTTCGGCCTCCGCGACCCGGCCGAGGGGGTTCTCCGACTTCACCCGCTCGGTCCGGTCGGCCTCGGTCTCGCCGGGCCGTAGCGACATGGGAGCGGCGGAGGCGCCCGGACTGACCGCGTTGATGCGAATGCCCTGGTGGATGTGGTCGAGAGCGGCGGCGCGGGTCAGCGCGGAGACCGCTGCCTTGGAGGTGATGTACGCGGCGGCGTTCGGGATACGCAGGTGTGCCCCGAGGTTGGAGGAGATATTGACGATGACCCCGCCGCCGTTCTCCTTCATGTGTGCGATCTCGTGCTTCATGGCCAGCCAGACGCCGGTGACATTGGTCCGCAGCACCGCGTCCCAGTCCTCCTCGCTCACCTCTCCGGCAGGGACCGTGCCGCGGAGTATCCCGGCGTTGTTGACCGCGATGTCGAGCCCGCCGAAGCGAGTGACACTCTCGTGTACGAGGTCCCGGAGCCGGTCCGAGTCGGTGACGTCGACGGTGATGGCGGCAGCCGTGCCGCCGGCCGCCTCGATGAGGCCGACCGTCTCCTCCAGGGAGGACGCGGTGCGGCCCGCGGCGATCACGGATGCGCCCTCGGCGGCGAAGGCGAGCGCGATCGCGCGGCCGAGACCGGAGCCTGCGCCCGTGACGAGCACGGTTTTGCCAGTGAAGCCGTTCATTTCACAACTCCTGTGCTTGATGGATTACTTGGTTCGGTGGTTCAGGAGGGCGACGACGGCAAGGGCGGCCCCCGTCGCGGCCAGGGACCAGGCGTCGCTGCCGAGCGTGAGCAGGACGGCGAACAGGACGGTCGGGCCGAGTTCCATCGCGCTGTTCAGCACACCGCCCGCGAGCCCGGTCTGCTGCTGCGGTACGCCTTCGGTGGCGAGCACGGCGGCTCCCCCGAAGGAGGCCGCGGTGCCGGCCGACAGCAGCACGAGGCCCGGCAGCAGCCCGTACGCGTACGGGGTGTGCGCATCGAGCCCGGCGAAGGCGAGGAAGGCGAGCCCGGCCGCGCCGGTGCCCAGCCCGGCGGTCGTGATGGCTCGGGCCCCGTACCGGCGAATGAGTGGCCCTGCCGTCCGGCCCGAGGCGATCAGCGCAATGGCGAACGGCACGAAGGCGGCCGAGGTCTGCAACGGTGACCAGTCGCGTGTCTGCTGGAGGTGGAGCGAGAGGACCACGAAGGTCATCGCGGTACCGCAGGCGCTCAGTGCGATGGCCGTGAGAGCGAGCGCTCGCCGCTGGTCGAGCAGGAAGCGCGTCGGCAGCAGCGGGTCGCGGACGCGACGCTCGGCGCACAGGAACGCGGCAAGTAGTGCGGTCCCGCCGAGTAGCGGTACGAGCACGCCGGCCGACGACCAGGGGTGGGTGTCGGTGACGACGAGTCCGTAACTGGCGAGGGTGATCCCGGCGGTGGCGAGCAGAGCACCCGGCAGGTCGAGGGTCCTGCCCCGGTTCGGAGCGGTGTGCGGCAGTAGCCGGGACGTGAGAGCGAGGGCGGCGACCGCGACCACGAGTGGTACGGCGAAGGTCCAACGCCACGAAAGCCACGACAGGATGACGCCGGACAGCAGATTGCCGGCGGTCGCGCCGAGTACGGAGAGTCCGCCCCAGGTAGCCATTGCCCTGCCGTACGCGGTGGGGGAGGGGAAGACGATGCGCAGCACCGACATGGCGGCGGGCGCGACAAGGGCCGCACCGGCGCCCTGTACGAGGCGGGCCGCGAGCAGCGCCCCGATGCCGGGAGCGAACGGGGCAGCGGCCGAGGCGGCGGCGAAGAGGAGGAGGCCGACGGCGAGGGTACGCCGCCCGCCGTAGCGGTCGGCGAGGCGCCCACCGAAGAGCAGCAGTCCGGCGAAGGTCAGTCCGTATGAGGCACTGAGCAGGATCAAGTCGGGCCGTTGTAGGCCGAATTCCTGCCCGATGAGAGGCAGCGGCACAGCGATCGCGGCGAGCGTGAAGATCAGCGTGATCTGCACGCTCCCGAGAAGGGCGAAGGCGTATCGGTGCTGCACGTCGACGACATGGGTGGCTCCCCCGGCGGTCATACCCCTCCTCATATTTGATCGATCGGTCCATTATTTGGGCATGGGAGAGAGGGCTCGGTGGTTCCGGCGCGTGTGATTCAGTCCAGCAGGGTCAGCGCCTGCTCGGCCGCATCCCGCACCCGGGCGGGATCGCTGGACGCCTTGCCGACGACCCGTACGCCCTGGAGCAGGACGAGCAGCATGCGGGCCAGCGTGCGCGGATCACGATCCTCCGGCAGCTCGCCCTGGGCTCGCGCTCGCACGAGCGCGGACTGCAGCAGCGTCTCGAAGTGCTCCCAACTGATCTCGACCCGTCGGGTCGCCGCAGGGTCGTGCGGGGCCAGTTCGGCCGCCGTGTTGGTGATGAGACAGCCATTCAGCCGACGCTCTGGAGAGGCGGCCTCCGAGGCGAACCGGCGTACCACCGCCCGCACCCCGGGCAGTGCCGGCCCCGGCTGGGACAGCTCGGCGAGGAGGAGGGGATCATGCCCCTCGGAATACCGGTCCAGGGCCTTCAGGTACAGCTCGTGCTTATTGCCGAAGGTGGCGTAGATGCTGGCACGACCGATGCCGAGGTGCTCGACGAGGTCGGCGATCGACGTCGCTTCGTATCCGCGCTGCCAGAACAGCTCAAGGGCCGACTGCAGCGCGGCGTCCGGATCGAATTCCTTGGTCCTGGCCACGTCGGAGACCATAGGCCAATACAGAACGACCGGTCAATAATGTTTCCCTGCAGACGAGTTGCTGAGGGCGACCTGCTTCCCGCCCGTTCCAGGCATGCACGTACGCCCTGCCGGAACCGGGTCACGCAAGCGACGCAGCCCGGCGGGCCTGGGCGGCAAAGAAGCCCCGGGCCGTTGGCCTGGAGCTTTCATGTGGAGCGGGTGACGAGAGTCGAACTCGCGCTCTGAGCTTGGGAATCAACGGTTCTTGAACAGTCGTGTTGGCGCCGACCTGCATGCTTGTCCGGAGTGGTTACCGGGCGCTGTACGTGACCGCTGCTGTCCGCTCCGCTGGGCACAGCTGGGGCACAGGTGGCGACAGTGCAACAGAACCTGCCGAGGTGCGTGCTCCGGGCGGGCTGGAGGCTCAGAGAGGGATGATGCGGACCTGGCTGCCGCAGAGCTTGGCCATGTCGTCGCTGTCGGACGTCAGCAGGGCGACCGGTTTCGGCTGGCGGAGCGCGACCTCGGCGACCGTGGCGTCGATGGCGTACTTGTGTCCGTGCAGCCCGGCGCCTTTGAGGAGCTCCGCTGCCGTTTTGGCAGCTTGCTCCGTGACCGGCTCCACCTTGATCCGGGACAGGGTCCAGTTCAGGCGGGACATGTTGGTGCGGGAGTGGCTGACTTCCACGATGGTGTTCGCCCCGATCACGAGGTCGGCTCCCATGTCGTGGAAGACCTTCAACATCGCGAGGAACTTGCGATCCTGCGCGATCCAGGCGGAGAGCCCTTCCGAGTCCAGGACAACGGTCTCGATGCGCTCGCTCACGCGGCGTCCGCGCCCTTGGAGGAGCCGGCGGCGCCAAAGATCTTCGCGTGGGCCTCGGCGAGCTCCTCGTCGCTGAAGCCTCCGTGCTCTTCCTCGTGCCGGCGAAGGTCGTCGCCCAGAAGCTGGTGCCGGATCTGGCGGGCCACGGCTTCCGCTACATAGCCGGAGACGTTGTCCGTGAGCTTGCGAAGCTCCGCCACCTGATCACTGGGGAGCGTGACGGTGATGCGAGTCGTTGAGGACATACGGCAAGCATATCGGAGTATGCGGGATGTCGCTGTGCGGTGCTTCAGCTCCTGCTCGCGGGGGTAAGCGTCGGTTTTCTGGTGGGTAAGCGAAAGGGTTTCATAGCTACTTCGAAGTCACGACTCCGGCCACCTGGCAGGAGGAAATGTGTATCGGTCCTGAGCCGACGCAGCGCGACGGCCCTTGGCGAGGGGGCAGGCGCAACCCCCTGGCAGCTCGAATTTCAGCACTGACCTCGTGCTCACTCCACCACCGGTAACCTCTCGGCAGCGTTCAGTGTCGAGGAGGGGGTGGGTCGTGACTGAGCAAGCATTCGGGATCGACAAGATTCAGCTGGTCAAACTGCTGCGGCGGGTGGCCGAGGGCGAAGCACAGCTACCGGAGTTCCAGCGCGGCTGGGTGTGGCCGGAACACAACATCATCGGCCTGCTCGCCTCGATCTCTCGTGGATACCCGGTCGGCACCCTCATGTTGTTGCAGACCGGTGGTGACGTCCGTTTCAAGCGTCGCCCGGTTGAGGGCGCCACTCCGCCCCCGGGCACCGAACCGGACACCCTGATTCTCGACGGCCAGCAGCGGATGACCTCGCTCTTCCAGTCGCTCATGCTCGGCAAGCCGGTCGAGACGCAGAACCAGCGTAAGCAGCGGATCACCGGCTGGTTCTACGTCGACATGGTCAAGGCTCTCGACCCTCACGCGGACCGTGAAGACGCCATCCGCCTTCTGCCGGCGGACCGCGTGGTCCGCAGCTTCCGTGGCGATCTCATCGAGGACTACTCGACCCCGGAGAAGGAATACGCGGCCCGGCTCTTCCCACTCTCCCAGCTCTTTTGCAACCGCGATTGGAGCTACGGTTACGAGGACTACTGGAAGGATCAGGGGCAGGACGGCCGCAAGTGGTGGCGGGACTTCGAGGAGGCATTCGTCCGCCCCTTCGAGCTCTACCAGGTGCCGGTAATCGAACTAGGGAAGCAGACCGAGAGGCAGGCTGTCTGCCAGGTCTTCGAAAAGGTCAACACCGGCGGCGTCACCCTCACAGTCTTCGAGCTACTCACCGCCACATATGCCGCCGAAGAGTTCGACCTGCGCGACCACTGGAACAATGTGGTCCGGGCCGCGTGGAAGGCGCCGGAGTACCGCGTCCTCAAAGAGGTTGCCAACACCGACTTCCTGCAGGCCGTCACCCTCATGGCAACGGCCGCCCGGCGCGCCGATGCCGCTACCGTCGGGATTGACGAAGAGCGTCTGCCACGAATCGGCTGCAAGCGCAAGGACATGCTGGAACTGGGTCTGGACGAGTACCGCCGCTACGCACCACTGGTCGTCAAAGGCTTCAAGGACGCGGCCAAGTTCCTCCGCCAGCAGTATCTCTTCGACACCAAGTTCCTCCCCTACGGAACCCAGCTGATCCCTCTCGCCGCGATCCTCAGCACGCTCGGCGAACAGGCCGAACCGGCCGGTGCACAGCAGAAGTTGGCCCGTTGGTACTGGTGCGGTGTGTTCGGCGAGCTGTACGGCGGCTCGACGGAGACAAGGTTCAGCCACGACCTCCCCGAAACCGTGGGCTGGGTGCGTGGCACCGGGGCCGAACCTCGCACCATCCGCGACGCCCGGTTCAGTGAGAGCCGCCTGCTGACATTGCGCACCCGCAACAGCGCCGCCTACAAGGGGATCTACGCACTTCTGATGAAGGAAGGCGCCGTCGACTGGCGGACTGGCGAGAAGACCGAGATCACCGAGTACTTCGCGGAGGCCGTGGACATCCACCACATCTTCCCGCAGGCGTGGTGTGAGCGGGAGAACATCGCCCGGGGCACTTACAACTCAATCGTCAACAAGACCCCGCTGACCGGACGCACCAACCGCATCATCGGCGGGACAGCGCCCTCTGCTTACCTCCCCAGGCTCGCGAAGAACGCCGAGGTGGACGCAGACACCGTGGCCAACCACATTTGTACCCATCTGGTTGATCCCGCGCTGCTCGCCAAGGATGACTTTGCTGGCTTTTTCGAAGCACGGCAGCATGCTCTGGTCGAGGCCATTGAGACGGCCACTGGCAAGGCGGTCGTCGCTGAAGACGGATATCCCGCAACCGGTGTGGTGGACGAGGGCGACGAAGACGAAGACTGAATATCCGCCGGGGCCCGTGGCGGCCCCTCTGCCCAGCCTGTCGACTACTCGTCGATCGGGCTCCTTGCCTTCAGTCGCAGCCGACGCACGGACGGAGCCGGCCACGGACAAGAGGCAAGAGACCGAAGTCCGGTAAGCGCGTGGCGTGCTGCCGAAGTTCCTGCGGAAGGACCTTTAGCGGCACATGAGCCGGTACGCCGAGAAGGGGCGGACGGCCTGCTGTTCGTCGGGGTGAGTGGCAAGCCGTTCCGTCCGTCCGTCCGCCGTCGGGCGCAAGTGGCGCAAGGTACGGATCACGCTCGGCCTGCCGGAGAACTTCCGTTTCTACGACCTCCGGCACACCGGGCACACCCTTTCGACGCGGTCGGGGGCCACGCTCAAGGACACGATGGTGCGCGCCGGCCAGTCCACGGAGAAGGCGGCCCTGATCTATCAGCACTCCGACCACGGGCGGCAAAAGGGGCCTGGACCGGATGGTGCGAGCTGTTCGCGAGAAGGCGCGCGAGGAGCGCGAGAAGGGGTCAGGTGGTGCGGAGGTGGCGCAAGGCGCTTAGGGGGGTCTAGGCAGCGACGAACCCCCAGGCCGATGACCTGGGGGTTCGTGGAAGAGCGGGTGACGAGAATCGAACTCGCGCTCTGAGCTTGGGAAGCTCATGTTCTACCATTAAACTACACCCGCGAAGCGCGCCGATGATCGGCAGTGCATCGTCGCACACTGTACCTCATGGCAGGCCCCCGGCGTAGGCGCCGCGGGGTCTGCGGGGCGTTGGGGTGGGGTGTGGTGGTGTCGACGCGGGTGTGGTGGGCGGGAGTTGAAGGCGTAGCGTGGGGGGTCGGAGTGCCGCCTGGAGTGGCGTCCTGTTCATCCCCTAATGTGGCTTTCTCGTCCAAGGCTTGGTTGGGGAAGGGGCTTGATGGAGTCGATGGAGCGCACCGTCGTCCGTTGTGCCGAAGGGCACGTTTTTGCTACCTCGTCGTTCCCGATGCAGCAGCTCGGGCCCGGCCGGATCGGTCCCGGGCGGCTCATTCGCTGTCCGCGCTGTGCCCGGTTGAGGCAGGCGGTTCCCGTGGTGTTCGAGCAGCGGTAGGGCGCTCGGCCGGGGTAGCGGGCGCGGTCGAGGGGCCCGGAAGGAAATGGCAGGCAGGCGCGCGAGGGCGGTCCGGTTGGGGCGGGCTCGCGCGTTCTGCGTATCCTCGGGACGTGCTTCTCTCAGACAAGGACATCCGGGCCGAGATCGACGCCGGACGGGTACGCATTGACCCGTTCGACGCGTCGATGGTGCAGCCCTCGAGCATCGATGTGCGGCTCGACCGCTACTTCCGGGTGTTCGAGAACCACCGCTATCCGCATATCGACCCTGCCGTCGAGCAGGCAGACCTGACCCGCATGGTCGAACCGGAGGGCGACGAGGCGTTCATCCTCCACCCCGGTGAGTTCGTGCTCGCCTCGACGTACGAGGTCATCTCGCTGCCCGACGATCTCGCGTCGCGGCTGGAGGGGAAGAGCTCGCTCGGGCGGCTGGGGCTGGTGACGCACTCGACGGCCGGGTTCATCGACCCCGGGTTCTCCGGGCACGTGACCCTGGAGCTGTCGAACGTCGCGACGCTGCCGATCAAGCTCTGGCCGGGGATGAAGATCGGGCAGCTGTGCATGTTCAAGCTCAGCTCGCCCTCCGAGTTCCCGTACGGTTCCGAGCGGTACGGCTCGCGGTACCAGGGGCAGCGCGGGCCGACGGCCTCGCGTTCGTTCATGAACTTCCATCGGACGCAGGTGTGATGCCGGATGAGCGGTGACGTGCGGGAAAATCTGACGTACGAAGGCTTCGGAACCGCTGTGCGCGAGCTCGCGCAGGCCGTGGCCGACGACGGGTACGAGCCGGACGTGGTGCTCAGCATCGCGCGCGGCGGGGTCTTCGTCGCGGGCGGACTGGCGTACGCGCTGGACTGCAAGAACATCCACCTGGTCAACGTGGAGTTCTACACGGGTGTGGGGACCACTTTGGAAATGCCCGTCATGCTGGCGCCGGTCCCCAACGCGATCGACTTCTCGCGCAAGAAGGTCCTCATCGCCGACGACGTGGCCGACACCGGCAAGACGCTGAAGCTGGTGCGGGACTTCTGTATCGATCACGTGGCCGAGGTGCGCAGCGCGGTCATCTACGAGAAGTCCCACTCGCTCGTGAAGTGCGAGTACGTGTGGAAGAAGACCGATCAGTGGATCAACTTCCCGTGGAGCGTGGAGAAGCCCGTCGTGCGTCGTGAGGGACAGGTCCTCGACTCGTAGGGCGGGGCAAGGACCTGCCCCTCACGACGACGGGTGAGGGCGGGCGAGTGCGGTGACGAAGGATCGCGAAGGGCCCCCGGCGTGTGCCGGGGGCCCTTCGCGTGTCCGTACGGGTTGCTCAGATCGTGCCGAGCTTGATGATCGAGAGCAGGGCGATCAGCTGGATCGCGGATGCGCCCAGCGCCTTGGGCCACGGCAGGTCGTGCGACTTGCTCACCATGGACGTGAACAGCGCGCCGGCGGCCAGCCAGGTCATCCAGCCGAGCACCTGGACCAGGGAGTTCTCGCCGCCCAGGAAGACCGCGAACAGCAGGCGGGGGGCGTCCGTGATCGACATGATCAGCATGGAGAAGCCCACGGTCGGCTGCCAGGAGCCGTTGCCGCCGAGCTGGCGGGCCAGGGTGTGGGTGACCGCGCCGAGGACCAGCCCGCCGATCACGAAACCGATGCCGGTGACGACGACGTACGGGACGGCGGTGGAGATCGTCGCGTTGATCGCCTCGTCGCGGGCCTGGTCGAAGCCGAAGAGCGCGAGCAGGCCGTAGAGGAACGTGATGACGAGCGCGGGGCCCCAGACCGGGTAGTCGCGCATCTGCCAGAACGTCGGGCCCGGTCGCATCACGATGCCCTTGAGCAGGTCCTTCCAGGGCAGGCGCGGGCCTGCGGGCTGGGCGGGAGCCTGGCCGGCGCGGTAGGTGTTGCCGTCGCCGTACGGGTCCTCGTTGATGCTGAACGCCTGCGTGTGACCCGGGGTGTTGGCGTACGGGTCGTGCGGCGGGGCCTGCTGATACGGGTCGCCGAAGTACTCGGGCTCCCCGTGTCTGCCGTCGTTCCGCCCGCCGGCGCGAGGCCCGGCCTGGTGCCCGCCTGCGCGAGGGCCGCCGTGGTGCCCGCCGCCGTTGTACGGAGCTCCGGTGCCTCCTGCCGGCGGCCACGACTGCCCGCCGTACGGCGGCGGTGGTGCCTGCGTGCCGTACGGCTGCTGCTGCGGGTGTTGTTGCGGTGTGCGGTTGTCCCGGCCGCGTCCGATCCTGAATCCAGCCACGAATCGAACGTACCTGGTCCGCGTGTGTGTGGTGGGTGAGCCGGGGGAACCCGCCCGCCTTTGCGGCCGAGCTGTGACATCCCCTAGGGGGCGTACTCAGGGCACTCGGCGCGCTCAGGACACTCAGCGCAGGAACAGCGCCGTGCTGAAGGTGAGGCGCGGGCGGTCCGGCGTCGTCGACGGGTACAGGGCGATCAGGTCCGTCCTCTCGCCGCGGTAGGTGCGGACCACGGTCTCGGGTTTCCTGTCGCCGTCGAAGTCCGCGTACCGGAGCAGAGACGTCTCCGTGGGGCCCGAGCCGGTGCGGATCGGAGCCGTCGGGATGCCGTGCGCCGGGGCCTTGACGCGGTACGTGCCGCCGGGGCGGGCCGGGCCGTTCGCGGAGCCGAGCAGCAGGGTGGCCGTGGCGGGGGCGCCCGGCCGGAGGGGCTTGGCGGAGTGGGCGAGGTCGTCGTAGCCGTCGCCGTTCGTGTCGGCGCGGGGCTCGGGAGCGGTGAGGTACGGGCCGCCGCCCGGGAGCGACGCGGCCGCGCGCGGGGCCGCGCCGCGGGTGAACGGGCCGCGGAGGTAACTGATCCGGCCCGCGCCCGCCGTGACGGCGAGGTCGGTCCGGTCGTCGCCGTCGAAGTCGCCGCAGACCGGGTGGTCGGGCCACTCGTTGCCGAACCGGGCTCCGTCGGGGATGCGGAGGGTGACGGCCTTGCCGGTGAGGCCCTCGGGGGAGCCGAAGAGGATCTGGAGCGGTACCGGCGGGCGGCCGACGCCGTTGTACGGCGGGTCCGTGGCCACCACGAGGTCGGTGAAGCCGTCGGCGTCGAGGTCGCAGGCCGCCTCGGCGTCGAACGCGACCGGGAGCGTGTCGCCGACCTTGGCCGCGTGGGTCCTCGCGCTCAGCAGCTGACGTGCCGCAGGGTCGAGGCCTCCGTCGGCGGAGCCGTAGACGACGCCGATGCCGACGTCGTCGCCGTGACTGTCCTCCGGGGCCTTCACCAGGTCGTCGATGACGAGATCGCGGTGGCCGTCGCCGTTGAAGTCGTCCCCGGTACGGCTGCCCTTGCCGCGCGGGACCGGCACACGGGGGACGTCGGCCTGGCCGGCGAGCGCCTCGGGAGGGGTGTCGCCGTTCTTGCCCGAGGCGGCGGTGGACGCGGACGAGGGGGCGTTGGCCGATGAGGGGCCGCCGCAGGCCGTCAGGAGGAGCAGGCAGGTGAGCGCCGCGGTGGCGGTCGCGGTGGACCTGGCGGTGGCTCTTGCCGTGGCTCTCGCCGGGGCCGGTGTGATGGGTGTCCGCACGGGAGGTCCCTCATCCGTCGTGGTGCGCAGTGGTGCGTCGTGATGCGTGGAGATCCTGCCCGGGCCGGTGGGTCCGGTGGGGCGGGGCGGGCCGACGCGTTCGAAGGTGTTCGGCCCACATGATGCTCCAGATGTTCCGGCGCGTACATGCCCCACATCACACACAGAAGCGGGGGGGGGGGGGGTGGGGGGGGGGGGGGTGGGGGTGGTTGGGGGGGGGGGGGGGGGGGGGGGGGGTGGGTTTGGCTTTTTTTTTTTCCTTTTTCTTTCCCCTTCCTCTCTCCTCTCC
>NZ_JBWKLF010000003.1:0-244263 GCF_056430475.1 Streptomyces sp. NPDC045968 | reverse complement strand
CGTCTTGCGTCTTCTGCCTGCCACCCCCCCCAACCCCCCCCCCCCCCCTTCCCTCCCCCCCCCCCCCCCCCCCCCCCCCGCTTCTGTGCGTACGACAGTGGAGACGGAGTGGGTTACTTCACCGGTTCCGGCTCCGGTGCGTCCACCGCTTCCGGCTCGCCCGCCGGGTCCGCCGGGGTCTTCACGGACTCCAGCAGCAGCTGCGAGACGTCGACCACCTGGATCGACTCCTTGGCCTTGCCGTCGTTCTTCTTGCCGTTGACCGAGTCGGTCAGCATGACGAGGCAGAACGGGCAGGCGGTGGAGACGATGTCCGGGTTGAGGGAGAGGGCCTCGTCGACGCGCTCGTTGTTGATGCGCTTGCCGATCCGCTCCTCCATCCACATCCGGGCACCACCGGCGCCGCAGCAGAAGCCGCGCTCCTTGTGACGGTGCATCTCCTCGTTCCGCAGACCCGGGACGCTCGCGATGATCTCGCGCGGGGGCGTGTAGACCTTGTTGTGACGGCCCAGGTAGCACGGGTCGTGGTACGTGATCAGGCCCTCGACCGGGGTCACCGGGACCAGCTTGCCCTCGTCCACCAGGTGCTGGAGCAGCTGCGTGTGGTGGATGACCTCGTACTCGCCGCCGAGCTGCGGGTACTCGTTGGCGATGGTGTTGAAGCAGTGCGGGCAGGTCGCGACGATCTTCTTCGACGACTTCGGCTTCTTCGTCTCCGGCTCGTCGTCGTCCTCGCCGAACGCCATGTTCAGCATCGCGACGTTCTCCTGGCCGAGCTGCTGGAACAGCGGCTCGTTGCCCAGGCGGCGGGGGGAGTCACCGGTGCACTTCTCGTCGCCGCCCATGATCGCGAACTTGACGCCCGCGATGTGCAGCAGTTCGGCGAAGGCCTTCGTGGTCTTCTTGGCGCGGTCCTCGAGAGCGCCCGCGCAGCCGACCCAGTACAGGTACTCGACCTCGGAGAGGTCCTCGATGTCCTTCCCGACGATCGGGACCTCGAAGTCGACCTCCTTGGTCCACTCGACGCGCTGCTTCTTGGCAAGCCCCCAGGGGTTGCCCTTCTTCTCCAGGTTCTTGAGCATCGTGCCCGCCTCGGACGGGAACGCGGACTCGATCATCACCTGGTAGCGGCGCATGTCGACGATGTGGTCGATGTGCTCGATGTCGACCGGGCACTGCTCCACGCACGCGCCGCAGCTGGTGCAGGACCACAGGACGTCCGGGTCGATGACGCCGTTCTCCTCGGCGGTGCCGATGAGGGGGCGCTCGGCCTCGGCGAGTGCCGAGGCGGGGACGTCCTTGAGTTGCTCGGGCGTGGCCTTCTCGTTGCCCTCCATGTCCTTGCCGCCGCCTGCGAGCAGGTACGGGGCCTTGGCGTGCGCGTGGTCGCGCAGCGACATGATGAGGAGCTTGGGGGAGAGCGGCTTGCCCGTGTTCCACGCGGGGCACTGCGACTGGCAGCGACCGCACTCGGTACAGGTGGAGAAGTCGAGGATGCCCTTCCAGGAGAACTGCTCGACCTGGGAGACGCCGAAGACGTCGTCCTCGCCCGGGTCCTCGAAGTTGATCTCCTTGCCGCCCGAGGTCATGGGCTGGAGCGGGCCGAGCGCGACCGAACCGTTCGCGTTCCGCTTGAACCAGATGTTCGGGAAGCCGAGGAAACGGTGCCAGGCCACACCCATGTTGGTGTTGAGCGAGACCGTGATCATCCAGGTGAAGGACGTGACGATCTTGAGCGCGGCCACGGCGTACGTGATGTGCTGGAGCGTGCTCAGGCTCAGCCCGTCGAAGGCGGCGACCAGCGGGTACGAGGCGAAGAAGCCGGGCTCCCAGCCGTGGACCCCGTGCTGGGCACCCTCCAGACCGCGCAGCGTCATGATGCAGAGGCCGACGATGAGGATGACGGCCTCGACGAAGTACGCCTGGCCGGTCTTGGAGCCGGCGAAGCGGGACTTGCGCCCCGCCCTGCCCGGCCTGCTCAGCTGCCGGATCACGATCAGCGTCACGATGCCGAGGACCGTCATGAGCCCGAGGAACTCGGTGAAGATCTCGTACGGCAGCCAGTCGCCGATGAACGGGATCAGCCAGTCGGCCTGGAAGAGCTGGCCGAACGCGTTGACGATCGTGAGCAGCAGCGAGAAGAAGCCCACCGCCACGAACCAGTGCGCGAAGCCGACGATGCCCCAGCGGTTCATACGGGTGTGGCCGAGGAACTCCTTGGCCAGCGTGATGGTGCGCTGTGTGGGGTCACCCGTGCGGGTGCCCGCGGGCACGGGCTGACCCAGTCGCACGAAGCGGTAGATCTGCGCGATGGCGCGGCCGAAAAGCGCGACGGCCACCACCGTGATGACCAGCGACACGATGATCGCGGCGAGTTGCATTTGGGGGCTCCTCGGGCCTGCGAGGGTTTGGGGTACACCAATGATTATGGATTACTAAGCAGTAACTTAATGAGTCTGTGACGACACTATCCACTTATTCCGCCACGCTGTAGCCGGGCAGGCGGTGATCTGCGTCGCTCAGGTACCCCTTGGTGTCGCGACTCAGTCGTCGCAGGGCCACGCGCATCGGCAGCCGTACGGCTGCCGCCAGGATCGCCAGGTCGAGTCCCATCCAGTGGTGCTCGGCGTAGTGCTGGTCGAGCAGGGCGGGTTCGTCCCAGGGCATCCCGGAGCGTGCCCGCACCTGCGCGAGGCCCGTCAGGCCCGGCCGCAGCTCCTGACGCCAGCGCCTGGCCCCCGGCCCCTCGGTCCTTGGGTCGCCCGCCGCGAGGGGCGCGGGGCCGACGAGGGAGAGCTCTCCCCGTACGACATGGGGCAGCCGGGACAGCAGGTCGAGCCGGCAGCGGCGGGTGCGCAGGGAGCGCAGTTCGAAGACCCGGCCGCCGAGCCCGGTCCGCTGTTCGCGCAGCAATACGCCGCCGGGAGGGCGCCGTACGGCGAGCGCGAGGGCGCCCACGGCGAGCGCCGGTGCGACGAGGGCCAGGAGGGCCGTGCCGAGCGTGAGGTCGAGGAGCCGTTTGGCCGTCAGCCGGTCCGCCGCGTACGCGATGACGCGCGTCGCGGTACGGGCGAGGGCCGCCGCGGTCGCCCTCGCGGCCACCGCCACCGTCGCCGCGGTCCGTGAGGGGGCGTGCGCCCTGGTTCGTACCGCAGTCCGGTTCGCGTTCTGCATCGCACCTGCCCGGGGATCGGTGACGTGCCGGTTTTGACCGGCTCACGGCATTTTGTGACAGAACGATCCCATGGTGCGATGGTGGGTCGGGGTGTGTGGCGCGCGGGAAGGTGCGGGTGTCGCCTCGTGAGGCGCGCGACGCCGTGCCGGGTGCGGCGGCTTCTGGGGGAAATCCGCTGGTGGGACTGGGCGCGAGCACGTTAGTTGAGTCGACTCGGCTCATGTCTGTTGACTCTGGGACGGGTGTCATGCATCCTTGAGTCAGATCCACTCAAGTATTCAGTTGGAGGAATCGAAATGGCACGTGCGGTCGGCATCGACCTGGGCACGACTAACTCCGTCGTGAGCGTTCTGGAAGGCGGCGAGCCCACCGTCATCACCAACGCCGAAGGCGCCAGGACCACGCCGTCCGTCGTCGCCTTCGCGAAGAACGGCGAGGTGCTCGTCGGCGAGGTCGCCAAGCGCCAGGCGGTCACGAACGTCGACAGGACCATCCGCTCCGTCAAGCGCCACATGGGCACTGACTGGAAGATCGACCTGGACGGCAAGAGCTTCAACCCGCAGCAGATGAGCGCCTTCATCCTGCAGAAGCTGAAGCGTGACGCGGAGTCCTACCTCGGCGAGAAGGTGACCGACGCGGTCATCACCGTCCCGGCGTACTTCAACGACTCCGAGCGTCAGGCGACGAAGGAGGCCGGCGAGATCGCGGGCCTGAACGTCCTGCGTATCGTCAACGAGCCGACCGCCGCCGCGCTGGCGTACGGGCTCGACAAGGACGACCAGACGATCCTCGTCTTCGACCTCGGTGGCGGCACCTTCGACGTGTCCCTCCTGGAGATCGGCGACGGCGTCGTCGAGGTGAAGGCCACCAACGGTGACAACCACCTCGGTGGTGACGACTGGGACCAGCGGGTCATGGACTACCTGGTCAAGCAGTTCGCCAACGGCCACGGCGTGGACCTGTCCAAGGACAAGATGGCTCTCCAGCGTCTCCGCGAGGCCGCGGAGAAGGCGAAGATCGAGCTGTCCTCCTCGACGGAGACCACGATCAACCTGCCGTACATCACGGCGTCGGCCGAGGGCCCGCTGCACCTGGACGAGAAGCTCACGCGCGCCCAGTTCCAGCAGCTCACCGCGGACCTCCTGGACCGCTGCAAGAACCCGTTCCACAACGTCATCAAGGACGCGGGCATCCAGCTCTCCGAGATCGACCACGTCGTTCTCGTCGGTGGCTCGACCCGTATGCCGGCCGTCGCCGAGCTCGTCAAGGAGCTCACCGGTGGTCAGGAAGCCAACAAGGGCGTGAACCCGGACGAGGTCGTCGCCATCGGCGCCTCGCTCCAGGCCGGTGTCCTGAAGGGCGAGGTCAAGGACGTTCTGCTCCTCGACGTCACGCCGCTGTCGCTTGGTATCGAAACCAAGGGCGGCATCATGACGAAGCTCATCGAGCGCAACACGACCATCCCGACCAAGCGCTCCGAGATCTTCACGACGGCCGAGGACAACCAGCCGTCCGTGCAGATCCAGGTCTACCAGGGCGAGCGCGAGATCGCGGCGTACAACAAGAAGCTCGGAATGTTCGAGCTCACGGGTCTGCCGCCGGCCCCGCGTGGCGTGCCGCAGATCGAGGTCGCGTTCGACATCGACGCCAACGGCATCATGCACGTCGCCGCCAAGGACCTCGGCACCGGCAAGGAGCAGAAGATGACCGTCACCGGTGGCTCCTCGCTGCCGAAGGACGAGGTCAACCGGATGCGCGAAGAGGCCGAGCAGTACGCGGACGAGGACCACCGCCGTCGCGAGGCCGCCGAGTCCCGTAACCAGGGCGAGCAGCTCGTCTACCAGACGGAGAAGTTCCTCAAGGACAACGAGGACAAGGTTCCGGCCGACGTCAAGACGGAGGTCGAGGAGTCCCTCACCGAGCTGAAGGAAAAGCTCAAGGGCGAGGACACCGCCGAGATCCGTACGGCCACCGAGAAGGTCGCGGCCGTCTCCCAGAAGCTGGGCCAGGCGATGTACGCCAACGCCCAGGCCGATGGTGCGACGCCGGGTGCGGACGCGTCGGACGCCGGTCAGGCCCAGGCCGACGGTGACGACGTCGTCGACGCCGAGATCGTGGACGACGAGAAGGACACCAAGGGCGGTGCGGTGTGACCGAGGAGACTCCGGGCTTCGAGGAGAAGCCTGACGTCCCCTCCGACACCACCCCTGACGGAGCTGAGCCGAAGGACGCCACCCCCTCTCCGGAGGAGGAGGCGTCCCCGGCCGGGGACTCAGTACAGACAGTCGGTCTGACAGCACAGCTGGACCAGGTCCGCACCGCGCTCAGCGAGCGCACGGGCGACCTCCAGCGGCTCCAGGCCGAGTACCAGAACTACCGCCGCCGCGTCGAGCGGGACCGGGTCACGGTCAAGGAGATCGCAGTCGCGGGTCTCCTGTCCGAGCTCCTGCCCGTGCTCGACGACGTCGGCCGCGCGCGGGAACACGGCGAGCTGACCGGTGGCTTCAAGTCGGTGGCCGAGTCTCTTGAGACGGTCGCCGCGAAGATGGGCCTCCAGCAGTTCGGCAAGGAGGGCGAGCCCTTCGACCCGACGATCCACGAGGCCCTGATGCACTCGTACGCGCCGGACGTCACCGAGACGACCTGCGTGGCGATCCTGCAGCCGGGGTATCGCATCGGCGAGCGCACCATCCGCCCCGCGCGGGTGGCCGTGGCCGAGCCGCAGCCCGGCGCCACGCCGGCGACGGCGAAGGAAGAGAAGACAGACGACGAGGAGAGCGGTGGCACGGAGGAGGTCTGACATTCAGTCCGACCACCTCGGTGCACACCGACCGGCCAGGAGCCCGGCCTCATGGCCGGCTCCTCGGCCGATCGTCCGGAAGGAGGGACGTCGATGAGCACGAAGGACTTCGTCGAGAAGGACTACTACAAGGTTCTCGGCGTCCCCAAGGACGCCACCGACGCCGAGGTCAAGAAGGCGTACCGGAAGCTCGCCCGCGAGTTCCACCCGGACGCCAACAAGGGTGACGCCAAGGCGGAGGAGCGCTTCAAGGAGATCTCCGAGGCGAACGACATCCTCGGCGACAGCAAGAAGCGCAAGGAGTACGACGAAGCCCGCGCGCTCTTCGGCAACGGAGGCTTCCGGGCCGGTCCCGGTGGCGCGGGGGGCAACTTCAACTTCGACCTGGGCGACCTCTTCGGAGGCGCCCCGGGCGGCGGCCAGGCCGGCGGCGCCGGCGGGTTCGGTGGCGGCGGTCTGGGAGACGTCTTCGGCGGCCTCTTCAACCGCGGCGGCGCGGGCACCCGTGTGCAGCCCCGGCGCGGGCAGGACATCGAGTCCGAGGTGACGCTCAGCTTCACCGAGGCGGTCGACGGGGCCACGGTCCCGCTGCGGATGTCCAGCCAGGCACCCTGCAAGGCGTGTTCGGGCACCGGCGACAAGAACGGCACCCCGAGGGTCTGTCCGACCTGCGTCGGCACCGGACAGGTGTCGCGCGGCAGCGGCGGCGGCTTCTCGCTCACCGATCCCTGCGTGGACTGCAAGGGCCGGGGCCTCATCGCCCAGGACCCCTGCGAGGTCTGCAAGGGCAGCGGACGGGCGAAGTCGGCGCGCACCATGCAGGTCAGGATTCCGGCGGGCGTGCTGGACGGCCAGCGCATCCGGCTGCGCGGCAAGGGCAGCCCGGGCGAACGCGGCGGACCGGCCGGCGATCTGTACGTCGTCGTCCACGTCGACGCCCACCCCGTCTTCGGCCGCAAGGGCGACAACCTCACGGTCACCGTGCCGATCGCCTTCACGGAGGCGGCGCTCGGCGGCGAGGTGAAGGTCCCGACGCTCGGCGGCCCCCCGGTCACCCTGAAGCTTCCGGCCGGCACCCCCAACGGGCGTACGATGCGCGCCCGCGGCAAGGGCGCGGTCCGCAAGGACGGCACCCGCGGCGACCTCCTGGTCACCGTGGAGGTCGCGGTCCCCAAGGACCTCGCACCCGAGGCCCAGGACGCGCTGGAGGCCTACCGGAAGGCGACCGCGGAGGAGGATCCGCGGGCGGAGCTGTTCCAGGCTGCGAAGGGAGCTTGAGATGGACGGCCGTCGACGTAATCCGTACCAGCTGACCGACGAATCACCGGTGTACGTGATCTCGATCGCGGCCCAGCTCTCGGGCCTGCACCCGCAGACGCTGCGCCAGTACGACCGCCTCGGCCTGGTCTCCCCGGACCGTACCGCCGGACGCGGCAGGCGCTACTCCGCCCGCGACATCGAACTGCTGCGCACCGTCCAGCAGTTGTCGCAGGACGAGGGCATCAACCTGGCCGGCATCAAGCGCATCATCGAGCTGGAGAACCAGGTCGCCGCGCTCCAGCAGCGGGTCGCCGAGCTCTCCGCCGCGGTCGACGGGGCGGCGGTGGCCCTGCAGCAGCGCGAGGCCCAGGTGCACGCCTCGTACCGCCGCGATCTGGTCCCGTACCAGGACGTGCAGCAGGCGAGCGCGCTGGTGGTGTGGCGGCCGAAGCCGAAGAGGGCTACGGACTAGGTCCTGGCCGCATCCGTCGCAACGCACGAGAGGCCCGTGGTGCCCGACCGATGGCGGGGACCACGGGCCTCTTTCGCGTGCAGGGTCACTTGCCCGAGCCCTGCCACAGGGTGAGTGCCAGCGCCGCGCACGAGATCACCGCGGCCAGGGACGACAGGGGCCAGCGGGTGCGCTCCAGTGCGTCGAGACGCTCCTCGTGCTCGTCCAGTGCCTTGTCACTCTGGTCGACACGTTGCAGCAGAAGCGCCAAGTCGCCCCGGGTGGTGGCGAATCCGACGTCGACGGAGCGGTGCAGGCGTTCCAGTTCCCGGGCGATGCCATCGGCCTCGGACTGCGTCATCGCGGACCTCCTCAGATCCGCGGGACGTGCAGCCGGTCCCAGCTGGCACGTCCCGGGACGCCGTCCGCCGCGCTTCCGCTGTAGCCCAGCTCCTGCCCAGCGGTGACCTTTATTCTGGAGAGTGGCTGCGTGGTGCTGGTGGCGCCTCGTTGCAGGGCGGACAAGCCGGAAGACGACTGGCTCACCGTGCGTCTGAGACCGCTCAGCCCCGAGCTCACCTGCTGGATGGCCTGCTTCAGATTCATGTGAACTCCTGGTTCAGATGCCGCCCAGGGCATCGATCACCGACGACCCGTGTTCCGTCGCCGGACCGAATCTCTGACATCTTGATCACCGCCGTACGGGAAGGGCCGGTCAGATCCCTGCGAGCGCCTGGCTGAGTTTGTTGATGGAGTCGCGCGTGGAGGTGAAATTCTGATTGCGGGCGCTCGCCGTCGGCTTGCTGCTCTCTCCAGCGGCACGTAGCCGTGCTTGTAGTCCCGCAATGTCCCTGTGCGCGCGTTCCGCTGAGTTCTGGGCCAGATTGATGCGTCTGTTGAGGCTGCCGGCCCTGGACCTGCGGTAGAAAGCCTTGTCGGCGTACGGCCGAATCTTTGCCAGCTCTCTTTCTATCTTTTCCTGTTCCTTCATATTGTCTTCGTATTTCTGGATGGTCTTCTGTCCTGCGACCCGGCGCCACCATTTGTCGCCTTCCTTGGTCCACGGAAAGGCGTAGAGGGTGTTCCCGAGCCAGGAGACCCCCTTCTCGTCCACCTTGAAAAGGGTGAAGTCCGCTTTGACCAGGGTGAGTCCGGTGGAGAGCCCCGCCAGGGCGACCTTCATGTAGTCGACCGTGTGGTTCAGGGTGGCGATCTTCATGACGAGGTGGCTCGCCTCGTCCTTTCGGAAATAGAGACGCAGGGTCTCGCGCGCCGAGCGGGAGAAGACGTCCATGTCCAATGTGTGCGGTGAATCCGGCCCAGATGTGCTGGCTCCGGCCATGAGGTTTCACTCCTTGTGTGTGAGTTCCACGCATCGCCCCATTGATTTCCGTGACGCCTGGTGACACACTTCATCCGAATCCGGATGGTGAGGGCGGGGCCCATGAATGTGATGGTCGGCATAGCGGCATTTAGGGAATTATCCTTCTGCTCGTCACTCATGAAGGAAGCCGCGAAGTTCGCCGTGGAATTCTCTGAGAGACACTTCGACGTGCCTCAGGGTTTGTGGATTTTCACCGAGAAGCCAGTGGAAATTTCTCCCCCGGGGCCCGGGGAGCTGAATGCCTGGGCCGATGAGTGGATGACTCTTGGGTCCGGCACGGAAGCAGCGCGAGGTGAGAAGAGATCAAACGGGCTCGCGCGGCTGAAATCCCAGGGGCGCCTCTTCAGGGGCGGCAGTGCTCTCGCACCCGCTCTGGACGAGATCATCCAGTCCTCTGCGGGGCTTGCCGGCCACACGGTCGCCATCCTGCTGCTCAACGGCCCCCCGGCTGACGGCGCCGCCTTCGTGAGGACGATGAAGAAGGCGTCCAGGTATCCCGTCTTCTGGGTGTTCATCGGAACCAAGTGGGGCGAGGTGTGTCCTCTCGGTGTGGTGGACACGCTCGGTGAACGGCCCGGCGATCCGGAGAACTTCGTCGTTCTCAAGACGGACAACTGGTCCGAGTTGACGAGGTGGGCGACCACCCGGCGCATTCGCCGTGCGGTGGGGCGTTGGCAGAAGCGGACGCCCACGGGCTGAGCGAGGGAGCCTCCCCTGCAGCACCGCGCGCCGGCGGGACGAGAGCCGGCCGCGGTGCCAGTCGAGCATGGCGCTGGTGACGCGAACGTCCGCGACCTGATGCCGCACCGCCCACGCGGCCGGCCGGCGAGGGGCCGGGGCGATGAAGGGTGAGTGGGCGTCCACCAGCGGAAACGGACCCCTCACGCGCGAAGGGCGAGCCTCCGTCACGAGGCCGAGGCCGAGGACGACGATGCGCCGGTCTCCCGGGGCGTGGAGCCCGTGGTTTCGACCAGGCCCGACTGGACGAGCAGGGCGCCGAGGTGGGTGCGGCTCGACGCGTCGAGGGCCAGCATGAGCTTGGCGATGTGGGCGCGGCAGGTACGGACGCTGATGCCCAGCTTGCGGGCCACGACGTCGTCGACGTGTCCTTCGACGAGGAGGCGGGCGATGCTGCGCTGGACGGCGGTGATGGGGGTGCCGGGGGCGGCTGTGGGCAGCTGTTCGGCGAA
Source organism: Streptomyces sp. NPDC045968 (assembly GCF_056430475.1). Lineage (NCBI taxonomy): Bacteria > Bacillati > Actinomycetota > Actinomycetes > Kitasatosporales > Streptomycetaceae > Streptomyces > Streptomyces sp. NPDC045968. Next base: position 234,003 of record NZ_JBWKLF010000003.1, on the reverse strand, counting down.
GGGGGTGGCCTGTGCCCAGAGCATTTCGTAGACCTGCGTCAGGTAGCGGACTAACGCGGGGTTGCGTATCTCCAGGGCGACCTTGCGGTCGGGTGTGGCAGGGATGAACGCCACCTGGCGGTCGAAGATGAGCAGTCGGTCGACCGTCTGTTCCGTGGTGCGCACCTTCAGCCGGTCGGCCGGCACCTGCTCCAGGTAGTCCCTGAGGGCGGTGCTGTAGCGGGCCGGGTGCTGGTAGATGTGCCGGAGCCGGGCCCCGCGGTCGATGACGGTCTGGGCGTTGGCCAGCGCCTGCGGAATCAGCTCGGCCGGCCGCCTGCTGCCCGGCTGGGCGGTCAGGACTTCCTCCCTGGCAGCGGCGGTCGCCTCGTTGAGGGCCGCCTGGATCACGCCCTTTCCCTCGAGAACGGTGATCGCGAGACTGAGGTCCTCGCTGGCGACGGCGACCAGAGGGGCCAGCGACTTGCTCAGAGCGGCGGTGAGCTGGACGCGCTCCTCGATTTCCCGGGTGATGGGCTGGAGAAGGTGAGCCAGGCCGGTGGACGGTGGAACGGGCCGCATCCAGGCGTCATCCCTTGGGTCGGGATGGAGGAGGGCCATCTCGACGAGGCAGGGGGCGGGGCCGAGTTCGGCACGGGCGATGCGTCCATTGCGGAGTGCGATCTCGTACAGCCGGATCGCCGGGGCACACAGTTCCCTGGTCCCGTGTGGATGGACTGAATGCGCCCCATCCCTCTGCATTTGTGGCCCCTCACTTTTTGCAGTGCAACAAGATGACGGTGGTGGAAGCGAAGCTTCCGGGGGAGTGTTGAGAAGTCGGGGGAGCCGGGAACTTCCCTGATGGAACAGGGTGCGGCCGTGCTCTCCCCCGTTGCGCGGTCGCGCCTTCCGGCTCCGGGGTGGGGATGCCGACGGGCGCCGGACGGTCAGGAGTCCTGCTCCAGGATTCCTGACCGGGCGATGAGGTAGCCGAGCTGGGCACGGCTGTTGCTGCCGAGGGCGGCCGCGAGCTTGGCTACGTGGGCGCGGCAGGTGCGGACGTTCATGCCGAGTCGGCGGGCGATGGAATCGTCGACATGGCCCTCGATGAGGAGCTGGGCGATGGACCGCTGAACGCCACTGATGCCCAGGGGGGCCGGGTCGTACTTGACCTCTTCGCGCAGGGGCGCGGCCCGGGTCCAGAGTTGCTCGAATACGTTGACGAGGTACTCGACCAGCCCGGGGTGACGCAGTTCCAGAGCGACTTGGCGGTCGTCCTGGGCGGGAATGAAGGCGACCGTCCGGTCGAAGACGATCAGGCGGTCTATCAGTTCTTCGAGCGTCCGTATCTCCACATGGTGGCCGGCCATGCGTTCGGCGTAGGCGAGGGTGCTCGGGCTGTGGCGCACCGTGTGCTGGTAGAGGGTGCGCATGCTGACGCCGCGGTGGACCACGGACAGGCCACGTTCGAGTGATCTACTGAGACGATCCTCGTTCCTTCCGCCTCCGGGTTGGACGGTGAGGACCTCGGTACGGCACTCTGCGGTGGCGAGGTCGAGGGCGGCGTTGATCCGGTTGACGCCCTCGAGCACGGTGATGGCGTGGGTGGTCGGCGGCCCTTGCGCGCTGATGTCCATGAATGGCTCGAAGGATTCGGTCAGTTCGACCGAATGCCTTCGGCGCTCCTGGATCTCGCGCTCTATGGGGTGCAAATGCTGCGCGAGTACGGCGGACGGCGGGACGGGACGCAACCAGGAGGCGTCGTCGGGGTCCGGGTGCAGCAGGGCGAACTCCATCAGGCACGGAGCCGGTTCCACCTCGGTGCGGGCGATACGTCCGACGCGCAGTGCGCTGGCGTAAAGGCGCCCTCCGGCCTCACATAGTTCGGTGATCCCGTGAGGATGTGTCGGCTTTGTGTGACTTGTGATCATATCTCCACCCCCCAGGTTCCTGAACATGCAAGAACATGATGCATCGACTCAGTGGTGTTCGCGTGCTCAGGTGAGACATCGTCTTAGGTGCGGGGGAGAAGAATCCACAAGTGAGGACGAAGCCGACTATGTACAAGCGAATGCTTCGCTCGGCGCTTGCCGCCTCGTTCGTTGCGGCCCTTGGCCTCGGCCTGTCGGCCGGCGGCGACATCGGCTGGAGCAGTGAGGCGGAAGCTGCCCAGGGCGATATCGGTTGGACCGCTCCGGCCCCTGCTCAGGGGGACATCGGTTGGACCTCTCCGGCCCCCGCTCAGGGGGACATCGGTTGGACCGCCGCCCCGGCCGGCGCGACCGCATGACCACCCCGCCGGACGACCGCACCTTCCGGCGCGAGATGGCCACGGCCTACCGCTCCGGGTGGCACTTCATCGATCTGCTCACGGCACTCCCCCGTCGTGGCGACTCGTTGATGGTCACCCTGTTCGGTGAACCGGTAGTCGTCGTGATGGAAGAGGGCGAGGACGTCCGCGCCTATCGCTGCCTTCGTCGGCCCCGCGGGGCCCCGCAACCGGTCCGCTGTGCCGTGAGGTACGGCATGATCTTCGTCAACCTCGATCAGCGGGACCATGAGCTGTTCGAATCTGAAGCCATCTCCGCCACCCCCCGCAGTGCCTGAGCGACCCCCGTCGTTCCATATCGCTCAGGCGCTTCCCCCACACAGCGGCGCCATCGTGACCTGAACACGATGGCGCCGTTGTGCTGCCCCGGCCAGGTTCAGACCCGGCCGAGCGCCCGGTCCAGGGCGATCTCGATGACGACCCGGTCGGGGTTCTGCCGCGGCGTCCGTTCGTACCGCTCCGCGTAGCGGCGTACCGCGTCGTCGACGAGCTCCTGCTCCGTGCGGATCGTCGCCACGCCCTCCAGCGTCGCCCAGCGCGCCTTGTGCATCTGGCAGACCGCGACCCGTGCCTCTCCCGGCGCCGCGGCCAGGACATGCGCGACCTTGCGGCTGTTCTTGCTGGTGATGACACGTGCGAGCCCGGCCCCGGGGTCGTACGTCACACCGACGGGCACCACGTGCGGGGTGCCGTCCGGGCGGAGCGTCGTCAGCGTGCACACGTGGCGCTCGCGCCAGAAGGCGAGGTACTCGGGGCTGGGGTTGCGTACATCGTGCATGGTCCAAGCCTAGGCAGCCGGGGTGCCGTGGTGCGGTGGCGGGGGCGTACGGCGGGCGGTTCACTCGACAACGAGCCCGAGCGAAGGCACGGCAGTGGTCCCGTTTTCGCATTGAGCGGAGTACGCTCAACTTTGTGCACGTTGACCGTGTCAGTGTCAACGACATACCGCCAACGCACGGAGGAGAGAGCGCACGTGGACGCCGAGCTGACCAACAAGAGCCGGGACGCCCTCAACGCGGCCACCAGCCGGGCCGTGAAGGACGGGCACCCCGATCTGACTCCCGGGCACCTGCTGCTGGCGCTGCTCGCGGGCGAGGACAACGAGAACATCACCGATCTGCTGGCCGCCGTCGACGCCGACCAGGTGGCCGTACGCGCCGAGACCGAGCGCCTTCTCGGGGCGCAGCCCAGCGTGACCGGCTCCACCGTCGCGCCCCCGCAGCCCAACCGTGAGCTCCTCGCCGTCATCGCCGACGCCGCGCAGCGCGCGAAGGAGCTCGGGGACGACTACCTCTCCACCGAGCACCTGCTGATCGGCATCGCGGCGAAGGGCGGCCGCGCCGGTGAGATCCTCACTCAGCAGGGTGCCAGTGCGAAGAAGCTGCTGGACGCGTTCGAGAAGAGCAGGGGAGGGCGACGGGTGACCACACCCGACCCGGAGGGTCAGTACAAGGCCCTGGAGAAGTTCGGTACGGATTTCACGGCCGCCGCCAGGGAAGGCAAGCTCGACCCCGTCATCGGCCGGGACCAGGAGATCCGCCGAGTCGTCCAGGTGCTGTCGCGGCGTACGAAGAACAACCCCGTGCTCATCGGTGAGCCCGGCGTCGGCAAGACGGCCGTCGTCGAAGGGCTCGCCCAGCGCATCGTCAAGGGCGACGTTCCCGAAAGCCTCAAGAACAAGCGGCTCGTCTCGCTCGATCTCGGCGCGATGGTCGCGGGCGCCAAGTACCGCGGCGAGTTCGAGGAGCGCCTGAAGACCGTCCTCTCCGAGATCAAGGAGAGCGACGGCCAGATCATCACCTTCATCGACGAACTCCACACCGTGGTCGGCGCCGGCGCCGGCGGGGACTCCGCCATGGACGCGGGCAACATGCTCAAGCCGATGCTGGCCCGCGGTGAACTGCGTATGGTCGGCGCGACCACCCTCGACGAGTACCGCGAGCGGATCGAGAAGGACCCCGCCCTGGAGCGCCGCTTCCAGCAGGTCCTGGTCGCCGAGCCCTCCGTCGAGGACACCATCGCGATCCTGCGTGGTCTCAAGGGGCGGTACGAGGCGCACCACAAGGTCTCCATCGCGGACTCCGCGCTGGTCGCCGCCGCGACCCTGTCCGACCGCTACATCACCTCCCGCTTCCTCCCCGACAAGGCCATCGACCTGGTCGACGAGGCGGCCTCCCGGCTCCGCATGGAGATCGACTCCTCGCCTCTCGAGATCGATGAACTCCAGCGGGCCGTCGACCGTCTGCGGATGGAGGAGCTGGCTCTCAAGAACGAGACCGACCCCGCGTCCAAGCAGCGCCTGGAGAAGCTCCGCCGCGATCTCGCCGACAAGGAGGAGGAGCTGCGCGGCCTCACCGCCCGCTGGGAGAAGGAGAAGGAAGGCCTCAACCGCGTCGGTGAGCTGAAGGAACGCCTCGACGACCTGCGCGGCCAGGCCGAGCGCGCCCAGCGCGACGGGGACTTCGACACCGCGTCCAAGCTGCTCTACGGGGAGATCCCGGGCCTGGAACGGGAGCTGGCCGAGGCGGCGGAGGCCGAACAGGAGGCCGCCAAGGACACCATGGTCAAGGACGAGGTCGGCCCCGACGACATCGCGGACGTCGTCGGAGCCTGGACCGGCATTCCCGCCGGGCGGCTCCTGGAGGGCGAGACGCAGAAGCTGCTGCGCATGGAGGAGGAGCTCGGCAAGCGGCTGATCGGGCAGACCCAGGCCGTGCAGGCGGTGTCGGACGCGGTACGCCGTACGCGGGCCGGAATCGCCGACCCGGACCGCCCCACCGGATCGTTCCTCTTCCTCGGGCCGACCGGCGTGGGCAAGACGGAGCTGGCCAAGGCGCTCGCGGACTTCCTGTTCGACGACGAGCGGGCCATGATCCGCATCGACATGAGCGAGTACAGCGAGAAGCACAGCGTCGCGCGCCTCGTCGGTGCCCCTCCGGGGTACGTCGGCTACGAGGAGGGCGGCCAGCTCACGGAGGCGGTCCGCCGCCGCCCGTACAGCGTGGTCCTGCTGGACGAGGTCGAGAAGGCCCACCCCGAGGTCTTCGACATCCTGCTCCAGGTCCTCGACGACGGCCGGCTCACCGACGGACAGGGCCGTACGGTGGATTTCCGCAACACGATCCTGATCCTGACGTCCAACCTCGGCAGCCAGTTCCTGGTCGACCCGCTGACCAAGCCCGAGGTGAAGGAGCAGCAGGTCCTGGAGGTCGTACGCGCCTCGTTCAAGCCCGAGTTCCTCAACCGGCTCGACGACCTCGTGGTCTTCTCCGCGCTGTCGGGCGACGAGCTCTCGCACATCGCCGGACTCCAGATCGGCCGCCTGGCCAAGCGCCTCGCCGACCGCAGGCTCACCCTCGACGTCACCCCGGAGGCCCTGGCCTGGCTGGCGGAGGAGGGCAACGATCCGGCCTACGGGGCGCGGCCGCTGCGCCGCCTCATCCAGACGGCGATCGGTGACCGGCTGGCGAAGGAGATCCTCGCGGGCGAGATCACGGACGGCGACACGGTACGCGTGGACCGGGTCGGGGACGGGCTGATCGTGGGACCCGCCGCGGCTGGAAAGGCCCTCTAGATCTCCTGGGCCTGAATGTTCGCGACCGTCCCCGGCCGAAAGACCTTGTGTCCGGCCGGGGACATGTCGTGCCGGTGCTTTCCCCGAATTGCAGAAGAATCGCTGATCATGGCCGGAACGAGAAATGGATCGTGCTCATCGGTTCGTTGATCACCATCGATATTGAGCCGAATATGCCGCTCGGATCTTCTGCCCGGCCGGCCTTGTCGATGGTCGGGTCGCGGCGTCCGCGGTAGCCCGTGGATCGCCATATCCCCTTCTGGGGCGGCCCGCAGCCACGACGTGTCGAGTGGCGGGCCGCGGCCCGGAATATCGGTTACTGCTCAATATCAGGACACTCCGGGACGTCCTTCGTTACCGGACCCCAAGAGTGAACAAGTGGGGAATTCAACAACCGGTAGGGTGCCACGCATGACCGACCGGATACGTGATGAGATAAATCCGCAGCCGGAGGGCGGCAGACGCGAGAATCTCATTCACCTCAGTGAATTTCGTGCGCTCTGGGCCGCCTATGCGCAGTCCGTTCTGGGCGACCAGCTGGCACGTGTGGCGCTGTCGTTGCTGGTCTTCGATCGAACCGGCTCACCCGGATGGACAGCGGCGACCTACGCCCTGACGACGTTGCCCGCCCTGTTCTCCGGGGTGCTCCTGTCCGGGCTCGCGGACCGCTTTCCCCGGCGTACGGTCATGATCGGCTGCGACTTGGTGCGGGCCGTGCTGGTCGGCCTGATGGCGCTGCCCGGTACGCCGCTGCCGCTGCTGGCCGGACTGCTGGTGGTGGCGCAGCTGGCGGAGGCGCCCTTCGGTGCGGCGCAGGGTGCCCTGCTGCCGACCGTGCTCGGCGAGCGGATGTACGAGCGGGGCCAGCGGGTCATGCTGATCACGCACCAGGCCGGGCAGCTGGTCGGGTTCGCCGCCGGGGGCGTGCTGGTCGTGTGGCTGGGCACCCACCTCTCCCTGGGGCTGAACGCGGTGTCGTTCCTGCTGTCGGCGGCCCTGATCCGGTTCGGAGTGAAGGACCGCCCCGCGACGAGCGCCGCTGGGGGCACGCTGCGGCTCGGCGCCCAGGTCGGGAGCGCGGCGGCTCTGATCTGGTCGGACCGCAGGCTGCGGACACTGGTCGCGCTCGGGTGGCTCGCCGGGTTCGTCGTCCTGCCGGAGGGACTGGCCGCGCCGTTCGCGGACGAGGTGGGCGGGGGCGACGCCTCGGTCGGGCTCCTGCTCGCCGCGCATCCGGCGGGAATGGTGCTGGGGACCCTACTGCTGGGGCGGCAGCGGGTCGGGGACGAGTGGCGCAGGCGCCTGCTCGGACCGCTGGCCGTCGCCGCGAACGTGCCGTTGCTCGTCTACTGGCTCGGCCCCGGCGTAGGGGCCGCCGTGTTCCTGCTGATGGTGTCGGGAGTGTGCTCCGCCTACCAGATCACCGCGGGGGCCACCTTCGTGCTCCTGACCCCGGCCGGCCAGCGCGGCCAGGCGCTCGGGCTGGCCAGGTCGGGGCTGATCGCGATGCAGGGGATCGGTGTCGCCGGTGGCGGCCTGGCGGCGGAGCTGTCCGGGTCCTCGGCGGACACGATCGGCGCTTCCGGGCTTCTCGGAGTGCTGTGCGCGATTCCGGTCGCCGTCGCCTGGTCGAGGGTACGGACAGCGGACGCGGGCATGATTCCGCTCAGGGCGCAGGGCCAATGACCGTCATTCGCGGTTAGGGTCGAAGGCAAAGTCAGGCAACCACGTGCGATCCACAGGAGTAACCGGCGATGTCTATCGACCCGTCCTCGATTCCCAACTTCGGGGGGCAGCCCGACCCGCAGGCGGCAGGACCCGCCGGCCCCGTCGTCCCTGACCAGGACCTCGTCAAGCAGCTGCTCGAGCAGATGGAGCTGAAGTTCGTCGTCGACGACGAGGGCGACCTCGCCGCGCCGTGGGAGGAATTCCGCACGTACTTCATGTTCCGTGGCGAGGACGAGCAGCAGGTCTTCTCGGTCCGTACGTTCTACGACCGCCCCCACGCCCTCGACCAGCGTCCCGTCCTGCTGGACGCGATCGACGACTGGAACCGCCGCACCCTGTGGCCGAAGGTCTACACGCATGCCCACGAGGGTGAAGAGGGCGCCGCGGCTTCCGTCCGGCTGATCGGTGAGGCGCAGATGCTCATCGGTACGGGCGTCAGCCTGGAGCACTTCGTCTCCTCGACGGTCAGCTGGGTGCGGGCCTCGATCGAGTTCGACAAGTGGCTCGTGGAGCGCCTGGGCCTGGAGTCGGCCGAGGCGAAGCCCGACGACACCGAGTCGCCGGAAGCCTGATCCGGATACACCGGTACGCGAGCCCGGCCCGGGGCGTGGTCATGACGATGGCCTTCGCCCCGGGCCGGGTTTTCTGACGCGCCGTGGTTTCTCAGCCGGTCAGGGTCTTCAGACGGGTCACCGCCTCGGACAGCACCTCGGTGCGCTTGCAGAACGCGAACCGCACGAAGGGCGCGCCCTGGTCCCGGTGGTCGTAGAAGACGGCGTTCGGGATGGCGACGACCCCGCAGCGTTCGGGCAGGGCGCGGCAGAACGCGAAACCGTCGCCCCCGCCGCCGAGAGGGCGGATATCGGGGGTGACGAAGTACGTCCCGGCCGGCCGGTGGACCCCGAAGCCCGCGTCGGCGAGTCCGTCGCTCAGCAGATCGCGCTTGGCGCGGAGGTCGGCGCGCAGCGCGTCGAAGTAGGTGTCGGGCAGACGCAGGGCGTCGGCGACGGCGTACTGGAGCGGGCCTGCGGAGACGTACGTCAGGAACTGCTTCGCCGCGCGGACCGCGGCGACCAGCTCCGGGCTCGCGGTGATCCAGCCGACCTTCCACCCGGTGAACGAGAATGTCTTCCCCGCGCTGCTGATGCTCACCGTGCGCTCGCGCATACCGGGGAAGCCGGCGAGCGGCAGGTGTTCGCCCTCGAAGACCAGGTGCTCGTAGACCTCGTCGGTGACGACGAGCAGGTCGCGTTCGCAGGCGAGCGCGGCGACCGCGGTCAGCTCCTCACGGGTGAGGACGGTGCCCGTGGGGTTGTGCGGGGTGTTGAGAAGGATGAGGCGGGTGCGAGGGGTGACGGCCGCGCGGAGTTCGTCGAGGTCGAGCCGGTAGGCGCCGTCGTGGGGGCGCAGGGTGACGGGGACGCGGGTACCGCCCGCCATGGCGATGCAGGCGGCGTACGAGTCGTAGTACGGCTCCAGGGCGATGACCTCGTCGCCGGGCTCCAGCAGGGCCAGCAGGGCGGCCGCGATGGCCTCGGTGGCGCCCGCGGTGACCAGGACCTCGGTGTCGGGGTCGTACGTCAGTCCGTGGAAGCGCTGCTGGTGCTCCGTGATCGCGGTACGCAGTTCCGGGATGCCGGGGCCGGGCGGGTACTGGTTGCCGCGCCCGGCGCGCAGGGCGCGGACCGCGGACTCCCGGATCTCTTCGGGGCCGTCGGTGTCGGGGAAGCCCTGGCCGAGATTGATCGAGCCGGTCCGCGCGGCCAGCGCGGACATCTCCGCGAAGATGGTCGTACCGAACTCGGTGAGCCGGCGGTTGAGCAGCGGTCGTCCCTGTGTCATGGCCGCCATCCTGTGCCGAAGCTCTGTAGTTGCTCAAGTCTGCTTTGGCTCCGCGAGGCGGAGGGCATCCCCCTGACACACAGGAAGCGGGGGACCTCGCTTCGGGGGACGGAAGGGCGTGAGGTCGGTGGGGATTTTCGCAGGGGTACTGGTCGGCATCGTCGTGGTGGCGGCCGTGATCGCCGGGCTCACCGGTGGGCGCGGCCGGCGCAGGCCGGTGCCCGGGGGGTCGGTCAAACGGCGCCGCAGGGCCGCCGGAAGCTCGTACGCGAGCGGTGGGGGCGGTTCGTCGTGCGGGAGCAGCTCCTCGTGCGGGAGCGGCAGTTCCTCGTGCGGGAGCAGCGGATCGTCGTGCGGGGGCGGTTGTGGCGGAGGCAGCTGACACCGGGCAGCCGGTCCGACGACGGGCGCTGCGCATGTGAGGTGTCCGGTGGGTGAACTCCCGCCGGACACCTTTTCGTTGAGCCACGCGGAGAGTTTCGGTTGAACAGTTGAACCGGGCTGCCCCCTGGGGGATGGAAACCACGTCAAGTTGGGCAAAAACGCTGTGAGTGCGGCGTACTTCGTGATTCCCTCCTTGTAGAGAACATTCAGCCCTCGGACCCCAGTTGGACCTGATCGGGCGTTCCCTCCCCCACGCGCACCTCCAGGGGGCGCCCCCTGTCCATGTGTCCATGTGTGTTTGCGGAGCCGAACCATGCTCACGACCCTTCATACGGCCTACTCCGACACCCGTGCCGCAGACCTGGCCTGGGCGCTCGGACGGGAGCCGCTGCCCGCCCTCGCCGTCCTCGACCTCCGGTTCGAGGAGGTCAAGGTGCAGTTGAGGCTGCTCGGCGCTTCCCACCAGGTCCTCCTGGAGGAGGACCGCGGCACTTGTTCGGAGACCGTTGCCTGTATCCCCGGAAGCAGTACCCCGTTGCCCCTCGGTGTCGCCAAGCGGTTCGGCGACTGGGAGTACGAATTCGCGGCGCGCGTCGAGACGCTGACCGAAGGCGCGTTCGCCGGACGCGCACAGGAACTGCTCGCGCTCGTCGCCGACCATCCGCACGGACTTGCCGGGACGTTTCCCGGCAGTCCGCACGCCTTCACCGCCCTCCTCGCGCAGCGGACCGACGGCCAGGTGCGGTGGCGGACCTGGCACGCGTACCCGCAGGAGGGGCAGTTGGTGGTGACGCGCACCCGGGTGGGGGTGAGGGTGCCGGCCCCGGTGCTCTGACCCGCGGCCGGTGCCCTGCCCCGCGGGGCAGGAGTGCGTCCGTGCGTGGATGCCTCACTTACACCCGTGTGGGTGACAGGTGGCGACTGTTCCGTAACGTAGCGTTCGTTTCATGATCGACCAGCAGGTGCCGCTGCGAGGGGGCCCGGCGCGGCTTCCCGTACGGCCCAGGACCGGACGGTTCCTCGTGCTGGCCGCTGTCTTCATCTGCGCCGCCTGCGGTCTCGTGTACGAGCTGGAGCTGGTCGCGCTCGCCTCGTATCTGATCGGCGACTCGGTCACGCAGGCGTCCGTCGTGCTCTCCGTGATGGTGTTCGCGATGGGTATCGGCTCGCTCCTCGCGAAACGTTTGCGCAGCCGTGCGGCGGTCGGCTTCGGGCTCATCGAGGCGGCCCTCGCGCTCGTCGGCGGTTCGTCGGCGCTCGTGCTGTACGCGTCGTTCGCCTGGCTCGGTGAGTCGCGGTACGCCCTGGTCGCGTTCTCGCTGACGATCGGCGTGCTGATCGGTGCGGAGATCCCCCTGCTGATGACGCTGATCCAGCGGGTCGACCGGCAGGACGCGGGCGGGGCGGTCGCCGACCTCTTCGCCGCCGACTACGTGGGGGCGCTGGTCGGCGGGCTCGCCTTCCCGTTCCTGCTGCTGCCGATGCTGGGACAGCTCACCGGAGCGCTGTTCACGGGCGCGGTCAACGCGGCGGCCGGCGGGGCACTGGTGCTGTGGCTGTTCCGGCGGGACCTGAGCTCCCGGTCGCGGTGGCTGCTGGTCCTGGCCAATGTCACGGTGATCGCGCTGCTGGCCACGGCCACGGTGCTCGTCGACGACTTCGAGCGGGCGGCCCGGCGCGCGGTCTACGGGGACCGGGTGCGGGTCGCCGTGCAGACCGGGGTGCAGGAGGTCGTCCTCACCGGTGAGGGGCGGGAGTCCCTGGACCTCTACCTGGACGGGCGGCTGCGGGTCAGTGCCCGCGACGAGCACCGCTACCACGAGGCGCTGGTGCACCCGGCGATGCGCGGGCCGCACGCGCGGGTGCTGATCCTGGGAGGCGGTGACGGCCTGGCCGCCCGCGAGGTGCTGCGCTACCCGGGTGTGCGGGCCGTCACGGTCGTCGAACTCGACCCGGCCGTCACCCGACTGGCCCGAACGGACCCCGCGCTCTCCGAGCTGAACGGTCACGTGTACCGGGACCCGCGGCTCAGGACGGTCGGCGAGGACGCGTTCAGCTGGCTGCGGGCTGTGCGGGGCTTCTACGACGTCGTCGTATCGGATCTGCCGGACCCCGGAATCACGGCGAGCACCAAGCTGTACTCGGCGGAGTTCTACGGGCTGGTCGCGGAGTCCCTCGCGCCGGGCGGGCGGCTGGTGGTGCACGCGGGACCCGTGGCGGTCCGGCCCCGGTCGTTCTGGACGGTGGAGGCGTCCGTGCGGGCGGGCGGCCTGTCGACGCGCCCGTACCGCGTCACCGGCAGGATCTCCGGATTCGCGGCCGGCCCGGACCGGGTCACGGAGCAGACGCGGGAGCCGCGCGACTGGGGCTTCGTCCTGGCCGCGCGGCGGACCGCGCCGCCCCTCGCGCTGGACGCGGGGGCCCCGGAACTGCGGTCGCTGGGGGAGCGGGAGCTGCGGGGCGCGGGCGTGGCCGCGGAGCGCGTACGGGTACGGGGGCAGGCGCCGTCGACGCTGGTGCATCCGCGGTACTGGGAGGAACCGTGACGGCGGCGTGCGGGGGCGCCGGGCGCGGAAGCTCTGACATGCGGAAGGGGGGAAGCGCTGACGTGGTGGCCGGGTCTGAGTAGGCTCGGTTTCCATGGAGCATGAGGTGTTCGTTCCGGTTCCGGTCCTGTCTCTGCGGCGGACGCTGGGCGATGCTGCCCGGGTCGCGCGCTGTGTGCCGGGATTCCAACAGGACGCCGACGCGTCGGCGGGCCCGCTGTCGGGCCGTCTGAAGATCAGGGTCGGCGGCCACGCGATCACCTACCGGGGTGTGCTGAAGCTCGCCGGCCGGGACGGTGACACCTTCGCCGTGGCCGGGGAGGGCGTGGAGGCCCGGGGCACGGGCTCGGCGAAGCTGGCCCTGACCCTCACCCTCACGGAGACCGACGGCGGCACGACGATCGAGTACGCGGGTACGGCGGGCGGCGACGGCCGCATCGCGGACCTGGAGGACGCGGCGGCTCTGGCGGCCGCCCACCGCTTGCTGGACCGCTTCACGCAGCAACTGGTGACGGAGTCGCTCGCGGCGTCGCCGGGGCGGGGCGCGGGCGGCTCCGAGGACGCCGGCACGTCCGGCGAGACCTCCGCGCCCGAGGTGTCCACGGGGCCGGGTGGCTCCGCCCGCGACGAGGCGTCCGTGCCGACCCACGAGGCCGTCGGCGACGACGTGTCCGTGCCGACGGACGAGGCCGCTTCCGACGATGTGCCGTGCGAGGACCCCGCGTCGCCCGGGAAGGGGTCCGTGTTCGACGCTCCGGTGCCGCCGCCCTCGCTCGACCCTCTGGCGGAAGTGGAGTTCACCGTGCCCGACGGGCCTCCGGCCGAGGCCGCGCACGCCAGGCGCACCATGATCGGGCGCAGCACGGAGGAGGTCGACCACGCGCCGCCGCGCGGCCGGTACGCGCCCGTGCCCTCGCCCGATGCGGACGGCGCCGCGACGACCCTGCGGTGGATCGCCCCCGCCGCCGCCCTCGCGCTCGCCTCCGCGGTGGTCGTGGGCCGTGCGCTGCGGCGGCGGAGGTAGCGACGCCAGTAGTGTCGTGGGGTGAGCAGAGCTGCGAAGAACGTCCGGCTGACCGTCGGCGACGCCGAGTTGACCGTTGACCCCACCCATGGCTGCCGGATCAGCAGCCTGCGGATCGGTGGCACCGAACTGCTGCGCCAGGGGGAGAGGTACGGCTGCTTCCCGATGGTGCCGTGGTGCGGGCGCACCGAGAACGGGCAGTTCCGCAGTGGCGGCGAACTGCACAGCCTGCCGCTGAACTCCCCGCCGCACGCCATCCACGGCACCGGGCGCGACACGTCCTGGCACACCGCCCGGGAGACCGGGACCGAAGCGGCCTTCTACTACGACCTGGCCGAACCGTGGCCCTACCCGGGCCGGGTCACACAGACCTTCGAACTCGCCGAGGACTCCCTGACGCTCCGGATGGGCGTCGAGGCGCACGTGGACTCGTTCCCGGCGCAGGCCGGCTGGCACCCGTGGTTCCTCCGCACCATCGGCGGCCAGGACGTGCGGCTCGACTTCGACGCCGCATGGCAGGAGGAGCGCGGTGAGAACCACCTGCCCACCGGCCGGCGGATCGACCCCCTGCCCGGCCCGTGGGACGACTGTTTCGGGATGCCCGACGGCGTCGACGTGAAGCTCACCTGGCCGGAGCAGCTGGAGCTGACGGTGAAGAGCCGGGACGAGTGGGTCGTCGTCTACGACGAGCAGGACGAGGCGGTGTGTGTCGAGCCGCAGTCCGGGCCGCCGAACGGGCTGAACACCGCGCCCCGGCTGGTCACCCCGATCGAGCCGCTGGAGATCGCGACGACCTGGAGCTGGGTGCGGCTCTGACCGGCGACGGCAGCGCTTACCCTCGTTGACATGACTGACGTACGCGCTGAGCTGCTCCAGCAGATCAAGGACAAGGCCGTGGTGCACGGCAAGGTGACCCTCTCCTCGGGGCTGGAAGCCGACTGGTACATCGACCTGCGCCGGATCACGCTGGACGGCAAGGCCGCGCCGATGGTCGGCCAGGTGATGCTCGACGCCACCGCCGATCTGGACTACGACTGCGTCGGCGGTCTGACGCTGGGCGCCGACCCGGTGGCCACGTCGATGCTGCACGCCTCCGCGGCGCGCGGGCGGAGCCTGGACGCCTTCGTCGTCCGCAAGGCGCAGAAGGCGCACGGTATGCAGCGCCGGATCGAGGGCACGGACGTGAAGGGCCGCCGCTGCCTCGTCGTCGAGGACACCTCGACGACGGGCGGTTCGCCGCTGACCGCCGTGGAGGCGGTGCGCGAGGCCGGGGGCGAGGTCGTCGCGGTCGCCGTGATCGTGGAGCGGGGGGCCGCTCCCGCCGTCGCGGAGGCCGGGCTGCCGTACGTCCACGTGTACTCCGTGGCGGACCTCGACCTGGCCTGACCTGCGGATTCGAACAAGGGCGGGCTGTTTCACGTGAAACGGCCCGCCCTTGCGTATGCCTGGGTGGAGGAGGCCGGGTGGAGCCGCGGCGAGAGTCTGGGAAGATGGGGGCGACGATGACGTCGCCCCCAGGTCAGGGACCAGCACTGCACACCCGCACATCCCAAGGAGCGGACAGATGCCCATCGCAACCCCCGAGGTCTACGCCGAGATGCTCGACCGGGCGAAGGCTGGCAAGTTCGCCTACCCGGCGATCAATGTGACGTCGACCCAGACCCTGCACGCTGCACTGCGCGGTTTCGCGGAGGCCGAGAGCGACGGCATCATCCAGATCTCCACCGGTGGGGCGGAGTTCCTGGGCGGCCAGTACAACAAGGACATGGTCACGGGCGCTGTAGCCCTGGCCGAGTTCGCGCACATCGTCGCCGCCAAGTACGACATCACGGTCGCGCTGCACACCGACCACTGCCCCAAGGACAAGCTGGACACCTATGTGCGTCCGCTGATCGAGATCTCCGCGGAGCGTGTCGCCAAGGGTCTGAACCCGCTGTTCCAGTCGCACATGTGGGACGGCTCGGCCGAGACCCTCGCCGACAACCTCTCCATCGCGCAGGAGCTGCTCGCCAAGGCCGCCGCCGCCAAGATCATTCTTGAGGTCGAGATCACCCCGACCGGTGGCGAGGAGGACGGCGTCACGCACGAGATCAACGACGAGCTGTACACGACCGTCGATGACGCGCTGCGTACGGCCGAGGCGCTCGGTCTGGGCGAGAAGGGCCGCTACCTGCTGGCCGCGTCCTTCGGCAACGTCCACGGTGTCTACAAGCCGGGCAACGTCGTGCTCCGTCCCGAGCTGCTGAAGGACCTCCAGGAAGGCGTCGGCGCCAAGTACGGCCAGACGTCCCCGTTCGACTTCGTCTTCCACGGCGGTTCCGGTTCCACCGCGGAGGAGATCGCCACCGCGCTGGAGAACGGCGTCGTGAAGATGAACCTCGACACCGACACCCAGTACGCCTTCACCCGTCCGGTCGTAGACCACATGTTCCGCAACTACGACGGTGTCCTGAAGGTCGACGGCGAGGTCGGCAACAAGAAGGCGTACGACCCCCGCAGCTGGGGCAAGCTGGCCGAGGCGGGCATGGCCGCGCGCGTCACCGAGGCGTGCGCCAACCTGCGCTCCACGGGCACCAAGATGAAGTAGTCAGTGTGGTGATGGGCCCGGTACCCCTTGGGGTGCCGGGCCCATGGCATGTCCGGGTGAGGTTCCGAGTGAGGTGAGGTAACCGCTGTGAGTGCGTCCTACGACTTCGACACCGTCGTCGACCGCCGGGGCACCTGGTGCGTCCAGTGGGACGGCGTCGCGGACCGGTTCGGGGTGGACGGGCTGCTGCCGTTCACCATCTCCGACATGGACTTCGAGACCGCGCCGGAGGTGCTGGCGGCGTTGCGGGCCCGGCTCGACCACGGGGTGCTGGGCTACACGGACTGGCAGCAGGACGACTTCCGGTCGGCGATAGCCCACTGGTACGAGACCCGGTACGGCACCGGGCTCGACACCGGGCGGCTGGTCTACGCGCCGTCCGTGCTCAGCCAGCTCTCGCAGCTCCTCCAGATGTGGACGGACGCCGGGGACGGGGTGGTCGTCCACACCCCCACGTACGACGGCTTCCGCAAGGCGATCACCGGGCTCGGGCGGGAGATGCGGGGGGTGCCGGTGGGGGACGTGGAGGCGTTGGAGCGGGAGCTGGCCCGGGCCGACGCGAAGGTGCTCGTGCTGTGCTCGCCGCACAATCCGACCGGGCGGGTGTGGACGGAGGCCGAGCTGACGGAGATGGCCGGCCTGGCCGGGCGGTACGGGGTGGCGGTGATCAGCGACGAGATCCACGCGGATTTCGTGCACGACGGGTACCGGCACGTTCCCTGGACGCGGGTGGGGGGTGACGGGCGCTGGGCGGTCATCACGTCCGCGTCGAAGTCGTTCAACTTCCCGGCGCTGACGGGGTCGTACGGGGTCGTCGGCAGGGCGAAGGACCGGGCGGAGTTCCTGCGGCGCATGGAGACGGCGGAAGGGCTCGCCTCGCCGGCGGTGCTCTCACTGACCGCGCACATCGCGGCGTACCGGGAGGGTGCGGCGTGGCTGGACGGGGTCCGTGCGTATGTGGCGGGGAATCTGGCGCTGGTCGCGGAACGGCTGAACGGGGCGTTCCCCGAGCTGGGGTGGGAGCCGCCGCAGGCGGGGTACCTGGCGTGGATCGATCTGCGGCCGCTGGGTGTGGACGACGAGGCGTTGCAGCGGGTGCTGATCGAGCGGGAGAAGGTCGCGATCATGCCGGGGGCGGTGTACGGGGCGCCGGGGTTTCTGCGGCTGAACGTGGGGTGTCCGCGGAGCAAGGTGAGGGCCGGGGTGGAGGCGCTGGTTCGAGGGGTGGGGGTCGTGCGGTAGGGGCGGGCTGCAAGAGGTGTCCTCCCGCGCCGGACAGGCGTGAGAGACGCCCCGGTGGCCGGTGCTCCGGGCGGCGGGGATGCTGGCCGCATGGGTGATGTGCGAAGTGGCGGTGGTGGGGACGGCATCCGGGTCTCGTCGCCCGTCGGTCGCTGGGTCGTCCTCACCACCGTTCTCGGGTCGAGCATGGCCATGCTCGACTCCACCGTGATCAACGTCGCCCTCCCCCGCATCGGCGAGGACCTCGGCACCGATCTCGCCGCGCTTCAGTGGACCGTCAACGCGTACATGCTCACGCTCGCCGGGCTGATCCTGCTCGGAGGGGCGCTCGGGGACCGGTACGGGCGGCGGAGGGTGTTCGTCGTCGGGGTCGTGTGGTTCGCCGCGGCCTCGTTGCTCTGCGGGATCGCGCCGAGCGCGGACGTTCTCATCGCCGCCCGCGCCCTGCAAGGGGTCGGCGGGGCGCTGCTCACCCCGGGGTCGCTCGCGCTCATCCAGGCCAGTTTCCATCCGGACGACCGGGCCCGGGCCGTCGGGCTGTGGTCGGGGCTCGGGGGCGTGGGGGCCGCGATCGGGCCGTTCGTGGGGGGCTGGCTCGTCGACGGGCCCGGCTGGCGCTGGGTGTTCCTGCTCAACCTGCCGCTCGCCGCCATCTGCGTACCCGTGGCCCTGCGCCACGTACCGGAGTCGAGGGACCTCGCGGCGCACGGCCGCTTCGACGTACTGGGGGCGGTGCTCGGGGCGCTCGCACTGGCGGGTGTGACGTTCGCGCTGATCGAGGCGCCGGGGCGGGGCGCCTCCCCGGTCGTCATCGGGGCCGCGGTGGGCGGGGTGCTGCTCGGGGCGGCGTTCGTGCGGGTGGAGGCGCGCCGCGCCGACCCCATGCTGCCGCCGTCGATCTTCGCGTCCAGGCTGTTCACCGTCGTCAACATCGTCACCCTCTGTGTGTACGCGGCGCTCGGCGGCTTCTTCTTCCTCTCCGCGATGCAGCTCCAGGTCGTCGCCGGATACTCGGCCCTCGGGGCGGGTGCCGCGCTGCTGCCCACGACGGTGCTGATGCTGCTGTTCTCCGCGTGGGCAGGCGAACTGGGCCGGCGGATCGGGCCCCGTATCCCGCTCACGGTGGGGCCCCTGCTGGCCGCCGCGGGGATGCTGCTGATGCTGCGGGTCGGGCCCGGTGCCACCGTCTCCTCGTACGTCGCCGACGTCCTGCCCGCCGTCGTCGTGCTGGGCCTCGGCCTGGTGGTCCTCGTCGCGCCGCTGACCGCGACCGTCCTGGCCGCCGTGGACACCGGGCGGGCCGGGCTCGCCAGTGGCATCAACAACGCGGCGGCGCGTGCCGCGGGGCTCATCGCCGTGGCCGCGCTGCCGCTGCTCGCCGGGATGGGCCCGGAGGCGTACCGCGACGCCGGGGAGTTCGCCTCGACCTTCCGGCGCGCGATGCCGATGTGCGCGGGACTGCTGGTGCTGGGCGCGGCGATCGCCTGGTGGACGGTGCGCACCCCGCGCACGGCGGCCCGGCCCGCGTGCACCGTGCACTGCGGGGTCACGGCCCCGCCGCTGGAGCCCGTACGACGCCCGCAGGACGCTTCGGAACGGGAACCGGGGTGATGCCCCACGGGCCCGTCCCACCAGGCACACTTGGACCCATGTCCATCCACGAGAACCTGCTCGGGGGGCCCTCCCCGACCCATCTGCCCGACGACCCGGAGCCGCGCGAGCTGCTCGCCAACGGCGCGGCGCCCGCCGACGTCGCAGCGAAGTACCCCACCTCCTCGCTGGCCTGGGCGCAGCTCGCCGACGAGGCGTACGAGGGCGGCCGGGTCATCGAGTCGTACGCGTACGCCCGCACCGGCTACCACCGCGGCCTGGACGCCCTGCGCCGCGCCGGGTGGAAGGGGCACGGCCCCGTCCCCTTCGAGCACGAGCCGAACCGCGGCTTCCTGCGCTCCCTGCACGCTCTCGCCCGCGCCGCGGGGGACATCGGTGAGAAGGACGAGCACGAGCGCTGCTCGACGTTCCTGCGCGACTCCTCACCGACCGCCGCCGACATCCTGGGCTGAGCCCGCGCCGTACCGGGCCCCGTGGACGCACGTCGTCCGCGGGGCCCGTGTGCTGTCCGCCGGACCGCCTCCGGGACGACGCCGCGCGTGGCCCCGGCTTAGGATGCGGGCAGGGGACCGGAGCTCCACTTCCTCACGGAAGGGGCGGACCGCTACCCGGAAGCTCGTGTCGAGGAGACAGAAATGTCGACGAATCACCCCGACCCCGAAGCCACCGGTGCGGACACCCCGCACCTGGACTTCGCGGGAACGACTCCGTACGAGGACTATGTCCAGGCGGATGTCCTGACCCACCTCCAGCACCTTCGCTCGGACGACCCCGGCGAGATGGTCTTCCTGGTCACCACCCAGGTCATGGAGCTGTGGTTCACGGTCATCGTCCATGAGTGGGAGACCGCGGCGCACGCCCTGCGCGAGGACCGCATACCCGTGGCGCGGGACGCGCTGAAGCGGTCCGTACGGGAACTGGAGGCGCTGAACGCCTCCTGGACCCCGCTGGCCGGGCTGACCCCCGCCCAGTTCAACTCCTACCGCGGCGCGCTCGGCGAAGGCTCCGGATTCCAGTCGGCGATGTACCGGCGGATGGAGTTCCTGCTCGGGGACAAGTCCGCCTCCATGCTCGTCCCGCACCGGGGCGCGCCCCGTGTGTACGCCGAGCTGGAGAAGGCGCTCCACGAGCCCAGCCTGTATGACGAGGTGCTGGCCCTGCTCGCCCGGCGCGGGCACGCGGTGCCGCAGTCCGTGCTCGGCCGCGACCTGGCCAAGAAGTACGAGCCGTCGCCCGAGGTCGAGACCGTCTGGGCGGGGATCTACGCCAACCCCGACCAGCACGACGAGTTGGTCCGCCTCGGTGAGGCGCTCACCGATGTCGGTGAGCTGGTCTGGCGCTGGCGCAACGACCATCTGGTCGCCACCCGCCGCGCGATGGGTTCGAAGACCGGTACCGGCGGCTCGGCCGGGGTCGCGTGGCTGGAGAAGCGGGCCACGAAGAACGTCTTCCCCGAGCTGTGGACGGCACGCAGCCATGTCTGAGACCTACATGGACACGTCTGAGACCTGTGCAGACAAGGCGGCGGCGCTCGACGCCGCCGACGAACTGGCCAAGCTCCGCGAGCTGTTCACCCTCGACGACACCGTCTACCTCGACGGGAACTCGCTGGGCGCGCTGCCCCGCCACGTGCCCGCGCGGCTCCAGGACGTCGTCACCCGTGAGTGGGGCGAGCTGCGCATCCGGTCCTGGGACGAGAGCGGCTGGTGGACCGCGCCCGAGCGGATCGGCGACCGGATCGCCCCGCTCGTCGGGGCCGCCGCCGGGCAGATCGTGGTGGGCGACTCGACGAGCGTGAACGTCTTCAAGGCCGTCGTCGCCGCGAGCCGCATCGCGGCGGACGGACGCGACGAGATCCTGGTCGACGCGACGACCTTTCCCACGGACGGGTACATTGCCGAGTCCGCCGCCCGGATGACCGGCCACCGGATCGTCCCGGTCGCGCCCGCCGACGTACCGGCCGCCCTCGGCCCCCGTACGGCGGTCGTCCTGCTCAACCACGTCGACTACCGCACCGGCAGGCTGCACGACCTGCCCGGTCTCACCGCCGCCGTGCACGCGGCGGGCGGCCTCGCCGTCTGGGACCTGTGCCACAGTGCGGGCGCCCTGCCCGTCGGCCTGGACGAGCACGGGGTGGACCTGGCCATCGGCTGCACGTACAAGTACCTCAACGGCGGCCCCGGTTCGCCCGCCTACCTGTACGTCGCCGAGCGCCACCAGGCGGCCTTCGACTCCCCGCTGCCGGGCTGGACCTCGCACGCCGACCCGTTCGCGATGACACCCGGGTACGCCCCCGCCGAGGGTTCGGTACGGGGCCGGGTCGGCACCCCCGACATCCTGTCCATGCTGGCGCTCGAAGGGTCGCTGGACGTGTGGGACGGGGTGGAGGTGGCCGCCGTACGGGCCAAGTCCCTCGCGCTGACGGACTTCTTCCTGGAGTGCGTCGCCGCGTACGTGCCCGAGGGCCGGGTCACCTCGATCACGCCCGCCGCGCACGCGGAGCGCGGCAGCCAGGTCGCGCTGCGGTGCGAGGACGCCGAGCCGGTGATGCGCGCGCTCATCGAGCGGGGCGTCGTCGGGGATCTGCGGCGGCCGGATGTGCTGCGGTTCGGGTTCACGCCGTTGTACGTGGGCTTCGCGGACGCGGAGCGGGCGGCGCGGATTCTGGCGGACGTGCTGAAGGGATAGCCCGGCTGCCGCATTGTCCTTGATCGCCGGGCGGGCCCGGAACCGCTCGTCCGGCGATCAAGAGCGACTGCCCGGGGCTGATACCGTCCCCGCAGGTCAAGCCAGTTGGGTTATTCGTTGGACGGTTGGAGCAGCATGTCGGATTCTGCCGCGCGTGATCGTGATGCCGCCGAGGAGGAGTCGGCGTTCGCCCACCCGGTGGTCGCCCCCGACCGGTCCGCGGCCTACGGCAGCCATCCCGACCAGGTGATCGACTTCTACGCTCCCCGGGACGGCAGGACCGGGGCGCCGCTCGTCGTCCTGCTGCACGGAGGGGCGTGGCGTGCCCCGTACGACCGGCACCATGTCTCCCCGTTCGCGGACTTCCTGGCCCGGCGCGGCTTCGCCGTCGCCAACGTCGAGTACCGACGCGGCGGCGAGAGCCCGCGGCAGAGTGCTTCCGGTCCTGCCGCCGGACGCTGGCCCGAGACCTTCGACGACGTCGCCGCCGCGATGGACGCGATGCCGCTGCTGGCCGGGCGGGAACTGCCCCAGGCCGATGTGCGGCGGATCGTGGTCACCGGGCACTCGGCGGGCGGCCAGCTGGCGCTGTGGGCCGCCGCCCGGCACGTACTCCCCGAGGGGTCGCCGTGGCGGCTGCCGTCCCCGCCGCCGCTGCGGGGCGTCGTCGCCCTCGCGCCGGTCGCCGACTTCGCCACCGCCGTCGAGCTGGACGTGTGCTCCGGCGCGGTGGGCCAACTCCTGGGCAGCGGTGAGGACTTCGCGGCACGGAGTCCCCATGCCGACCCGGCCGCCCTGTTGCCCACGGGTATCGCCACGGCCGTGGTGCAGGGCACCTGTGACCTGACCGTGCCCCCGGCGGTGTCGGAGGCGTTCGTCGACGCGGCGGCGAAGGCGGGGGAGATGGTGGGGCTGACGCTGCTGGAGGCGGTCGGGCACTTCCCGCTGATCGATCCGTCGGCCGACGCGTGTGCGGTGGTCGCGGAGGAGCTGGCCCAGCTCGCCTGGTGAGCCGGCGGGGTCCGGCCGGTGGGGCCCCGTGAGGGTGTCTTCCGGCCGGTGGCGTGCCGTGAGGATGTCGTCCGGGCGGTCGCGTAGTCCTTGCGACGGACGCCCGGGAATCCGTATCACTGCTGACGCCCCCGCCCGCCGCGCCGCCTACCGTGAGAAGCGTGACCGAGACCAAGACCAGAAGCCCCGAGTTCCGGCTGGCCGCAGACGCGATAGGCGGCCTGCGGCAGGACCTCTTCCACGATGTGCTCGCCTACCGTCCGCTGGACCCGCTGGGGACCGGCGGACCGGTGATCCGGCGGCTGCCGAAGCGGCTGCGGGCACGTGCCGTCTGGTCCCCGCACGCGGCGGTCGGCGCGCTGGCCCTGCTCACGGCGCTGATCGGTCTCGTCGCGGCCGACTCCGACGGCGTCTACGGAGTCGCGGCCGTCGTCACCGGGCTGCTGCCGGCCGTTCCGCTGCTGATGACCCTGGTCAGGCCCGTCGGCGCCTTCTGGGCGTCGATGGCGCTGACCCCGGTGGCGGCGGTGGCGGGCCGGGGGGACTGGCCGTGGGGACCGGGCATGTTCCTCTGCCACCTGGGCGTCCTGGTCGTGGTCGCGGCGCGCACCCGGCCGCGTGCCGCCGCCTGGATGTGGGTCGTGACCCTGTTCGCCGGGTCCTTCCTGGACAACTTCGGTGCCGGGTATTCCTCCACCATCGCCGGCATGGCCGTCACCTCCGCGCTCGCGCTGCTCGTCGTCGCCATGGTGCAGGTGCGGCGGGAGGCCCAGCGCGAGGTGACCGTGCAGCGCACGGTGACCGCCGTCGAGCGCGACCGGCGCACGCTCCTGGAGGAGCGCACGACCATCGCCCGTGAGCTGCACGACGTCGTCGCCCACCACATGTCGGTCGTGGCGATCCAGGCGGAGGCCGCCCCCTACCGGGTGGAGAACCCGCCGCCCGAGCTGGAACAGGCGTTCCTCACCATCCGCGAAAACGCCGTCGCCGCGCTCACCGAGCTGCGCCGGGTCCTCGGTGTCGTACGGGCCGAGGACCACGAGGCCCCGGACGCCCCGCAGCCCACGCTCGCCGAACTGGACCGCCTCCTGGCCAATGTGGCGGACGCGGGTCTGGAGACGGAGAAGACGGTCACCGGAGCCGTACGCGAGCTGCCGCAGGGCGTCGAGCTGTCGGCGTACCGGATCATCCAGGAAGCCCTGAGCAACACACTGCGGCACGCGCCGGGCGCCACCGCGAAGGTGGAGATCGGCTATGTGCTCGGCGGACTCGGGCTGCGCGTCGTGAACGGGCCGGCGACCGGTCTCGTCAAGCCCTCGCCGGGGGCCGGGCACGGGATCACGGGGATGCGGGAGCGGGTGGCCATGCTGGACGGTGAGATGACCGCGCAGTCCACGGCGGACGGCGGCTACGAGATCGCCGCGTTCATCCCCGTCCAGGCCGTGCGCGAACCGGCCGAGGACGACATGCTGCCGGGCGGGACCGTATGAACAGCATCAGAGTGCTGATCGTCGACGACCAGATGATGGTTCGCGAGGGCTTCTCCGTACTCCTCAACGCGATGCCGGGGATCGAGGTCGTGGGCGAGGCCGTGGACGGCCGCCAGGCCGTCTCGCAGGTGGCCGCGCTCCGGCCCGACGTCGTGCTGATGGACATCCGGATGCCGGAACTCAACGGCATCGAGGCGACCCGCGAGATCGTCGCCGCCGACGCGGACGCCAAGGTCCTGGTCCTCACCACCTTCGACCTCGACGAGTACGTGTACCAGGCGCTGCGCGCGGGGGCCTCCGGCTTCCTGCTGAAGGACGCGTCGGCCCGCCAGCTCGCCGAAGGTGTACGGGTGGTGGCGTCCGGAGAAGCGCTGCTCGCCCCGGCCGTCACGCGGCGGCTGATCACGGAGTTCTCGAAGCTCTCCGAAGCGCCGCGCCCTCCCGCGCTCGCCCGGATCGGGGACCTCACGGAGCGGGAGACGGAGGTGCTCGTACTGATCGCGCAGGGGCTGTCGAACGCGGAGATCGCCTCGCGCCTGGTGGTCGCCGAGTCCACGATCAAGACGCATGTGAGCCGCATCCTGGTGAAGCTGGGGCTGCGCGACCGGACGCAGGCGGCGGTGTTCGCGTACGAGGCACGACTGGTCACCCCCGGGTAGACCGTTCGAACTGAGCTGCTGGGCTGCCGGGTAGCGTCAGGGCATGTATGTGTCCTTCGACCCCTGGTCGCCCGCGTTCGTCGCCGATCCGTACC
Organism: Streptomyces sp. NPDC045968; assembly: GCF_056430475.1. NCBI lineage: Bacteria > Bacillati > Actinomycetota > Actinomycetes > Kitasatosporales > Streptomycetaceae > Streptomyces > Streptomyces sp. NPDC045968. The sequence goes on along the minus strand of NZ_JBWKLF010000003.1, from coordinate 209,214 downwards.
CCGCCTACACCGCGCTGCGTGCCGCCGGCCGGGCGCATTACTTCGAGCCGACCCGGCAGTGGCTGATCCCGCACTACTCCGACGTGTCCGGGCTGCTGCGCGACCGGCGGCTCGGCCGGACGTATCTGCACCGGTTCACCCACGAGGAGTTCGGGCTCGCTCCGCCACCGGCCGCGCACGAGCCCTTCCACACGCTCAACGGGCAGGGGCTGCTCGATCTGGAGGCCCCCGACCACACCCGCATCAGGCGGCTGGTCTCCAAGGCGTTCACCCCGCGCACGGTCGAGCGTCTCGCGCCGACGGTGGAGCGGCTGGCGGCCGAACTGGTCGACGCGTTCGTCGCCTCGGGCGGGGGTGATCTGCTGGCGGCGGTCGCCGAGCCGCTGCCCGTCGCGGTGATCGCCGAGATGCTGGGCGTGCCGGAGGCCGACCGGGCGCTGCTGCGGCCGTGGTCCTCGGCGATCTGCGGGATGTTCGAGCTGAATCCGTCGGAGGAGACGGCCCGGGAGGCCGTCCGGGCGTCGGTCGACTTCTCCGCGTATCTGCGGGGGCTGATCGCGGAGCGCCGCAGGGACCCCGGTACGGATCTGATCTCCGCGCTCATCGCCGCCCATGACGAGGGGGAGCGGCTCAGCGAGCAGGAGATGATCTCCACGTGTGTGCTCCTGCTGAACGCGGGGCACGAGGCGACGGTCAACACCACCGTCAACGGCTGGTGGACGCTGTTCCGGCACCCGGAGCAGTTGGCGGCCCTGCGCGGCGATCACGGTCTGCTGCCCACGGCTGTGGAGGAACTGCTGCGGTACGACACTCCGTTGCAGATGTTCGAGCGCTGGGTGCTCGACGACATCGAGATCGCCGGCACGGTCATTCCCCGGGGCGCGGAGGTCGCGCTGCTCTTCGGCTCGGCCAACCGTGACCCCGAGCGCTTCGCCGAGCCCGACACGCTGGATCTGTCCCGGCCGGACAACCCGCACATCACGTTCGGGGCGGGTATCCACTACTGCCTGGGGGCGCCGCTGGCCCGCATCGAACTGGCGGCCTCGTTCGGTGAGTTGCTGCGCAAGGCGCCGGGCATGCGGCTGGTCGCGGAGCCGGAGTGGCATCCGGGCTATGTGATCCGGGGGCTGAAGGAGCTGAACGTGGAGCTCTGAGGAGCGGCCGGTTCAGCAGCCCGGTCCGCAGGCGAGAGGTGGGCCCGCGAGGACGTCGAAGCCGTAGCCGAAGGCGGTCAGCGCAGCCAGGATCAGCGCGGGGATCAGGGCCTGGCGCCACTTTCGGCGTACGAGGGCGAAGAGGACGAGCGCGGCGGCGATCCCGCCGAGGGTCATGACGGGGAGGCCGAGCCAGAGGACGTTCCACTCGGACTCGCCTTCGAAGCCGCCGAAGATGCCGTCCATGCCGTACGGGGTCCAGACGACCAGACCCGCGATGGCGCCGATGGCGGCGGCGAGGCATCCCGCGGTGCCGGTGATGGCTTCTCGTCGTGTGTCCACGTGAGGGTGGACGCGGCGGGTGGGCCCGGGGGTTCCGGGGGCGGGGGCCGAGGCGGGGACGGCGATCCGGGTCCGCCGGACCACCCCGGGGCTCCGGCTCCTCAATCGCCGGAGGGGCTGGATCTGTCGGTCAGGGGCCTCAGGTCAGGACGTCCCGGCGGCGCGGGGCCGTCAGGCCGACGGTTATCAGGGCCGCCGCTCCCGCCGTCATCAGGAGCACTGGTGGCATGGCCTCCCGCGTCTTCGCGGCGCTCCTCGCCGACGACGACGGCGCCATGACCTCGGCCGAGCTGGCGCTCGCACTCCAGATCAGCCCGGCCGCCGTCTTCGGCGCGGTCAGCTATCTGACCCAGGTCAGCATGGTCAGCAGGGAGCGCGAGCCCGGCTCCCGCCGCGACCGCTACCGCCTGCACGACGAGATCTGGTACGCGAGGGTGCCCGCACCCTCGGCGAGAGCACCCCGGCCGGGGTCCGGCTCGCCGAGACGGCGGCGTTCTTCGAGAAGCCCTAGGCCACGGCCTGGCCCCCCGCCGTCGGCAGTATCAGCGACCACGCCCCCGCCCGCACCGTCCACGTCCGGGTGCGGACCGGGCCGGTGACGTGTATGTCGGCCCGGTAGCGGAAGTCCGCGCCGGAGACCGTCACCGCCTTGGCCTCCCGGGATTCCGTGCGCCCCGGCCCGGTGTGGATCACCACGTCGACCAGGCCGCCGTCACCCTGCGCGGTCACCGAGACGCCCTCGACCGGGCGGTCCAGGTCGTTCAGCAGGACCCCGTCCGCCTCCACGCGCAGCCGGTGCGTGCGCGGCGGTGTGTGGGCGGTGGCCGGGGCCGGGCGGACCAGGGACGCCACCAGGGAGCGGCAGGTGTCCCAGACCGCCGTGACCCCCGTGTGCGGGGCGCCGGCGGACGCGGGCAGGGCGGGGATGCGCAGGGTGCCGAGGACGACGCCGTCGCTGTCGTCGACCAGCAGGTCCAGCCGGCGGACCGTGCCGTCGAGCGCCGACCGGGCCGCGGCCACCGCGCCCCGGGGCACGCCGAGCGCGTGGGCGAGTTCCAGTGTGGGTGCGGCGCCGACCGGGATCAGGGAGAGGGCGCCGTCGGACAGCTCGCGCTCCCGGTGGAGATGGGCGACGGCGCGCAACAGCGCCCGGTCGTCGCCGACGACCACCGGCCGTCTGCTGCCCCGGCGCGACAGGGCCCTGAGGAACTCCTCGGGGGTGTCGGGAAGGCAGATCTTGGCGTGCGAGCCGGCGCTCAGCACGTCCTTCGCGATACGGACGGACTCGCCGTCGGTCCGGCGGGCAACCGGGTCGATGAGCACCAGAAGCTGGTGGTCGCCGTCGCCGGGGGGCTCTGCAGCCGACACCTCGGTCCTTCCTCGGGTAGCATCTTGGTGCAAGAGCCCCTTGCGCTATTGCGCCAGGGGCTTCGTCTATTCCGGGGCACCCGGTTCGACGGCTCAGGCTTTGCCGCACATCGTCGTGCGGCAGGTACACCTTTACGTACGCCCCCTGACCTTGGACATGCCCCGCCCGGAAGGGGTGTACGCCTGTGCCCGCACTTGTGCTGCTCGGTGCTCAGTGGGGTGACGAGGGCAAGGGGAAGGCCACCGACCTCCTCGGTGGTTCCGTGGACTATGTGGTGCGCTATCAGGGCGGCAACAATGCCGGCCACACGGTCGTCGTGGGCGACCAGAAGTACGCACTGCATCTCCTTCCCTCCGGAATCCTGTCGCCGGGGTGTACCCCGGTCATCGGTAACGGAGTCGTGGTCGACCCGGCGGTGCTGTTCTCCGAGCTGAACGGTCTGAACGAGCGAGGCGTCGACACGTCCAAGCTTCTGATCAGCGGCAATGCTCATTTGATCACTCCGTACAACGTCACGGTCGACAAGGTGACGGAACGCTTCCTCGGCTCCCGCAAGATCGGTACCACCGGTCGCGGTATCGGGCCGACGTACGCGGACAAGATCAACCGCGTCGGTATCCGGGTCCAGGACCTCTACGACGAGTCGATCCTCGTCCAGAAGGTCGAAGCGGCCCTCGACTTCAAGAACCAGATCCTCGCCAAGCTCTACAACCGGCGCGCGATCGAAGCCGGCAAGATCGTCGAAGAGCTGCTCACCTACGCGGACCGGCTCAAGCCGTACGTCTCCGACACGACGCTGGTCCTGAACAACGCCATCGACGAGGGCAAGGTCGTCCTCTTCGAGGGTGGCCAGGGAACGCTGCTCGACGTCGACCACGGCACCTACCCCTTCGTCACCTCGTCGAACCCGACCGCGGGCGGCGCCTGCACCGGTGCTGGCGTCGGCCCGACGAAGATCAGCCGCGTCATCGGCATCCTCAAGGCGTACACCACGCGCGTCGGCGCCGGGCCGTTCCCGACGGAGCTGTTCGACGAGGACGGCGAGGCGCTGCGCCGCATCGGTGGCGAGCGCGGTGTCACCACCGGCCGTGACCGTCGCTGCGGCTGGTTCGACGCCCCGATCGCGCGGTACGCGACCCGGGTCAACGGTCTCACCGACTTCTTCCTCACGAAGCTGGACGTGCTGACCGGCTGGGAGCAGATCCCGGTGTGTGTCGCGTACGAGATCGACGGCAAGCGCGTCGAGGAACTCCCGTACAGCCAGACCGACTTCCACCACGCGAAGCCGATCTACGAGATGCTGCCGGGCTGGTCCGAGGACATCACGAAGGCCAAGACCTTCGACGACCTGCCGAAGAACGCGCAGGACTACGTGAAGGCGCTGGAGGAGATGTCGGGCGCTCCGATCTCGGCGATCGGTGTCGGCCCCGGCCGTACCGAGACCATCGAGATCAACTCGTTCCTCTAGACCGGGGAAACCGCGGGAGGGCCGGGACGCGTGCGTCCCGGCCCTCCCGCGTTCGGTCCATCCCGAAGAGGCCCGAGGAGCCGGCTCCCGGAGAAGCCCCTCCCGGAGAGGGGCTCTCAGTCCGCCCCGCAGATCCGCAGGCCCTTGGGCGTCGCGCACGGCAGATGGCCGTGGGTCCTGATGACGTCCTGGCCGCTGCCGCGGCTGAGGTAGCCGAGGAAGCTGGAGGCCAGCGAGTCCGCGGGCGGCTGGCCGTAGCTGTAGGCGTACTCGATCTCGCGGTACGGGTAGGCGCTGCTGCCGATCGTGTCGACGGACGGGGTGGCGCCGTCGATCGCGAGCTGGTGCAGCCCGTTCAGTTCGGTTCCGGCGCGCAGTTCGCTGTAGCCGATGGCTCCGGGCAGCCGGGCCACGGTGGACAGGACCTGTTCGGTGCTGTCGAGTTCGCACCGGGTGACAGCGGACTGCGGGTCGTCCTTGGTGGCGCAGTCGCGGGAGGACTGGGCGGGCTCGTTGCGGCCGAGTACGCGCCGCTGGAAGACCTCGCGGGTGCCGGAGTTGGCGTCCCTGCTGACCAGCAGGACCTTCAGGTCCGGGCCGCCGAGGAGCTTCCAGTTGCGGATGTCGCCCCGGTAGATCTTCCGGATGTCCTCCAGCGAGAGGTCGCGCACCGGTACCCGGTCGTTGACGACGAGGGAGAAGAGCGAGACCGCGACGCGGTTCTCGCGCAGCTGCGGGTAGCCGTCCGGCTTCGGGCCGTCGGAGAGGGCGACCAGCGCGGGGGAACCGGACTTCGCCTCATCGGCGCCCTGGTCGGCGAGCCGCCGTATGCCGGCGTTGGAGCCGTGCGCGTCCACGTGGATGGTGGAGCCCTCGCACTCCTTCTCGTACTTTGCGGCCAGTTCCCGTACGACGGGGGCGAAGGCGGTGGAACCGGTGACCGTCAGCTCGCCCTGGGCGCAGCCGATCGGCGGCGGGTCGTCGTCCCGTACGAGGATGATCGAGGCGAGCGTGACGACGCAGACGGTCAGGGCCACGGTGATCAGCCGGGCGGCCAGGCCGAACAGGGGCGGTTTCTCGTCGGGGCGGGCGGCCTTGTTGGGCCTCACCTTGCCGTCCCGGATGCCGCCGATGATCTTGATGGGGCTGCCCACGCTCCCCCCGGTGAGCAGGACGAGCAGCTTGAAGTGTTCGTTGCGGTTGAGCGGGACGCGGGGGAGCCGGATCAGGGCGCCGCTGTGCCGCATCCCGCCCGCCGGGGTGAAGTGCTCCATCAGATGGTCGGCGTTCGGTGACTGCGTGACCGCTATGCCGCGGACCGTGCGGCCGGTGAAATCGACGGTCAGGCCGTGCAGTTCGCGGCCCGTGTAGTCGCTGTCCCCGATGGACTGCGAGCCGTCGTTCTCGACGCGCAGCAGGACGAGCGTGGCGTCGGCCATGTCCGCCGTCTCGTTGAAGAGACCGAGCCGCACGTTGGCCCGCCCCTGGCTGACGTCGCTGCCGATCGGGGTGTCCATCTGGACGCGGTAGCCGATGCGCTTGCGGCGGGGCACGCGGCGCTCGTACCAGAGCACCCCGACGGAGGCCAGGACACCCAGTACGGCGGTGAGCACGGCCACGACGTTCTCGGCGCTGAACCACTCCACGGCTTCCTCGCACTCCCCCCACGTGCACGGGCGCGCGCCCGTGCGCGGCCATTTGTTCGCGTCACCGTACGTGTGGCTCAAGGGAGTTGGGGGCGCGGAGCGGTCCCGTCGACTGAAGTTCGCCGGTTGTTCGCCGGGGCACTCCGGCAACCTTGGTCTAGACCTTGACAGGTACAGACCATTCCGCTTGAGTGACGGACACCCCCCATGGCGGCGCACGGGCAGCCCGTGCGCCGCGCCGAAGGAGTGATCATCTTGATCAGACGCGTCCTGAGTCTGCTGACCGCGCTGGGCGCGGTCGTCGCGACGATCGTCATCCTCCCCGCCACCACGGCCGCGGCGGCCACCTGCGCCCCGGCGTGGAACGCCTCGTCCGTCTACACCGGAGGCGGCACGGCCTCCTACAACGGGCACAACTGGTCCGCGAAGTGGTGGACCCAGAACGAGACCCCGGGCAGGGCCGAGGTCTGGGCCGACAGCGGCACCTGCGGTTCCGGCGGCGGTACGGGCGAGCCCAGTCCGTCGGGCTTCGTCGTCAGCGAGGCGCAGTTCAACCAGATGTTCCCGAGCCGGAACTCGTTCTACACCTACAGCGGACTGACCGCCGCCCTGAGCGCCTACCCGGCCTTCGCCACCACCGGCAGCGACACGGTCAAGCGCCAGGAGGCGGCGGCCTTCCTCGCCAACGTCAGCCATGAGACCGGCGGCCTGGTGCACATCGTCGAGCAGAACCAGGCCAACTACCCCCACTACTGTGACAGCAGCCAGCCCTACGGCTGCCCGGCGGGCCAGGCCGCCTACTACGGTCGCGGCCCGATCCAGCTCAGCTGGAACTTCAACTACAAGGCGGCCGGTGACGCCCTCGGGATCGACCTCCTGCGCAACCCGTACCTGGTGGAGCAGAACGCCTCCGTGGCCTGGAAGACCGGCCTCTGGTACTGGAACACCCAGAACGGCCCCGGCACCATGACGGCCCACAACGCCATGGTCAACGGCGCCGGATTCGGCGAGACGATCCGCTCGATCAACGGCAGCCTGGAGTGCAACGGCGGCAACCCCGCCCAGGTCCAGAGCCGGATCGACAAGTACCGGGCCTTCACCCAGATCCTGGGCACCACGCCCGGCTCCAACCTGAGCTGCTGATCAGGCCCCTCCTGCCGGACTGTGCCGCCGTCCGCCCGGAAGGGCGGGCGGCGCGCCACCGGCGCCCACCCCCGCGGGACCGCCGCGCCCATACCCGCGGACCCAACGCGCCTACACCAGCGACGGCTTCACGGACATCAGCAGATGCTGGTGCGTGGTCAGCGCAGGGACCGGATCGCCCGTGATCATCGCGCGCTGCCCCGGACCCAGCAGATGCAGCCGGACCACCGGCTCCTCGAAGGACGTCAGCGCGTCCATCAGATACGAGGGGTTGAACGCCACCGTCATCCCGTCGGCTCCCTCCAGTGAGGCCGGCAGCCGCTGCGCGGCCACATCGTCCTCGTATCCCGCCTGGAGCAGCACCGAGCCCTCGGCGGCCGAGAAGGTCAGCTGGATCGGACTGTCGCCGTCCGCGACCACCGAGACCCGCTTGACTGCCTCCACGAGACCGGACCGGTCGGTCACCGCGAACGCCGGGTCCGGCATCGCGAACAGTTTGTCGTGGCGGGGCAGCCGCCCGTCCAGCAGGCGCACCGTCGTCCGCATCCCCGCGTGCTCGAAGCCCACCGAGCCGGAGTCCAGTGCGACGCTGACGAGCCCGGACCGGCCCAGCGAGCGGGCGATCTCGGTGAGCCTGCGGGCCGACACCACGACATCGGCGGTGACATCGGGCGCCGCCGCCTTCCAGGGCAGGGTCCGCACCGCGAAGCGGTACCGGTCGGTGGCCGCCAGCGTCATCGTCGTACCGTCGAGGCCGAGCCGGATGCCGGTCAGCGTGGGCAAGGTGTCGTCCCGCCCCGCGGCCACCGCCACATGGGCGACCGCCGAGGCGAACTCGGCCGCGTCCACCGCCCCGCGGACCTCCGGCAGCGTGGGCAGGGCCGGGTAGTCGTCCAGCGGCAGCACCGAGAGGCCGAAGCGGGCGCCGTCCCCCGCCACCGTGAAGCGCGAGCCCTCCACCGCGCACTCCACCGCGCCCTCGGGCAGCACCTTGCAGATGTCGAGCAGCCTGCGCCCCATCACCAGCACCCGGCCGGGCCGCAGTGTCCCGGCCTCCACGTCGATGCAGGCCGACGCCTCGAAGTCGAGTCCGGAGATGCGCAGTCGGCCGCCCTCCCCCGCGAGCAGCAGCCCGCCGAGCACGGGCACCGGCGACCGGGTGGGCAGCACCCGGGCCGCCCAGGCGACGGCGTCGGTCAGTGCACCACGTTCAATGCGGAACTCCATGGCGGGGCTTCTCCTCATCGGTCACCGGAGTGCCGACGCTAGGGGACGCCACTGACAATCCCCCCTGGCCGCCCGCCGGAAGGGAGACGACTACAGCGACCACCCCCGTGTGCCGCTGCCGTCGCGCTCCCCCCGGTCCCTGCGTGCCCGGCTTCCCCCGAAGGCCGGGACACGTTCGGACTCTAGGGGGCGGGGTAGCGGAAGGGGAGCTTCACTTCGCCTTCCGTGAGGCTCTCCGGGTATCAGTTCGCACAGTCGGGCCGGTAGGCTTCACCACCGATTTTCCGTCGAGCGGGGGTCGCGTGCACACGCGGGAACGGGCCGAGGACGTACTGCGGATGCACCGCCTGGCCCGCGTCGGCGGAACGGCGGAGCTGCTGCGGTGGCTCGCCCTGCGCGCCGACGGCTGGGCCGGCCTGCTCGACTCCGACGGCACGGTGCTCCACGCCGCAGCCGCGCCGCAGCCGGGAGTGCTCCCGGAAGTGCTCCAGGAGGCCGCCGCACTGGCGGCCGAGGGCGTCATCGTGCTGAAGGGCCGGGACGCTCGCGCGTACGCGTTCGACAAGGGCGCGTACACCGGTCTGCTCTTCCCCCTCGACGGCCTCGCCGGCGCGCCCCTCCCCGTCCTCGCCGTCCTCGCGCCCCGCCCCCTGCCCCCCGGGCTGGCCACCCTGCTGGCCGACGTGATGATGCCCCTGACCCTGTGCTGGGAGTCCGAGACCGTCGAGCGCAAGCGCCGCCGCGTCGCCCTCGCCGAGTCCCGGGGCCGGGAAGCGGTGCTGCATCTCCTGATGTCCGGCCAGCTCTCCATCGCCCACCAGGTGGCGGGAGCCCTGCGGCCGAGGCTTCCCGATCCGGTGCGGGTGTGTGTGGTCGAGTGCTCGGGCGGGAGCCGCGACGACGTGGCGCGGGTCTGCGCGGACGTCTCCGGCGGCCGGTCGTGGATCGTGCGGTGCCCGGTCTACGCGCGGCATCTGATCCTCGTGATGCCGGCGGGCGAGAAGGCGGACGCCGAGCCCGTGGACCGTGCGGTCGCCGCTCTCGTGGACGACTGCGTCGTCGGAATCAGCGAGGAGATGCCGCTGTCCGACACGGCGACCGGCTACCAGCAGGCCTTCCACGCACTCGCCGTGGCGCGCGGACTCCCCGGCCGGCATTCCCGCTTCGGCCTCGCGCCGGAACCCGCCCTGGTCGTCGGCGCCGCGGGCGCGCAGTGGGCCGACACCCTGCTCGGCCCCCTGCTGGCCTACCGCCCGAGGCGGTCCCAGGACCCCGGCGGTCAGGAACTGACGGCGACCCTCCGCTCCTGGCTGGCCTTCTCGTCCGGTGCCACACAGCATCTGAAGATCCACCGCAACACGCTGACCGCCCGGCTGCGCCTGACCGGCGGACTGCTCGGCCTGGACCTGGAACGGATCGCCGACCAGGCGGCGGTCGATCTGGCCCTCCGCGTCCGGGCGGCACCCGCCCGGACCACGGCCACAGCCCCGGTGGCGGCGGCCGCCCCGAGCCTCGACGGGCTGCTGGCCGGCCCCGCGCTCCAGGCCTGGGCCGCGGACCAGGTGCGGGCGCTGGCCCCGGCCGGTGAGACGGCGGAGGCGACCCTGCGCACCTGGCTCAGGTGCGAGGGCCGCCTCGGTCCTGCGGCGCGGGAGCTGGGCATCTCCGTGCCGGGCGCCCGCAAGCGGCTCACCCGGCTCGAAGCGGTGCTCCAGCGCTCCCTGCTGAGACCCCCGAGCGCCCGCTACGACCTGTGGCTGGCGTTCCGGGCCGCGGATCTCACTACTTCGTGAAGCTACTGCGTGAAGCTACTTCGTGAAGATGAAGTACTTCCAGCTGCCGTGCGTGGTGCTGTTCACGCTGTCGCCCGACGACCCGTTGATGTACGAGGCGCGCACGCGCATCTTGTAACCGGTGTCGTGGGTGCCGTCCAGCCTGATCGAGGTCTGGCCGCTGGTGGAGAGCGCGAAGTACTGCTGGCCCACGTCGTACCAGGTGCCCATGTAGTACAGCTCCAGGGACAGCTTGTGCGAGCGGCCCTTGTAGTAGCTCATGGCCGTGTTGAAGACCGGGTCCGTCTTCTTGTGGAAGTACGCGTACGACCGCGTGCCGATCTTCGCGTTCTTGTACTCCTTGGTGACGGAGGTCGACACCTTCACCCGCGCGTACGCCGTCGACTTCACGGACTTCGGCGCGTAGCGCGAGTCGCCCCTGAACACGGCGGTGACGGTCGTGTCCCGCTTCATGTCGACGACCACGGACAGGTTGCCCTTGGAGTTGACCTTGCCCGTGCGGACGAGCTTCTTCGGCTTGTCGGAACCGAAGGGGTCCACCCACAGCTCGACGACCCGGTTCTTGTACGTCGTACCGAGGTGCGCCGTGAACGAGACGTCCTTGCCGTACGAGTAGACCGACTTGTTCCGGTTCAGCGTCAGGGACGGGGTGGCGCGCGAGACGGTGACGGAGTCGTATCCCGAGGACGCGGAGTGCGTGGCGTCACCCGCGTACGCCACCTTGTACGTCACCTTGCCGCCGGCGGGCGGGGAGTTGGTGAACGAGAAGGTGCCGTCCGACTTCAGGGCCACCGAGCTGGGCGCGGTGCCCTTCGGCGACTCCATGTCGACGCGGGTCACCGCGATCCGGGCACCGGCCGGGAACGGCGTGTTCGACGCGACCTTCCCGGTGACGGTCAGCTTCTTGGCGCGGGTCGCCGTCGACGGGGCGTTCACCGTGACGGTGGTGGCCGACTTGGTCGGGTCGGACAGCACACGCAGCGTGCGTACGCCCTCGCTGTTCTCGGAGACCGCGAACAGCCGGCTCTTGTCCGGCGCCCAGGCCAGAGCGTTGGGCACCAGGGTGTCCGCACCGCTGTGGTTCCCCGTGTTGGGGAAGTCGTACTGCCGCAGCGGGCCCTTCGTGCCACCGGCCTTGAAGACGTGGACGTCCGGGTCGTACCAGGAGAAGGTGCCTGCGGCGACCATGCCGTCGGGCGCGATGGTCAGCGCGTTCGGATACGCGGTGGTGGGGTACCGGCCGACCTCGGACAGGTCGGTGGTGGAGTAGATCGGCTGGTAGTACGGCGAGCCGCTCGCGGTCACGAGCTGCGTGCCGTCCGGGCTGATGTCGAAGTCGGCCAGGCCGCCGCCTCCGCCGTCCGGGTTCCACTTGGACGTACGCAGGGTGGCCGTGCCGGCCGCCACGTCGTACACCGCAAGGGTGGTCGGGCTGCCGCTGGACTCCCCGACGGCCAGCACGCCGGGAGCGGCCGGGTCCGAGGCGAGCCGTGTCCGGCTGCTCCAGGTCTCGCCGGGCGCCTGCGCGAGCGCGACGACCGGCTCGGCGCCCGACAGGTCGAGCCAGCCGATGTTCCCCGCGTAGCCGAACCACAGTCTGCCGTCGACGATGGCCAGATGACGCGGCTCCGTGGCGTCACCCAGGTCATGGCTGACGGTCTCGGTGGGTGTCTGGGTGTTCACGGCGACGATCGTGCCGAGTCCCGCGACCGCCGCGTACACCTGGCTGGAGTCGGCCGAGATCTCGAGCCCGGTCACGCCCGGCAGACCGGGGATGGTCGTGACGACCTTCCCCGTGTAGTCGGTCACCAGCAGCGTGCCGCTCGTCGGGTCGCTGATGTACACCCGCTGGTGGACGCCGTCCACGACGACATCGCCGACGGACGCTGCGGGAAGGATTCTGCTGCTGTCGGCGGCAGCCGGATTCGCGGCGCCGCCGACGAGCACTACTGAACTGAAGAGGACCGCGAGCGCTGTCGCGGTCGAAATTCTGCGCGTACGCACAGTGTCTGTTACCCCCACGGTAAGAGGGGCCGCATGGCACCCGGAGATGAGAGAGGGGTGCGGCCCGGATCGCAGGGTATGGCATGACACCGACAGTCAGCGCGCAATATCGGCCGACGGGGGCGGGGCGACGGTCGCGGGACCCGCCCCGTCAGCCGCCCGGTCACTGGAGGTCGCCTCCCAGGAGCGTTCCGCTGGCCGGGAAAAGCCCCAAGTGGGTGGTCCCGAATGCCACCGAAGACGTGTACACCGGCTGGGACGTACCGCCCGGCAGCACCCAGACCCCGCCCCGGTCGTCCTCCCACGCCGCGCCCACGGCGATCTCGGGCCTGCCGTCACGGTTGAGGTCCCCGGCGGTCACGGTCGAGCCGAACTGGTCGCCATCCTCGGCACCGCCCGGCACCCCGGCCGTGTTCTGCGTGAAGGCGTACGCCCCGGCGCCCAACTGGCCTGCCCGGAGGCCGGGTACGACGGTCACGGCTCCGGCGGACCCCCTGGTGCCGATGCCCTCACCGGGCGCGCCGATCACGATGTCGCCCACGCCGTCCCTGTTCAGGTCGGCGACGGCCACGGACGCCCCGAAGGTGTCGTGACGCTCGCCCCCGCCGGGGACACCTGCGGTGTCCTGGTGGATGGTCATGGGCGCCTTGTCGTACGCCACGCCCGTCTTGGACCCGAACCAGACGTGGACCGCGCCACCGATGTGGCCCACGATGCCTTCCTCGTTCGGCTCGTCGGGATCGCCGACCACCAGGTCCCCGTAGCCGTCGCCGTTGACGTCGCCGATGGCCGAGGTGAGTCCGTCCTGGAACCTGCGGTCGAGGGGGTCCGACGGGGAGGGGTTCACGAACACGAACCCACCGCTCTGCCCGCCCATGCGACCGGTGACGAGCACCCTGTCGGCCTTCTTGTCCCCGTTCAGGTCGCCGAGTGACGCGGACCGCATCCAGCCCGTCCTGTCGTGCAGCGTGGACCAACCGACCGCACCGGTCCGGCTGATCGGACCTGTCAGCTCCGTAGTGGTGTTGTCGTTGACGACCAGTATCCGTGCGCCGTCCGGGCCGGACCACGCGGCCACGTCCTTGCCCGCGTACCGGTCGCCCTCCACCCCCGTCGGAAGCACGGTCCCGGACACCAGACCGCTCTTACTGCCCCACAGGACCGTCACCGAGCCTGTCTCCTTCGCGGTACCGATGCTCTCGTAGAGGGAGCCGACCACAAGGTCCGCGAACCCGTCCTTGTCGAGGTCCGCGAGGGAACTGGACGCGCCGAAATGATCGCCGGCCTCGGCCGCGCCCGGCACACCGGGTGAACTCTGGGTGATCACGGCCCTCTTGCCCGCCGAGACGCCGGTGGCAGACCCGTAGAGCACCACCACGGCACCGGCGCTGTCGTGGCCGTTCACGGTGGCGCGGGGCGCCGGGACGACCAGGTCCCGGTAACCGTCCCCGTTGATGTCCTGAGGCACGGGCATCGGCGCGGCGAGTGCTGTCCCCCCGGACAGCGTCGCGGCGGCCACGGTCGCTGCTGCGGCCAGTACGGCCCCGCGTCTGCGACGAGACATTCGTACGGTCATGTGTGCCCCCACCCTGGAGAAACGTTGTGTGGGGCGTATTCAGCCACGCGGGGGTGTGGACCCGCAATCAACGCGGGGCCGGGCAGGATGTGCCCGGTCCCGCGTGTGTGTTCAGCCCGCCCAGGTGAGGAACGTCGACCAGGCGTCGGGGGCGACCTCGAAGGCGGGGCCTTCGGGGACCTTGGAGTCCCGCACGTGGACGGCGTGGGGGCAGGTGGCCACCTCGATGCACTCGCCGCCGCTTGAGCTGCTGTACGAGGACTTGTGCCAGTCGAAGGCGACCTCGATGCACTCGCCGCCGCTGTCACTGCTGTAACTGGACTTGAACCACCGCAGGGTGTTGCTCATTCCTTTTCTCCTGCCAACCGCTCGATGAGGCCCAGCGATTCACGAGGACCCAGGGCCTGTGCCCGGATCTTCGCATATCGATGCGCGTACGTACTCACCTTCGCGGCGTCCCTGATCAGCAGGCTCTCGTCCTGGGGCTCCAGGTACACGAGGTGGTCGTGGTCCGGGGTTTCCACCAGCGTCATGCCGCCCCGATCGCCCGCATGCTCGCCGCTCAGCCCGCAGTCCAGCGGCAGCACCTGAAGCGTGACGTTACGACGCCGGGCGCACTCCGCCAGGTGCCGCATCTGCTCCCTCATCACCTCCTTGCTGCCGATGGCGCGCGTCAGGACCGTTTCCTCCAGGATCAGTTCGATCAGTGCCACCGGCTCGCGGTCGAACAGGACCTTGCGCGCCATCCGGGCCTCGACCAGCTCCTCCACCCGATGGTCGGGGAGCGGTGGATATCCGCCCCCGATCAGAGCGCGTGCGTACGCCTCCGTTTGGAAGAGGCCATGTACGACGGGTGTTGCGTACAGCATCAGCCCCACCGCGTCCTGCTCCAGCAGCGCGTAGCCCTGGAACTGCTGCGGATACTTCTCCATCCGTACATACCGCCGCGCGGTCTCGAAGAAGTCCGCGTCGTCATCGAACACCCGATTCAGCGCGACCAGCATCGCGTCACTGGCCGGCTGGGCGTTGGTCTCCATCGCACTCACGGCCGCCGCCGAGTAGCCGATCTCGTTACCCAGGTCCTCCTGGGTCCAGCCGCGTTTCACGCGCATCGTGCGGGCCAGATCCGCCACCATCTGGGCCGTCGGACTCGCCGTTTCCTTGTTCTCAGCTCGCGCCATTGCGATCCCTTTTCGACTCAACCGGACTCAACCGGTCACTACCCGACCCCGCCGAATTCAACTGAACAACAGAGGAGTTCGCGCAGGTCAACGGGTATGCGACGCCCCTCGTCAGTCAAGGCAAACGCTAGGCGTTCGGCCACACAATGTCCCTGTGAATGCGCCGAATCGTGAAAGAAACATCGAGTGGATTCCGGACTCGGGATTCCAACTCCGCAAGGCGGGCGTGCAATTCGACGCCGTCCGCGTCGACGGGGACGACGGGCGTCGGCTCGCCGATCTCATAGAGGCGATCACGGGGGGCGAGCCCGGGCCCGTGATCACCGAGGCGAGCGGGCGGCGGGGGGTGTATTTCCTCGTGCCGGCCGGTACGACGTCGGGGCGGCCGTGGCCCGAGGGAGTGACGCGGCTCAACGCGGCGACCGGGGCGGTCAGTTACGCACCCGTACCGGCGCTGATCGGGCGGACCTGGCCCCTGGCGTGGCGGTATCCGCCGACGTGCCCGGGGCGCTTCGTGCACACGCTGATCCTGCTGAACGCGGCGTTTCTGCTGCTGGGCTGACCCGGTCGGCCGATCAGCCGCTCCACGACGCGTAGACGACGACATGCGTGCCGTTGTCGTTGGCTCCCACGCACACGTCACGCCAGTCGAGCAGCCAGCCGCTGGGGCGGCAGGTCTCCTTCCGGAGATCCAGTCTGCGGATGATCTCCGGGCGGGTCAGGCCGTCCTCGCTGTCGACGACCACCAGGCGGTAGCAGCCGCCGGACCCGCAGTTGGTGCCTTCGGAGACCACCGTGATGCCGGCCGGCAGGGGAGGTACGGCCCTGGCGGGCGGCGCGTCCGACCCTTCGGTGAGCATCAGGGAGTACAGGAGGCCGACCACGAGCGTGAGCGCGAACTGCACGCCCAGGAAGCCGATGGCTCCGTTGCGGCGGGGGATCCAGTCCGGGGGAGGGGAGTCTTCGTGGCGGCCTTCGAGTCCCGCGCCGCACGCGATGAGGACCGGCGCGAGGACCGTGTACACGAGATGGGCGTCGGGCCGGGGAGCGGCGATCCAGCCCTGCTGGACGCCGATCAGCAGCCCCGCTCCGGCCAGCAGCGCGCCGCCGACCGCCAGGCCCACCCCTCGGGTGCGGGCGATCGTCATCCAGACGACCAGCGGTGCGACGGCGAAGAGTATCCCCAGGATGGTCAACACGTAGTGCAACTTTCACCCGACGGCGGCGGCATGACGAGGGACGTCACGCCGCCGCCGTCCGGTTCCGGCAGCTTCGTACCGGACGGCCTGCGGTTACGGGAACGTGGGCAGGCCGGTCGGCGAGGACGTGGTGGGGACGTAGTCGAAGTTGGGCGTGAGGGTGCCGAACAGAGAACCGACGCGCGGGGCTTCACCGCCGGTGGCGAAGGCGAAGAGGCGCGAGGCCTCGGCCGTCATGTAGAACGGCGCCTTCTTGATGCGGAACCCGGTGGGGCTGGGGCGGGCCCCGGCCATCACCTCCGTATAGGTGGACTCGGCGACCGAGACCTCGTCGAGAAGCGTCTCTCCGTCGACCGCGACGCCCGCCGAGTAGGCCGGGGTCGGCATCACGCGGATGAAGGTCGGCTTGAGCGTGATGGTCTTGCCGGATTCCTCGTGGTGGAAGTTCAGGCCGCCGGGGTAGAAGATCCGGCCCTTGGAGTCGAGGCCGTCACCTGCCGTCGAGCCGATCGGCATGGAGAAGCCGCGGCCGTCCGCGTCCATGACGAACGGGCTGATGGCTTCGAGCGTGACGCCTTCGCGCTCCATCCAGGCCAGAGCCTCGTCGCCGAGGGCGACCTGCGCGTCGCCCCACGGGGAGATGTAGGCGCCCGGGAACGGCTCGGCGACGGCAGCTGTGGGGGTGGCCGCGGTGTGCTGCGGCGCGGAGGCTCCGGCGGACGCCATTCCGAAGGGGACGGTGAGCGCGGCCACGGCGGCGAGGACGGTAAGACGACGGAATCCGTACATACTTATAGGCCTTTTCTGCTTGTGGGGGTGAGGGCGGACGTGGCGTGCGGTCCGCCCGGAGCCCCAACAGAAGCGGGGGGAAGCCGAGTTCAGCAACAGTGGGCGCGGATGCGGCGCTCGACGTCCTTTATCGACGTTCTGTTGGGATGTGCCTATCCATGCATAGTCACGCTCAAGATCAAACTTTGCTTAACCCGCGCGGTGGAAATCAATACACGACCGGATGCGATGGGCGCGCTGAGGTCGCATCAAGGTCGCCGTCGAACCAGGCTGGGGCCAACTCCCCCCAGACACCGCAATGGAGAGTGGCATGCCTGGATTCGTCGGAACTCCCCGATTCAACAGACTGTCCCGTAAAAAGCTTGCCGCCCTTGCCGCCGTCACCACCGCGCTCGCCGCCGCCTCGGTGGCCGGACCCCTCATGGGAACCGGACAGGCGGGTGGCCATATCGACGCTCCGTCGACTCTGCTCGACGCTCCGACGGACCTCACCGACGTCTACGCCTTCACCAGCCCCGACGACCACGACATGGTCACCCTCGTGGCCAACGTCCGCCCCTTCCAGGTGCCGGGCACGGCGGCGAACGCGCTGGTGGACCACCCGTTCGCGACCGGGGCGCGGTACGAGATCCACACCGACGCCGACGGGGACGGGGCGCCCGACACCACGTACCGCTGGACGTTCCGCGACGAGGACCGCCGTCCGTTCGGAATGGGCCCCAAGGTCGGGCCGACGCCGGTGAATTCGCTCGACGACAGGTCGCTCGGCGTCCGGCAGAAGTACACCCTGGAGAAGGTCGCGGCCGACGGCTCCGCCACGAAACTGCTGACCGACGCCATCGCCTCGCCCACCCACACCGGCCGGGCCCTGATGCCGGACTACGGCAAGCTGCGGACGCAGGCCACCCGCGCCCTGCCCGGCGGCGGCCGTACGGTGGCCACCCAGGCGGCGGAGTCGTTCAAGGCCGACAGCCAGGTCTTCGGGCTCTTCACCGTCGGGACCTCGGGCCCGGTGCCCGGCTGGCTGCCCGACGCCCAGCCGCTGTCCGCGCTGAACGTGAACAGCCTTGTGCTGCAAGTACCCAAGAGCGAGGTGGCCCTCAAGGGCGACCCGGAGCGCAACCCCGTCGTCGGGGTGTGGGCGTCCGTCTCGCGGCAGGGTGCCGACCTGGGACGCAGCCTGGAGGAGCAGGCCCCCACCTTCCGCCAGGTCTCCCGGAACGGCACCCCGCACGTCGCCTTCGCGGTGTACGGCTCCACGATCGGGTTCTCGCAGCCTGGCGGGCCCGAGGACCGGTTCCAGGCGCGCGCCCCGAAGGGCGACCAGCTGGAGGCGGACTTCCTGGCCGCGACGCTCGACCCCGTACCGCCGAAGCGCATCGAGAGGGCCCAGGGACGCAAGGCGCCGGCGGCCCCGCGCCACGACATCCAGGCCCTGTTCATGAAGGGCATCGGGAAGTCCAACGGCTCGCTGTTCGGCTTCGACCTCAACACCCACACGATGAACGCCGACGCCGACCCCGGCCGCATCAGACTCGCCGAAATGCTCCGGCTCAACCTCACCACTCCGGTGACGGCCCGCCCGCGGTCGCACGGTGTCCTCGACGGTGACCTCCAGGGTTTCCCCAACGGGCGGCGCCTCAACGACAACATCGACGGTCCGCTGATCCGGATGCTGGAGGGCGAGCCCGCCGGCCCGTCCGCTAGGGACCTGCTGCCCGACCCGGTCCTGCGCCTCGAACCCGCCGACGCGCAGGCCACGTTCCCCTACCTCAACCTCCCGCACGCGGGCCCGTGAGTCGTCTGATCACCGCCGCGGGCGGAGCGGTGGCCGTGGCCGGCTGTGTGGCGGGACTCCTGTACCTGGGTCCCGGCACCGGCCGGCCACCGGCCGCCGGCCCGCCCGCCGCAGCGGGAACCGACGCGCGGGCCGGGGCCATGGACGCGCTCGGCACCGCCCGTGAGCGAGCCAGGGCCCACCCGAAGGAACCCACGGTCTGGGCGGCCCTGGCCCGTGCCGAGATCGAACAGGCCCGCACCACCCTGGACGCGGCCCGTCTGGACGCCGCCGACCTCGCCCTGCGCCGCTCGATGTCCCTCGACCCCACGGACAACTACGCGGCGGAGACGGGCCGTGGGCTGCTCGCCAACGCCCGGCACGCCTTCACCGAGGGCCGCGCCCAGGGGCTGCGGGCCACCCGGATGGCACCGGACCGGCCGGACGGCTACGCCGTACTGGCCGACGCGGAGATCCAGCTCGGCCACTACCCGGCCGCACGGGCGGCGGTACAGCGCCTCCTGGACCTCGCCCCGGCCTCGGCCGCGTACAGCAGAGCCGCGTACGACCTGGAGACGAACGGCAGACCGCAGGATGCGGAGATCGCGCTCCGGCGTGCGGTGGACAGCGCGGACGGCCCGGACGAACGGGCCTTCGCCGAAGCGCGGTTGGGTGATCTGGCCTGGTCCGGAGGCGCTGTGGACCGGGCGGACACGCACTACCGCCGGGCGCTGGACGCCGTGCCGGACCACCCGTACGCACAGGCCGGAACGGCCAGGGTGCTGGCCGCACGGGGTGAGCCGGGCAAGGCACTTGAGCTGTACGAGCGGCTCACCGGACGGACACCGCTGCCGCAATTCCTGCTGGAGGCGCTGGAACTGCGCGGTGCGGCGCCGTCGGACGGCCGCCGGCCCGGGGGAGAGGCGGCGGCGCTGGCCGCGCAGGTGCGCCTCGCGCTCGCGGACGGTGGCCCGGTCGATCCGCAGCTCGCCCTCTTCGCGGCGGACCACGGCGATCCGGAGGACGCGGTGGAGCTCATGAGCCGGGAGTGGAAGCACACCCGCAGCGTCATCGTGGCCGACGCGCTCGGCTGGGCGCTTCACCGGGCGGGCCGGGACGCGGAGGCGCTCCCGTACCTCCGCAAGGCGGCCGCGACGGGCTGGAAGAGCGCCCTGTTCCGCTACCACCGCGGCGCTGTCGAGCGGGCACTCGGCAGGCCCGAAGGGGCGCGGCACCTGCGCGAAGCCCTCGCTCTGAACCCGCACTTCTCCCCGTACCACGCACCGCGCGCCACCGAAATGAGCCGTGAATGACCCGCCTTCGCCGCGTCGCAGCCGTGGCACCCGTACTGATCCTGCTCACCCTGACGGCGGCGCCACAGGCCCACGCCCATCCGCTGGGGAACTTCAGCGTCAACCACTACGACGGGCTGCGGATCGCGCACGACCGGATCGAGGACACCGCCGTCGTCGACAGCGCGGAGATCCCCACCGCGCAGGACCGGGCCGCCACGGACAGGGACCACGACGGGCGGATCTCCCGGTCCGAGACGGCGGACAGGGCGACCGAGAGGTGCACCGAACTGGCGCGGAGGACCAGGGCGGCGGTGGACGGGCAGCAGCTGCGCTGGCGCACCGGGCGCGCCTCTCTGACGTACGCGCGAGGCACCGCGAACCTTCCTGTCAGCCGCCTGACCTGCGCGCTGCACGCGGATGCCGGTCTCTCCCGGGGGGCCCGTGTCACGTTCGCCTCGGGGGCGGACGTGGCGCGTACCGGCTGGAAGGAGATCACCGCGGTGGCCGGGCCGGGGGTACGGCTGGCCGAGTCGTCGGCCCCGGCGACGAGCCCGAGCCGGGTGTTGCGCCGCTATCCGGCGAGCGGGTCGGACCGGCCGCTGGACGTGACCGGCGCCGAGTTCCGTACGGCGCCGGGCGCGGGGGCGGCCGGGGCGGGACCGGCCGGGGCGCCGGCCGCGCAGGCGGTGGACCGGGGCGCGGTCCTCTTCCCCGCCCTGGAGAACCGGCTCGCAGAGCTGACGGCGGGCCGGGACCTGACGCTGCCCGTCGGCATGCTCGCGGTCCTGCTGACCCTGCTCCTGGGCGCGGGCCACGCGGCGCTGCCGGGCCACGCGAAGCTCGCGGTGGCGGCGTGCCTGGCACGGCGCGAAGGCGGTGTACGGGCGGCGCTGGCCGTGGGCGCCACGGTCACGACGACCCATACGGCGGGTGTCCTGGCGACGGGCCTGCTGCTGACCGCGGGCGGAAGCCTTCTGGGGGAGCGGCTGCTGGGGTGGCTGGGAGCGGTGAGCGGGGCGGTGATCGCGGTGCTGGGGACGGTGCTGGTGGTGTCGGCGGTACGGAGACTGCGGGGCGGAGGGGCGGACGGCCCGCACCACGGCCATGACCACGGCCACCATCACGACCACAGCCACCACGGCCACCACCACCATCACCATGACCGCACCGGACTGCCCGCGCTCCTCGGTGTGGGACTGGCGGGGGGTCTCGTGCCCAGCCCCTCCGCTCTGGTGGTGCTGCTGGGGGCGGTCGCGTTGAGCCGTACGTACTTCGGGGTGCTGCTCGTCGTCGGATACGGGGTCGGCATGGCCCTCACCCTGACCTCGGCCGGCCTGCTGCTGTCCGGCGGCGGGACGAGGCTCGCGGCCCTGGGGGAGCGGCGGCTGCCGGGGTTGCGCCGCTACACGCGATACGGGTCGCTGCTGACGGCACTGGCGGTCCTGGCCGTAGGACTGGCCCTGACCACCCGCAACCTGACCTGACAGCACTTCGCCCCGCCGGACAGCCGGCGGGGCGAAGTCGTCGCTCCTCTAGGCGAGGAACTTGGCGATCATCTGCGTCTTGCGCTGGAGAGCGTCAGGGCTCACGGAGGCCAGCTCGGCGGCGATCTTGTCGGCCTGCGCCTTCAGGTCCTTCACGACAGCGGTGTCGCTCTCGTCGGCATCGACCGTCCCGGCCTCAGCGAGACGGGCCGCCTGCACACAGGTCTGGGCCTGCGGCTCCAGGATGGTCAGCAGCGCGAAGAACTTTGCGAGGTCCGAGCTGTTCACGTGGGCTCCTAGGTCAGAGGGCCGATCATCTACGGTAACGAGGATGCTACCCATAGTGACTTCTCCCAGGTGGCGACGGAGCGCGGACACACCGAGGCGAGTCCCGGCCGCCACCCCCGGCCCTGGCCGCCACCTCAGCCCCTCCGGCGTTTGAGGACGGAACCGTTCACCGGGCGGCCCGGACACGCTCAGGCGCCTCCGGCGCCATCCGCGGCGCCGCCGCCCACCGTCTCCACCGCCTCGGACAGCCGCTCCAGCACCCGTACCGTCTCCGCGAACCCCTCCGCGCCCAACTCCTCCGCCAGCCGCGCGGCGAACTCCGCGTGGCCGGGGCCGATCCGCGACACCGCCTCCCGGCCCTCATCCGTCGGACGGAGCAGCTTCGCCCGGCGGTGGGCCGGATTCGGTACGTACTCCGCCAGCCCCTTCCCCACCAGCAGATCCGCGATCCGCTGCACGCTCTGCCGCGTGATCCCCATCGCCCGCGCGATCCCGGAGACCGGCAACGGCTCACGCAGCACCGCCCCGAGCACCTGCCACCAGGCCGCCGTGAGCCCGGCCGGCCGGGCCAGTTCCTCCGATACGGCGAGGAACTGCCCGTTCAGCCGGAACACCCCGAGCGCGGTCCGGCTCAACCGGACCTGGTCGTCGGAGCCGCTCATCCCGCCAGCACCTCGTACGCACGCGCGTCGGAGTCGTGGAACAGCCGGTACCAGGCGTCCAGCTTCTCCGGCCCGTACACCCCCAGCAGTCCGAACACCTCCCGTGCGAACGCCACCGGCTCCGTCGGCCCGGCCGTGACGAGGCCGCCGTCCGTCACCGCGTCCGCCTCCACGTACCGGGCGGCGCCCGCGTACCCCGTCGCCGCCAGGTAGAAGGAGACCGCACTCGTGTGGGCCCGGTCGTCGAGCAGCCCTTCGCGGGCGAGCCCGGCCGTCGCCCCGCAGATCGCCGCGACCGGCACCTCCGCGTCGAGGAAGGCGCGGGCCTCGCGGGCGAAGGGGGCCAGCTCGTCGCCGGTGTCCCAGAGGCTCGCCCCGGTCAGGATGAGCAGCGCGCTGTCCTCGGGCCGCAGCTCGTCGAGCGCCAGATCGGGCTGGACGCGCACCCCGCCCATGGTGGTGACGGATTCCGTCGTGGCCCCGACGGTCCGGACCGTGTAGCCGTTCTGCGTGAGATGGGCCGTGGCGTACCCCGTCTCCCAGTCGGCGAAGGTGTCGTAGACGGCCAGATGAACGGTCTTGCGGGTCATGGTGTCCTCCAGGGCCGGAATCGACTATGACAGCAGGCTGTCATGAATGCAGCATGCTGTCAATCAGTCCAGACCCGACACCCTGCCGAACCGAACGCCACACTCCATACAAGGTGGCCATGGAGCACGCCCCTCACCGGCACCTACGCTCACGGCATGACCCCTCATGCCCCGTATGTCGACTCCGCGGCCGGAGCGGCCGTGAAGGCCGCCGACCGCGCCCACGTGTTCCACTCCTGGTCCGCCCAGGGTCTGATCGACCCGCTCGCCGTCGCCGGCGCCGAGGGGGCGTACTTCTGGGACTACGACGGCAACCGCTACCTCGACTTCACCAGCGGCCTCGTCTACACCAACATCGGCTACCAGCACCCCACCGTCGTCGCGGCGATCCAGGAGCAGGCAGGCAAGCTCGCCACCTTCGCCCCCGCCTTCGCGATCGAGGCGCGCTCCGAGGCCGCACGCCTCATCGCCGAGCGCACCCCGGGCGACCTGGACAAGATCTTCTTCACCAACGGCGGCGCCGAGGCCGTCGAGAACGCCGTCCGTATGGCCCGGCTGCACACCGGCCGTACGAAGGTGCTCTCCGCCTACCGCTCGTACCACGGCGCCACCTCCACCGCGATCAACCTGACCGGTGACCCGCGCCGCTGGCCGTCGGACAACGGCTCGGCGGGCGTCGTCCGTTTCTGGGCGCCGTTCCTCTACCGTTCGCCGTTCTACGCCGAGACCGAGGCCGAGGAGTGCGCACGGGCACTCCAGCACCTGGAGGACACCCTCGCCTTCGAGGGTCCGTCGACCATCGCCGCGATCATCCTGGAGACGATCCCCGGCACGGCGGGCATCATGACGCCGCCGCCCGGCTATCTCGCGGGCGTCCGCGCGCTCTGCGACCGGTACGGCATCGTCTTCGTCCTCGACGAGGTCATGGCCGGGTTCGGCCGTACGGGCAAGTGGTTCGCCGCCGACCACTACGACGTCACCCCCGACCTGATGACCTTCGCGAAGGGCGTCAACTCCGGTTACGTGCCGCTCGGTGGAGTCGCGATCAACGCGGAGATCGCCGCGACCTTCGAGACCCGCCCCTACCCGGGCGGGCTCACCTACTCCGGCCACCCGCTGGCCTGTGCGGCGGCCGTCGCCACGATCAAGGTGATGGAGGACGAGAAGGTCATCGAGAACGCCGCCCACATCGGCGAGAACGTCCTCGGCCCCGGTCTGCGCGAGCTGGCCGAGCGCCACCCCTCGGTCGGCGAGGTCCGCGGCCTCGGCGCGTTCTGGGCGCTGGACCTGGTGCGCAACAAGGAGACCCGCGAACCGCTGGTCCCGTACAACGCGGCGGGCGCGGACAACGCTCCCATGGCCGCCTTCGGCGCGGCGGCGAAGAAGAACGGCCTGTGGCCCTTCATCAACATGAACCGCACCCACGCCGTCCCCGCCTGCAACGTCACCGAGGCGGAGGCCAAGGAGGGTCTCGCGGCCCTGGACGTGGCCCTCTCGGTCGCCGACGAGCACACCGCGTAAGGAGCCCCGCCCGGCATCCCGCCCCCGGCGCCCCCTCCTCCTCGGCGCCCCCTCCCCTTCGGCTTCCCCTGCCCGGAACCGGGCAGACGCGCCTGGCTTATGGTGACCGGAGCCGAAAACGGGAGGGGGCGCCATGCGCGCGAGCGGAGGCGTGACCCGCAATACGCTGCGGCAGCAGATCGCTGACGCGCTGCGTGACGAGGTGCTCGCCGGGCGTCTGCAGCCGGGCCGCGAATTCACCGTCAAGCAGATCGCGGAGCAGTACGGGGTCTCCGCGACCCCGGTCCGCGAGGCGCTGTTCGACCTCTCCGCGCAGGGCCTCCTCGAATCGGACCAGCACCGCGGATTCCGGGTGCGCGAGTTCAGCGTGGCCGACTACCGGTCGATGGTGGAGGCCCGCGCGCTCGTCATCGACGGGGTGTTCCGGGGCGTTTTCGACGGCCCGGAGCCGGCCCGGGAGCGCCTGAGTCCGTACCGCGACGCGCTCGTCTCCGTACGCCGCCGGGCGGAGGAGGCCGCACGGGCGGCACGCTGCGGCGATCTCGACATCCTGATCGGCTACGACCTGCGCTTCTGGCGTGAGCTCGGCGCGATCGTCGCCAACACGTACATCACCGACTTCCTGCACCGCCTGCGCGTTCAGGCGTGGGTGTTCGCCGTGCCGTATCTGCGCGGGGAGGCCGACGTACTGGACTGGCTGTGGAACGGCCACCAGGAGCTGGTGGAGGCGATCGTGGACGCGGACGCCGACGCCGTGCGCGCGGTGCTCGACGCGTACAACGAGCACGGCCTGAAGTGGGCCGACAGGCTCGCGGCCGGAGACCCGGCGCACCCCGGTCACCGGGCGGGAACGGCCGGGCCGGCGGAATAGGTCGGGAGGTGCTCTGTGCGCGACGTTCCGTCCGCATTACGCTGTCCCGACCATCGCACGAACCCGTTGGAGAGCGAGCATTCGTGGCCTGTGACCTGTGGCTGGTCCCCCTCGTCGACGTGCTGTGCCACAGCCCCGACAATCCGTTCGCCGAAGAGATCGCCATCTACGACAAGGCGCTGGGCGACGCGGGACTGCCGCCGGTCCCCGTCTACGCCTACATGCCGGGCCTCACCGGGGACGTCGCCCCGGTCGCGGGCTTCGACTACGACGCGCTGCACTTCCTGCGCCGCGCCTACCTGCTCCAGCTGAGCGGTCTCGCCGTGACACCCGTCGACGAACTGGGCGGGGACTACGAGCAGTTGCTGGAGATGTTCGAGCAGAGCGCGCAGCAGTCGCACCTGGTCTGGCACTACGACCACGCGGGGGCGTACGTCCCGGTGGACTTCGCCGCCCCGCTGTCGAACGACGAACTGCTGGAAGGCGGAGGTCCGTTGGGGTCCTCGCACGGCCTGCTGCGGGATCTGGAGTTCGTGGCCCCGTCGATCGGCATCGACCCGGCCAACCCGCCGGCCGCCCCGCTCCCGCCGATCGGCCCGACGACCCTGGAGGAACCGGCCGGCCCGATCCTCCACGACGACAACCCCTTCGCCCGCGAACGCCACGTATGGCTGGGCCTGCACGCGGCCGCGACCAGAAGCCTGGCGCAAGGCTCAATGATCATCTTCAGCTGACCGGCCCCCAGTACGCACCTCACCCGGCCCTCACCCCCCGGCCCTACTCCGGCGGCCGCTGCCGGGGCATGTTCGGCCGCCCCACAGTCGGCAGGGCGAACCGCCCCACCGCTCCCCCCGGCTCGGCCCGCCCGCTCCCGCCCCCCGAGGCGATCGACTGCATGGCCATCGGCGCGGGCCCCGCCCGGAACTCCACCATCCAGTCCGCCGTCTCCGACCGCACCAGCTCCGTGACGTCCTCCGAGAACCGGCGCAGCACCCCGAGGCACCGGTCCGCCGCCTCGCTCGCCGTGCCCTCGGCCGGCCCCAGCACCTCCCGTACGCACTCCGACGCCCAGTCGAACTGGAGCACCTGGAGCCGCCGCTGCACGGCCTGCGCCGTCGCGAGGTTCCTTATCCATCCGGACGTCAGCCCGAAGTACCGGTCGCACGCCATGCACGCCGCACCCAGCAGCAGCGAGAGATAGCCCCACCCCGCCGCCCCGTCCAGCGCCCCCGTCAGATCGAGCAGCGGCAGCGCCGCCCCCGCGACCACCCCGGCCGCCGTGCCCAGCCGCAGCGCCCGCGCCGCCCGCCGCTTGCGCAGGCGGTCCTGCAGATACCAGTCCGCGGTGCGCAGGGCGCCGTCCTCGACCCAGCGGTAGAGCTCGTCGAGACGTTCGGCCGGCTCGCCCCAGTCGCCGAGCGGGAAGGCGCGGCCCGTGAGGTCCCGGGGCGCCCCCACCCCCCGGGATCGACCGGAGCGCTTAGTTCCGGTTTCTGCACCGGTTCCCTCGCCGGACTCCTTGCGGGGCGGCCCTTCGGGCTGCATCTCCGGCTGACTCACCGGGGCACTCCTCTGCACTCTGCGTAGGAACGACGTGGGTTCTCTGGCTGACTCCGGGTAACTCTGCGTTACCGCTGATGCGCGTGGGTGTACTGATACGCATGCCCTTCCTACCGCCGAATGGTGGGGCGTGGAGTCGAAATCGCGGGATTCCTGGGTGTGCACGGCCTGTGATCAGGTATAGGAGGGTGACCAACGCATTCCAAATCTCACCCGAAAGAGTTGGTCCCGGGTGAGTGGGGCGCGCCGACCGGCGAGCACGTAGGCTCGGCATACCGAAACATTTGTCGTCGAAATGCCAGGAGTGACCGTGATTCCCGGTGGTGGTCAGCCGAACATGCAGCAGCTGCTCCAGCAGGCCCAGAAGATGCAGCAGGACCTTGCCGAGGCCCAGGAGGAGCTGGCCAGGACAGAGGTCGACGGACAGGCGGGCGGTGGCCTCGTGAAGGCCACGGTGACCGGTTCCGGCGAGCTCCGCGCCCTGGTGATCGACCCCAAGGCCGTGGACCCGGAGGACACCGAGACGCTCGCCGACCTCGTCGTCGCCGCGGTCCAGGCGGCGAACGAGAACGCGCAGGCCCTCCAGCAGCAGAAGCTGGGCCCGCTCGCGCAGGGTCTGGGCGGCATGCCCGGTCTTCCTTTCTGACCCCGGCCAAGACCTACTGATACCCAGGCGTACCAACTACGGTACGAGCAGAGCAGCACAGCAGCAGAAAGGCTTTCCGTGTACGAAGGCGTTGTTCAGGACCTCATCGACGAACTGGGCAGGCTGCCCGGCGTCGGTCCCAAGAGCGCGCAGCGGATCGCCTTTCACGTCCTGCAGGCCGAGCCGACCGACGTACGGCGTCTCGCCCATGCCCTCCTGGAGGTCAAGGACAAGGTCCGGTTCTGCTCGGTGTGCGGCAACGTCGCCCAGCAGGAGCAGTGCAACATCTGCCGGGACACCCGCCGCGACCTGACGGTCATCTGTGTGGTCGAGGAGCCGAAGGACGTCGTCGCGATCGAGCGGACCCGCGAGTTCCGGGGCCGTTACCACGTACTCGGCGGGGCGATCAGCCCGATCGAGGGCGTCGGTCCGGACGACCTGCGGATCCGCGAGCTGCTGGCCCGGCTGGCCGACGGCTCCATCACGGAGCTGATCCTGGCGACGGACCCCAACCTGGAGGGCGAGGCCACCGCGACGTACCTGGCGCGGATGATCAAGCCGATGGGTCTCAGGGTGACCCGGCTGGCCAGCGGCCTGCCCGTGGGCGGCGACCTCGAATACGCCGACGAGGTCACCCTGGGCCGCGCGTTCGAAGGCAGGCGACTCCTGGATGTCTGACGCCCGCGCTGTGCTTCTCCGGCCCCACTCACCGTTCGAGACCGCGCCCACGGGAGGTCCCCTCGATGTCTGACGCCACGCTGAACTCCGTCACGCAGGACCCGGACGACTTCGCCGTCCAGATCGCGGACCAGATCAAGACGTTCATCGTCGCGGTCACCGAGGTGTCCAAGGTCGAGGAGCCCGAAGAGGCCGTCCCCGTACTGCTTCTCCAGGTCTCGCAACTCCTGCTCGCGGGAGGCAGGCTCGGTGCGTACGAGGACGTCCTGCCCGACGAGCGCTACGAGCCGGACCTCGGCCCCGAACCGGACGCGGACGGCCTGCGCGAACGCTTCGCGGCCCTCCTGGAACCGATCGACGTCTACTCCGAGGTCTTCGACCCGTACGAGCCCCGCAAGGCCCCGGTCCCGCACCGGATCTCCGACGACCTGGCCGACCTGGTCACGGACCTCGGCCACGGCCTGGCCCACTACGAGGCGGACCGCACGGCCGAGGCGCTGTGGTGGTGGCAGTTCTCGTACTTCTCCAACTGGGGCTCCACCGCCTCCGCGACCCTGCGCGCCCTCCAGTCCCTGGTCGCGCACATCCGCCTGAACCAGCCCCTTGAGGAACTGGACGGTCTGGACACGGACCAGGACCCGGGCGACGCGGACCTGGCCGAGGAAGCCGGCCGCGTCATGTTCCAGGAGATCGCGGGCCCCCTGGGGCTGCGCCCGGCGAAGTAACCCGCTCACCCCCTCGTCCCGATCGGTGTGGGCTGGGACACAAAGGGGCGTGGTCCTGCGTTCGGCGGGCAGCAACCTCGTACGAGCAGTCCGGGTCGACACGCCGGACCACGTGGTGAGCGGGACATCTCACCATCTGGTAAGGACGGGTCGATTCCGGACTGCTCGTTAAACTGAGCCGACCGCACTATTGAATTGAGCGAGGAGCGCACGTGGGCCTTGTCGTGCAGAAGTACGGAGGCTCCTCCGTAGCCGATGCCGAGGGCATCAAGCGCGTCGCCAAGCGAGTCGTCGATGCCAAGAAGAGCGGCAACCAGGTGGTTGTCGTGGTGTCAGCGATGGGCGACACGACGGACGAGTTGATCGATCTCGCCGAGCAGGTTTCCCCGATCCCTGCCGGGCGTGAGTTCGACATGCTGCTGACCGCGGGAGAGCGGATCTCCATGGCGCTGCTGGCCATGGCGATCAAAAACCTGGGCCACGAGGCCCAGTCGTTCACGGGCAGCCAGGCCGGTGTCATCACCGACTCGGTTCACAACAAAGCGCGGATCATCGACGTCACGCCGGGCCGGATTCGTACCGCGCTCGACGAGGGCAACATCGCGATCGTCGCCGGGTTCCAGGGTGTGTCGCAGGACAAGAAGGACATCACCACCCTCGGCCGGGGCGGGTCCGACACCACCGCTGTCGCGCTCGCGGCCGCGCTGGACGCCGGGGTCTGTGAGATCTACACCGATGTGGACGGTGTCTTCACCGCCGACCCGCGGGTCGTGAAGAAGGCCCGGAAGATCGACTGGATCTCCTCCGAGGACATGCTGGAGCTGGCCGCGTCCGGCTCCAAGGTGCTGCTGCACCGCTGCGTCGAGTACGCACGCCGTTACAACATTCCGATCCACGTCCGCTCGTCCTTCTCCGGACTGCGCGGCACCTGGGTCAGCAACGAGCCGCAAGGGGACCAGCAGGTGGAGCACGCGATCATCTCCGGAGTCGCCCACGACATCTCGGAGGCCAAGGTCACCGTCGTCGGCGTCCCCGACAAGCCGGGCGAGGCCGCCGCGATCTTCCGCACCATCGCGAACGCGGAAGTCAACATCGACATGGTGGTGCAGAACGTCTCCGCCGCGTCGACGGGCCTGACGGACATCTCCTTCACGCTCCCGAAGTCCGAGGGCCGCAAGGCCATCGACGCCCTGGAGCGGCAGAAGGGCGCCATCGGCTTCGAGTCGCTGCGGTACGACGACCAGATCGCCAAGATCTCCCTGGTCGGCGCGGGTATGAAGACCAACCCGGGCGTCACCGCAGGCTTCTTCGAGGCTCTCTCCGACGCGGGCGTGAACATCGAGCTGATCTCGACGTCCGAGATCCGCATCTCGGTGGTCACCCGCGCCGACGACGTCAACGAGGCCGTGCGCGCCGTGCACACCGCCTTCGGACTCGACAGCGACTCCGACGAGGCAGTGGTCTACGGAGGCACCGGACGATGACGCACAGCCGCCCATCGCTCGCGGTCGTCGGTGCGACCGGGGTGATCGGCGGCGTCATGCTCCAGATCCTTTCGCAGCACGCGGATGTCTGGGGCGACGTGAAGCTGATCTCCTCGCCGCGTTCGGCCGGCCGCAAGCTGGTCGTCCGCGGTGCGGAGACAGAGGTCCTCGCGCTCGACGAGGACGTGTTCGACGGTGTCGACGTGGCCCTGTTCCTGGTGCCGGACGAGGTGTCCGCCCGGTGGGGGCCGCTCGCCGCGTCCAAGGGCGCCGTGGTCATCGACGACTCGGCCGCCTTCCGCGGGGACGACGACGTGCCGCTGGTCGTTCCCGAGATCAACCCCCATGCCGCCCGGCTCCGGCCGCGCGGCATCGTGGCGTCCCCGCACTGCACGACGCTGTCACTGATCGTCGCGGTCGGTGCCCTGCACGCCGAATTCGGCCTTCAGGAACTGATCGTCTCCTCCTACCAGGCGGTGAGTGGCGCAGGCCGCGAAGGCGTCGCCGCGCTCCGCCAGGAGCTGTCCCTGGTGGCCGGTACGGAGCTGGGCACGCACCCCGGAGACGTACGACGCGCCCTCGGCGACGGCGAGGCGAGCCCCTTCGCCGCTCCCGTGGCGCTGAACGTCGTGCCGTGGGCCGGGACCGATGCCGGAAACGGCTGGTCGTCCGAGGAGATGGCCATCCGCGACGAGTGCCGGAAGGTCCTGGGTCTGCCGGATCTCCGGGTCGCGGCGACCTGCGTGTACGTGCCCGTCGTCGCGACACACTCGATGTCCGTCCACGCGCGCTTCGAGAACGAGGTCGCCGTCGAACGGGCGCACGAGATCCTGGCGACCGCCCCCGGGGTGGTGCTCTTCGACAGCCCGGCGTCCGGTGACTTCCCCACCCCGTCCGATGTCGTGGGCACCGACCCGACCTGGGTCGGGCGCGTGCGGCAGTCGATGGACGACCCGAGAGCGATCGAAATGTTCATCTGCGGCGATAACCTCCGAAAAGGTGCGGCACTGAATGTCGCGCAGATCGCCGAGTCGGTGGCCGCCGAATTTCCCCGGACCTGATCGAGCCGGTTTTGTAGGATCTGTGCGTTCCCTGTGAGCAAGTAGCAGGTCTGAACCTCTTGAGCTGGGACATTGCCGTATCCGACGATGATCTCCTGGCTTTCTGCAACCGCGAGTCGGGCGGCTGCGTCTATGCCGTCACTCTCGTGTGGCGGGGCGCACGTATGGGGCATTCGGGGAAGAGCAGGTACGTATGAGGGCATGTCGCACAGCGCCAAACGCGATGGCGCACGCGTACAACCCTGACGGGGGGAAACGTGTCCAACTGGCGTGGCAGAGGTTCTCGACATCACAGTGGTGGGCCCGTTGCGAGGCGCTTCATTGCGTCCGCTCCGGCGGCCCCGCGCAGCCGGCGGTATGCCGGTGATTGCGCCCATGCCCGCTGCACGTTCCACGCGGCTGCCTTCGCAGCGCGAGGGCGCTGAGGAGACGGTGGCAGCGGGGACCACGGTCGACCACCTCACCGAGACCTATCGCGCCCACTACCGTTCGCTGCTCGGCCTCGCGGCCCTGCTGCTGGACGACACCGCGTCGTGTGAGGACGTGGTGCAGGAGGCGTTCATCCGCGTGCACTCGGCGCGCAATCGGGTACGTGACCCGGAGAAGACGCTCGCGTACCTCCGCCAGACGGTGGTCAACCTCTCCCGCTCCGCACTGCGTCGCCGCATCCTCGGGCTGAAGCTGCTCTCCAAGCCCATGCCGGACATGGCGAGCGCGGAGGAGGGGGCGTACGACCAGCTGGAGCGGGACGCGCTGATCAAGGCGATGAAGGGGCTGCAACGACGCCAGCGAGAGGTGCTGGTGCTGCGCTACTTCGCGGACATGACGGAGGCCCAGGTCGCGGAGACCCTGGGGATATCGCTGGGCTCGGTCAAGGCGTACGGATCCCGAGGCATCGCGGCGCTGCGCGTCGTGATGGAGGCGCAGGCATGAGTGGCCCCGAGCACAGGCGTGAGAGCGACCGGACTGGAAACGGAATTGTGAACCACGGGTCGGAGAACACACCGGACGCCCACCCGGACGGTGCCGAGGACCGGGGCCAGGCCCAAGGTCAGGCTCCGGACCAGGGCCGAACTCCCGACCAGGAACCGGAGCTTGAACCGGTCCCCGAAACCGCCCCCGAACCGGCCCCCGAACCGGAAATGGAACGGGAACGGGACGCGGAGCCCGAGTGGGACGGGGCGCACGCCCAGGACGCGGCAGCCGACCTCGACGAACTCGCCCTGCGCCGCATGCTCCACGGAGCCGTCCAGGACCTCGAACCCTCCAACGGCACCCTCGACCACCTCCACCGCGCCGTGCCCGCCCGGCGCGCGCGGCGCCGGCAGGCGGTCGTCGGATTCGCCGCGGCGGCCCTGCTGCTCGGCACCGCGGTCCCCGCGTTCGTGCACGTCGCGAGTTCGGACGGCGCCACCGGAGCCAACCCCGCCATCGCCGGTCACGGCGAGCAGGCCCAGGGCGGCAGCGGGGAGGAGTCGGGCGAGGAGCCCGGCGACGACAAGGACCCGGGGCCCGCCGACGAGGTGACCGATAGCGGCAAGGGCGACCCCGATGTCTCCGCCTCCCCCTCCTCGGACACCGACGACGTTCCCGACCCCCAGGGCATCGGCGGCGTCGCCGACACCCCGCGCTCCGAGGTGGCCGCCATGCCCAGCTGCGGCCCCGGCCAGCTGGGTGTCGTATCGGCCGAGTCGGGTGCCGCGGGCGCCGACGGCACGGTGTACGGCACGTTCCGGATCTCCAACGTGTCCGGTGAGGAATGCTCGGTGAGCGGCAACGGCTCGGTGGGCGTGCAGGCGATGGGCGCGGCCGACCCGCTCAAGGTCCAGGTCGTCCAGCACACCGCCGGTGACCCCGCGGCCGGACTGCCCGATCCCTCGCTGGAGCCCGGCACGGTGATGCTGAAGCCGGCCATGGCGTACGAGGTGCGGTTCGCCTGGGTGCCGTCGGAGACCTGTCCGACGACCGGCACCTCGCCCAGCCCCACCCCGACGGACGCCGTCGGCGGCTCCACGAGCGAAGGGGCGGCCTCGACGGGCACGGAAGCACAGTTCGGCAGCGAGGACGGCGGGACCGCGGACGGCAGCGTCGCGGTGTCGCACACCTCGGAGGCGGGGTCCCCGACGGCGCAGACGACGATCTCCGACGCCTGCGCGGGCACGATCTACCGCACAGGAGTGCTCGCGGTGTCCCAGTAAGGGCGAGGCGGGATGTGAGGAGGGGGAGGGCCCGCACGCGGGCCCTCCCCCTCCTCACATCCCGTTCGACGCCGGAGGCTCGTCAGTCGGCGTCGGCCGCGAGCCCCAGCTCGACATCGCGCGCCGCCTCGGCCTCACGCCGCAGCAGCCGGAACCACATGAAGAGCACGAAGCCGCCGAAGACGAACCACTCACCCGTGTAGCCGAGGTTCTGGAACGCCTTCAGGTCGAGCCCGCTGCCCTGCGGCGCCTCGGCGGGCACCGGCTTCAGCGCGCCACCCGTGGCGCCCTTGCCGTCCGAACCCGCCTCAGGCTTCTGGAGCGTGACCCAGGCGTCGTACACGTCGTACGGCACGAGGTTCACGAGCGACGCGGCGCTGATCATGCCGAGCTGGCCCTCGGGCAGCCCGCCCTCGGAGTGGACGCCGTCCGTGCCCGCGTTCTCGGACGCCTGGAGATCGCCGGTCACCGTGACCTGGCCGGCCGGTGCGGCAGGCACCTCGGTGCGGCCCGCGGTGCCGGGCAGCCACCCGCGTACGACCGGCAGGGCCTTGCCGCTGTCGGTACGGAGCAGGTTGAGGACGTAGAAGCCGTTACGGCCGTCCAGCTCGCGGCCGGGTACGAGGAACTGCTCGGCGTACGTCCCGGTGGCGGTGGCGGGGCTGCCGGACGTCACCTTGTCGACCGGCAGCAGGGAGTCCAGGGGCTTGGCGGCCCGCGTACTCGGATCGGGCCGCTTCTCGGCCTCCTCGTGCGTCTGCACGCGATCCTCGAAGCGGCCGAGCTGCCAGGTGCCCATGAACACGCAGAACGGTATGGCCAGCACGACGAAGAGGTTGATCCCCCACCATCGCGGGGTCAGCAGGAACCGGTACACCCCTCCACGGTACGGTCCCCGCTCCCGCCGGTCCGGAGCGGGGCCCTCAGTCGCCGCTGCCGTCCGGCCACCCGCTTTGTCCTCAATCGTCGGACGGGCTCGATTTCAGGTGCCTGAGCGCGAAGTCCAGCTCCAGCCGCACCTGCTTGATCCGCTCCTCCACGACGAGCGAGCCGTGCCCCGCGTCGTACCGGTACACCTCGTGCACCGCGCCGCGGGCCTTCAGACGGTCCACGTAGTTCTCCACCTGGCGGATGGGGCAGCGCGGATCGTTGACGCCCGCGGAGATGTAGACGGGGGCGCGCACCGCGTCGACGTACGTGAGCGGGGAAGACGCCTCGAAGCGCTCGGGCACCTCCTCCGGCGTGCCGCCCATCAGCGTGCGGTCCATCGCCTTCAGGGCCTCCATCTCGTCGTGGTAGGCCGTGACGTAGTCGGCGACCGGAACGGCCGCCAGGCCCAGGGCCCAGGAGTCCGGCTGCGTACCGAGACCGAGCAGGGTCAGGTAGCCGCCCCAGGAACCGCCCGCCAGGACCAGCCGGGCCGGGTCGGCAAGGCCGGACTTCACCGCCCAGTCGCGGACGGCCGCGATGTCCTCCAGCTCGATGAGCCCGACCCGGTGCTTGAGCGCGTCCGTCCAGGCACGGCCGTAGCCGGTCGATCCGCGGTAGTTGACCCGTACGACGGCGAAACCGTGGTCCACCCAGGCCGCCGGGCCGGACGCGAACGCGTCGCTGTCGTGCCAGGTCGGGCCGCCGTGGATCTCGAACACGGTCGGGAACGGGCCGTCCCCGGTGGCGGGCCGCTGCACGAGGGCGTGGATACGGCCGCCGGGGCCCTCCACCCACGCGTCCTCGACGGGCACCGACGCCGGTGCCTGGGCGCCCGGCGGGTCGAGGACCACGGCGCCGGTCGTGGACCGGACGACGGGCGGTCGCGCGGCCGATGACCAGAGGTACTCCACGGTGCCGTCCGGCCGGGCCGTCGCGCCCGACACCGAGCCGGCCGGGGTCTCCACCCGGACCAGCTCCTTCGCACCGGGCTCGTACCGCCACAGCTCGCTGCGGGCCTCGAAGCTGTGCTCGACGAGGAGCGCCGAGCCGTCCGGATACCACTCGGCGCCCACGTCACCCGGGAGGTCGATCGGCAGATGCGTCTCGGTCCCCGCGACCGGGTCCCAGATCATCGGCTCCCAGCGGCCCCTGCGCTGGTGCCCGACGAGGAGCCTGGTGTCACCGGCCACGGGGGAGAAGCCCAGGACGGCGAGGCCGAGCTCCTTCGTGCCGCCCTCGGTGTCGTCCAGCTCGGCGACCGTCGGCGCCGCCCCGCCGTCCTCGGTGCCGGGGGCGCCCTGCCACCGCACCACCCGCAGCGCGGAGTGCATCGCGTCCCCGTGCTCCGTGTGCTCCAGGGCGATCAGAGTGCCGTCGTGGGAGAGGTCTCCGACCCCGGCGGACTCCCGGTGCCGGTAGATCTCGACGGGGGCGTCCGAGGGGCGTACGACATGGATCGTCGTGCCCTCCTCGTCGGTGGAGCGGCCGATCACCGCCGTACCGTCCCGGCCGATGGCGAGACCGGCGGGGTAGGAGGGTTCGAGCCCCGGGGCGGCGGGCTCGTCCTCCCCCTGGGCGCCGTCGAAGGGCTGCCGCATCCACACACCGAACTCGTCGCCGTCGGTATCGCTGAACCACCAGATGGCCGAGCCGTCCGGCGTCAGCAGACCGTCGGTCGTCCCGTTGGGCCGGTCGGTCACCTGGCGCTGCCGCCCGCTCGCACGGTCCCAGGCGTAGAGCTCATACGTCCCGGTGGCGTTGGAGACGAACAGTGAGCGGTCAGGGGCGTCCTCGGCCCAGTCGGGCAGGGACACGCGGGGCGCGCGGAATCGCTGCTCCCACTCCGGCGTGGACGAGACGTTCTGTGTGTCGCTCATGCCACCATCCAACCCGATCGCGCGCACGGCCGAGCGGCCTGTGGATAACTGTTCGCGCCGTCCCCCGCCTGTGGGTAACTTTCGGGCATGCATGCACCGACTCCGGACGACTGGCACGACGCCAACCGCGCGCGGTGGGACGAGCGCGTGGCGATACACGCGGCGAGCGACTTCTACGACCTCGACGCGTTCCGCGCGGGGAAGGACGCGCTGCGCGACTTCGAGCTCGCCGAGGTCGGTGACGTCACCGGGAAGTCGTTGCTGCACCTTCAGTGCCACATCGGGCTCGACACCCTCTCCTGGGCCCGGCACGGCGCCGCGCACGTGGTCGGTCTCGACTTCTCCGAGCCCGCCGTGGAGACCGCCCGCGGTCTGGCCCGCTCCCTCGGTCTCACCCCGGAGCGCGCGGCCTTCGTCGCCGCAGATGTGTACGACGCGGCGGAGGCCGTCCCCGATTCCTCGTACGACATCGTCTACACGGGCGTCGGCGCGCTGAACTGGCTGCCCGACATCGAGCGCTGGGCGGAGACCGCCGCCTCGCTCGTCGCCCCCGGCGGCTTCCTCTACCTCGCGGAGTTCCATCCGCTCACCGACGCGCTGGACGACGCGACGGGCTCCCGGGTCACGTACGACTACTTCAGCCGTGAGGCATGGGTGGACGAAACGCCGGGCACGTACACCGACTTCGACGCGCCGACGATCCACAACCGAAGCGTCGAGTGGCAGCATCCGGTGGGCGAGGTCGTCTCGGCGCTGGCCTCGGCCGGGCTGCGGATCGAGCTGCTGCACGAGCACGACGCCTCGCTCTTCGCGCGCTTCGCCGCACTGGAGCGGCAGGGTGACGGCTACTACCGCTTCCCGGCCGACCGCCCGCGTATCCCCCTGATGTACTCGGTCAAGGCGTCCCGCCCGCTCCACGGCTGAGCCCTCGGGGGTCACGGCGATGCGGCGGCCCTCCGGAGCGGACTCCGGTGGACCGCCGCATCTGTGGGGAAGGACCCCGTGGGGCGGAACCCTGTGCGTGACGCGGCGGGTGGAACCCGTGCGTTACGCGGCCGAGCGGAAGGCCGGCAGATATCCGCCCGCCTGCCCCGTGGCCTTGGGGTGGTACGAGTTGTAGACCGGGATCGAGACGCTGTGGATCCAGGCGTCACCGGAGCACAGCTCGTGTCCGGTGAACTCGTCCACCACGCTGGAGAAGGTGAATCCGGCATCGGCGGCCCGCTTGGCGAGGACGCCGTTCAGGATGTCCGACGCCCTGTTGATCGCACCGCGCTCGGTCTCGGTGAGCCCGGCGATGCAGCTGCCGGAGAGCTTGTAGAAGCGCGGATAGCCCAGCACCACCACACGCGCCTGCGGAGCCCGTGAACGGATGCCGCTGTAGAGCGAGTCGAGGCGCGCCGGCAGCACGTTCTCCACCTGGGAGACCGCCGCGTTCACGCTGTTCAGACAGGTGGCCTCGCTCGACAGGACACAGTCCGTCATCACGTCGGCGAACCCGACGTCGTTGCCGCCCGCGGTCACGCTGACGAGCGCCGTCGAGGAACTCAGCGCCCCCAGCTGGCCGCTGGAGACCGAACTCGTCGTCGCCCCCGAGCAGGCGACGAAGGCGAACGACGAGGGGGAGTTCGCCGCGGCCCATAGGTACGGATACGCGTTGGTGCTGCGCCGGCAGTCACCGCTGTCGGAGAGGTAACTCCCGGCGCCGACACCGGAGGAGTAGGAGTCGCCGAGAGCGACGTAACCACCGGCGGCCGCCGAGGCCGGCGTGGCGGCGCCCAGCGCGGCGACGGCGGCGAGAGCGAGCGTGGAGAGGGATGCCCAGATTCTTCGTACTGACATGGCTGCCAGCCCTTCGAAGTGTGGGGGATGGGGGGGATTTGGTGGGGCGCCCCAGTTTTTAGCAGCTCCGGGTACTCGCCGGTAATGCCCGCGCAAGAAGTCGTCTGATATGCCCGAATGATCGTTCGGTAGTCGAAGCTCCGCGCGTAGATAAACCTCGAATGCCCCCTGAAATAAAGGCCGTTGGGGCGTTTCGGTGGGTAAATCATTTGAACGGCCGCTGTGGTGGTCAGTACCGTTCCCCGCCGGGCGGGGCCGGTCTGGATGCCCGCCGCGTACGGCCGCGTACAGCCGAGGAAGGTCCCTGCATGACGGGCACGAAGATGCACGCCGACGAAGTCGACATCGACGCCACGCTGGTCGGCCGGCTGATCGCCGCGCAGTTCCCGCGGTGGGCGCATCTCCCCGTCACCACCATCCGCTCCGCGGGCACCGACAACGCCATGTACCGGCTGGGCGAGGACATGGCCGTACGTCTGCCGCGCGTTCCCGGCGCGGCGGGCCAGGTCGCCAAGGAGCAGTGCTGGCTGCCCCGCCTCGCCCCGCACCTCCCGCTGCCCGTGCCGGTCCCGCTCGGCCTGGGCGAACCGGGTGAGGAGTTCGGGATGCCGTGGTCGGTCTACGGCTGGCTGGACGGCGAGAACGTCTACGACTCACCCCTCACCGACGAGCCGGACGCGGCCGTCCGGCTGGGCCGTTTCGTGGCCGCCCTGCGCACGGTCGACGCGAGCGGAGGACCGGCGGGCTTCCGCGGCGGGCCGGTGAGTACCCGCGATACGGACGTCCGCACCGCGATCCGCGAGCTGGGGGCGGACGGCGCCGTGGACGCGGACCTCGTGACGGCGGCATGGGAGGCGGCTCTGCGGCTCCCCCAGTGGGAGGGCGAGCCCGTCTGGCTCCACGGCGATCTGTTGCCGGGCAACCTGCTGGCCCGGGACGGGCGTCTCGCGGCCGTCATCGACTTCGGAGGGCTCGGCACCGGCGACCCCGCCTGCGACACGATGGCCGCCTGGACCCTGTTCTCCACGAGCTCCCGGGGCCTGTTCCGCGAGGCCGTCGAGGTGGACGACGCGACGTGGGCGCGGGGCAGGAGCTGGGCGCTGACCTTCGGCCTCGTGGCGTACCGCTACTACCGCGTCACGAACCCGGTACTGGCCGCCGTCGCCCGACGCGCGGTGGGCGAGGCACTGGACGACTTCCGGCGCGTGGGCTGACCGGCCGGCCCCCGCCCGCGCGGCTCCCCGCCGTAGGGGATGCGTCAAGAGCGTCCCCCGACTCGTATGGGACCCGTTAACGGGAGCCGCCACCCCCCTGAGAAGGCGTTTCCTCGGAATGTCCGAGAATCCGTTCTTCACTCAGGAGCTCACGATGGCCGATGTGGCCTTCGTCGTCACCACGATCGCGGTCTTCGCGCTGGTGGCCTTCATCGCCCGAGGGGTGGCGAAGCTGTGACCGCCGAGAACGTCGTCGGCCTCGTCGTGGCCGCCGCCCTGCTGGGCTACCTCGTGCTGGCCCTCATCAAGCCGGAGAGGTTCTGAGCCCCGGCCATGAGTCCTGTCCTCTCCGGAGCGCTCCAGCTCCTCGCCCTGATCGTCGCGCTGGGGCTGGCGTACCGCCCGCTCGGCGACCACATGGCCCGTACGTACTCCTCCGACAGGCATCTGCGTGTCGAGAAGTGGATGTACAAGGCCATCGGCGCCGACCCCACCACCGAGATGCGCTGGCCCGCCTATCTGCGCGGCGTCCTCGCCTTCTCCGCGGTGAGCGTCCTCTTCCTCTACCTGATGCAGCGCGTGCAGGGTTCGCTGCCCGGCTCGCTCGGCTTCTCCTCGATCGACCCGGACCAGGCGTTCAACACCGCCGCCTCGTTCGTCGCGAACACCAACTGGCAGTCCTACTACGGCGAACAGGCCATGGGTCACGTCGTGCAGACCGGCGGCATCGCGGTGCAGAACTTCGTGTCCGCCGCGGTGGGCATGGCGGTCGCCATCGCCCTCGTACGGGGCTTCGCGCGCGCTCACACCGGTGAACTCGGCAACTTCTGGTCCGACCTGGTGCGCGGCACCGTCCGCATCCTGCTCCCGGTCTCCGTGATCGGCGCGATCGTCCTGGTCGCGTGCGGCGCCATCCAGAACTTCTCCGGCATCCACGAGGTCGGCCAGTTCATGGGCGGCTCGCAGCAGTGGAACGGCGGCGCGGTCGCCTCGCAGGAGGCCATCAAGGAGCTGGGCACGAACGGCGGCGGCTACTTCAACGCCAACTCCGCCCACCCCTTCGAGAACCCCACCCCCCTCTCGAATCTCTTCGAGATCTTCCTGATCCTGCTCATCCCGTTCGCGCTGACCCGCACCTTCGGCACGCTGGTCGGCAGCGTCAGGCAGGGGTACGCGATCCTCGCCACGATGGCCACCCTCTGGATCGGCTTCAGCCTCCTGATGCTGTGGACCGAGTCCGCGCACCACGGACCGGCCTTCGACCTCGCGGGCGCCGCGATGGAGGGCAAGGAGACCCGCTTCGGGATCGCCGGCTCGTCGGTCTTCGCGGTGGCCACCACGCTCACCTCCACCGGCGCGGTGAACTCGTTCCACTCCTCGTACACCGGCTTCGGCGGCGGCATCACGATGCTGGGCATGCAGCTCGGCGAGATCGCCCCGGGCGGTGTCGGCTCCGGTCTGTACGGAATGCTGATCATGGCGGTCATCGCGGTGTTCATCGCCGGGCTGATGGTCGGCCGCACCCCGGAATACCTGGGCAGGAAGATCGGCACCCGGCAGATCACGTTCGCCGCCTGCTACATCCTCGTCACCCCGGCACTGGTCCTCGGCTTCACCGCCGCGGCGATGGCCCTGGACACCCCGGGCCACTCGATGACCAACTCCGGTGCGCACGGCTTCTCCGAGATCCTGTACGCGTACACCTCGGGCGCCAACAACAACGGATCGGCCTTCGCCGGACTGAACGCCGACACGCAGTGGTTCAACAGCACGATCGGTATCGCGATGCTGCTGGGCCGCTTCCTGCCGATGGTGTTCGTGCTGGCGCTCGCCGGATCGCTGGCCGAACAGAGCCCGGTCCCCGAGACGGCGGGCACGCTGCGCACGCAGAAGCCGCTGTTCACGGGCCTCCTGATCGGCACCATCATGATCATCACCGGTCTGACCTACTTCCCGGCGCTCGCGCTGGGACCGCTCGCCGAAGGGCTCGCGTCATGAGCACCAGTACGCCGACCGTCACCCCCAGCACGCCGACCGCCACCCCCGCCGGGGCGCCGCGCCAGGGCGCTCCCACCGGCCGTACGCCCCGGAGCGGCGGGGTGGGCGGGGGTCTGTTCGACCCCAGGACGCTCATCAGGGCGTTCCCGGACGCGCTGCGCAAGCTCGACCCCCGGGTCATGGTCAAGTCCCCCGTCATGTTCGTGGTGCTGATCGGATCGGTCCTCACGACGGTCTTCGCCGTCAGGGAGCCGGGCGACTGGTTCGGCTGGGCGATCACCGGCTGGCTGTGGCTGACGACGGTCTTCGCCAACCTCGCCGAGGCCGTGGCCGAGGGCCGCGGCAAGGCGCAGG
This sequence comes from Streptomyces sp. NPDC045968, assembly GCF_056430475.1. Taxonomy (NCBI): domain Bacteria; kingdom Bacillati; phylum Actinomycetota; class Actinomycetes; order Kitasatosporales; family Streptomycetaceae; genus Streptomyces; species Streptomyces sp. NPDC045968. The sequence goes on along the minus strand of NZ_JBWKLF010000003.1, from coordinate 167,268 downwards.
CCGACACGCTCCGAAGGGCCAAGACGGACACGGTCGCCCGCAGGCTCGTCGGTACGCGTGAGGAGAGGGTCCCCGGCACCGACCTGCGCGTCGGTGACCTCGTGCTCTGTGAGGCCGGCGACATCATCCCCGGCGACGGTGACGTCGTCGAGGGCGTGGCCTCGGTCGACGAGTCGGCGATCACCGGCGAATCGGCGCCGGTCATACGGGAGTCGGGCGGCGACCGCAGCGCTGTCACGGGCGGTACGAAGGTGCTGTCGGACCGGATCGTCGTCACGATCACCACGAAGCCCGGCGAGACCTTCATCGACCGGATGATCAACCTGGTCGAGGGCGCCGCCCGGCAGAAGACCCCCAACGAGATCGCGCTCAACATCCTGCTCGCGTCCCTCACGATCGTCTTCCTGCTCGCGGTCGTCACGCTCCAGCCGTTCGCCACGTACGCCGGCGCCCGGCAGTCGATGACCGTGCTCACCGCGCTGCTGGTCTGCCTCATCCCGACGACGATCGGTGCGCTGCTCTCGGCGATCGGCATCGCGGGCATGGACCGGCTGGTCCAGCGCAACGTCCTGGCGATGTCCGGGCGCGCGGTCGAGGCCGCGGGCGATGTCTCCACGCTGCTGCTCGACAAGACCGGCACCATCACCCTCGGCAACCGACAGGCATCCGCGTTCGTACCGGTCGCGGGCACGACCGAGGCGGAACTCGCGGACGCCGCCCAGCTCTCCTCGCTGGCTGACGAGACGCCCGAGGGCCGCTCGGTCGTGGTCCTGGCGACGGAGGCGTACGGACTGCGGGAGCGCCACCGCGGCGAACTGGCGCAGGCCCGTTGGGTGGCCTTCACCGCCCGGACCCGTATGTCGGGTGTGGACGTCGACGGACGCAAGGTCCGTAAGGGCGCGACCGGTTCGGTACTGGCGTGGGTGAAGGAGCGGGGCGGCCGCGTCTCCGAGGACGCGCAGGCGCTCGCGGACCGTATCTCCGAGGCCGGCGGCACACCGCTGCTGGTGGCGTCCGAGGACGGGGAGGGCGCCCGGGTCCTGGGAGTCATCCACCTCAAGGACGTGGTGAAGGAGGGCATGCGGGAGCGGTTCGACGAACTGCGGCGCATGGGCATCAAGACGGTCATGATCACGGGCGACAACCCGCTGACCGCGAAGGCCATCGCCGAGGAGGCGGGGGTCGACGACTTCCTCGCCGAGGCGACGCCCGAGGACAAGATGGCCCTCATCAAGCGGGAGCAGGCGGGCGGCAAGCTCGTCGCGATGACGGGCGACGGTACGAACGACGCGCCGGCGCTCGCTCAGGCGGACGTCGGAGTGGCCATGAACACCGGCACATCGGCCGCCAAGGAGGCCGGGAACATGGTGGACCTGGACTCCGACCCGACCAAGCTCATCGAGATCGTCGAGATCGGCAAACAGCTCCTCATCACCCGGGGAGCGTTGACGACCTTCTCGATCGCCAACGACGTCGCGAAGTACTTCGCGATCATCCCGGCGATGTTCGCGGTCGTGTACCCGGGCCTGGACAAGCTCAACATCATGGACCTGGCCTCGCCGGAGTCGGCGATCCTGTCCGCCGTCATCTTCAACGCGCTGATCATCATCGCGCTGGTGCCGCTGGCGCTCAGAGGAGTCCGGTACCGGCCCACCGGCGCCGACAGGATGCTCCGCCGCAACCTCGGAATCTACGGACTCGGCGGCCTGGTCGCCCCGTTCGTCGGCATCAAGGCCATCGACCTCGTCATCTCCCTCTTCCCCGGGCTGCGTTGATTCAGGAGCGTGCAGATCACCATGACCAACTCCCTCGGCAACACCGCCCGGATGCTCGGTGCCGGACTGCGGGCCCTGCTCGTCCTGACCGTGATCTGCGGGGTCGTCTACCCGCTCGCGGTCACGGGCGTCGCCCAGGCCCTGTTCCACGACAAGGCGAACGGCTCGGAGATCACGTCGGAAGGCCGGACCGTCGGCTCCGCACTCATCGGGCAGCGCTACGACCTGCCGCTGAAGGAGGGGAAGGAGACGGCGGCCCCGGACCTCAGATGGTTCCAGCCGCGCCCGTCCAACGGCCTCGGCGCCAACAACGCCAACACGCGGTACGCGCTCATCCTCTCCGGCGCGACCAACCGTTCCGGCGACAACGCGGAACTGATCCAGTGGGTGAAGGACGCCAAGGCAGCGGTGGTGACGGACAACTCGACACCCGGCCACCCGGTCGAACCGTCCGACGTCCCGGCCGACGCCGTGACGTCCTCCGGTTCGGGCCTGGACCCGCACATCTCCCCGGAGTACGCGAAGCTCCAGGTCAACCGGGTCGCTGAGAAGAACAACCTCGACGTCGAGCAGGTGGGCCGACTGGTCACCGGCCACACGGACGCCCGCGCCCTCGGCTTCATCGGCGAGCCCCGCGTCAACGTTCTCCAGCTCAACGTCGCACTCAGGGCCCTGATGGAGAAGTGAGGGCCGTGACCGGGAAGTGAGGGCCGAAACGGACGGGCGGCCCCGGAGTGCTGGGTCCAGTTCCCAGCACTCCGGGGCCGCCCCTTCGTACGCGAAGGCTGCTCACCCGCTCGTCCCCGAAGGGCCGGCGCCGCAGGGCTCAGTTGTGCCCGAACTTCCGCTCCTTCTTGTGCGAAACGCTCTCCCCGATCGCGCGTACCGCCTCGGGCGAGGCCTCTGTCGGCCTCTGCTCCTTGGTCTCCGCGGTGGCACTGCGCTCATGACCACCGGTGCGAGCACCACGGTTCTGCCGGCTCTGTTTCTTGCTCACGACCACGCCTCCTGTCAGCGTCCCGGACGGTGGGGCACTTTCCAGATTCGCATGTGCGTACGAAGGTCGCATGTCGGGCATGACCGAGGCCCCGGGTGCGTCAGGAGCGGGAGGGTGATCGGCGCCCCGGCTCAGAACGCGGAGTTGGCGAACCAGTGCGTCAGCAGGGCCTCGTCCCCCTCGTGCGAGAGCGCCGCGGAGCTGTGGTGCAGACGGCCGTAGACGAGAAGCAGCAGGTCGCGCGCGGCTCCCTGGACGGTCGCGTCAGCGGTCTCCGCCATCGTCTCTGCCATCGTCCCCGTCCCCGTCCCCGTCCCCGTCCCCGTCCCCGTCTCCGTCTCCGTCTCCGTCCCCGTCTCCGTCTTCGCGCGGGCCGAGGCGAGAGCGAAGCCGTCGGGCCGCAGGCGGACGAGCCAGTCACCCTCCCCGTCGGTGGCGCGGAAACGGATGGTCCTTCCGGGGCCGCGCAGGTTGACGACCTCGGGGGCGAAGGAGGCGGCGAAGGGCAGGTTGACGAGGAACTCGTCGATCCCGTCGATGGCCACCGCGCGGTCGATCACGGGCCGGAGCCCGAGGGCCAGCTCGGCGTCGGCCCGGTGCAGCAGGGTCTCGAAGAGCATTCGGCGCGCCCAGAAGCGGGCGTGCTGATCGACGCCCCACGCCCACATCGGCAGGCCCGGGTCGGTGACCGCGAAGGCGTCGGCGGCGACGCGCGCGCTCTCGGCCAGCCAGTCGGCGTACGCGTCCTCCTGGTCCGGGAGGCGCAGGTCCACCGTGCGGCTCCGCGGGGCCTCCTGGACGCCCTCCCGCAACAGGGCCGAGAACCAGCGCTGGACGCTGCCGGTGTGCCTGACCAGGTCGGCCAGGGTCCAGTCGGGGCAGCTGGGTACCGGGGTCGCCAGGTCGGCGCCCCTGACCACCGTGACGAACCGGGCGGTCTCCGCCGCGACCTGCGCGCGGTGGTCGACGATGGGAGCCGATGCCTGGCTGGGGTGGCCGGAGGTCTTCATCGTGGCGTGCCTTTCAGGGAGTTCGTGAGGGCGTGCGGGCGTGGACGCCCCCGCCGTTCAGACGAGTTCGGCGTCCGCTGCGGCCTGTGCGGGTTCCGCCGTCCCGGACCCCGCGACCTTCCGCAGCACCGGCGTACGCGGCGCATGCGACGACTTGAGCCCGATGAGAGCGACGGCCACGACCAGGGCGAACGCCGCCCCGGCGATGGCGAAGCTCAGCGTGAACTGGCTCTCCTGGGGCAGCACGGGCATCCCGGCCGGGAGTGCGATGGTCTTCGACGCGAGCAGCGAGGTGATCACCGCGCTGGCGACGGCGCTGCCGACCGAGCGGGAGATGGAGTTGAGGCCGTTGGCGATGCCGGACTGGTGGGCCGGGACGCCGGCGACGATGAGCGCCGGCATGGCGGCGTAACCGAAGCTGATCGCCAGACCGATGACCATGCCGGCGCCGATCACCGAGGCGGTGGTGTCGTGCGCGACGGTCAGCCACGTGAAGCCGAGGACTCCGAAGCAGGCCCCCGCGGCCAGCGTGGTGCGCGCGCCGAGCCGTCGCACGAGCACACCACCGAACTGGGCGCCGACGAGCGAGACGAGCGTGGCCGGCAGCAGGTAGGCGACGGACGCGCCGAGCACCGAGGCGCCGAATCCGTAACCGGCGAGGTCCTCGGGCACCTGCACGAGGTACGAGACGCCGATGAACTGGGCGAACATCGCGAATCCCAGCAACAGCCCGGCCAGGTTGGTGAAGAGAACGGGCCGGTGGACGAACATCTTCATGTCCACCATCGGCTCACTGACCCGGCTCTCGGTGACGGCCCACACGCCCGCCATGACGACCGCGCCCACGAAGGCGCCGAGCGTACGGCCGGACGTCCATCCCCACTCGTGTCCCTGCGAGATCGGCAGAAGCAGCAGCACGAGCAGCATCGCGAGGGTGAGCGCGCCCAGCCAGTCGGTCCGCCCCCCGGTCTTCGTACGGGAGGGAGGCACCGCGAACAGCACCCCCGCCAGCGCCACCACGGCGAGCACGACCGCGAGCCAGAAGACCCGGTGGTAGTCGGGATCGGAGCCCTGGGTGAGCAGTCCGGCGCCGACCAGCGCGAGCCCGCTGCCGAAGGCCAGCGTGCCGCTGACCAGGGCCATGGCCCCGTGCAGCTTCTGCGGCTTGATCTCCTCACGCAGTACGGACAGGGCGAGCGGGAAGATCGCGGTCGCCGCCCCCTGCATCACCCGGCCCACGATCAGCCAGGTCAGCGAGCTGGTGGTGGCCGCGAGCACCGAGCCCGCGATCATCACGAGCAGGACACCGATGAGGGTGGGCCTCTTGCCGTGCTGGTCACCGAAGCGGCCGAGCAGGGGGGTGAAGACGGCGGCCGAAAGCAGCGTGGCCGTGGTCACCCAACTGGCGTTCGCCGTGGTGGCGTTCAGGTCGCTCTGGATGATGCCCAGGATCGGAACGACCAGGGTCTGCATCATCGAGACCACCATGGCGGCCAGACCGAGGGCGAGGACGACCGCGGTCTGCCCGGAGGCGCGTGGGGGAGTCGCGTGATGTGCGTGGGACACGGAACTTCTCTCTCGACTACTTGACAACCTAGATGCTTGAGAACGTCAAGCAACGGGTTAGACGGTAAACGTCAATATTTGAGATCGTCAAGTTTCCTGAGGTAAGGTGATCCGCATGACAGGATCTCCCCGCGTCGACACGGCCCAGCTCATGGAGCTGCTCTCGGTGTCGCTCGGTGCCTACTACGGCGACTTCACGGTCGCGGCGGCGAGTGAGAATCTCACGGCGAGCCAGGGCAAGACGCTGACTGTGCTGCGCCGGGGCCCGGCCGCGATGCGCGTCCTGGCCGACACGCTGACCTGCGACGCCTCCAACATGACGGGGATCATCGACCGGCTGGAGAAGCGCGGCCTGGTCCGCCGCGAAGCCAACCCCACCGACCGGCGCGTCAAGAATGTGGTCCTCACGCCCGAGGGCAAGCGCGTCATCGACGTGATCCGCGCCAGGATGCACACCACGCTGGACGGCCTGAACCAGCTCAGCGACCAGGACAGGGACGCCCTGTACGTCCTGCTGGAACGCGTCTTCGTCTCCCGCCCCGCTGCCGCCTGACCGACCACGGCAAAGGGGGAGCGGACGGCCGCCCCCTGGCTCCCGAAACGGCCCGTACAACACGTCAGGCCCGGTACTGATCTCTCAGTGCCGGGCCTGACGTGATTTGGCTGTCGGGGGTGGCGGGATTTGAACCCACGACCTTTCGTCCCGAAGTAACTCGGGTGGGAGCTCGGCCATGGCCCGGAGCGCCTCTCACCTGTGCTGACGGTCCGCAGACGTTCGCGCTTGTCCGCCGCTGTTCGTCGGCGTTGTCACGCAGTTGGACACTCACGATCGTGAGGCCGGAAGGCAGTGAGCAGGTCACCGACATCTCGAACTTGATGACGGGTATTCGAAGACTGCTCGCGCTTAAGGAGGCTGATGCCCATGACCGCCGCCCCAATCGCCTACAAGGGGCTCGACTTAATGCCGACATGGTTCGTCGTCGTGGTCGCAGTGCTGGCTGCGATCGGGATCATCCTGGCCTATCGACGAGGACGTTGACGGCCAGACCGGAACAGGCGGGCCGCTGTCCACCAGCTGCTGACCGGCGGCCCGTCGGTCTGGTTTTGCTGACCAGCCTCATCCTTATCAGGTCGGTCATGGAGCTCATGGAGCTCGGAGAAAACCGATCTGAGTACGACTCCGGTGCCCGCTGGGGACCGCTCGTGTCCGGCTCGGTTCATCGCCTCGGCTGTGCTACTGCGTCGACGCGTCTCGGAGAGATTGGCGGGCGAGCCCTGAGCTGGGACCACGTGTTCCTGAAGGGCCAGCCGGATGCCGACCCGCCTCAGCCTCCGCACATCGCAGTGTGGCGCTCGGTCCGTCGCGGCGGGGACACGAAGATCCGGAAGTCCCGGCGAACACTCGCTCCGCGGGCACGTTGCGTCGAGGCCCTCTGGCAACAGTTCGAAGAGCAAGGCTGGGTACGGCTCTCGATGCAACCAACGTCCGGCGCGCGTTCCGCCAGGCGCTCAATGAGGCCGTGGGAAATCAACGCCGAAGAGTGGACACCGCGGGAGCTCCGGCACAGGCACAGCTTCGTGTCCCTGCTGTCCGACCGTGGTGTCCCCCTGGAGGAGATCTCTCGCCTGGTTGGCCATTCAGGGACGGCTGTCACCGAGGAGGTCTACCGCAAGCGGATCCGCCCTGTGATCCAGACCGGAGCCGTGGTCACGGACGGGATCTTCCACCGCGGTCCGGAGCGGTAGTCACGTAGATAGACACGCAGTAACGCCAGAGGGCCCTTACCTACCCGGTAAGGGCCCTCTGACCTGCTACTTAGCTGTCGGGGTGGCGGGATTTGAACCCACGACCTCTTCGTCCCGAACGAAGCGCGCTGCCAAGCTGCGCTACACCCCGATGTCACGCGGTCTCCCGGCGACATCGATTACTTTAGCCCACCCGCGGCCGGAGGCGAAATCCGGTTTCTGCGGGTGCCGGAGGCCCCCGGTCCGTGGGTCAGTCGCGCGGCGTGAGGGTCAGCAGCGTCGCCTCGGGCGGGCAGGCGAACCGGACCGGGGTGTAGCGGTTGGTGCCGCAGCCGGCCGAGACGTGCAGATAGGACCGCCGGCCCCCGGCCGTGTGGGTGGAGAGGCCCTTGACCCGGTCCGTGTCCAGGTCGCAGTTGGTGACGAGGGCCCCGTAGAAGGGGATGCAGAGCTGGCCGCCGTGCGTGTGGCCCGCCAGGATCAGGGGGTAGCCCTCGGCCGTGAAGGCGTCGAGGGAGCGCAGGTACGGGGCGTGGACCACGCCGATGGAGAGGTCCGCGCCGGTCTCGGGGCCGCCCGCGACCTCCGCGTAACGGTCGCGCTTGATGTGCGGGTCGTCGAGGCCGGTGAAGGCGATCTCCAGGCCGTCGAGCTTCAGCCGTCCGCGCGTATTGGACAGGCCCAGCCAGCCCGCCTCGTCGAACGCGTCCCGCATCGGCTCCCACGGGTTGTGGACGACGCCGACCGCCGGGGCGTTGCCGTTGAGGCCGTGGTTGCCCTGCATCTTCTCGAACAGATACCGGGCGGGGTTACGGAGCTTGGGGCCGTAGTAGTCGTTGGAACCGAAGACGTAGACCCCGGGGAGCTCCATCAGCGGACCGAGCGCGTCGAGCACCTCCGGTACGGCTTCCGGGTCCGAGAGGTTGTCGCCGGTGTTCACCACGAAGTCGGGGCGCAGGCCCGCGAGCGACTGGAGCCAGGCCCGCTTCTTGCGCTGGCCGGACACCATGTGGATGTCGGAGACCTGGAGCACGCGCAACGGGCGTGCCCCGTGCGGGAGTACAGGAACCGTGATCCGTCGCAGGCGGAACGAGCGGGCCTCGAATCCGGCGGCGTAAGCGAGACCGGCGACGCCGACCGCAGCGCCGACAGCCGTGACTTTCAGGGGTACTCCGTAGCGTGCGCGCATGTGCCCATCGTCGCAGACACGGTGCCGCGACAGGAAAACGCACGGGCGGCAGGTGCCCCGTACCTGTCACAATCGCCGCATGACCACGCTCAAGTCCAAGCTCAAGGAAGACCTCACCACGGCCATGAAGGCGCGTGACGAGCTGACCTCGTCCACCCTCCGGCTGACCCTCACCGCGATCACCAAGGAGGAGGTCAGCGGCAAGACGGCGCGCGAACTCTCCGACGACGAGGTGCAGAAGGTGATCGCCCGGGAGGCGAAGAAGCGCCGCGAGGCCGCGGAGGCATTCGCTCAGGGCGGCCGGCAGGAGCAGGCCGACCGGGAGAAGGCCGAGGGCGAGCTGCTCGACGCGTACCTTCCCAAGCAGCTCAACGACGAGGAGCTCACGGACATCGTCGCCGCCGCGGTCGAGGAGGCGAAGGCCGCCGGAGCCGAGGGGCCGCGCGCGATGGGCGCCGTCATGAAGATCGTGAACCCGAAGGTGGCGGGCCTCGCCGAGGGCGGCCGGGTGGCCGCGACGGTGAAGAAGCTCCTCGCGGGCTGATCACCGGTTCGGGACCCACCGCCTGACGGGCCCCCGGCGGGCGTTCTGCCTCCGCCGGGGGCCCGTCATCGGCGCGTGGATCAGCTGAAGGTCGAGACCGACTCCAGCATGTGGTCGTAGCTGTCCCAGTGGATGCCGCCGGTCACGGTCCCGTCGTAGACGCCGGTGTACGCCACGAGGGCGACGTGACGGTCCTCGGGGAGCGACATGTCCACGTCGCGCGTCGAGCCGGCCTTGGTCCGGTTCCAGTAGTAGTACGTGGTGTCCCCCTGCACGACGAGCCGGGCCACCGTCGACTTGCCGTCACTGACCAGGTCGGTGATGTAGAGGTGCTCGCCGTAGGGCTCGAACTTGGCCTTGCCCAGCTGGGACGCGGTGTAGATGGTCACGGCGGGGTCGTCGGCCTGCGCCGAGGACGCCGTGATTCCTCCCACGAGCAGAACTGCGGAGGCGATGGTTACGGCGCGCATTGCGTGACGCATATAAATGACCTTTCGGTTGTGGCTATCGGAGATGCAGCCCGGTCCGTGCGCTTTGAATCATTCAGGCTGAATCTTCTGAGTGGTCCGACAGTTGGCCGCGATGAGCATGAGGACTTTTCCGTCAGCCGTGAACGGGCTTCCTGCGGCAGGGGACTGAGAACAGACCTGCCAATTCCTCGCTGCCCGGGCGTCGAGCGGCCTGGACGGTTTATCCCGGTCCCGGGCCGTCATGCGGTCGGGCCGGAAGCCGGTCGCGGCCATCAGGGCCGCGGCTTCGCCGGTGGTCCTGCCCGTTACGTCGGGGACCGCGGGGCGTGGCACGTCGGCGCCCCTCTTCGCGGGGCAGTCCTCCGCCGATGGCACCACGAACAGGTCGACCGCGCTGAGCTCCGGCTTGTCCTCCGTGAAGCACACCTCGTACTTCCGGGTCATCTCCGGCGGTATGTATCTGCCCAGGGAGGTCGCGTCCCGGACCGAGAGTCCGAGTCCCGCGGACGTCACCTCGTCCACGACCTCCACGAGCGGAGTCCCCGGCTTCACGCTCCGGAAGCCGGCCTCGTCCTTGGGCCGTGAGGCCTCGGGTGATGATCCGCAGCCTGCGACGAGCGACGAGGACGCGAGGAGAAAGACAATGGCTCTTGCCGTCCCGATAAATCGCAACCGTCTTTACGCCCTTGTTTTTTCGTGTGCGCCGCAAAGTGAGTAATAAATACTCGCGGCTCTTTCTTCTTCGATCATAGGTGGGGAAGACGTGGTGAGGACGGGGCGGAGGTCAAGATATACGGAACAAGGTCGTCCGGTACTGCGTTGGGTGAAATCCAGGTGTCACAAAGTCGTTTGTGGGTGGAATTTATGGATTCGCCACGCAGGTCAGGAGTCGCGTTTTTCACGAAGAGTCACGTGAGCTTGGTCACGTAGGGGTGAAGCACGAAGAGGGTGCCCCGGGATCATCCCGGGGCACCCTCTTCGTGCTTCTACGCGATCAGCGCCGCCCGCGCACCGAGGTGCGTGAACCAAGCCGGCGGATCAGTTCCGGCCGCCGCCGGTGCCGTCTCCCCAGTCACCGTCACCACCGGTGGCGCCGCCGAGGAGGCCGGGCAGGGAGATGTCGTCGCCGGGGTTGGCGTCGTCACCACGGCCGCCGTTGCCGTTCTCGTCCCTGTCACCCCTGTCGCCCCTGTCGCCCTTCTCTTCCTTCTCGGGCTTCGTGTTGCCGCGCGGAATCTTGACGTAGTTGAACGAGGGCGTTTCGCCGGCGCTCAGCATCTCGGTCATCGCGGTCCGCCAGATCGGGCCGGGAAGGCAGCCACCGCAGACCTTGTCGTAGTACTGGCCGCCGATGGTGATGTTGTACATGCCGCGCTTCTCGCCGACGTCGTCGCCGACCCAGACCGCGGTGGACAGGTTCGGGGTGTAGCCGACGAACCAGGCGTCCTTGCGGTCATCGGTGGTACCGGTCTTGCCCGCGTTGTCGCGGTCGGTGAGTCCGGCCTGGGCGCCGGTCCCGTCCTCGACGACGCCCTTGAGCATCTGGTTGATCATGTCGGCGGTGCGCTCGCTCATCGCCTGGTTGCAGACGCTCTTCGGGACGGGCAGCGACTTGCCGGCCCGCGTGGTGACCGCCTCGATGGCGACGGGAGAGCAGTACGTGCCGCGGTTGGCGAAGGCGGCGTAGGTGGAGGCCATGCCCAGCGGGGTGTTCTCCGCGACCCCGAGGGTGATCGACGCGTCCTCGCCGAGCTTCCTTCCCGTGCCCGCCTCGTACCCGAGCTTCTTCGCCATGGTGACGGTCTCGCACAGACCGACCTTCTGCTCCAGCCGCGCGAAGTAGGTGTTGATGGACTTGCCCAGCGCGCTGGTCAGGTCGTAGGGGCCCTTCTCGGACTCGAGCTCGTTCTGCACGGGCCACTGGCCCGAGCCGGTCGGGCTGCCGGCGCAGGTCCGGTAGTCGCTCTTCGCCATGCTGATCTTCCACGGGTCGTCGTAGACCGTGGTCGGGCTGACGCCGCCCTCCAGAGCGGCGGCCGCGGTGATGGGCTTGAACGTCGAGCCGACCTGGAAGCCGTACGTCGTACCGCCCATGTCGCTGCCGACGGCGAGGTTGATCACCGTCTCGTTCTTCGTCCCGTCGAGCCCGTACGGCCGCGACTGTCCCATCGAGAGGATCTTGCCGGTGCCGGGCTGGACCTGGACGACCGAGGCGGCGACGCCGTCGTCCTTGTTGACGCGGGAGGTGGCCGCCTTGTTGGCCGCCGCCTGCGCCTCGGGGTCGAGGGTGGTCTTGATGGTCAGGCCGCCGAGGTCCCACAGCTTCTGCCGGTCGGCCTCGGTCTTGCCGAACGCGGGGTCGGACAGGACGGTCTTGCGGACGTAGTTGCAGAAGAAGCCGGCGCCCTCGACGGCGGTGATGCAGCCGCTGCGGGGCTTGCTGACCTTCAGGCCGAGCGGGGTGGCCATGGCTTTCTCGGCCTCGGCCTGCGTGATGCTCTTGGTCGCGGCCATACGCTGCAGCACGGTGTTGCGACGCTTGGTCGCCTCCTGTGCGTCGTTGACCGGGTCGTAGCGGCTCGGCGACTGGACGATGCCGGCCAGCATCGCCGCTTCCGCCAGTTCGAGCTTCTTGGCGGGCTTGGAGAAGTAGCGCTGGGACGCGGCCTCGATGCCGTACGCCTGCTGCCCGAAGAACGTGATGTTGAGGTAGTTCTCCAGGATCTTCTTCTTGCCGAGCTCTTCCTCGACCTGGATCGCGTACTTGAGCTCGCGGACCTTGCGGCCCAGCGTCTGCTGGGTGGCCGCCGCGACCTTCGCCTGGTCGTCGCCCGCCTCTTCGACGAAGACGTTCTTCACGTACTGCTGGGTGAGGGTCGACGCACCCTGTGCCGCCCCGCCGGCCTGCACGTTGCGGTTCATCGCGCGCAGGATGCCCTTTAGGTCGACGGCCCCGTGCTCGTAGAAGCGCGAGTCCTCGATCGCGATGATCGCGTCCTGCATGTACGGGGAGATGTCCTTGAGCGGTACGACGGTCCGGTCGCGCGAGTAGTCGGTCGCGATGAGACCGCCGTCGCTGTCCAGGATCTTGGTGCGCTGACTGAGCGGTGGCGTCTTGAGGTTGGAAGGGATTTCGTCGAATCCCTCGACCGTCCCCTTGGCCGCGAGGCCGAGCACTCCGGCGGCAGGCAGTGCGATACCTGCCAGGACAGCTCCGGATAGTGCGGCGACACCGAGGAACTTGGCGGCCTGCTGGGTCGTCGTGAGACCCCCGCCCGAGCGCTTCTTTGGCATGGGGGCAGCCTACGTTCTCATTCGCCGGACAGGCGTATATGCGTTGGCCTAAGCTGCTCTCAACTGTCACAGCAGTCCGGTTTCATATCAACCCCCGTGCAGTTCCAGCCATCTCCGTTCGCAGTGTCTCCGCGGCCCCCGGCGTTCCCGAATTCGCCTTGTGTGTCACGGATTGCCCGCAGCGACTTGGGTGCACTATCCCGATTTCAGGGTGATGGTCTCGTATGTCCTCCCCTCACTCCTCTGGGTGATCTGCCGCGTACGCATAGTCCGTTCGGGCCATCGAAGATTGGGCCCGAAGGGGGTGTTGTGCCGTCCCTACCTTCCGTAACGTCCTCAACTGGTGGCGGTGAATATGCCGCCGCCGCCGTGGGGGAGCCTCGATTCGGGAGAGGACGGCGCCGGCATGGGCTGGGTAACCGACTGGAGTGCGCAGGCAGCCTGCCGCACTACCGATCCGGATGAACTGTTCGTACAAGGGGCAGCGCAGAACAGGGCCAAGGCGGTGTGCACCGGTTGTCCGGTGCGGACCGAATGCCTGGCCGACGCGCTGGACAATCGCGTCGAATTCGGCGTGTGGGGCGGAATGACGGAGCGGGAGCGCCGCGCACTACTGCGCAGACGGCCCACCGTCACGTCCTGGCGTCGCCTGCTGGAGACCGCTCGCAGTGAATACGAGCAGTCGACGGGCATCCTGCCCGCAGCGGTCGGCCTGGACGACGACGTGCTGCACGAGACGTTCGCCGCCGTGGGGTAGGCCCACGAGCCCGCGCCCCACTAGGGGGTGACGGGCGGTAGGGCCTAGGCAGCTCCGGCCGGAGCGGAAGCGGAACCGGCCGCGAGCCGGTCTCCGATGGCTCGGAGACCCGCCAGGTCGTGTACATCGCCGGGCAGCGCGGCCACTTCGGTGACTGCGACCTCGGGATGGAGTGCGGTGAAGCGGTCGCGTGTGCGCTGTTCGCGCGCGACGACCTGCATGCGCTCGGCGTGCAGCCGCAGCAGACCTGCGGTCAGCTGCTCGACCGAGTGCTCGGCTGATGCGGAAGGGCCGGGTTCATCACGCGGCTCGTGCGGTTCATTCGGCTCGTGCGAATCGTCGCGTTCGTCGGGGGGCAGCGGTGTGCCAGGGGCTTCGGGAGAGGCGCCCGCCGGGTCCACCGGGTCACTGAGGCCAGCCTTCCCTGTCGTCTGATCCACAATGCCGCGCTCTTCAAGATTTTCCGCGGCGGCCAGCGCACGCTCCGCGGTCAGCCGGGAAGCCTCGCTGCCGTGCACCCGGTTGAGCACCAGCCCGGCCAGAGGCATCTCCTCCGCTGCCAGCCGCTCCACGAAGTACGCGGCCTCGCGCAGCGCGTCCCGCTCGGGCGTCGCGACGACGAGGAACGCCGTGCCGGGCGCCTGGAGCAGCTTGTAGGTGGCATCGGCCCGGCTACGGAATCCGCCGAACATCGAGTCCATCGCTGCGACGAAGGTCTGTACGTCGCGGAGGAACTGACCGCCGAGCAGCTTGCCGAGCGTCCCCGTCATCATCGACATGCCGACATTGAGGAACTTCATCCCGGCCCGGCCGCCGATCTTCGCCGGAGCCACCAGCAGCCGGATGAACTTTCCGTCCAGGAACGAACCCAGACGCTTCGGCGCGTCCAGGAAGTCCAGCGCGGAGCGCGAGGGCGGCGTGTCGACGATGATCAGATCCCACTCGTCGCGGGCCCTCAGCTGCCCCAGCTTCTCCATCGCCATGTACTCCTGCGTGCCCGCGAAACCGGCCGACAGGGACTGGTAGAAGGGGTTCTCCAGGATCGCGCGGGCCCGGTCGGCGTCGGTGTGCGCCTCGACGGTCTCGTCGAAGGTCCGCTTCATGTCGAGCATCATGGCGTGCAGTTCGCCGCCGCCCGCGCCGTCGATCTCCTCGACCCGGCGCGGGATGTTGTCCAGCTGGCCGATGCCCATGGACTGGGCGAGCCGGCGGGCCGGGTCGATGGTGAGGACCACCGCCTTGCGCCCGCGTTCGGCTGCCCGTACGCCGAGAGCGGCGGCCGTCGTGGTCTTGCCGACCCCGCCGGAGCCGCAGCACACGACGATCCGGATCTCCGGGTCGTCCAGGAGCGCATCCGTGTCCAGCCCCGGTGCGACGTCCGAACCCAGCGTCATGACCCCACCTCTTCCCCTGCGCCCTGTTTACGGAGCTCGGCCGCCAGGTCGTACAGCGCGGGGAGGTCCACACCCTCGCCGATCAGCGGGAGTTCTGCCGTGGGCAGCTCCAGACCGGCCAGCACGGCGCGCTGCTCGCGCTCCAGCGAGACCCGCTGGGCGTGCTCGGCCGCCTGCGCGACCAGCGGCCGTACGAGTGCGGCGGAGCCGGTCACGCCCGACCGGGTCAGCGTCTTCGCGATCTCCTTGCGACGGGCCCCGGAGGCCGTCCGCAGCGCGTCCTCGTCCAGCAGGTGCGGGCGCACCATGTTCACGATGACCCGGCCCACGGGCAGCTCGGCCGCACGGAGCTCGGCGATGCCGTCCGCGGTCTCCTGGACCGGCATCTCCTCCAGCAGCGTCACGAGGTGGACCGCGGTCTCCGGGGACTTCAGGACCCGCATCACGGCCTGTGCCTGATTGTGTATCGGGCCGATCTTCGCCAGCCCTGCGACCTCGTCGTTCACGTTGAGGAAGCGGGTGATGCGTCCGGTGGGAGGCGCGTCCATGACCACGTGGTCGTAGACGAAACGTCCCCGCTTGTCCTTGCGGCGTACGGCTTCGCACGCCTTGCCGGTCAGCAGGACGTCCCGGACCCCCGGTGCGATGGTGGTGGCGAAATCGATCGCCCCGAGCTTCTTGAGCGCCCGGCCGGCGCTGCCCAGTTTGTAGAACATCTGGAGGTAGTCGAGGAGGGCACGCTCGGCGTCGATCGCCAGGGCATGGACCTCCCCGCCGCCCGGCGCGACGGCGATCTTGCGCTCCTCGTAGGGGAGCGCTTCCGACTCGAAGAGCTGGGCGATGCCCTGTCTGCCCTCGACCTCGACGAGGAGGGTGCGCTTCCCCTCGGTCGCGAGGGCGAGCGCGAGGGCGGCGGCGACCGTGGTCTTACCGGTACCGCCCTTGCCGCTGACGACCTGGAACCTGCTCACGTCCTGGAGCCTAACCAGTCGTGCCCCGGGCTACGCACGAGGCCGCACGTGCCAGGTATTACAGTCGGCTCCATGACCAAGTGGGAATACGCGACCGTGCCCCTTCTCGTGCACGCGACCAAGCAGATTCTGGACACCTGGGGCGAGGACGGCTGGGAGCTCGTCCAGGTCGTGCCCGGCCCGAACAACCCCGAGCAGCTCGTGGCGTACCTGAAGCGGGAGAAGCCGTAGTGGCGGGCGTGGTCGAGGCGCGCCTCGCCGAGCTGGGCCTGACGCTCCCGGACGTCGTGCCGCCGCTCGCGTCGTACCAGCCGGCCGTGCAGTCCGGGGTGTACGTCTACACCTCCGGTCAGCTGCCGATGGTGGAGGGCAAGCTCGCGGTGACCGGCAAGGTCGGCGCCGAGGTGACGCCCGACGAGGCGAAGGAGCTCGCCAGGACGTGCGCGCTCAACGCCCTTGCGGCGGTGAAGTCGGTCGCGGGTGACCTGGACCGGATCGCCCGGGTCGTGAAGGTCGTGGGCTTCGTCGCCTCGGCCGCCGACTTCACCGGTCAGCCGGCCGTGATCAACGGTGCGAGCGAGCTGCTGGGCGAGGTCCTCGGCGACAAGGGCGTGCACGCGCGCAGCGCCGTGGGCGTCGCGGTGCTGCCGCTGGACGCGCCGGTGGAGGTCGAGGTGCAGGTCGAGCTCGTCGACGCCTGAGCCGTCTCCTGTACGCCTGCGATGATCCCGTCCGGTCCGTGTGACCGGGCGGGATCGCGCGTGTAAGGGGCAAGGGAGCGCCCCAGGGGGAGCATGCGTGTAAGGGGCATGTACGAATCACCCGCGGCCCTCGAACATCGGGACGGTTCCGGATAGCCTCCGGCCATGTCCAATGGTCAGTGGTACCCACCGGAATGGCCCGACCGGATTCGGGCCCTCGCCGCAGGCGAGCTGACAGCCGTGGCCCCCAGGCGGGCCGCCACCGTGATGCTGCTCCGGGACCCTGCCGCGGGCACCGGGGGTGGGCCCACCGTGCACATGCTGCGTCGCCGCACCTCCATGGCGTTCGCCGGGGGTGCGTACGCCTATCCGGGTGGCGGAGTCGATCCGCGCGACGACGACCACCTGGTCGGCTGGGCCGGGCCTTCGCTCGACCACTGGGCGGAGCGGCTCGGCGTCGCCACGGTGACCGAGGCGCAGGCCATCGTCTGCGCGGCCGTGCGCGAGACGTACGAGGAGGCGGGCGTCCTCCTGGCGGGGCCGACGGCAGGCACGGTCGTCAGCGACACGACCGGGGCGGACTGGGAGGCCGACCGCGAGGCGCTGGTCGCCCGTGAGCTGTCCTTCGCGGAATTCCTGGACCGGCGTGGTCTGCTGCTGCGTTCCGACCTGCTCGGCGCGTGGGCGCGGTGGATCACCCCGGAGTTCGAACCGCGCCGCTACGACACCTGGTTCTTCGTCGCCGCGCTCCCCGAGGGCCAGCGCACCCGTAACGCGTCCACCGAGGCCGACAGGACCGTGTGGATCGCCCCCGGCGAGGCGGCCGACGGCTACGACAGGGGCGAACTGCTGATGATGCCGCCCACCGTGTCCACGCTGCGGACGCTCAGGCCGTACGGGACGGCCGCGGAGGCCCTGAAGGCGGCAGACACCCAGGACCTCGCTCCCGTACTCGCACAGGCCCGCCTGGACGGCGACGAGCTGGTGCTGAGCTGGCCGGGACACGACGAGTTCACCAAACACATCCCGGCCGGGAGCACGGAGGGCGAGGGCGCATGAGCGACGCGGAGGCACTTCCCGGGCAGCCGCGGGGCGGAGTCCTCTCCGGCCCCGCCACCACCCGTACGGTCAACGTCCTCGCCCCGAACGCGTCGGCGATGACGCTGGACGGCACCAACACCTGGATCGTGGCCGAACCCGGCTCGGACCTGGCCGTCGTCATCGACCCGGGCCCGCTGGACGAGGCCCACCTGCGGGCGGTGATCGACACCGCCGAGCGGGCCGGGCGCCGAGTCGCGCTCACCCTCCTCACCCACGGCCACGCCGACCACGCGGAGGGCGCGGCACGCTTCGCCGAGCTGACCCGTACGAAGGTGCGCGCCCTGGACGCGGCGCTGCGGCTGGGCGACGAGGGGCTGGGGGCGCGCGATGTGATCACCACCGGCGGACTCGAACTCCGGGTGGTCCCGACCCCTGGGCACACCGCGGACTCGCTCTCCTTCCACCTGCCGGCCGACGGAGCGGTGCTCACGGGTGACACGGTCCTGGGACGCGGTACGTCGATGGTGGCGCACCCGGACGGGCGGCTGGGCGACTACCTCGACTCGCTGCGGCGCCTGCGCTCGCTGACGGTCGACGACGGAGTGCACACCGTCCTGCCGGGGCACGGGCCGGTCCTGGAGGACGCGCAGGGGGCGCTGGAGTTCTATCTCGCCCATCGCGCGCACCGCCTGGCCCAGGTGGAGACGGCGGTGGAGTCGGGCCGCCGGTCGCCTTCGGACGTGGTGTCCCACGTGTACGCCGACGTGGACCGCTCGCTGTGGCCCGCGGCGGAACTGTCGGTGCGGGCCCAGCTGGAGTATCTGACCGAGCACGGACTCATCTAGAGCTTCGCGGGCGACCGGGAACGCGGAAGGGCCCCGCCGTCCGGCGGGGCCCTTCGCACAGGTGCGGGGTCAGCGTGAGCGCTTCGCCAGCCGCTCCACGTCCAGCAGGATCACCGCGCGCGCCTCAAGGCGCAGCCAGCCGCGTCCGGCGAAGTCCGCGAGCGCCTTGTTGACCGTCTCGCGGGAGGCGCCGACCAGCTGGGCCAGCTCTTCCTGGGTCAGGTCGTGCACGACGTGGATGCCCTCCTCCGACTGCACGCCGAAGCGGCGCGACAGGTCGAGGAGCGCACGGGCGACACGGCCCGGTACGTCGGAGAAGACCAGGTCGGACATCTGGTCGTTGGTCTTGCGCAGCCGCCGGGCGACCGCACGCAGAAGCGCGGTGGCCACCTCGGGGCGGGCGTTCAGCCAGGGCTGGAGGTCGCCGTGCCCGAGGCCGAGGAGCTTGACCTCGGTCAGGGCCGTCGCCGTCGCGGTGCGCGGGCCCGGGTCGAAGAGCGACAGCTCTCCGATGAGCTCGCCGGGACCGAGGACGGCCAGCATGTTCTCGCGCCCGTCGGGGGAGGTGCGGTGGAGCTTCACCTTGCCCTCGGTGACCACATACAGGCGGTCGCCCGGGTCGCCCTCGTGGAACAGCGCGTCGCCGCGCGCGAGGGTCACCTCACTCATCGAGGCGCGGAGCTCCGCGGCCTGCTCATCATCGAGCGCCGCGAAAAGCGGGGCGCGCCGCAGAACGTCGTCCACGAGTTCTCTCCTTGTCGGCCTGTTCAGGGAACCGTGGTCCCCATGATGCCGGACGGTAAAACAGTGCGATCAATCACAAACCAGTTTGACGCACGGACGTGCCGGACCGTACGGCAGGGGGCCGATTGGGCGCGGATGCGCAGTGACCGGGGCGGATGTCAGTGCCGGGCTCTAGGCTGGCCGGGTGTCCAGAATGCCGGTGAGAGCACAGGTCGAGGGGGCTGATGGGGTGTCGGAAGGCCCTGATTCCGCTGTGGGCGAACAGTTCGCACGTCGCCCCGCAAATGCCACAAAACACCCGGACGAGACCACTGCGGGGCAGCCCGCGACGAAGGCAGGGAAGACGACGAAGGCAGTGAAGACGACGAGGGCAGTGAAGACGGAGAGGCCAGTGACGGAGACGAAGGCGGTGGCGGAGACGAAGACGACCGGGTCGACGAGGGCGGCCAAGCCCCCGAAGACGGCCAAGCCCGCGAAGACGGCGAAACCGGAATCGCACCTCGCCATGGTGCGCCGCGCGCGCCGGATCAACCGCGAGCTCGCCGAGGTCTATCCGTACGCCCATCCGGAGTTGGACTTCCGCAACCCCTTCGAGCTTCTCGTCGCCACCGTGCTCTCGGCGCAGACCACCGACCTGCGGGTCAACCAGACCACTCCCGCGCTGTTCGCCGCCTACCCGACCCCTGAGGACATGGCGGCGGCCGTTCCGGAAAAACTGGAAGAGCTCATTCGGCCGACCGGCTTCTTCCGGGCCAAGACCAAGTCGCTGATAGGCCTTTCGACCGCCATCCGGGACAACTTCGGCGGCGAGGTCCCCGGCCGGCTCGTCGACCTGGTGACGCTGCCCGGCGTGGGCCGCAAGACCGCCAACGTCGTGCTGGGCAACGCGTTCGGGGTCCCCGGCATCACGGTGGACACGCACTTCGGCCGGCTGGTCCGCCGCTGGAAGTGGACCGACCAGGAGGACCCGGAGAAGGTCGAGGCAGACGTGGCCGCGATCTTCCCGAAGAGCGAGTGGACGATGCTCTCCCACCGCGTGGTCTTCCACGGCCGGCGCGTCTGCCACTCCCGCAAGCCCGCCTGCGGCGCCTGCGCCATCGCGCCGCTCTGTCCTTCGTACGGTGAAGGGGAGACGGACCCCGAGAAGGCGAGCAAGCTCCTGAAGTACGAGATGGGCGGCTACCCGGGCCAGCGCCTCAGCCCTCCGCCCGACTACCCGGGCAAACCGGCACCGCCCCTCGGGGCCGAATGAGGGACGGGAACGGCCCGGCCCGTATCGAAGCGAGCGAAATGGCCCCGGAACGAAATGGCCGATGACAGGCGTTGTGAAACGGAGGGGGTGCATATGACGCACGCGCAGAGCACGCGGTCCGCTCCGACCGCGGGGACGGACTCGCCCGCCGGTGACGGACCGGGCACGCCCCACGGCGACTTGGTCCCCGTCACCACCGAGGGGCTGCCCGACTGGCTCGACCCGGTCGCCCGCGCGGCGCGGAAGATCCGGCCCCAGCAGCTCAGCCGCTTCCTGCCGCCCGAGAGCGGTGCGGGCCGCCAGTCCGCCGTCCTGATCCTGTTCGGCGAAGGCGAACGCGGCCCGGAACTGCTCCTCATGGAACGCTCCAGCTCCCTGCGCTCCCACGCCGGCCAGCCGTCCTTCCCCGGCGGCGCCCTGGACCCCGAGGACGGCGATCCGGCGACCACCGGGCCGCTCAGGGCCGCGCTGCGGGAGGCGCAGGAGGAGACGGGGCTCGATCCGCGGGGCGTCCAGCTCTTCGGCGTGCTGCCCCGGACGTACATCCCGGTGAGCAGCTTCGTGGTGACGCCCGTTCTCGGCTGGTGGCGGGCGCCGAGCCCCATCGGCGTCGTCGACCCGGCCGAGACCGCCCGGGTCTTCACGGTCCCCGTGGCGGATCTCACGGACCCGGCCAACCGCGTGACCACCGTGTACCCCAGCGGCCATCCGGGGCCGTCGTTCCTGGTCGAATCCGCCCTCGTCTGGGGGTTCACGGCCGGTGTGATCGACCGGATTCTGCATTACGCGGGCTGGGAGCGCCCCTGGGACCCGACCAGACAGGTGCCGCTCGACTGGCGCCCATGACAGGCTGACTGCTCCATCCCGTGCTGCGCTGCTCCGGCCCGGCCCGGATCCCGTCGGACGGACGACGGGCCAGGTGACGAATCTGCGAGGCTAGAGACGGTGAACGTGCTGGACATCCTGCTGCTGGTCGGCGCCGTGTGGTTCGCGGTCATCGGCTACCGCCAGGGTTTCGTCGTCGGCATCCTGTCGGTGATCGGCTTTCTGGGCGGCGGACTCGTCGCCGTGTATCTGCTGCCGTTCATCTGGGACCAGGCGACCGACGGTTCCGAGGTCTCCTCCACGGCCGCCGTTGTCGCGGTCATCATCGTGATCGTGTGCGCCTCGGCGGGCCAGGCGTTCACCACCCACCTGGGCAACAGGCTCCGCGGGCACATCACGTGGTCGCCCGCGCGCGCTCTGGACGCCACCGGCGGTTCCCTGGTCAACGTCGTGGCGATGCTCCTGGTCGCCTGGCTGATCGGCTCGGCACTGGCCGGCACATCGCTGCCCACGCTCGGCAAGGAGGTCCGTAACTCCAAGGTCCTTCTCGGCGTCTCACGGGTGATGCCCGATCAGGCGTCCACCTGGTTCACCGACTTCTCCTCGGTGCTCGCGCAGAACGGCTTCCCTCAGGTCTTCAGCCCGTTCGCCAACGAGCCCATCACCGAGGTCAGCGCCCCGGACCCGGCCCTGGCCGGCAGCCCCGTCGCCGCCCGTGCCAAGAAGTCCATCGTCAAGGTCGTGGGCATGGCTCCCGGTTGCGGCAAGGTCCTCGAAGGCACCGGCTTCGTCTTCTCCGACCGCCGCGTCATGACCAACGCCCACGTCGTGGGCGGAGTCGACGAGCCGACCGTCCAGATCGGCGGCGAGGGCCGGCTGTACGACGCGAAGGTCGTGCTCTACGACTGGCAGCGCGACATCGCCGTACTGGACGTGCCGGACCTCGAGGCCAAGCCCCTGCGCTTCGCCGGCGGCGACGCGGAGACCGGTGACGGCGCGATCGTCGCGGGCTTCCCGGAGAACGGCGCCTACGACGTACGCTCCGCCCGCGTCCGCGGGCGCATCGACGCCGACGGCCCGGACATCTACCACCGGGGCACGGTCCGCCGCGATGTGTACTCGCTCTACACGACCGTGCGGCAGGGCAACTCCGGTGGCCCGCTGCTCACTCCGGACGGACAGGTGTACGGAGTGGTGTTCGCCAAGTCCCTCGACGACCCGGACACCGGATACGCGCTGACGGTCGACGAGATCCGCCAGGACATCGAGCGCGGCCGGAGTGCGAACCAGCAGGTCGACAGCCAGAGTTGCGCGCTCTAGGGCCTGCCCGGCCCTGAGCCGCCGGACAGGCCCTGGGCCTGCGAGTCCTGGTGTGGGAAGGGGACCGCGTCATCCCCGGGGATGACGCAGCCGCGCCGAGACCCAGCGGGCCCGGCGGCGGAGAATGCGCGGAATTCCAAGCTGGGGATCATGAAAGTCATACACTTCGTGCACCCGGCCCTGCGGGCCGCCCCCCTCGTGAGTGCTCGGACCGACCGTTGCGGTCGAGCGGCGGTTGCGTGCTGCGTCACCGAAGTCGTGCGTCCAGCCCATACCCCGACGTCTGCCCGGCACCCAAGGTCGGTAATCGTGGGGAAGTCAGCCAATTGGCCTATGCGGCAGGCAATTGGCTGTTCGTCGGACACGTGTGCCCCTGTGTCAGCGGTCGGGTTCGGGGTCCTTGAGCCAGTTGATGAGTTCGGTCGAGAAACCCACCGGGTCCTCCTCGTGGGGGAAGTGCCCCAGACCGTCGAAAAGTCGCCAACGGTACGGCGCTTCCACGTACTCGCCGGACCCGGCGGAACTCCGCGTACGGATCGCCGGATCGAGTGAACCGTGCAGATGCAGCGTCGGTACGCGCACCGGCCGCTTCATCCGCCGGTTGAACTGGACGCCGTCCGGCCGGGCCATGGACCGCACCATCCAGCGGTACGGCTCGATCGAGCAGTGTGCCGTCGACGGGATCGACATCGCGCGCCGGTAGACGTCCAGCGTCTTGTCGTCGGGGAAGTCCGCGGTTCCAGGCCCCGACCACTCCGTGATCAGCCGGCCCACGAGGGCCGCCTCGTCGGCGACGAGCCCGCGCTCCGGCAGCCACGGCCGCTGGAAACCCCAGACGTAGGACCCCGCCCGGGACTGCGCGAAGTCGGAGAGCATCGCGGAGCGCCAGCGGCGCGGGTGCGGCATCGAGGACACCACGAGCCTTCGGACCAGCTTCGGCCGCATGACGGCGGCGGTCCAGGCGAGATAGCCGCCCAGGTCGTGGCCGACCAGCGCCGCGTCCGGCTCACCCAGCGAGCGGATCACGCCGGTGACGTCGAGAGCCAGGTTGGCGGGGTCGTACCCCCGGGGCGTACGGTCGCTGCCGCCGACCCCGCGCAGGTCCATGGCCACGGCACGGAACCCGGCGTCGGCCAGGGCGGTCATCTGGTGGCGCCATGTCCACCAGAACTGCGGGAAGCCGTGCAGCAGGAGCACCAGGGGCCCGTCGCCCAGCTCGGCGATGTGGAAGCGGGCACCATTGGCCGCCACGTCCCGGTGGGTCCATGGACCGTCGAGGCGTACGGGACTGCCGGAACCGGCCTGGCCCAGAGGGCCTGCTGCCGGAGCGAACGCACTGGAATCAGGGACCGTCATGTGGACGAGCGTGCCACAGTGGACGCCTTGTCCTGGACCGGGCGGCTTTCGATGGCCTTGTCCGAGGGGGTGCTGCCGAACGTCGTGCGGGCCGTACCGGGCAGGGGCTCGGGCCGCGGGTGGGGCTTGACGCCCTGGAGGACGGCGGCGGTCTGCTTGGCGGAGGCGATGGACTTCTCCGGCGGCTTGAGCTGGCCGAACTTGATCTTCGCGAGCAGCGCGAAGAGCGCGCCGACCACGATGTACGCGCCGCCGACGATCAGGAAGCACCAGGCCAGCCCGAGACCGGAACTGTGGATCCAGTAGGCGAGCGCGAAGCTGAACATGGGGATCGAGGCCAGGAACAGCACCCCCATGATGGCGCCGGCCACACCGCCCACCGCGCCACGCTTCACGTCCTGGCGGAGTTCCGCCTTGGCCAGTGCGATCTCGTCGTGCACCAGTGCCGACATCTCGGACGTCGCCGCGGCGACCAACTGTCCGAGACTGCGGTCGCCATTGCCCGCGTAGTTGCCGGGGTCGCTCATCCCTGACTCCCTCTCCTCTTCAACACATCCGGTGTCAGATCATGCCGGACTGTCCGTCCTGTTGCTCGTTGCCCCCGCCGCTCGGGCCAGACGGCGATGCTCGGCGGCCTTCTTTTCGAGGATCGCGGCCATCCGGAGGTGGTACTCCGGATTGCCCTGCTCGTAGACATCGGGGACGCCGTCCTCGTCCTCGTCGAGCTCCTCGGCGTCGTAGAGGGCCCGGTATCTGCGTACCCGCAGTTTGAGGAGTACACCGGAGAGTACGGCCGCAATCAGGGAACCCATGAGCACGGCGGCCTTGATCTCGTTGACCGTCTCACCCTCGCCCTCGAACGCGAGTTCCCCGATGAGCAGTGAGACGGTGAAGCCGATACCGGCGAGCGAGGCGACGGCGAAGAGATCGGCCCAGGCCAGGTCCTTGTTGAGCTCCGCTTTGGTGAAGCGGGCGGCGAGCCAGGTCCCGCCGAAGATGCCGACGGTCTTGCCGACCACGAGGCCGAGGACGACACCGAGCGTTTCGGGCTGGGTGAAGACGCCGGCGACGGCGTCGCCCTGGAGGGAGACGCCGGCGGAGAACAGCGCGAACAGCGGTACGGCGAAACCGGCCGACAGCGGGCGGACGAGGTGCTCGATGTGCTCCCCGGGGGAGTGCGCCTCGCCGTCACGCGTCGTGCAGCGCAGCATCAGACCCATGGCGACACCGGCGATGGTCGCGTGGACACCGCTGTTGTACATCAGCCCCCAGATGACCAGGGCCAGCGGTACGTAGATGTACCAGCCCTTGATCTCGGCACGGAGCAGGAAGTAGAAGACGACCAGGCCCACGACCGCTCCGCCGAGCGCCATGAAGTCGATGCTGTCGGTGAAGAAGACCGCGATGATCAGGATCGCGAAGAGGTCGTCGACCACGGCGAGGGTGAGCAGGAACGCCCGTAGGGCGGAGGGCAGCGAGGTGCCGATGACCGCGAGCACGGCGAGGGCGAAGGCGATGTCGGTGGCGGTGGGGACCGCCCAGCCGGCCAGGGTTCCGCCGCCGAGTACGGCCGTCAGGGTGTAGACGAGGGCCGGGACGGCCATGCCGCAGAGCGCGGCGATGACCGGCAGGGCGGCCGCTCTGGGGTCCTTCAGTTCGCCCGCGACCAGTTCACGCTTGAGCTCGACACCGGCGACGAAGAAGAAGACGGCGAGAAGGCCATCGGCGGCCCAGTGGGCCACGGAGAGGTTCAGTCCCAGTGCTTCGGGACCGAGGTGGAAGTGGCTGACCGACTCGTAACTTCCCCCGAAGGTATTCGCCCAGATCAGCGCGGCCACGGCGGCGACCAGCAGGATGATGCCGCCGACCGTCTCGGTGCGCAGCGCTTCGGCGACGTAGTTCCGCTCGGGCAGGGAAAGGCGGCCGAGGACGGTGCGGCGGGGGGAGGGCGGGGTGGGAGTGGGCGCGGCCACGGTGGAGACCTCCGGGTCGGTACGGCAGCGGGGCATGGCTGGAGCACTTGCCGACCAGACTTCCCGGCGCACCTAGTGGAGATTTCTTATGACGTTGTTGACGGAGTCATCACTGTACCTGGGGGTACCGGAGCCGTATCGAACGATCTTCAGACTAAATGCCCGAGGGGCACCCGGCTCGTTGCCGGGTGCCCCTCGGTGCGGTGGCTGTCAGTGATGCGGTGGCTGTCAGTCCTCGGACGAGGAGGGCAGCTGCGTCGTGATCAGGTCCATCACCGTCGAGTCGGCCAGCGTGGTGACGTCGCCGACCTCGCGGTTCTCGGCGACATCGCGCAGCAGACGGCGCATGATCTTGCCGGAGCGGGTCTTGGGCAGTTCGGCGACCGGCAGGACCCGCTTGGGCTTGGCGATCGGGCCGAGCGTGGTGCCCACGTGGTTGCGCAGGTCCGCCACCAGTTCGTCCGAAGCGGTGGCCGTGCCACGCAGTATCACGAAGGCCACGATGGCCTGGCCCGTCGTCTCGTCGGCTGCGCCCACGACGGCGGCCTCGGCGACCGCCGGGTGCGAGACGAGTGCGGACTCGACCTCGGTGGTCGAGATGTTGTGCCCGGAGACGAGCATGACGTCGTCGACCCGGCCCAGCAGCCAGATGTCGCCGTCCTCGTCCTTCTTGGCGCCGTCGCCCGCGAAGTACTTGCCTTCGAAGCGTGACCAGTAGGTGTCGAGGAAGCGCTGGTCGTCGCCCCAGATGGTGCGGAGCATCGACGGCCACGGCTCGGTCAGGACGAGGTAGCCGCCCCCGCCGTCCGGGACCTCGCGGGCCTCGTCGTCGACGACGGTGGCCGAGATGCCGGGCAGCGCGCGCTGCGCCGAACCGGGCTTGGTCGCCGTGACGCCGGGCAGCGGCGAGATCATCATCGCGCCGGTCTCGGTCTGCCACCAGGTGTCCACGATCGGGCACTTGTCGGCGCCGATGTGCTTGCGGTACCACATCCACGCCTCGGGGTTGATCGGCTCACCGACCGAACCGAGGACGCGCAGCGACGACAGGTCGAACTTGGCGGGGATGTCGTCACCCCACTTCATGAACGTACGGATCGCCGTCGGCGCGGTGTAGAGGATGGTGACGCCGTACTTCTGCACGATCTCCCAGAAACGCCCCTGGTGCGGGGTGTCGGGCGTGCCCTCGTACATGACCTGGGTGGCGCCGTTGGCCAGCGGCCCGTAGACGATGTACGAGTGGCCGGTGACCCAGCCGATGTCGGCGGTGCACCAGTAGACGTCGGTCTCCGGCTTGAGGTCGAAGACCGCGTGGTGGGTGTAGGCCGCCTGGGTGAGGTAGCCGCCGGAGGTGTGCAGGATGCCCTTGGGCTTACCCGTCGTACCCGAGGTGTAGAGGATGAAGAGCGGGTGCTCCGCGTCGAATGCCTCGGGGGTGTGTTCGGCGGACTGCCGGGCGGTGATCTCGTGCCACCAGACGTCGCGGCCCTCGGTCCACGCCGTGTCCTGTCCGGTGCGCCGCACCACGAGGACGTGTTCGACCGACGCGATACGCGAGACGGCGTCGTCCACCGCGGGCTTGAGCGCGGAGGGCTTGCCGCGGCGGTAGCCGCCGTCGGCGGTGATGACGACCTTGGCGTCCGCGTCCTCGATGCGCGCGGCGATGGCGTCGGCGGAGAAGCCGCCGAAGACGACCGAGTGCGCGGCGCCGATGCGGGCGCAGGCCAGCATCGCGACAGCGGCCTCGGGGATCATCGGCAGGTAGACGGCGACCCGGTCGCCCGCGACGACACCGAGTTCGGTGAGGGCGTTGGCGGCGCGGGAGACCTCGTCCTTCAGCTCCGCGTAGGTGAGGGCGCGGCTGTCGCCGGGCTCGCCCTCGAAGTGGATGGCGACCCGGTCGCCGTTACCCGCCTCGA
The DNA here is from genome assembly GCF_056430475.1 of Streptomyces sp. NPDC045968. Lineage (NCBI taxonomy): Bacteria > Bacillati > Actinomycetota > Actinomycetes > Kitasatosporales > Streptomycetaceae > Streptomyces > Streptomyces sp. NPDC045968. The sequence continues at coordinate 139,579 of NZ_JBWKLF010000003.1, read as the reverse complement.
CGTGGCGGTCCACGCAGTTGTACGCGACGTTGAGCTTGCCGTCCGCGAACCACTTCGCGAAGGGCGGGTTGCTCCAGTCGAGCGTCTCGGTCGGCTCCGTGGCCCAGGTCAGGCGGCGGGCCTGCTCGGCCCAGAAGCCCAGCCGGTCCGCCTCGGCCTGCTCGTACGCCTGCGCTGTGACATTGGCGTCGGCGGCCAGCTCGGCAGGCGGAGCGAACTTCCGCTCTTCCCGAAGCAGGTTGGCGAGGCTTTCGTTGCTCACGACTTCTCCCAGTCCCAGGGTGTCCGTTGTGTCCCGGGGCATAGCTCATCAGGCCAAAGGCCGGGTGACAAGTGTCTGCCGGGAATTGGTTTAGACCTGTGTTCTCGTGTATGGGGCCACAGATCCCGCTTCCGTACGCAGCCGGGTGCGAGGCGGGTGCGAGGCGGAAGCGGGACCACAAGGTCTCACGGACCGGGCGGGGGTGTGGTTCAGGCAGGCCTGCGGTTCGGGCGAACGTGCCGCTCCGTCAGGCGTCGAGGGCGGTGCTGAGGTCGGCTCCGGGGCCGACGCGGTCGAAGACCTCGTCGGTGCCCGTACCCGTACTGGCCCCCTCGGCCAGCAGATACGCCTGTGCCTCGCCCACGTGGAAGTACATGCCGTGCAGTTCCAGCGTGCCTTCCGCCAGCCTGCGCGCCACCGATTCGTGGGCCCGCAGATGGTCCAACTGCTGGACCACATTGGTGAGGCAGAGCTGTTCCACCGCGTCGGCGGGCAGCCGTCCGGAGATCCGGGCCCAGGAGTGGTCACGCGACGCCATCCGCTCCAGGCTCGGCAGACCGTGCCGCAGCCACCGCCACAGAGGTGTCCGGGGCGCGCGCGGTTCGGAGCCGAGCAACGCCTGCATGGCACCGCAGCCGGAATGTCCGCAGACGGTGATGGACTCGACCCTCAGCACATCCACCGCGTACTCGATGGCCGCGGCCACCGAGTCGTCTCCGCTCTCGGTGGTCTCCGTGTCCGGCGGCGGGACGAGATTGCCCACGTTCCGCACGGTGAAGAGGTCGCCGGGGCCGCTCGACGTGATCATGCTGGTGACCAGCCGGGAGTCGGCGCAGGTGATGAAGAGCTGGGAGGGCCGCTGGCCTTCGGCGGCCAGCCGGGCCAACTCCTCGCGCACCAGTGGTGCCGTGTTGCGCTGGAAGGAACTGAGACCGTTGAGCAGGCGATGGGCTCCGGCGGGGCGTGGGGCTCCACCCGTCGTCACGTCCCCCGTGCTCGGGCTGCTGGGTTGATCCGTCCCACCGACGCGGTCGGCATCCCCCGGCCCGGACTTACCCCCGCCCGTGGCGTCTTGCGGCGTACCCCCGGTGGTGGCTGCGGCGGCGTGTTCGGCACGGTCGTGGCAGTGGTGGTTGCGCCAGGGGGTCCAGGGGCGGCAGCAGGAGTGCGCAGCCGCCGCGGGCTCGGCGACCCGGCCGCCCGACCTGCCGGTGAAGACGACGCGTCCACCCTGGGCGAGCTGGGCGCTGCGCCAGTCCTGGATCGCCTCGAACGCCGCGTGATCCATGAAGAAGCCGTCCAGCTCGACGATCGCATCGACGCCGGGGGGTAGCTGGCCGAGCGTCCTGCTCAGCCGCGGCACGGCCAGAAACGTCAACTGCCCGCGGACCGTCACCAGATGGCGCCCTTCCTGCTCCGTCACGGTGATCCTCGTGCGGGCCAGGCGGTGCAGTGCGACGGCCACCGCCACCGCGACGCCGAGCGCCACTCCCTTCAGCACCCCGAAGAGGACGACGCCGCTGATCGTCGCTCCGTACACCAGGAATTCGCGGTGCTTGTGGACGTTACGGATGTGGGCGAAGCTCACCATCTGGATGCCGACCATCATGACCAGGGCGGCGAGCGCGGCCAGCGGAATCCATTCGAGCACCGTGACCAGCAGGGCGGCGGCCAGCAGCACCCAGAGGCCGTGCAGCACCGTGGCCGCCCGGCCGGTCGCCCCGGCCCGTACGTTCGCCGAACTGCGCACCGCTCCACCGGAGATCGGCAGCCCGCCGAGCAGGCCCGCCAGCGAGTTGGCGATGCCCTGGCCCCGCAGCTCGCGGTCCAGATCGGAACGCCTGACCGCCTCGTGGCCGGACGGCCCGCCCCGGGAACGGTCTGCCGCACGGTCCGCCGCCATCTTGTCCACGGCGACCGCCGCGAGCAGGGACTCCAGGCTGGCCACCAGCATGACGGTGAACACCGCGGTGGCCAGGGCGAGAACGGGGCCCTGCGGCATTTCGGGCAGGGCGTGCGAGCGCCAGGACGGCAGGTCGACCCGGGCGATCCCCGGGGTCGCCAGGGCGGCGACCGCGGTCGCGATCACCACGGAGGCCAGCGCCGCCGGAATTCTCCGCACCACGTGACCGGCACGTCCCGGGAGGCGTGGCCACAGCACCAGGACGGCGATGGTCAGCGAGCCGATCAGCGGGGCGGCGGGACTGATCCGCTCCAACTGCGCGGGCAGAGCGAGGGCGTTGTCGACGGCGGAGCTCTGGGGCGAGCCGCCGAGCACGATGTGCAGCTGGGCCAGCGCGATGGCCACACCGATCCCGGCGAGCGTGCCGTGCACGATGGCGGGGCTGACGGCGAGCGCGCTGCGGGCCGCTCTCAGGGAGCCCAGCAGGATCTGTAGAAGCCCGGCGCCGATGGTGATCGCGCAGGTGGTCCGCCAGCCGTAGATCTGGATCAACTCGGCGGTGACGACGGTCAGTCCGGCGGAGGGGCCGCTGACCTGAAGAGGGGTGCCGCCGAGCAGCCCGGCGACGATTCCGCCGATGGCCGCGGAGACCAGGCCGGCCTCGAGTGGGGCGTCCATGGCGACGGCGAGGCCGAGCGACATGGGGACTGCGATGAGGAACACGGTGATCGACGCCGACAGGTCGGCGCCGGCGATGCGGAAGCGGCGTCCGCCGGGCGGCGGTGGCGGGCTGTGTGGTCGCTTGAATCCCGAGGCCCGGGAAGGGCGGGAACTGCGGGATGTGTGGTCATTACGGGTGGGGACGCATGCAGACATGTTCCCGTCTCCTCCGGGGCAGCGCGGTCGCGGAACGTGGGGGACGCGGCCGTGGGTCACGGCGTGCAGCGGCGGGATTTCTCAACTCTCAGTAAACGAATCGTAATGCAGAGTAAAGAGATGTGTCCATGATCTAGGGCAAATGGTCCTTTGAGCCACCCAATCAGGTGAATATGCAGCTTTTCATTCGGCCTGTCGTCCGGGTTCGTTCGGCCTGCGTGCGACGTTGGCCGCGCCGTGTCGGCACTTCGACGCACATAACCTGCAAGGAAGAGGGTGAGGCGGATGATGGCCGCCACGAAGAAGATCGTCATGGGTGTCATGGCGACGGCACTGGTCGCGGGCCTGGCGGGCTGTGCCGGCTCCGGTGCGGGTTCGGGGGCAGCCGGTTCCGGCGCCGAGAAGGGGGCCAACGGCCCGAAGGAGGACGCCCCGGCCGCAGCCCCCAAGAACAAGGTGCAGCTCATCGGCGACGGCTCCACCGCCTTCACCGGGCGGCAGCCGAAACTTCCCGCCCCCAAGCGCCTGGCGCCCGGTCAGAAGCCCCCGCAGTTCGTGGTGTTCTCCTGGGACGGAGCGGGTGAGGACAGTCAGAAGCTGTTCTCACACTTCCGCGGCGTGGCCAAGAAGAACAACGCGACCATGACGTACTTCCTCAGTGGCGTGTACCTGCTGCCGGAGGAGAAGCGGCACCTCTACAACCCGCCCCAGCACTCGGCGGGCCGCTCGGACATCGGCTTCAACGACACCAAGGGCATTCGCGACACCCTCACCGAACTGCGCGCCGCCTGGCAGGACGGCAACGAGATCGGCACCCACTTCAACGGCCATTTCTGCGGCAAGGACGGCGGAGTCGGGACCTGGTCCGTCGAGGAGTGGAAGAGCGAGATCCGCCAGGCGAAGGCCTTCGTCCAGAGCTGGAAGTCGAACACCCCGGAACTCAAGGCCGAGGCGCCACTGCCCTTCGACTACGAGAAGGAACTCGTCGGCGGTCGCACCCCCTGCCTGGAAGGGCAGGAGAACATGGTCGCCGCAGCCCGGACGATGGGCTTCCGGTACGACTCCAGCGGCGTCGGCAACCAGGTCTGGCCCAAGAAGAAGAACGGCCTCTGGGACCTGCCGCTCCAGCTCGTCCCCGTACCCGGCCGAGCCTTCGAGACCCTCTCGATGGACTACAACTTCATGTTCAACCAGTCCGGCACGACCAAGGGCGACCCCGCCAAGCACGAGTACTGGGGCAACCAGATGCGCGACGGTCTGATCCAGGCGTTCGACCGCTCGTACAACGGCAACCGGGCCCCGCTGATCATCGGCAACCATTTCGAGTCCTGGAACGGCGGCACGTACATGCGCGCCATCGAGGAGACCATCGAGACCGTCTGCACCAAGGAGGGCGTGCGCTGCGTCTCCTTCCGGCAGCTCGCCGACTGGCTCGACGCACAGGACCCGGCGACGCTGGCCAAGCTCGGCACGCTCGGCGTGGGCGAGGCGCCCAAGGCGAGCTGGGCCTCCTACCTCGGCCCGACGGGTCAGGGCAAGCAGGCCGCCAAGCCCGCTGCCGCCAAGCCCGCAGCCGGTGAGCCCGCCGCGAAGTCCGCCGCGGGTGAGCGGTCCGCCGACTGACGTCTGCGGCTCGTCGGGCCGGTGGGGCGTGTGGCGGCCGAGGCGTTGATGCCCCGGATGCCGCACACCCCGCCGGCCGCGGCCTCGTCCGGCCGCCGTCACGCGGGCTGCGCGACGCCCGTCTGCGCGTACCGCTCGTCGAGTACGAAGGCGGGGTCGACCTGCGCGGCGAGGTCGGCGCCCGTCTTCGCATTGCCCCAGCTCTCCGCGTTCTTCAGATGGAAGTGGACCATCTGACGCGTGTAGCGATCCCAGTCGCGTTGTGTGTACGAATCCTCCGCGGCGTCCTGCAGGGCCTGCAGCGCCATCCGGTTGTCCGCCTCCAGCAGCTCGAACCGGGCGGGACGGCCCTTCTCCATCGAGCGCACCCAGTCGGAGTGGCCAACGCCCACCAGCAGGTCGTCGCCCACCTCGGCCCGCAGGAAGTCCAGGTCGTCCTGGCACTGGACCTTGTTGCCGACCACCTTCAGCTCGACGCCGAAGTCCCGTGCGTACTCCTTGTACTGGCGGTACACCGAGACGCCCTTCCGGGTCGGTTCCGCGACCAGGAACGTCATGTCGAAGCGGGTGAACATCCCGGATGCGAACGAGTCCGAGCCCGCGGTCATGTCGACCACCACGAACTCGTCCGGGCCGTCGACCAGGTGGTTGAGGCACAGCTCGACCGCCCCGACCTTGGAGTGGTAGCAGGCCACCCCCAGGTCGGACTCGGTGAACGGGCCGGTGGCCATCAGCCGGATCTCCCCGTCGTCGAGCCGGACCGTACGCGCACAGGCGTCGTAGATCGGGTTGTCCTCGCAGACGCGCAGGAGTCGCGAGCCCTCGCCGGGCGGCGTCGTTTTGATCATCGTCTCGGCGGAGGCGATACGGGGGTTGTTGCCGCGCAGGTAGTCCTTGATGAGGGGGAGCTGCGCGCCCATGGCGGGCAGGGCGGCGGCCTCCTCCTCGTCGAGGCCGAGCGCGGCTCCGAGATGCTGGTTGATGTCGGCGTCCACCGCGACGACATGGGCTTCATTGGCAGCGAGGTGGCGGATGAAGAGCGAGGACAGCGTTGTCTTGCCGCTGCCGCCCTTCCCCACGAAAGCGATCTTCATGTTCACCTAGGGTAGTCGTACGATCGCGGTGTGCTGTCACACTTCGTGAAGAAGACCACTCCAAGGCGGTAAGGGTGTAGGGGGCGCGTAGCCTCGCTACTTATGAGTACGACTGCCTCAGACCCGCTCGCCGCGCTGGCTGCCCTGCCCGGCGTCACCGATGCCGTGGACTCCGTACGCAAGGCCGTGGACCGGGTCTACGGCCACCGTGTCATGCGGCGCCGGAGCAACGAGGTCACCGCGGAGGCGGCCCTGCGCGGCGCCCGCGGCTCGGCCGCGCTCTCTGGCGCCGACTGGAATCTGGAGGAGGTGCGCCGGCGCACCGACTTCAGAGGTGATGACGAGGCGCGCACGATCGGCGCGGCCCTGCGGCTGACCGCCGAGGCGGGGCAACTGCTCTCCATCTGGCGGCAATCGCCCCTCCGTGTCCTGGCGCGGCTGCACCTGGTGGCGGCGGGCGGGGCCTCTCCCGATGACGCCGTCGGGCGGCCGCGACTGGCAGGCGAGACCGTCGAAGAGCCGCTGATCGAGGCGCCGGTACCGGACGCCGACGAGGTCGCTGGACGGCTGGAAGGCCTGTCGCAGTTGATCATCGCGGGGAGCGCGGCGCCTGCGCTGGTCTCGGCGGCGATCGTGCACGGTGAACTGCTGGCTCTGCGTCCCTTCAGCTCCTGCAACGGTCTGGTCGCGCGGACGGCGGAGCGGATCGTGCTCATCGGCAGCGGCCTCGACCCGAAGTCGATCTGCCCGGCCGAGGTGGGCCACGCGGAGCAGGGGCGAGCGGCGTACGTGGCGGCCTTCGAGGGCTATCTGACCGGGACGCCGGAGGGCATGGCGGCCTGGATCGCACACTGCGGCCGTGCGGTGGAACTGGGGGTGCGGGAGTCGACGGCTGTCTGCGAGGCGATGCAGCGCGGCGCTGCCTGATGCCCTGGTGACCGGCGTTTCACGTGACGACCGGCGTTCCACGGCTGCCTGGGTCCACGGGCTGCGGGCTCACGGGCTGCGGTTACGGCCCCGAAAAGGGTTGCGGCGGTACCGGAAACCGGTACCGCCGCTGGCATGTCCGCCGGGTTACCAAGCGTCCTCGATATATGCCCATCAGGTCGGGTACTTCGCCCGTGCCCTGGTGCGGCTGGCCCGTAATCGACGGGTCGACGTCGCGTGGGTGCTCGGCTTTCATGCGCGGTCCGTGGGGCCGACTTGCGTGTGAAGGTCATCCTCGCGGATGTCCTTGGTCTCGCGGGCCGTTGAGTCCTTTGTACTCCCCTGGTGGAGGAAGGGAAAGTGGTGGCCGGACTTCTTTACTTTTAGGTTCAAATACGGGTGAGTCGGGCGGGACCGGGGGGCGGAGGGCGAATGCCGTGGGCCGTCGCGAGGGGACGGACGCGGCCTGCCCCCGCGGGGGATCAGCCGGCGAGCGTGGTGGCGCGGCGTCGGCTGGCGTACCAGACCAGTCCCGCGGTCACGGCTGCCGCGCCCACCGCCGCCGCTGCCACGAGCGCCGGGCGCGGGGGCATCGAGAAGGCGGGCAGTCGCTGCTTGAGTCGGACCGGCCGGTTGAAGACGAGAATCGGCCACTCCCGGAGGGTCGCCTCGCGCCGCAGCGCGCGGTCCGGATTCACCGCGTGCGGGTGCCCGACGGACTCCAGCATCGGCACATCGGTCGCGGAGTCGCTGTACGCGTAGCAGCGTGAGAGGTCATACCCCTCCGACACCGCGAGCGCCTTGATCGCCTCGGCCTTGGTCGGCCCGTAGGCGTAGTACTCGACCTCGCCGGTGAAGCAGCCGTCGTCGCCGACGACCATCCGGGTGGCGACAACCCGGTCCGCGCCCAGCAGCTCGCCGATCGGCTCGACCACCTCGGCGCCCGACGTGGACACGATGACCACGTCGCGGCCCGCCGTGTGGTGCTCCTCGATGAGGGTGGCGGCCTCGTCGTAGATGAGCGGGTCGATCAGGTCGTGAAGGGTCTCGGCGACGATCTCCTTGACCTGCTCGACGTTCCATCCTTTGCAGAGCGCGGAGAGATATTCGCGCATCCGCTCCATCTGATCGTGATCGGCGCCTCCGGCAAGGAAGACGAACTGTGTGTACGCAGTGCGCAGTACGGCGCGGCGGTTGATCAGCCCGCCTTGGTAGAAGGACTTGCTGAAGGTCAGCGTCGATGACTTCGCAATGACCGTCTTGTCCAGGTCAAAGAAGGCTGCTGTGCGCGGCGAGAAGCAGTTTTCCACAAGGCTGAGCATAGGGGCCCACCATTCGGCGTAAACTCTGGCGTGTGGGTTTGCCTGAGAAGGCTCTCGGGTACACCATGGAAGTCACGGATCGTTCGCGACCGTGCTAACCCGGTCCGGCTCCTCCCCCCCCGAGTCGGCCGTGGGGACGACCCCCGCTCTCCCCCCCGGCGGGGGTCGTCGCATGTCCGGACGCGGTTTGGCCGCCCGGGATCAATGTCTCCGCCCTCCTCCCAGCCGTGATGACCCGGCTCGGCGCGGGACTTTCTTCAGTTTGCCTCGTCACGGTGCGTTACGGAAGAGCTGCGCTCGGAAGTCGCCGGTATGGGTTACCGAGTTATTCACAACGCTGAAGTTGTCCACAGTTTTGCATCAAGATCCACATGTTTTTCCGAAGCACTGCACGGTGATTCCACCCGTGAAGTCCGCGGGTTCCGGAATCGCGCATCTCGGAACGCTCCGAGATCGCCGCGAACCGTACTGAGGGGGCAGTGGGAAGGGGGCGGAGATCGTGGCTGGATCGTTCGCACGAGAAGGTCTGCCGAGCTCGGAAGGGCGTCGGGGCGGGCCGTTGATCGTGACCGAGGACGTGGAGTTGCTCGACGATCTGCTGAGGCTCTGCGCGGCGGCCGGAGCGGAGCCGGAAGTTCATTACGGGCCGCCCGAACGAAGGGGCGGCTGGGAGCAGGCCCCGATGGTTCTGGTGGGCGACGACGCCGCCCCGCGATGCCGTGGCGCTGCCCGCAGGCGCGGCGTGATGCTCGTCGGGCGGGACCAGGACGCACCGGACGTCTGGCGGCAGGCGGTGGAGATCGGGGCCGAATATGTGCTGCGGCTGCCCGATTCGGAGGGCTGGCTCGTCGATCAGATCGCCAACGCGGCCGAGGGCGTGGGCCGTCCCGCGCTGACCGTCGGCGTGATGGGCGGGAGGGGCGGCTCCGGCGCATCCACGCTGGCCTGTGCGCTCGCGGTGACCGCCGCCAGGTCCGGCCGGCGGACGATGCTGATCGACGGAGACCCGCTGGGCGGTGGCATCGATGTGCTGCTCGGTGGTGAACGGGCCGATGGGATGCGGTGGCCGGATTTCGCCCAGTCCAAAGGGCGGGTCGGCGGCGGTGCGCTGGAGGACTCGCTGCCTGCCCTGCACGGGCTGCGGGTGCTGAGCTGGGGCCGCGAGGACGAGGTGGTCATCCCGCCGCAGGCCATGCGGGCGGTGCTGGCCGCCGCGCGCAGACTCGGCGGAGTGGTCGTCGTGGATCTGCCGCGCAGGGTGGACGAAGGCGTGGCCGAGGCGCTGGCGCAGCTCGATCTCGGACTCCTGGTGGTGCCGGGCGAACTCAGGGCGGTCGCGGCGGCCCAGCGGGTGGCGTCGATGGCCGGAATGGTCCTGGAGGACCTGCGGGTCGTCGCGCGGGGGCCGTACGCGGCGGGCCTCGACGAGCGATGGGTGGCCAACGCGCTGGGACTGCCGCTCGTGGGCGAACTGCCCTGGGAGGCCGGGCTTCCGGCGGCCCAGGACGACGGTGCGCCACCGGGGAGCGCGGTGCGCGGGCCACTGGCCCGGTTCTGCACGGCCTTCTGGGAGCAGGCGGGCGCCGCCGGTGGCGGAAGCCTCGCCGCCGGGCTTCCCGGCGGAGGTGTGTCATGACGGAAGCTCTCCTCGACGCCGTGCGGCAGCGTCTGGCCCGCAGCGGCGCGGCGCCGACCCCGGCAGGGGTGGCGGCGGCCCTGCGCGCCCAGGGGCGGCTCCTGGGCGATACGGAAGTGCTCGGCGCGGCCCGCGAGTTGCGGGGTGAGCTGGTCGGCACCGGGGTGCTGGAGCCGCTGCTCGCCGACCCCGCGGTGACCGATGTGCTGGTGTCCGCGCCGGACCGGGTGTGGGTGGACCGGGGCGGCGGGCTCGAACTGACCGGGGTCACCTTCGCGGACGCGGCCGCAGTACGCAGGCTGGCGCAGCGGCTCGCGGCCGTCGCCGGGCGGCGTCTGGACGATGCCCGGCCCTGGGTGGACGCGCGGCTGCCGGACGGCACCCGGATGCACGCGGTGCTGCCCCCGGTGTCCGTCGGCTCGACATGTCTGTCCTTGCGGGTGGTGCGGCCCAGAGCGTTCGCGCTGACGGAGCTGGTCGAGGCCGGCACGGTGCCGCCGGGCGGGGACCAGCTGCTGCGGGACCTGGTGGAGGCCAGGGTCTCGTATCTGATCAGCGGGGGGACGGGCGCGGGGAAGACGACGTTGCTGTCGAGCCTGTTGGGGGCGGTCGGGGAGCGGGAGCGGATCGTGCTCGCCGAGGACTCCGCCGAGCTGCGGCCGGACCATCCGCACGTGGTGCGCCTGGAGTCACGCCCCGCCAACCAGGAGGGCGCGGGCCGTGTGACTCTGCGGGACCTGGTGCGGCAGGCGTTGCGGATGCGACCCGACCGTCTGGTGGTCGGGGAGGTGCGAGGGGCCGAGGTCACTGAACTGCTCGCCGCGCTGAACACAGGGCACGAGGGCGGATGCGGTGTATTGACCGAACTAACTCTGACGTTTTCGCAGGTCAGAGGGCATTCTGTTAAGTTCCGGCAGTGCGTGACAGAAGAACACTCGAACGAAATCTGAAGACCTTCGTGCTGCCCGAGATCGGGCAGTTGCAAACGACAGGGGACGCTTGGGAGCCGTACCGGCTCATCGATCCGGAAGGGCAACGCGTCGAACCGGTCGCGATCTACTTCAAAGACCTGCTGACCGCAGACAGCCCGGCCACCACGCTGTATTCGTACGGCAACGACCTGCTGCGATGGTGGCGGTTCCTGTGGGCCCACGACATCGCATGGGACCGCGCCGTCCGTGAGGACGCCCGGGACTTCACGCTGTGGATGCAACTCGCGGACAAGCCGGTGCGGGTTCACTGGCGGCACCGCGGCAAGGATCCAGCCGAGATACCCGCGCGCAAGATTCCGGCCCTCTCACCAGGAACGCCTAACCCGGTAACCGGGAAGCCGACCATCGGCAAGAAGTACGCGCCCGCCACCCGGGCCCACTGCGAGACCGTGCTCCGGACCTTCTACGACTTCCATCTCGACCTCAACAGCGGCCAGTTGCTGGTCAACCCGTTCCCGTTGGACCGCAACCGCCGCAAGGGGCGGCCGCACGCCCACCACAACCCGACGGAGGAGTTCAAGCGCGAGCGGACCGGCCGCTACCGGCCGACCGTCCCAAACCGAATCCCCCGCCGGATACCGGACGACGAGTACACCAAGGTCTTCGCCGGCCTGCGCTCGCACCGGGACCGCGCCCTTCTTGCCTTCTGGGTCTCCACTGCCGCTCGTTCAGAAGAGTTGCTGACCGCGACCGGCCGCGACGCCCTGCCCGGCCAGCAACTCATCGGCGTAATCCGCAAAGGCACCCGGGACTACCAACAGCTGCCCGCGTCTCCCGACGCATTCGTCTGGCTCCGCCTCTACCAGGAAGAAGCCTGGCGCAACGGAGTCCCGCGGGGGCGCAACCAGCCTCTCTGGTGGACCTTGCGACGCCCTTGGCGGCCACTGAACTACGACGCCGCTCGCGCCATGTTCAAGCGTGCGGTTGAACTCCTGGGCGCCAACTGGACACTCCATGACCTGCGGCACACCGCGACATACCGCATGACCGAGGACCCGAAAATGTCGCTGGTCTACGTCCAGCACATCCTTGGCCACAAGGACCAGAGCACGCTCCAGAAGTACCTTCGCCCGAGCCGGGACGAGGTCATCTCCGCCGGGCTGGCCCACCATGCCCGGCAGGAGGCGAAGAAGAACGCCGCACCGCCGGCCCCCACCGCCCCCGCCTACAACGAGGACTCCATGAACACCCTCTTCGGAGGGCTCGTCGCATGACCACCGCAACCCTCACAGCCCCGCCGCAGGCCCCGCGCAAGCTCGCCGGCGCTGAGGCCGCAGCACTCCTGCAGAAGTTCCCGCCACGCCAGAATCTCGACTCCTGGTTCATCACCGAAGCCGACACCGACTACATCCTGGACCGCCTCCGGACACACCCCTTCCGCGCTGAAGGCGACAGCGCCCAGTCGACGCGCATGGTCGGTGCCCGGGCAATCCTGGCCTGGCTTGCGACCTTTCCCGGATCGACCTGGCAGGCCAACTGGGACGCCAGCCCCGCAGCACCCTCGACCGCCGGCTGGCACCACACGGTCCTCGACTGGGCCGCCGCCGAACTCGGCCGCCGGCCGACTTCGGCCTGCCTCTCCTCCGGGACTCTGGCCCTGATCTGCGCAGACGTCATCCGCCCCTCTCCGGCCTGGTTGGCCGCCAGCTCTTCCAACGCCCTGCGCCCGGCCATGGCGGCGGCCCGCGACCCAGAAGGGTTCGCGCGCCTGGAGGCCCAGTTCCCCGCGGCCATCCGGTCCACCCGGCATGCCTCCGCGGCCCTCAAGGCCGTCGCCCGCATCCTGGCCGCCTTCGGCGGCCTCGTCGAGGACATCACCGTCGGGGACCTCCTCGTCCTCCTTCAGGAAACCAACCACGACGCAGCCCGCGGGGCCCGCATCGCCTACACCGCTCTGCGCGACCGCGGCCAGTTTCCGCCGGACGCCCCGGCGACCCTGCTCCGGCTCCAGACCCGCACAGGCCAGGTGACCCCTGCCGAACTCGTGGACCGCTACCACCTGCGCTGCCGCCCTGTCCGCGACCTCCTCGTCGACTACCTCACCGAACGCCAACCGTCGCTCGACCACAACTCCTTGATCAGCCTGTCGGCGGCTCTGGCCAACAATTTCTGGCGGGACCTCGAACGTCACCACGAGGACATCTCCTCGCTGCATCTAACTCCGGAAATCGCCGCGGCCTGGAAGGCCCGCGTCAACGTGGTCACCCGCCGCCGGCGCATGCCAGACGGTCAGGTCATCGAGACCACTACGCCCCGCAACAGCGCACCTGCGGTCAAAACTCTCGTCCGGGCGTTCTACTTCGACATCGGCCAGTGGGCCCTGGACGAGCCGGCCCGATGGGGACCTTGGGCAGCACCCTGCCCCATCACCGAAGCTGACTGCTCAGACAAGAAGACCAAGCAACGGCAGAAGACCGCCTCCGACCAGCGGACCCGTGAGCGACTCCCCGTGCTGCCCGCTCTCATTCGCGTCGCCGATCGTCGGCTCAAGGAAGCCCGCGCTCGTCTCGAAGCACTCCACGCCACACCTCTCGGCACCCAGTTCACCGTCCTCGGAGAGACGTTCACAACGCCCAAGGGAACCTCCCGGGCCGGCCTCACGGGCCAGGCATACGACGACACAGGCCGCCGCCGGGACATCGAGGCCGAGGAAAAGCGGGCCTTCTGGGGTTGGGCCACCATCGAGATCCTCCGGCACACGGGAATCCGCATTGAGGAGCTACTGGAACTCGGCCATCACAGCATTATTCGCTACAAGCTTCCCACCACAGGGGAGTTCGTTCCTCTGCTGCAGATTGCGCCATCGAAAACAGACCAGGAACGCCTGCTGCTTGTCACTCCCGAGCTTGCTGACGTCCTGAGCATCGTGGTCACACGCGTCCGCGGTGAGAACAAAGCAATTCCATCGGTTCCCAGCTACGACATTCATGAGAAGGCTTGGAACGACCCGATGCCACTTCTCTACCAATGGAATGTTTCAGGCGAGAGGCGGCCTATTTCATCAAACACGGTTCGCGACGCTCTCAATGATGCACTCATAGCCACGGGACTCACTGACGCTACCGGAAAACCGCTAAAGTTCCAGCCACACGACTTCCGACGGATCTTTATCACCGACGCGATTCTCAACGGGCTGCCCCCGCACATCGCCCAAGTCATTGCCGGGCACACCAACATAAATACCACTATGGGTTACAACGCTGTCTACCCGGTCCAGGCCATCGAAGCTCACCGGTCATTTATCGCCCGACGCCGCAGCCTCCGCCCTAGGGAGGAATACCGCGCAGTCACCTCGGAAGAATGGAACGAGTTTATGAACCACTTCGAACAGCGCAAGCTAGCGCTGGGATCGTGTGGTCGCGCTTTCGGCACCGACTGCATTCATGAACACGCTTGCGTTCGATGCCCTGTCCTAATCGTCGATCCTGCGGAAAGAGGCCGGCTTGTTGAGATCCGCGACAATCTAGACGAACGAATCGCCGAGGCGAAGCGTGAAGGATGGTTGGGCGAGGTCGAGGGACTGTCGGTCAGCAGGGACGCCGCAGAAGAGAAGATCGACCAGCTAGATGCCCGGCAAGAGAAGAAGGATTCGCCTGTCTTCCTCGGAGTTCCCAGCTTCAGTCAAATCGCTATTCACGCGAATTAGACCATCCACGCCAAAGAGTCTGACCTAGGACCTAATAAGAAGAACGACCCGAGGTCCTACTTCCCCTCTACTCGTGGTGCAAGTCTTCACCATGCTGATGGCGGAGCTGGGACAGGATCAAGCTCCCCAGTCCGAGAACACCGAATGCATATCGCTTTGCGTCGTCACGCTTTTGGATATTGTGGCGATCTACATTGCTCAGCGCCTGAGCAAACCCCATTCCCAGCCCTCGCCAACCTTCCCACTCGCCGGGCTCCTTGCCGAGCCGATACTGGGCATCGGTAGCGAATACAGCAGCGAAGAGACTTTTGCCGACCAATACCTGGCCGTTGTTTCCCCGGGGGTTTCCGCACCATCTCCGAACGCAGTCTTCGACATAGATGGCGGTCTGGCTGGAGACCGTTTGCCAGTCCTCGCTTTGGACATGCTTCTGAACGTGAGACCACAGGGCTGGGTCAAACGTTGTTTCATCCACTGCGTCGTCGCTGGTTCCGGCGTCGGACAGCTCGAATAGGGCTGCTTCGATTACGCCGTTAGCCTTCTTCAGGCCACCAATAAAAATGCGCTCGCCATAGTCGTCAGACATTCCTGAAGAATATACAGACGGCGAGTATTTGACCTTGTCGAAATCCTTCAGCAAGTGATGATCTGAACCCAGGGCGCGAATGAGAGTGGACTTGACGCGGCCTTTCCATGACGTGATTTCACCAGGGGGGCGAAGCTCGATCCCTCGGCGATCAGCTTCTTCCTTGAGTCCCGTCAGGACCTCGATGGCTCGCTGGGTATGCATCGACACACGGTACGACCACGTGTGCACAAGGGCATAGCAGTTAGTTCAGAGAAGGCACGGTGCACGCCAACGCCGCCGAACACGTCCCGGCCCGTCTTGAAGCGCTGGGGACGGCCGCGGGGCTCGACCGGACGGCCCTGCACAGCCAGTTGGCGGCCGCCCTGTCGGTGGTGGTCCATCTGGTGCGGGACCGGGGTGGACGTCGGAGGCTCACCGAGATCCATGTGCTGGAACGGGACGCGGCGGGGCTGGTGGTGACCGTGCCCGCCTTGCGCTGGGGCGCCGACGGGTTCGTACGGGAGCGGGGCTGGGAGCGGCTGCGGTCGCTGATCGGGGGCGCGTCGTGACAGGCGTGGGGCCGGGGTACGCGATGTACGCGGCGGCAGTGTGTGCCGGGCTGGCGGCCTGGGCCGGTGTGCAGCGCGATCCGGCGCTGCGTCGGGCGCGTGTGCTGTTCGTGGACGGGGCGCCGGAGCCGAGTCGGCTGGGGACGTACTGGGCGGCGATGCCGGTGATCCTCCGCGGGCGGCGTGAGTGGCTGTGTGTCCCGGTGGCGGTGCTGCTCGCCGTGCTGGGCGGGTCGGTGCTGCCGTTGGCCGCGGGGGCCGTGGCGGTGCCGCTCGTGCGGCGGTGGCTGCGGGTGCGGTCCCGGCGGAGCGAGCGGGAGCGGGCGGCGGATGCGGTGATGGGGCTGTGCGGTGCGGTGGTGGGGGAGTTGCGGGCGGGGCGTGAGCCGGGGCAGGCGTTGCTGGTGGCTGCCCGTGACTCGGGGGAGGCGCTCGGCGAGGCGGAGGCCGCCGTGCTTGCGGCCGCGCGGTTCGGTGGGGATGTGCCGGGTGCGTTGCGGCAGGCCGCGGATGCGCCAGGGCATGAGGGGCTCGCCGGAGTGGCGGCGTGCTGGCGGGTCGCGGTGGACGGCGGGGCGGGGCTCGCGGCCGGACTCGACCGCCTGGAGGGCGCGTTACGGGCGGACAGACGGCGGCGGGAGGAGCTGCGGGCCCAACTGGCGGGCGCTTGGTCGACGGTCGTGGTGCTGGCCCTTCTGCCGGTGGCAGGGCTGGGGCTGGGTGCGGCGCTCGGGGCCGATCCCTTGCGGGTCCTGCTGCACAGTCCGGGCGGGCTGGCGTGCCTGGCGGCGGGGGGAGTGCTGGAGGCGGCGGGCCTGGTGTGGGCCCGGCGGATCGTCAGGGCGGGTGAGGCGGCGTGAACGGGATGACAGGGGGTGCTGTCCACGCCCTGGGGATCGTCGGGACGGTGATGGGCACGGCCGCGTATCTGGCGCTCGCCGTCGCCGGGCGCCGGCGGGAGCGGGCGATGCGCAGACGGGGGTCGTTGCTGCTGGCGATCGGAGGGGGGAAGCGGCGCCGGTGGCGGCCGGGAGTCCAGGCGGGTGCGCAGAGGTGGGCGGCGCCGTTCGGGGCAGCGGCAGTCGGCTGGGTTCTGGTTGGCGGGCTGCCGGGCTGTGTGGCAGCGGTGGGCGCGGCGTACGGGACGTGGCGCTGCCAGCGGTCGTGGATGGCGCGTGACGCGGGATCCGCCGATGCGGAGGCGGCTGCGACGGCAGGCCAACTTCCGCTGGCCGCAGATCTGCTGGCGGCCTGCCTCACCGCCGGGGCCGGTCCCAGGGAGGCGGCGGAGGCAGTGGGGGAGTCCATGGGCGGCCCGGTCGGTGAGCGGCTGGCCAGGGCGGCGGCGGAGGTCCGGCTCGGCGGGGAACCGGCCGAAGCGTGGGGGCGGTTCGCGAACATACCGGGCGCGGAGCCGCTGGCCCGCTGCCTGGACCGGGCCGGCTCGACCGGGGCACCGGCGGCGGAACCTGTCACCCGGCTGGCCGAAGCGATGCGCGCCGAACGGGCGAGTGCGGCCGTGGCCCGTGCCCAGCGTGCCGGCGTCCTGATCACCGCGCCGGTGGGGCTGTGTTTTCTGCCCGCCTTCCTGGCGATCGGGGTGGCACCGGTGGTGATCGGGCTGGCGACCGGACTGCTGACCGACGGCTGACGCGAAAGCGGCGGTGCCTCCTTTCGGGCGCCTGCCGGTTCATGAAAATCGACATATCTATTCAATTTCGGGGGTTGAGATGAGCGGGAACTTCAGGGAACGCGCGCTGGGTTCGGTGCGCCGGGCATGGGCCGCCAAGCGGAGCCTGCTGGGCAGGTTCGGCCGGTCGGACCGTGGGATGACGACTTCCGAGTACGCGGTGGGAACCATCGCGGCCTGCGGGTTCGCCGCGGTGCTCTACAAGGTCGTGACGAGCGGGCCCGTGCTCTCGGCGATGCAGTCGTTGATCAAGGACGCCCTCGATGCGAAGTTCTGAGGCCGGGCGGAAGTGCCGGGCGCCTGGCGCTTCCGCCCGGGACCGGGGTGCCGTGACGGCGGAGGCGGCGATGGTCATTCCCGCCCTGGTCGCCTTCGCGCTGGTCCTGATCTGGGCCCTGGTGGCAGCCGCCTCCCAGATCCGGTGCGTGGACGCGGCGCGGGCGGGGGCGCGGGCGGCAGCCCGTTCGGAGCCGGATGCGGCGGTGCGGGAGGCGGCACGGTCGGCGGCGCCCCGGCAGGCGCGTGTCGAGGTGGAGCGGTCCGGAGAGCTGTGGCGGGTCCGCGTGGAGGCACCGGCACCGGGGCCAGGCCCGTTGGCGCTGACGCTGAGCGCGGAGGCGGCCGCGCTGGCCGAGGACACGGTGGGAGTGGACACGGTGGGAGCGGAGCCGTGAGGGGGCGGAGGCGAGGGCTGACGCTCGGGGCAGGGGCAGGGGCAAGGACAGGTTCCCGGTCCCGAGCCCGGCCCCGAGCCCGAGCCGGTGATCAGGGGCTGGCGACGGTGTGGGTGGCGGCGACCACGGCCACCCTGTGCGCGGTGTTCGCGGTGGTGCTCGCCCTGGGGCAAGCCGTGGCGGCCCGGCACCGGGCCGGCGGCGCGGCTGATCTGGCCGCCCTCGCCGCGGCCGACCGCGCCCTTCAGGGCCCGGCAGCCGCGTGCGAGGCGGCCGGGCGGGTCGCCGGGGCACAGGACACGGTGCTGGTGCGCTGCGCGGTGCGGGGAGAGATCGCTGACGTGACGGCGCGCGCCCGCTTCGGCCCGTACGCGCCAGAGATCAGGTCCCGCGCGGGACCGCCGGAAGGGGCGGGGGCCTCAGGAACGGGCTGACCGGGCGGAATCGCCAGGTCTGCTGCGGCGCCGGGGACTTCGCCCGTGCTACTCCTTCTGGGCTTCTTCCGGGGGCGGGGGAGCCGTGCGGAGGAGTTCGGTGAGGAGACGTACGGCGCCTCGCTTGTGCAGGGGCTCGTTTCCGTTGCCGCACTTGGGGGACTGGATGCACGACGGGCAGCCCGCGTCGCACTCGCAGGATGCGATGGCCTCGCGGGTCGCCGTCAGCCACGTCCGGGCCGTGTGGAAGGCCCGCTCGGCGAAGCCGGCGCCGCCCGGGTGGCCGTCGTAGACGAAGACCGTGGGCAGCAGGGTGTCCGGGTGGAGCGGCACGGAGACCCCGCCGATGTCCCAGCGGTCGCAGGTGGCGAAGAGCGGGAGCATCCCGATCGACGCGTGCTCGGCGGCGTGCAGCGCGCCGCCGAGGATCTCCGGATTGATCCGGGCGGCATCGAGCTGGTCCTCGGTGACCGTCCACCACACGGCGCGGGTACGCAGGGTGCGGGGCGGCAGATCGAGCTTGGTCTCGCCCATCACCTCCCCGGTGATCACCCTGCGGCGCAGGAAGGAGACGACCTGGTTGGTGACCTCCACGGAGCCGTAGCAGAGCCGCCCGTCGCCCCAGGGGATCTCGGTGTCGGTCTCCAGGACGGCGATGGCGGTGGTGTCCCGGGCGGTGGTCGAGTACGGCGGGTTCGCCTCCTCGACGAGGGCCACCGAGTCCTCCAGGTCCAGTTTCCGCACCAGGTAGGTGCGGCCCTGGTGGAGGTGGACGGCGCCCTCGTGGACGGCGGTGTGCGCCGCCGACTCGTCGACGGTGCCGAGCAGACGGCCGGTGCCCTCCTCGACGATCTGGACCGGACGGCCGCCCTCGCCCCGGATGTCGGTGAGATCCGCCGCGCGCTCCCGGCGGGTCCAGTGCCAGCCCGACGGGCGCTTGCGCAGCAGTTTCGCGGCCTCCAGCTGCGGCAGCAGATCAGGCACCGCCGGACCGAAGAGCGCGATGTCGGACTCGGTGAGCGGGAGCTCGGCGGCTGCCGCGCACAGATGGGGGGCGAGGACGTACGGATTGTCCGGATCGAGGACGGTCGACTCCACGGGCTGCTGGAACAGCGCCTCCGGGTGGTGGACCAGATAGGTGTCCAGCGGGTCGTCCCGGGCGACCAGGACGGCGAGTGCGCCCTGACCGGAGCGGCCGGCCCGGCCGGCCTGCTGCCACAGGGACGCCCTGGTGCCCGGGTAACCGGCGATGACGACGGCGTCCAGGCCCGAGACGTCGATGCCCAGTTCCAGGGCGGTGGTGGCGGCGAGGCCGAGGAGCTCGCCGGAGTGCAGGGCGCGTTCCAGGGCGCGGCGTTCCTCGGGGAGGTAGCCACCGCGGTAGGCGGCGATCCGCTTCGGCAGCGAGCGGTCGACCTCGGCCAGGCGTTCCTTGGCGATCACGGAGATGAGCTCGGCGCCGCGCCGGGAGCGTACGAACGCCACCGAGCGGACGCCCTGAAGGGTCAGGTCGGTGAGGAGGTCGGCTGTCTCGGCCGTGGCCGTACGGCGTACCGGGGCGCCCTTCTCGCCGTGGAGTTCGGTCAGCGGGGGTTCCCAGAGGGCGAAGACCAGCTCGCCGCGGGGCGAGGCGTCGTCGGCGACCTCCTTCACGGGGAGGCCCGTGAGGCGGCCTGCGGCGACCGAGGGATCCGCCGCGGTGGCGGAGGCGAGGAGGAAGACCGGATCGGCGCCGTAACGGGCGCACAGGCGGCGCAGGCGCCGCAGCACCTGGGCGACGTGGGAGCCGAAGACGCCCCGGTAGGTGTGGCACTCGTCGATGACGACGAAGCGCAGGGCGCGCAGGAACGAGGACCAGCGGGGATGGGAGGGCAGGATTCCGCGGTGCAGCATGTCGGGGTTGGTCAGGACGTAGTTGGCGTACTGACGTACCCACTCGCGTTCCTCGACGGGAGTGTCTCCGTCGTACACGGCGGGCCTGATCGCGTGGCCGAGGGGCGCCGCGAGTCCCTTCACGGACCGCCGCTGGTCGGCGGCGAGGGCCTTGGTGGGGGCGAGATAGAGGGCGGTCGCCCCGCGCCCGTTCGGGGCTTGCGAGCCGTCGAGGAGGGTGCTGAGGACCGGCGCGAGGTAGGCGAGCGACTTCCCGGAAGCGGTCCCGGTGGCGATCACGACGGATTCGCCGTCCAGGGCGTGCTCGGCGGCGGTGGCCTGATGTGTCCACGGATGGTCGATTCCGGCCTGCTGAATCGCCGCGACGACTTCTGGGCGGATGCGATCCGGCCAGATGGCATGGGTTCCCGCCCGCGGGGGCAAGTGCTCCGTATGAGTGATGCGCGCGGACCGGCCCGCCCCTGCGGCGAGCCGGTCGAGGACCACGGCGGGAGAGGGGCGGGAGCCCCCGTTCTCGGGCGGTCGACTGGGGCGGTGATTCTTGGCCATCGGCACCGAGTGTGTCACTGGCGTGGCGGACAATGGTCCCAAGGCGTCGTGCATGGCTGCTGGTAAGTGATTGAATGCCATCGCGGCTGGCGATCCGTCCCCTGGCTCCGTCGGGGAGACCGAGGGGCGACCGCTCGATAGCAAGGTGCTGGAGGATCCGTGGACCTGTCCCTGTCGACTCGCAATGTGTCCGGCCCTGGTGGCGACCGTACGGTCGTCGAGGTCGGTGGCGAGATTGATGTGTATACCGCGCCCAAGCTGCGCGAGCAGTTGGTCGAGTTGGTGAATGACGGCAGCTACCACCTGGTTGTCGACATGGAAGGTGTCGACTTCCTCGACTCCACCGGCCTCGGCGTGCTCGTGGGTGGCTTGAAGCGTGTCCGGGCCCATGAGGGCTCGTTGCGCCTGGTCTGTAACCAGGAGCGCATTCTCAAGATCTTCCGGATCACAGGTCTGACCAAGGTGTTCCCCATTCACACCACGGTCGACGAGGCTGTCGCTGCCACCGACTGACGTCGGAGCGGGCCGGCCTCGTCTGGCCGGCCGGCAGGCAGTGCACAGCCCGGCACGCGGCAGCAGGCAGGCCGTGGCGAGCAGGTGGTCGGCCATGGGCCGACTGCCGGCTTTGTCGGCTTTTCCGGAGGCTGGAGAGCAGGGGTACCGGGCGCCACGCCCGGGCCTCTGAGAAGCACGCCCGTACGTTCGAGGGGGATCACATGGCCACCGTTGAACTCCGCTTCAGCGCTCAGCCCGAACATGTCAGGACGGCACGCCTTGTGGCAGCCGCCGTGGCGCGCCGGGCCGGGGTGGACGAGGCGTTGCTCGACGAGGTCAGACTCGCTGTGGGCGAGGCCTGCAGCCGTGCTGTCGGGCTGCACCGCAGTCATGGCATCACCGCCCCGGTGGCGGTCGTACTGACCGAAGAGGAGAAGACCTTCTCCATCGAGGTGGGCGACGAGGTGCCCGGCCCCGGCAGCGAGGCCCACGCCACGCCCGGCGGGCGAAGTGGCGCGATGGATTCCGAGACCGACGGCGAGGCCGAGGACGAGATGGGTCTCGCGGTCATCAGCGGCCTGGTCGACGACATGGAAGTCAGATCGGGTGCGGCAGGTGGAGTGATCCGCATGAGCTGGCCGACGAAGTCCGCGGCGGTGCTTTCCTGAGACCCGTGGCGGCGCGGTCCCGAGTCCGCGTCGAGCCTGTGGGGGTGCGTCCCCGAGCCCGCGTCGAGCCTGTGGCGGTGCGTTCCCGAGCCCGCGCACGGTTCCGGGTTTCCGCGATCGTCCGGGTGCGTGTGATCCGGCGCGAGTCCTGACCTGTTCCTATTTCCGGCACCTTCCGGGTGTGCGTGATCGATTTTCCGGGCCCTGCTGAGCAGGGCCTTTTTCGTTTTCGCTTGACCGGTGATCTCCCGGCAATGGCCCTGCCCCGTTACTGCATTCGGGCGAAATCGAGGGTGAGATCATTTGCCGATTGAGGGACGATGGTCAATTCCATTACGCACCCACTGTTTTGATCAGGTTCTGCTCCCTACAATCCGTCCACGTCTTGAGCGCTGAGCGTCAAGGAGGACGTATGGCGGGGTTCCGCAACACACCACTGGCAGAACTGACGCAGTATTCCGCACCTTCCGACCGTCCCACCTCACTCGCGGCCGCGGTTCTCACCGATGACAACCGGCTGATCATCATCGTTGTCGCGGTCGTCGCCGTCGCCGCACTGGTCGTGGCCCAGCTGCTGGTGCGCCAGGTCCTGGCCGCCGGTGAGGGTACCGAGCGCATGAAGGAAATCGCGGCAGCCGTCCAGGAGGGCGCGAATGCGTATCTGGCGCGGCAGCTGCGTACCGTCGGCATCTTCGCCGTCGTCGTGTTCTTCCTGCTTCTGCTGTTGCCGGCCGACAACTGGTCGCAGCGCGCGGGACGGTCGTTGTTCTTCCTGGTGGGTGCGCTTTTCTCGGCGGCTACCGGATACATCGGCATGCGCCTCGCCGTACGCAGCAATGTGCGCGTCGCGGCAGCCGCGCGTGAGGCGACTCCGGAAGAAGGCGAACCGGAAAAGGATCTCACCACCGTTTCGCACAAGGCGATGAAGATCGCTTTCCGTACGGGGGGCGTGGTCGGCATGATCACGGTGGGCCTCGGCCTGCTCGGCGCCTCCTGTGTCGTCCTCGTCTACGCCGCCGACGCGCCCAAGGTGCTGGAAGGGTTCGGACTCGGCGCCGCACTGATCGCCATGTTCATGAGGGTCGGCGGCGGCATCTTCACCAAGGCGGCGGACGTGGGCGCCGACCTCGTCGGCAAGGTGGAGCAGGGCATCCCTGAGGACGATCCGCGCAACGCCGCCACCATCGCCGACAACGTGGGCGACAACGTCGGGGACTGCGCGGGCATGGCGGCCGACCTGTTCGAGTCGTACGCGGTGACGCTCGTCGCCGCACTCATCCTCGGCTCGGCCGCCTTCGGGAACTCCGGACTGGCCTTTCCCCTGATCGTGCCGGCGATCGGCGTGGTCACCGCGATGATCGGCATCTTCGCGGTCGCCCCGCGGCGCGCCGACCGCAGCGGGATGACCGCCATCAACCGGGGGTTCTTCATCTCCGCGGTGATCTCGCTGGTCCTGGTGGCGGTGGCGGTCTTCGTCTACCTCCCGTCCTCGTACGCCGAACTGGACGGCGTCACCGACAGCGCCATCGCCTCGCACGGCGGCGACCCCCGGATCTTCGCCCTGGTCGCCGTCGCCATCGGTATCGTGCTCGCCGCGCTGATCCAGCAGCTCACCGGCTACTTCACCGAAACCAACCGCCGCCCGGTCAGGGACATCGGAAAGTCCTCGCTGACGGGCCCGGCCACCGTCGTGCTCGCCGGGATCTCCATCGGCCTGGAGTCCGCCGTCTACACCGCGCTGCTGATCGGGCTCGGCGTCTACGGGGCGTTCCTGCTCGGCGGTACGTCGGTGATGCTGGCGCTCTTCGCCGTGGCGCTCGCCGGGACCGGCCTGCTCACCACCGTCGGGGTCATCGTCGCCATGGACACCTTCGGACCGGTCTCCGACAACGCGCAGGGCATCGCCGAGATGTCGGGCGACGTCCAGGGCGCCGGCGCCCAGGTGCTCACCGACCTGGACGCCGTCGGCAACACCACCAAGGCCATCACCAAGGGCATCGCCATCGCCACCGCGGTCCTGGCGGCGGCGGCGCTCTTCGGGTCCTACCGCGACGCGATCGCCACGGCGGTCGAGGACGTGGGAGCCGAAGCGGGCGAGCTGGGGCTGAGCCTGGACATCTCCCAGCCCAACAACCTGGTCGGGCTGATCCTCGGCGCGGCGGTCGTCTTCCTCTTCTCCGGTCTGGCCATCAACGCGGTGTCCCGGTCCGCCGGGGCCGTGGTCTACGAGGTGCGGCGGCAGTTCCGCGAGCATCCCGGGATCATGGACTACAGCGAGAAGCCGGAGTACGGGCGCGTCGTCGACATCTGCACCAAGGACGCGCTGCGCGAGCTGGCCACGCCCGGTCTGCTCGCCGTGCTGGCGCCGATCGCGGTCGGTTTCAGTCTCGGTGTCGGGGCGCTCGGCTCGTATCTCGCGGGTGCGATCGCGACCGGCACCCTCATGGCCGTCTTCCTCGCCAACTCCGGTGGCGCGTGGGACAACGCCAAGAAGCTCGTGGAGGACGGTCATTACGGGGGCAAGGGCAGCGAGGCCCACGCCGCGACCGTCATCGGTGACACGGTCGGAGACCCCTTCAAGGACACGGCCGGACCGGCGATCAACCCGCTCCTCAAGGTGATGAACCTGGTGGCGCTGCTCATCGCCCCGGCGGTCGTTCAGTTCAGCTACGGGGACGACGCGAGCGCCGGGGTGCGGGCGGTGGTGGCGGGGTTCGCCGTCGTCGTCATCGTCGGAGCGGTGTACGTGTCCAAGCGGCGCGGGATCGTCATGGGTGACGAAGACGAATCCGGGGGCGGAGGGGACGACGATGGTGGCCGTCCCGCCAAGTCGCCCGATCCGGCGGCCATTTCCTGATTCTGGACGGCCGGCCTCGCGTGCCCCAATGGGCTCGGGGGCCGTAGCGCCAGGTCAAGCGGCGGGCGGGCGGACCTTTCTGAGGTGTCGTCCGCCCGCTGTGCTGCACGGGGCATCGTCCGAATCGGTGAGCATCCGCACGCGTGAGTGGGCATTCGGGTGAGTTGTATCTCCCTCATTTCCCTTGGTGCAAATGGCTGCAAAAGCCCGTACATCCGACGTCCGGCGCCAGAATGTCGCCCACTTGGCGTGTAAGTTCCGGGGCCGAGAGCCTTGGAAGGGACCCAATCCGGTGAACAAGAAGCTTGCAGCCGCACTGTCCGGCGGTGCGGTACTCGTACTGACGCTGTCGGGCTGCAGCGACGACAGCGACGACAAGGTCAACGACTGGGCCAAGGAGGTCTGCGACCAGGTCCAGCCCCAGCTGCAGAAGATCGCGGACGCCAACGCCGACATCCAGCGGCAGACCGCGGACAACAGCAAGCCGGCCGACGTCCAGGCGACCGACTCGGCCGCCTTCCAGCAGATCTCGCAGGCGTACAAGGCGCTGGGCTCAGCCGTGGACTCGGCGGGCCCGCCGCCCGTCGACGACGGTGAGACCACGCAGAAGGAGGCCGTGAAGGAGCTCAACGCCTCCTCCGCCGCCTATGCCGAGCTGAAGACGAAGGTCGACGCCCTCGACACGAAGGACCAGGCGAAGTTCGCCGACGGTCTCAAGAACATCGCCGACGAGCTGAACAAGATCAGCACCAATGGTGACCAGGCGCTGAAGAAGCTCCAGTCCGGTGAGGTCGGCACCGCGATGGCCAAGCAGAAGGGCTGCCAGAAGCCCACGGCCTCCTCGCCGTCCGCCGAGCCCCCGGCGTCGGCCTCGCCGTCCGCCTCGGCGAGCAAGAAGGCCTGAGGGCAGGGCCTGCTGGACCGCCGGTCAACGGCCCGGTCACCCTCCATGGGTGCCGGGCCGCTGCCGTTGTCAGTGGGAGCGGACACAATGGGCGGGTGAGTACGACCAGCCTTCCCGCATCCGACCGTATCCCCGCGCTCCGTGAAGCCCTGCTCTCCGCCGCCTTCACCGCGGACGGGCTCCTCGACCGGCTCGGCGCGTCCGCGTACGCCGCGCTCGCCCGCAGCGAGACGGTGCCCGCTCTGCGGGCGACCAGAGGCGAATCGCCGCTCGACACGCTGGTGCGGCTCTTTCTTCTTCAGCGCTCCGTCGCCTACGAGCGGGCCCGCGCCGCGCTTCCCGTGGAGGAGTGCGTCGAGGACGGCTGGCTGAGACGTGACGGCGACGAGGTGCGGGCGACCGTCGACGTCCGGCCGTACGGCGGGCCGGAGGGCGAGGACTGGTTCATCGTGTCCGACCTGGGCTGTGCGGTGGGCGGGGCCGGCGGCATCGGTTCGCACGAGGAGGGCGTCGTCCTCGGCGTCGGCGGGGCGTCGACCACGCTCGCCGGAATCACCGTCCGTGAGCCGGTGGCCTCCGCTCTGGACCTCGGCACCGGTTCCGGCATCCAGGCGCTGCACGCCTCCCAGCACGCCACCCGCGTCACGGCCACGGACCTGAACCCGCGGGCCCTGGCCTTCACCCGGCTCACCCTCGCCCTGTCCGGGGCCGCCCCCGCCGATCTCCGCGAGGGGTCCCTCTTCGAACCGGTCTCCGGCGAGACGTTCGACCTGATCGTCTCCAACCCGCCGTTCGTGATCTCGCCCGGCGCCCGGCTGACGTACCGCGACGGCGGAATGGGCGGCGACGACCTGTGCCGGACCCTGGTGCAGCAGGCGGGCGACCGGCTGAACGAGGGGGGTTACGCCCAGTTCCTCGCCAACTGGCAGCACGTCGAGGGCGAGGAGTGGCAGGACCGGCTGCGCACCTGGGTGCCGGGCGGCTGCGACGCCTGGATCGTGCAGCGGGAGGTGCAGGACATCACGCAGTACGCGGAGCTGTGGCTGCGCGACAGTGGCGACCACCGCTCGGACCCCGCCGCGTACACCGCGCGCTACGAGGCGTGGCTCGACGAGTTCGAGGCCCGCGGGACGAAGGCGGTCGGCTTCGGCTGGATCACGCTCAGGAAGACCGGTGCGGCCGAGCCGTCGATCGTGATCGAGGAGTGGCCGCACCCGGTGGAGCAGCCGCTCGGCCCCGCGATCGAGGCCCACTTCGCCCGCCAGGACTACCTCCGGGAGCAGGACGACGCGGCGCTGCTGGCCGCCCGCTTCACGCTGGCCGCCGAGGTCGTGCAGGAGCAGGTCGGACTGCCCGGCGCGGAGGACCCCGAGCATGTGGTGCTGCGCCAGAACCGCGGGATGCGCCGTGCCACCAAGGTCGACGCCGTAGGGGCCGGATTCGCCGGTGTGTGCGACGGGTCGCTGCCCGCGGGACGGATCCTCGACGCCATCGCCCAGCTGATGTCCGAGGACCCCGTGCTGCTGCGCGACCGCACCCCGCAGGCGATCCGGCTGCTGGTGGAAGAGGGTTTCCTGGAGCCGGTAGGAGAAAGCGCGTGAGCGCCTCCTGGCGGGTCCGGTGGGCCGGGCGCATGACGCCCCGGCCTCGTACGGAACCGGAGCGCCGGTGATCCGTATAGAGCTGGACGAGGCTTCGCTCGGCGCGACCCGGATCGCCGTCAGCCCGCTGTGGGACACCTTCTGCAGCATCCATCTGGCCCGCCCACACCGGACGGTCTCCTGGCCGTACGAGGCGTGGGTGGGCCGGGCCCGCGAGGTCCTGCGCGAGGACGACCGGACGCTCCCGCTGCGCCTCCTGATCGACGGCCCGGACGGCTTCCCCGACTTCATGGTGCCGAAGCCGGCCGGGGCCGCCTCCATCGAGGCGGAGCTCGACCTCGTCCGGGCCACGCCCGCCGATGTCGTACGGGCCGGGATCGACGAGCATTACGCGGACCTCGGCGACCATCCCTGGGTCCGCCCCTATCGCGACGACCCCGAGGCGGCCTGCGCAGCGCTCGCGGACGCGTACGCGGCGTACTGGGAAGGCGCGCTGGCGCAGCACTGGCCGACCATGCGCCGGCTCGTGGAGGACGAGGTCCTCGTCCGGGCCCGCACCTTCGCCACGGAGGGCGTCGACGCGCTCTTCGCGGGGCTGGAGGCTCGGGCCAGATGGACGCCGCCCGTCCTGGAGCTGACCAAGCACATCGACGCCGACTACCGGGCGGGCGAGCGGCGGCTGCTGCTCGTCCCCCTCGTCTTCGCCGAGGGCTGCCGGCTCTACTCCACCGACGACCCCGAGGTCCTGACCGTCTCCTTCCAGGCCAGGGGAGCGGCCGCCCTGCGCGAGCGGTGTGCCGAGCCGGAGTCCGGCGCCGCCGACCGGCTCGGTCTGCTGCTGGGCCGGGGGCGGGCCTCGGTCCTGCGCCAGCTCGGGGCCCCGCTCACCACGGCCGGGATATCCGACCGGCTGGGCCTCGCGCCGAGCACGGTCTCCGAGCACCTCTCGGTCCTCGCCGACTCGGACGTGGTGACCCGGCACCGCGTCGGCCGCAGCGTGTACTACCAGCTCACCGACACCGGCCGGGCGCTGCTCGCACTCCTGTCCGGGGAGGACATCCTGCGCGCGGTGTCCTGACGCGGGGCGCCGCGTGACGATTCGGCGGCCCCCGAATCGATGGCCGGGCAGCGGCCGCGGTTCTAGCGTCGCCGCCATGCTTGCGATCGAGGCGAGGAATCTCCGCCGCACCTACACCGCCCGCACGGGCTTTCTGCGGCCGCGCCGCACCGAGACCGAGGCCGTCCGCGGCGTCACTTTCCAGGTGGCGCGCGGCGAGCTCTTCGGACTCCTCGGGCCCAACGGCGCGGGCAAGACCACGACCATCAAGATGCTCAACACCCTTCTGCTGCCCACCTCCGGCACCGGGACGGTGCTGGGGCACGACGTGGCCACCGACCCCGTGGCCGTACGCCGCCGGATCGGGTACGTCTTCGGCGGCGACCGGGGTCTGTACGACCGGCTCTCCGCCCTCGACAATCTGCGCTACTTCGCCGAGCTGTACGGGGTCGAGCCCCGCGAACAGAGGGCCCGGATCGGTGAACTGCTGGATCTGGTGGGGCTCACGGGCCGCGAGAAGGAACGGGTCGAGGGTTACTCGCGGGGCATGCGTCAGCGCCTGCACATCGCCCGCGGCCTGCTGCACAAGCCCGATGTCCTCTTCCTCGACGAGCCCTCCATCGGCGTCGATCCGGTGGCGGCCCGCGATCTGCGCCGTACCGTCGCCGATCTGCGAGCGGGTGGCACGACCATCCTGCTGACCACCCATTACATGGCCGAGGCCGACGAACTCTGCGACCGGATCGCGGTGATCGCGGGCGGCACGATACGGGCGCTCGGCACCCCTGACCTGCTCAAGTCCCGGGTCCAGGACCGCGATGTCCTGGAGATCGAGGCGTACGGGGCGGCCGACGGCCACCTCGACCGCATCCGGGCACTGCCCGGGGTGCGGGGCGTGGCCGCGGAGGAGCGCGGCAGCGGGCAGGCCGTCACCGTGCAGACGGAGCGGGGAGCCGGGCTGCACGCCGGGGTCCTGGCGGCGCTCGACGGCATCCGGGTCGGACGGGTCGTCACCCGTGAACCGACCCTGGAGGACGCCTACATCGCGATCGTCGAGGAGACGAACGGCGCGGACCCGGAATCCGCGGCATCGGGCGGGCCGGAGACCGCGAGGTCCGACGAGCGGGAAACCGCCGCACGTGGTGAGCGGGAGGCCGCCGTATGAGGACGGGAACGAGCCCTCGCCGGGCCCTGCGGCTGACCGTCGTCGGTGTGCGCACCCACGTCTCGTACATGAGCCGGTCGCCGCTCGAAGTCACCTTCGCCGTCCTTCTGCCCCTGGTGTACGCGACTCTCGCCGTCTACCTCTTCCGCGCCGCCGACGACCCCGACGGCCTGCTCACCGCGGCCGTTGGGGCGGGGCTGATGGGCATCTGGTCCTCGGTGCTGTTCGGGTCGGGCGGCGCCGTGCAGAACCAGCGCTGGCTCGGCACGCTGGAGACGCTGGTCGCCTCGCCGGCCCCGCTCTCCCTCGTCCTGCTGCCGATCACGCTGGCCACGGCCGTCATCGGGACCTACGCCATGGGCGCGACGGTCCTCTGGGGCGCGGTGCTCTTCGGCGTGCCGATGGACTTCGCGCACCCGCTGCTCTTCCTCGTCGCCGTCCCCGTGTGCGTGCTGTCGCTCGGCATGATGGGGCTGCTCCTGGCCGCCACCTTCGTCCTGCTGCGCAACGCGAACGCGCTCGCCAACCCGCTGGACGCGCCCGTGTGGCTGCTGTCCGGAATGCTCGTCCCCGTCACCGTCCTGCCCGACTGGACCCGGCCGGTCTCCTGGGCGCTGCCCACCACCTGGGGTTCACGGGCCGTCCACGCGGCGACCTCGGGCGGGCCCGCCCTCGCCGAGGTGCTCGTCCCGATGGGCGCTGCCCTCGCCCTCGGCGGGTTCTACGCCCTGCTCGCGGTCCTGGTCCTCGGCCGGGTCGAACGCCGCGCCCGGGCCGCCGCCACTCTCTCCCTCGCCTGATGACCGGGCCGTTCAGGATCTCCAGGAGCCCCAGCATGCCCTCGCCAGCCCCCACCTCCCTGGCCGCACTCGCCTCGGGAGCCGTCCGTACGGCACGGCTTGTCGTCCTCGGCGGAGCCATCTCCTACCGCGCACTGTTCAACTGGACGACGCCGCCCATGTTCATCGGCACGCTGCTCGTCGGCCCGCTGCTGCAACTGCTGTTCTTCGTCTTCCTCGGGCGGCAGCTCGGGGTGGCCGACGACCGCTTCTATCTGCTCGGCAACGCCGTGCTCGCCTCCTCGACCGCCTGCGTCTACGGCGGCACCATGGCCATCGCCAACGAGCGCCGCTACGGCACTCTCGGCGCCGTCCTCCTCAGTCCCCGCCACCGCGCTCCGCTCTGGTTCGGCCGAGCGCTGCCCTACGTACTCAACGGGCTTCTCATCAGCGCCTTCACCCTCACCGCTGCCTCCCTCCTGCTGGGGCTGCGGATTCCGCTCGGAGCTGTACCGGGGCTTGTTGCGGTGCTGCTCGCCGCCTCCGCCGGATGCTCCGCGTTCGGTCTCGCGCTGGGGGCCCTCGGGCTCCGCTTCCGGGATGTCTTCCTGGTCTCGAATGTGGCCGGTTCCGTACTGCTCCTGCTGACCGGTGCCAATGTGCCCCGGAGCGGGCTACCCGCGTGGATGCAGGTCGTCGGTGACGTGCTCCCGCTGACCCATGCCGCGGACGCGGCCCGGCAGTTGTCCGCGGGCGGCGTCCTCGATACGGGCCTGCTCGGGGCCGAGCTCGCGGTGGGCGCCGGGTACGCGCTCCTCGCCGTGGGCCTCCTCGCGCTGTTCGAACGCGGCAGTCGGCGCCGCGCGACCCTCGACGTGATGTGACGACGTGACCCGGGAAGGGGCCGGGGGAGTGCTGTTCACCCCGGGTTCGTGTCGACGACGCCCCGGCGTGGCAGCCTCCCCCTGCCGGAGCGCGTCACGACGAGTGAGTTTGAGGGGTACGGACATGGAGGACGTCACCGCCGTCTTCGCCGGTACGGCATTCGCACTGTTCGGTGCCGCGCTCCTGACCTGGACGGGGGCGCGCACCCTGCACCGCGCGCCGGTGGCTCACGGTGTGAGCCCCGTCGCCTCCACCGCGCTCGCCACGCTTTTCGGCGCGGCGTTCCTCGTCGTCGGCGTCTGGTGCTTCACCCGCGCCTGATCCCCACTCCCAGCAGGGCTGGGCCCGGGCGTGGCACCTCCGGCGGGCTCCGCGAGCGCACCTCGGCGGCGCCCCGGAATGCGCAGGCAGGAGGCGTGCGCCCTGCGGACCGAGCGGTCCGGGCGGCAGGAATGGCGGAAGTCGGGTTACCGTTCGAGTGGCCGTTGCGGGCTTTTGCCGTTTGACACGGGGGCGGGTTGTACCGTCACACTCCGCAGCGACAGCACCGCGGGCAGCGTCATTACGCTGCCCGGATGCCCACTGAGTGCCGACCGGAGAGAAGAGCGAAGTTGTCCCCGACCAGCGAGACCGCACAGGGCGGCCGCCGACTCGTCATCGTCGAGTCGCCTGCCAAGGCGAAGACGATCAAGGGCTATCTCGGCCCCGGATACGTCGTCGAGGCGAGCGTCGGGCACATCCGCGACCTCCCGAACGGCGCCGCCGAGGTGCCGGACGAGTACACCGGTGAGGTACGTCGTCTCGGCGTGGACGTCGACAACGACTTCCAGCCGATCTACGTCGTCAACGCCGACAAGAAGGCCCAGGTCAGGAAGCTCAAGCAGCTGCTGGCCGAGTCCGACGAACTCTTCCTCGCCACCGATGAGGACCGCGAGGGCGAAGCCATCGCGTGGCACCTCCAGGAAGTCCTGAAGCCCAAGGTCCCGGTCCACCGGATGGTCTTCCACGAGATCACCAAGGACGCGATCCGCGCCGCCGTCGCCAACCCGCGCGAGCTCAACCAGCGCATGGTCGACGCCCAGGAGACCCGCCGCATCCTCGACCGCCTCTACGGCTACGAGGTGTCCCCGGTCCTCTGGAAGAAGGTCATGCCGCGGCTGTCGGCGGGCCGTGTCCAGTCCGTCGCGACCCGCCTCGTCGTCGAGCGGGAGCGCGAGCGCATCGCCTTCCGTTCCGCCGAGTACTGGGACCTGACCGGCACGTTCGCCACCGGCCGTACCGGTGACGCGTCCGACCCCTCGACGCTCACCGCCCGCCTCAGCGCGGTCGACGGCCGCCGGATCGCCCAGGGCCGCGACTTCGGTCCCGACGGGCAGCTCAAGTCCGCCTCCGGCCAGACGCTGCACCTGGACGAGACGAACGCCCGTGCCCTGGCCGCGGCGCTCGCCGAGTCCACGTTCGCGGTCCGCTCCGTCGAGTCGAAGCCGTACCGCCGCTCGCCGTACGCGCCGTTCCGTACGACCACCCTCCAGCAGGAGGCCAGCCGCAAGCTGGGCTTCGGGGCCAAGGCCACGATGCAGGTCGCGCAGAAGCTGTACGAGAACGGCTTCATCACCTATATGCGTACGGACTCCACGACCCTCTCCGACACCGCGATCTCCGCGGCGCGGGCACAGGTCACGCAGTTGTACGGAGCCAATTACCTGCCGGACAAGCCGCGCACGTACGCCGGCAAGGTCAAGAACGCGCAGGAGGCGCACGAGGCGATCCGTCCCTCGGGCGACCGCTTCCGCACCCCCGCCGAGACCGGTCTCACCGGCGACCAGTTCCGGCTGTACGAGCTGATCTGGAAGCGGACCGTCGCCTCCCAGATGAAGGACGCGGTCGGTAACTCGGTCACCGTCAAGATCGGCGGCCGGGCGAGCGACGGCCGGGACGCGGAGTTCTCGGCCTCCGGCAAGACGATCACCTTCCACGGCTTCATGAAGGCGTACGTCGAAGGCGCCGACGACCCGAACGCCGAGCTGGACGACCGCGAGCGGCGCCTGCCGCAGGTCGCGGAGGGTGACGCCCTCTCCGCCGACGAGATCACGGTCGACGGCCACGCCACCAAGCCGCCCGCCCGCTACACCGAGGCCTCGCTGGTCAAGGAGCTCGAAGAGCGCGAGATCGGCCGCCCGTCGACGTACGCCTCGATCATCGGGACGATCCTGGACCGCGGCTACGTCTTCAAGAAGGGCACGGCGCTCGTCCCGTCGTTCCTCTCCTTCGCCGTGGTCAACCTGCTGGAGAAGCACTTCGGCCGGCTGGTCGACTACGACTTCACCGCCCGTATGGAGGACGACCTCGACCGCATCGCGCGGGGCGAGGCCCAGTCCGTGCCGTGGCTGAAGCGTTTCTACTTCGGTGCGGGCGAGGACACGGCCGGCGCCGGTGCCGCCTCCGACGCGGGCAACGGCGACGGCGACCACCTCGGTGGTCTGAAGGAACTCGTCACCGACCTCGGCGCGATCGACGCCCGGGAGATCTCCTCCTTCCCCGTGGGCAGCGGCATCGTGCTCCGCGTCGGGCGCTACGGCCCGTACATCGAGCGCGGCGAGAAGGACTCCGAGGGTCACCAGCGCGCCGATGTGCCCGAGGAGATGGCACCCGACGAGCTGTCCGTGGAGTACGCGGAGGAGCTGCTGGCGAAGCCGAGCGGCGACTTCGAGCTCGGTGCGGACCCGGTCAGCGGGAACCAGATCATCGCGAAGGACGGGCGCTACGGCCCGTACGTCACCGAGGTGCTGCCCGAGGGCACGCCGAAGACGGGCAAGAACGCGGTGAAGCCGCGGACCGCCTCGCTCTTCAAGTCGATGTCGCTGGACACGGTGACGCTGGCCGACGCGCTCAAGCTGATGTCGCTGCCGCGTGTGGTCGGCGAGGACGCCGAGGGTGTCGAGATCACCGCGCAGAACGGCCGCTACGGCCCGTATCTGAAGAAGGGCACGGACTCGCGGTCGCTCACCTCCGAGGACCAGCTCTTCGACATCACCCTCGAAGAGGCCCTGGCGATCTACGCTCAGCCCAAGCAGCGCGGCCGCGCCGCCGCCAAGCCGCCGCTGAAGGAACTGGGCACCGACCCGGTGAGCGGGGCCCCTGTGGTCGTCAAGGACGGCCGTTTCGGCGCGTACGTCACGGACGGCGAGACGAACGCGACCCTGCGGACCGACGACAGCGTCGAGGACATCACGCCGGAGCGCGGCTACGAGCTGCTGGCCGAGAAGCGCGCCAAGGGTCCCGCCAAGAAGAAGACGGCGAAGAAGGCCCCGGCGAAGAAGGCCACGGCGAAGAAGACGACCACGGCCGCCAAGAAGACGGCGGCGAAGAAGACGGTCGCCAAGAAGACGACCACCGCCAAAAAGACGACGACGGCCAAGAAGGCCACAGCGGCGAAGAAGACGGTCTCGTCCGCCTCCACGGAGGACTGACCGAGCACGCACACGGACGGCGGGGCCCTCACGGTCCCGCCGTTTCGTATGTCTCGTATCCGTATGTCTTGTATCCGTATGTGTCGCGTGTACGGGGAAGGCGCCCGCCGCGCCCCCGCGGCCGTATGTTCGGACGGGGCCAACGGTGACCGCACCGCTCCGGATAGGCTGGGCGGATGACGCGAGCCGAGCAGCCAACGGTCGTGAGCCCCACCTCCGACACACTTGCCGCAGACTCACGCGAGCGCGCCGTACGAGCACTGTTGCGTGTTCCCCCGCTGAAGCGGTTGTGGAGCGCCCAGCTCGTCGGCAGTATCGGCGATGCACTCGCCCTTCTCGTGCTGGTGCTGATGTCGCTGCAAGCGGCGGTCCTGGAGGGCTCATTCGGAGCCGGATACCGAGGGGCGGCCTTCGCGGTCGCCGCGGTGTTCGGCGTCCGGATTATTTCCACGGTGCTCTTCGGAGCCGTACTCCTGGGGCCACTGACGTCGCTCACGGGCCCGGGCGGCCCGGTGGACCGGCGCTGGCTGATGATCGGGGTGGACGGGCTGCGACTCGCTCTCCTGGTCGTCGCACCGCTGTGGATCGACTGGATGCCCGACCAGGCACTCATGATGATCCTGATCACCGTCTTCGTCACCGGCGTCGGTGAGCGGCTGTGGACGGTCGCGAAGGAGAGCGCGGCCCCCGCGCTGCTGCCAGCCCCGCCCGCCGAAGGCGCCGCCGTGCGCCCCCTGCCCGACCACCTCGACGCACTGCGCAGGCTCTCCCTGCGTACGAACTTCCTCGCGATCCCCGCCGCCGGAGCGGCCCTGCTGATCGCCACCCTGATCGGCAATCTGCTCGGTGCGGGACTCGACTGGTTCTCGTTCCACCAGGCGGCACTCGGTTCGTACGTCGCGGCCGGACTGTTCTCCGCCTCGATCTCGACCCTGTACTTCCTCGAACTGCCCGGTACGCCGACCCCCCGCCCGCGTTCGCCCCTGGAGGGCCTGCGCCGTCCGGCCACCGGCACGGGACCCGACAAGGGCCGCACCGGCACGGTTCCGCTGGTCGTCGGCGCCTGCGCCGCGGTCGCGGGGGCGATCGCCGCTGCGGCGGCGGTCTCCGTACTGCACGCGCTCGACCTGGGCGGCGGCCCCGCCACGTTCGCGCTGCTGATCCTGGCGCTGACCGGCGGCACCGGCCTCGGTATCCGTACCGCGCAGAAGGTGCTGCCCACCCTGTCGCGGCGCCGTCTGCTGGCCTTCGCCACCGCCGTCACCGGAGTCGCGCTCCTCACGCTCGGCCTGGTGCCCGACACGACGACGGGGCTGCTCCTCGCGCTCCTCGCCGGTTACGCGGCCGGTGTCGCCGCCGGCACGGGGCACACGCTCATCGACCAGGAGACCGAGGAGTTCCGGCAGGCCAGGACCACCGAACACCTCCAGGCCGTCGTCCGGGTGCTCATCGCGCTCGGCGCCGTCGGCGGCCCGCTGCTGGCCGCCGCCATCGGCCGGCACCGCCTGGTCTCCGGTGACTTCGTCTTCGCGCACGGCGGGGCCGCGTTCGTGCTGATGCTCATCGGCGCGCTGCTGCTGCCCGTGGCCGCGGTGCTCCTCGCCAAGACGGACGACCGCGCGGGTGTGCCGCTGCGACGCGATCTGCGCGAGGCGGTGCGCGGCGGCGATCCCACGGTCGCGCCCGCCGCCACCGGCTTCTTCCTCGCCCTGGAGGGCGGCGACGGGGCCGGCAAGTCCACCCAGGTCGAGGCGCTCGCCGAGTGGATCCGGGCCAAGGGCCACGAGGTCGTCGTGACCCGCGAGCCGGGAGCGACGCCGGTCGGCAAGCGGCTGCGGTCGATCCTGCTCGACGTGTCGTCGGCCGGGCTCTCCAACCGGGCCGAGGCCCTGCTGTACGCCGCCGACCGCGCCGAGCACGTCGACTCGGTCGTGCGTCCGGCGCTGGAGCGCGGTGCGATCGTCATCTCCGACCGGTACATCGACTCGTCCGTCGCCTACCAGGGCGCGGGCCGTGACCTGTCCCCGACCGAGATCGCCCGGATCTCCCGGTGGGCGACGAGCGGCCTCGTACCGCATCTGACCGTGCTGCTGGACGTGGACCCGGAGACCGCGCGCGAACGGTTCACGGAGGCGCCGGACCGTCTGGAGTCGGAGCCGCCGGAGTTCCACGCCCGGGTGCGTTCCGGCTTCCTCACCCTCGCGGCGGCCGACCCCGTCCGCTATCTGGTGGTGGACGCCGGCCAGGAACCGGCAGCGATCACCACCGTCGTACGCCACCGGCTCGACCGGCTCCTTCCGCTCTCCGAGGCCGAGATCAAGGCCCAGGAGGAAGCGCGCAGGGCGGCCGAGGAAGAGGCCAGGCGCAGGGCCGAGGAAGAGGCGGCCCGCAAGGCCGAGGAGGAGCGGCTGGAGCGCGAGCGGCAGGAACAGCTCGCCAGGCTCCGTGCCGAGGAGGAGGAGCGCAAGCGCCGCGAGCTGGAGGAGGCGCGGCAGCGCGAGGCCGAACGGCAGGCCGAGGAGGCCCGGCTGCGGGCCGAGGAGGCACGCCGTCTCGCGGAGGAGGAGCGCGCCAGGCGCGAGGCCGAGGAGCAGGTGCGCGCGGCCGAGCAGGAACGCCTTCGCAGGCAGGCCGAGGAAGAGGCGCGGCTGCGCAAGGAGGCGGAGGCACGACGCCTTGAGAAGCAGCGCAAGGCGGAAGAGGCCCTGCTGAGGGCCGAGGAGGCACGGCGTCAGGCGGAGGCGGAGGCCGCGTCCAGGGCAGAGGCCGAGGCCGCGTCCAGGGCGGAGGCGGAGGCCGCTGCTGCTGCCGCTGCCGCCGCTGAGGAAGCGGAGCGTTCGGAACGTTCGAAGCGCTCGCGGCCCTCCGACCGGTCCGGGCCGTCCGTGCCCGACAACGAGCTCACGGTGCCGACGCCGGTCATCGGGGCGAACGAGGTCACCCAGCCGGTGCCGTCGCCGGTGGCGCAGCCGACCGAGCACCCGCACTCCGAACGCTCGGACCGCTCCGACCGCTCGGACCGCTCGGACCGCTCCGACCGTTCCGACCGCTCCGGCCGTTCGGCCGGGGACGACGCCGATACGGCCATGCTGCCGCGGGTGAACGACCCGGCCGCGCGCCGTCCGGCACGGGACGCGGACGAGACGGCGGTTCTGCCGCCCGTACGGGACGAGGCGCCGTCCGACCGTGTGCCGCCGGGCATCTTCCGTGACGAGCGCCCCGCCGCGCCCGCCCCGGAGAGCGAGAACGAGCGCACGCGCGAGCTGCCGCAGATCGGCGAGGACCCCCGGGCCACCCGGGAGGCGTACGACCGCCAGGCCCGCCAGAAGCGCCCCCGGCCCGACTGGGCCGAGGAGACGCCGCTGGACGACCTGCCGTCCCTGGCCGACGAACTGCTCGGCGGCCACGACGAGGATCAGGGTCCGTCCGGCCGGGGCCGCCGTCCGCGCGGCTGACCGACCCGCCTGGCTGACCGATCCGCCCGGCTCTCTCATCGGCGGGCCCGGAATTCCGGGCCCGCCGATGGCGTGGGAGCGGCAGCCGTCCCGGGAGCGCCCGTCGGCCGGCCCGTGCCGACCGCCGGAAAGCCGGGATTGTCAGACCCTTCCCCCACAATGGGAATCCGGCTCGACGCATCACCCCACCCCCGCCAGCGCTCGACGCACCACCACACCACCGGAAGGGCGGTGACCCATGACCGTATGGGACGACCTCGTCGGACAGGACCGGGTGCAGGAGCAGCTGGCCGCTGCCGCCCGTGACGCCGATGCGCTGGTCACCGCCATCTCCACCGGCGAGCCCGTGCCGCCGGGCTCGAAGATGACCCACGCCTGGCTGTTCACCGGACCGCCCGGGTCCGGACGGTCCACCGCCGCCCGTGCCTTCGCCGCCGCGCTCCAGTGCACCAGCCCGGACCGGGCCCTCGGCGGCATCCCGGGCTGCGGTTTCTGCGACGGCTGCCACACCAGCCTCATCGGTACGCACGCCGACGTCGACGTCATCCGCACCGACCTGCTCTCGATCGGTGTGAAGGAGACCCGCGAGCTGGTACGCCGCGCCCAGCTCTCCCCGGCCGTCGGCCGCTGGCAGGTCATCGTCCTGGAGGACGCCGACCGTCTGACCGAGGGGGCGGGCAACGTCCTGCTGAAGGCCGTCGAGGAGCCCGCGCCCCGCACGGTGTGGCTGCTCTGCGCGCCTTCCCTGGAGGACGTCCTGCCCACCATCCGCTCCCGCTGCCGTCACCTCACGCTCCGCACGCCGTCCGTCGACGCCGTCGCCGACGTCCTGATCCGGCGGGACGGCATCGATCCCGAGCGGGCCGCCTCCGCGGCCCGGGCCACCCAGGGCCACATCGGTCGGGCCCGTCGCCTGGCCACGGACGAGCGGGCCAGGGCCCGCCGCGCCGCCGTGCTCAAGCTCCCGCTCCGGATCGATGACGTCGGCGGCTGCCTGAAGGCCGCCCAGGAACTGATCGACACCGCGTCGGAGGAGGCCAAGCAGGTCTCGGACGAGGTCGACGTCAAGGAGACCGACGACATGAAGGCGGCCCTCGGCGCGGTCGCGGGAGGCCGGATGCCCCGTGGCACGGCGGGGGTGATGAAGGAGCTGGAGGACAGGCAGAAGCGCCGCAAGACCCGGTCGCAGCGCGACAGCCTGGACCTGGCGCTCACCGATCTGACCGGCTTCTACCGCGACGTACTGGCGCTCCAGCTCGGTTCGCGGATCGCCATAGCCAACGCCGACGCGGAGGACGCGCTCGACCGGATCGCCCGGTCGTCGACCCCCGAGCGCACCCTGCGGCGGATCGAGGCGGTCATCGCCTGCCGCCGGGCACTGGATCGCAACGTGGCACCGCTGCTCGCGGTGGAGGCGATGACGATGGCGCTCCGGGCCGGCTGACGCCGCCGCTGCACGGGTGGGACGGGTATTCACCCGAATGAGCAGGGAATCGGACGAGTCGTCACCCGGCGACTACGCTCCGGGGATGGACACCAGGCGCCTGCTCCGTATCTCCGCCACCGCGCTCGCCACTGCGGGCCTCCTCGTCTCGGGCTGCAGCAGCGGACCGTCGACGACGAGTGCGTCGGCGGCCGGAGCGGCGGCCCCCAAGGACCTCAAGCCGTACTACGCGCAGAAGCTGAACTGGCGGGACTGCGGTGTGGAGGGCTTCCAGTGCGCCACGATGAAGGCGCCGCTGGACTACGGGGATCCCGACGACGGGGACATCAAGCTGGCCGTCTCCCGCAAGAAGGCCACCGGGCCGGGCAAGCGGATCGGCTCGCTCCTGGTGAATCCGGGCGGACCGGGCGGCTCGGCCGTCGGCTACCTCCAGGGGTACGCGGCCATCGGCTACCCGGCACCGGTCCGGGCCCGCTACGACATGGTCGCGATCGACCCGCGCGGAGTGTCCCGCAGTGAGCCGGTCGAGTGCCTGACCGGCAAGGAGATGGACGCCTACACCCAGGTCGACCAGACCCCCGACGACGCCGCCGAGACCACGAAACTGAGCGCCGCCTTCGAGGAGTTCGCCCGCGGCTGCGAGAAGCGCTCCGCCAGGATCCTCCCGCATGTCTCCACGGTCGAGACGGCCCGCGACATGGACGTCCTGCGTGCCCTGCTGGGCGACGAGAAGCTGCATTACGTCGGGGCGTCCTACGGCACCTTCCTCGGGGCGACGTACGCGGACCTCTTCCCGGACCGGGTGGGCCGGCTGGTCCTCGACGGTGCGATGGACCCCTCCCTTCCGGCCATCGACATCAACCGCGACCAGACGGCGGGCTTCGAGGCGGCGTTCCAGTCCTTCGCCGCGGACTGCGTGAAGAAGGAGGACTGCCCGCTCGGCACGACCTCCACGGAGGCGGCGGGCACCGCGCTCAAGCGGCTCTTCACCGACCTGGACGCCAAGCCCGTCCCGACCGGCGAGAGCCGGAAGCTGGGCGAGTCGCTCGCCACGACCGGGGTGATCGCCGCCATGTACGACGAGGCGGCCTGGCCCCAGCTCCGTGAGGCACTGGCGGGGGCCGAGCGCAGTGACGGCTCGGGTCTGCTGGCCCTCGCCGACAGCTACTACGAGCGCGAGCCGAACGGCTCGTACGCCAACCTGATGTTCGCCAACGCGGCCGTGAACTGCCTCGACCTGCCCCCCGCCTTCGACGCGCCGACCGCCGTCCGCAAGGCCGTCCCCAGCTTCGAGCAGGCGTCCCCGGTCTTCGGCAGGGGCTTCGCCTGGGCGGCCCTGAACTGCGGCTACTGGCCGGCCGACCCCACCGGGACCCCCCATCGCACGGAGGCGAAGGGCGCGCCGCCGATCGTCGTGGTGGGCACCACCCGGGACCCGGCCACCCCGTACAAGTGGGCCGAGTCACTCGCGGACCAGCTCTCCTCCGGCACGCTCCTCACGTACGAGGGGGACGGCCACACGGCGTACGGCCGGGGAAGCGACTGCATCGACACGGCGATCAACACCTACCTCCTGGAGGGCACACCTCCCCCGGCCGGCAAGAAGTGCTCCTGACCCGGGCCCGGCCCACGCCCGAACCCTGCCCGCCCCGCGTCTGACCTGCGGATACGGCTCCGGGGGCGGCCGGTACGGAGCACCCCCGGAAACTGTGTAGACTTGGGCCCGCTGCTGATCGCACCATAGTGCGACAGGGCGTGCCGCCTTAGCTCAGTTGGCCAGAGCAACGCACTCGTAATGCGTAGGTCTCGGGTTCGAATCCCGAAGGCGGCTCTTTTGAAGCCCCAGGTCTCACTCACCGTGACCTGGGGCTTTTGCTTTCTTGGGGGGAGAGACGCATGGGTGTGCCGGAGCTGTCGGGGGTTCTTCCCGGTCCGTTGGTCGGTGTGGAGTGGCTCGGGGAGCGGTTGGGGCTGCCGGGGGTCGTGGTGCTCGATGCCTCCGTGGGCGCGAACCGGGGGGCGGAGCGGCGGATTCCGGGGGCCCGGCTCTTTGATATCGACGGTGCGCTGTCCGATCACTCCGGGCCGCTGCCCCACACCATGCCCGGGGCGGAGGCCTTCGCGCGGGAGATGCGGGCGCTGGGTGTCCATGACTCCGACACCGTGATCGTCTACGACGGGGTGGGCATCTACTCCAGCGCCCGGGCCTGGTGGATGCTGCGTGCGATGGGCTTCGACCGGGTCGCCGTGCTCGACGGGGGTCTGCCCGCGTGGGCCGGAGCCGGGCTGCCGTTGGAGAGCGGTGGCGTCCCGGCGGTGTGGGCGGAGGGTGACTTCACCGCTCGGCCGCGCGCCGGGTTCGTCGTCGGGAGCGGCGAGGTCTCGGCTGCCCTTGCCGATCCGGATGCCGTCGTCTTCGACGCCCGGGCCCGGGAGCGGTTCGCCGGTACGGCACCCGAGCCCCGGGCGGGGCTGCGGGGTGGCCATATGCCGGGGGCGGTGAACCTGCCCTTCGTCGAGCTCCAGCGTGACGGACGGATGCTCCCGGCCGCGGAGCTGCGAGCCGCCTTCGCCGGTCTCGCGGGGGAGCGGGAGCGGCTGGTGTTCAGCTGTGGGTCCGGGGTCACCGCCTGTGTGCTGGCGCTGGGTGCCGAACTGGCGGGGTACGGCGGCCTGTCCCCATCCGGTCTGTCCGTGTACGACGGATCCTGGAGCGAGTGGGGGCTGCCCTCGGAGCGCCCCGTCGTGACGGGCGGTTCCGAGGACGGCCGCCTCTCGTGACGGGCGGTTCCGAGGACGGCCGCCTCTCGTGACGGGCGGTTCCGAGGCCGGCCGCCTCTCGTGACGGGCGGTTCCGAGGATGGCCGCCTCTCGTGACGGGCGGTTCCGAGGATGGCCGCCTCTCGTGACGGACGCGTCGAAGGCGGCGGAGGGCGTGTCATTCGCGCATGCCGGCCAGTTCGGCCGGCCGGGTGCGCAGGGCCGCCAGGGCCGGCAGTACGGCGGAGACCGTGGCCAGGGCAGCGCTCGCGGCCAGGAGTGCGGCCATGGTGCCCCAGGGCACGATCACCGGTGAGCTCACGGCGAGCAGTTCCAGGGCGCCCTTGACGCCGAGAAGGTTCAGGGCGGCGACCGCCCCGCCGAGGACGGCGCCCACGGCCACGACCACCAGGGCCTCGACGGCGACCAGGCGCAGGATCTGCGGTTTCGTGGCGCCGGTGAGGCGGAGTACGGCGAGGTCGCGGACCCGGTCCGAGGTGGCCATCACCAGGGTGTTGGCCAGGGCGATGCCCGTGTACAGCAGGGCGATTCCGAGGATCAGGAACAGGCCCGTACGGGTGTTCTCGCTGGTGCGCGGATAGTGCTCGGCGACCCAGGCGTCCTTCGTCAGGACGGGGGTGGCGGTTACCCGGCC
This sequence comes from Streptomyces sp. NPDC045968, assembly GCF_056430475.1. Taxonomy (NCBI): domain Bacteria; kingdom Bacillati; phylum Actinomycetota; class Actinomycetes; order Kitasatosporales; family Streptomycetaceae; genus Streptomyces; species Streptomyces sp. NPDC045968. Next base: position 96,726 of record NZ_JBWKLF010000003.1, on the reverse strand, counting down.
GGCCTCTTCCAGGAGGGCGGCGGTGGCCGAACGGTCCGCTCCGGCACGGAGTGCGATGTCGATACGGTCGATTCCGGCGCCCGCCGCGTTCCTCGGGGTCACGTACACCCCGTTGGAGCCGGTGCCGACGCGCAGGACCGCGGCGATGCGCAGCGTCACCTTGCGCCCGTCGCCGAGCCAGACGCTCACCCGCTGCCCGACGGTCCGGGTCTCCCACTCCTCGTTGACGACGATGGAGCCGTCGTCGAGGTCGGTGATCCGGCCGGAGACGACCGGGAGACGGGCGATCCGGGCCAGGGCGGTCGGGTCGACGGCCCTGGCCTCGGACCGGATGAGCGCGGTGCCCTCTTCGAGGACGGTGACGGCGGTGGAGCGCGAGGCGCTGGTCACCGCGCCCGGGATGCCGCGGGCCCGGATGAGGAAGCGCGGGTCCAGCGTGCGGCCCTCGTCGGCCACCGCCATCCAGTCCGCGCGGGTCTGCGATGCCGCTTCGGTGACCTTGGCCCCGCTGATGGTGGCCACGGTGCCGAGCAGGGAGACGGCCAGGGCGACGGTGATGAGGACCGGAGCCGCGACGGCCGCCGTGCGGCGTACCGAAGTGGAGGCGTTCTGCCGGGCCAGCAGACCCGTGGCGCCCGGCAGCCGTGCGGGCAGCCAGGTCAGCAGACGGGTCAGCGGGCGTACCAGGAGCGGGGCGAAGAGCGCGCAGCCGACGATCAGCCACATGGGCTGAAGGACGTACGTCTTCCGCTTCAGTACGTCCCCCGGATCGGTGACCAGCGCCCAGGCCAGCAGCCCCAGGCCGGTCAGCAGGACGGCGGATCCCACCAGGAGGCGGCTCAGCGGCATCGTCCGGCTGTCGACGGAGGACTCGCGGAGCGCCTCGGCGGGGCCGATCCGTCCGGCCCGGTGGGAGGAGACCACCACACCGGCCATCGCGACGAACAGTCCCGTCCAGAAGGCGGCGTGCAGGGGCCAGGCCACGTCACCGACGGCGAACCAGGACGGTGCGATTCCCGCGCCCGTCATCCAGGAGGCGAGCCGGGGTGCGGCGGCGTCGCCGAGCAGGCAGCCCGCCGCCGAGGCGAGCACCCCGATGACGGCTGCCTCGGCGACCACCATGCGGCGTACCTGACCCGGTGTGGCACCGGCCGTGCGGAGCAGCCCGAACTCGCGCCGCCGCTGGGCCACGGTGAAGGAGAACGTCGACGCGACGACGAAGACCGAGACGAAACCGGTGATGCCGGCCGCCGTGCCGAGCATGGCGTTGACGGCGACCAGCGCCTCGCTGTCCCGGTCGGGGTCGGGGTCGGCCCGACGCCGTTCGTCACCGGTGAGGACGGTCATGCCGGGGGCGGCCCCGGCCAGTTGGCGTACGGCGGCGGGGTCGGCGTTCACCACGACCGCGTCGACCGGTGGGGAGATGCGGGCCGCCTCGGCGTCGCTGAAGAACACGGCGCTCTCGAAGCCGGTCGCCGGCACGGTTCCGACGACCGTCCGTACGGCGGCGGCGCCGTACCGGCCGGTGGCGGCCCGGACCCGGTCCCCGACGCGGAGGCCGTGGCCGGAACCCGTCGCGACGACGATCTCGTGCCGAGCCTCGGGGGCACGGCCCGCGGAGAGGCGGTACGGGGTGGCGGCGGCGATCGACCAGGGGTGGCCGACGAGGTCCTCCCCGGTGATCCGGACGGGGAACGTACGGTCCTGGGCCGTGCGGCCCAATGAGGCGAGCCGGGCGGCCAGGTCGGCGGGCACGGGCCGGGGATCGGCGAGTCGCTGCGTACGTTCCCCGACCGGCGTCGCGATACGCAGGGTGTCGGACGCCCGTACGACGACCGGGGCCGCGGCGAACCGTTCCGGCACCCGGTCCGGCGGGCTGAACGTCGCCGCCAGGGCCATCCCCGTGGTGGCGATCAGCCCGACGCCCAGGGCCAGGGCGACGAAGGAGCCGATGAACGTGACCCAGCGGGTCCGCATCGAGCGCAGTGCCAGGCTCAGCACGGGAGCACCGCCGATGCGGTCATACGTGCGGCGACCTGATCCGCCGTCGGCTCGTACAGCTCGTCCCGTACCGATCCGTCGGCCAGGAACACCACCCGGTCCGCATAGGAGGCGGCCACCGGGTCGTGCGTCACCATGATGACGGTCTGGCCCCGGTCGGCCATGGAGCGCAGCAGCGTCAGCACCTCCCTGCCGGTCTGCGAGTCGAGCGCCCCGGTCGGCTCGTCACCGAACAGCACCTCGGGACGGGTGACAAGAGCCCTGGCCAGGGCCACCCGCTGCTGCTGCCCGCCGGACAGTTCGGCGGGCCGGTGCCCGGCCCGGTCGGCGAGACCGACCTGCTCCAGTACGTCACGCACCTCGGACCGCTTTGGCCGTCGGCCCGCAAGCCGCAAGGGGAGCGCCACGTTCTGCGCCGCCGTGAGGGAAGGCAGCAGGTTGAACGCCTGGAAGACGAACCCGACGCGGTCGCGGCGCAGCAGGGTCAGCCGCCGTTCGCTCAGCCCTGTCAGATCCGTGTCCCCGAGGAACACCCGGCCGCCGGTCGGCCGGTCCAGGCCCGCCGTGCACTGGAGCAGCGTGGACTTGCCGGAGCCGGAAGGCCCCATGACGGCGGTGAACGTTCCACGGGGGATGGTGAGGCTGACGTGGTCGAGGGCGGTGACGGCGTCGGCAGGCTTCCCGAAGGAGCGGGTGACCGAACTGAGCCGCACGGCGGGCGGGTCGGCGGCGGGTCGCTGATTCATGAGAGCCAGTCAACCGACGCCTCACGCCGCGCACATCGCAGCGAGGAGGGGTCCTGGAGGTGGAGGTGGCTCCACCTCCACCCAGCACCCGGCGGATGGTGGAGCCAGCTGGGTGGCCGCCCGCGACCAGCACCTTCTACCGTGCGCTCATGCGCTCCCACAGCATCGGTCAGGCTCTTCGAAGGCCCCGCTACCTCCTCGGCGGATGGCCGTGGCGTGCGGCGCTCTATCTGCTCAGCGGGGTCCCGGCCGGGATGGCGGTCCTCGGCTGCGTCCTGCTGCTGGCGGTCGTGGGCAGTGCGCTGACCCTCGTACTGATCGGGATTCCGCTCCTTCTGATGCTCGCGCTCACCGGTGTCCCGGTGGCCGCGCTGGAGCGCCGGCGGCTGCGGCTGGTCGACCCCGCTCCGATCGCTGATCCGCACCGCGACCCGGACCGCACCGGCCTGACCGCGTGGGTGCGGACACGGCTGCGGGAGCGGGCCACCTGGCGGGAGCTCGGCTTCGCGCTGCTGTTCGCCTGGGTGCTGTGGCCGTTGGAGGGGCTGGTGATCGGGACGGTGCTCGCGGTCTGCGGCGGACTGCTCTCGACGCCGGTCGTGATGGCCGTGGTCACCGGCGGCGAGGAGGTACGCGTACTGAAGCTGGGCCTGGCCGAAACGTATCCGCAGGCGTGCGCCGCTGCGCTTCTCGGGGCCGTACTGCTGGCTGCGTCCGCCTACCCGGTGGGGCTGGCCGCCGCGGCCAGGGGTGCGCTGACCCGGTGGATGCTGTCCTCGCGCGGCAGCGGGACCGACGCCAGGATCGTGGAGCTGGGGCGGTCGCGGATGCGGCTGGTGGACGCGTTCGAGGCGGAGCGCCGGAGGATCGAGCGCGATCTGCACGACGGGGCGCAGCAGCGGCTCGTCGCCCTGTCGATGACGCTGGGCCTTGCCAGGCTGGAGAGCCCGGCCGAGCCACTGGGCGGACTGCTGGCCAAGGCGCACGACGAGGCCCGGGCGGCGCTGGTCGAGATCAGGGAACTGATCCAGGGAATCCACCCCCAGGTGCTCACCGACCGCGGTCTCCAGGCAGCGGTCGAGGACCTGGCGGACCGGTCGGCTGTGCCTGTGGACGTGGAGTTCGACCTGCCGGGCCGGCTCCCCGAACATGTCGAGACAGCTGTGTACTTCGCGGTCTGCGAGGCGCTCGCCAATGTGGCCAAGCACAGCGGGGCCGGCCGGGCCGAGGTGCACGGCCGCGTGACGGAGGGGGCGTTGGTGGTCGAGGTCCGGGACGACGGGACGGGTGGTGCGGCCACGGCCGGCGGCACCGGGCTCCAGGGGGTGGCCGACCGTGTCTCGGTGCTGGACGGCCACCTGCTACTGTCCAGCCCGCCCGGAGGACCGACCGTATTCCGGCTGGACGTTCCCGTGCACGCCCTGGTCGGGCACGCCATATCCCTTACGCCCGCCGCCCCATGACGTTGAGGATCTGATGTTGCGCATCGTGCTGGCCGAGGACAGCGTGCTTCTGCGGGAGGGCCTCGTCGGTCTGCTGGAGCGGTTCGGCCACCAGGTCGTGGCGGGTGTCGGCACCGCCGACGAGCTCACCGCCGCGGTCGAGGAACACGGGCCGGACGTCGTCGTGACCGATGTGCGCATGCCGCCAGGCTTCTCCGACGAGGGCCTGCGGGCGGCCGTCGCCCTGCGCGAGGCCCGGCCGCGGCTGCCCGTGCTCGTCCTCAGTCAGTACGTCCAGCGGGCCTACGCCGAGGAGTTGCTCGACTCCTCCGACGGCACGGGCGTCGGCTATCTCCTCAAGGAGCGGATCGGCAACGTGGAGGAGTTCGTCGACGCGCTCCAGCGGGTCGCCGACGGCGCCACCGTGGTCGACCCGGAGGTCGTACGCCACCTGCTCAGGCACCGCCGTGATCCGCTGTCCCGGCTCACCGCCCGCGAGCAGGAGGTGCTGGCGCTGATGGCCGAAGGCCGCTCGAACGCCTCGGTGGCGCAGGCGATGTCGGTCAGTGAGGGCACGGTCAGCAAGCACTTCGGCTCCATCCTGACGAAGCTCGACCTCTCGCTGACGGACGAGACGAACCGCCGCGTGCTCGCCGTACTGGCCTACCTGCGGGGGTAGGTCTCCCGTTCGGATCGGGCCCGGACTCGCGTGCCCTGGTGCCGTACCTCGGGGCGTGTCGTCAGCCCGTCGCGGTGCCGACCAGCTCCGCCGCCTCGTCGAGCACCGCCAGCTCCCGCTCGCTCTGGCACGGGTCCGCGGCCCGGAGCGCCCTGGCGCGGGCCAGGGCGCCGACGGGTACACCGCCGTCCTCGGCGAGCCGGCCGACCAGCTCCCCCAGCAGACCCCGGACGGCGGCGCCGGCCGGGAACGAGGGATCGAGCGAGACCTGGGCCAGGATCAGGCACGACATGGCCCGGTCGAGCTCCGGCGGGCCTTCCGAAGCGGTGCTCCAGTCGATCACCATCGGACCGTGGGGCGTCAGCATCACGTTCTCCGGATGCAGATCGAGATGGATGATCCGGTCGTCCGGGTCGTGGGAGAGCCGGGGCGGGATCGCGTGCAGCTCCCGCAGGAGCCGCGCCAGCGTCTCGGCGCCCTCCGGCCCGCTGAGCGTGCCCGCGAGCAGGGCCTCCGCCATCGTCGGGCCGGTCAGCCGTTGCAGCACCAGGTCGGATGCGGGCATCGAGGGGCCTACGGGCGGACCTATGCGGGGGACCGGGAATCCGGTGGCGGAGAGGTAGGCCATGACGGCCAGTTCAGGCGTGGCGTCGGTGCCGTCGCGGTAGCGGCGCAGGACCCAGGACTCGTCGATCGCGTACACATCGGCGGTGCGTCCTGAGCCCAGCGGTTGGCCTGTGTGCATGAGGGGAACCTACCCGGGCCGCCGTCCGAGGGGGAGTCGCCGGGGCATGTGCACGTCCTCGTCCGGGGGCGCCCCATAACGCGAAGTGAGGGGGCGGACGGGATCTCCTCGGCCGACGGGTGCGCGGCTACGGTTTCGGCAGTCCCCGACACGGCCTCCCCGCCGTGGAGCCCAACACCCCCCACACCAAGGAGAGTTACGTGGAGATCACCGCACTCCGCAGACGCGCGCTCATCGCGTGCACCGCCACCGCGGCGGTGGGCGCGCTCGCCCTGGCAGGTCTGACCGGCACCGCGTCGGCCGACCCGACGGGCGCCGCCGTCCCCTCCGTGGCGGCGGCCGGGCAGGTGTCACCCGGCCTGATCGAGGCCATGCGGCGCGACCTCGGGCTGAGCGAGGAGGAGGCGAGGAGCCGGATGGACGACGAGTACCGGGCCGCGGCCGTCGCCGCGGGGCTGGAGAAGTCCCTCGGCGCCAGCTTCGCCGGTGCCCGGGTGAGCGGTGACAGCGCCACGCTCACCGTCGCCACCACCGACGCCGCGGAGGCGGGACGCATCACCGCCGCGGGCGCCGAGGCCGAGGTCGTCGGCCACAGCCTGGACCGCCTCGAAGCCGCCAAGGCCGCGCTGGACCGCACGGCGCGGAGCGAGGCCCCCAGGGACGTGCCCTCCTGGTACGTCGACGTGCGCACCAACCGGGTCGTCGTCAACGCGGCGGACGCCTCGGCCGCGGACACCTTCCTCGACGCCGCCGGTGTCTCCCGCTCCCTCGTGAAGGTCAACCGGTCCACCGAGCGGCCGCGCGCCCTCGCGGACCTGCGCGGCGGCGACGCGTACTACATGAACGGCTCGGGCCGCTGCTCCATCGGCTTCCCGGTCAGACGCGGTACGCAGAACGGTTTCGTCACCGCTGGCCACTGCGGCAGGGCCGGCACGACCACCAACGGCTACAACCAGCAGGCCCAGGGCTCCTTCCAGGCATCCACCTTCCCCGGCCGCGACTACGCCTGGGTCGCCACGAACACCAGCTGGACCCCGCGCGCCCTGGTGAACGGGTACGGCAGGGGCGACGTGACCGTCACCGGCTCCACCGAAATGCTCGAAGGCGCCTCCGTCTGCCGCTCGGGATCCACGACCGGCTGGCACTGCGGCACCATCCAGCAGCGCAACACCAGCGTCACCTACCCCGAGGGCACCATCTCCCCGGTGACCCGCACCAGTGTGTGTGCCGAACCGGGCGACTCCGGCGGCTCGTTCCTCTCCGGGAGCCAGGCGCAGGGAGTCACCTCCGGCGGTTCCGGCAACTGCTCGTCCGGCGGTACGACGTACTTCCAGCCGGTGAACGCCGCGCTCCAGGTCTACGGGCTGACCCTGATGACCAGCGGCACACCGACCGACCCGCCCACCGATCCCACGGACCCGCCGACCGAGCCGGGCGGGACCTGGGCCGCGGGCACGGCGTACGCCGCCGGCGCCACGGTCACGTACGCGGGAGCGACCTACCGCTGCCTCCAGGGCCACACGGCCCAGCCGGGCTGGCAGCCGCCGAACGTACCGGCGCTGTGGCAACGGGCCTGACCGCCTGACCGGACACCTCCCCTCCGTACGTCCTCTCCCCCATCCGAGGAATACGCCATGACTCCAGCAGCAAGCGACAGCACCCCGAACGAAGAAGTCCCCCACGACCGCCGCATCAGCCGCAAGAGCCTCCTGAAGGCCGCGATCGTCGCGAGCGCCGCCCCGCTGCTCGCCGGAGGAGGCGTCGCGCTCGCCCGCGACGCCGGCTCCGACGGCGGGCTGCTCGCCCCCACCCCCGCCTGCGACGACGGGGACGACCCGACGCCGCCACAGATGGAGGGCCCGTACTTCAGGCCCAACTCCCCGCGCCGCACCAGCCTGGTGACGACGGGGACTCCTGGTGTGCCGCTGACCGTCAGCGGTTACGTCTTCGGCCGGGCCTGCCGGCCCGTCCCCGGAGTGCTCCTCGACTTCTGGCAGGCCGACACCAACGGTGCGTACGACATGGCCGGCTACGCCTTCCGCGGCCACCAGTTCACCGACGCGAACGGGGCCTTCACGCTCACCACGGTCGTGGCGGGCCTCTATCCCGGACGCACCCGGCACATCCATGTGAAGGCCCAGGCCCCCGGCCACCCGGTGCTCACCACCCAGCTGTACTTCCCGAACGAGCCGCGCAACGCCACCGATTCCCTCTTCGACCCAGCGCTGCTCATGAACGTGCGTACCGCCGGGAACGGCAGGCAGGGCACCTTCGACTTCGTCCTCGACCTCGCCCAGACCCCCGGCCCCACCGACCCGCCCACGGACCCTCCGGGCGGTACCTGGTCGGCCGGGACCTCCTACCGCGCGGGAGACCGCGTCACCTACGGCGGTGTCGCCTACCGCTGTCTGCAGGGCCACCTGGCCATGACCGGCTGGGAACCGCCCCATGTCCCCGCGTTGTGGGAACGCGGGTAGACGCGGCAGCAGGCGGGCACCACCGCCCCGAAGGGTCCCGTCCACGCGGTCAGCCGCGCGGGCGGGACCCTTTCCCAGTCCCTCTGAAACATTTGCGGGCGCCCGACGCGTCGAAGGGGTGTGGGGGCGGGGAGCGGGACACGGACCGGACGAACGGGGAGGGCATGAGGACGTCGCGCGCGGACGACTTCGGAGAGTTCGCGGCTGGTCGTGCGAAGCATCTGTATCGCTCGGCATGCCTGCTGACCAGTGGGGACGAGCATCTCGCCGAGGACCTGGTGCAGGAGACCCTGGGCCGGATGTACGTGCTGTGGGGCCGCGTCCACCGGATCGACAACCCGGCGGCGTACGCCCAGACCGTGCTCGTACGCACGTTCCTGACTCACCGGCGACGCCGTTCCGCGGCCGAGCGCCCGCAGGCGGAACTGCCGGACAGCGCGACGGCCCAGGGCAGCGATCCGGCGTTGCGGCTGGCGCTGCTCCAGGCGCTGGCGCAACTGGCGCCGAAGGACCGGGCGGTGGTGGTGCTGCGCTACTGGGAGGACCGGAGCATCGAAGAGACCGCCGAGGCACTCCAGGTCAGTTCGGCGGCGGTACGGACCCGCTGTGTGCGGGCGCTCGGGAAACTGCGCGAGCAGCTCGGCGGCAGCATCGCGGAGTTCGCGCTCCACTGACGGCGCCGCACCGACGGCATCCACGCAGAACTCACTCAGACGCACTCAGCCCGAGAAGTGGTGGTTTCCCATGCCCTTTGAAGACGAACTCAGCGAGGAGCTCCGCCGTGCGGGGGAAGCCTTCGAGCTCACCGACTGCCCGTCGGTGGTGGACGGCGGGCTGGCGGCGGGCCGCCGCGCCCTGCGGCGGCGCCGGGTGACGGCCATGGCGGGAAGCGTGATGGCACTGGCCCTGATCGGCGTGGGCGGGGCCTTCGCCGGCGGCCTGATCGGCGGGTCCGGTACCTCGGCCGACCTGGCGGGCGGACAGCGGTCCGTCCTGCCGGGGTCCGGGTCCGGGTCCGGGTCCGGGTCCGGGGTCTCCGGGGCCGAGATGGCCGACACGCTGGAGAGCCTGCTGCCGAAGGGCGCGACCGCTCAGGCGGTGGGCCAGGGAACCGATGCCGTGCGCGACCGCGGTCGTGCGACGGCTTCCGTCGTCTACGACGACGGGAAGGGGGAGGCGACGGTCTCGGCCTCGCTGTATGTCACTCCGGAGCTGGAGAAGGACGCGAAGGGCATGCCGCTGTGCCGGGAGGACGCGAAGTTCTGGGCGAACGAGCCCACGGGCAGGAAGCCCGAACTCGGCATCATCGGCAGCGAGGAGGGCGTCGGCAGCAAGGCGGCCCAGCAGAGGGTCATGGCGTGCGCGGTCCCGGTGGGAGGGGACGGGAAGCCGGAGAAGGGGGGCCCGGCGGACAACGGTGAAGGGGACGAGGGGATCACGTCCTCGCGGTACGTCTACCTCACCAACAGCGGTGTCACGGTGGACATCCGCGCGTACAACGGCATCGTGGGCGCACGGGCGAAGCCCACCCGGCCCGAGCCGCCCCTGGGCACGGATCGGCTCGTCGCCCTGGGCAAGGCCGCGGAGTGGCGGGCGCTGGCCCTCCGGCTGAAGGCGGCCCTGGCGCACGACGACGGGAAGTCCGCGAATCCTCCGGCCCCGGCCCCGTCGTCGGCCTCGCCGGTGGCGACCGCGCGACCGCCGCAGACGGAGAAGCAGGAGACGCCGGAGAAGCAGGAGAAGGCCGCGAGGCCGGGGGACGGCCTGCCCGTTGCCCCCGCACTCGACTACACCCGCCTCATGCCCACGTTCCTGGGACTGCTGCCCAAGGACCTCCGGGTTGTGGAGAAGCGGCCCGATGGCGACGAGTACGCGTACGTCATCGTGGACGACGGCAAGGGCAGGTCGCTCGTCCAGGTCAATGTGCAGCGCGACATGCGGGACGTCGCCGATCAGCTCTACACCGGCGCGGAGACGCTGCCCGACGGCACGAAGGTCATGACCACGCAGGAGCCCGGTGAGAAGGGCGGCGAGGGCGTCGTCCAGTGGACGGCCGACACGATGCGCCCCGACGGCATGCGCGTCGTCGTCTCCGCCTTCAACTCCGGCGAACAGTCGGCGGCCGCCACCCGGGCCGAGCCCGCGCTGACCATCGAGCAGCTCACCGCGCTGGCAACCAGCACGGAGTGGCTGAAACTCCAGAAGTAAGGGCCATCAGGGCCTCACTTGGCGTCGGAGTACCGCTCCACCACCGCCGTCGTGAACGGAAACCGCACCGGTGTGTCGCCGAAGGCGGTCCGCCCGGCCAGTTCCCCGGCCGCGCGGATCGCCTCCACCACGCGCTCGGCCTCCTCGGCCGGGCAGTGCACGATCACCTCGTCGTGCTGGAAGAAGACCAGTTCGGCTCGCGACTCCCCGGCGGTGAGCGTCCGTCGCAGAGCGGCCAGGAGCAGCAGTGCCCAGTCGGCGGCGCTGCCCTGCACCACGAAGTTCCGCGTGAAACGGCCCCGGGCCCGGGCGTTCGACGAGGCGTAGCCGGGGGTGACGTCGGGGTCGCCCGAACCGCCACCGCCCGGCAGCTCCCCGGCCTCCTGCGGGATGCCCGCCTCCTCGTCCTCCCCGGCCCCGGCGGCCGGAGGGCTCGTCCGGCCCAGCCAGGTCCGTACGAGCCGGCCCTCCTCACCGGCCTTCGCCGCGTCGTCGACGTAGGCGACGGCCTGCGGGAACCTCCGGCGCAGCGCGGCCAGGTTCTTCAGCCCGTCGCCGGAGGTCTGGCCGTAGATCGCGCCGAGCAGGGCGATCTTCGCGTGGTCGCGGTCGCCGTGGAACGCCCGGTCGGACAGCGCCTTGTAGAGGTCGCCGTCATGGCCTGCCACCTCCATCAGGCCCCGGTCGCGGGAGATCGCGGCCAGGACGCGCGGCTCCATCTGGTCGGCGTCGGCGACGACCAGTCGCCAGCCCTCGTCCGCGACGACGGCCTGCCGTATGACCTTGGGGATCTGGAGGGCCCCGCCGCCGTTGGTCGTCCAGCGGCCGCTGACCGTGCCGCCCGGCTGGTACTCCGGCCGGAAGCGGCCGTCACGGACCCAGTCCTGGAGCCAGCTCCAGCCGTGCGCCGTCCAGATCCGGTACAGCTTCTTGTACGCGATGAGCGGCTCGACGGCCGGGTGGTCCAGCTCTTCGAGCTCCCAGCGCCGTGTCGACTTCACCTTGATCCCGGCCTGCGCGAACGCCTTCAGCACGTCGGCGGGCAGATCGGGGCGCACCCTCCTGCCGAACGCGGCCGACACCTCGTCCGCCAGCTCGGCCAGTCGGCGGGGCTCCCCGCCGCCCGCGTACCGCTCGCCCAGCAGTTCGTGCAGCAGGTCGCGGTGCACGTCCGCCCGCCAGGGCAGGCCCGCCCTGTTCATCTCCGTGGCGACGAGCATGCCGGCCGACTCGGACGCGGTGAGCAGCCGCATGCGGCCCGGATGCGACGCGGCGTCGTGACGGCGCAGCTGCTCGGCGTAGACGGCGAGGAGCGCGTCGAAGGGGACGTCCGTCCCCGACCGCGGTTCGAAGAGGGAGGACTGCGACCCCGGCTCGGCGGAGCGGGGCGGCGGATCGGGCGGCACGGGCGCGTTGCGCAGACGGGCCCAGGCGGCGGCCGCTGAGCGGGGCTCCCCGAAGCGCCCCTCGTGGCCGAGCAGCAGCAGCTCGGCGCACTCCACGTCGTAACACCGCTCGACCCGGACGCCGGCGGCGAGCAGCCGTGGATAGATCTCGGCGGTCGACCGCCAGACCCAGCGCACCACGTCGGGCCGTGACCGGACGGCCTCGGTGAGGTCGGGCTCGGCGAGGACGGGGCCGGCGGGCAGCCCGTCCCGGTCCAGCGGTGCGAGCAGCGCACCGCCGCCCTCTGCCGTGGCCAGAGCCCAACGATCGGTCATGGACCGAGTCTGGCACCCGCCACTGACAACGGCCCGGACGGCGGCTCCGGGTCGCAGGACCGAATCCGGGCCGTGAGGATCGACGCATGGAAGCGATCGTGTACGAGCGGTTCGGGGGTCCCGAGGTGCTGCACCTGGCCCAGGTGGACGAGGTGCACCCGGGACCCGGCCAGGTGCGTGTGGAGGTCAGGGCGGCGGGGGTCAACCCGGTCGACTACAAGATCCGGCGCGGCTGGATGGAACAGGTCTTCCCCACACCGTTGCCCGCCACGCCAGGCAGTGACTTCTCCGGAGTGGTCGACGAGATCGGTGAGGGCGTCACGGCGTTCGCGCCCGGCGACGAGGTGCTCGGCACGAGCGTCACCGGCTCGTACGCCACCCACGCGCTCGCTGACGTGCGAACCATCGTCCGCAAGCCGGAGGAGCTCGACTGGGAGGCCGCCGCCGCGCTGCCGGTCGCCTCCGAGACGGCCGCCCGGGTACTGGACGAACTCGCGGTGAACGAGGGCGACACCCTGCTGCTGCACGGGGCGGCCGGAGCGGTGGGCTCCGCGGCGGTCCAGCTGGCGACGGCCCGGGGCGCCACGGTCATCGGCACCGCGTCGCCGGCCAACCACGAGTACCTGCGGGTCCTCGGCGCGGTCCCGGTGGCGTACGGGGAGGGCCTGGTCGACCGGGTCCACCAGGTCGCGCCGCAGGGTGTGGACGCGGTCTTCGACGCCTCGGGGCGGGGTGCGCTGCCTGACTCCATCGAGTTGCGCGGCGGCACCGGCCGGATCGTCACCATCGCGGACGCGGATGCCGCGAAGCTGGGGGTGGCGTTCTCCTCCGCCGTCGGCGCCCCGCCGGGCGCACACCTCGCGGAGAGCGTCCGCCTGGCGGCGGCGGGGGAGCTGCGGGTGCCGGTGGCCCAGACGTTCGCCCTGTCCGATGCGGCGAGGGCGCAGGAGGCGAGTGAGGCGGGACATGTGCGGGGGAAGCTGGTTCTGCTGCCCGGCATGTGAGGCGCGGGGCCCGGAGCCGCGCTCCGGGTTCGGGCAGGGGCGGGCGCAGGCAAGACCGCCGCCAGGCCGGGGCAGGAAGTGGGCGGGCAGGGGCAAGACCGCCGCCAGGTCATGCCCGCACCCCACCTACCCTGACCTCATGGAACCGGTGATCGACCAGGCATTCGCAGCAGCCCTGTACGCGCAGGACGACACCGGCCTGGACACCGGCGCCTCCCTCCTGGCCGCCGCCCCCACCGCCGACGACGAGGTTCACGCCCGCGGCGAGGAGTTCGTGCGGCGCGCCTGGGCCCGCGGCTGGCAGCCCGCCGACCTCGTACGGATCGTCCGGCGGGACCTGGACGAGAGCGGGGCCGCGCTCGTGGCCACCCTGATCACGGCCGAGACCGCCGGGTACCCGCACCTCCCGCCCCGCTGGGCCGACCAGCTCGCCGCACTGCCCGCCCCCGTGCCCCGGAACCGCCCCGACCGCTTCTCGTACGCCTCCGCCCTCCTCGACCTGTACCGCGTGCTGCTGCGCCTCCCCGCCATCGAGCCCGTCGGCCCGGCCCCCGGGACCGCCGCCGACCGCCTCCACCAGCCGCCCGCCCATGGCGAATCCCGCATGCTCACGCGGATTCGCGCGCTCCTGGCGAAGGCGGAGGGGACCGGCTTCCCCGAGGAGGCGGAGGCCCTCACCACCAAGGCGCAGGAGCTGATGGCCCGGCACAGCATCGACGAGGCGCTGCTCGCCGCCCGTACCCACAGCGACGAGACGCCGGGCGCCTGCCGGATCGGGGTCGACGCCCCGTACGAGACGGCGAAGGCGATCCTGCTCGACGCCGTCGCCTCCGCCAACCGCTGCCAGGCCGTCTGGAACAGCGAGGCCGGCTTCACGACGGTCGTCGGCTTCGAACCGGACCTGGAGGCGGTGGAACTGCTCTTCACCTCCCTGCTCGTGCAGGGCACGTCCGCGATGACGAAGGCCGAGGCCGGCCAGCGCGCCGGCGGTCGCAAGCGCACCAAGACGTTCCGGCAGTCCTTCCTGATGGCGTACGCCCAACGGCTCGGCAGCCGCCTCGCATCCGACACCGCCCGGGTCACCGCCGCGGCGGACGCGGGCGACGACACCGGGACCGGCACGGAACAGGCCACCCCCGGCAGCCTGCTGCCCGTGCTGGCCGCCCGGGACGTCGCGGTCACGGACGCGGCCGAGCGGATGTTCCCGAAGACGACCACCACCCGCGTACGCGGCGCCACGGACATCGACGGCTGGACCCACGGTACGGCCGCCGCGGACCGGGCCCGGATGGGTGGAAGCGGGCCGGGCATCGACCGTTGAGCGGAGGATGAGCCGTTAAGGCCCGTTCATCCGCTCCAGTCGTCCTTGTCCTGTATTGCGGCCGGGCTCGGCCTTTGCGGCTAGGCTCGGCCCATGAGCTGGCTCCGGGCGCTGAAGGAGACCGCCCGCTCGGGGCTGACGTTCGAGCGGCGGCGTCTGGAACCGCTCATCGCGCTCCGCGGGGCCGCGGGTCTGGCCCTCGTCCTCGGGACGAGCCTGGCCCTCTTCGGGCCCGTGATCGCCGCCAGCTCCGCGTTCGGCGCGTACCAGGCGGCGATCGCCACCTTCCAGCGCAGCTGGCGGCCCAGGCCCGTCCTCGCCCTGGTCTCCGGTGCCAGCCTGGCCGTGTCGACCTTCATCGGCTACCTCACCGTCTCGCAGACCGGCCTGTTCGTCGCCCTGCTCGTGCTCTGGACGTTCGTGGCCGGCCTGGCCTGGGCGGCGGGACCGACCGCGGGCATCATCGCCTCCTCCAACGTCGCGATCATGCTGGTGACGATCACTCTGCCCACCTCCGTCGCCGAAGCGGCCGTGCACGCCGCGATGATCGCGGTCGGCGGCGTGGTCCAGGCCGCGCTGATCATCCTGTTCCCGGTACGCAGGTGGGGCGCCCAGCGGGACGCGCTCGCCGATGCCCTCGCCGGTGTGGGCGACTACGCCCGACGGCTGCGCCACGATCCCCTGGCCGACTTCGACCCGGTCCTGATGATGACCGCCCGCAGCGCCGCCGCCGTCACCCCCCGGCAGGCCCGTCGCAGGCCCGCCGAACTGCACGGGGCCCGCGGGGTCGCCGAACGGATCAGGCCCGTGCTGGCCTCGCTCGCGGACCCCGCGCTGGGCGTCCCGGCGGAGGGGCCGGAACGCGACCGGGCTCGCGAACTGCTCGGGGCCGCCGCGTCCGTGCTCGACGCGGCGGCCCGCGCGATCCGGCAGGGCGACCCGGTGCGGCTCCCCGCGCCCGCCCTCGCCACGCTCAGGACCCCCGACACCGAGGTGATCTTCACCGGCCCGCCCCGCCGCGCCGCCGACCGGCTCACCGCGCTGCTCGACGACGTCATCGAGATCGCCGAGGGCGCCGGCACGGGAGACGGGGAGACCGCCGTCCCGGACGCCCCGCACCGCCGCCGCCCCACGCTGCTGCGGCTGGTCCCCGTCGTGCTGAGGTCGATGCGGGGCGAGCTGCGGCGCGGGTCCCCGATCCTGCGCCACGCGATCCGGGTCTCGGCGGTCGTGGCGGCGGGCTACCTGGTGGGCGCGGCTCTGCCGTTCGGCCACGGGTACTGGGCGCCGATGGTCGCCGTCATGGTGATGCGCCCGGACTTCTCGCAGACGTACTCCCGTTCCGTGGCCCGTTTCGGCGGCACCGTCGTCGGGGTCACGCTCGCCAGCGTCATCGTGCAGACCGTCCGCCCGGACGCCACGCTCTCGGCCGCCCTCTCGGTGGTCTGCGCCCTGCTGATGTACCTGCTGATGCGCACGGGCTACGCGATCAGCCAGATCTGTGTCTCCGCCTACGTCGTCTTCCTCCTCGGGATGGCGGGCGACGACTGGTCGCAGACCGTCAGCGAACGAGTCGGCCTGACCCTCGCGGGCGGCATCCTCGCGATGGTCTCGTACGCCATCTACCCGGCCTGGGAGACGCCGCGGCTGCGTAACCGCCTGGCCGACTGGCTGATCTCGGACGGCCGTTACGCGGCCACGGTCGTCGACCAGTACGCCGATCCGGCGGCCAGGAGCAACGAGGACGTACGCGCCGCCCTGCTGGCGACCCGGGAGGCCCGGGTCGCCTGGCAGGAGGCGCTGGCGACCGCCCAGTACGAGCCCGTACGCCACCGGGGCATCTCCCGGTCGGCCGCCGACGACGCCCAGCACGCGCTGGCGCGGCTCGGCCGGGTCGCGATGGTGCTGGAGGCGCATCTGCCGGGGAGGTCTGCCGCCCCCGTGCCGGGCGCCGCCGAGCTGGCGGCGGCCCTGCGGAAGGCCACCGAGAGGGGCGCGAAGGCGGTGCGGGAACGCCGTGTACCGGAGTGGGAAGCGGTGCGGGAAACGGTGGCGTACTGGGACACCGAGGAGTCGGGCTCGCACGCCGCGACGACGGAGGGCGCCCCGGCCGACGCCCCTGCGGACGCCCCCGCGGCCGTCCCCGCGCAGCTTCCCGACCCGGTCGTACGCGAGGGTGCCGGCCTGCTCCTCGACGCCCTGGAGGAGTTCTCACGGAGCCTGGACACGGGTGAACGGGACGCGGATGAACGGGGCACCGGCGAGCCGGGGAGTGGATGACTCCCGGCCGTCAGGGGGTCGGCATGCCCGGCAGGTCGGAGGGAAGCATCGTGCCGTCGGTCTTGGTGAGCGTGTCCTTGGCCCCGGCGTCCCAAGAGACGACGAGGGTCTTGCCGTCGTTGGACTCGACGGACCCCATGGTGCGGTCGGTGTTCCCGCCGGGGCACTTCAGCGCCAGCATCACCTTGCCGTGGTCCTTCACCTCGCCCTGGCAGACGTTCTGTTCGGCGACGAGCGCGACCTTGCCGGAGGTGACGGACAGAGCGACGGCCTTCCCGTCGGTCAGCCCCGCCCAGGTGCCTTCGAGCTCGGAAGCACCGGCGCCGGGCTGCCCGGAGGCCGAGCCGGAGTCGGAGCCAGAACCAGAACCTGAATCGGAGCCGGAATCGGAACCAGAATCGGAACTGCCCGAGCCGCCCTTACGGCCCTCTGCGCCACCGTCGCCGTCACTGCCACAGGCCGTCAGCGCGAGCGCGGCCACAAGGCCCGCGGTGATGATGGCTCCGGTACGTACGAACCTGTCCATGTGGACTTCCCCCTGTTGTTTTTCGGTCGAAAGACCGCGCCAAACTACCAGCGCCGCAGAAGTAACTCCCTTGAGGCGGAGCCGAATAGGCGTGCTGTTCGTCTCCTGTCAGGAGGGCGGGCAGGTGGGGAAGTGAGCTGTAATCAAAGGAACACCCCGCGTGCACGTGCATCTGCTCATGCATTGGCATATGAACACAGCTATGATCCGAGCTAGTTGACACTTGCACCTTGCAACTCGGGGAGCGTCCTGTGCACCACGTGTACAACGGCATGGCAGCCACAGAGCTCCGCGGAGTCGTCTGGCAGAAGAGCAGACACAGCAACTCCCAGGGCTCCTGTGTGGAGTTCGCGAAACTGCCCGGAGGGAATGTGGCGATGCGGAACTCGCGCCATCCCGACGGGCCCGCCCTGGTCTATACGCCGGCCGAGATAGAGGCGTTGCTGCTCGGCGTCAAGGACGGGGAGTTCGACCACCTGGCCGCGGGCGGCTGACCGCCCCGGTCGCTCACGCACTCCCGCGCCCGCGCGCACACCCGCCCACGCCCCTGCCGTCGACGCCCGCTCTACGCGCGTCGGCACGCAGAAGCGCTTTCCTACGCGCCGTCGGCCGTCCCGCCGCCCGGCAGCCGGAACAGCGCCCAGACCACCTTTCCGCGCATCGCCCCCGTGGGCAGCTTCTCCCCGGCCAGTACGGGGGAGGGGTGCCAGCCCCACGAGTCGCTGAAGGACTCCACCAGGAACAGGCCGCGACCCGACTCCGCCGAGTCCGCCGCCTCACCGGCCACCGGACCGGACCGGCTGGGATCGCGCACCGCGCACACCAGGCGGGACGTCCAGTGCATCAGGTGCAGCCGCACGGGCGGGTCCTGCGGGTCCCTGGCGACATCCGCCGGCAGGGCATGACGCAGTGCGTTGGTGACGAGTTCGGACACGACCAGGGCGACATCGTCGAACCGCTCGGTCAGCTCCCACTGGGCGAGCGTCTTCCTGGTGAACTGCCGCGCCCCGCCCACCGCTTCGTAGCGAGCCGGCAACGTGCAGGAGGCCGATCCGGCGACCGCCGAGGGGTCGGTAGGTGGAAGCCCCTGCCGTAACGGCTCGAGCATCGTCGATCCATTCGTCCCCATGCGAGGCACTCCCGGGATTCGCGGCTGTAGCGGCACTGCCTGTAGCGGTACTGCGGGGGGTACAGCGGCACAACACGAACGAGCACGCAGGTGCGCGATGGCCATCGTTCCGAATGCGCAGGGCAGATGCAAGGGCAGATGCACGTGCACGCGCCGGACCTGCCCGACAGCGTGCCGGTTCTTACTCATTTCTTCCCCTGGGCAGATTCGAAGCTTTCTGCAAGTCTTCCCATTTCCGTAATCGAATGAGTACGGGCTGAAGCGTTTTGGTGGCAGAATCCGGCACTCGGGGTTCAGGGGGAACCCCGAGTGTCCGGGAAGCGATGGGGAGGGTTGGACCAGTGCCGGCAGGCGAGTCGAGTGGTTCTGTGGTGCGGCGCATCCTGCTGGGCTCACAGCTCAGACGCCTGCGCGAGTCGCGCGGCATCACCCGTGAGGCGGCCGGCTACTCCATCCGCGCCTCCGAATCGAAGATCAGCCGCATGGAGTTGGGACGGGTGAGCTTCAAGGCCAGGGACGTCGAGGACCTGCTCACGCTCTACGGCGTCGCCGACGAGGTGGAGCGCGACTCCCTCCTCGGCCTGGCCCGTGAGGCCAACGTGGCGGGCTGGTGGCACAGTTACGGTGATGTGCTGCCTGGCTGGTTCCAGACGTACATCGGTCTGGAGGGTGCGGCATCGCTCATCCGGATCTACGAAGTCCAGTTCGTCCACGGTCTGTTGCAGACCGAGGCGTACGCCCACGCCGTGGTCTCCCGGGGTATGCGCGGCGCCCCCGCGGCCGAGATCGACCGCCGGGTCGCACTGCGGCTCGAGCGGCAGAAAGCGCTCGTCTCCGAGCGGGCCCCGCGCTTCCACGCCGTGCTCGACGAGGCGGCGCTGCGCCGTCCGTACGGTGAGCGCGAGGTGATGCGTGCGCAATTGCGGCATCTGATCGATATGTCGGAGCAGCCGAACATCACCCTTCAGGTGATGCCCTTCAGTTTCGGCGGCCATGCGGGAGAGAGCGGCGCATTCACGATGCTGCGATTCCCGGAATCCGATCTGTCGGACCTTGTCTATCTGGAGCAGCTGACAAGTGCGCTTTATCTGGACAAGGCCGAGGAAGTCGCCCAGTACGAAAAGGCCATGATTCGGCTCCATGAGGACAGCCCCGGCCCCGAAGAGAGCCGGGATCTGCTCCGTGGACTTCTTCAACTGACGTGATGTGTACGTACGATGACGTCGTATCAGCCGTGCCGGGAGTCTGCGTCTGCAGTAAGGGATTGCATGTCCTACTTCAATGAACTGGCCCACCAGTACATCGACGGCGAGTGGCTGACCGGCAGCGGCTCGTGGGACATCATCGATATCAATCCCTACAACGGCGAGAAGCTGAGCTCGATCACCGTCGCCACCTCGCTGGAGGTGGACAGGGCCTACCGCGCCGCGGAACGCGCCCAGCCGAAATGGGCCGCGTCCGGCCCGTACGAACGCCGTGCCGTGCTGAGCCGCGCCGTGGACCTCATCGAGGAGCGCACCGAGGCCATCGTCGAGGCGATCATCGAGGAACTGGGCGGCACCCGCCTCAAGGCGGAGTACGAGGTCCGCACCTGCCAGGAGTTCCTGCGCGCGGCGGCCGGTCAGGCGCTGCGCCCCCTGGGCCGGCTGCTGCCCTCACCGGTGGACGGCAAGGAGAACCGCGTCCACCGGGTGCCCGTCGGGGTCATCGGTGTGATCTCCGCCTTCAACTTCCCTTTCCTGGTGACCATGAAGTCCGTGGCCCCCGCCCTTGCCCTCGGTAACGCGGTCGTCGTCAAGCCCCACCAGAACGCTCCCGTCGTCGGCGGCACCCTGGTGGCCAAGATCTTCGAGGACGCGGGACTTCCCGCCGGACTGCTCAACATCGTGGTCACGGACAGCGCGGAGATAGGCGACTCGTTCATCGCGCACCCCGTGCCCAAGGTGATCTCGTTCACCGGTTCGGACCGGGTCGGCCGCCATGTCGCCGCGACGGCGGGCGGTCTCTTCAAGCGGGTCATCCTCGAACTCAGCGGCAACAGCGCCCTGGTGGTGCTGGAGGACGCGGACATCGACTACGCGGTCCAGGCCGCCGTCTTCAGCCGTTTCCTGTACCAGGGGCAGGTCAGCATGGCCGCCAACCGCATCCTGGTGGACCGGGCGGTCGAGGCCGAGTTCACCGAGCGGTTCACGGCCGAGGTGGCCGGTCTCAGGACCGGCGATCCCCGCGATCCGGACACCCGGATCGGCCCGGTCATCAGCGCCTTCCAGGCGGAGGCCCTGACCGCTCTGGTCGACCAGGCGATCGCCGACGGCGCGACGGCGCTCGTACGGGGCCGGACGCGCGGCAACCTCGTCGAGCCGACGGTGCTGGCCGGACTGCCCGAGGGATCTCCGCTGCTGGCTCAGGAGATCTTCGGCCCGGTGGCGCTGCTGGTGCCGTTCGAGGGCGAGGACGAGGCCGTACGGATCGTCAACGACAGCCCGTACGGACTGAGCGGCGCCGTGCACACGAAGGACGTGGAGCGCGGTGTGCGCTTCGCCCGGCGCATCGTCAGCGGAATGTTCCACGTCAACGACTCCACCGTCCAGGACGACCCGCTCGTGGCCTTCGGCGGCGAGAAGATGTCCGGGATGGGCCGGCTGAACGGTGAGGCGGCCGTGGAGGCGTTCACCACGCAGAAGTGGATCTCCATCCAGCACGGGCGCACCCGATTCCCCCTGTGAAACCGAGAGTTGAGGACGGAAGCTGACCGCAAGGGTTCGTAACGTGGTCGGTGTCAGGAAGAAGGACACCGGCACGATCCCCAAGGCGGTCACCATGGTCACTCACGTTCTCTCCGAGGCGCACGGCGACGAGCGCGGCGCACTTCTGTCCTTCGTCGAGGCGCAGCGCGGAGCCATCCGCCGTTCGCTCATCGGCCTCTCCGAGGAGCAGGCCGCGAGCCGTCCCAGCGCCAGCGAGCTCTCCCTGTCCGGGCTGGCCAAGCACGTGGCCGAGACCGAGCTGAGCTGGCTCCGGATGGCCCAGCAGCGGCCGAACGACAAGGCGCGCACCCAGGAGACCTGGGGCGACAGCTTCCGGCTGGTCGAGGGCGAGTCCGTCCCCGGCATCCTCGCCTTCTGGGCGAAGGTCGCGGCGGAGACCGAGGAGTTCATCGCCTCGGTGGACAGCATGAACGACACCTTCCCCCTTCCCGAGGCGCCCTGGTTCCCCAAGGACGGCCGGGTCTCGATGCGCTGGCTGCTCATCCACCTCGTGGAGGAGATCGGCAGGCACGCCGGGCACGCGGACATCATCCGGGAGTCCCTCGACGGCAGGACGGCCTTCGAGCTGGTGGCCCAGGACGCGGGCTACGCTGAGGGCAGCTCCTAGTCAAAGTTGAATAGAAAGAGTGTGGGAATGTCCGCGATCCGGCTGCTGGTCCTCGGTGCCGTGCGTCAGCACGGCCGTGCGCACGGCTATCAGGTCCGCAACGACCTGGAGTACTGGGGCGCGCACGAGTGGTCCAACGCGAAACCCGGATCGATCTACCACGCTCTCAAGCAGATGGCGAAGCAGGGCCTGCTGGTCGCGCACGAGGTCGCCCCGTCCACGGCCGGCGGCCCGCCGCGCACCGAGTACGAGATCACCGACCGGGGAACGCGGGAGTTCCTGACGCTGCTGCGCGAGGCGATCATCTCGTACGACCAGAAGATGGACGTGCTCTCGGCGGCCATCGGCTTCATCGTCGACCTGGAGCGGTCCGAGGCGGTCGCGCTGCTGCGGCAGCGGATCGCGGCCATCGAGGCGTGGCGGACCTCGGTCACCGAGCACTACATCCCCGAGGACGGGCCGGAGCAGCTCGGCCACATCGGCGAGATCATGCATCTGTGGGTGCACTCGGCGGACGCGGGCGCGGAGTGGACGCGCGGTCTCGTCGCCCGGATCGAGGGTGGCGCGTACACCTTCGCGGGCGAGGGCGAGCCGTTCGTTGGGGTGCTCGGTGAGGGCGAGGAGAACCCGTACGCGACCGGCATCCCCGATCCTGGGGATGCCCACTAATCAAGTTTGACGAATGCATGGGCGTGGGATACCTTCCTGCATCTAGTCAAGTTTGACTACGCGAGGAGCTGGGGGAGAACGTGACCGACGCGATCGTCGTAGAAGGCGTTCACAAGCGGTACGGGGACAAGCGCGCCCTGGACGGGCTGGACCTCACCGTCCGCCGGGGCACCGTGCACGGCGTGCTCGGCCCCAACGGCGCGGGCAAGACCACGGCCGTCCGCATCCTGTCGACCCTGCTCAGGCACGACGAGGGACGGGTCGAGGTGGCGGGACACGACGTACGCACCGGTGCGCGCGAGGTCCGGCAGCGGATCGGCCTGCTCGGGCAGCACGCGGCGGTGGACGAGGAGCTGGGCGGCCGGCAGAACCTGGAGATGTTCGGCCGGTTGTACCACCTGGGCGCACGCCGGGCGGGCGCACGGGCGGACGCCCTGCTGGAGCGGTTCGGGCTCGCCGACACCGGCCGCAAGCCCGTCAAGCAGTACAGCGGAGGCATGCGGCGGCGGCTCGATCTGGCCGCCTCCCTGATCACCGACCCGGAGGTGCTGTTCCTGGACGAGCCCACGACCGGCCTGGACCCGCGCGGCAGGGCCGAGGTGTGGAGCGCGGTGCGTTCCCTGGTGGGCGGTGGCACGACCGTCCTGCTGACCACGCAGTATCTGGACGAGGCGGACCAGCTGGCCGACCGCATCTCGGTGATCGACCGGGGGCGGGCCGTCGCGGACGGGACGGCCGACGAGCTGAAGGCGAGGGTGGGCGGCGACCGGATCGACGTGGTCCTGCGTGACGCGGCCAGGCTCGGGGAAGCGGCGGCGCTGCTGGGGGACGGCGTGACCGTGGACGAGGACCGGCGGCTGCTCAACGCGCCCGCCCCGGACCGGATGGCGGCACTGACCCGGACCGTACGGGCGCTGGAGGAGGCGGACATCGAGGCGGAGGACATCGCGGTACGGCGTCCGACGCTCGACGAGGTGTTCCTGGCCCTCACGGAACGGACATCGGACGACGCGGAGGTGGCGGCATGAGCGCGGGTACGGCAACGGCGGCAGCGACGACGAAGGTCACGTCGACAGGCCGCGTCGGCTGGGCACTGGCCGACTCCTGGACGATGACCCGGCGCGAACTGGCGCACTGGGCACGGCAGCCGGTCCAGGTGGTCGTCGGCCTGGTCTTCCCGGTGATGCTGCTCCTGATGTTCAACTACCTGGTCGGCGGGGGCCGGGGAGTCGACGGCGACACCACCGAGTTCCTGGTGCCCGGCATGCTCGCGCTCACCATGGCCTTCGGCCTGGAGGGGACGATGCTCGCCGTCACCCAGGACCTCGGCAAGGGCGTCATCGACCGGTTCCGCTCCATGCCGATGGTCTCGGGCGCCGTCCTGGTCGGCCGGAGCGTCGCCGACATGCTCCAGTCGGTGGCGGCGCTCGCCGTCATGACCGGCGTCGGTTACGCGGTCGGCTGGCGCTGGCACAACGGCCTCGCCGCCGCACTCGGCGCGGTGGGGCTCCTGCTGCTGCTCCGGTTCGCGATGCTGTGGATGGGCATCCAGCTGGCGATGGTGGCGGGCAGGCCGGAGATGGTGCAGGCCGTACAGATCCTGGTCTGGCCGGTGGGCTTCCTCTCCAACGTCTTCGCGACCCCGGAGTCGATGCCGGGCTGGCTCGGAGCGGTCGTCGAATGGAACCCGATGTCGGCGACGGCGACAGCGGTACGCGGTCTGTTCGGCAATCCGGGCGCCGCGGGCGGCACCTGGGCATCGGACCACGCCGAACTCCTGGCAGTGGCCTGGCCGCTGGCGCTGACGGCGGTGTTCCTCCCCCTGGCGGTCACCCGTTTCAAGAACCTGGACAACTGACCGGACGGGCCGCCTCCGGCCCGTCCGTTCATCCCTCAGTGATGGAACGCCGTGGCCGCACCCCGGTCACGGCTCAACGGGTGCCCCTGCGCCCGAAGGTCCGGCAGCAACCGCCGGAGGTCCTCCACCAGCAGCTCCGCGAGATCCGACGAGAACCCGTTCCGGCACACCACCCGCAGCACCGACAGATCCTCCCGGTGAGCCGGAAACGTGTACGCCGGGACCAGCCATCCGTGCTCCCGCAACCGCCGCGACACGTCGAACACGTCGTACGCCTTCACGTCCGGCGCCGTGGTGAACGCGAACACCGGCAACTCGTCGCCCCGCGTCAGGAGCTGGAAGTCCCCCAGGCTCTCGATCGCCTGTGCCACCCCCCGCGCCACATCCCGCGACGCCTGCTGGACCGCCCGGTATCCCTCCCGCCCCAGCCGCAGGAACGTGTAGTACTGCGCCACCACCTGCGCCCCCGGCCGGGAGAAGTTCAGCGCGAACGTCGGCATGTCGCCGCCCAGGTAGTTGACCCGGAAGACCAGCTCCTCCGGCAGCTCCGCGGCCGAACGCCACAGGGCCCAGCCCACCCCGGGATAGACCAGGCCGTACTTGTGCCCGGAGGTGTTGATCGACGAGACGCGGGGAAGCCGGAAGTCCCACACCAGGTCCTCGTCGAGGAACGGAGCCACCATCGCCCCGGACGCCCCGTCCACATGGACGGGGATGTCCAGGCCGGTGTGCTCCTGGAGCTCGTCCAGCGCCGCGCACAGCGCCGCGATCGGCTCGTACGAACCGTCGAACGTGGAGCCGAGGATCCCGACCACCCCGATCGTGTTCTCGTCGCAGAGCTCGGCGGCGGCCTGTGGGTCGAGATGGAAGCGGCCCCCCTCCATCGGGACCTGCCGGGCCTCGACCTCCCAGAACGTACAGAACTTCTCCCAGCAGACCTGCACGTTGATGCCCATCACCAGATTGGGCCGCGCGGTGCCCGGGTAACGGTCGGCGTTCCGCGCCGCCCAGCGCCGCTTCAGCGCCATTCCCGCGAGCATGCACGCCTCGCTGGAACCCGTCGTCGAGCAGCCCACCGCGGCCGCCGGGTCCGGCGCGTGCCACAGGTCGGCGAGCATCGAGACGCAGCGCCGCTCCAGCTCGGCCGTGCGCGGATACTCGTCCTTGTCGATCATGTTCTTGTCGCGGCACTCGCCCATCAGCACCCCGGCCTGCGGCTCCATCCAGGTGGTGACGAACGTGGCCAGGTTCAGCCGCGCGTTGCCGTCGAGCATCAGCTCGTCGTGCACGAGCGCGTACGCCGTCGACGGCGGGACCGGCCCGTCCGGCAGCCGGTGCCTGGGCGGCGCCGACGTCATGGCCGCCGTCGGATCGGCCTCGCCGAAGAACGGGTTGAGGGCGAGCCTGCGCCGCTCCTCGGGGGGTTCGTCCTCGTGCCCGTGGGCACCTTTGTGAAGCGGCATCGGCGGCAGCCCTTCTCGGCTCTCGGCGGCGGTCGGGGTCTGCGCCGGGCGGAACACCGACCGGACATAGACCGCACGAACGCGACGATACGGACATACATCCCAACCGGCGCGTCGAGTGGGCGCCACCGGAGGGCGGCCCCCCGTCACCTCACCTCAGCGGCGTACCGTCCTCGCGCAACTGCATCTGCGGCCGCCCCGTCGCCAGCAGCCAGGCCGGCAGCGAGGCGATGCAGAGCACGGGCAGGACGGTTGTGTCGCTCACCAGCACGGCCGCGGTGAACAGGCTCAGCCAGCCCTGGCGGGTCACGGCCAGCAGGACGCCCAGCACCGCACAGGACACGGCGAGCGCGGGCGGTACGGAATCGACGAGGGTGTTCGCGCAGAGCCCGAGCGCGACTCCGACGAAGACGGCAGGGAAGATCCGCCCGCCCCGGAAGCCGCAGGTCGCGGCGACGACCAGCGCCGCCGTCTTCACCACCGCCATCACGGCGAACTCCCCGGCTGTCCAGTTGCCGGGATGCGCGGCGAGTTCCTTCACCTCCTCAAGCCCCTTGAAGAGCGTGAGGTGGCCGCCCAGGGCCCCCAGCAGGCCGAGCAGCAGTCCGCCCAGCGTCATCGCGAGCACCGGATGCCTCAGCGCTGTGAACAGCCGGTGGGCCACCGGGAACGCGTACACCGCCACCAGTCCGAGCAGCGCTCCCGCGGAGGCGATCACGACCGAGGAGAGCAGGTCGCCCCAGGCGGGCTTCGTGTAGTCGGGCAGTGACAGGTCGAAGCTCGGATGGGCGGTCAGCATCATGGTGAGCGAACCCGCGGCGCCCGCCGCGAGCGGGGCGAAGAGCCGGTCCCAGAGCGCCCCGGGGGCGGGGCGCGAGGCGAGGCTCTCGGAGAGGATCAGCGCCGCGGCCACGGGCGTGCCGAACAGGGCGCCGATGGTGCCGGCCGCCGCGAGGTAGACCCACATCTCGGCGGGCGCCCCGGGCAGCGCACGGCGGCCGAGCCAGAAGGCCAGCGCGATGTTCGCGGCCGTGATCGGGTTCTCGGGCCCCAGACTCACTCCGCCGGCCAGCGCCAGCAGGGTCACCAGGAGCAGCCCGGGGAGGACGCCGGGTGCCATCGGGGTGTCGACCAGCCCTGTGGTGGCCGGATCGGGTCCGGCGTGTCCGTGCACGGTGCGGACGACCAGACCCACCGCCAGGCCGGTGGCGGTGAGCATGACGATCATCCACAGGGAGGAGTACCCGCCCACGCCGAGCGCGTCGGGAAGGGTCTTCCAGAGCACGTCCTTGAGTTCGTCCGCGAGCAGGCTGACGCCGAGCAGTACGAGCGCGGAGACCACTCCCACGGTGAGGGCGGGCACGATGACCAGCAGCAGCCGATGGGCCGGTGTGGGCGCGGGGGAAGGCGATTCGGGGGCCACCGGCTCACCATAACGGCGTAAAAGCCGCATACTCCTCAAAGTCTTCGTCAGGCCGCATGATTTCCCGCTTGCACCTCACGCCACGTCAGGACTCAGGCTGAGGCACGTACCGAGCAACAGAAGGGAGCGGGGGGCCGTGAGCTACTCCGTAGGACAGGTCGCCGAATTCGCCGGGGTCACGGTGCGCACGCTGCACCACTACGACGGAATCGGCCTGCTGTCGCCCAGCGGGCGCAGCCACGCGGGCCACCGCCGTTACGACGACGGGGACCTCGACCGGCTTCAGCAGATCCTGTTCTACCGGGAGCTCGGCTTCCCGCTCGACGGCATCGCGGTCCTGCTCGACGACCCGGAAGCGGACCCGCGGGAACACCTGCGCCGCCAGCACGCGTTGCTGTCCGACCGGATCGCCGCACTGCGGAAGATGGCCGCCGCCGTCGAAACAGCCATGGAGGCGAAGAAGATGGGCATCAACCTCACGCCCGAGGAGAAGTTCGAGGTCTTCGGGGGCAAGGACCCCGAGGCGTACGCGGAGGAGTCCGAACGCCGCTGGGGAGGCACCGAGACCTACGCCGAGTCGCAGCGCCGCGTCGCCCGCTACACCAAGGACGACTGGAAGCGGATGCAGGCGGAGGTCACCGACTGGGGCGAGCGCTACAGCGCGCTGATGGAGGCGGGCGAGCCGGCCACCGGTGAGCGGGCGATGGACCTCGCCGAGGACCACCGGCAGCACATCACGACGTGGTTCTACGACTGCACGCTCACGATCCACCGCGGGCTCGGCGAGATGTACGTCTGCGACCCGCAGTTCCGCGCGTATTACGAGTCGATGAGGCCGGGCCTGGCCGAGCACCTGCGGGACGCGATCAACGCCAACGCCGAGCGCCGGGCGTAACCGCGCCCGTCGGTACGGGGGCGGGGCGCCCCGCCCCCGTACCGCTCACAGCCTGCTGATCACCGCCGCCGTCCCGTACGCGCAGACCTCCGTCCCCACGTCGGCGGCCTCGCTCACGTCGAACCGCATCATCAGCACCGCGTTGGCGCCCCGCGACCTGGCCTGCTCGACGAGCCGTTCCATCGCCTGGTTGCGGGTCTCGACCAGGGTCTTCGTCAGCCCCTTCAGCTCGCCGCCGATCATCGACTTCAGACCGGCGCCGATCTGGCTGCCCAGGTGGCGCGACCGCACGGTGAGGCCGAACACCTCGCCGATCACCTGCGTCACCTGATGCCCGGGAACGTCGTTCGTCGTGACGATGAGCACATCGGCCTGAGCCGCCTGTCCGCCGCCGTAGTCCTCAATGCCCATGGTTGTGGCACCTCCTGCGGACAGCTTTGCCCCGGTTCGCTCCCTGTGCATTTCCGCCTACGCCGTTGGAACCCGGAGGCGCCTCGCAGCGTTGATAGCTTGGGGCGGCCACGCAGCCGCCATCGATCGATCCTGGAGCCCGGACCCTTGAATACGCTTGCGCTCGGCCCGAGCTGGCTGGACCCGGACTATCTGCTCAACACCTTCGGGCTTCCCGGCCTCCTCGCCATCGTCTTCGCCGAGTCCGGACTGCTGATCGGCTTCTTCCTGCCCGGCGACTCCCTGCTGTTCACCACGGGTCTGCTGGTGACGACGGGGGACCTGAAGTACCCGCTGTGGCTGGTCTGCACCCTGGTCGCCCTGGCCGCGATCATCGGTGACCAGGTCGGCTATCTCTTCGGCCGGAAGGTGGGCCCGGCCCTCTTCAAGCGCCCGGACTCCCGCCTCTTCAAGCAGGAGAACGTCGAGAAGGCCCACGACTTCTTCGAGAAGTACGGCCCGAAGTCCCTGGTCCTGGCCCGCTTCGTGCCCGTGGTGCGTACGTTCACGCCGATCATCGCCGGTGTGAGCCGGATGAACTACCGCTCGTTCATCACGTACAACATCATCGGCGGCATCCTCTGGGGCGTCGGCGTCACCGTCCTCGGAGCCATGCTCGGCAAGATCGACTTCGTGCACGCGCACATCGAGCTGATCCTCATCCTGATCGTGCTCGTCTCGGTGCTCCCGATCGCCTTCGAGTTCCTGCGCGCCCGCGGCAAGTCGAAGAAGGAAGCCGCGCGCGGGCAGGACGACCCGGGGCACTCCGGCGGCGGTCCGGCCGCAGGCGGCAACCCCTCCGCAGGCCAGCGCGGCCGGCACGCCAAGCGCTGACCCCGTCGCCGTACGGGCTCAGAAGCCGCGCGTCCGCTTGGCCGCGCGGCGGCCCGCACCGCCGACGGCCCCGGGCACCCGCATGAACAGCCGCGAGATCTCGCTTCCCAGGTTCACCCCGATCGCGATGGCCAGCGCCGTCGCCACCGCGGTCGACAGGGAGGCGAGCCCCGCGTCCAGCTCCCCCTGGGCCACACCCAGCAGACCGAAGTACGTCGCGGAGCCGGGCAGCAGCGGACCGATCGCCGCCGTGATGAACGGCAGCGAAGAGGTGTACTGGTAGCGCGAGAACAACTGGCCGAACAGCCCCACCAGACCGGCCGCCACCGCCGTCGCCGCGACCGGCGAGATGTCGCCCGTGCGGGCCATGGCCCCGTAGATGATCCAGGCCACGCCGCCGTTGAGGGTGACCATGAGGACGGTCGAGCGCTCCTGCTGGAGCAGCAGCGCGAAGGCCAGGCTGAGCGCCATCGACGCCAGGATCTGGAGCACGGGCCTGTCGATGGCCACGAAGCGCTCCTCGGGGTTCAGCCCGACCCCCAGCTGGACGCCCAGATAGAGGATCAGCAGCACCCCGGCGACGATGCCGATGAAGAAGTACATGACTTCCAGGAGCCGTGCGGCGGCCGTGATGTAGTAGCCGGTCAGCCCGTCCTGCACACCCGCTACCAGGGCCCGCCCCGGCAGCAGCGCGAACAGCCCACCGGTGATCACCGCGGACGGGCGGATGTCCGTGGAGTGGGTCATCGTCAGCAGGACGCCCATGGCCGCGGGCGGCATCGCCGCGACCAGGAACTGGTAGAACTCCGGCAGGCCGCGCCCCGCGCAGAGCCACGCCAGCCGGTCGCCGAGCATCGCGCCGGCCGCTGCCACGAGGAAGACCAGCACACCACCGCCCACCAGCACGGATGCCGCACCGGCCAGCAGACCGGCGGCGGCCGTCAGGACCCATCCCGGGTACGGATGCCGGTTACGGCGGATCTCGGCGAGACGCCCGTACGCGTCCTCCAGCGAGACCTCGACGTCCTCGGTCGTGATGTCGTCGACCAGCCGGAACACGGCCGCCAGCCGGGTGTAGTCGGTGCCGCGGCGGCGTACGGTCCGGCTCGCCGTCACCGGGTCATCGACCAGCGACGGCTGGTGAGAGATCGACAGCAGCGTGAAGGTGACGGTCGGCTCGGACCGGTCGAGTCCGTACGAACGCGTCACCGCGAACATGGCGGCCTCGACGTCCTCCGCGCCCTCACCGCCCGCCAGCAGCAGCTCCCCGATACGCAGCGTCAGGTCGAGCACGCGCGGTACGGCGGGGCCGGTGTCATCGGTCCGCTGGATGCTCTCGGGCGCGGGCCGTTCGGTCACCGGCATCCGCAGCATGGTCCGCATCCGGTCCTGCCAGGGGGCCTCCTTGGTCAGCCGGATCATCGGGCTGCCGTGGGCCGGGGTGAAGGCGGGCGGTGCGTGCTGGGCGCTGTAGGCGCGCGGCGGCACGAACGCGGACGTCAGCGTGTCCGAACCGGAACCGGAACCCGTTCCGGGCCCCGAGCCCGATGCCCCCGAAGGGTCCGTGTGCAGACCTGCCGGAAGAGCGAACTCCGATGTCGGATGGTCGTCCTCGACAGGCGCCGCGGGCTGGTCCACGCCCTCAGGTGGCACGAAGGCGCTGCGTGCCTCGTCGGACTGGGGCTTCTGGTCCTCCGGACCGCCCTGTTCCGCCACTACTCGACCTCCATCCCTTCGGCTCGTTTCCTCGGCTGCGCCCAGGGCTCTGTCTCGTGCCCAGTATGGGCACGGACATGGCCCGGGACGCGAAACGGGCGGCCCACCCGTGAAGGTGTGCCGCCCGTTCACCGACCCGCCCGGACCGACTGGCCCGGGCGGAAACGGAAGCGTTGCGTCAGTGCGCGCCGCCCTGCGCCTCAAGACGCTTGTAGGACGCCTCGATCTCGGCCTCGGCCTCGGTGCGGCCGACCCAGTCGGCGCCCTCGACGGACTTGCCGGGCTCCAGGTCCTTGTAGACCTCGAAGAAGTGCTGGATCTCCAGGCGGTCGAACTCCGACACGTGGTGGATGTCGCGCAGGTGCTCCA
Source organism: Streptomyces sp. NPDC045968 (assembly GCF_056430475.1). Taxonomy (NCBI): domain Bacteria; kingdom Bacillati; phylum Actinomycetota; class Actinomycetes; order Kitasatosporales; family Streptomycetaceae; genus Streptomyces; species Streptomyces sp. NPDC045968. The sequence continues at coordinate 65,395 of NZ_JBWKLF010000003.1, read as the reverse complement.
CCCGGGGGTCGGACGCCGGGACGCACAGCAGCTTGTCGTCGCCGCCCGCCTCGTCCGTCATGCGGAACATGCCGATGGCACGGCACTTGATGAGGCAACCGGGGAAGGTCGGCTCCTCCAGGATGACCAGCGCGTCCAGCGGGTCGCCGTCCTCGCCGAGGGTGTTCTCGACGTAGCCGTAGTCGGCCGGGTAGCTGGTCGAGGTGAAGAGTCGACGGTCCAGGCGGATGCGACCGGTCTCGTGGTCCACCTCGTACTTGTTCCGCGAACCCTTAGGGATCTCGATAACGACGTCGAACTCCACGGGTGGCTCCTCCATGATCAACACATACGACTGGTGATTAAGTGTCCCCCACGCAGATGGGTGCTCGCGAAAGGGGCTGGTCAACGGTGGCCGAGCCGGTGGAAAGACCGTCGATCCGTCCGTCGAACATGTGGGACAGGCTGAAAGACCCGAAGAACCGGAAACGGCTGATCGGGTCGGGCAGTCGGCGGTTCGTAGCAGGCTCCGCGGTGCTCGGACTGCTCGTGGCCACCGGCGCCGTCGTCGCCGCCGGTCCCTGGGACACCGGTCAGCGTAAGGCCGAGCGGGACCTGGCCGTCGCCCGGGACCACACAGGTGGCGCACATCACGAGCGCACCACGCCCGCCGCGCCGAAGCCCGCGCCCAGCGCCCCCGCCGTGCTCACCGCGCTGGGCGGCCCCGTCACCCGGACGGCGTCCAAGGACGCCGCCGGTCTCACCGCCGTCCTCGGCCCCCTCCTGAACGGCCCCGCCCTCGGCACCCGCCGCACCGGCGCCGTCATCGACACGGCCACCGGGAAGGAGCTGTACGGACAGGGCACCGGCACCCCGATGACCCCCGCCTCCACGGTGAAGATCGCCACCACCGTCGCCGCGCTCCGCGCCCTCGGCACGGACCACCGCATCGCCACGACCGTCCGGGCCTCCGCGGACTCGCGGACCCTCACCCTCGTCGGCGGCGGCGACCCCACCCTGGACAAGGCCGCCCTGCGCCGCCTCGCCGCCGACGCCGCGGACGCGGTGCGGGAGCAGGAGATCAGCACCGTAAAGCTCACGTACGACACCTCCCGCTACACCGGGCCCCCGTTGCACCCCATCGGCCCCAACGAGAACATCGCCCCCGTCAGCGCCCTCATGATCGACGAGGGCCGGCTCGACGGCTCCACCCACGGGCCCGCCCCGCGGACCGCCGACCCGGCCGGGGACGCCGCGCGCGCCTTCGCCGTCCTGCTCGACGAGGCCGGCATCGCCACCGAGGCCGCGCCCACCCGCCACCGGGCCCCGGCGAAGTCCCGGACGGTCGCCACGCACCGCTCGAAACCCATGTCGGCGCTGGTCGAGCGGGCCCTGACCAACAGTGACAACGACATCGCCGAAGCCCTCATGCGCGAAACGGCGCTGGCGACGGGCGAACGGGCCGACTTCGCGGGCGGCCGACGGGCCGTCACCGCACAGCTGAAGAAGCTGGGCCTGCCGACGGCGGGCGCGAACCTCGCCGACGGCAGCGGCCTCGACCGGAACGACCGGGTGACCGCCGCCCTGCTCGCCGGCCTCCTGGCCCACGCGGCGGACCCGGCGCACCCCGAACTCCGTCCCGTCCTCACCGGCCTCCCCGTCGCCGGATTCAGCGGCACCCTCAAGGGCCGCTACACGGAGAAGTCCCACGGCACCGGCCTGATCCGCGCCAAGACCGGCACCCTCACCGGAGTGAACACACTCGCCGGGACCGTCGTCGACACGCGGGGCCGGCTCCTGGCGTTCGCCTTCCTCGCCTCCGGCACGACGTCCCCGTCCGAAGCCCAGTCCTCGCTCGACACCCTGGCCACCGCTCTCGTCGACGGCCCACGATGAGCGGTCCAACACCCCTCCATGGGGCGACCCCCTCACGTACGGTTGACGCATGACGAGCATCGGTGGTGCCGAGATGGTCGACTGGAATCTCGCGGTGGCGACCGCGACGCGGCTCGTGCGGCCGGGGCCCGAGATCAGCCGCGAGGAGGCCCGCGCCGTCGTCGCGGAGCTCCGCCGGCATGCCAAGGCCTCGGAGGAGCATGTCCGTTCCTTCACCCGGATGATCCCGGACGGGGCCGAACCGGAGGACACCCCGGTCCTGGTCGTCGACCGGGCCGGCTGGATCAAGGCCAACGTCGCCGGCTTCCGGGAACTGCTCCGCCCCCTGCTGGAGAAGATGCAGGACCGGCGTCCCGGCGGCCCCGGCGGTGCCGTGCTCGGCGCGGTCGGCGGCAAGGTGACCGGCGTGGAGCTGGGCATGCTGCTGTCGTTCCTGGCCTCCCGGGTGCTGGGGCAGTACGAGACGTTCGCCCCCGCCACCCGCGAGCTCCCCGCGTCCGCCAAGGGCGGCGGCCGGCTGCTGCTCGTCGCCCCCAACATCGTCCACGTCGAGCGCGAACTCGAAGTGGACCCCCATGACTTCAGGCTCTGGGTGGCGCTGCACGAGGAGACGCACCGCACCCAGTTCACCGGTGTGCCCTGGCTCCGTGACCATCTGAAGGGCGAGATCCAGTCGTTCCTGGACGAGACGGACGTCGACCCGATGACCGTCCTGGAGCGCCTGCGCGAGGCCGCCCAGTCGCTGTCGGGCGCGGGCCGCCCCGAGGGCGAGGAGGGCGAGGAAGAGGGCCGCAGCCTCGTCGAGATCGTCCAGACACCGGCCCAGCGCGAGATCCTCGGCCGGCTCACCGCGGTGATGTCCCTCCTCGAAGGACACGCGGACTTCGTGATGGACGGGGTGGGGCCCGAGGTCGTCGGCTCCGTGGCCGAGATCCGGGAGAAGTTCCAACAGCGCAGGGCCCGTGGCGCGGGCCGCCTCGACCAGGCGCTGCGCAAGCTCCTGGGACTCGACGCCAAGCTCCGTCAGTACCGCGACGGAGAGCGCTTCGTCAGCGCCGTGGTCGGCGAGGTCGGTATGGACGGCTTCAACCGGGTCTGGACCTCGCCCAACACCCTCCCGACCAAGGCCGAGATCGCCAAGCCGGCGGACTGGATCGCGAGGGTGCACCGTAAGCCAGAGGCGTGATCATGACCCGCCCGTAGGCCGAAGAATGCCCCTCCAATCACCCATCCGAGGGACCATAGGGGCATGGGAAGGCGTGCGATGCTCGATGAACAGCTTGGCTCTGTCACCATCGACGCACTCTGAGTGACGGGACTCACGTTCTGTCCCTTCGAGGCACCCCCCGAAAAAACTTCACGAAGGGCACCGGACATGGGTCCCCATCCTGCGGTCGCGGCGATACGCCTGGCGGTTCGCCGCGTACTCCACGACGTACTCACCGAATACGACCGCCACACCGACAAGGCCGGCCGGGCCGAGTTCGCCGAAGCGGGCGCCGGCAGGCAGCGCGCCGCACTTCCCGAACGGCCCGATACCCCACTCGTGCTCGTGGCATGCTCCGGCGGCGCCGATTCCATGGCGCTCGCCTCCGCCCTCGCCTTCGAGTCCCGCAAACTCGCCGTCCGGGCGGGCGGAATCACCATCGACCACAACCTCCAGCCGGGGTCGGCCCTGCGCGCCGCCGAGGTCGTCACCCGGCTCGGCACCATGGACCTCGACCCGGTCGAAGCGGTCTCCGTGCACGTCGGCCGCGACGGCGGCCCCGAAGCCGCCGCCCGTGACGCGCGCTACGCGGCCCTGGACGCGGCGGCCGAGCGCCACGGCGCCGCCGCCGTCCTGCTCGGCCACACCCGCGACGACCAGGCGGAAACCGTCCTGCTCGGCCTCGCCCGAGGCTCCGGCATCCGCTCCCTGTCCGGGATGGCGGCCGCCTCCGGGCCCGCGGGCCGCTACCGCCGTCCCTTCCTCCAGCTCGACCGGCAGACCGCCCGCAAGGCCTGTCTGGTGCAGTCGCTGCCCGTCTGGGACGACCCCCACAACATCGATCCGGCCTACACCCGCTCCCGCCTCCGCCACGAGGGCCTGCCCGCCCTGGAGAAGGCACTCGGCAAGGGTGTCGTCGAAGCGCTCGCCCGTACGGCCCAGCTCTCCCGCGACGATGCCGACGCCCTCGACACCTGGGCCGCCGAAGCGGACCGTTCCGTACGCGACGACGCGGGGCAGCTGGAGTGCGCGAAGCTCTACGTCCTGCCGCCCGCCGTGCGCCGCAGAGTGCTGCGCCGGGCGCTGATCGAGGCCGGTGCCCCCGCCGGGTCGCTGTTCGCCCGTCATATCGAGGAAGTCGACCGTCTCATCACCGGCTGGCGCGGCCAGCGCGCCATCAACCTGCCGGGCCGCGTCGAAGCCCAGCGGCAGGGTGGCAGACTGGTCATTCGGCAGAGCTGTAGCGCAAGCGGCTGAAGTGCAGGCGAAACGGCCGGCCGGCCCGGGGCACGACTCCGGGACCGGCGGGCTAAGAAAGAGACGCGGGTGAACGAGAAGGACATGGGCACCGACCTTCAGTCGGTGCTCCTCACCAAGGAAGAGATCGACGCGAAGCTCGTGGAGCTGGCCGCGAAGATCGACGCGGAGTACGCGGGCAGGGACCTGCTCATCGTCGGCGTCCTCAAGGGCGCGGTGATGGTCATGGCGGACCTGGCGCGCGCCCTGTCCACCCCCGTCACCATGGACTGGATGGCCGTCTCCTCGTACGGCGCGGGCACCCAGTCCTCCGGGGTCGTCCGCATCCTCAAGGACCTGGACACCGACATCAAGGGCAAGCACGTCCTGATCGTCGAGGACATCATCGACTCGGGCCTGACGCTGTCGTGGCTGCTGTCCAACCTGGGCTCGCGCGAACCCGCGTCGCTGGAGGTCTGCACCCTGCTGCGCAAGCCGGATGCCGCGAAGGTCGCCATCGACGTGAAGTGGATCGGCTTCGACATTCCCAACGAGTTCGTCGTCGGCTACGGGCTGGACTACGCGGAGAAGTACCGCAACCTCCCCTTCGTCGGCACGCTCGCCCCGCACGTCTACGGCGGCTGACGCCCTGCCGCCTGCCCTGCCCGGCCGCCCGGCCAACCCGGACGGGCGGTGGGGAACCCTCACCGGCTTCCCGCCGTTGGAGCTTCGAAGGCGGATTTGTCAGACGTCCCCGGCGGTCGCGGGTGACAATGCTGGGGTACGGTCCGAAGAACAGTCTTTTCTCACAGCAGCATTTACCTACGGGCAGGAGGGACGGGGCGACTTCGCTCCGTATGGATGGACGTGAAGCGATACTTCCGTGGGCCGGTCATGTGGATCGTGCTGGCCGTCCTCGCCGTGGTCGTGTTGATGCAGGTCGTCGGCTCGTCGGGCGGCTACAAGACGGTAGACACCGGCGAAGTGATCCAGGCGATCAGCAAGAACCAGGTGGAGCAGGCCAAGCTGACCACCGGTGACGAACAGATTCTCAAGATTGAGCTGAAGGACGGCCAGAAGCTCGAGGGCGAGTCCGGCAGCAAGTTCCAGGCGAGCTACATCGGCAACCAAGGCGTCGAGCTGGCGGACACCCTGCAGCAGAAGTTCGAGAGCGGTGACATCGAGAAGGGTTACACCGTCTCGCCGTCGAAGCAGTCCCCGTTCGTCTCGATCCTCCTCTCGCTGCTGCCGTTCGTTCTGATCGTGGTCGTCTTCCTGTTTCTGATGAATCAGATGCAGGGCGGCGGTTCCAAGGTCATGCAGTTCGGCAAGTCCAAGGCGAAGCTGATCACCAAGGACACGCCGAAGACGACGTTCGCCGACGTGGCGGGGTCGGACGAGGCGGTCGAGGAACTCCACGAGATCAAGGAGTTCCTGCAGGAGCCGGCGAAGTTCCAGGCCGTCGGCGCCAAGATCCCCAAGGGTGTCCTGCTGTACGGGCCTCCCGGTACGGGCAAGACGCTGCTCGCCCGCGCGGTCGCAGGCGAGGCCGGCGTCCCGTTCTACTCGATCTCCGGTTCCGACTTCGTCGAGATGTTCGTCGGTGTCGGTGCCTCCCGAGTGCGTGACCTCTTCGAGCAGGCCAAGGCGAACGCCCCGGCGATCGTCTTCGTCGACGAGATCGACGCCGTTGGCCGGCACCGCGGTGCCGGTATGGGCGGCGGTCACGACGAGCGCGAGCAGACTCTCAACCAGCTGCTCGTCGAGATGGACGGCTTCGACGTGAAGGGCGGCGTCATCCTGATCGCCGCCACGAACCGGCCGGACATCCTCGACCCGGCGCTGCTGCGCCCGGGACGCTTCGACCGGCAGATCGCGGTCGACCGCCCGGACATGCTGGGCCGTCTGGAGATCCTGAAGGTGCACCAGAAGGGCAAGCCGGTAGCGAAGGACGTCGATCTCAACGCCGTCGCCCGCCGCACCCCCGGCTTCACCGGTGCCGACCTGGCGAACGTGCTGAACGAAGCTGCGCTCCTCACGGCGCGCAGCAACCGGAAGCTGATCGACAACGCCATGCTCGACGAGGCCATCGACCGCGTCGTGGCGGGTCCGCAGAAGCGGACCCGGATCATGTCCGAGAAGGAAAAGAAGATCACCGCGTACCACGAGGGCGGACACGCCCTGGTCGCGGCGGCTTCTCCCCAGTCGGACCCGGTCCACAAGATCACGATCCTCTCCCGTGGCCGCGCCCTCGGTTACACGATGGTGCTCCCGGAAGAGGACAAGTACTCCACGACGCGCAACGAGATGCTCGACCAGCTCGCGTACATGCTGGGCGGGCGCGCGGCCGAGGAACTGGTCTTCCACGACCCGACCACCGGCGCTGCGAACGACATCGAGAAGGCCAGTGCCACGGCCCGCGCGATGGTGACGCAGTACGGCATGACGGAGCGGCTCGGCGCGATCAAGTTCGGTGGAGACAACACCGAGCCGTTCGTGGGCCGCGAGATGGGCCACCAGCGCGACTACTCGGAAGAGGTCGCCGCGCTGGTCGACGAAGAAGTCAAGAAGCTCATCGAGACCGCGCACAACGAGGCCTGGGAAATCCTCGTCGAGAACCGCGACATTCTCGACGCCCTGGTCCTCGAACTCCTTGAGAAGGAGACGCTCGGCAAGGAGCAGATCGCTGAGATCTTCGCTCCGATCGTCAAGCGCCCGGCCCGCCCGGCCTGGACCGGTTCCTCGCGGCGCACGCCGTCGACGCGGCCGCCGGTCCTCTCTCCCAAGGAGCTGGCCCTCACCAACGGCGTCACCACCGCCAACGGTTCGGCCACCCCCGCGGAGATCGCCCCGAAGGACATCACCCCGGCGACGGAGTCGATTCCCGACGAGCGCCCCGAGAGCTAGACCCCGTACCGACTCCGGTGTGGCCCCCGTCACGGGCGTCCCACCGGGCCCGGAATGGATGCCGCGTCCCCCAGGTTTTAGCCTGTGGGGGCGCGGCTTTTTCGTATGCCTGCGAGGTTTGCGCGAAGCACGCGCACGCGACAGCACGAGGAACGAGGACAGATGACCGACCCGGTGACGCTGGACGGCGAGGGCACGATCGGCGAGTTCGACGAGAAGCGGGCCGAGGCCGCCGTACGCGAACTGCTCATCGCGGTCGGGGAGGACCCGGACCGCGAGGGCCTGCGCGAGACGCCGGGGCGGGTGGCGCGTGCGTACAAGGAGATATTCGCCGGGCTGTACCAGGAGGCCGGGGACGTCCTGACGACGACGTTCGATCTGGGCCACGACGAGATGGTGCTGGTGAAGGACATCGAGGTGTTCAGCACCTGTGAGCACCATCTGGTGCCGTTCCGGGGGGTCGCGCACGTCGGATACATCCCGGCGACCACCGGCAAGATCACCGGGCTCTCGAAGCTGGCGCGGCTGGTCGACGTCTACGCGCGGCGGCCGCAGGTCCAGGAGCGGCTGACCACGCAGATCGCCGATTCGCTGATGGAGATCCTGGAGCCGCGCGGAGTCATCGTCGTGATCGAGTGCGAGCACATGTGCATGTCGATGCGGGGCATCCGCAAGCCGGGTGCGAAGACGATCACCTCGGCGGTCCGTGGCCAGCTCCGCGACCCCGCGACGCGCGCCGAGGCCATGAGCCTCATCATTGCCCGCTGACGACCGACGACCGACGGCTGACGGCGGGCTTGGGAATCAAGCCCGCCGGCCCTTGAGGACCGAGCGGCGGCCGGACGACCCGGCGGGCCTGCCCGGTCAGCGCACTAGGCGGACGCCGCGTTCCGGTCGTTCTCGCCCTTGCCCTTGTCCTCGGGGAGCTTGCAGACGCGCTCCAGGAACAGGGCGGCGGCGATGACGGCGATGCCCGCCAGGACCGCGAAGCCCGCGTAGATGGCCTGTTCGCGACGGGGCGGGATGTCGAGGGAGCCGAGCAGGAAGACGCCCGTGCCGCCGTACATCCCGGCGACCAGGGCGGTGACGAGGGCGCTGGCCTGGCCGAAGACGACCGCGCGGGCCGCCATCAGCGGCTCGACGCCCTTCGCGCCCGGCCGCCGCTCCCGCTGGGCCCGCAGGCGGGCGCGGATGGAGAGCGCCGTCGCGAGCAGGACCACCGCGATGACCGCGAGCACCACCGGCGCCGCCAGGGGGACGCTCGGCAGCGTCCCCAGGGAGTCCCAGAGGCGCGCAGCGCCCCAGGACAGTACGCCGGCGGCGGCGAAGAGTCCGGCCAGTACTCCGAGCCGTAGTTGCTTCACCGAGAGAGCCGCCCTTCGCCGCCGGGTGTCCGTGGAGTGCTTGTGTGGGTGTCCGTCGAGCCTAACGACTACTCGGGCAGACGGAGTTCCAGGTCGGCCCGGGGAAGTACGCCCGCATCACCGATTCCGGTCAGCAGGTCGGCGACCGCACCGGCGCCCGGGAGCTCGGCCTCGGGGTCCACGTCGTGCCAGGGTGCGAGCACGAAGGCCCGCTCACGGGCACGGGGGTGGGGCAGGGTGAGCTGCGGGTCGTCGGAGACCACGTCCGCGTACGCCACGATGTCGACGTCGATGGTGCGCGGGCCCCAGCGCTCCTCGCGGACCCGGTCGAAGGCCTCCTCGATGGCCTGGCCGCGCTCCAGCAGGGAGGACGGGGGCAGTGTCGTCTTCACGACGATCACCGCGTTGAAGTACGAGGGCTGGGAGCCGGGAGCGACGCCCCAGGGCTCCGTCTCGTACACCGGGGAGACCGCCTTGACCCGGAGGCCGGGGGTGTCCTCCAGGGCGTCGATGGCGCCCTGGAGGGTCTCCAGGCGGTTGCCGAGGTTGGAGCCCAGGGAGATCACCGCCCGTTTCGGGTTGGAGAGGGTGATGTCCGCGGCATCCACCTGCTCGACCACGGCGGCGGGAACCGGCTGTACGGTCGGGTCGCTCTGCCCCTCGGTGGAAAATGCAGTCATGCTCGGCTCCGGGTGATGGTGATGGTCACGTCGTCGAACGGGACGGTGATCGGGGCGTCCGGCTTGTGGACGACCACCTCGACCTCCTGGACGCCCTCGTGCTTGAGGCACTGCTGGGCGATGCGTTCCGCGAGGGTCTCGATCAGATCGACCGGTTCGCCCTTGACCACGTCGACGACTTCCTCCGCGACCACCCCGTAGTGCACGGTCTTCGTCAGGTCATCGGTGGCCGCCGCGGGCCGGGTGTCCAGACCGAGCACCAGGTCGACGATGAACGTCTGGCCCTCTTCCCGCTCCTTGGGAAACACACCATGGTGCCCACGGGCCTTGAGGCCGCGCAGCGCGACACGATCCACGCGAATCACTCCTGCTGTCGTTGGTCGTTGGGACACCCGGCTGCGTGCGGGCGGCGAAGTGCCCACTTTCGAATCTACCTGCGAGCACCGACAGTGCTCGCCCGCGGGGCTCCGGACAGGACCCCGGAGGGCTGGTAGGCGCCTGTACCCCGGGCCCGGGGGCCCAACCCCCGACGAGGGCGTACCCACTCAGGAGGGTGTTTCCTCGTCCTCTTCCTCGCCGGTTTCGGCCAGTACGGGTGAACCGTGGTGGGACCACAGCTTCCAGCCGTCGGGTGTGCGGCGGAACACATTGGTCGCGACGACGAGCTGGCCCACGAGCGGGCCGAGCGCGTTGCCGTCCTCGGCCGGGCCGCCGCTGAGGATGTTCTCGGTGCAGGTCACGAGCGCGGTGTCGCCGGTCATCGAGACGCCGACATCGGTCAGGAAGAACTGGATGTACTCCGTGTTCGCCATGATCAGCGCATAGCTGCGCAGCACCTCGCCGCGCCCGGTGAGCACCGGCCACCCCGGGTGGACGCAGGAGACGGTCAGGTCCTCGCCCGGCAGCCAGAGACCGGAGAGCGTGTCGAAGTCACCGCGCTCCATCGCCTCGTAGAACGCGGTGTTGGCCTGTTCGACGGCCTCGATGTCCGCGGCCGCCTCCGCGTGCTCGTCCTGCGGCCCGCTCACGCCGCTCCCTCGATGGCGCGGGCGACCCGTACGGCGTCGGCGGTGGCCCGTACCTCGTGCACCCGTACCGCCCACGCGCCCGCCTGGGCGGACAGGGCGGAGATCGCGGCCGTGGCGGCGTCGCGTTCGCGGGCGGGCGGCGGGGCGGCTCCCTCGCCGGCCAGGACGTGACCGAGGAACCGCTTGCGGGAGGCGGCGACGAGCAGGGGGCGGCCCAGTGCGTGCAGCGCGTCGAGGTGCGCGACGAGCGAGAGGTCGTGGGAGGCGTCCTTGGCGAATCCGAGGCCGGGGTCGATCACGAGCCGTTCGGGGGACACCCCGCCCGCGATCACGGCGTCCATCCGTGCGCGCAGTTCCGCGAGGACCTCGGCGACGACGTCCCCGTACACCGCTCTGCTGTTCATGGACTCGCTGAAGCCGCGCCAGTGCATGACGACGAAGGGCACGTCCGCGGCGGCGACGACCGGGACCATGTCCGGGTCGGCGAGGCCGCCGCTCACGTCGTTGACGAGCGCCGCACCGGCGGCGACGGCCTGCTCCGCGACGCGGGCCCGCATGGTGTCGACGGAGACCGTGACCCCCTCGGAGGCCAGTCCCCGCACGACCGGGACCACGCGCCGCAGCTCCTCGGACTCGTCCACCCGGCTGGCACCGGGGCGGGTCGACTCGCCGCCGACGTCGATCAGGTCGGCGCCCTCGCCGGCCAGCACGAGGCCGTGCTTGATCGCCGCCGTGGTGTCGAACCACCGGCCTCCGTCGGAGAAGGAGTCGGGCGTCACATTGACGACTCCCATGACCGCACAGCGGTCCCACTCCGGCAGGTCCTGCACCGTGCCGCGCCCGCGCAACGTACTCATACGCCCAGCGTAGGCCCGCCGGGAGACCCGTCGCGCCGTGCGGCCCCCCGCGCTCCGGGCGCGGCGGGAGCGGACCGGTGCGGTCACGGGGCCGCCGTGGTCACGCTCGCCACGGTCTCCACGGCGACGGCGGCGCGCGGCACGTCCTGGGCGTCCGCGTCGATCGAGCGGCGCAGGGCCTCGTGGAGGCGGGCAGGGGTGAGGACGCCCAGGAAGCGGCCGGTGCTCTCCTTGTCGATCACCGCGATCCAGCCCGCGTCGTGCTGGAGCATCGTGGCGAAGGCCTGCTTGAGCGGCGCGCCGAGGGGGAGCCATGCCTCCATTCGGCGGGCGTGTTCGCGGACCGTGCCCTTCGAGGCGGCCGTGGCGTCGCCGACCGGGATCCAGCCATGCAGATTGTCCTCCCGGTCGAGCACCACGGCCCAGCGCGCTCCCTCGGCGCGCAGCCGCTCGGTCGCCTGCGCGAGGGGGTCGTCGAGGTGGACCACCGGCGGCTGGTCGAGGTCGCTCTCCTCGATGGGGGTGACGGAGAGCCGCTTCAGTCCGCGGTCGGCGCCGACGAAGTCCGCGACGTACGGGGTCGCGGGGGCGCCGAGGACGGTGGCGGGGGAGTCGAACTGCTCGATGCGGCCCTGCCCGTACACGGCGATCCGGTCGCCGAGCCGGACGGCTTCCTCGATGTCGTGGGTGACGAACAGGACGGTTTTGCGGACCTGTGCCTGGAGCTTCAGGAATTCGTTCTGGAGATGTTCCCGTACGACGGGGTCGACCGCGCCGAAAGGTTCATCCATCAGCAGTACGGGCGGGTCGGCGGCCAGGGCTCGGGCGACGCCGACGCGTTGGCGCTGACCGCCGGAGAGCTGTTCGGGATAGCGGTCACCATAAACGGAAGGATCGAGTCCGACGAGATCGAGGAGTTCCGCCGCCCGCTCGCGGCCCTTTCCGCGTTTCCAGCCCAGCAGATGGGGGACGGTGGCGGTGTTCTCCAGCACGGTCCGGTGCGGGAAGAGACCGACCTGCTGGATCACATAGCCGATGCGCCGCCGGAGTTGGACGGGGTCGATGGCGGATATGTCGTCCCCGTCGAGGAATATCCGTCCCTCGGTCGGTTCGATCAGCCGGTTCACCATCTTCATGGTGGTCGTCTTGCCGCAGCCGGAAGGTCCGACGAGCGTGACCAGTTCACCCTCGCCGACCTCGAAGGAAAGGTCGTCGACGGCGGTGGTGCCGTCGGCGTACCGCTTGGTGACGTGCTCGAAACGGATCATGGTTCCCCATTGTGACGCGCGTTCTGTGAAGGCCGTGTTGCCGGAATGCGACGGCCTCGGCGATTGTCAGTGGTCGAGGATAGGGTCGCCAGACATCAGTTCGGTACAAGAAGCGCGACGGTAAATCAGGGGGTGGGGACGGGTGGCCGGAGAGAACTGCCTCGTGGCGAACGACTGGATCTGCGGCGAGTATCTGCGTTCCCGCAGCCAGGAGTTGACCGACGCGACCGTCCAGCACATCTGGATCACCGCCGTTTCGGTGCTGATCGGGCTGGCCGTGGCCTTCCCGCTGGCGCTCCTGGCCCGCCGCGGCCGGCACTTCGCGGGGCCGGTGCTGGGGCTGACGACCGTGCTCTACACCGTGCCGTCGCTGGCGATGTTCTCCCTGCTGCTGCCGCTGTTCGGTCTGTCGGCGGCCCTGGTCGTCACCGGCCTGGTGCTCTACTCGCTGACCATTCTCGTACGGAACATCCTGGCGGGACTCGAAGCGGTGCCGCAGGAGGCGAAGGACGCCGCGAAGGGCATGGGGTACGGCCCGGCGCGGCTGCTGTGGGAGGTCGAACTCCCCCTGGCGCTGCCCGCGCTGATGGCGGGCCTGCGGATAGCCACAGTCTCGACGGTCGCACTGACGACGGTGGGTTCGCTCGTCGGCAAGGGGGGCCTCGGCAATCTCATCGAGGACGCCCTGCCGAGCCTCTTCAAGGCCCAGGTACTGACCGCGTCGGTGCTCTGCGTACTGCTCGCGGTCGCCGCCGACCTGCTGCTGCTCGGCGTGCAGCGACTGCTGACGCCCTGGACCCGAATACGTGCGACGACCGGCCCCGGGGGCGGGCCCCCGGTCGCGAAGGTGGAGGCGGGCTGATCCGTGGGAGTCATCGGCGACGCCTGGACCTGGCTCACCACCGGGTCCAACTGGTCGGGGGAGAGCGGAGCGGCGCACCGGCTGGGCGAGCATCTGTACGTCAGCGGGGTGGCGCTCGCGCTGGCCTGTGCCATCGCCCTGCCGCTCGCGCTGTATCTCGGCCACCTCGGCAAGGGAGGCGCGCTCGCGGTCAACATCTCCAACGTGGGGCGTGCCGTACCCGTCTTCGCGGTGCTGGCCCTCTTCATGCTGACGCCGCTGCGCAACACCGGCTACTGGCCCACGATCATCGCGCTGGTGCTGTTCGCCGTGCCGCCGCTCCTCACCAACGCCTACGTCGGGATGACGGAGGTCGACCGGTCCGTGGTCGAGGCGGCGAGAGGCATGGGGATGTCCGGCCCCCAGCTCTTCGCACGGGTCGAGCTTCCGCTCGCCTACCCCCTGATCATGACCGGGCTCCGCTCCGCCGCCGTCCAGGTGGTGGCCACCGCCTCCATCGCGGCGATGGTCGGGCTCGGCGGCCTGGGCCGGATCATCACCGCCGGATTCAACACGTACGACACCGCACAGGTCTTCGCGGGCGCGGTGCTGGTCGCCGGGCTCGCCCTGGTGGTGGAGGGGTCGCTGATGGCGCTGGACCGGCTGCTGTCGCCCCTGCGCCGCCGGCGGAGTGCCTGATGCTGTGCAGCTGTTTGTCACCTTTTCGCTGTGGACGGAGAACATCATGAGCAGGACCTCGCGCATAGCGGGTGCGGTCATCGGAATGGTCGCGCTGGCCGGGTCGCTCGCCGCGTGCGGCGGCGACAGCCTGGAGAAGGAGAAGAGCGGTTCGGACGCCGCGTCGGGCTCGGGCTCCAAGAAGGGCTCGCTCGTCGTGGGCGCCGCGTCGTTCACCGAGTCCAAGGTGCTCGCCGAGCTGTACGCACAGGTCCTCGGCGACGCCGGATACAGCACCTCGATCACCACCGTGAAGAACCGTGAGCTGTACGAACCCTCGCTGGAGAAGGGCGAGATCGACGTCGTACCGGAATACGCGGCGACGATCGCGGAATTCCTCAACGCCAAGGTGAACGGGGCGAGCGAGGCGGAGAAGAAGCCCGTCGCCTCCGGAGACGCCGCCGCCACGGTCGCCCGTCTGGAGAAGCTCGCCACCCCGCTCGGTCTGAAGGTGCTCCCGCCCGGCGACGCGGTCGACCAGAACGCGTTCGCCGTGACGAAGGAATTCGCCGAGAAGAACAGCCTCACGACCCTTTCGGACCTCGGCAGGTCGAAGATCAAGGTGAAGATCGCCGCCGGTGACGAGTGCGAGGTCCGGCCGTTCTGCGCTCCGGGTCTGAAGAAGACGTACGGCATTGATGTCATCGGCATCGACCCCAAGGGCGTCGGCACTCCGCAGTCGAAGCAGGCCGTCAAGGACGGCAAGGACCAGCTGGTTCTGACGACCACCACGGACGCCGTGCTGGACAGTTACGGCCTGGTGTTCCTGGAGGACGACAAGAAGCTGCAGAACGCCGACAACGTCCTGCCGGTGCTCAATGCCAAGGACGCGGGCGCGCAGGACATTGCCGACGCGCTCGGGAAGCTCACCGGGGCACTCACCACGCAGGACCTCGCCGAACTGAACCGCAAGGTCGACGCCGAGCGTGCCAAGCCCGCCGATGTGGCCAAGGAGTATCTCCGGGCGAAAGGCTTGGTCAAGAAGTAGAGAGCGGTGAATCGGGTACTTCGGGAGGCCGTCAGGTAACCGGCGGGGAACAGATTGCCGGGCGGCCTCCCAAGTAACCCGTACGCACGGTAAATTTCGAGCCATGCCACGTGGACGTCACCGCCATTCGCCACCCCTGCACAGAATCCTGCCGCCTTCTCTGGTGGCCGGAGTGTCGGTCGTCTGTGCCGCCGGCGCCTGGCTGCTCGCCGAACCCCTCGCGCTGCGCGGTCTGGTGGCCGCCACGGCGGCGGCCGCCGTCTCCGGCGCGTATCTGATGCGCAGCTGGGACCGGGCCGCCGGCCTGCGCGTCGCGGAACTGACCCGCGCCCGCGCCAGCGACGAGTGGAAGACCGAGGAGCGCATAGCCGAGCTCGAGGCCGACCTCGAGGAATCGCGCGAACTGCGCACCCGGCTGGAGACGAAGCTGCGCCGCAAGCGCGTGGAGCTCGCCGGTCTGCGGGGCGAACACGCCGCGCTGCTGCGCCGGTACGCGAACGCCGAGACCGAGCGGGCCACCGCGCTGGAGGGCCGCAGGCAGCTGGCGCTCGAAGCGGCCTCCACGCCGAAGGAGTTGCCGAGCGCGCGCTCCACGCCCACCCCGGGTGCGTATCTCCGTGCCGCCCACGCGCTGCGGGACCTCTCACGCAACGCAGCGCTCCAGGAAGCGCGCCGCACCGCCGAACAGGCCAGGCAGCGCGACGTCGCCGAGCGGACCCGGACACGGGACACGGAGGCGGAGGGCCCGAAGGGGAAGCACGCGGCGGCCGCGGGGACGGGCGGCCACCAGCACCGCCGCCCGTCGTCCGCCCTGCCGGCCCCACAGCTCTCGCCCGTACCCGTACAGGCTCCGCGCCCGGTCCCGGCCGCCTCGGCCGTCGTTCCGTACGCGGCCGCGCGCCGCCACCTCGTCCCGCAGGGCAGCTTCGACTTCTTCGGTACGCAGAAGACGAACGCCGCGATCGAGGCCGTACAGAACGAGGACCTGGCCGACGTGGTGGGCGAGGAAGCCCTCGCCGCCCACCGGACGGGCACGGCGGAGAACCGCGCCGTGGGCAAGGTCATCGACCTCACCGCGCACGACGAGACCGAGCAGCTGGACCTCGCCGGACTGCGCAGCGCGATTTCCTCGTAGGCCGCGCAGGGCCGCCCGCTACTTGTCGATGTCGCCGACGACGAAGAAGAGCGATCCGAGGATGGCCACCATGTCGGCGACCAGGGTGCCGGGCAACAGCTCGGTGAGGGCCTGGATGTTGTTGAACGAGGCGGAGCGGAGCTTCAGCCGGTACGGGGTCTTCTCGCCCTTGGACACCAGGTAGTAGCCGTTGATGCCGAGCGGGTTCTCGGTCCACGCGTAGGTGTGGCCCTCCGGCGCCTTCAGCACCTTGGGCAGCCGCTGGTTGATCGGCCCCGGCGCCAGGTCGGCCATCCGGTCCAGGCAGGCGTCCGCGAGATCCAGCGAGTTGTGCGTCTGGCCCAGCAGGCATTCGAACCGCGCCAGGCAGTCGCCCTCGGTGGCGGTGACGACCTTGAGCGTGTCCTGAAGCTCTCCGTACGCGAGATACGGCTCGTCGCGCCGCAGGTCGAAGTCGACTCCGGAGGCGCGGGCGATCGGCCCGGACACCCCGTAGGCGTGCACGGCCTCGGCGGAGAGCACCCCCACCCCGCGGGTACGGGCCCGGAAGATCTCGTTGCCCAGCACCAGCTTGTCGTACACGTCCATCCGGGACCGCACGGAGGCGATCGCGTCCCGCGCGCGGCCGAGCCAGCCCGCGGGAAGGTCCTCCTTCAGCCCGCCGACCCGGTTGAACATGTAGTGCATCCGGCCGCCGGAGACTTCCTCCATCACGGCCTGGAGTTCCTCGCGCTCGCGGAACGCGTGGAACATGGGCGTGATGCCGCCCAGTTCGAGGGGGTAGGAGCCGAGGAACATCAGGTGGTTCAGGACCCGGTTCAGCTCGGCGAGCAGGGTCCGCGTCCACACGGCTCGCTCGGGGACCTCCATGCCGAGCATGCGCTCGACGGCCATGACGACACCCAGCTCGTTGGAGAACGCCGAAAGCCAGTCGTGGCGGTTGGCGAGCATCACGATCTGCCGGTAGTCGCGGGCCTCGAAGAGCTTCTCGGCGCCGCGGTGCATATAGCCGATGACCGGCTCGGCGTGCTGGATGCGTTCGCCGTCGAGGACGAGCCGCAGGCGGAGCACCCCGTGGGTCGAGGGATGCTGGGGGCCGATGTTGAGCACCATGTCGGTGCTCTCTGCCGCGCCGCCGATGCCGACCGTCGTCTCCGTCATGCCGGACAGTATCCCCCGGGTGCCCAGGACTCCGCCCCGGACCCCGCTCCTCGGACACCGGACGGGCGCAAGGGCGCCGGGCGGGCTCGGACTCCACCCCCGCCGTACGCCCTACGCGCGCGCCGGCACCCGTTGCGACAGCCAGCCGAAATCGCCCAGCCCGCCCCGCGCCGTGAGCTCGGCCGCCTCGCCCGAAGCGGAGAGCGCCCGGACGTACCCGGCGGGATCGGCCGACGCCAGGGAGAGCGGCGGCCGCTCACCGCTGACACCCAGCTCCCGCAGCGCCGCACGCTGGTCCCGCACGTCTGCCGGCAGGCCGGCCGCGGCGCTCCCCGCCTCCGCGCACGCGTCCAGCGCCACATGGGAGGTGAGGTCGCAGCTGCCGTCCGGCACCGGGCGCACCTCGCGGCCCGCCCGGAAACCGGTCAGCGTTCCGTACGGCGGCCTCGCGTCCCGTACGTGCGCGTAGTCGACCGCCACCGCCAGCCCCCCGGCCAGCGACGCGACCGCCCCCGCCCACACCTCGTCGCGCGGCCGGCCGATCTCCGCGCGGTCGCCGGGGCGCGTCAGCGGCCACCAGCGCCGCAGCCACTCGGCGTCCGCCCCGCTCACCGGGCCGCCCAGCCGCTCAGCGCCGTCCGCCCGCCGGACGAGGACGTAGCGGGCCACCCCGTCGGCATCGGCCTCCGCGATCTCCGTCGGGACGTTGTCCAGCCATTCGTTGGCGAACAGCAGCCCGGTCACCCCGGGCGGAGGCTCGGCGCACCACTCGATCCGGGGATCGAGACCGGGCGGACGCCCGGCGATCTCCACCGCGTACGCCCGCACCTTCAGCCCCGCGGGCACCGCCGCGAGCACCCCCGTCAGCAGCTCACCCCGGCCCGCGCCCACGTCCACCAGGGCGACCTCGTCCGTGTCCAGCTCCCGCGCCGTCCCGGCCAGCAGCCGGGCGACGGCGGCGGCGAACAGCGGGGAGGCGTGCACCGACGTACGGAAATGTCCCGCGGGCCCTTCCGGCCTGCGATAAAAGCCCTCGTCCCCGTACAAAGCGGTCTCAGCCGCTTCCCGCCACCCGCACCACTCATCCGTCACGTAGGCAAGTCTCCACCTTGGGGAGTACGGTCCCAGGACCTGGATCGGCCCTTCGGCTGACCCGGGCACCGATCTGCTATCCCTACGCTGGGTTACGTGCAGCGCCTCTACGACTTCATCCGCAGACACCCGACGGGCGTCGACAGTTTCTGGGCTGTCTTCCTCCTCGGGCTCTCCGGCGTGTCGCTCGTGGCGGGCCAGTACGGCCACGGCCGGGAGCGCGCGCTTGCGGTGCCGATCGTGCTCGGTCTGTGCACGGTCGTCGCGCTGCGTCGGCGCGCACCCGAGAAGATGCTGCTGCTCGCCGTCGCGATGGGCCTCGCGCAACTCGCCGCGGACGTCAGGCCGGGCATCGCGGACTTCGCCCTGCTCGTCATCACGTTCACGGTGGCCACCGTCGGGGAACGCTGGGCGTCCCGGCTGGCCCTGGCGTGCAGCCTCGTCGCGGCGGGCCTCTCGCAGCTCCGATGGCCGGAGGGGGCCCCGGAGCACTGGGCCCAGTCCGTCTTCGTCGTGGTCGTCATGACGGTGCCTTTCGTGCTCGCCTGGGTGCTCGGCGACTCGATGCGGACCCGCCGGGCCTACTTCGACCAGCTGGAGGAGCGTGCCGCCCGGCTGGAGCGGGAGCGCGAGGCGCAGTCGAAGGTCGCGGTGGCCGCCGAACGCGCCAGGATCGCCCGCGAGCTGCACGACGTCGTCGCCCACAACGTCTCCGTGATGGTGGTCCAGGCCGACGGCGCCGCGTACGTCATGGACGCGGCCCCGGATCAGGCGAGGCAGGCGCTGGAGACCATTTCGAGCACCGGCCGCCAGGCGCTCGCCGAGATGCGCAGGCTGCTCGGGGTGCTGCGCACCGGCGATGCCCCGGAGAGCGGGGAGTACGTACCGCAGCCCGACGTCGGACAGATCGAGGACCTGATCGAGCAGGTCCGGCAGACCGGCCTCGCGGTGGACTTCAAGATCGAGGGGACTCCGCGCCCCCTGCCCAGCGGGGTGGAGCTGACCGCGTACCGCATCGTGCAGGAAGCCCTCACCAACACCCGCAAGCACGGCGGTCCCGACGCGGGCGCCAGCGTGCGGCTGGTCTACTTCGACGACGGCCTCGGGCTCCTCGTCGAGGACGACGGCCGGGGGGCGGCGCACGAGCTGTACGAGGACGGCGGCGCCGACGGAGCCGGGCACGGCATGATCGGTATGCGGGAGCGGGTCGGCATGGTCGGCGGCACGCTGGACGCGGGGCCGCGCCCCGGCGGCGGGTTCCGGATCAGCGCCCTGCTGCCACTGAAGCCCGGCCATTAGACGTGTGCGGTTGATGAGCACCATTCCCGAATCCCCCTCTGACCAGGAGAACAGGACCCCTCATGGCGATCCGCGTGATGCTCGTCGACGACCAGGTGCTGCTGCGCACCGGATTCCGGATGGTGCTCGCCGCCCAGCCGGACATGGAGGTCGTGGCCGAGGCGGGTGACGGCGCGGAGGCGATCGAGGTGCTGCGCGCCACCGCCGTCGACGTGGTGCTGATGGACGTACGCATGCCGAGGCTGGACGGCGTCGAGGCGACCCGGCGCATCTGTGCGCAGACCGACCCGCCCAAGGTGCTCATCCTGACCACGTTCGACCTGGACGAGTACGCCTTCTCCGGGCTGAAGGCGGGGGCCAGCGGCTTCATGCTCAAGGACGTGCCGCCCGGCGAACTGCTCGCCGCGATCCGTGCCGTGCACAGCGGTGACGCGGTCGTCGCGCCGTCCACCACCCGTCGCCTGCTGGACCGTTTCTCCTCGATGCTGCCCAGCAGCGGCAAGGACCCCGCCCACAAGCACATCGAGAAGCTCACCGAGCGGGAACGCGAAGTGATGATGCTGGTCGCCCAGGGGCTGTCGAACGGCGAGATCGCGGCACGGCTCGTGCTGTCCGAGGCGACCGTGAAGACCCATGTCGGCCGCATCCTGACGAAGCTGAACCTCCGTGACCGGGTGCAGGTTGTCGTCCTGGCGTACGAGACGGGCCTGGTCCGGGCCGGCGGCGGAACGGGCTGACCGCACGGCGCCTGCGAGGCCCCGGCGCAGCCCCCCGCTCAGCGCAGGACCGCCTCCAGGAAGTCGCTGCCGAGCCGGGTCACCACGGTCAGGTCCAGCTGGTGCAGGACGTACCGGCCGCGCCGCCGGGTCGTGACCAGACCGGCCTTCTTCAGTACCGAGAGGTGCCGGGAGACCTCGGGGGCCGTGATCCCGTGCGAGTCGGCGAGTTCGCCGGTGGTGTACGGGGAACGGGCGAGGTTGCGGCACAGACGCATCCGCATCGGATGGGCCAGCGCCTCCATCCGGAGCTGGAGCAGCTCGACGGAGGCGGGGGAGGGCAGTTCGGGGCGGTGCACCGGGTAGTGGATCACCGGCCGCCAGCCCGGGGCGTGCAGCACCATGAGGTGCGGCCAGCCGAACGTGGTCGGTACGAGGGTGAGCCCGGGGCCGACGGCCGGGTCGGCGGCGTTGGTCCGGCCCTCGGTCAGCTTGTCGACGCTGAGCCGGGTCCCTTCCTCGTTCAGCGACAGGGCTGCGGAGACCGCGCGCATCGCCTCGTCGAGGCCCTTGCGCCGCAGCAGTTCCGTCTTGTGCCGGGCGTCGGCGACGAGCTGGACCTGCACCCGCCGCCAGGTGTCCGCGAAGAACGCCTCGTCGCAGTCCTCGAAGAGCCGCCGGACCCACGTGCGTACGGACGCCGGATCGGCGAGCAACTGCTGGGTGAACTCCACCTGCTGAGGTCCGCGGGCCGCGGCCAGGTCCAGCGCGCGGTTGCGCATCGTGGCATCCGCCAGCGGTGACGGCGCGCCGATGCCGTACTGGCTGGCACAGGTGAATTCCAGGGCGGCGGCGACGAACCGCTCGTCGTCCATCGTGTCGAGGATGTCCAGATCCTCGGCGAGCGTGGCCCCTGTCCTGCCGTCACCGCCGCGCACCCCGGCGAACGGCATGAAGACGTCCGAGAAGGTGTTGCGCCAGAGGAACTCCGCCTCGTGGAGCCGGTCCGCGAGGTCGGGCTCCAGGGAGGCGGCGGTCACGGTCGCCCAGCCGTGCAGCCCCGGATGGTGGCCGGGCTCGGAGAGCGCGTGCAGAGCAAGCCCCAGCTCGGCGAGGGGCGAGGTCTCGAAGACGATGCGGTCGGCGGGCAGGCCCGCGATGTCGATGTGTACGCTCACCCCTCCATGGTGGGGGGTACGGGGACGGGGGCACGCCCCGTTTGACGGTGCTCGTCAATCCACGCGCCGACCCGCCGGGACCGGCTCACCCTGGAGACATGGACGCCATTCAGCAGCACATGCTCGACAGCTACCGCGCGGCGCAGCACGCCGAGACGCCCCCGCCGCCGCCCGGCCGGCACGATCTGGAGGTGCTCCGGGATCTCCGCGACCGGTTCCGGGCCTGGACGGCCGCCGCCCGCACGACTACCCCAGCCGCCTGACGAACTCCGCCACCGCCCCCCGCACATCCCGCGCCGTCCACTCCAGTCCCTCCGCGGCGACCGTGATCTCCGTGAACGAGACCCCGGGCGGCGTCGACGGCCCGGGGGACCACCGGTGGAACAGCGTCACCCCCGTCTCCTCCGCCTGCCGTACCGACGCCTCGTTCAGCACGGCCTCTCCGTACGGCAGCCACACCTGGAACTGATGGGTGTGCGGTGGTTCCGGATGAACCCGGGACCAGGGGACCGCCGACTCCCCGAAGCCCTCGGTCAACGCCCCGGCGACCACCTTCGCGTGCGCGACGTACGAGGGCAGCCGCGGCAGCTCCCGTTCCAGGCCGAGCAGCGCGGAGAGCGCGGCAGGGTGCTGCTGGAAGACGTCTCCGCCGTACCGGTGGCGCCATGTCCGGGCCTCGTCCACCAGCTCGGCGGGACCGGCGAGCGCGGCCCCGGAGAGCCCGCCCAGGGACTTGTAGAACGACACGTACACGCTGTCCGCCAGGGCGGCGATCCCGGGCAGTTCGCGCCCGAAGTGCGGGCCGCACTCCCACAGCCTCGCCCCGTCCAGGTGGACCACCGCGTCCCGCTCACGCGCGGCGGCCACCACGCCCTCCAGCTCCTCCCACGTGGGCAGCACGAAACCGGCGTCGCGCAGCGGCAGTTCCAGCATCAGCGTCCCGAACGGCTCGGGGAAGTCCCGTATCTCGTCGGCCGTGGGCAGCCGCGGAGCGGACGTCGGGTGCACCGTACGCAGCCCGCTCACCGTGCTCAGCGCGCCCCGCTCGTGCCTCTCGGGATGGGAGAGCGGGTGCAGGGCCACGGCCGGGTTGCCGGTCCGTCCCGCCCAGCAGCGCAGCGCGACCTGCTGGGCCATCGTCCCGGTCGGGAAGAACGCGGCGGCCTCCGTGCCGAGCAGCTCAGCCACCCGTCGCTCGACCGCGGCGACCACCCCGTCCCCGTACACATCGGTCCAGTCGGCCAGGTCGTGGACGGCGCCCGCGTCTGCCGCCAGCGCGGTCAGCCGTTCGCCGATCGTGGTCTCCGCGGACGTCCGTGCCAGCACCCGCCCCGACTGCCGCCACGCGGCCAGCCTGCGCTGCCGCTCCTTCTGCCCCTCGGTGTCCGTCATGGGACGATCATTACCCGGACCGCTGACATCGCCCGACCGGATTTCCACCGGAGCCGCGGAGTTACCCACAGCCTGTGGACAGCCGACGGGCGGCGCGAAACGCTGGCGTAGCATGCAGAGAAATCGTCCGGTACCCCCCGCGGACTGGAACGGAAGGCCATCGCCGCGTGAATACGACAACTTCGAAGGACCCCCTCGACGCGAGGGACCGCCCCGCCCGCCTCACGGTCGGTGTCGTCGGCGCGGGCCGGGTCGGCCCGGCACTCGCCGCCTCGCTCCAGCTCGCCGGGCACCGCCCGGTGGCCGTGTCGGGCGTCTCCGACGCATCGGTGCGCCGGGCGGCCGCGCTGCTCCCCGACGTACCCCTGGTGACGCCCGCCGAGGTGCTGGCACGCGCCGAGCTGGTGCTGCTGACCGTCCCCGACGACGCGCTGCCCGGTCTGGTCGAGGGCCTCGCCGAGACCGGTGCCGTACGGCCGGGGCAGCTGATCGTCCACACCTCGGGGCGGTACGGGACCAAGGTGCTCGACCCCGCCAGGCGGGCCGGGGCGCTGCCCCTCGCCCTGCACCCGGCGATGACCTTCACCGGCAGCTCCGTCGACGTCCAGCGGCTCGCGGGCTGCTCGTTCGGTGTCACCGCCCCCGTGGAGCTCAGACTCGCCGCGGAGGCACTCGTCATCGAGATGGGCGGCGAGCCCGAATGGATCGCGGAGGAGTCCCGTCCGCTGTACCACGCGGCGCTCGCCCTCGGTGCGAACCACCTGGTCACCCTGGTCGCGGAGGCCATGGAACTGCTCGCCAAGGCCGGTGTATCCGCCCCCGACCGGATGCTCGGCCCGCTTCTCGGGGCGGCGCTCGACAACGCCCTGCGCTCGGGCGACGCGGCGCTGACGGGCCCCGTGGCCCGCGGTGACGCGGGCACGGTCGCGGCACACATCGGCGAGCTGCGCGCGCACGCGCCGGAGACGGTCGCCGGATACGTCGCGATGGCCCGCGCCACGGCCGACCGGGCCCTCGCGCACGGGATGCTCAAGCCGGAACTCGCGGAGGACCTGCTCGGTGTCCTGGCCGACGGCGGCCGCACGGCCGGGCCCGGCGGGACCGAAGGCACAGGACCGGGGGAGGCCCGATGAACGTCCAGGATCCCGGCGCGAGGACCCTCACCCCCGCCCTCCTGCACACCGCGGCCGAGCTGGACGCCCTGCGCCGCCCGGCCGGGGCACGCCGCGTCGTCGTCATGACGATGGGCGCGCTCCACGAAGGCCACGCCACCCTGATCCGTACCGCGCGCTCCGCCGCCGGCCCGGCCGGCCAGGTCGTGGTCACCGTCTTCGTGAACCCGCTCCAGTTCGGTGAGGCGGCCGACCTCGACCGCTACCCGCGCACGCTCGACGCGGATCTCGACGTCGCCGCGGCGGCGGGCGCCGACGCGGTCTTCGCGCCCTCGGTCGACGAGGTGTACCCGGGGGGCGAACCCCAGGTCCGCATCACCGCCGGCCCCATGGGCGAGCGCCTCGAAGGCGCCGCACGCCCCGGGCACTTCGACGGCATGCTCACCGTCGTCGCCAAGCTGCTCCACCTCACTCGCCCCGACGAGGCGCTCTACGGGCAGAAGGACGCCCAGCAGCTGGCGCTGATCCGCCGCATGGTGCGTGATCTCAACTTCGGCGTCGAGATCACGGGCGTGCCCACCGTCCGCGACCCCGACGGCCTCGCACTCTCCAGCCGCAACCGGTTCCTCTCCGCCGAGGAGCGGCACACCGCTCTCGCGCTGCCGCGTGCCCTGTTCGCGGCCCGCGACCGGCTGGCCGCCCAGCAGGCACTGCACGAACGCGCGGCGGCGACCACGGCGAACGCGAGCCGGGTCGCCGGGCTCGCCGCGCTCGGCGAGTCCCGGGCGGCCGCCGACACCCAGGCGGTGGCCCTGGCCCGGCCGAGCGGCGGCCCCGCCGCGGTCCGCGCCGCGGCCCGGCTCATCCTGGAGGACGCGTCCAGGGAACAGCCACCGCTCGCCGTGGACTACCTCGCCCTCGTCGATCCGGCGGACTTCACCGAGATCCCCGACGACCGCGACCACGGCGAGGCGATCCTCGCCGTGGCGGCACGGGTGGGCGCCACCCGGCTGATCGACAACATCCCGCTGACCCTCGGAGCCCTCACGTGACCGGAATACGGCTGACCGCCCCCGCCCCCGGCTGGGCCATCGACGCGGACGTCGTCGTGGTCGGCTCGGGCGTGGCCGGTCTCACCACCGCACTGCGCTGCGCCGCCGCGGGCCTCGCCACGGTCGTCGTCACCAAGGCCCGTCTCGACGACGGCTCCACCCGCTGGGCGCAGGGCGGCATCGCGGCGGCCCTCGGGGAGGGCGACACCCCCGAACAGCACCTGGCCGACACCCTGGTCGCGGGCGCGGGCCTGTGCGACGAGACGGCGGTACGGGCCCTGGTCACCGAGGGCCCCGACGCCGTGCGCAGGCTGATCGAAACCGGCGCGCTCTTCGACAAGACGGAGAGCGGCGACATCGCCCTGACCCGCGAGGGCGGCCACCACCGCCGCCGTATCGCGCACGCCGGAGGCGACGCCACGGGCGCCGAGATCTCCCGTGCCCTGGTCGAGGCAGTGCGTTCGGCGGCCCTGCACACCGTGGAGAACGCCCTGGTCCTGGACCTCCTCACCGACGCCGAAGGCCGTACGGCGGGAGTCACCCTGCACGTCATGGGCGAGGGACAGCACGACGGCGTGGGCGCGGTCCGCGCCCCCGCGGTCGTCCTCGCCACCGGCGGCATGGGCCAGGTCTTCTCCGCCACCACCAACCCGTCGGTCTCCACGGGCGACGGCGTGGCCCTGGCGCTGCGGGCCGGTGCGGAAGTTTCCGACCTGGAGTTCGTCCAGTTCCACCCGACGGTCCTGTTCCTCGGCGCCGACTCGGAGGGACAGCAGCCCCTCGTATCGGAGGCGGTACGGGGCGAGGGCGCCCACCTCGTCGACGCGTCCGGCACCCGCTTCATGCTCGGACAGCACGAGCTGGCGGAGCTGGCGCCGCGCGACATCGTCGCCAAGGCCATCACCCGCCAGATGCACCTCCACGGCACCGAGCACATGTATCTGGACGCCCGGCACTTCGGCGCCGAGATGTGGGAGCACCGCTTCCCCACGATCCTGGCGGCCTGCCGGGCCCACGGCATCGACCCGGTCACCGAACCGATCCCGGTCGCCCCGGCCGCGCACTACGCGTCGGGCGGTATCCGCACCGACCTCGCCGGCCGTACGACGGTCCCGGGTCTGTACGCCTGCGGCGAGGTCGCCTGTACGGGCGTGCACGGCGCGAACCGCCTGGCCTCCAACTCGCTCCTGGAGGGCCTGGTCTTCGCCGAGCGCATCGCGGCCGACATCGTGCGGGACCGGCCGGAGCGCACCGAGGCGGTGGAACCCGTCGGCGGCAGCACCTCGCCCCTCCTGGTGCCCGAGTCCCGCGCCGCGATCCAGCGGATCATGACGAAGGGCGCCGGAGTCATCCGTTCCGCCTCCAGTCTCGCCACCGCGGCCGATGAGCTGGACGCCCTGCACCGCACCGCGGCCGACGACGCGGACGCGGCCGAACCCAAGGTGGCCGTGCCCGGAGTGGACGCCTGGGAGGCCACCAACCTGCTCCTGGTCTCGCGGGTCCTGGTCGCCGCGGCCCGCGAGCGCGAGGAGACCCGCGGCTGCCACTGGCGCGAGGACCGGCCCGACCGGGACGACGAGAACTGGCGCCGCCACCTCGTCGTACGGATCGCCCCGGACCGGCGGCTGGTCGTCAGCCGTACGGAGACCGCCGCATTCCCGCCCGTACGCGGTACCGGGACACCAGACTGCCCAAGCACCCCGAACCACCCCGCCGACGCCCCCGAGGAGCCGCAACCGTGAGCACGCCCGAAGAGAATCCGCGCCCCACGCCCGTGGACGTACCGCTGATCCACATCGGCGCGCCCGCTCCCGCCGCCGGAGGCTGCGGCGAGGGCTGCGGCTGCGGCGACGGTTACGACCCCGACGGCCTGGAGTGCGGTCTCGACCCGGCCCTCGCCCAGCTGCTCGCCGACTCCGGGCTGGACCCGGTCCAGGTCGAGGACGTCGCCCACGTGGCGATCGAGGAGGACCTCGACGGCGGGGTGGACGTCACGACCGTGGCGACGGTCCCCGAGGACGCCGTCGCGACCGGTGACTTCACCGCGCGCGAGGCGGGTGTCGTCGCCGGTATCCACATCGCGGAAGCGGTGCTCTCGATCGTCTGTACGGACGAGTTCGAGGTGGAGCGGCATGTCGAGGACGGCGACCGCATCGCGGCCGGCCAGAAGCTGCTGACGGTCACCACCCGCACCCGTGACCTGCTCACCGGCGAGCGCAGCGCCCTCAACCTGCTCTGCAGGCTCTCGGGCATCGCGACCGCCACGCGCGCCTGGGCCGATGTGCTCGACGGTACGAAGGCCAAGGTCCGCGACACCCGCAAGACGACGCCCGGGCTGCGCGCGCTGGAGAAGTACGCGGTGCGCTGCGGCGGCGGCGTCAACCACCGCATGTCCCTCTCGGACGCTGCGCTCGTCAAGGACAACCACGTCGTGGCGGCGGGCGGCGTCGCCGAGGCGTTCAAGCGGGTCAGGGACGCGTTCCCGGACGTACCGATCGAGGTCGAGGTCGACACGCTGGAGCAGGTCCGCGAGGTCCTCGACGCGGGCGTCGACCTGATCCTGCTGGACAACTTCACCCCGGCGCAGACGGAGGAGGCCGTCGCCCTTGTCGGCGGCCGTGCCGTGCTGGAGTCCTCCGGCCGGCTCACCCTGGCATCGGCGCGCGCCTACGCCGAAGCGGGCGTCGACTACCTGGCCGTCGGGGCGCTCACCCACTCCTCCCCGATCCTCGACATCGGCCTGGACTTCCGCGACACCGATGGGGCCGGCGCCTGATGCTGCTCACCATCGACGTCGGCAACTCGCACACGGTCCTCGGCCTGTTCGACGGCGAGGAGATCGTCGAGCACTGGCGGATCTCGACGGATTCCCGCCGTACGGCCGACGAGCTCGCCGTGCTGCTCCAGGGGCTCATGGGCATGCACCCGCTGCTCGGTGTGGAGCTCGGCGACGGCATCGAGGGGATCGCGATCTGCTCCACCGTCCCCGCCGTCCTGCACGAGCTCCGCGAGGTCACCCGCCGCTACTACGGTGACGTCCCCGCGATCCTCGTGGAGCCGGGCGTCAAGACCGGTGTGCCGGTCCTGACCGACAACCCCAAGGAGGTCGGCGCGGACCGCATCATC
This sequence comes from Streptomyces sp. NPDC045968, assembly GCF_056430475.1. Taxonomy (NCBI): domain Bacteria; kingdom Bacillati; phylum Actinomycetota; class Actinomycetes; order Kitasatosporales; family Streptomycetaceae; genus Streptomyces; species Streptomyces sp. NPDC045968. The sequence goes on along the minus strand of NZ_JBWKLF010000003.1, from coordinate 37,143 downwards.
AACGCGGTCGCCGCGGTCGAGCTCTACGGCGGTCCCGCGATCGTCGTGGACCTCGGTACGGCCACCACCTTCGACGCGGTCTCCGCCCGCGGCGAGTACACCGGCGGCGTGATCGCGCCCGGCATCGAGATCTCGGTGGAGGCGCTCGGGGTCAAGGGTGCCCAGCTCCGCAAGATCGAGCTGGCCAGGCCGCGCAGCGTCATCGGCAAGAACACCGTCGAAGCCATGCAGTCCGGCATCGTGTACGGCTTCGCGGGCCAGATCGACGGCGTCGTGACACGGATGAAGAAGGAGCTCGCGGCCGACCCGGACGACGTCACCGTCATCGCGACCGGCGGCCTTGCTCCGATGGTGTTGGGGGAGTCCTCCGTCATCGACGAGCACGAGCCCTGGCTGACGCTCATCGGTCTGCGCCTCGTGTACGAACGCAACATCGCCCGGCTCTGACGCATGCGCCCGCACCTGCGGGTATGGTCCGGCGGCGCGCCGGCAGACGGCGCGCCGCCCACGGCCAGTTAAACGGATTTTGTCCATTTAGCACGTATTGTCGCGTTATGCCCACGCCCTACGGATCACGCGGCGGCATGGCGTTCAGCGCGGACGAGCTGCGGGTGCTCCGACGCGTCCTCGCCATTGCCCTCCACCCCACGCCCCTGCCCGAAGAGGATGTCCAGGACTGCCTGCGTCTCGCGGGGGCCGTGGACGAGGCGGTCGGCGAGGCCGGCCGGCTGCGCGCCTTCCTCCTCGCCGATCTCGCCCGCTATCGCGAAGCACTCCCCGGCTCCGTCTCCGGCTACCTGGAGCTCCTCCAGGACGCCCTGGCCGCCGGATACGACCCCCGCCCCGACGACCTGGCCGCCCTGCGCGCGCTGCGCGGGAGACCACTCGCGGCGGCTCTCCTGGAACGCTGTCAGGTGATCGCGGAGCGCTCCGTCCGGGCCCGCCTCGCCGGACGCGCCGTCGCCATGTCGGCTCCGGCCCCCCGCAGCCGCCTGCTCGCCCTGCCCGGCGGCCTCGCGGCCGCGAAGGAGCCGGACCGGCCGAAGGCCCCGCCTGCGCCCGTCCGCCCGCCGCAGCCCGGGGAGCGCCCCATGCCGAAGCCCTCCGAGGTCTTCCCGCCGCGCCGCCGCCCCGTACCCCCGTCCGAGGAACGCGCCGCGGGGTGACCGGTCCGCCGCGCCCTCCCCGGGAGGGCGCGGGCTCCGGCCGTGCGGGGCTCGCTACTCTGGACGGCATGGACTACGTATCCGCGCTTCTGCCCCCCGTGGTGATGGCCGCCTTCTTCATCGGTCTCGTCGTGACGATCGTCAAGAGTCAGGGCGGTCCGAACAAGACCAAGGAGGACGCGGCCGTGGATGCCGCGATCTCCGGCGCGGAGTCGGGCCGCCAGGCCCCGCGGGCCGAAGGTGTCTGACCGCGTCTGACCCGGACCTGAGAAGGGCGTACGGCTCGTGAGTGACGAGCTGTACGCCCTTTTGCTGTGTAAATAACCGTCCATTCCAGACATCTAGCACTAAGGTGACGCTGTGCCTCGCCAATTGGGAGAGCTGGAAGACGCCGTGATGACACGGGTCTGGCAATGGAACCGTCCGGTCACCGTGCGGGAAGTTCTTGAGGACCTTCAGCAGGAACGGTCCATCGCGTACACGACGGTCATGACGGTAATGGACAATCTCCATCAGAAGGGCTGGGTGCGCAGGGAAGTCGACGGCCGCGCATATCGATATACGGCGGTCTCCACCCGTGCCGCGTACTCGGCCGCACTGATGAACGAAGCGTGGTCCCGCAGTGACAACCCCGCCGCGGCTCTCGTCGCCTTCTTCGGCATGATGTCGGCCGAACAGCGCGAGGCTCTCCGGGACGCCATGCGCATGGTTCTGCCCACCTTCCCCGAACCGCCCGCGAGTCCGGCCGGTGAGACAACCCCGGCCGATGACACGGAGCCGGAGACCGGGCGATAGCGTCTGGGCATGTCCTCAGAGCTGCCGCAAACCCAGCCGGATACCGAGTTTCATACCGACCCGTCGGTAAATAGCCCCGCCATCACCGTCCGACGTGCCAGGACGACCGATGTCGCGTCGGTCCGCAGCCTCCTTGACGGGTACGTCTCCGAAGGCATCCTGCTCGACAAAGCGACGGTGACGCTTTACGAGGACATCCAGGAGTTCTGGGTCGCGGAACGCGACGAGGACGCCCGTGTCATCGGTTGCGGCGCACTCCACGTGATGTGGGAAGACCTCGCCGAAGTGCGCACTCTTGCCGTCGACCACAGCATCAAGGGCGCGGGAGTGGGACACCGGGTGCTGGACAAGCTCTTGCAGACCGCCCGCTGGCTGGGGGTGCGCCGGGTTTTCTGTCTCACCTTCGAAGTCGACTTCTTCGCGAAGCACGGCTTCGTCGAGATCGGAGAGACGCCGGTCGACACAGATGTCTACAGTGAGCTGCTGCGTTCCTATGACGAGGGTGTCGCGGAGTTCCTCGGTCTCGAACGAGTGAAGCCGAACACCTTGGGCAACAGCCGGATGCTTCTGCACCTGTGATCGGCAGAAGCCGCCGGAGCCCTATGTCCGAATCGCGCATGTTTCCCGCGTTCTTGCGCTCCTGAACCTCTCCCAGGGGTTTGTGTTTTCCGGGGAAAAGCGGTTTCCTTTCCGCGTACTACATTTTCGATGAAAGGAAATCCAGTGGCACAGAAGGTTCAGGTCCTTCTTGTCGATGACCTCGACGGTGGCGAGGCGGACGAGACAGTGACGTTCGCACTTGACGGCAAGACGTACGAGATCGACCTCACCACGACCAACGCGGACAAGCTCCGTGGTCTTCTTGAGCCGTACACCAAGGGTGGGCGTCGTACCGGAGGCCGCGCCGCGACCGGTCGTGGCAAGGGCCGCGCCGTCACCGGTGGCAACAAGGACACCGCCGAGATCCGTAAGTGGGCTCGGGAGAACGGCCACAATGTGAATGACCGCGGCCGTGTTCCCGCGGAGATCCGCGAGGCTTACGAGAAGGCCAACGGCTGAGCTGTCGGCCTATCGGTCAGCAGTCCGGTCCGGGCACGCGTCAATCGAGCCCGGTGGCATTCCGTCGCGGCCACGTCCACCAGCCGTGCGAGATCGGGAACATCCCCACCCCTGTTCCCGAAGCCGACGAGAGCCGGGAGTACCGGCTCGACCTCCTGCCTCGGCTCGGGGGGCCGCAGCCAGAGCGCGGCCCCCGGCAAGCCGGCCGCCCAGCCGGGCGGCGCCGGGGCGGCGATCCGCCCGCCGGTACCGACGGCGGTCAGATCGAGGGCGATTCCGCCCCACTCCAGCCAGTCGAGCAGCCCCGGCAGCTCATCGGCGCCTCCCGCGGCCACCAGCAGCCTCATCCGCTGCCCGGCCAGTGCCACCGGACCCGTACGACCCAGCCGCCGCAGGGCGGCGTGACCGGCGTCGGCGGGCAGCTCCAGCACGTCGAAACGCAGCCCGGTCAGCAGACGCACCGGCGCCCCCTCCGCGGTGGCCCAGCCCAGCTCGCGCTCGTACCACCGCGCACAGTCGTCGGCATCGGGCGACGAGCGGGGAGGCGGGACGGTGAGGGCCATGCCCGATGAACCGCCGAACCGCCCCCCGGGTTACGCGGAGTCGGCGTCCGATCGCCCTGTGTGCCCGGTACGGGGGCGTGCGGGCGCGTCCGGGAGCGCGAAGATGTTCGCCCGTAGCTGAGGGAACCGGGGCGCGCCGCATGGACTGTCAGTGGTTGCGGGTAAGACATCCCTAGTGGGAAGGGGCGACACGCAGGCCGATACGTCTCACGTTCGCCATCGGCGTACTGGCGAAAGGGGTATCTGCCTGGCCTGCGGGAACATCGTCTCGCACCATCGGGTTGGAGCAGTTGTCGGCGTTCCGGGCAGGAGGCCAAGAACGGGTGTCGGCAGTTGGAATGAGCGGTCCCCGCTTGCGGGACTAAGCTGCGGAAGGACAGGGAGGGGACCGACCCCTTACTGCCTGACCGCTCTGAGGAGCGATTAACGATGTTCGAGAGGTTCACCGACCGCGCGCGGCGGGTTGTCGTCCTGGCTCAGGAAGAAGCCCGGATGCTCAACCACAACTACATCGGCACCGAGCACATCCTCCTGGGCCTGATCCACGAGGGTGAGGGTGTCGCCGCTAAGGCCCTGGAGAGCCTCGGGATTTCGCTCGAGGCGGTCCGCCAGCAGGTGGAGGAGATCATCGGTCAGGGCCAGCAGGCCCCGTCCGGCCACATCCCCTTCACTCCCCGAGCCAAGAAGGTCCTGGAGCTTTCGCTCCGCGAGGCCCTTCAGCTGGGCCACAACTACATCGGCACCGAGCACATCCTGCTCGGCCTGATCCGCGAGGGCGAGGGCGTCGCAGCCCAGGTCCTCGTGAAGCTGGGCGCCGACCTGAACCGGGTGCGGCAGCAGGTCATCCAGCTGCTCTCCGGGTACTCGGGAGGCAAGGAGGCGGCCACAGCGGGCGGCCCCGCGGAGGGCACGCCCTCCACGTCCCTGGTGCTCGACCAGTTCGGCCGGAATCTCACCCAGGCCGCTCGTGAATCCAAGCTCGACCCGGTCATCGGGCGCGAGAAGGAGATCGAGCGGGTCATGCAGGTGCTGTCCCGCCGTACCAAGAACAACCCGGTTCTCATCGGCGAGCCCGGCGTCGGCAAGACGGCGGTCGTCGAGGGCCTGGCCCAGGCCATCGTCAAGGGCGAGGTGCCCGAGACCCTCAAGGACAAGCACCTCTACACGCTCGACCTCGGCGCCCTGGTGGCGGGTTCCCGCTACCGCGGTGACTTCGAGGAGCGCCTGAAGAAGGTCCTCAAGGAGATCCGCACCCGCGGCGACATCATCCTGTTCATCGACGAGCTCCACACCCTGGTGGGTGCGGGTGCCGCCGAGGGCGCGATCGACGCCGCGAGCATCCTCAAGCCCATGCTGGCGCGAGGCGAGCTCCAGACCATCGGCGCCACGACGCTCGACGAGTACCGCAAGCACCTGGAGAAGGACGCCGCTCTCGAGCGACGCTTCCAGCCCATCCAGGTCGCGGAGCCGTCGCTGCCGCACACCATCGAGATCCTCAAGGGTCTGCGCGACCGTTACGAGGCCCATCACCGGGTCTCCATCACGGACGAGGCGCTGGTCCAGGCCGCGACGCTGGCCGACCGGTACATCTCGGACCGCTTCCTGCCGGACAAGGCGATCGACCTGATCGACGAGGCCGGCTCCCGGATGCGCATCCGCCGGATGACCGCGCCGCCGGACCTCCGCGAGTTCGACGAGAAGATCGCGGGTGTCCGCCGCGACAAGGAGTCGGCGATCGACTCCCAGGACTTCGAGAAGGCGGCGTCTCTCCGCGACAAGGAGAAGCAGCTGCTGGCGGCGAAGGCCAAGCGCGAGAAGGAGTGGAAGGCCGGCGACATGGACGTCGTCGCCGAGGTCGACGGCGAGCTCATCGCCGAAGTCCTGGCCACGGCCACCGGCATCCCGGTCTTCAAGCTGACGGAGGAGGAGTCCTCCCGTCTGCTGCGCATGGAGGACGAGCTCCACAAGCGCGTCATCGGGCAGAAGGACGCCATCAAGGCCCTTTCGCAGGCGATTCGCCGTACGCGAGCCGGTCTGAAGGACCCGAAGCGCCCCGGTGGCTCGTTCATCTTCGCCGGTCCGTCCGGTGTCGGTAAGACCGAGCTCTCCAAGACGCTCGCCGAATTCCTCTTCGGTGACGAGGACGCGCTGATCTCCCTCGATATGTCGGAGTTCAGCGAGAAGCACACGGTTTCCCGTCTCTTCGGTTCGCCCCCCGGTTACGTGGGCTACGAAGAGGGCGGACAGCTCACCGAGAAGGTGCGCCGCAAGCCGTTCTCCGTCGTCCTCTTCGACGAGGTCGAGAAGGCCCACCCCGATATCTTCAATTCCCTGCTCCAGATTCTGGAGGACGGTCGCCTGACCGACTCCCAGGGCCGGGTCGTGGACTTCAAGAACACGGTCATCATCATGACGACCAACCTCGGGACCCGGGACATCTCCAAGGGCTTCAACCTGGGCTTCGCCGCCCAGGGCGACGTCAAGACGAACTACGAGCGGATGAAGGTCAAGGTCAACGAAGAGCTCAAGCAGCACTTCAGGCCTGAATTCCTCAACCGCGTCGACGACACGGTCGTCTTCCACCAGCTGACCGAGGAAGACATCATCCAGATCGTCGACCTCATGGTCGCCAAGGTGGATGAGCGCCTCAAGGACCGCGACATGGGCATCGAGCTCAGTGCCGAGGCCAAGGCGCTCCTGGCGAAGAAGGGCTACGACCCCGTGATGGGCGCCCGGCCGCTGCGCCGGACGATCCAGCGCGAGATCGAGGACATCCTCTCCGAGAAGATCCTCTTCGGCGAGCTGCGTCCCGGTCACATCGTGGTCGTCGGCACGGAGGGCGAGGGCGAGGAGAAGAAGTTCTCGTTCCGTGGCGAGGAGAAGTCGGCACTGCCCGACGTTCCTCCGATCGAGCAGGCGGCAGGCGGCGCCGGCCCGAACATGACGAAGGACGTCTAGCGGCGTCGTAGTCAGCACGTACGAAGGGGCTGCCCCGGACCGTTGTCGGTTCCGGGGCAGCTCCTTTTTCTGCGTGTCCGGTCAGAGCGTGACGTCGATGCCTTCGTCGCCGACGATCTCCGAATACGCGCCGTTGACCGTGACCCGGCAGCCGGGCAGGGCGCGGAGAGGGGCCAGATTGAGCGGGTGCGGCGGGTTCGGCCCGAGCCGTATCCGGAGCGAGGCAAGGGACGGAAAGGTCCTGGCGATCGCGCCGAGCTCGCTGCCGTGCAGGGACTCGAAGCCCAGGTCGGTGATGTGCGGGAGAGGTTCCTCGGCGAGGAGCTGATGGAGCGCGGGCACCGAGAGCTGGAGATCGGTGATTCCGGGGCTGCTCCGCAGGGCCTCGGACAGCCCGGCGGTGGGGAAGTCGTTGTGGAGGGTGAGCGAGGTCAGGCTCTTCCACGCGTCCAGGCCCGCCATGGCGAAGGGCCGGTCGGGCCAGATGCGCAGGCTGGTGACGAGTGGATGCGCGGGAAGGTCGGCCAGGCGGTCGGCCGACGCCGAGGCCAGCGTCAGCGAGCGCAGGCCGCTGAGCGAGCCCAGCGTCTGGTTCAGCAGCTCACTGGTGTCCAGCTTCAGATGACGGAGCACCGTGAGAGCGGAGAGGGGTGCCAGGGAGGCGATCCGGGGGCACTTGCTGATGTTGAGCTCGGTGAGCCGGTCCCCGCACACACGCAGGAAGTTCAAGTCGGTCAGTACGGGGTTGTGCGCGATGTTCAGATACTCCGGGCCGACACCCTGGGGGAGCGCGTGGAGGTCGTCGTCGGTGAGGGCACCGAACAGCCCGACGTGGACGGCCCCGGGTGTGTGGCGCAGCGCGGCCAGCTGATCGGCCGTGAAGACCGTCATCGGGGTGCGCGGTTCGATCCGGGCCAGGACCTCTCGCGCGTACGGCTCCGTGGGATACATGGACCAGGCCCCCGCGAATTCGGAGCCGGTGGAGGGGTGCGCCTCGACCCACTGCCGTGCGTACGGGACGGCTTCGGCGCCGCCGACCCTGTTGATCAGGCGCGTCACGTGAAACACGGTGTCCGTGTCCTCCGGGACACTGCCCGGCGCCGGCAGGAGAGCCAGCGCCGCGGTTTCGAGCCTGGCCAGGACCGGCACGTGCTCGAACCCGCGCGGCGGGAAGAGGTCCGCGGTGTGCCGGCGGACCCGGTCCCTGACGGTCCCGTCGAGCCAGGTCGCATGCTGTTCGCACAGCGCTGCCAGCACATGGAGCTGTGTACGCGCGAGCGAGCCCTTGGCCTCCGCCAGGCCCGCGTCGAGCAACCCGGTCACCAGGACCGGCAGTTCGCGCCGTCCGCAGTGTCCGGCCGCCAGCAGGATGACGTCCTGCCACTGTTCCTCGGCCGCGTGGCCCAGGAGCTCGTTCAGATGGTCGTCCTCGATCAACTCCTTGGCGGCCAGGAAGTCCTGGAAGGTGCGGTGGGCGAACTGGTAGGAGTCGTCGGTGCGTTCCTGGAGGAGGCCGCTCCGGTTCAGGAGGTGCGTCAGGATCTCCTCCGCCGTGCCCTGGCTACGGACGCGTTCCATGCCCGACAGGGCACGGTCCAGCTGCCGCAGCGCCTGTTCCCGGGAGAATTCCGACTGGCCCTCGCGGACCAGCCAGACCGCGATGCGCTGGAGCAGCTGGGTCTGCTCCTCGACGTCCATCGTGATGCCCTCGGGCGCGTGGATCCTGCGGCGTTTGTCGCGGTTGCCCAGCAGCATGTCGAGGGCGGAGCGGTACAGCTTCCAGCGGGTCTCCGGCAGGAAACCCTGGCGCCGCCGGTGCAGGGCGCAGATCACGGCGCAGAGCAGGGGAGTGCGGGCGAGGTCGCGCAGGGCGGTGTTCTGGGTGAAACGGTGCGCCAGGTCCTGTTCCAGCTCGGTCAGATGCGTGTGGTCGTCACCGTCCAGCCGGGCGGCCCTGTGCCAGGCCCCCACAAAGGACCGGATGTCCTCGTTCCGCATCGGTAGGAGCCGTAACTCCTCGAAGTCCTGTGCCTTCAGCCAGTCCGGTTCGACGGCGAGCGGGCGTACGGTCGCCACGCACCGGATGCCCGGGTAGCGCTCCAGCAGCCGGGACAGCCAGTCGTGCGCCTCCTCGCGGTCGTCCTGCGAGACCTCGTCCAGACCGTCGACCAGCAGCAGCGCCCGGCCGGATTCCAGGACCCGGCCCGCCCAGCCCTCCGGTGGGCCGTCGATGACCAGCCGGGCCGCGGTGGGCAGCCCGGCGGGCCCGGGAAAGGTCCCGCCCCGGGCGCGCAGGGTGCGCAGGGGGACGACGAAGGGCACCAGGCCGTTGAGGGCGTCCAGCCGCTCGGGGAGGGTGCGGGCCGCGGCGTGTGCGGCGAGCCACCAGATCAGGGTGGTCTTCCCGGCGCCCGCGTTTCCCCGCAGCAGCACCCGGGGGCGGTCGGACAGCAGGGCGTCGACGCGCTGCGGCACCGAGGGCGGGCGCCGGTCCGCGCGGGCGTCGGGCGGCTGGGCCTCCAGGCTCAGATACGCGGTGTCCAGGTCCCACTCGGTCTCGTTCCGGTTCAGCTCGTCGAGGCCGAAGACCTTCGTGCGCCGGTAGGCGGCGCCGACCGAGGCCGCGTACTCCTCCTCGTACTGCCGGTCCCTCGGATGGTGGCCGTGGACCTTCTCGCAGCTCAGCGACGTGCCGGTGGCCTGCTCGTAGACGAGCTGGAGCGGCCTGGCGGCGGCGAGCAGGGCGAGCGCGACACACTCCACCCGCCGGCCGCCGCGCTGCCGCGGGACCTGGCGGGCGATGCCGAGCAGCACGTTCCCGGCGAAGACGGGGCCGCCGGACAGGCCCCGGAGCATGGGGACACCGTGGCCGTCGGTGGCCGGGGGCGGGCCGTCGAGTTCGCAGATCATCAGGCTGCGCATCCGGCCCGCCATGGGCAGAACCGTGGCCGTGTACTGGTCCGCCTCCAGATGCCCCCCGGAGCCGTACCGCTGGATGTCCGGGAAGCCGGTGATCTCGCAGTCGTGGAGTGCCTGGTCGCCGGCGAGGGCGCCCAGCCGCACGGGCGGGACGGGAAGCACCGGTTCCACGGCCAGGAGAAGGGCGGCGTCGAGGTCGTGGTCGATCCAGGCGACCGTCGCGTCCCGGTGCTCCGCAAGACCGGGGTGCGCCACACGGCTCCGGCCGCTGCCCTTGACCACATGGGCGCAGGTCAGCACGAGCCGGTCGGTGAGCAGGACGCCACTGCCCTGTACGGAACCGGCGCCCAGGACGACGACCGCGCGGTCCCCGGGCTGTACGTCCCTCACGGGCGGTCCGGTCCGTGGCCGCGGCCCCGGCCGAAGTGTTCCGTGCTGCCGCCGTCCTCGTGCCCGATCTCCCAGGCGCCGCCGGTCACGGCGTTGCGGGGGGTCAGCGTGAAGGCGACCTTGTGGGTGCGGGCGGTCGACCGGGACGCGTCGGCGCCCGCCTCCACCACCCACGCCTTGACCTTCGCGCCGCCCTTGGCCTCCTTGCGCAGCTCCAGCGTGAACTCCATCTGGATCTCACCGACCTCGAAGGAGACAGGGCGGCCGGTGGCGCGGGTGGCGGCGTCGATGAGCTGGTCGCGGATGGACTCCACGGCGTCGGCGAGCTCGATGCCGGCCGGGCCGTGGGTGTCGTCGTTGTCGTCGTCGGCCATCGTGTCCCCCCGAGAGCTGAGCCGCTTCCCCGACAGCGTAGTCAGCCCGCGGGCCGAAGGTCCCGAATCGGACATCCTTTCGTCCCACCGGCGGTGACAAGGCGCACAGCCCTTCAGGGGCCTACTAGCCGGCCTAGGAGGAGGGGGCGTGATCGCGGAAGGGACCTTCGTCCCGCCCGGGGAGGGGCCATTCAGCGAAACAGGGTGATGTGCCCGGAAGGCCGCTACATGTCCGGTTAGGGCGGGTTCGAACTGGGCCTAAACCCGATCCGAGACAGAGTTTTCCAGGGGGCGCGGGGCCCTGCGCGCGGGACCGCGGTCAACGAATTCCCGATGCCCCGACTACGGCTTTTCATCGTAGATGGGGTGTTTGAGCCAAGGTGGGGTCGCGGGTTACCAAGGTGGAGCACGTCCGGCAGAACGCCGGTTCCACTCACCACCGGAGGACTTCCCCGTATGTCGAAGCGCGTTACGTTCCAGCAGTCCGCCCGCCCGTCCCTGTCCCGAGTCCGTGGCACCGTGGTCGCCGCTTCCGTGGGTGCATCGATGGTGCTCGGTGCGGGCGCGGCGTTCGCGGCCTCCGGTACGGCGAGCACCACCGGTACCGCGGTCGTCGCGGGTACCGCCGACTCCGTCGCGAAGCAGGCGCAGGCGCAGAGCAAGGCGGCCTCGTCCGCGAAGAAGGCCGCGGCCGAGAAGTCGGCGAAGGCGAAGGAGGCGGCGAAGAAGAAGGCCGCCGCCGCGAAGAAGAAGGCCTCCTCCTGGGAGGCCCCGGTCGAGCACTACACGCTGAGCGCCAGCTACGGCACCGGCGGCGACCGCTGGGCCCACAAGCACTCCGGTCAGGACTTCGCCGTCCCGATCGGTACCAAGGTCGAGGCCGCTCACGCCGGCACCGTGGTCAAGGCCGGCCCGAACGGCGGCGGCGACGGCCCCGCGTACGGCAACGCCATCGTGATCAAGCACTCCAACGGCAAGTACTCGCAGTACGCGCACCTGTCGCAGATCAACGTGAAGATCGGCCAGACCGTGAAGACCGGCCAGAAGATAGCCCTGTCCGGCAACACCGGAAACTCCAGCGGTCCGCACCTCCACTTCGAGATCCGGACCACCCCGAACTACGGTTCCGCGCTCAACCCGGTCTCGTTCCTGCGCTCGGTGCACGTCTCCATCTGACGCGGACCTATGCCGGATGATCCGGGCCGTGTGCCCGGGTGACCAGTTCGACGGCGACTTCGAGGACGGCCTTGCGCTTCTCCTCGGGGTCGCCGTCGACGTCTTTCAGGGCGAACATGCCGGCGTGCATCGTGAAGAGCGCGCTGATGCAGCGCACCTGGTCGGGGAGTGACGCCTCGGGGTCCTTGATCAGATCGATCAGGGCGATGACGCGGCCCTTGATCGTCTCGCCGATGCTCAGATCGCGTACGGTCGCCTGGTTCTCCTGCATGAAGCGGAAGAGGGGGGCGGCGGCGAGGAGCGCGTCGCTGTAGCGGGCCAGGATCTCCTTCTTCGTCTCCAGGGTGCGCGGCTGCTCCTTGCCCCAGGCGAGCAGCTCCTCGACGGGCCGGTTGAGGTCCTCGAAGATGCTGTTGAGGATCTCTTCCTTGGTCTTGAAGTGGTAGTACAGCGCGGCCTTGGTCACGTCGAGCTGTTCGGCGATCTCCCGGAGCGAGGTCTTCTCGTACCCCTGCTCGGCGAAGAGTTCCAGGGCCACGTCCTGAATGCGCTGGCGCGTGTTGCCGCGCCGCGGCTGCGGCGTGCTGCCGATGCCCATGGTTTCTCCCAAACTTACTTGACGCCCGGCTAGTGACGGGTCTACCTTCCCCAAGTGTAGTCAGCTAGCCGGGCGGCAAGTAAGTGCCCCGGTGGACCGGGGAGCAGGGGAGTGGGGACCATGGCGGACCTGAAGAAAGCGGTGGACGGGACGGCGTCCGGGCAAGCGGAACCACAGGCGCGCAGCGTACGGGTGGTGATTCTGGCCCTGATGATCGCGATGCTGCTGGCCATGCTCGACAACCTGATCGTCGGCACCGCGATGCCGACCATCGTCGGTGACCTCGGCGGCCTGGAACATCTGTCGTGGGTGGTCACCTCGTACACCCTGGCCACGGCCGCCTCCACCCCCATCTGGGGCAAGCTCGGCGACATGTACGGCCGCAAGGGCGTCTTCCTCACCTCCATCGTGATCTTCCTGATCGGCTCGGTCCTGAGCGGCATGGCCCAGGACATGGGCCAGCTGATCGGCTTCCGGGCGGTCCAGGGCCTCGGCGCGGGCGGACTGATGGTCGGCGTCATGGCGATCATCGGCGATCTGGTGCCGCCCCGGGAGCGCGGCAAGTACCAGGGCATGATGGCCGGCGTGATGGCGATCGCCATGATCGGCGGACCGCTCGTCGGCGGCACCATCACCGACCACCTGGGCTGGCGCTGGAGCTTCTACATCAACCTGCCGCTCGGTGCGGTCGCGCTCGCCATGGTCACCGCCGTGCTGCACCTGCCGAAGACACGGCGCAGGAAGGCGAAGGTCGACTACCTGGGCGCCGCACTGCTGACCGTGGGCATCACCGCGATCGTGCTGGTCACCACCTGGGGCGGTACGGAGTACGCCTGGAGCTCGGCCGTGATCATGGAGCTCGTCGCCGTCGGCGTGGCCTCACTCGTCGGCTTCGTCTTCGTCGAGACGAAGGCGGCCGAGCCGATCATCCCGCTGCACATCTTCCGGAACCTCAACTTCACGCTGATGTCGGTCGTCGGCTTCATGGTCGGCTTCGTGATGTTCGGCGCGGTGCTCTTCCTGCCGCTCTTCCAGCAGTCGGTACAGGGCGCGTCGGCGACCAACTCCGGCCTGCTGCTCCTGCCGATGCTGCTCGCGATGATGCTCGTCTCGCTGATCGCCGGCCGCGTCACCACCAGCACCGGCAAGTACAAGATCTTCCCGATCGTGGGCAGCGCCCTGATGGTGGCGGGCCTGTTCCTGCTCGCACAGATGGACACCGGCACCTCGCGGTTCACCTCAGGCGTCTACATGGCGGTGCTCGGGGCGGGCATGGGCTTCCTGATGCAGATCACGATGCTCGTCGCGCAGAACAGCGTCGAGCTCAAGGACATGGGCGTGGCCTCGTCCGCGACCACCCTCTTCCGTACGCTCGGCAGCTCCTTCGGCGTCGCGATCATGGGCGCGCTCTTCACCGGCCGGGTGCAGGACGAGATGGCGGCGCACGGCGGCGGAGGCATCACCGAGAAGTCGGCGCAACTGGACGCGGAAAGCCTGTCGAAGCTGCCGGTCCCGGTGCGGGAGGCGTACGAGTTCGCCGTGGCGTCCGGCACGCACATCGCCTTCCTGGTGGGCGGCGCGGTCGCCGTGCTGGCCCTGGTGGCGGCGCTGTTCGTCAAGGAGGTGCCGCTGCGGGGCGCGGCGGCACCGGCCCCCGCCGACGATGCGCCGGCCTCACCGGCCAAGGAGTCGCAGACCGTCTAGTGCGGTGACCGGAAAGGGTCACCGGGTCCTTCCGGTACCCGTTCCGTCCTCGGCCGCCGGACGGGCTCGGTTCTTCGAGCCCGTCCACCGTCTTCTCGGTCCGTCCGGCCGCCGCTGTTCCGCCAGGTTGAGCACCGGGAAACTGCCGGTGGCCGTCGGCGCGTGCTCCGGCAGCCACAGCACGGCGATCGCCCCGCCCACCCCCTCGGCGCCGTCCTCACGCGCCAGGTTGCGGAAGGTGAGCCGGGCGCCCAGCACCCGCGCCTGGCCCGCCGCGATCGTCAGCCCCAGCCCGTGGCCCTGCCCTGCCCGGTCACTGCTCCCGGTACGGAAGCGGCTCGGCCCCTCCCGCAGCAGCTCCTGCGGGAACCCCGGCCCGTGGTCGCGGACCCGCACCACCCGGCCCTCGACCGTGACCTCCACCGGCGAGGCCCCGTATTTGGCCGCGTTCCCCAGGAGGTTGCCCAGAATGCGTTCCAGGCGCCGCGGATCGGTGGAGACCCACGACTCGTGGATCACCCGCACCGTGACGTCCGGGCCCAGCAGGGCGATCCGACGGGTGACGAACTCTCCCAGCGGCAGTTCCTGAAGCTCCGCCCGCTCCGACGCGCTGTCCAGCCTGGCCACCTCCAGCACGTCCTCGACCAGCGTCCGCATGGCCTGCGCCCGGTCGCGTACGAGCTCTGTGGGGCGTCCGGGCGGCAGCAGCTCGGCCGCCGTGAGCAGACCCGTCACCGGCGTGCGCAGCTCATGGGCGATATCGGCGGTGACCCGGCGCTCCGCCTCGATGCGTTCGTTCAGCGCGTCCGTCAGCGCGTCCACCGCGCCGGCCAGCTCATCGGTCTCGTCGCGGACCACTCCGCCGACGGCCTCCCTGACCCGTACCTCCGTGTTGCCCTGCGCGACCTTCCCCGCCGCGGCCGCCGCCTTGCGCAGCCGGCGCGACAGCTGGCCGCCGATCAGCACGCCCAGTGCGGAGCCGCCCAGCACGGCGGAGACCGAGCCGATGACCAGGGCCCGGTCCAGGTCGCTCATGATCGTGGCGCTGCGGTCGGCGAAGCGGGTGTGCAGCGAGAGGATGTCGCCGTTGGCCAGCGGGACGGCCGCCCAGACGTCCGGCACGCCGTTCACGTACTCGTCGACGTGGGTGGCACGGCGGTTGCCGCGGACCTCGTCGCGCAGGCTCTCGGGCATCGCCGGGTCGTTGAGCTTCGCACCGAACTTGGGCGTGTTGTTCTTCGCGTTCGTCGCCTCGTACAGCCGCTGCGCGAACAGGAGCCGCTCCAGCTGCACCTCGCGCGCGTTCTCGATCATCGAGACGCGCGCCGCGTTGTGGACGACCAGGCTCAGTGCCACCGCGATGAGCGCGCCGACGGCGGCGATCGCGATACTGATCTTCCAGCGGACGCCGGTCCGCAGGGGCCGGCCGGTCATGCTCTGAGCTTGTAACCGAAGCCGCGGACCGTCTCGATCCGGTCCTGCCCGATCTTGGTCCGCAGCCGCTGCACATGGACGTCGACGACCCGGGTGTCCCCGCCCCAGCCGTAGTCCCAGACCCGCTCCATCAGCTTGTCGCGCGAGAGCACGGTGCCGGGCGTGGAGGAGAACTCCAGCAGCAGCCGCATCTCGGTGGGCGTGAGCGCCACCTGCCGGCCACCGCGGCGCACCTCCATGCCCTCGGTGTCGATCTCCAGGTCACCGAAGACGAGCACGCCGCCGGCCTCGTACGGCGACTCGCCGCCCGGCTGCCCGCCCGTGCCCGCCGCATGACCGAAGCGGCGCAGCACGGCGCGGATACGGGCGACGAGCACCGCTCCGTCGAACGGCTTGGTGACGTAGTCGTCCGCCCCCGCCTCCAGGCCGAGCACCACGTCGATCGAATCGGCGCGCGCCGACAGCATGATCACGGGCACGGTCGACTCGTCGCGGATGCGGCGGCACAGGCTGACCCCGTCCAGACCCGGCACCATCACGTCGAGCAGGGCGATGTCCGGGCGGTCGGCCCGGAACGCCTCCAGGCCGGAGAGGCCGTCCGGCATCGCGGTGACGACGAATCCGTCCCGCTCCAGCGCGAGCTGGGTGGCCTCGCGGATCACGTCGTCGTCCTCGACGAAGAGGACGTGGGTCTCGGCCATGCGACTGCTTTCCGTACGGGTCGGTTCTCGGTCGGTTCTCGGTCAGTTCCTGGTCGGCTCCGCCGGCGTGGGGATCTCGCCGTCCCCGCTGCCGACGGCCCGGTTGAAGTCGTTGTGCACACGGTCGTGCTCGCTGAACCGGTCGTCCGCCCAGCGGTACGTGATCACTTCCTCGCCGGAGGGGTACGCGACCGAGTCCTTCGATCCGTACACCTGCGTCGTCACCACCAGATCACCGCGGTCGATCGTGCCGTAGACCGCGGGCATCTCGGCGGCGAAGACGTTCTCGTACGAGCCGTCGGACCGCGGCCGGTAGACATACGTGCCGATGCCCACCGAATCACCGCAGGTCATCACGTTGACCACGACATCGGCGGCCGGGCCGTCGGTCAGTGATCCGTACGAGGTGTCGACGGGGTACTCGTCCCCGGAGCAGGGCCTGAGGTCGGTCCTGACCCGCGCGCTCACCGCGGAATCCCGCTTCAGCAGCGCCACGGCGTTCACCCGCCGGGCGGGCTGCGCGGTCGTCGAGGGCGTGGCGAGCGAGGGCGTGACCTGGGCGACCGGCTGCGTACCGGCCGGCCCCTCGTCCCGGGTGCCCGTGCCGCCCGCGGAACAGCTGACGCCGAACAGTCCGAAGGCGGCGAGCCCGGCCATCGCCGTACTGCTCGCCGCCAGTCCGGCCCGGATTCCGTTGCGCCGGCGGGCCGTGCCGGCCGTTCCGCGACCGTCGTACGAGGCGCCGTCGCCGTCCGTGCCGTCACTGCTGCCTGTCAGGCCGCGCACCGCTCCCGCCCCCGCTCGTCGTGACGCCTGTCGTGCCGCGCCGGTGTGTGTGCGCGCACCGGCGACCCGGGCGTGCGACTCGCGGCTGCCTCGCGGCTGCGGGCCTCCCGGCTCGCCGCCTCGCGGCTCTCCAGTTCCTGGCGCAGTCGCGCCAGCGCCCGGTGCAGCGTGCTCTTCACCGTACCCGCCGACATACCGAGAGCAGCGGCCGTCTCCTCCGTGCTCATCTGCTCCCAGTGTCGCAGCACGACGACGCTGCGCTGCTTGGGAGCCAGTACGCCCAGGACGTCCATCAGCAGGGCACGGTCGGCGCGCTGGTCCGCTCCGTCCTCCACGCTCGCGTCGGGAAGCTGCTCGGTGGGGACCTCTTCGAGCTTGCGGGCCCGCCACCACTCCGTACGCGTGTTGATCATGACGCGGCGCAGATAGGCGTCGGCGAGGGACTTGTCGGCGATGCCGTCCCAGCGGCCGTACGTACGCACCAGAGCGGTCTGCAACAGGTCCTGCGCGTCCACAGGGTCGGGGACGAGACGCCGGGCACTGCGCAGCAGGGCATCCTGCCGGGTGCGTACGTAGTCCTCGAATGCGAGCACCTCGCCCTGCGCCATTACAACCGCCTCCGTCCCCGTGGATCCCCGTCTCACTGCTGTCGCAGACGCTACGGAGGCGTTGTCACGAGGCTGTCCGGAGCAGCCATACGCGGACGCACGGCTGCCCATCGGTTGTGTAACAGCGCGGACCGCCGGGGCTCAGGTCAGCGGCAGCCGGTACTGGCCGTCCGGCAGCGGTTCGACCAGACCGTCGGCGACCAGGCCGTCGAGTGCCCGGGCACGCTGCACGGGCTCGTCCCACACGGCATCGAGCGCGGACTGGGCGACCGGCGCCACCGCCTCACGCAGAACGGCCAGCAGCCGCCCCCGTACCTGCCGGTCCGTACCGGCGTACGTCTGGCCCCGGCGCGGCGGCCCCTGGTGTGCGGGTTTCCCGGCCAGCAGCCAGGCGCACTGACCGGAGATGGGGCACCGCGCGCAGTCCTCGTTCTTCGCGGTGCACACCAGCGCGCCGAGCTCCATCGTGGCCGCGGCCCAGCGGGCCGCGCGCTCCTCCTCCTCGGGGAGCAGCGCCCGGGCGAGCTTGCGCTCGGCGGCGGTGGTCGCGTTCGGCGGGTACTGGATGCCGGTCGCGGCGCGGGCGAACACCCGGCGGACGTTCGTATCGAGCACCGCGTGCCGTTGGCCGTACGCGAACGAGGCCACGGCCGCCGCCGTGTACTCGCCGATGCCGGGCAGGGCCAGCAGCTGGTTGTGCTCGCTCGGCACGTCGCCGCCGTGCCGTTCCGTTATCGCCTGCGCGGCCCCGTGCAGGCGCAGGGCCCGGCGGGGATAGCCGAGGCGGCCCCAGGCGCGGACCGCTTCACCGGGGGCGTCGGCGGCCAGGTCGGCGGGGCGCGGCCAGCGGGCAAGCCACTGCTCGTACACGGGGAGGACTCGGCTCACCGGGGTCTGCTGCAGCATGAACTCGCTCACCATCACGCCCCAGGCGCCCGCTTCGGGGCGGCGCCAGGGGAGATCGCGGGCGTGCTGCTCGAACCACCCGATGACGGGGGTGTGGAGGGATGCGGGGGGCGTGTGTGTGGAAGTCGTCGCAGTCATCGCACCGACGATCCTGGCACGGAAGGCGGGGCGATGGTCACGGCCGCAGGGGTGTCGTCCTTCCGGAGGCCCCACGGAGTGACGACGCCACCCGTTCTGTCCCCTGTGCCCGTCTCGGGAGCCGTCCTCGCGGCACGCCGTGATGATGATCGGCAAAACTTGACGATCAGAGCGGCGGGTGGGGCGGGAGTTGGGCCCGATCTCTCGTAGAGTTTGCGCCGTGGGATCTATGCGCAATCCGGTCGGGCCGCTTCCCTCCTCCATCTACTGGCGACGGAGGGCAGTCGCGGCATCGCTGATCGCGCTGCTCGCCTTGCTGATCGTATGGGCCGTCACCTCCGGTGGGGGCAACGGGGACAGCGGCGACGCCAAGGCCAAAGGACCTGATCCCGCACCCTCGATCACCCCCGGCCCCTCGGGTTCGGGGCCCGCGATCAGCCAACAGCCGGGCGGACGCGACGAGTCCGGCTCGGACGGAAGCAACGGCGACACGGACCCGGGCGCCACGGGCGGAACGGACACAGCGGGTTCCGGCGGTTCCGCTGGTTCTGCCGGCTCCGACGGTGACACGACGGCCGGGGCGGACTCGGCCGGATCGGGCGGCGTCCCGGCCGCCGAGCGGGTGCCGGCCGGCTCACCGCTCCCCGACTGCAAGCCCGCGGCGCTCACGCTGAGCCTGAAGACGGAGGTCAGCTACGGCCCCGACGACGAGCCGGTGTTCCAGCTGATCGCCAAGAACACCTCGGCCACCGCCTGCAAGGCGGACTTCGGCCCGAAGAACACGGTGCTCACCATCACCGAGGCGGGTGGCGAGGACGACCGGATCTGGTCGTCCGAGGACTGCCCGGCCGCTCCGGGCCACCTTTTCCTGAAGGTCCCCGCCGGCGCGACGGTCGTCCACACGGTGGAGTGGGACCGCGAGAAGAGCACCCCCGAGTGCGCTTCGGCCCCCACGAAGAAGGCAGGCCCCGGGACGTATCTCCTTGAGGCCAGGTCCCCGGGCGAACCGCTCCAGCGGGCATCCTTCGTCCTGCCGAAGGACTAGCTCACCAAGCCCGTCCGGCGTGCGGGGACGGAGAGACGGCCGCCGGACGCACCGGCACCCGCCCCGCCCCCACCTAGACGTACCGCTCGAGAATCGAAGACTCCGCCAGCCGCGAAAGACCCTCGCGCACACTCCGCGCCCGCGCCTCCCCGACCCCGTCGACCGTCTGAAGGTCGTCCACGCTCGCGGCAAGCAGCTTCTGCAGACCACCGAAGTGCTCCACCAGCCGCTCGATGATCGCCCCCGGCAGCCTCGGCACCTTCGCCAGCAGCCGGAATCCTCGCGGCGACACCGCCGAGTCCAGCGTCTCCGGCGAGCCGCTGTACCCCAACGCCCGCGCCACGACCGGCAGTTCCAGCAGTTCCGTATGGGACAGCGCGTCCAGCTCGGTCAGTGCCTCGGCGACCGTACGGGATCGTTTCGCCGTCGGCTCCGGCACATAGTCGCGTACGACAAGCTCCCGCTCCGGCTCCACGCCCGCGATCAGCTCGTCCAGCTGGAGGGAGAGGAGCCGGCCGTCGGTGCCCAGCTCCACCACGTACTCGGCGATCTCCGTAGCGATCCGGCGGACCATCTCCAGGCGCTGCGCGACAGCCGTCACGTCCCGGACGGTCACCAGGTCCTCGATCTCCAGGGCGGAGAGCGTGCCCGCGACCTCGTCCAGCCGGAGCTTGTACCGCTCCAGCGTGGCGAGCGCCTGGTTGGCGCGCGACAGGATCGCGGAGGACTCCTCCAGCACCCGGCGCTCCCCGTCCACGTACAGCGCGATCAGCCGCATCGACTGGGAGACCGACACGACCGGGAAGACGCAGGCCTTCGAGACCCGGTCCGCCGTGCGGTGACGGGTGCCGGTCTCCTCCGTGGGGATCGACGCGTCCGGGACCAGCTGCACGCCGGCCCGGAGGATCTTCGTCATGTCCTTGTCCAGGATCAGCGCCCCGTCGAGCTTGCACAGCTCACGCAGTCGCGTCGCCGTGAACTCCACGTCCAGCACGAATCCACCGGTACACATGGATTCGACGGTTTTGTCCATGCCGAGGACGATCAGCCCGCCGGTGTTGCCCCGGAGGATGCGCTCCAGGCCGTCCCGCAGGGCCATTCCGGGCGCGACCGCGCTCAACGAGGCGCGCATCAGCGCCTCGTTACCGGTGCCTTGGCCGGACTTTCCGGGCGATGCTGCCCGGTCGTTGGCTGCCACTGCACTCCTCCGGTCACAGGTTTGCGGTGCCCTTGCGTCCCTCATACCGTTCGTACGGGCGGGCGAGACCAGGGCAAAGTCTACCGGCGCGCATTGTCCTCCTGTGGTCCGTCCGGACGAGACCGGCGCGGGAGCACTCTGAGGGCATCGCCCATGTCGGCGACTTCCGTGACCTTCATACCGGACGGCACCTTCCCCGGGTCGCTCGGCACGAGCGCGTGCGTGAACCCGAGGCGATACGCCTCGGCCAGCCTGCGCTGCACCCCCGTCACCCGTCTGACCTCGCCCGCGAGGCCCACTTCGCCGATCGCGACGAGGTTCTTGGGGAGCGGGGTGTCGCTCGCCGCACTGGCCAGGGCCAGGGCGATCGCCAGGTCCGCCGCGGGCTCGGTCAGCTTCACACCGCCGACCGTCGCGCTGTAGATGTCCCGCTTGCCGAGCGCGCTGATCCGCCCCCGCTGCTCCAGCACCGCCAGCATCATCGACACCCGGGACGTCTCCAGACCGGAGGTCGTGCGCCGGGGCGAAGGGATCTGCGAATCGACCGTCAGCGCCTGCACCTCGGCGACCAGGGGCCGCTTGCCCTCCAGCGTGACCGTCAGGCAGGTGCCCGGAACCGGCGCGTCACGACGGGTGAGGAAGAGGCCGGAGGGGTCGGCGAGACCCGTGATCCCCTCGTCGTGGAGCTCGAAACAGCCGACCTCGTCCGTCGCCCCGTAGCGGTTCTTGACGCCCCGGACGAGACGGAGGCGGGCATGGCGGTCGCCCTCGAAGGACAGCACCACATCGACGAGGTGCTCCAGGAGCCGCGGCCCGGCGATCGCGCCGTCCTTGGTGACATGGCCGACCAGCAGCGTCGCCATCCCGCGCTCCTTGGAGGCCCGGATGAGCGCCCCGGCCACCTCCCGGACCTGCGCCATACCGCCGGGCGCGCCCTCGATCTCGGGCGAGGCCACGGTCTGTACGGAGTCGAGGACGAGCAGGGACGGCTTGACCGCGTCCAGGTGGCCGAGCACGGCGGACAGGTCGGTCTCCGCCGCGAGGTAGAGGTGGTCGTTGATCGCCTTGATCCGGTCGGCGCGCATCCGGACCTGACTCGCGGACTCCTCGGCCGTGACGTACAGCGTGCGGTGGTCCTCGGAGGCCGCCTTGGCCGCCACGTCCAGCAGCAGCGTCGACTTCCCGACACCCGGCTCGCCCGCGAGCAGCACGACGGCGCCCGGCACGAGCCCCCCGCCCAGGACACGGTCGAGCTCGCCGACACCGGTCGAGCGGGCGGTCGCCTGGCGGCTGTCCACCTGGCCGATCGGGACGGCGGCGGTGGAGACCCGGCCGGCCGCCGTCGTGCGCACGGCAGGGGCGCCGCCGAATTCCTCGACCGTCCCCCATGCCTGGCATTCGGGGCAGCGGCCGAGCCACTTGGCGGTCGTCCAGCCGCACTCGGTGCAGCGGTAGGACGGCCGGTCCTTCGCGGATTTCGTACGGGCAGCCATGGCGCCACCGTATAGGTGAGGTCTGACAGCGCCGACCGGCGCAGGGGCGCGCGTGGGGGCTTCCGCCAGAAACCGGAATTGCTGTCCTCTTTTGAGGGATACGTTCACCCGTAAGGATTAAATGTGGTCAAGAGGTGCTAAGGGTGTGCCTTCGCCTGCCTACGGTCGCCACGTGACGAGCACCAGGCTGGAGACCCCCACACACACCACCGGCGCACACCGGGCGCACCGCCGCCCTCCCCACGCGTCGGCACAGCGACCGCCCGCACGTTACGAGCCCTACCTCGACGGACTGTTCACCTACTGCCTCTCCGTCCTGTGCGATCACGAGGCGGCGACCGAGGCGCTCGGCGCGGTCCTCGTCGTGGCCGAACGGCAGGACAGCCGGTGCCCGGCGGACGAGGAGGAACGTAAATCCTGGCTGTACGCCCTGGCCAGATGGATGTGCCTGCGCACGCTCTCCGAGCAGAAGCGCGGCCGCCAGGCCCACCGCCTCCCGGCCAAAGGGGCCAAAGGAGCCAAGGGGGGCGCGCGCGCCACCCGACGCACGCCAGGAAGCGCACCGGAAGCCCCCGCTCCCGCCCCCGCCGGTCCGGAGGAAGCGGCCGTCCCGGCGCCCTCCGAATCCCCCGCCGCGGAAGCCCGCCGCCGCGAACTCGCCCAGCTGGCCTGGCCCGAGGCAGCGGGCACCACCCCCGAACAGCGCGAAGCACTCGAACTCGCGGTACGCCACCGGCTTACCCCGCGCGCCGTCGCCGCCGTCCTCGGCCTCGAACCCGTCGTCGCCCGGGAGCTCCTGGCCGCCGCGGCCTGCGAGGTGGAGCGGACCCGGGCCGCCCTCGCCGTCGTCGAGACCGGCAACTGTCCCACCGTCGCCCGGCTCACCGGCGACCACCAGGTCCTGCTCTCCGCCGCGCTGCGCCGCGAGCTCGTCCGGCACGTCGACGACTGCCCCCGCTGCCGCCGCGCCGCCGAACGGGCCGGCGCCGCGGGCCCCTGGCCCGGCGCGGCCGTCAGCCCCACCGCCGCGCTCCCGGTCGTCGAGGCGCCGCTCCCCTCCGTCCAGGTCGCCATGGCCCTCGCCCAGCGGTCCCGCTCGGGCGGCCCGCGCTTCGACCGGACGGGCTTCCCGCTGGACCCCAAGGACCACGCGGCCCGCCGGGACCGGCTGCGCGCCCGGGTCCTGACGACCACGGTGGTCGCGACCGTCGTCGCCGCACCCGTCATCGCCCTGTGGGCCGCCTACCGGGGGGCGCCGCAGACGGGGGAGGGCCATGCCGGTTCCTCGGTCGCGGCGACGGAGAGGGAGGGCGCGGGCGGCTTCGAGGGCGAGGCGTACGACCACTACGAGAACGCGGGCAACGCCCGCCCCGGCAAGAACGGCCGCTCCACGCCCGGCGCCCGTACGCCGGACGTCTCGGCCGAGGTGATCAGCACCGGCGGGCGGCACGGCCCCGGCAGCCTGGTCGTCACGGCCCGCACGTCCGGCGACCTCACGACGATCACGCTGACGGCCTCCGGCAGCGAACCCGTCTCCTGGTCCGCCTGGGTGGACGCGCCCTGGCTCCACCTCAGCAGTACGTCCGGCACGCTGGCCCCCGGCCGCAGCGTCACGATCCGCGTCTCCGTGAACCACGCGGCCGAGCCGGACGGGCCGTGGCGGGCACGGGTCGGCCTCGACCCCGAAGGGTCCGTCGTCGTGATCGACGGGTACGGGGCCACGGCGCCGCCGCCCGGCGACCCGACCGGCCCCTCGAAGCCCACCCCGTCCGTACCGGCGGAACCGTCCGAGCCGCCGCCGACGACCCCCGCGCCCACACCCACGGACCCGGCGCCGTCACCCGACCCCACGCCGACGCCCACGGACCCGGCCCCGACGGAGCCGACCGACCCGCCGTCGCCGGGCCCGAGCGACCCCACCACGCCCACGGACCCGGGGGCGGGCCCCACGAGCCCGGACCCGGCGGGCTGAAGCCCCCGTCAGCCCGTCGGGTCGGCCGGGTGCGGAGCCATCGGCAGCAGCGAGGACAACCGCTCCTCGCACAGCTCGACCAAGCGGTCGTACGCCTGCTTGCCCATCAGCTCGACGAGCTCCGGACGGTAGGACACGTACACCGGGTCACCGGCCCCGTGCGCCGAGGTCGCCGAGGTGCACCACCAGTGCAGGTCGTGACCACCCGGGCCCCAGCCCCTGCGGTCGTACTCCCCGATCGAGACCTGGAGCACCCGGGTGTCGTCGGGGCGGTCGATCCAGTCGTACGTACGCCGGATCGGCAGCTGCCAGCACACGTCCGGCTTGGTTTCGAGGGGCTCCTTGCCCTCCCGCAGCGCCAGGATGTGCAGGGAGCAGCCGGCGCCGGCCGGGAAACCGGGCCGGTTCTGGAAGATGCAGGAGCCCTCCCAGCGCCGGGTCTGCCGTTCGCCGTCCTCGTCGATGCCGACCCAGCCCGTCTCCGTACCGACGTCGTGGAACTGCCACAGATCCGGAGTCAGCCGGGCCACGTGCCCGGCCACCCGCTTCTCGTCGTCCTCGTCGGAGAAGTGGGCGCCCAGCGTGCAGCACCCGTCGTCCGCGCGGCCCGCCTGGATGCCCTGGCAGCCGCTGCCGAAGATGCAGCTCCACCTGGAGGTGAGCCAGGTCAGGTCGCAGCGGAAGATCTGCTCGTCGTCCGCCGGGTCCGGGAACTCCACCCAGGCCCGTGCGAAGTCGATGCCCGTCTCGTCCGGCCTGGCGGGCCCCTGCGCTTCCGGCTGCTGCGTCTCCCGCTTCATTTTCTGCTTCTTAGTTGCTTTGTCCGGCTTCGCCTTTTTCGTCTTTGGCACGCGCCAAGAGTAAGTCCGTCGGAGCAGTAGCGTTCCGGGTATGAGACTCGGAGTCCTCGACGTGGGGTCGAACACGGTTCATCTGCTGGTGGTGGATGCCCACCCCGGCGCCCGCCCGCTGCCCGCGCACTCGCACAAGGCCGAGCTGCGGCTTGCCGAGCTCCTCGACGAGGACGGGGCGATCGGCCCGCTGGGCGTGGACCGGCTCGTGTCGACGATCGCCGGTGCCGTGCAGGCCGCCGAGGACAAGGGCTGCGAGGACGTGCTGCCCTTCGCCACCTCCGCCGTACGGGAAGCGACCAACGCCGACGCGGTGCTGGCGCGGGTGCGGGACGAGACCGGCGTCGACCTCGCCGTCCTCAGCGGTGAGGAGGAGGCGCGCCTCACCTTCCTCGCGGCCCGCCGCTGGTTCGGCTGGTCGGCGGGGAAGCTGCTCGTCCTGGACATCGGCGGGGGCTCGCTGGAGGTCGCGTTCGGTTTGGACGAGGAGCCCGACGCCGCGGTGTCGCTGCCGCTGGGGGCGGGGCGCCTGACGGCGGCCTGGCTGCCCAGCGACCCGGCGGACCCGCTGGAGGTGAAGGCGCTGCGCCGCCACGTGCGGGCCGGCATCGCCCGGAGCGTCGGCGTGTTCACCCGGTTCGGCGGCCCCGACCATGTCGTCGGCACCTCCAAGACCTTCAAGCAGCTCGCCAGGATCACGGGCGCCGCCCGTTCCACGGAGGGTCTGTACGTACAGCGCGTCCTCACCCGCAAGGCGCTGGAGGAGTGGGTCCCGAAGCTGGCGGCGATGACCGTCGAGCAGCGGGGCAACCTGCCCGGCGTCTCCGAGGGGCGGTCCGCGCAGCTGCTGGCCGGGGCGCTGGTCGCCGAGGGGGCGATGGACCTGTTCGGTGTCGAGGAGCTGGAGATCTGCCCCTGGGCGCTGCGCGAGGGCGTCATCCTGCGCCGGCTGGACCACCTCCCGGCCGAACAGGTCGCGCTGAACTGACGGCGCCGGCCGGGGCCGGGCGCCGGTAGGCCCATCCGTCATGGCCCTGGTCACTTTCGGTCAAGATCCCGTGGCGACGCGCACCGCTGCCCGTACCCTGTTCTGGTGGCAGAACCAGTGGTGCGCGTACCGGATGCGAAGGTCGCGCTGTCGACTGCTTCGGTCTATCCGGAGTCGACGGCGACGGCCTTCGAGATCGCCGCGCGCCTGGGCTACGACGGCGTCGAGATCATGGTCTGGACCGACCCGGTCAGCCAGGACATCGAGGCGTTGAAGCGGCTCTCGGACTACCACCAGGTGCCGATCCTGGCGGTGCACGCCCCCTGCCTGCTCATCACGCAGCGGGTCTGGTCCACCGACCCGTGGGTGAAGCTCCAGCGGGCGAAGGCGGCGGCGGAGAAGCTCGGGGCGTCGACCGTCGTCGTGCACCCGCCGTTCCGTTGGCAGCGCAACTACGCACGCGACTTCGTCACCGGCATCTGGCGCATGGCCGACGAGACGGACGTCCGGTTCGCCGTCGAGAACATGTACCCGTGGCGCTACCGGGACCGCGAGATGCTCGCGTACGCCCCCGACTGGGACGTCACCAACGACGACTACCGGCATTTCACGGTGGACCTCTCGCACACCGCGACCGCCCGCACCGACGGGCTGGCCATGGTCGACCGGATGGGCGACCGGCTCGCCCACGTCCACCTCGCCGACGGCAAGGGGTCGAGCAAGGACGAGCACCTGGTGCCGGGCCGCGGCGACCAGCCCTGCGCGGAGCTGCTGGAGCGGCTGGCCCGCACCTCCTTCGCCGGCCATGTCGTCATCGAGGTCAACACCCGCCGCGCCATGTCCTCCGCCGAACGCGAGGCCGACCTCGCGGAGGCGCTGGCCTTCACCCGACTGCACCTGGCCTCGTCCGCGCGGGCCCCCCGCGCATGACACCGGAGGCCCCCGCCCCCCGCCGAAGGGGCCGTCCCGCGCGTACGACGGAGGGCGCCGGCCCCGACGCCCGTACCCGCATCCTCGAAGCCGCCCGCACCGAATTCGCCGAGCGCGGCTACGACAAGACCTCGATCCGGGGCATCGCCAAGGCGGCGGACGTGGACGCCGCACTCGTCCACCACTACTTCGGTACGAAGGACGAGGTCTTCGCGGCCGCCATCGAGGTCTCCTTCGAACCGGCACTGGTGATCCCCGCGGTCCTCGGCGGTTCGACGGACGGCCTGGGGGAGCGGCTGGCCCGCTACTTCATCTCCGTATGGGAGAACCCCGCGACCCGGGCCCCGCTGCTGGCGATCATCCGCTCCGCCCTCACCCACGAGACGGCGGCGAAGGTGCTGCGCGGCTTCGTGCTGAGGCGGCTGCTGGAGCGGATCGCGGCGGAGCTGGACGTACCCGATCCGACCTTCCGCGCGGAGCTGGCCGCCTCGCACATGATCGGTATCGCGATCCTGCGGTACGTGATCCAGGCCGAGCCGCTGGCGTCGGCCGACCCGGAGAAGATCATCGAGATGGTGGCGCCGACGCTCCAGCGATATCTGACGGCACCCTGACCCGGTCGTCCCGGCCGGCCGCTCACCCACCGAGCACCCCATCCCGCATTCCGGACACTCTGTCCAGATCTTGGAGCCGAGGGCGTACGCTCGGAGACAGTCTTTTCCGTCGAAGGAGCGAGCGCGATGCCACAGCTGAGGTCCCGCACTGTCACCCACGGCCGCAACATGGCGGGCGCCCGCGCCCTTATGCGGGCCTCGGGCGTAGCGAGCGAGGACATCGGCAAGCCGATCGTCGCGGTGGCCAACTCCTTCACCGAGTTCGTCCCCGGCCACACCCACCTCGCCCCCGTCGGCCGTATCGTCTCCGAGGCGATCAAGGCGGCGGGCGCGGTGCCGCGCGAGTTCAACACGATCGCCGTCGACGACGGCATCGCGATGGGCCACGGAGGCATGCTCTACAGCCTCCCGTCCCGCGACCTGATCGCCGACTCCGTCGAGTACATGGTCGAGGCGCACTGCGCGGACGCGCTCATCTGCATCTCCAACTGCGACAAGATCACGCCCGGCATGCTGATGGCGGCTCTCCGCCTCAACATCCCCACGGTCTTCGTCTCCGGCGGCCCGATGGAGGCCGGCAAGGCCACCCTCGTCGACGGCACGGTCCGCAGCCTCGACCTGGTCGACGCGATGTCCGAAGCGGTCAACGACAAGATCTCGGACGAGGACATCCTCCGTATCGAGGAGAACGCCTGTCCGACCTGCGGCAGCTGTTCCGGCATGTTCACCGCCAACTCGATGAACTGCCTCGCCGAGGCCATCGGCCTGGCCCTGCCCGGCAACGGCTCGGTCCTCGCCACGCACACCGCCCGCAAGGCGCTGTACGAGGACGCCGGCCGCACGGTCGTGGAGATCACCAAGCGCCACTACGAGCAGGACGACGAGACGGTCCTTCCCCGGAGCATCGCCTCGCGCGCCGCCTTCGAGAACGCCATGGCCCTGGACATCGCCATGGGCGGTTCCACCAACACGATCCTGCACCTGCTGGCCGCCGCGCAGGAGGCCGAGCTCGACTTCGGCCTCCCTGAGATGGACGAGATCTCGCGCCGCGTCCCCTGTCTCGCGAAGGTCGCGCCGAACGTGGCGCCCGGTGGCACGTACTACATGGAGGACATCCACCGGGCGGGCGGCATCCCCGCCATCCTCGGTGAGCTCAGCCGCGGTGGCCTTCTCAACGAGGACGTGCACTCCGTCCACTCCGACTCCCTCGCGGACTGGCTCAAGTCCTGGGACGTGCGGGGCGGCTCCCCGTCCCCCGAGGCGATCGAGCTGTGGCACGCGGCCCCCGGCTGCGTCCGCTCCGCGACCGCCTTCTCGCAGTCCGAGCGCTGGGACACCCTCGATGTCGACGCCGAGGGCGGCTGCATCCGCTCGGTGGAGCACGCCTACTCCAAGGACGGCGGCCTCGCGGTCCTCAAGGGCAACCTCGCGGTCGACGGCTGTGTCGTGAAGACGGCCGGTGTGGACGAATCGATCTGGACCTTCGAGGGCCCGGCCGTGGTCTGCGAGTCCCAGGACGAGGCGGTGGACAAGATCCTCCGCAAGGAGATCACGCACGGCGACGTCGTCGTCATCCGTTACGAGGGCCCGCGCGGCGGCCCCGGCATGCAGGAGATGCTCTACCCGACCTCGTTCCTGAAGGGCCGTGGTCTCGGCAAGACCTGCGCCCTCGTCACGGACGGCCGCTTCTCCGGCGGTACGTCGGGTCTCTCCATCGGCCACGCCTCCCCGGAGGCGGCGTCGGGCGGCACCATCGCGCTCGTCGAGGACGGCGACCGGATCAGGATCGACATCCCGAACCGTTCCATCGAGCTCCTCGTCCCCGAAGCCGAGCTGGCCACCCGCCGCGAAGCGCTGAACGGGGTGTACGCGCCGAAGAACCGCGAGCGCAAGGTCTCGGCCGCCCTGCGCGCGTACGCGGCGATGGCGACGAGCGCGGACCGGGGCGCCGTGCGCGACGTCTCCAAGCTCGGCTGAACGGCCTGACCGTTCCACGGCCCTGGGCACCGGTCACCGACCGGCTCCCAGGGCCTCACCAGTCCGCGGGACTACGCCCGTCGACAGCGAATACGGAACCGTCGGGGGACGTCCCGTACACGGTCTCCCCGATGGCCACGGGGGCAGGCAGCGCCGAGGCGTACGCGAGCTTTCCCGCCCGCAGCCTGGGGCGGGTCTGGCCCAGCAGCGCACCGCGCTTCGCGTCGACAGCCAGCAGCCGCCCGTCGGCCGCCGAGAAGCACAGCCGGTTCCCGCCTGTGAGTACGGGCGGCGAGGTCCGCCCGGCCGAGGTCTCCAGGCGCCACAGCTCGGCCTTCCGGCCCGCCGGGTCCGCAGCACCGCCGGCGCGGGTGTCCATGGCGAGCAGCGTTCCGCCCCGCGCGAGCAGATAGGCCGTGTCCCCGCCCATCACCACTTCCGGTTCGTTCATGCGGAAGGGCAGTGAAAGCCGCGTGACCGCCGTGCGCGCCGGCTCGTAGCGGACGAGCGCCACGGTCTGGGCCTCCTCGTTCATGGCCGTCAGCACCAGCGCACCGCCCGGCGCGCCCACCGGCGTGAGCGTCCCGGACAGCCGGTGCTGCCACGCGGTGCGCCCCGTAGCCGCTTCGAGCGCCGTGACCAGGGTCGTGGCGCCGTCGGCCGCGTGCTCGAAGGCGTACGCGAGCCCGGACTCCTCGTCGTACAGGGCGTAGTCGGGCCGCAGGTGACCGGGCACCGCCCGCACCCACCGGGACGCCCCGGTCCTGGCATCCAGCCCTTCGGCGGTGCCGTTCTCCCGGGTCATCAGCAGCGTGTCCCCCGCCGAGAAGGGAACACCGAGGTACCCGGACAGGTCCTTGTCCCAGAGTTCCGTGCCCTTGTCCGCGTCGTACGCCCGGAGCTTCTCACCGGGATCGGAGGCGTGTACGACTCCGATCGGCAGCGCCCCCACCGACGGCGTCTCCCCGGAGGACTCCCGATGGGACCAGGCCACCCGGCCGTCCACCGGATCGAGTCGCGCCGTACCGAATCCGGCAGCCGCGCAGTACAGCCCGTCGCCGGCCCGCGAACAGGCGGGCGTCGACCCGCCCGGCGAGGGCAACGGCGTCACCCACGGCACGAAAGCAGCAGTCACCACGCCCTTGCCGCCCTCCGCGCCCGCCGGACCGCCCGGAGTCCCGTCCCCGTCCCGGAGAGCGACCGCCCCCGCGCCCCCGGCGGTCAGGACGAGCAGCGCCGCGCCGACCACCGCCCACCGCGACCGCAGGCCCCCGCGCTTCGGCGACCGCGCAGAACCCGCACCGGACGCCCGTACATGCGTCTCCGTCTCGGGCCCCGGCCCCGTCTCCGAGCCGGAGCCCGGCCCCAACGCCCGCGCGGACCCGGGCGCCGCGGCCGCCCGGCGCTGCGACGGTATGAACGCGGCGGCGTCGTACGACGGAGGGTGCAGCGCGAGCGCCGCCATGATCTCGTCCGGAGTGGGCCGCTCCGCGGGGTCCTTGGCCAGGCACCGCGCGACCAGCGGCGACAGATCCGACGGCACCCCGGCGAGATCGGCCTCGTCGTGCACCACCTGGTAGGCCACGATGTACGGACTGTCGGAGTCGAAGGGCCCCCGGCCGGTCGAGGCGTGGACCAGCACGGCCCCCAGAGCGAACACGTCCGCCGCCGGCCCGACCTCGCGGGGCCGCTGGAACTGTTCGGGTGCCATGTACGGCGGCGAGCCGATCAGCTTCCCGGTCTCCGTGCGCAGATCGCTGTCGTACGGCCGGGAGATCCCGAAGTCGATGACCTTGGGCCCCGAGTCGGAGAGCAGCACGTTGCTCGGCTTGAGGTCGCGGTGGATGACCCCGGCCCGGTGGATGTCGCGCAGCGCCTCGGCCAGCCCCGCGGTGAGCCTGCGGAGCTCGGCGGGGGCCAGCGGCCCGTTCCGCTTCACCTGCTCGGAGAGCGTCGGGCCGGGTACGTACAGCGTGGCCATCCAGGGCAGCGCGGCGGTCGGATCGGCATCGACGACCGGCGCGGTGAACGCGCCGCTGACCCGTCGGGCCGCCGCCACCTCCTGCCGGAAACGCGCCCGGAACTCCGGGTCCGCCGCATGCTGCCGGTGCACGATCTTCACCGCGAGCTGGAGCCCGGACGCGGAGCGCGCCAGGTGCACCACACCCATGCCACCCGCTCCGAGACGTGCTTCGAGCCGGTACTGCCCGGCGTACTCAGGATGCTCCGCTTCCGGATCGAATCCGGCCCCTCGCAGCGGCGGCATCGCCCACCCCCGTGTGTTCGTGCGCAAGCGCGACGCACGGAGCCTAGTCGATGGTGTGTGCGATCGGCGTGGGGCTTGTTAGCCTGCGCGTCGCATGCACTGTTTCCAACGGGGGAGGGCCTTATGGCCATGGAAGAGAACGCCGTCGCGGAGAGCGTGACACTGGCGTCGGACGGCGTGACCCGCTATCCGATCGCACCGGGATACCGGGTCAATGTCCGACGCGGACCGGGCACGAAGTACGGCATCGTCCGGACGCTGCCATACGGAATGAGCGTCCCGGTCTACTGCCAGAAGCCGGGGGAGCGGGTCACCGGCCCCTACGGCACCACCAGCCTCTGGGACAACATCGCCGACGGCGAGTTCGTCTCGGACGCCTACGTCAAGACCGGCAGTGACGGGTACGTCGCCCCGCGCTGCGACTGACCGCCCGATCGTCCCCGCGCCGCGACCGGCGGTTGCCGGCGCGGCGCGGGGATAATCGACCTCGTGAGCGAGAACAGCGAGAACAGCGCAGCACCCGGTCCCGGCCCCAAGTCCTCCGACGCCACCGCGCCCGGCCCGCGGCCCGAGCCCATCCGATTCTTCGGTACGACCTGGGTCAGCCATGACGGCGGCTACGGGCTGCGCCGAGCCGGCGTCGCCGCCGGATCGCTCGCCGCGGCCGTCGCCGCCTGCTTCGTACTCCGCTTCGCCTACCAGGGCCTGGAGATCGCGGACGTCGGCAGTTTCGTCGGCATCCTGGTCGTCCTGATGTTCGCGGTCTGCAGCGCGATCGCCTTCCGCAAGACCTGGGAGGGCTTCGGCCGTCGGCCGGAGGACCCTGCCCGCGAGGACAATCTGCGCGGCCTCAAGTCCATCGGCTTCGTCGGCTCGCTGCTCGCCTATTTCTTCCGCTCGCTCACGGAGGCCCCGGGCGAGAAGCTGCGGCGTACGGAGTACGACACCGCGCTCGCCCAGTACGCGAAGCGCCGCTCGTCCCGTACGGGAAACCCGGCGGCCCGCAAGCGCCCCAAGCGCAGGTAACCCGCCCCCCCCGCGACGCCCACGCACCTGCCGATCCCTTGACGGGGGACTCCGCCGGGACAAAAATTCATCACATGATGAATTCGCTGCGCGCCGATAGCCCCGAACCCCCCGAAGGACCCCCCGGCCCCGCCGTCGAAGCCCGCGACCTCACCGTCGTACGTGGCGACCGCACCGTCCTGCGCGGCCTCGGCTTCACCGTCGAACCCGGCAGGATCACCGGCCTCCTCGGCCCCTCCGGCTGCGGCAAATCCACCCTGATGCGCGCCGTCGTCGGCACCCAGGCCCAGGTCACCGGCACCCTCCACGTCCTCGGCCACCCGGCAGGCCACCCCGCGCTCCGCCCACGCATCGGCTACGTCACCCAGGCCCCGTCCGTCTACACCGACCTCACCGTCCGGCAGAACCTGGACTACTTCGCGGCCGTCCTCCAGCCCGGCCGCCCCCACCGCGGCGCCCGCCGCGATGCCGTCACCCGAGCCATCGACGACGTCGACCTCGCCTCCCACGCGGACGCCCTCGCCGGCACGCTCTCCGGCGGCCAGCTCAGCCGCGTCTCGCTCGCCGTCGCCCTCCTCGGCACGCCCGAACTCCTGGTCCTCGACGAACCGACCGTCGGACTCGACCCCGTCCTGCGCCGCGACCTGTGGAACCTCTTTCACACCCTCGCCGGCGACCGGGGCACGACGATCCTCGTCTCCTCCCACGTCATGGACGAGGCCGAGCGCTGCCACCGGCTCCTCCTGATGCGCGAAGGCGACATCCTCGCCGCGGACACCCCCGCGGCCCTGCGCACCCGCACCGGCTCCGCCACCGTCGAGGAAGCCTTCCTCCACCTGGTCGACGACGCATCCGCGACCGCCACCCGCCAGGAGGCGACCCGATGAGCACCACCGTTCCACGCGCGCTGACCCCCGCCCGCACCACGGCCACGGCCACCCGCGTCCTGCGCCAGCTCCGTCACGACCCCCGCACCATCGCGCTGCTGCTGCTCATCCCGGTC
Organism: Streptomyces sp. NPDC045968; assembly: GCF_056430475.1. Classification (NCBI taxonomy): domain Bacteria; kingdom Bacillati; phylum Actinomycetota; class Actinomycetes; order Kitasatosporales; family Streptomycetaceae; genus Streptomyces; species Streptomyces sp. NPDC045968. The sequence goes on along the minus strand of NZ_JBWKLF010000003.1, from coordinate 3,505 downwards.
CTGATGATCACGCTGCTCCGGTACGTCTTCGACGGCAGCCCGCAGACCTTCGACTCCATCGGCGCCTCACTGCTCGGCATCTTCCCGCTGATCACGATGTTCCTGGTGACCTCGATCGCCACCCTGCGCGAACGCACCTCCGGCACCCTCGAACGTCTCCTCGCCATGCCCCTCGGCAAGGGAGACCTGATCGCCGGCTACGCACTGGCCTTCGGTACGGTCGCCGTCGCCCAGTCCCTCCTGGCCACCGCGCTCTCCGTCTGGGTGCTCGGCCTCGACGTCATCGGCTCGCCGTGGCTGCTGCTCCTGGTCGCGCTCCTCGACGCCCTGCTCGGCACGGCCCTCGGCCTGTTCGTCTCCGCCTTCGCCGCGTCCGAGTTCCAGGCCGTCCAGTTCATGCCGGCCGTGATCTTCCCGCAGCTGCTCCTCTGCGGCCTGTTCACCCCGCGGGACCAGATGGCCCCCGTGCTCGAAGGGATCTCGAACGTCCTGCCCATGTCCTACGCCGTCGACGGAATGAACGAGGTCCTCCTCCACACCGACATCACCGCCGACTTCGTCCGGGACATCCTCGTGGTCGCGGGCTGCGCGCTGCTCGTCCTCTGCCTGGGCGCGGCCACACTCCGCCGCCGCACGGCCTGACGACCCGATGCGAGGATGACGACGAGAACGACGAACAGAGCACCGCCCGGAGGGTGAACCCATGACCCAGACAGTCGCAGTCCTCGGCACAGGCAAGATCGGCGAGGCACTGCTCAGCGGCATGATCCGGGCGGGCTGGCGCCCGGCCGACCTCCTGGTGACCGCGCGCCGCTCGGAGCGCGCCGAAGAACTCCGCACCAGGTACGGCGTCGAGCCGGTCACCAACGCCGAAGCCGCCAAGAGCGCCGACACGCTCATCCTCGCGGTCAAGCCGCAGGACATGGGCAAGCTCCTCGACGAACTGGCCCCCCACCTCACCCCCGACCGCCTGGTCATCAGCGCCGCGGCGGGCATCACGACCGCGTTCATCGAGGAACGCCTCACCCCGGACACCCCGGTCGTACGCGTCATGCCGAACACCCCCGTCCTGGTGGACGAGGGCATGTCCGTCATCTCGGGAGGCAGCGAAGCCACCCCCGCGCACCTCGCCCACACCGAGGAGATCTTCGGCAGCGTGGGCAAGACACTCCGCGTCCCCGAATCCCAGCAGGACGCCTGCACGGCCCTCTCCGGCTCGGGTCCCGCGTACTTCTACTTCCTCGTCGAGGCGATGACCGACGCCGGAATCCTCCTCGGCCTGCCCCGCGCCCAGGCCCACGACCTGATCGTCCAGGCCGCCATCGGCGCCGCCGTCATGCTCCGTGACAGCGGCGAACACCCGGTCAAGCTCCGCGAAGCCGTCACCAGCCCCGCCGGCACCACCATCAGCGCCATCCGGGAGCTGGAGAACCACGGTGTACGGGCCGCCCTCATCGCCGCCCTCGAAGCCGCCCGGGACCGAAGCCGCGAACTCGCCTCCGGCAACGGCTGAGCCTCAGACCGCAGCCGCCACCAGCTCCGCGCTCCGCACCACCCGCGCGAACCCACCGCCGTGCAACGACACGGCGGTGGCGCGCGCCAGCTCCTCGGCGCCGAGCGTCCACCCCCAGGGCCCCGCCAGGTCGAAGGTGTACGTGGCGTCCAGCGCGAAGAACACCTCGTATCCGAGGTTCCCGCCCATCCGCGCCGTCGTCTCCGCGCACATATTGGTCTGGATCCCGGCCACGACGATCTGGCGCACTCCGCTTTCCCGCAGCCAGGAATCCAGATCGGGCGCCCCGTAGAAGGCGGAGTTCACGCTCTTCGTCACCAAGAGCTCAGGCCCGCCCCCCTTCCCCCGCCGCTCCTCCACATAACTCTTGAAGCCGTTCCCGGAATACCCCGCCCGCAGCGGCGAATCGGGGTTGGGCGAGTCATGCCGTACGAAGACGACGGGCCGCCCGCTCGTCTGCCAGGCGTCGATCAGCCCGGCGATGTTCCGATCCGCGTCCGGATTGTTCCGGGGCCCCCAGTACGCCCCCTCCTCGAACCCTTCCTGCACGTCCACCACAACCAGCGCCGCGTTCTCCGAAATCTCCATGCCCTGATCGTCCGTCCTGGCACGCCGCCCACCCAGACCCACAAAAGCCATCGATCGATGATTTACTGCCAGCATGGCCGCCACGACGCGCATCGCACTCCTCGCCTTCCCCGGCATCAGAGCCTTCGACGTCTCCGTCATCACGGAGGTCTGGGGCGTGGACCGCACCGACCGCGGCGTACCCGCGTTCGACCTGCGCCGCACCGCGGCGGACCCCGCCCCCGTCCAGCTGCGCGGCGGCCTGACCCTCAGCCCGGACCGCACCCTCGCCTGGCTGGCCCGCGCCGACCTGATCGTGGTCCCCGGCCTCGACGACCACGTGACTCCCGCCCCTGCCCCGGTCCTCGACGCCCTCCGCCGCGCGCACGCGGCCGGCACCCCGATCGCCGCGCTCTGCGGAGGAGCGTTCACCCTGGCCCAGGCCGGTCTGCTGGACGGCCGCCAGGCAGTCACCCACTGGAACCTCACCGGCCTCCTCCGCACCCACCACCCCCACGTCACGGTGGTCCAGGACGCCCTGTTCCTCCACGACGACAACATCTGGACCTCGGCCGGCACCGCGGCCGGTATCGACCTCTGCCTCCATCTGATCCGCACCACGCATGGCGCCGAAGCCGCGGCCACGATCGCCCGCTCGATGGTCACGGCCCCGTTCCGCACCGGAACCCAGGCCCAGTTCATCGAGCACCCCACCCCTCATACCGACCGCGACGCCGACACCCTCGCCTCGGTACGCGCCCACGCCCTGACCCACTTGGCCGAACCCCATACGGTCGCGTCCCTGGCCGGCCACGCGGGAATGTCCCCGCGCTCCTTCGCCCGCCATTTCCAGGCGACCACCGGGACGACGCCCCTGCGCTGGCTGATCACCCAGCGCATCGCCGCAGCCCAGAGGCTCCTGGAGCGCACGGACCTCCCCCTCCCCGAAGTGGCCCGCCGCACGGGGTTCGGCAGCGAGATCACCATGCGGCAGCACTTCGCGACCCACCTCTCCACCAGCCCCCGCGACTACCGCCTGGCCTTCCACGACGCCGTGCCCCGGCCGGGGGTTGACACGCCCCGCACAGATACGTAATGTGCTCCGAGTTGTCCGACGTGAGCGCCGACCCCGGTCGGTCCCCGGACAGCCATTCCGCAAGAACCACTCGAAGCGAGCGACAGTTGTCGCACCGTTTTCTGTGCGCATTTGCGAAATGAGGAATCCGCGTTCGAACGAGCGTGACCCGATTAGCGTCGGGGCCCGGGATTCGCTAAAGTCTCACTCGTCGGAACGGCCCAACGGCCGGGAAGACAGCCCCACTGACTGGGAATCAGGCCCGAAAGGATCTGATAGAGTCGGACTCGCCGGAAAGGGAAACGCGAAAGCGAAGAACTGGAAAGCGAAACCCGCTTCGACCGGGAATC
>NZ_JBWKLF010000002.1:241371-870249 GCF_056430475.1 Streptomyces sp. NPDC045968 | reverse complement strand
CGATGTCGACGTCCTCGCCGCCGGTCAGCTCACGGATGCGCTTGCCGAACCGCTTCCACTCGCGCGGGTCCTGGTTGTGCTCGTCCTTCCAGAACTTGTAACCCTCGGCGTTGCGGTCGATGATCGCGGTCGCGCCCATCTTCCGGCAGATGTCCGCCTTCTGGTCGCTGGAGACGACGCAGATCGGGTTGGCGCCGCCGGCCAGCGCGAACTGGGTGGCGTACGAGCCGAGTCCGCCGCTCGCGCCCCAGATCAGCACGTTGTCGCCCTGCTTCATGCCGGCGCCGTTGCGTGAGACGAGCTGGCGGTACGCGGTGGAGTTGACCAGGCCCGGGGACGCGGCCTCCTCCCAGCTGAGGTGCTTCGGCTTGGGCATCAGCTGGTTGGACTTGACGAGCGCGATCTCGGCCAGGCCGCCGAAGTTGGTCTCGAAGCCCCAGATCCGCTGCTCGGGGTCGAGCATCGTGTCGTTGTGGCCGTCGGAGGACTCCAGCTCGACCGAGAGGCAGTGCGCGACGACCTCGTCACCCGGGTTCCAGGCGTTGACGCCCGGCCCGGTACGCAGCACGACGCCCGCCAGGTCCGAGCCGATGACGTGGTAGGGCAGGTCGTGGCGCTTGCTGAGGTCGCTGAGCTTCCCGTAGCGCTCCAGGAAGCCGAAGGTCGAGACCGGCTCGAAGATCGAGGTCCAGACGGAGTTGTAGTTCACCGAGCTGGCCATGACCGCGACCAGGGCCTCGCCCGGGCCGAGCTCGGGGACCGGCACGTCCTCGACGTGGAGGGACTTGCGCGGGTCCTTGTCACGGCTGGCGACGCCGGCGAACATCTCGGCCTCGTCCTTGTGCACGGTCACCGCGCGGTACGACTCGGGGATGGACAGGGCCGCGAAGTCTGCGGCGGTGCTGTCCTGCGATTGGATCGCGTCCAGGATTTCCTTCACGGTGATGCCTCCGGCAAAGCTGGGCGTCGAGAGAACGCTTGAGTGGTCCCCGCTGGCTGGCAGGGGTGGGTGCGGTGTGGAGGTGTGCCGTCGGTTCGGCGGGTGGAGCTTCGGCTTGCTCTGTGGAGCAGAAGGGTTTGCCTGTGACGCAGGCGTCCGGGCGCGCAGACACATGGTTTGCGGGGACAGCCGGCGTACGTGGGATCTCAGCACGCCGGCCGCCCGGACACCTTCAACGTATGGCACTCCGTGACACCTGACAAGGCACCGAGTGCCAACAATTTCTCTCACTTGTCATCCGCAGGGCACGCATGAGCAACACCATGGGCGTTACGGAAGGGTCTGTCCCGCCGACGAGCGGTCAGCGCGCGGGGCGGTACACGTACGGCGTCGTCGTGCTCAGCTCCGAGAATCCCAGCCTGCGCAGGATCGGCGCGGACTGGTCACTGGCGTCGACCTGGAGATGGCGGTAACCGCGCTCCGCCGCGATACGGGCACGGAAGGCGACCATCGCCCGGTAGATGCCCCTGCCGCGCCAGGAGGCCACCGTCCCGCCGCCCCAGAGCCCGGCGAAGCCCGTGCCCGGGCAGAACTCCATCCGGGACGAACTGACCGGTTCCTCGCCGGCCATCGCGAGGACCCCCACGAAGCTGTCCGGGTCCTCCTCCAGCCGGCACAGCACCTGGTGGCCGAGCCGCGACCAGTCCGTGCCGAACGCCTGCTCGTGGGCCCGGCCCATCAGCGCCACACCGGCCGCGTCGGTCACGGTCCGCAGCTCGATGCCCTCGGGCAGGACGACGGCGGTCGCCAGGTCCGCGACCGGGGCGACCAGCAGGGTCTCCGGCGGCTCCGGTACGAATCCGGCCGCCCGCAGCCGCTCCGGCAGGTCAAGGGGCCGGTCGTGGGCGTACACCTTCCACTCGAACTCGTCGTGGCCGAGTGAGGTGAAGTACGCGATCTGGGCGGCGATCGCCGCGTCCGCCCGTACGGAGTCGAGGTCCGGAGCGGACCACACGACCCCGTTCCAGTCGTCGGCAGCGCCGACCTGACGGACGACGTCACCCGCCCGCTCGACCCGTACCCCGGGGCCGTCGGGGCGGGCGTGCTCGCGCATCTCGTTGTCGAAAAGGGCCAGAAGTTCTGTGGGTTGCATCCGGTCACCCGACCACGCGCCCCGTGAACGCACAACGAGGTTTCCGTGGCCCCGAGTCGACGCCGCGGGCCGGGGCAGATGGCAGATGCAAGTGATCTTGGACGATCCGTATCCGGACGACCCGCATCCAGGGAAAGAGGTACCGAAGATGGCGATATCCGCCCGCAGACGGACGGCGCCGAACGGCAGGCCCGTATTCAGCATCCGCCGCACGGCCGTGGGCTTCGCTCTCGCCGCCCTGCTGGTCTGGGGAGGAGGGACCGTCCTGCGGGCAGCCTGGGAGAGCGCCGGGAGGCATCCGGCCGTCGCCGTGGTGGTGGCGGCAGCCCTGGTGACGGGGGCGGTGGCGCTGTTGCGCCACCGCCGTAACCGCAGGATGGCGCGAAAGGCCACCGTGGCGGTCACCGAGGTCACCTACGACCTCGTGGACACCGGGCTCTCGGAGGTGGCCGCGGCCCTGCGGCCGCAGGACGCCGCCGAACCGGTGGAAGCCGCCGGACCGGTGGACTACGCGGTGATGGACGCGGACGAGTTCGAACAGGCCGTCGCAGGACTCTGCGAGCGCGACGGCTGCCGGGACGTCCAGGTCGTCGGCGGAGCGGGAGACCTCGGGGCCGACGTCGTGGCCACCACCCCCGACGGGCGGCGCGTCGTCATCCAGTGCAAGCGGTACGGCCCCGAGAACAAGGTCGGCTCGCAGGACGTACAGCGTTTCGGGGGCACCTGCTTCGCCGTCCACGAGGCCGACGTCGCGCTCGTCGTGACGACCAGCGCCTTCACCGACCCGGCACTCGACTACGCGGACCGGTGCGACATCCTCTGCGTGGACCACGAAGCACTCAGGACATGGAGCGACGAAGGCGCCTCACCGCCCTGGGGGGCGGCGGTTCCGGTGGACGACGGGTACGGCGGACGCTGACCCCGTGGCCTCAGCGGTCCTTCAGCGCCTGCTGGATCGTGCGCATCACCTCGTCGAGCGGTGCGTCCGTGCGCGCCACCGCGACCAGCACCTCGCCCTCCGCGGCCACCGAGGCGGCCGGGGGCTTCGCGGGCTCGGCCCCGGCGGTCCGGCCGGCCCCGATCCCGGACCCGAAGGTGTCCCGGACGATGGCGAAGGCGTGGTCGAGCTGGGCCTCCACATCACCCTGGCCGCCCGCCCGCAGCCAGCGCCGCAGGACATGGTTGTGCGCGGTCACGACGGCCGACGCGGCGACCTCGGCCAGCAACGGGTCGTCATTGCCGACGTGGTGGTCGCGCTCGTCGAAATGGCCCAGCAGATAGCGGGTGAACAGCCGCTCGTAGCGGGCCACCGAGGCGATCTCCGCCTCCCGCAGCGTGGGGACCTCACGGGTCAGTTTGTAGCGCGCCACGGAGACCGCGGGCTTGGCCGCGTACATCTTCATGACTTCCTTGATGCCGCGGCAGACCGTGTCGAGCGGGTGCTCGTGCGCCGGCGCCGCGTTGAGGACGGCCTCGGCCCGCACGAGCGTGTCGTCGTGGTCCGGGAAGATCGCCTCTTCCTTGGAGCGGAAGTGGCGGAAGAAGGTCCGCCGGGCGACGCCCGCGGCGCCCGCGATCTCGTCGACCGTCGTCGCCTCGTACCCCTTCGTCGCGAAGAGTTCCATCGCCGCGGCCGCCAGCTCGCGGCGCATTTTGAGCCGTTGGGCGGCGGCGCGTGTGCCCGCGGCGGTTTCCGGGGCGTCGGGCGCGGCTGAGGTACGGAGGGGCTTGGCGGGCTGGGACATGGTGTGAACGTACTGCATCGGTGCGGGGGGACGCGCCCGTGGGGGCGGGCCGCCGGAACGGCCCAGCAGCCCGCCCCACCCGGCTCCCGGCTCAGCGACGGGCATATTCGCGGAAGCCGCGGCCCGTCTTGCGGCCGAGGCAGCCCGCGGCCACCAGATGCTCCAGCAGGGGGGCCGGTGCGAGGCCCGGGTCGCGGAACTCGCTGTGCAGGACCTTCTCGATGGCCAGCGAGACATCGAGCCCGACGACGTCCAGGAGCTCGAACGGCCCCATCGGGTAACCGCCGCCCAGCTTCATCGCGGCGTCGATGTCGTCGAGCGTCGCGTAGTGCTCCTCGACCATCTTGATCGCGTTGTTGAGGTACGGGAACAGCAGCGCGTTCACGATGAAGCCCGCCCGGTCCCCGCAGTCCACCGGGTGCTTGCGCACCTTCGCGCAGACCTCGCGGACGGTGGCGTGGACGTCGTCGGCGGTCAGCACCGTGCGGACCACCTCGACCAGCTTCATCGCGGGCGCGGGGTTGAAGAAGTGCATCCCGACCACGTCCTCGGGCCGCGTGGTCGCCCGTGCGATCGCTATGACGGGCAGTGACGAGGTCGTGGTGGCCAGCACCGCGCCGGGCCGGCACACCTTGTCCAGGGTGGCGAAGAGCTGCTGCTTGACCGCCAGGTCCTCGGCGACCGCCTCGACCGCGAGGTCGACGTCGGCGAAGGCGTCCAGCGACCCGGCGGCGGTGATGCGCGCGAGGGTCTCGTCCCGCGCCTCGGCCGTCAGCCGGCCCTTGGTGACCGAACGCTCCAGCGACTTCGCGATCCGGCCCCTGGCCGTGTCCGCCTTCTCCTGGCTGCGCGCGGCCAGCACCACGTCGTACCCGGCCTTCGCGAAGACCTCGGCGATGCCCGAGGCCATCGTCCCGGAGCCGGCGACACCCACGGTGCGCACCGGGCGCCCGGCGACCGCCCCCGCGCTCTCCTGCGGCGTCAGCGCGTCCGGGACCACCGTCTGGCCGCCCGGAGCGTTGTACGTGTAGAAGCCGCGGCCCGTCTTGCGGCCGGTCAGACCCGCCTCGCTGAGCTGCTTGAGGACCGGGGCCGGGGCGTGCAGCCGGTCGTGCGACGCGGAGTACATGGCCTCCAGGACCGTACGCGCGGTGTCGACACCGATCAGGTCGAGCAGGGCCAGGGGGCCCATCGGCAGCCCGCAGCCCAGCTTCATCGCGGCGTCGATGTCCTCGCGGGACGCGTAGTTCGCCTCGTACATCGCGGCGGCCTGGTTGAGGTAGCCGAACAGCAGGCCGTCGGCGACGAAGCCCGGACGGTCACCGACGGCGACCGGCTCCTTGCCCAGCTCCCTGGCCAGCCGGGTGACGGTCTCGACGGCCGACGGCGCGGTGAGCACCGAGGAGACCACCTCGACCAGCTTCATCGCGGGCGCCGGGTTGAAGAAGTGCAGGCCCAGCACCCGCTCGGGGTGCTGCGACTCGGCGGCCAGCCGGGTCACGGACAGCGCGTTGGTGCCCGTCGCCAGGATCGCGGTGGGGGAGACGACCGCGTCGAGGTCGCGGAAGACCTGCTGCTTGATCTCGTACGACTCGGGCACGACCTCGATGACCAGCTCGGCCGCAGCGGCGGCCCGGAGGTCGGAGAAGGTGCGGAACCGCGCGAGGACGTCGCTCCGCTCCTCCTCGGTGATCCGCTCGCGCCGCACGGCGCGGGCGGTGGACGCTTCCAGGGAGGCGACGGCCCGGCGGGCGGCCTCGTCACTGATGTCGATGCCGATGACCTCGCGGCCCGCACGGGCCAGGACCTCGGCAATGCCGGTTCCCATGGTGCCGAGACCGACGACGGCGATGGTGCTGAGCGGGATGTCCATCACGGGACTCCAGGGTGAGTGACGACTGAAGAGGAAGCACGGAGCGCGCGAGGAAGACGACCGGGCGCGGGGCGTGCGCGAGCTGCGTGTCGTGGTGTACGGGCCGGGGCGCCACAGGCGTACCCGGAACCGGGAAAGGTGACGGACTCTGTCCCGAGTCGCGTCGCACAAAGCTGCCGAACCGACAAGCACTCCGGGTGGCTGCGTCACCAGGCCACCGGAGCTGCGGGGTTGTGCCCCGCTCACATGAGGTTAACCGGCGAGTAACGAGCGCGCCAGCCCTGGGTCTCTGTGCCCTGGACCACACTTTCCGGCCGCCCGGACGCCGGCCCGGTCCGCACGGTCCGTGATCGCCGATACGCTGAGCGTCATGGACGAGGAGTTCCGGTCGCTGACGGACCGGCTGCGCGACGAGGCGGGGCGGTCGGCGGCGTACGACCGGCTCGTGGCCACCGATGACGACGAGGAGCTGGCCCTGGTCCTCGTGGAGCCCGCGCGCCCTCTGTGGGCTCGGGAGATCGCCGCGTTCCGGCTCGGCTGCGCGGGGGACCGCCGGGCCTTCGAGGCGCTGGTCCTCCTCCTCAATCACCGCGATCCGGAACGCTGCGTCTCCGCCGCCCACGCCCTGGTGCGGCTGGGCGACCCCCGCACGCCCCGCGCCGCCGCCGCGCTGGCCACCAACACCCTGCGCACGGCCTACGCGCTGCATCCGGTGCGGCTGCTGACCGATCTGCGGGCGCCCGAATCGGTCCCCGCCCTGGTCAGCACCCTGGAGCGGCTGCTGAACCGGGACGAGCCGCACTGGCGCGTGGCCCTCGCCTGTGTGGAGGGACTGGGCCGACTGGGTGACGGAGCGGCCCGCCCGGTGCTGGAGGCGGCGCTGCCGCACCCCCGCCTCGGCGGAGCGGCGGCCGAAGCCCTCAGCCGGCTGCCGGCCGGCCGCTGAGCCGCCGGCCGGCCACGGGATGGGGTGGCCAGGGAGCGGATGGTCAGCCGCGGAAGCCGAGCAGTCCGTGCAGCGCCTTGCCCTCGGAACCGCCGGCGCCGTCCGTGCTCCGCAGGGCCTTCTCCGCGGCCAGCGGCTTCGGGTCGGCGAGCGCCTCGCAGACCGCGTCCACCCGGCCGCTCTCGCCGCGCGGGACGGTGCCCTTGGCGAGGTAGTCCACCAGATACGCGTCCAGGCAGGTGTTGCCGCTCAGCGTGATGCCGTGGTTCCCGCCGCCCTGTTCGACGACCAGGCTGGAGCCCTTCAGCTTGCGGTGCAGGGTGACACCGCCCTCGTACGGAGTGGCCGCGTCGTCGGTGGCCTGGAAGAGCAGGACCGGCGGGAGCCGGTGGTTGGTGACCCGTACCGGGTTCAGCGGCTCCACCGGCCACGAGGCGCACGGCGCGTTGTACCAGGTGTTGTTCCAGGCCATGAACGGGGCCTTGGCGTGCACCGTCGCCGTGTCGTTGCGCCAGGTGTTCCAGTCCTGCGGCCATCCGGCGTCCCGGCACTGCACGGCCGTGTAGACCGAGTAGCTGTTGCCGCCCCCCGCGCCGACGGCGCCGAAGTTCTCGTACGCCGAGACCAGCGCGTCCTCGTCGCCGTGGTGGACGTACTCGGCGAACGCCTGGGCCAGATACGGCCAGTAGCCGTTGTAGTAGCCGCCGGGCATGAAGGTGTCCTCCAGCTCGCTCGCCCCCACCTTGCCGCCCGCGGGCCGCACCCTGACGGACTCGCGCATCTCGTACCAGGCGGCCTCGGTCTCCGCCGGGTCGCGGCCGAGGCCGTACGTGGCGTCGTGCTTCGCGACCCAGGCCGCGAACGCCTTGTGGCGCGCGTCGAACGCGTAGTCCTGGCCGAGGTTGTCGTCGTACCAGACCCCCTCGGGGTCCACGACGGAGTCGAGCACGAGACGGCGGACGCGCTCGGGGAACAGCTTCGCGTACACGGCGCCCAGATAGGTGCCGTAGGAGTAGCCGAAGTAGTTGATCTGCCGTGCGCCCAGGGCCCCGCGGATCACGTCCAGGTCCCTGGCGGCGCTGACCGTGTCCATGTACGGCAGCAGGTCCCCGTGCTTCTCGCCGCACGCCTCGGCGAAGGCCGTGGCCCGCGCCCGCCCGGCCTGCTCGTCCTGGTACGAACGCGGTACGGAGTCGGGCCGCACCGGATCGAAGTGCTGGGGAAGGCAGTTCAGCGCCGGGGTGCTCTTCCCGACCCCGCGGGGATCGAAGCCGATCACGTCGTACTGCGCGGCGAGCTTCGCGGGCAGCGAGGCGGCCACGAAGCCGGCCATCGAGAGTCCGCTGCCGCCGGGGCCGCCCGGATTGACCAGGAGCGGGCCCTGCGAGGTCGCGGCCGTGTGCGGAATCCGGGACAGCGCCAGGGTGACCTGACGGCCCGACGGCCGGTCGTGGTCGAGCGGGGAACGGACCGTCGCGCACTGCATCGTCGGATACGACGTGGTCGCGCAGTCCTTCCACGTGAGCGGTGCGGCGCCCGGCCTGGTCTGCGCGGCGCCCGGCGTGCCCGCGCCCGGTCCCGTTCCGGCGGTCGCGGCGGACGGCACGGCGGTCACCAGACCCGCCACCGCCGCGCCGACGGCGACCAGAATTCCTGCACGTTTCGTCATACGGCCTCCCGAGGTGGAGGGAGCGCGGCCGAGGGTGCCGCTGCCCCCGCCGCATGCTCCCCGCATTCGGGCCCCGAAGGACACGTTCTGCCGAGAGTTGACCCATTTGGAGAGGGCGACACGCGTGGCCGGGGTGACGCGGGACACGCGACGTCAGAGCAGGGTCAGCTGGGTGGGCCCGCTTCCGGGACCGTCCGCGACCGGCACGGCCGCCTCGTGCGCCTCCGGTGCGGGGATGCGGCGGGCCTGCCCCCGGTGCGCGGGCCCGATGCCGAACTCGGCCGCCAGCTCGTGCACCCGGCGGGTGATCCGGCGCTGGTACCAGGTGGGCGCGTACGCCCCGTCCGCGTACATCCGCTCGTACCGCCGCACGAGATGCGGGTGGTGCCGGCCGAGCCACTGCATGAACCACTCCCGCGCGCCGGGGCGCAGATGCAGGACGAGCGGGGTCACCGAGGTCGCGCCGGAGGCCGCGATCGCGCGGACCGTGGCGCGCAGCTGCTCCGGGCTGTCGCCCAGGAACGGGATGACCGGGGCCATCAGGACGCCGCAGCCGATCCCGTGGTCCGTGAGGGTGCGGATGGCGTCGAGGCGGCGCTCGGGCGACGGGGTTCCCGGCTCGACCGTGCGCCAGAGCTCGGAGTCGACGAAGCCGACCGAGACGGAGACGCCGACCTCGGTGACGTCGGCCGCCTGCTTCAGCAGCTCCAGGTCGCGCAGGATCAGCGTGCCCTTGGTCAGGATCGAGAACGGGTTCGCGTGGTCCCGCAGGGCCGTGATGATGCCGGGCATCAGCCGGTAGCGGCCCTCGGCGCGCTGATAGCAGTCGACGTTCGTCCCCATCGCGATGTGCGCCCCGTGCCAGTGGCGCGAGGAGAGATGGCGGCTCAGCAGCTCGGCGGCGTTGATCTTGACGACGATCTGGGAGTCGAAGCCGAGCCCCGTGTCGAGGTCCAGATAGCTGTGGGTCTTGCGGGCGAAGCAGTACACGCAGGCATGGGAGCAGCCCCGGTACGGATTCACAGTCCATTCGAACGGCATCCGGCTCGCCCCCGGGACCCGGTTCACGATGGACCGGGCACGCACCTCGTGGAAGGTGATGCCTCGGAATTCGGGTGTGTCGAACGTGCGCGTGGTCACCGCGTCCGCGGCGAAGAGCGCGCTGTTCCCGGCCTCTGGGGTGTTTTCAGCCAAATTGTCCCAGCGCATGGACGCCTCCTTGGTAGCACTGCTCAGAGAATAGAACACTTGTTCCCTTGATCGTGCGCGACCGATTTTGAGGGGCGTGCCCGAGGTGGTTGGCTCAGCACACCCCGAACAGTCGAGTGGTGGAGGAACAGGCATGGCGCAGGTCGAGGCAACGACAGAGCGGATCATCGCGGCGGACGCGGAGGCGGTGTTCGATGCGTTGGCCGACTACAAGGAGGTCCGGGGCAAGGTGCTGACCGGGCACTTCAGCGAGTACGAGGTGCGCGAGGGCGGCGACGGCGAGGGCACCCTCGTGCACTGGAAGCTCCAGGCCACCAGCAAGCGTGTCCGTGACTGCCTGCTGGACGTCACCGAGCCGACCGACGGGCAGCTGGTCGAGAAGGACCGCAACTCCTCGATGGTCACGACCTGGACCGTCACCCCGGCCGGCGAGGGCACGTCCCGCGCCGTCGTCTCGACCGTGTGGGACGGCGCCGGCGGCATCGGCGGTTTCTTCGAAAGGACCTTCGCGCCCAAGGGACTTGGCCGCATCTACGACGAGCTGCTCCAGAACCTCGCCACCGAGGTCGAGAAGTAGCCTCCGGGCGCTGTCGGCCGGCCTCACCGGAACGGGTGGTTTTCCGGGACGGCCGGTTGTGCGCCGTAGTGCCTCCGACCGGCGCATAAGCCCTCCGTGTGCGCCGGTCGTGCCCCCGGTCGCGTTTGCCCCGCCTTGCCGCGTGATGCGAGAAATGGGCGGCGCAGGTGCGACGAGGGGAGCGTTTCGTGGTGGGTGGGATCACTCTGGTGAAGGACGAGCCGGGCGGCTCGGGGGGAGCCGGGGCCCGGACCTCGCCACCCCCGCCGCCGTCCGACGCGGACACCGCCGCCCTCGCCGCGCCGCCCGCCGGGATCAGCCACGGCCGGGTCCGGATGGTCTTCCTCGGCCTGATGCTCACCCTGCTGCTCGCGGCCCTCGACCAGATGATCGTCGCCACCGCACTGCCGAAGATCGTCGGCGAGCTGCACGGCCTGGACAAGATGTCCTGGGCGGTCACCGCCTACCTGCTCGCCTCCACGATCGGACTGCCGGTCTACGGGAAGCTCGGCGACCTCTTCGGCCGCAAGGGCGTCTTCCAGTTCGCGATCGTCGTGTTCGTCATCGGCTCCGCGCTCGCCGGCTGGTCCCGCACCATGGAGGAGCTCATCGCCTTCCGCGCCGTCCAGGGAATCGGCGGCGGCGGACTCATGATCGGCGTCCAGGCCATCATCGCGGACATCGTCCCGCCCCGGGAGCGCGGCCGCTTCATGGGCCTCATCGGCGCGGTCTTCGGCCTCGCTTCCGTCGCGGGCCCGCTGCTCGGCGGCTTCTTCACCGACCATGCGTCCTGGCGCTGGTGCTTCTACATCAACGTCCCCTTCGGTGTGGTCACCTTCGCCGTCATCGCCGTCGTGCTGAAGCTCCCCAAGCCCGCCGTACGCCCCCGGCTCGACGTACTCGGAGCCCTGCTGCTCGCCGCCGCTTCCACCTGCCTCGTGCTGATCACCAGCTGGGGCGGTACCGAGTACGCCTGGGGCTCGCGCACCATCCTGGGGCTCGCCGCCGGAGCTGCCGGAACGACTCTGCTCTTCCTCGCCGTTGAACACCGCGCCCCCGAACCGGTCATTCCGCTGCGTCTGTTCCGCGACTCGGTCTTCACCGTCACGGCTCTCGTCGGCGCGGTCATCGGCGTCGCCCTGTTCGGCGCCGCCAGCTACCTGCCGACCTACCTCCAGATGGTCGACGGCGCCTCCGCCACCGAGTCGGGGCTGCTGATGCTGCCCATGATGGGCGGCATCGTCGGCGCCTCCGTGGTCTCCGGGCACCTGATCTCCCGTACCGGCCGCTACCGGGTCTACCCCCTGCTCGGCAGCGGGATCTCGGCGGTCGGCATGTGGCTGCTCTCCCGGCTCGAAACCGGCACGTCCCGGTTCGAGTACAGCGTCTGGCAGGCCGTCCTCGGCCTCGGCATCGGGCTGGTGATGCCGGTACTGGTGCTCGCCGTGCAGAACTCCGTGCGCCCCGCCGACCTCGGCACCGCCACCAGCGCCAACAACTACTTCCGGCAGATCGGCGGCAGCGTCGGTGCCGCGATCTTCGGAACGCTCTTCGCCGGGCGGCTCTCGGACGCCCTCGACGTACGCCTCCCGTCCGGCACCGCGCTTCCCGACCCGGAGTCGATCACCCCGCAGCTGGTCCATGCCATGGAGCCCGCCCTGCGCGACGCCTACATCCAGGCGTACGCCGACGCGATGCCGCGGATCTTCCTGTACCTCGTGCCGGTCCTTCTGCTCGGCCTGTTCCTCGCCTTCTTCCTCAAGGAGAAACCGCTGGTGTCCCACCCCATCCCCGACACGGCAGCCGCCCCGGCGACCGTTCCCGCCGCCCGGACCGACTCGGCCACCGTGACGGTCGGTCACGCGTCCGGTGTGCCGGTCTGCGGCCACGTCCAGCACCCCGACGGCACGAAGGTCCCGCGCGCCGCCCTCACCCTCATCGACGGCCAGGGGCAGCAGGCCGGCCGGGGCGCCAGCGGCGACGACGGGCGGTACGCGCTGAGCGCGCCCGGCTCCGGTTCGTACGTCCTGATCGCCGCCGCGGGCGGACACCAGCCGCAGGCCGTCAGCGTCACCGTCGGCGAACGGCCCGTCGAGCTCGATGTGGTGCTCGGCGGCGCGGGCCGGCTCGCCGGTACGGTCGTCACGGCCGACGGAATCCCGGTACGCGACGCCGCGGTGACCCTCA
This sequence comes from Streptomyces sp. NPDC045968, assembly GCF_056430475.1. Classification (NCBI taxonomy): domain Bacteria; kingdom Bacillati; phylum Actinomycetota; class Actinomycetes; order Kitasatosporales; family Streptomycetaceae; genus Streptomyces; species Streptomyces sp. NPDC045968. Next base: position 857,950 of record NZ_JBWKLF010000002.1, on the reverse strand, counting down.
CCGACGTACGCGGCGAGGTCGTCGCGACCACCCGTACGGGCCGCGAGGGCAGCTATGTGATCACGGAGTTGGTGGCCGGCGAGTACACGCTGGCCGCCAGCGCCCCGGCCTTCCGTCCCGCCGCCCTGCCGGTCAGTGTGCAGGCGGCCCGCGAGACCAGGCAGGACATCGAACTGGCGGGTGGCGCGGTCCTGCGCGGCACCGTACGGGCGAACGGCGGGCGGCCCGTGGAGGACGCCCGGGTCACCCTGCTCGACGCGGCTGGCAATGTGGTCGACACCCTCACCACGGGGCCCGACGGCACCTTCCGGTTCGTCGACCTGTCCTCCGGGGAGTACACGGTGATCGCCGCCGGATACCCGCCGGTGGCCACGGTCCTGCGGATGGCGGGCGGCGGCCGCACCGAACGGGACCTCCAGCTCGGCCACGAGGACTGAGGCCCCGGACAGCACGTCCCCCCCCGGCCCTCCGCCGTCAGCAGCGGCCGTCCGTGCCGACCAGACTCATCAGGGCCCGTGCCCCGGGACTCATCGCCAGGGCCGGCGGGAGTACCACCACACTCTCGTACACCGGCCGGTGCGGGCCCTGCGGTTCCACCTCCACCAGGCGCCGTGCCTCGGGCTTGCGGGCGAAGTGCTGAGGTACCACCGCGATGCCCAGCTTCTCGTGGACCAGCTCCAGGAGGCTGTGTACGTCGTTCACCTCAAGCGCCACCGTGCGCCGCACCCCGGCCGCCGAGAACGCCTCGTCCGCGGCACGCCGGGGGCCCCAGTCCGGATGGAAGTCGATGAACGACTCACCGGCCAGATCCGTCCACGCCACCGAGGACTCCCGCGCGAAACGGTGGCCCGGAGCGCACAGGACGACCATCGGCTCCCTGGCCAGCGGCTTCAGTTCGCCGCGCCACTCCAGCGGGCTGACCGTGGCCGCGAACGCGATGTCGAGCCGTCCGCCCGCCACCCCGTCGAGCAGACTCGACGTGCCCTCCTGCCGGAGCCGGATCTCCATGTGGGGATGAGCCCGGTGGAAGGCGGCCAGCAGCCGCGCGGGGCTGACTCCCGCCACGCACTGCTCGACCCCCACGGTCAGTGTCCCGCGCAGCAGCCCCCGTACGGCGTCGACGGCGTCCTTCGCCGCCCGCGCCCCCGCCAGCGTGCGCTCCGCCTCCACCAGGAGCGCCCGGCCCGCCTCGGTGAGCCGGACCGAACGCGTCGTCCGGCTGAACAACGGGGTCCTCAGCTCCTGCTCCAGCGCGCGCACGGACGCGGACAGCCCCGACTGGGACACGGCGAGACGCTCGGCGGCGCGGGTGAAGTGCTGCTCCTCGGCGACGGCGACGAAGTGCTCCAGCTGACGCAGTTCCATGATTGAGAAATGTAGACGATGAATCCGACCGGAATCTCCTGTTGGACTGCTGGATCGTTCTGCGCCAGCCTGGGGACGCGCACCGAGCCCGGCGCGTATCCAGGACCTCTTCCGTGGAGCCCGCGTATGTACCTCCCGTCGGCCGACCGCTACTCCGCCATGCCGTACCGGCGCACCGGACGCAGCGGGCTGCTGCTTCCCGCGCTGTCCCTCGGGCTGTGGCACAACTTCGGCGGCGACCGGAACCCGGAGGACCAGGGCCGCATCCTGCGCAGGGCCTTCGACCTCGGCATCACCCACTTCGACCTCGCCAACAACTACGGCCCGCCGCCCGGTTCCGCCGAGATCACCATGGGCCGCGCCCTGAAGACGGACTTCGCCCACCTCAGGGACGAGATCGTCATCTCGACGAAGGCGGGTTACGGCATGTGGGACGGGCCGTACGGGGAGTGGGGATCGCGGAAGTACCTGCGCGCCTCGCTGGACCAGAGCCTGACCCGGCTCGGCCTCGACTACGTCGACATCTTCTACTCGCACCGGCCCGACCCCGGGACGCCGCTCGAAGAGACGATGGGCGCGCTCGACACCGCGGTACGCCAGGGCAAGGCGCTGTACGCCGGTATCTCCAACTACTCGCCCGAGCAGACCCGCGAGGCCGCCCGCATCCTGCGGGAACTCGGCACCCCGCTGCTCATCCACCAGCCGCGCTACTCGATGCTGGACCGCCGCCCCGAGGAGGGGCTGCTGACCGCGCTCGACGAGCTCGGCACCGGCTCGATCGCCTACTCGCCGCTGGAGCAGGGCATCCTCTCCGACCGCTACCTGCGCGGCATCCCGGAGGGTTCACGGGCGGCCGGCGCCAGCCCGTTCCTCACCCCGGACGCCGTCACTCCGGAGCTGGTGCGCCGGCTGGGGGCGCTGGACCAGGTGGCCAAGGAGCGCGGCCAGACCCTGGCACAGCTGGCCCTGGCCTGGGTACTGCGAGGCGGCCGGGTCACCTCCGCCGTGGTCGGCGCGAGCAGCGTCGCCCAGCTGGAGAGCAGCGTCGGGGCGGTGGCGAATCTGGAGTTCGGCGACGAGGAGCTGGCCAGGATCGAGGAGATCCTGACCGCCGGCTGACGCCTCCCGTCAGAGCCAGCCGTTGCGGCGGAAGCCGCGGTGGATGACGAAGCAGGCGGTGGCCATGAGGCCGACGACGAGCGGATAACCGTAGGTCCACCGCAGCTCCGGCATGTACGTGAAGTTCATGCCGTACACCCCGCAGACCATGGTGGGGACGGCGATCACGGCGGCCCAGGCCGTGATCTTGCGCATGTCCTCGTTCTGGGCGACGGTCACCTGCGCCAGGTGGGCCTGGAGCACCGAGTCGAGCAGCGCGTCGAACGAGGTGATCTGGTCCGTGGTCCGGGCCAGATGCCCCGCGACATCGCGGAAGTACGGCTGGAACTCCGGGCCCACCGGCTCCATCGGCCGGCTCGCCAGTTCCTGGATCGGCCGGCTCAGCGGTGTCACCGCCCGCTTGAACTCCAACAGCTCACGTTTGAGCTGGTAGATCCGCCCGGCGTCGCCCCGGCCCGCGTGCTCGCTGAAGACCGCGGTCTCCACCGCGTCGATGTCGTGCTGCACCGAGTCGGCGACCAGCAGATAGTTGTCGACCACCTGGTCGGCTATCGCGTGCAGCACGGCGGCGGGTCCCTTGGCCAGCTGCTCCGGGTCCGCCTCCAGGGCCTCCCTGAGCGGGCCGAGCGAGCCGTGGCTGCCGTGCCGCACGGTGATCACGAAGTCGCCGCCCGTGAAGATCATGATCTCGCCGGTGTCCACCACCTCGCTGGTCGCGGTGAGCTCCTCGTGCTCGACGTAGCCGCAGGTCTTGAAGACGGCGAACAGCGTCGTGCCGTACCGCTCCACCTTGGGCCGCTGGTGGGCCGTCACCGCGTCCTCGACGGCCAGGGGGTGCAGCCCGAACAGCTCGGCGACACCGGCGAACTCCTCGGTGGACGGCTCGTGCAGACCGAGCCAGACGAAGCCGCGGCCGGAGCGGCGGACCCGGCGCAGTGCCTCGTCCGCCGGGCAGGCCACCGGATGCCGGACGCCTCCCTCGTACAGCACGCAGTTGACCACCGCGCTGCCCAGCGGCGAGCGTGCGGGGTGGCTGAGGTCCACGCCGGGCCGGGGGGTGCGGCGTACCGCATGGCGTAGTTTGCGGACGATCGGCACTGCGGGCTCCTTCACGCGGCGGGCGGCGCGGCCAGTGTGCCACTGGATCAACGGGCTGCGAGGCCCGGGAGGCGGTCCCCCGGACCCGATCCGGCCGTGCGGCTCGCCTGGCGTATGCGGAGGGTGTAAAAAGAGGGCATGGCCGGACGCTACGGCCGCCCGCGCTCGGTTCTCAGGATGCGTACCGTCGCCGGTCAGGTCTTTCTCCTGCAAGTGGCGATCGTGGTGTTGCTGGTCGCCGCTGCCGTGGCCGCGCTCGTGCTCCAGTCCCGGGCGGACAGCGAGTCGGAGGCCCGCAACCGGTCCGTCGCGGTGGCCGAGACCTTCGCCAACGCACCGGGTACCGCGGCGGCGCTCAGGAGCCCCGACCCGACCGCGGTGCTCCAGCCCAGCGCCGAGGAGGCCCGAAAACGCTCCGGCGTCGACTTCATCGTCGTACTGAACACCGACAGCATCCGTTACACCCACCCGCTGCCCGACCGCATCGGCAAGAAATTCGTCGGCGAGGTGGGGCCCGCCCTGCGCGGCGGCACCGTCGTGGAGCGGATCGACGGGACCATCGGGCCGCTCGTACAGGCCGTGGTGCCGGTCACCGGCCCGGACGGCACCGTCGTGGGCCTGGTGTCCGCCGGAATCACCATCGAGCGCGTGAGCGGCGTCGTCGAGGACCAGTTCCCCCTGCTGTTCGGCTCCGCCGCGGGAATCCTGCTCCTCGCCACGGGCGGCACCGCGCTCGTCAGCCGCCGCCTGCGCCGCCAGACCCACGGCCTCGGACCCACCGAGATGACCCGGATGTACGAGCATCACGACGCCGTCCTGCACGCCGTACGGGAGGGTGTGGTCATCGTCGGAGGCGACGGCAGGCTCCTGCTCGCCAACGACGAGGCGCGCAGGCTCCTCGTCCTGCCGCCGGACGTCGACGGACGTACGGTCGCCGAGCTGGGCCTCGACCCGGTCACCACGGAGCTCCTCGCCTCGGGCCGTACCGTGACCGACCAGCTCCACCCGGTGGGCGACCGCCTCCTCGCCGTCAACCAGCGGTCGACGGACAAGGACGGCGGACCGCCCGGCAGTGTGACGACCCTCCGTGACACCACCGAACTCCGCGCCCTGACGGGCCGGGTCGATGTGGCACGGCGACGCCTGAATCTCCTCTACGAGGCCGGAGCGGAGATCGGCACCACCCTCGACGTGGTGCGCACCTGTGAGGAGCTGGCGGCCTTCGCCGCGGCCGGCTTCGCCGACCTCGCCACCGTCGACGTCGTCGAGGCGGTGCTCCAGGGCGACGAGCCGGCCGCCATCAGCGGCGGAACCGAGATGCGGCGCACGGCACTCAGCGCCGACCAGGAGGACGTGGGTCTGCACCCGGTCGGCTCCACCATCCGCTTCATGCAGACCACGCCCATGGGGTCAGGACTGGGCCGGGGCGACGCCGTCCTCGAAACGGAGCTGGCGGAGTTCTCCGGCTGGCAGCGGCAGAACCCCGAGCGGGCCCGGAGGCTCGTCGACAACGGCGTCCACTCCATGATCGCGGTGCCGCTGCGGGCCCGCGGCGCGGTGCTCGGCGTGGCGATGTTCTGGCGCTCGGCCAACCACGAACCGTTCGACGAGGAGGACCTGTCCCTCGCCGAGGAACTGGTGGCCCGCGCCGCCGTCAGCATCGACAACGCCCGCCGCTACTCGCGCGAGCACACCATGGCGGTGACCCTGCAGCGCAGCCTGCTGCCGCACGGCCTCCCCGAGCAGAACGCCCTCGACGTCGCCTATCGCTACCTGCCCGCGCACGCCGGGCGCGGCGGCGTCGGCGGCGACTGGTTCGACATCATCCCGCTGCCCGGCGCGCGGGTCGCGCTCGTGGTGGGCGATGTCGTGGGCCACGGACTCCACGCGGCCGCCACCATGGGACGGCTGCGCACGGCGGTCCACAACTTCTCCACCCTGGACCTCCCGCCCGGCGAGATCCTCTGGCACCTGGACGAACTGGTCGCCCGCATCGACCAGGGCGAGGCCTTCGACCCGGCCGAGGCGTCGGTCACCGGAGCCACCTGCCTCTACGCGATCTACGATCCGGTCACCGGACGCTGCACCATGGCCCGGGCAGGCCACCTCCAGCCGGTGATCGTCCGGCGGGACGGCACCGCCGAGCTCGCCGACGTGCCCGGCGGCCCGCCGCTCGGGCTCGGCGGTCTGCCTTTCGAGACCTTCGACGTACTGCTCCCCGAGGGCAGCGAGCTGGTGCTCTACACGGACGGGCTCGTCGAGGACCGCAGACGTGACATCGACGAAGGACTGGAGCTGCTGCGCCGCACCCTCGCCGCGCACGCGGCCGACCCGCCGGAGGAGACCTGCGAGGCGGTCGTCCGGACGCTGGTGAGCGACCAGGCCCGCGACGACATCGCGCTCCTCATCGGCCGTACACACAGGCTCGACGCGGCGGACGTGGCCGACTGGGACGTGCGGAGCGACCCTTCGGCCGTCTCCCTCGTACGGGCCGATGTGTCCCGCAAGCTGGACGAGTGGGGGCTGACCGAGGAGTCCTTCATCACCGAACTGATCCTCAGCGAACTGGTCACCAACGCCATTCGCCACGCGGACGGTCCCATCCGCGTACGGCTGATCCGTGACCGCTCGCTGATCTGCGAGGTCTCCGACCACAGCAGTACCTCGCCGCATCTGCGGCAGGCGGCCACCACCGACGAAGGGGGCCGAGGACTGTTCCTCGTCGCCCAGTTCGCCGACCGGTGGGGAACCCGCTACACCGACGACGGCAAGGTCATCTGGACGGAACAGACCCTGGCGGCGGCTCCTCCGCCCCCGCACGTCCGACGGAAGGTATGAGCGCGCCGCCCCGACGGGCCGGCCGTCAGCCTGTGCCCTCCGCGGGCGCGGTCGGCTCCGGTGCGGGCAGTTCGCTCGTGCAGGTGGTGCGTCCGAAGGTCCCCGAGGCCGTGGCACGTTGCAGGTGCCTGCCGTCGATGGCGAGTGTGCAGCTCGCCTGACCGCCCTTCGCGCCGAGGGTGACGTTGACGATGGGGGAGGTGCCGAGCGGCACGTTCACCGTCTTCTTCCAGGGGAGTTCGGCGTTCTTCACGGTGCTCGCCCGGTCGCCTTCGCCGTCTCCGCGGTAGGAGATGTCGGCCACGCCCTCACCGAGCACCTCGTAGGTGACGGCGGCGGTGGGCACCGCGGCCTCCTCGCCGGTCCGTTCGTCGCCGGAGTCGAGGATTCCGTAGGTGACGAGCGCGCCACAGGCAAGGAGCAGTGCCGCGGCGACGGCGATGCCGCGGCGGTCGGGGCTCCGGGACACCGGGCCGGCTGCTTCCGGGGTTTCGGCTTCTTCGGGCTGTTCCGGATCGGTCGTTTCCTGCGTGGTGGGCATGGCCGCGCTTTCGGTCGAAGCGAGTTCGCCTGGGTTATACACCATTCGAATCCGCACATGCCAGGGCGTGGAAATAGCGGGTGAATTGGGGCGGCCCATGTCCCGCGGGTTTTCTGTCGGAGGGTCAAATATCCGAATTCTGACGTCCCTTGACCAGAGTTCGGGCCATCGGTTAGACAGCGTCCGACTTTGATCGACACGTCTCTGGTCAGGCCACTTTCCCAGGTGCGGGAGGTGGTCCGGTTGGCATGCCCGGAGACGGCCGAACGGGTCGGCATTTCAGTGCGACTGGCAGGGGGGTCCTCGCCGGCGTGCCGATGAAGGGAATGGCGTGAAAGTGAGACTCGGGCGGGCCGTGGCCTGCCTCGTGGTGTCGGCGGTCGCTTCCACTCTCCTGCCACAGGTCGCTTACGCGGCTGAGGTTTCGGGTGAGGACGGCGATGGAATCGTTGATGCCTTCACGGGCTGGTTCTCGGACAGCCATGACGAGAACGAGCCGAAGGAGCCGTCGACCGGCGGGACCCCCGTGCTGCCGAGCCGGGAGAAGCTGCCCGCAGGGAAGGCGGCTCCGAAGGCGAAGCGTGTCGCTGAGCTGACGGGGCGGCGGACGGCGAACGAGCGGTTCTGGCAGCTGTCGGACGGCCGCGTGCAGGCCGAGGTGTCGGTGACACCGACCGGGTACCGGGCGGGCAAGTCGTTCAAGGACATCGACCCGACGGTGAAGCCGTCCGGTGCCAAGGGCTTCGCCCTGGCCAACACGACGAACGCGGCGCGCAGTTGGTTCGGCACCGACGCGGACCGGCTGCTGCGGTTCGAGGCCGCCGGCCATACGGTGACGCTGGGCCTGGAGGGTGCGGGCAAGCTCGACCCCGTGGCCGAGGGCAACACCGTGACGTACGAGAACGCGGTGGCCGGCGCGGACCTGTCCTACGTGGTGGGCCCGGGGCGGGTGAAGGAGAACATCGTCCTGGCCGAGCGGCCGAAGGGTCCGGTGTCGTTCACGTTCACCCTGGACGCGGGTGGTCTGACGCCGAAGGCGGGCAAGGACGGCTCCGTCGCGTTCTACGGCGAGGCACCCAACCCGGTGCTCGTCATCCCCGCCGCGTTCATGACGGACGCGAACTCCTCGGCTGATTCCCCCTACGGTTCCGGCTACAGCCCCGCCGTCGAGCAGAAGCTCACGCGGGCGGGCAAGGGCTGGAAGCTGACGGTCGTACCCGATGCGAAGTGGCTGGCCGCCAAGGAGCGGCAGTACCCGGTCACGGTCGACCCGACGATCACGATCGCACCGACGCCGTCGTCCGCGCAGGACGTGATGATCTCCTCGGACGGCCCGGCGTCGAACTACGACGACAACTGGCGTCTGTCGGTCGGCAACACGAGTACGGGCTCCTCGCGTGCCCTGCTGCGCTTCCCGCTCGGTACGGTCCCGGCGGGCACCAAGCTGGATTCGGCCGACCTCAAGCTGTACTACGACCAGACGCACACCGCGGGTGACACCGAGGTGCAGCTGGAAGCGCACCGGGCCACCCAGCCGTGGACCGAGGCCGGCGCGACGTGGAACAACGCCAATGCCCTGACCGGCGAGCTGTCGGGCACCTCCGTCGTCGTCGACGACGGTGACACCGGGCGGACCGCTGCCGTCGGAGCCTGGCCCGCGTCCGGGAACACCGCGTACACGCAGTACGCGCTCAATCAGGACTACCTGTACAACAAGGACACGGTCGCGGGAGACACCTACACCTGGCAGCCGAGTCTGCCGGAGGACGGGGACTACCAGGTCGAGACGCACTACGTCCCGGCCGCCGACCGCGCGTCCAACGCCCCCTACACCGTCACGTACAGCGGTGGCACGAAGGCGTACACCGTCAATCAGCAGGCCGGCAGCGCCGGGGTGTGGAAGACGCTGGGCACCCACCCGTTCAAGGCGGGCACCCTGGGCAAGGTCGTGCTCGGTGACGGGCCCGCCTCCGCCTCCACCACGGTGCTGGCGGACGCGGTCCGCTTCACCAAGGGCGGTGTCGTCACCAAGAAGCCCGGTGAGCTCAACACCTGGCACTCCTTCCCCGTGACCAGGACCGTCCAGTCGTGGATCGACGGCACGAACACCAACAACGGCTTCGTGATCAAGGCCGGCGACGAGACGGCGAACGGGCCCAAGGGCGGGCCGCGTTACGAGGGCAGCGAGTTCGGTTACGCGGGTGAGTCCGCGAACTACCCGAAGCTGGTGCTGACCTACGGCCGCCAGGGCGTCGACCTCGCCGCCCCGGCCACGATCCACGACACCGGGGCCGAGCTCAGCTGGTCGGCGTACACCGACCCGTCGGCTGTGAGCACGGACGACGACCTGGTGGAGTACCAGGTCCACCGGTCCATCAACCAGACGTTCACGCCGTCGGCCGCCACGATGGTGGCGCCGGTCGCGCCGGACACGACGTCGTTCACCGACACCACGGCCGCGCCGACGAAGGCGGACGACGCTGATCCGTTCGGCCGCGCGTACTACTACATGGTCGCGGTCAAGACGAAGGACCGCCAGGTCCTGCCGGCGCAGACACAGCTGGTCCGCCTCCCCAAGGCGGGCCGCACCACCAAGGTGCTGGAAGCATCCGCGGACACCACCCTGTCCTCGGCCGAACCTGCTCTCGCGCACGACACGCTCACCGAGGGTGTTCCGCAGAACTGGATCTCCGCCGGGAACAACTCCCTCAGCTACGGCAAGACCCGCGCCCTGCTGAAGTTCCCCCAGCTCGGCATCCCCGCGACCGCACGCGTACTGGACGCCACGGTACGGCTGTGGGGCACCCAGACCAGCCAGGACGCCCCCGGAGCCGTCTATGAACTGAGGCCCCTCACACGGGACTTCGACGAGACGGCCACCTGGGTGAAGGCGAACGCCGCCACCAGCTGGACCACCCAGGGCGGTGACGTCGGCGCGACCGTGTCCGACACCGGAGCCAAGACCAACGACCCGGCCCGCCACGACTGGAACGTCACCTCACTCGCCCAGTCCTGGGTGAGCACCCCGACGTCCCAGAAGGGCGTCGCCATCAAGATGGCCGACGAGACGGTCCAGCAGGAACGCACCCTGTTCCTGTCCTCCGAGGGTGCTGAGCCCAGGCTCCACCCCAAGATCGTGGTCACCTACATCGACTCGACCACGGCCTCGACGTACTTCGCGCCGCAGACCCCGGCCCGGATGACGCCGAACACCACCTACACGGTCGACTTCAACCTCACCAACACCACCGCGGCCACGTGGAAGGCCACCGACCAGGTCCTCACCTACAAGTGGGCCCTCCCCGACGGCACCGACGTCACCAACGGCGGCAACCAGATCCAGACCGCCCTGCCCAGTGATGTCGCTCCCGGCGACTCGGTCAGCCTCCAGGCCCAGGTCAAGACCCCGATCAACTCCGACTCGGGCAACAAGCGCACCGACTACGCCCTGACGTGGGACGTCCTGAACAAGACGACCAGCACCTGGGTCTCCGGCACCGCCGGCATACCCGGCCTCTCGCAGAACGTCGCGGTGGAGGACCCCACCTCCAACCAGCTCGGACTGGAGAAGTTCTACTCCTACGCGGGGAAGAACACCGGCGCCGGCTCCACGGTCATGAACAACACGGCTTCCGGAAACAGCGTCTGGTCCTACAACGCGTTCTCCAATCCGGGGCGTGGTGTCAGCACCTTCGCCCGCTTCTCCTACAACACGCTCGACACCTCCGACACCGTCCTCGGACACGGCTGGTCCGGCCAGCTGGCCGGACCCACCCGCCTGGGCGCGCCGTTGGAGTTCCACCCCAAGCCGCACCCGACCGAGGTCAAGCTCCCGGACGGCGACGGCACCACGCACATCTTCAGCAAGCAGCCCGACGGCTCGTGGAAGGCCCCGGCCGGTGTCCACTACAAGCTGGAAGCCAAGCCCGGGCTGGACTGCACCCCGGACAAGGACCCGATTCCCGACGCCTGGACGATGAACCGTCCGGACGGCACGCGGTTCGTGTTCGGCTGCGACGGCTACATGACGTCGACCGTCGACAAGAACGGCAACGCGCAGACGTACACGTACGAGGAGCGCAAGTCCAACAACAAGCCGACCAAGTTCCTCAAGTACATCACCGACCCCGCGGGCCGTCAGAGCCTGACCGTGGAGTACTACGCCAAGGGTGAGGTCGCCACGAAGATCGTCGACCACGTCAAGTCGATGACCGACATCTCCGGCCGCAAGGTCACCTTCGAGTACTCCGACAAGGGGCTGCTCACCAAGCTCACCGACGGCGCCGGCTCGTCCCAGCCGAAGGTGTTCGGCTTCGAGTACGACGCCACCCAGGGCAACAAGAACGTCAAGCTGGTCAAGGTCACCGACCCGCGCGCCCACTCCACCGCCCTGGCGTACTACTACCCGAAGGAGGGCGACGACCCGAAGTACCACTGGTGGACCCAGACCCTCACCGACCGGCTCCAGGGCACCACCGACTTCGCGTACAAGGTGAACACGGCCAACCCGAAGTTCACCGACACCACGGTCATCGACGCCGAGCGGAACAGCTCGACGTTCGTCATGGACGACTTCGGCCGCGCCGTGCAGACCACCAACGCCAAGGCGCAGACCACCAAGCTCCTCTGGGACGCGGACAACAACGTCACGTACCTCGAAGAGGCCAACGGCGCCAAAACCGCGTACTGCTACGACCAGAAGACCGGCTACCCGCTCTGGCAGCGTGACGCCGAGAACAACAAGGGCGGAGTCCCGGCGCAGAGCGAGTGCGCGCCCGGTGTCCGCCCGGCCAACGCGCAGACGTACGAGTACAAGCCGCGTCCCGACGGCTTCGGGGCCGACCTGGCCAAGAAGATCTCGCCGGAGGGCCGCAGCTGGCAGTTCGGCTACGACACCTTCGGCAACCTCACGAAGGTCACCGACCCGAAGGGCGTCGCCACCGCGACGGTGGACGACTACGTCACGACGTACGAGTACGACACCTTCGGCCAGCTGACCAAGGCCGTGGACGCGAACGGCAACGCGACCGTGAACACCGGTTTCGGTGCGACGGGTTACCCGGCCACGATCACCGACGCGCTGAACAGGCCGACGGCGTTCGTCTATGACGAGCGCGGCCAGGTCACCCAGGTCACCGACGCGCTGTCCAAGAAGACGACCCAGGGCTACGACGTCTTCGGCCGTCCGACGACCAGCACCTCGCCCAAGGACCAGAACGCCGGGGTGCTCATCACGACACCGGCGCCGGTCTACGACGTCAACGACAACGTGACCCTGTCCAAGGCGCCCAACCTGGCCGAATCGACCGCCGTCTACGACGCGGCCGACCAGCTGATCTCGGCGACCGCGCCCAAGGACACGACAACCGCCGCCGAGCGGGTGGCGACGTACACGTACGACAAGGTGGGCAACCTCAAGAGCTCGACCGAACCCAAGGGCACGCTGACCACGACCACCCCGGACGACTTCCGGACCGTCAGCACCTACAACGAGATCTACCAGCTGACCTCGGTCGCCAACATGGTGGGCGACAAGATCTCGTACGAGTACGACAACGTCGGCAACGTCACGAAGGTCATCGACCCCAAGAAGAACGCGACCGCCGACACGACCGACTTCACCAGCAAGTCGGCGTACGACCTCAACCACCGGGTCACGTCGGTCACGGATGCCGCGGGCACGTCCACGTCGAGCACGTACGACAAGGACTCGCTGACGGTCTCGTCGACGGACGCGGAGAACAACACCACGCTGATCACCTACGACGAGCGGGGTATGCAGAAGGAGGTGAGGACGCCGCACGAGGGCACCAGCCCCCTCACCTACCGCACGACCCGGTACGAGTACGACCAGGTCGGCAACACCACCAAGGTCGTCTCCCCGCGCGGTACCGCCACGGCCGGCACCGAGGACTTCGTCCAGGAGACCACGTACGACCAGCTGAACCGGCCCAAGCGGCAGATCCAGCCGTACGACCCGAACGACACGCGCTACAACCACAAGGTCTGGTCGGAGACCGAGTACGACGAGGTGGGCCGGGTCAGGAAGACCTCCCTGCCGCCGTCGGAGGGCCAGACGGTCCGTAACGACACCGTCTTCGAGTACTTCGACAACGGCTGGACCAAGAAGTCCACGGACCCGTGGGACATCGTCACCACCTACGACTACAACAACCTCGGGCAGCAGACCGCCCGTACGCTCACCTCGGCAGGCGGTTCCTCCAACCGCACCATGACCTGGGGCTTCTACCCGGACGGCAAGCTGAAGTCCAAGGCGGACGACGGTGTGCCGGTGGGCAGCTCGGTGGTCCTGGTCGACAACTCCGACACCCAGAACACCTCCGCGACGGGTACCTGGACGAAGGGCAGCATCACCGGTCAGCAGGGCTACGACCATCAGGTCCACGCCGCGGGCATCGGTACCGAGGCCTTCACCTGGAAGCTCAACATTCCGCAGGACGGTTCCTACACGGCGTACGTCAAGTACCCGAAGGTCACCGGCGCCGCCACGGCCGCGAAGTACACGGTCACGCACTCCAGCGGCACCACGAACGTGACCAAGGACCAGAACGCGAACACCGGGACCTGGGTCTCACTGGGCTCGTTCACCTTCACTCGGGGCAACACGGCCAAGCTCCAACTTGCCCGGAACACCGGCGGCGCGGTCGTCGCCGACGGCGTGAAGCTGGTGCGGAACAACGCGGGCGACACGGACAGCGAGAAGCGCTCGTTCTCCTACGCCTATGACGCCAACGGCAACCTGACGTCGATCGACGACACCTCGTCCGGCGCACGGGTCGACGCGTACACCATCGCCCACACGGGCCTGAACCAGGTACAGAAGGTCACCGAGGCGCTCGCGGGCCAGGAAAAGAAGTCCACCTCCTACACCTACGACGCCAACGGCAAGCCCGAGACGGTCGTGCACCCGGACCAGTTCTCCAGGTACACCTACGACCTCCGGGACCTGGTGAAGACGGTGTCGGTCGGCAAGACCGCCACCGATGCCGCGCCCAAGGTCACGTCGTACACGTACACCGACCGCGGCCAGCGCCTCAAGGAGACCAAGGCCAACGGCAACACGGTCGACCTCACCTACTACCTCGACGGAGTCGTCAGGACCCAGGCCGAGAAGAAGGCCAACGGCACCCTGGTGTCGTCGCACACCTACACCTACGACCCGAACGGCAACAAGTCGCAGGACGTGGCGAAGAAGATGAACGCCGACAACAACGCGGCGTACCTCGACTCCACCACCACCTACACCTACGACCCGGCCGACCGGCTCTCCAAGTCGGTCAAGACCGGCAACGGCGCGGGTACCGACACCTACACCCACGACGACAACGCCAACGTCGTGTCCCAGACCGTCAAGGGCGACACGACCACGTACGACTACGACCGCAACCGGCTGCTCTCCGCGACCACCGCGGGGGCCAAGGCCACGTACGACTACGACCCGTTCGGCCGCCAGCAGTCGGTGACCAGCGGGGGCAAGGTCGTGGAGCGCACCGTCTACGACGGCTTCGACCACGTCACCGAGAGCACGAGCCTCGACGACGCCGGAGCCGAGAAGACCACCAAGTACACCTACGATCCGCTGGACCGCACCGCGACCAAGACCGTGGACGCCAAGACGACCGACTTCGACTACCTCGGTCTGTCCGGCGAGGTGCTGGACGAGAAGGTGGCCGGCGAGCTGACCAAGTCGTACCAGTACAGCCCGTGGGGCGAGCGGCTCTCCCAGGTCAAGCACAACACCGACGGTACGAGTGAGGACGGCTTCTACGGCTACAACAGCCACACCGACGTCGAGACGCTGACCACCGAGGACGGCGACACGAAGGCCACCTACGGGTACACGGCCTACGGGAACGACGACGAGTCGGAGTTCACCGGGATCGACAAGCCCGAGGCGGGCGACCCGACCGAGGAGAGCTACAACCCCTACCGGTACAACGCCAAGCGCTGGGACGCCCAGTCAGGCACGTACGACATGGGCTTCCGCAACTACAGCCCGGGCCTCAACCGCTTCACCACCCGGGACATGTACAACGGTGCCCTCGCGGACATGGGCCTCGGCTCCGATCCGTACACCAGCAACCGGTACGCCTTCACCGGCGGCAACCCCACCAGCTTCATCGAGCTGGACGGGCACCTGCCGTGCGCCGAGGGCATCAAGGACGTGTGCGGTGGCGGCAGCACGATGACCAGCCTCTTCCTGGCACCCTCCAAGCCGGCCAGCGGTGGCGGCTACACGGAGGGCTCGCCCAGTGAGCCCAAGGTCACGTACGACGACGATTTCCCGTACGACCCCAACTCCGAGCCCACCGCGGGCGACTACGTGAGCTGGAACAAGTGGAAGGCCAAGATGATTGGTGGCGGCGTGCTCGCCTCGCTCGGCTTCTACGGTGACGGCGCACTCGACGACGCGGTCCCCGCGTACGCCCACTACAGGGAGAACACGGGGGCGGACTTCGAGGTGAACTACAACGAGGGGTACCACGAGGACGAGGCCATCGGCGCCTTCGTGGACGGCGAGATCGCCCGCGCGCAGAACGCCGCGGAGATCCTCAGCGGCAAGACCGGGAAGTCGACCTTCGACATGACCGGCGGGGCGCGGAGCATGACGGGCAGCGACCTGTACACGAAGACCGAGAACTGGGACAAGACCCTTGGTGATCACAAGATCTGGGGCAGCGCGCAGGTCTCGTCGCAGGGCGACAAGTTCACGATGACGATCACGGTCCACGCCATGGACCGCTACGACTTCAACAAGGGAATGACCGACAAGACCTCGGGTGCGGCGGACGACGAGAACGGCCGCTTCGCTACGCTCGGCTGGGCCAAGCCGTTCATGGTGAGCGGATCGCTCACCCGGGTCGTGACATGGAACAGGGGAGACGTGGGAAGCAGCACGGTGGTGACCAATGGCCCGCGGTGACGTCCGCCGGGCGCGCGGAGGGGTCGTGCTGGTCGCGGCACTGGCACTGATCACCGGCTGCGGCAGCGATGTCGCCGACACGGCGAGTGTCCGGAGCCCCGCCGGGTCGTCGGCCCGTTCGCCGGAGACGGCGGAGCCGGAGCAGACGATCGAGCGGGACAAGGGGCCGGTCCTCGAACGGTTCCCGGAGTTCGGGGACATCACCGGCGTCGAATGGGTCACGAAGAACTTCGGGAGGCCGTCCAAGGTGGCGGGCCCCACGGACTTCCGTGTCTCGGGCGTGGCGCAGCTGGCGAAGGCGGATGCCGAGCGGCTCCAGCGGGAGCACGACTGGGTACCGGCAGAAGAGCCCCCGGCCACGCTGGCGGGGATCTCCTCCAGGGTGCCCAAGGGGGTGGCCTGGGAGGTGAGTGAGGGATTCACCTCCCAGGTGACGGGAGGAGCGTTCGAAGCGACGTTCTTCCTCGACCCCGTGGCCGGGGTCATGGTGTTCGACGCCGTGAATCCGTCGGTCGCCCATCCCTGAGCACTGCCGCAGTGCTCACAAGCCGCCGGCCGTACGCACCCGCGTACGGCCGGCGGCCGCACGTCACCGGGGTGTCCGGCGGCCCCGGAGGGGGACCCCGTCACAGGACTGGACCATTAAACCTTCCTGGGGTTCTGGTCCGGCCGTTCGACGACGCGTAACGTGACGCCGATGAAGATCCTCATCAGCGCGGACATGGAGGGCGCCACGGGAGTGACGTGGCCCGCCGATGTGCTGCCCGGAACTCCGCAGTGGGAGCGGTGCCGCTCCATGTTCACCTCCGACGTGAACGCGGCCGCCCTCGGGTTCTACGACGGGGGAGCCGACGAGGTGCTCGTCAACGAAGCCCACTGGAGCATGCGCAATCTGCTCCTGGAGCGGCTCGACGAGCGGGTGCAGATGCTCACCGGCAAGCACAAGTCCCTCTCCATGGTCGAAGGCATCCAGCACGGTGACGTGGACGCCGTCGCGTTCGTCGGCTATCACACCGGGGCCGGCACGGAGGGCGTGCTCGCCCACACCTATCTCGCCAACTCCATCACCGGGGTCTGGCTCGACGGCGTCCGCGCGAGCGAGGGGCTGCTCAACGCGCACGTCGCCGCCGAGTACGGGGTGCCCGTCGTCCTCGTCACCGGCGACGACCTGACCTGCGTCGACGCCGAGGGATACGCGCCCGCCGCCCGCAAGGTCGCGGTGAAGGACTACGTGTCGCGGTACGCGGCGGTGTGCCGCACCCCGGCCCGTACCGCTGCGGACATCAGGGCCGCGGCCAAGGACGCCACCGCACTCGCCGTGCGTCACGAACCGGTCACGGGCGGCTCCCGCACGGTGGAGCTGGAGTTCGACGCCGAGCATCTGGCGGCGGCCGCCACGGTCGTACCCGGCGTGGCGCCCAGCGGTGAGCGGCGTGTCGCGTACACCAGCGGGACGATGTATGAAGGTATTCGCACGTTCAAGGCGGTGACCACGATCGTGTCGTCCGCCGTGGAGGAACAATATGGCTGAGGCGACCGGCCCGCTCGGTCCGGTGGACGAGCAGGCACTCGACGAATCGGTGACGTTCACCTCCGAACTGATCCGCATCGACACCACCAACCGGGGCGGCGGCGACTGCCAGGAGCGCCCCGCGGCCGAGTACGTGGCCGAGCGGCTGGCAGCCGCCGGACTGGAACCGGCCCTCCTGGAGCGCACTCCCGGGCGCACCAACGTCGTCGCCCGTATCGAGGGCACGGACCCGTCCGCCGACGCACTCCTCGTGCACGGCCACCTCGACGTGGTGCCGGCCGAAAGCGCCGACTGGACCGTGCACCCCTTCTCCGGGGAGGTCCGCGACGGTGTCGTCTGGGGCCGCGGGGCCGTCGACATGAAGAACATGGACGCGATGGTCCTCGCGGTCGTACGCGCCTGGGCACGCGCCGGAGTCCGCCCCCGCCGCGACATCGTCATCGCGTACACCGCCGACGAGGAGGCCAGCGCCGAGGACGGCTCGGGCTTCCTCGTCGACCGTCACGCGGGCCTCTTCGACGGCTGCACCGAGGGCATCAGCGAATCCGGGGCCTTCACCTTCCACGCGGGCGGAGGCATGTCCCTCTACCCGATCGCCGCCGGCGAGCGCGGTACCGGCTGGCTCAAGCTGACCGCCGAGGGCAGGGCCGGGCACGGTTCCAAGGTCAACCGTGCCAACGCCGTGACCACGCTGGCCTCGGCCGTCGCCCGGATCGGCGCGCACCCGTGGCCGGCCCGGCTCACCCCGACCGTCCGGGCGGCCCTCATCGAGATCGCCGCGCTGCACGGCATCCCCGTCGACACCGAGGTGCCCGGGTTCGATGTCGACGAGCTGCTGGGCAAGCTCGGACCGGCCGCCGCACTCGTCGAGTCCACGGTCCGCAACAGCAGCAACCCGACGATGCTGGAAGCCGGTTACAAGGTCAACGTGATCCCGGGCAGTGCCACCGCCTACATCGACGGCCGGATGCTGCCCGGCGGCGAGGAAGAGTTCCACGAGACCCTGGACCGGCTGACCGGTCCCGGAGTCTCCTGGGAGTTCCACCACCGGGAGGTCCCGCTCCAGGCCCCGGTCGACTCACCCACGTACGCCAAACTGCGCGCCGCCGTCGAACGCTTCGACCCGGACGGCCATGTCGTGCCCTACTGCATGTCCGGTGGCACGGACGCCAAGCAGTTCTCCCGGCTCGGCATCACCGGATACGGCTTCTCGCCCCTGAAACTGCCCGTCGGCTACGACTACCAGGCCATGTTCCATGGCGTCGACGAGCGCGTCCCGGTGGACGCCCTGCACTTCGGCGTCCGCGTCCTCGACCACTACCTGCGCACCGCCTGACCCGACACGGGGGGAATCACATGGTCACCACAGCGCCCTACGGAACCTGGCCGTCGCCGATCGACGCGGCACTCGCCGCCTCGCACGACGGCCGCCCCGAGTTCGTCGGCACCGTCGGCGACGAGGTGTGGTGGACGGAACCGCGCCCGGCCGAGGGCGGCCGCCGCGCCCTGGTGCGCCGCCGCGCGGACGGCACCACCGCCTCCGCGCTGCCCGCGCCCTGGAACGCCCGCAGCCGTGTCATCGAGTACGGCGGACAGCCCTGGGCCGGCGCCGAGCGCTCCGAGGGCGGTCCGCTGATCGTCTTCGTGCACTTCGACGACCAGCGGCTCTACGCGTACGAACCGGACGGCCCCGGCGACCCGTGGCCGCTCACCCCCGTGTCCGACGTGGGTGACGGGCTGCGCTGGGCCGACCCGCAGCTCCGCCCGGTCCGCACGGAGAGCGGCGCACAGGGCGAAGTCTGGTGCGTCATGGAGGAGTTCACCGGGGACGCGCCCACCGACGTGCGCCGGGTGATCGTGGCCGTGCCCCTGGACGGCTCGGCCGCCGACGACCGCGGCGCCGTGCGGGAACTCTCCGACGACCGCCACCGCTTCGTCACCGGGCCGAAGATCTCGTACGACGGGCGCCGGGCCGCCTGGATCGCCTGGGACCACCCGCGGATGCCGTGGGACGGCACGGTCGTGATGGTCGCGGACCTCACCGACGAGGACACCTTCACCGGCGTGCGCCCGCTCGTCGGAGACATCGACGAGTCCGTCTGCCAGGTCGAATGGGACCGGGACGGTTCGCTGCTGTTCGTCTCCGACGTCAGCGGCTGGTGGGAGCTCCAGCGCATCCGCCCGGACGCCCCGGTGGGCTCCGTCGTACCGAGCAGCAGGCTCTGCGGCGGCCGGGGCGAGGAGTTCGGCGGCCCCATGTGGCGGATCGGGCTGCGGTGGTTCCGGCTCCTGGACAACGGACTCATCGCCGTCATCCACGGCAAGGGCACCACCCGGCTCGGTGTGCTCGACCCGGAGACCGGCGAGCTCGCCGACGTGGCAGGGCCCTGGACCGCCTGGGCGGAGACCCTCGCCGTACAGGACACCCGGGTCATCGGCATCGCCGCGAGCCCGCACACCGCCTACGAGGTGGTCGAGCTGGACACCGCCGACGGACACACCCGGATCATCGGCGCGGGGCACCGGGACGCCGTTGATCCCGCGTACTACTCCCAGCCGCGGGAGCGCACCTTCACCGGCCCGGACGGGCGCGAGATCCACGCCCACGTCCACCCGCCGCACCACCCCGGTTTCGCCGGGCCCGAGGGCGAGAAGGCCCCGTACGTGATCTGGGCGCACGGCGGCCCCACCGGGCACGCCCCGCTCGTACTGGACCTGGAGATCGCCTACTTCACCTCGCGCGGCATCGGTGTCGCCGAGGTCAACTACGGCGGTTCCACCGGTTACGGCCGCGCCTACCGCGAACGGCTCCGCGAACAGTGGGGCGTCGTGGACGTCGAGGACTGCGCCGCCGTGGCCGAGGCACTGGCCGCCGAGGGCGCGGCCGACCGCGACCGGCTGGCCGTGCGCGGCGGCAGCGCCGGCGGCTGGACCACGGCGGCCTCCCTGACCGGCACCGACGTCTACGCCTGCGGGACGATCCTGTACCCCATCCTCGATCTGGCGGGCTGGGCCACCGACGAGACGCACGACTTCGAGTCGCAGTATCTGGAATCGCTCGTCGGCCCGTTCGCCGAGGTACCGGAGCGCTACCACGAGCGTTCTCCCATGCACCGCACCGACCGGCTCACCGTGCCGTTCCTGCTGCTCCAGGGGCTCGACGACGTGATCTGCCCGCCCGTGCAGAGCGAACGGTTCCTGGCCGAACTGGAGGGCAGGGCGGTTCCGCACGCGTACCTCGCCTTCGAGGGCGAAAGCCATGGATTCCGGCGCGCGGAGACCCTGATCCGGGCGCTGGAGGCTGAACTCTCCCTGTACGCGCAGACCTTCGGCATCGACCGCCCCGACGTCCCGCGACTGGAGCTGGACAAGTGACGCTCAGGCCCCTCACCCGGCCCGCCCGGCTGCGGCCGGGTGCCAGGGTCGCCGTCGTGGCCCCCAGCGGACCCGTACCCGCCGACCGGCTCGACGCGGGGCTCGACCTGCTGCGCGGCTGGGACCTGGAGCCGGTCGTGGCACCCCACGTCCTGGACGCGCACCCGGAGCTGGACTACCTGGCCGGTACCGACGAGGGCCGCGCCCGGGACCTCCAGGAGGCCTGGTGCGACCCCTCGGTGGACGCCGTGCTGTGCGCCCGCGGGGGATACGGCGCCCACCGCATGGTCGACCTCCTCGACTGGACCGCCATGCGGGCGGCCGGGCCCAAGGTGTTCGTCGGCTACAGCGACATCACCGCACTTCACGAGGCGTTCGCCGTGCGGACGGGGATCTCCACGCTGCACGGCCCGATGGTCGCCACGGAGACCTTCCTCAAGGACGCCGCGACCCAGGAGTCGTTGCGCGCCACCCTCTTCGAGCCGGATTCGGTACGCACCCTCGGCCTGGAGCCGGCGACCGCGCTGGTACCGGGCCGTTCCCGGGGCATCACGTACGGCGGCTGCGTCAGCCTGCTCGCCGCCGACATCGGCGCCGCACACGCCCGGAGGTCGGCCCGGGGCGGACTGCTGGTGATGGAGGACGTGGGCGAGGACCCGTACAGGATCGACCGGATTCTCACCCAACTGCTGCGTACCGGCGCCCTAGACGGCATCTCCGGGGTGGCCTGCGGGTCCTGGGAGAACTGCGGACCGTATGCGCAGGTGCGGGCCGTGCTCGCCGACCGGCTCGGCGGTCTGGGCATACCGGTGGTCGAGGAGCTGGGCTTCGGTCACAGCCCTACGGCACTGACGATTCCGCTGGGGGTGCCCGCCGTGCTGGACGCGCCCTCGGACGGCGGCCGGTGCACGCTCACCGTCGACGTGCCCGCCCTCGTCTGAAGTCACCGCACGCGTGCAGAAGTTGAACAGCCTTCAGGAAACGCTGTCATGAGCGTTGACACACCTATGACGCCTGTCACAGCATGAGCGCGGCCCGGTACTTACCGGTCGGTAAGGTGCCCTCGGTGTGGAGGTCTTCGTGTCAGGTGCTGTCTCCAGGTTCCGCAAACCACTCGTCCTCGCAGCGGGAGCGGCCCTGGCCGCGCCCCTCGCCCTCGCCGGCCCGGCCCAGGCCGAAACGGCTTCGTACACCGTCACCCCGCTGAAGTTCACCGTCCGCGCGGGCGACCGCACCTGCACCGTCGACGCCGACCTCTACCGCCCCGCGGGCGTCGACGCCGCGCACCCCGCCCCCGCCGTCCTCGCCACCAACGGCTTCGGCGGCAGCAAGTCCGACGGAACGACCGACGCCATCGGCAAGGCATTCGCCGCCCGCGGGTACGTCGGACTCGCCTACTCCGGACTCGGCTTCGGCAAGTCCGGCTGCCTGATCACCCTCGACGACCCCGCCGTCGACGGCAGGGCGGCCTCCGGACTCCTCGACTTCCTGGCCGGGTCCCGCGCCGCCGACGACGGCACCATGGCCGACTACGTCACCAAGGACGGCGCGGGCGATCCGCGCGTCGGCATGATCGGCGGTTCGTACGGCGGCGCGGTCCAGATGGCCACCGCCGCCGTCGACCACCGGGTCGACGCGCTCGTCCCGCTCATCACCTGGAACGACCTGGGATACGCGCTCGCCCCCAACAACACCGGTGCGCGCCAGGGCGTCTCCTCCGACACCCCCGGCGTCTTCAAGTGGCAGTGGACCAACGGCTTCTACCTGATGGGGGAGGGGCAGACCCTGCTCAACGCGAGCCTGGACCCGTCCAGGTTCGGCAGCCTCACCTGTCCCCACTTCGCGGCGCGGGCCTGCGACACCATCCGGCTGCTGAACTCGGGGCGCTACCCCAAGGACGAGTCGGACGCGATGCTCGCCTACGCGCGCAGCGTCTCGCCCGCCTCCTACCTCGGCCGCGTCAGGACCCCGACCCTCCTCGTACAGGGCCAGACCGACAGCCTGTTCAACCTCAACGAGGCCACCGCCACGTACAAGACGCTCAAGGCGCAGGGCACCCCGACGAAGATGATCTGGCAGTCCTGGGGACACAGCGGCGGCCACGTGCCCGGCGAACTCAGCCTGGGTGAAGGGAATCTGGAGACCAGTTACGTCGGACAGCGCGTGCTCGCCTGGTTCGACCGCTACCTCCAGAAGAAGGACACCGACACCGGCCCGGCCTTCGCCTACTACCGTGACTGGCAGAGCGGTTACGGCACGGCGGGCGCCGTGCCGGCCCTCTCGCAGAAGATGTATCTCTCCGGGGACGGCAAGCTGGTCGACAACCGCTCCAAGGTCGTCCGGGGCAGCCGCCAGTACAGCAACTGGCTGGTGCCGACCAGCCACTCCGAGAGCTCGCTCGCCGGTCTGACCGGACTGCCCGACCGTGCGCCGTACGACACCAAGGGCACCTACCTCGGCTGGACCAGCGCTCCGCTGACCTCACCCGTCGATGTCGTCGGCGCCCCGAAGGCCACCCTGAAGGTCGTGTCACCCAAGACGGAGCGGGTCCAGAACAGCGGCGACGCCTCCGACAAGCTGGTCCTGTTCGCCAAGGTCTACGACGTGGCACCGGGCGGCAGCCGCGAGCTGGTGAACCGCCTCGTCTCGCCCGTGCGGGTCCCCGACGTCACCCGCCCCTTCACCGTGGAACTGCCGGGCATCGTCCACCGGTACGAGACGCGGCACCGGTTCGAGTTCGTGATCGCGGCGAGCGACACCGCGTACTTCGGTAACCGGGGCATCAAGCCGGTGACCGTCGTCAGCGCCCCCGAGGACACCGGAGTGCTGGAACTGCCGGTGGTTCCGGCCGGCTGACCGGCCACCGGGGCGGCGTCCGGGCGGTCACCCGAATGGCGGTATCCCGCTGCCCTCCGGGCCTGGGGTGGAGACACTCTGGGAACCGGGGGGCGACTGCGGGGGTCACGTGTTCCGCCGGCGCACCAAGTGACGGGGGAGGGTGTTCTGCCCCTGTCCGCGACCGTGCGGGGGGCACCCCGCGAAGTTATGCTCGGGACAGCACTGGAGCAGCACCCACGGTGAGACCGGCCCCTGCGGAGTGTACGCATGGCAGCACGTGATCGACCGGACATCGGTGCGCGGGAGCGGCTGGCCCTCAACCGCATGGGCACGTTCGACTGGGATCTGGAACGGTCCACGCTCGTGTTCGACGAAGGAGGCCTGGCCGTCTTCGACCTGCGCCCGGACGAGTTCGACGACATGGCCGATTCGCTGATCCTGCGCGTACCCCCCGAAGAATGCGCCCGGATGGAATCGGCGTTCCGCAAGGCCGTGGCCGCGGGGCAGTCGTCCTACGGCGCCTACTTCCAGATCCGGCGCCGCGACGGAATGCGGCAGTGGACCCACGTACGCGGTCGCATCGTCCGTGACGACGAGGGCGTCCCCTTCCGCGTGCTCGGCATCGTACGGAACGCGACGACGGACCTCTCCGAGTTCAGCGTGGTCAGCCCGCTCGAAGCGGGCCGGCAGCGTATGACCGCCATGGTCCAGGGCACCACCGAGGCACTCGCGCAGGCGGTGACCGTCGAAGACGTCACCGCCGTGCTGACGGGCGCCGGAGGTATGGAGCGGTTCGGCGCCGACGGACTGGTCCTGGGGCTGGTCGAAGGGAGCGGGCTCAAGCTCGTCGGCCTCGCCGGAGAACCGTTGTCGGTCCTCACCGAACTGAAACTCGACCAGGTGGACCAGTCGCTGCCGCTGGCCGAGGCAGTCCTCACCCAGCAGCCGCGCTTCGTGGCCTCGCTGCCCGAGCTGGCCGACCGATTTCCGCGGCTCGGCCCCTACATCCGGCGGCGCCGCCTCGACGCGGCGGCCTTCCTGCCCCTGGTCGCCCAGGCCCGCTCCATCGGCGGGCTGGGGCTCTTCTACCGCGGGCGCACCGAGTTCTCGGCGGAGGACCGCAACCTGTGCATCGGTCTCGCGGGCATCGTCGGGCAGTCCCTGCAACGGGCCATCCTCTTCGACGAGGAGCGGCAGTTCGCGACCGACCTCCAGTCCTCCATGCTGCCGCGCCACATCCCTGACGTCGAGGGCGCGGACATCGCGGTGTGCTACCGGACGGCGCGGAGCGGCAGGGACGTCGGCGGCGACTGGTACGACGTGATCGTGCTGCCCAGAGGGCGCATCGGGATCGTCGTCGGCGACGTCCAGGGGCATGACACGCACGCCGCGGCCATCATGGGGCAGCTCCGCATCGCGCTGCGCGCCTACGCGGGCGAGGGCCACACCCCTGCCACGGTGCTCGCACGTGCCTCGCGCTTCCTGGCGGAACTCGACACGGAGCGCTTCGCCACCTGTACGTACGCGCAGGTCGACCTCGTCTCGGGGGCGGTGAAGGCGGTACGGGCCGGACATCTGGGGCCGATGGTCCGGCACACCGACGGACGGATCGGGTGGCCACGGCTGCGCGGCGGGCTCCCGCTGGGGCTGGCGACGACGTTCGGGGACGACGAGTACCCCGAGACGCGCCTGGACCTCGTGCCCGGCGAGACCCTGGTCCTGTGCACGGACGGACTCGTGGAGGAGCCCGGACTCGACATCGAGGTGGGCCTCGACGCGCTGGCCGAGGCCGTGCGCACCGGCCCGGCGGGGGCGCAGGCCCTCGCCCGGCATGTGACGGAGGGGCTGTGGGGCCGGGCGAAGTCGGGCGACGACATCGCGCTCCTGGTCCTGCGCAGAAACCCGGACGTGGGGACGGACCAGGCGCCGCGCATCCATCAGTACATCCACCAGGCCGACCCGGAGGGGCTGGCGGAGGCCCGCGCCGCCCTGCGGCAGAGCCTTGAGCACTGGGGGCTGGGCATGCTCGCCGACGACGTGGAGGTGGCGGCCGGCGAGCTGCTCGGGAATGTGCTCCTGCACACGGAAGGCGGCGCGGTCGTCACCCTGGAGGTCCTGCTGGAGCCGGACCGGCGGGTCCGGCTCTGGGTCAACGACCGCTCAAGCGCCCGTCCCCACCGGCGCACTCCGGGCGAGGCGGCGACCTCCGGAAGAGGGCTGATGATGATCGAGGCGGTCGCCGACCGCTGGGGCGTCGAACCCCGGGGCGAGGGCAAGGCGGTCTGGTGCGATTTCGTGCCGCCCGCCGCCGAGGAGTGACGGCCGAAGCCGAGGCATGAGCCCGGTGCCGGGGAGTGACGGCCGCCGCCGGGGCCCCGGCAAATGCTTCGGACTTCCGCGAAATCCGTGCTTACATGCGCCCCATGGTGTCTACCGACCGACTCATGGCGTTCGCCGCCATGTCGTTGCTGCTGATCGTGATCCCGGGCCCCAGCGTGCTCTTCGTGATCGGCCGGGCGCTGGCGCAGGGACGCCGTGCCGCGCTGACCACGGTCGTGGGGAACACACTCGGGGCGTACGTGCTCGTCGTGGCCGTGGCACTCGGGGTCGGGTCCCTCGTGGAACGTTCCGTCCTCGCCTTCACGGTGCTGAAGCTCGTGGGCGCGGCGTACCTGGTGTACCTGGGGGTCAAGGCGGTGCGGCAACGCGGATCGCTGCACGCCGCGTTCACCGGTGACGGCCCCGCACACGGAGGTCTGCGCACCCTGGGGGAGGGGTTCGTGGTCGGCGTGGCCAACCCCAAGACCATGGTGTTCTTCGCCGCCGTGCTCCCGCAGTTCGTCGACCGCGGCCAGGGGCACGTGACCGTCCAGATGCTGCTGCTCGGCGTGGTCTTCAACGTCATCGCGCTGGCTAGCGACAGCGTGTGGGGGCTGGTCGCGGCCACCACGCGCACCTGGTTCGCCCGGTCACCGCAGCGGCTGGCCCTGGTCGGCGGGGCCGGCGGACTCGCGATGATCGGCCTCGGCGTCACCGTCGCGGCGACCGGCCGTAAGGACTAGCGCCTGTCCGGCCGTTGAACCGGCGTCGGTGTTTTCCTCGTTGTGGTCCGTGTCCGCGCCACGATCCTGAGGGAAGAGGAGAGCCGCCGTGCCACCGGTTGCGAGAGACGAGTCCTACGAGATGAGCAGGCTGGCCTTCGACCGCCTGATCACCGATGCCGGGGGACGCCCGCCGAGTCCGGGCAGCGAGGACTCGATTCTCGCGGACCTCCACGACGAGGCGGCCGGCGAGATGGTCAGGGTGACCGTGCAGCGCACGGCCGACGGTCAGCCCGCCCACGCGACGGCCACGCAGGACGGCTACACGATCACCTACGATCCGGCCTACCAGCCCCAGGAACACACCGACGCGGCCGCGTTCGTCCGGGCCACCGTCGCCCACGAGCTGCTGCACGTGTCAACGGACGTCCGGTACCAGCGCCCCGCCGATCCCGGCCTGACCTACGTCAACTTCCACCTCCCCGAGGACATCGGCAGCCCGCAGTTCCGCGAGGCGTACCAGGCTCAGTCGACGGCGGCCGAGACGAACCTGGGCCGACTCGAAGAGATCATGCAGCGGGAAGCCGGGAGCAACGTGCTGGACGGCGACATGCGCGAACATCTGCAGGACCGGCTCAACTACGGCATGGCCCAGCCGCATGTGCACTACGACACCGTGCTGGCCGACGTCGTCGTGTACATGGGCGGGATGCGAGCGACGGACTCCGACACCTACCGGTACGCGTCCCAGCTGTCCCACGAGGCCTACAACCGGCGCATCCACGGTACGCGCGACAGCCACCTGGAGCAGCAACTGCCCGGACCCAGGCCTCAGCACCGGCCGTCACTCGCCGAAGCGGCCGGTATGCGGTTGTCCATCGCGCGAGGTCCGGCGGCCGGAGACTCCCAGCAGAGCGTGCCTGTTTCGGGCCCCACCAGCACGCAGAGCACCTCCCGGCGGATGGGCGGGCCCTGACCGCGGAGGCGGCCGGCCCCGACGCCGACCGGCACGCCGCCGTGATGTCCGTACGGGCCCGCCGCTACCGCGTACCCCGGGGCGAGTTCGTGAGGTGACGGTGCAGGAGCCCCGCCACTTCGACGGCGGCCTGTTCCGGGATCCAGTGCCCGATTCCGGTCAGGGTGTGGAAGGTGTACGGGCCGGTCACGAACCGGCGTGTGAGCTCGCCGCCCGCCCGGCCCAGTGCCGGGTCGCTGTCGCTGTTGACGAACAGGGTCGGGACGGCGACCTTGGTGAGCTGCCCGGGTGTGCTGAAGGGCATCGCCCGGTACCAGTGGAGAGCCGGGGTGAGCGCGCCCGAGGTCACCAGGAACTCCAGGTCGCGGGCGAGGGCGGCCGGGCTCTGCCCGCCCGCCATCCGTTCGGTGACGCGTGGTGCCGCGGCCGGGTCGAGCCTGCGGATCAACAGTTCGGGAATCCACGGCAGTTGGAAGAAGAACATGTACCAGGACATCAGGAACTGGCGGCTGGTGAAGAGGGCCCGCATGAAGGCGGCGGGGTGGGGGACGGACAGGGCGGTCAGGGTGGCCACCACGTCCGGCCGGGCGGCGGCGAGCGTCCAGGCGACCGCGGCGCCCCAGTCGTGTCCGACGACGTGCACCGCCCGGCCGCCCGGTCCGGCCGCCTCGATGAGGGCGGCGGCGTCGTCGGCGAGCTGGGACATCCGGTAGGCGAACCTGCCGCGCGGCCGGGCCCGGGGCGAGTATCCCCGCTGGTCGGGCGCCAGTGTGCGGTATCCCGAGGCATGCAGCAGGGGTGCGAGCAGGTCCCAGGAACTCGCCGTCTGGGGGAACCCGTGCAGGAGCACCACGACATCCCCGTCGAGCGGGCCCCGGTCCACGACGTCGAAGACCAGACCGTCGCGCTCGAAGGACGTGAGCCGCCCCTCGGTTCCCCGCGCGGCCGTCATGCCTGGACCCACTGGCCGTGGAAGGTGTAGCCGAGGCTCTCGGGGACGGGGAGGGTGCAGACGGGGCCGTCGGCGACGGCTTGGGCGTCGAAGACGACGATGTTCGTGGTCCCGGCGGTGAGCTGGGCCTCGTAGGCGACGAGCCAGCCCCGCTCGTCGAGCCGGCCCGGGTCGCGCGGGACGAAGAGCGGCTCGCTGACCAGGTGGCCGGGGCCGTAGTCGTAGACGTCGGCCTCGCCGCGCTCGGTGTCGTAGCGTGCGACCGCCGTGAACGCGACGCCCGAGGTGGGGGTGCCGATGGTGGCGCCGTAGACGTTGCGGTGGGCGGTGGTGGAGCGGCGGGGGTCGATGGTGGGCCACTCCGTGGGCAGCCCGTGGAGCTGGTGGTCCTCGACCTTGCCCGAGGGGCTGACGCGGTAGCGCCACAGCCGGCCGACGGGCAGACAGGACGGATCGGTGAGGTGACTCATGCTGGAGATGGCCTCGTGCATGACGGTCCAGGACCGGAAGCGGACCAGGTCGAAGACGATGTCGTCGCCGTCGTCGTAGGCGCCGGCGAAGTGCCACTGGAACCACGGATCGGCCTCGACGACGCGGAACGGGCCTCCCGCGCGGGGAACGAGCAGGATGCGGGTGGCCTCCTCGCCGTGCCACCGCATCGCCTGGAAGGCCGGGACCCGGCCGGAAGCGACGGCGGCCAAGTCGAGGACGACGGGGCCGAGACAGAACACCAGGTGGGTGGCGGTCATCGCGAAGTCGTGGACCATGTAGCGGCGGGGCAGCCTGATGGACCGCAACCGCTCGGTCGGCCGGCCCCGCTCGGTGCGGTAGATGTCCAGCCGGGGGCGCGGGCCGTAGACGCAGCCGAAGTTCCACACCTCGGCGCTGCCGGGGTCCCAGCAGGGGTGGGCCGAGTACGGGCTGCCCAGCCGGCGGCCGAGGGGACCCGACGGCGCGAGCGCACGGTCGAGGTCGCACCGGCCGAGGGTCTCCAGCGTGCCGGGGTCCAGCTCCCAGGGCATGTCGCCCTCCCAGAGCGCGAGCAGCCGGCCGTCGATCACCGTCACCGAGGTGCTGGCCTGGGAGGAGGCCGGGCGCAGCAGCAGGTTGCGGAGCCGGCCGCCCGCGGCGTTGGCTCCGGGCAGGCGCAGCGGCGGCGCGTCCGACTCCGGGGCGTCCAGGGACGCCTGGTAGGAGGGGGTCCTGACATAGCGGGAGCGGACGCGCACGGGGCTGCCGGGAGCGAAGGTCACGGCACTGACCAGGCCGTCCCCGTCGATGAGGTAGTCGGACAGATGGTTGCCCGCGCCATTGCGGTAGAGGGTCCCGGCCAGGCCGCCGGGGACGGCCCCCTGACTCGGCCGGAGCTCGGCATCGACTTCGCGTGCCCAGCCGCCATGACGCAGATCCATGAACACTCCAATGTGATCAGCGAACACATTCATGTGAGCGCTGATTACATTCGCTCCTGGGTGGCGTGTCAAGGTGTGGTACCACTGGCTGTATGAACACCCGGGAGGCCGGCCGGCCTTACCACCACGGATCGTTGCCGGAGACGCTGGTCGCGCACGCCGTCCAGCTGCTGGACGAGGGCGGCGCCGAAGCGGTGACCGTCCGTGAGGTGGCCCGCAGGGCGGGCGTCTCCCCCTCGGCGCCGTTCCGGCACTTCCCCGACCGGGCCGCCCTGCTGGCCGCGGTCGCCGAGGCCGTCGCGGTGGACTTCGGCGCGATCCAGATGGCGGCGGTGAGTTCGGCCGGCTCCGTCCCGTTCCGGGCGTTGGGTACCGCGTTCGTGCAGTACGCACTGGCCCACCCGCACCGGTTCGCGCTCCTGCGCGGCGCCCTGTTCGGCGCGGATCGAACGCCCGCCCTGGACGCGGGGCATCGCGCCTTCACCCAGGGCGTCGTCGAGCTCATCATCGCCGGGCAGCAGCGCGGAGAGCTGCGCCGAGCCGATCCCGAACTGATCAGGATCGCCGCTCAAGCGCTGGTCTACGGCCTCTCGCAGATGTTCGTCGACGAGTACCTCGACGCTTCACGCGCGAACGTACTGATCAACCAGGTCGTCGACCTGTTCGGCCTGGGCGTCCTCGCGCCCGGAAGCGACGTACGCGGAGAGACCTGAACGCAGTAGTCACTCATGCGGAACGTCTCCTTCGGGTCGTGTTCGCCGCGGATTCGTCCGGCCCGACAAGGATTGTGCGGATACGACACCGAGAAGGGCACCCCGTGCAACGACGTGAGTTCGCAGCCGCTTTCACCGCCGCCATCGCCGCACCTGCCGTCCTCGGCACGCCGTCGGCGCACGCCGCGGGCCGTGCGAGCGAGGGGAGTGGAACGGCGGGCCTCCCGCACCACATGTTCGCGGTGCTCGCCTCCGCGCTCGATGACAGGACCGCCGCCCGCGCCCTCGTCCCGCACATCCACGACGTCGGCTTCGACTGGCGGCCGGAGACCGCGGCTCTCGACGAGCTGGACTTCATCGTCGCGTACGGCTTCGGGAACCGGCCCCCGGCCGGCGGCGGCGACCCGTCGAAGGTGCGCTACGAACCCGGTCCGGTCAACGAGGAACTGGCCGGCACCGTCGCAGCGGTCCGCAGGCGCAGGAACGTCCCCGTCTACGCGCAGTGGGAGATCGCGCGCTTCCTCGAGTCGAAGTACCGCATGAAGAACGTGACGTCGATCGAGCCGCTCGTCGCCCCCGACGGCACGATCACCTATCTCAGCACCGACGGAGTCGCCGCCCAGGTCGCCGAGGCCCGCAAGAACCTGCCCGGCGGGATCGGCACGGCCGGCGTCGTCGGCTTCCGCGACCACGTCAAGCGGTGCGTGCTGACCACCCGCGACCGCGGGATGCGGGCGTACGCCCCGCGCGGCTTCGAGATGCCCGGGACGTACGACCCGGAGTCGGGTCAGGTGTGGACGCGCCGCCGCGATCTGTACCTGGTCAATGACATGACGGCCCAGTGGACCGTCCTGCGCCAGAAGCTGATCACCGAGGCGTACCCCAACGGCTGACTCCGCCGGCCGCTTTCGTGTACGGGCTGCTCCTCGTGGAGATCCGCAGCGGCCGGCGAGGGAGCCGGGGCCCGTCAGCCGGCGGGCTGCCCGGGCAGGTCACGGGGTGCCCGCCCCCGGAGATGCGCCAGCAGCCGTCGACGGTGGCCGGGGTCGGCCGCGAGTTCGACTCCGGTCCAGGCCAGTGCCACCGCCGCGTCCAGGAGCGCCCGGTCCGCCTGTGCGGACGTGCCGGCGTCGGCGAACGCGCGGGTGTGCTGGACGGCGCCCCCGGTGTCGTAGCCGATCATCGGGTGGATGGTGGGCAACAGGTGCGAGACGTTGCCCATGTCGGTGGAGCCTCCGCGTTCCGGAGTCCGGCCGACGGTCCGGCCCAGCGCCTCGGCGGCACCGGCGTAGATCTCCGCCATCGCGGTGTCCTGGCGGAGTTCGGCGAAGTCCCGCCCGCGCGTCGTCATCGTCAGTTCGGCCCCGGTCGCCAGCGCCCCCGCTTCGAAGCAGGCTTTCACCCGGTGCTGGAGGCTTCGCATGCGGCCGAGAGTCCCGGCGCGTACCTCGTAGTGGGCGGCCGTACGCGCGGGGATGACGTTGGCGGCCTGACCGCCGTCGGTGATGATGCCGTGGACCACACTGTCGGGCGGGAGCTGCTGGCGCAGCAGGCCGAGCGAGGTCTGTGCGACGGTGAGCGCGTCCAGGGCGTTGACGCCTTCCCAGGGAGCCGCGGCCGCGTGGGCGGGGCGGCCCGAGTAGGTGATGTCCCAGGCGCCGATGGCCAGCGAGGTGGTGGCCACCGTGTCCGTCGCGTTGGCGTGCGCCATCATCGCGGCGGCCACGTCGTCGAAGAGGCCCGCCTCGATCATGTAGGCCTTGCCGCCGGAGTCCTCCTCGGCGGGCGTGCCCAGGAGCTTGACGGTGACGCCGAGCCGGTCGGCGACCTCACCCAGGGCGATCGCCGCTCCCAGGGCGGCGGCGCCGTTGACGTTGTGTCCGCAGGCGTGGCCGATCCCCGGCAGCGCGTCGTACTCCGCGCAGAAGGCGATGACCAGATCGCCGGTGCCCTTCACGGCGGAGAAGGCGGTCGGCAGATCCGCGACCCCGCGTCGCACCGAGAAGCCCGCCGCTTCCGCGAGCTCCGCCAGCGCCGCGGCGGACCGGTGTTCCTCGAAGGCGGTCTCGGGCTCGGCGTGGAGCCGGTGACTCAGGGCGACGAGCGGCTCTCGCCACGATCCGGCGCAGTCGCGCACGGTCGTGCGCAGCGCTGTGGTGTTCAAGGGGTGCTCCTTGCTCCGGTGAGAAGTGTGGACGCGGGCTCCCGGGCCGAGCGGGTTCCCCGGCCCGCGCGAGGGCGGCCGGTGGTTCAGCCGGCCGGCGCGGCGGCGGTGCCTGCCCGGGCCGGATCGGGGCGCAGCCGTACCGTGACCAGGGCGGCGGCCAGGCCCGCCACGGCGCACACCGCCCACCCGGTGGTGTAACCGCCGACGGCGACCCGGCCGTCGGCACCGGAGTGGGCGCTCAGCGTGGCACCGAGGACCGCGGCGCCTACCGCGACGCCCAACGACAGGACGAGTTCGTTGATCCCGGCGGCTGTCGCGGTGTCCTCCTCCGCCACCGCCTCCACCGTCAGGGCACGGGTGGACGACTCGAAGATGCCCATGGCGAGACCGGCGAACGAGGACAGGACCAGATAGTCGAGCAGGGTCGTGTGCCACACCATGAGGCCGCCGAACCCCAGCAGGGTGAAGACACCGGCCGCACCTATGGTGAGCCGTTCCCCCGCGCGCCGGAGCATCGTCGGAGTCAGCAGCGAGGAGGCGACGCTCGCCAGCGTCATCGGCAGCAGCGCCCAGCCGATCGCCGCCGAGTCCAGACCGATGCCGTAGCCGGCCTCGTCCGACGAGGCGGCGAGGAACGTGGCGTTGGCGGCGATCGAGCCGATCGTGGCGAACGAGACGAAGAACGTCACCGCGCTGAGCACCGCGATCCGGGCGTTGCCGAACATACGGACGTCGACCAGCGGATGGGCGACCCGCAGCTCCGCCTTCGGCCAGACCGCCAGGGCGGCCAGCCCCACGAGCCCGCACACCAGGGTCGGCGTGGACCCCCAGCCCCACGTCGATCCCTGTGTCAGGGCCAGTACGACGCCGGAGAGCCCGACCGCGAGCAGCAGGAACCCCACCAGGTCGAAGGGGCGGGCGCCGGCCGGGCGGGCCTCCGCGTCCGGCATCAACACGCAGGCCACGGCGCCGAGGGCACCGGCGGCGACGCCGACCCAGAGACCGAGCCGGGCGTCCTCGGCACCGACCGCGCCCGAGATGATCCCGGCGAACCCGACGGCCAGCAGAAGGGCGCCGACGAGGACCCCGATGCCCACGCGGGACGCCCGCTCACCACCCCGGTTGCGCAGGATGCCGATCATCAGCGGCATGAAGCCGACCACGCCGCCCTGCATGACGGCGCCCACGGTCAGGACGGACAGGGTCGGCCGGAGCGCCATCAGCAGGGAGCCGAGGGCGACGAGCCCCACGGACAGCCGCAGGACACGCCGGTAGCCGTAACTGTCGCCCAGCCGGGAGAGGACCGGCGTGAGCACGGCCATGCTCGTGGTCTGGATGACGTAGATCCAGTTCTGCTGCGCGGTGGTGATGCCCGCCTGCTCGCCCAGGCCGGCCAGGAGTGGCGACAGGTACTGCTGGGTGAAGCCGCTGGCGATCTCCACGGCGATCATCGACGCGAGCACCGGGCGCAGGCCGATCGGCCTGAAGGCGGTGGGGGACGGGGGGACGGACGTTCCGGGTACGGACGTTTTGGGCATGGAGGCACACCTCAAGGACGAAGAGCCGCTGCGGACATGGGCCCGCGGAGGGCATGACAGAGGGGGCGGGGCCGTGCGGAGCCGCCGCCGTGGTGCGGTCGTTCGGCTGCGGGGCGCGTGGGACGCGCGGGGCTCGGCTCGCGCGCCACGGAGGGGCGAGAGGCCGTGCGGGACCGGCCGTTCGGACCGTTCGGGCAGCCCGGAGCGGGCGGCGGGCCGGTGGGCTGCCGCCCGTTCGTCGGCGGGGCGTCAGGGGTGGCGGGGCCGCGTGGGGGTCAGGCGGCGCCGGTGTCCTCCGGCGCACCGGGATCCGCCGCGTCGTCGGGGCCGTGCTCGGCGCAGGGGGCGGCGGGCGGGGAACCCGGTGGCGCCGCGATGCGGGGGACGTTGCCGTCGAGCGCCAGGTCCACCAGCGCGTCCATCTGCGAGAGGAGGAACGCGTCGGCACGCACCTCGGTGCGGAACATCACCACTCCGGACCAGGAGTCCAGCAGCAGATCGACGTCCACGTCGGCCGGCAGATCACCGCGGGCGATCCCGCGCTGAACGGCCGCCCGCGCGTACTGCCTTCGCGGACCGAGCACCTCGGTCCGGAAGCGCTCCATGACGGAGGGGTCGCCCATGTTGGCCCAGAGCGCCGAGAGGACGGACCCCTTGCTGGCGCGGCTGTCGCGCAGGATCTGGCCGAACAGGTGGCGCAGCTCCCGGCGGGTGTCCCCGACGTCCGGTACGTCGTCGACGATCGCCTCCCGGATGAGCAGTTCCCCGACCAGTTCCGACTTGCTCGACCACCGGTGGTAGACGGTTTTGCGGCTGACACCGGCACGTTGAGCGACCTTGTCGATCGTGAGCTCCAGATACCCGAGCTCGGCCAGCACCTCCGCCGTGGCGTCCAGCACCCTGCGGGGGACGTCCGCGGGGTCACGCGTGCGCCCGCCGCTCGTGGTGACGGTGGCGTCCGCCGCGGTGTCCGTGTTCGGCTCGGGGGTACGGCGCAGGCTCATGGACGCTCCCGGGACAGGTCTGCCGGGCTCCTGGATCGGGCCGCCCGCGCATGCAGCTCAACATACGAACGCCGACACGGACGCGTCAACACATTGGGGGAAACATTGTGTAACCCACAGGAGGGTCCCTCGGTTGACGGACTTCGGGCCGGTCCCACAAGAACCCGCCCTGGCTACGCCTGATGGGCCATTCGCGGCTGATGTCGGCGCCCTTGGTCGGCTCATGGGTGGGTAACACAGTGTTTCCCTCAGGCGATACGGCGAGGGCTGTCGGGCCCGCCGGGGATGCCGCCGCACCGCGAAGGGCCGCCAGGTGCGGTACGCGCTCGATCGCGCCGTCAGCGCGTGGCCCGGTCCGCCGCTTCTCGGGTGATGTCGGCGTAGAGGCGGAAGAGGGCCGGGCGGGCTTCGCCGTGGTCGCGTTCGTGCAGGGCTGCCCAGCAGCGGGCGATGAGCTCCCGGGCCTGGGTGCCGGGCCAGGGCCGGGGCAGGAGCTCGGGCGGCAGCAGCGGGTCGGGCTCGATGGCGTGGGTGAGTTCGGCCGCCAGCTCGACCGCGATGGTGAGCAGTGCGGACGCGGGGAGCCCCGCGGGGTCGGTGAGCCGGTCGAGGCGGGGCCGCGTGATGCGGCTGAGGCGGTGGTAGCGGTCGGCGATCTCCTGGAGGGGCCACAGGTGGCGGGCGAGTTCGGCAGGCTCCTGGGTGCCGCCCCTGCGCAGGTCCGTGGTGGTCAGGAGGGTGAGCGCTCCGTGGGCGCCCAGGCGGTGGGCGGCGTCTTCGACGTACGGTTCCCAGGCGTTGGCGCAGACGTAGAGTCCGCCCTGGAGCGGGGCGCCCCCGAGGTGGACGAGCGTCTCGCGCAGGGCGTCGCGGGCCGTGCGTGCCGATTCGGGCACGGCGAAGGCGGCCAGGTGCCAGACACCGTCCCAAGGGGCGAGCCCGGCGTCCTGGCGGAATGCGTACCGCAGGAAGTCCGCGTTGGGGGCCAGGGCCTGGGTGGTGGCTTCGGTGGCGTGCAGCACTGCTTTGCGGCCGCGGCCTTGGTGGGTGAACCGGTTCTCGGCCACGAGGCGTTTGACGCACAGCCGTACCTGCTGGTCGCTCATGCCGAGGGCCGCGGCGACGCTGTACAGCTCGTCCGCGCTGACCGTGCCGTCCTCACGGATCAGCGCGTGGACGAGCATGCGGGTGGGGACCTCGATGGGGTCGGTCATGGTGTGCGCGGTCCTCTCGGCCCCTTCGTCCCGACAGGGCGGTGCATGGTGGTCACCGCGCCGAACCCCAGCAGCCCGCGCAAGCAGGGCGTGTGCTCGGTCCGTACGGCTGTGAAGCCGCGCCGCTCGTACAGGGCTCTGGCGCGCGGATTGGTGTCGATCACGTCCAGTCTGATGTCCCGGCAGTCCTGCTCCGCCGCGACGGCGGCCACTTCCTCGATCAGCAGACTCCCGATGCCGCGGCCGCGTATGCCTGGGGCCACGGCGATTCCGTCCATGACGAGCTGGCCGGGGGCCGGGCGGCGTTCGAAGAGGGCGAGGAGCGCTAGCCGGTGCAGCCCCCGCAGGTGACCGTAGGCGCGCAGCACGGCGGAGGCCGATCCGCCGGTGAGAGCCCGGCCGCCGAGCTGGTAGCCGGCGAGGCCGACGAGCTGCCCGTCGAGGAGCGCGCAGACCGCGCGATCGGTGTTGAGGTGGGCGGCGATGAAGGGCACCGCCTTGTCCGGCGGGTTCAGGGCGGGGCCGAGTTTGCGGCTGAAGGCACCCCAGTACAGCTCGGCCGCCGGCCGCTCGGCTCCGGCCGGAACGCCCCGTCGTATGGACACCGGTCCACTGCCGGTACGTGTCGCGTCAAGCCCCATGCCGTGCCCCCTTCGCGCTGCGATCCGAACATAAATCTATCATTACCCTTACGATCGTTTCAGGAATGATAGTTTCGGCGGCCTCACCCCGAGCAGAGGCGGTCAGATCTCATGAGTCCGAAGATCCAGCTCCGACGCCGCGGGCTCCGCATCGCCGTGTGGTCACTCGTCACGGTCCTGGTCGTCGCCGCCGGTCTCGGCGGAGTCGTGCTGTGGCAGAACTCGTACGCCATGAACGAGCAGCGGGTCTCGATCCGGCACGGCGGCCACACCCTCAACGGCGTACTGGCCACCCCCAAGGACGGCCGCGAGCGCCACGGTCTGGTCGTGTACGTCCACGGCGACGGCCCCGTCGACGCCACCCACGACGACGGCTACAAGCCCATGTGGGAGGCGAACGCCAAGGCCGGGTACGCCTCCCTGTCCTGGGACAAGCCCGGCGTCGCCGACGCGCCCGGCGACTGGCTCGACCAGTCGATGGACGACCGGGCCGACGAGGCGGCCGCCGCGATCGCCTGGGCGCGCGCCCGCCCGGACATCGACGGCGACCGGATAGGGCTCTGGGGCGCCAGCCAGGCGGGCTGGGTCCTGCCGAAGGTCGCCGCCAGGACGCCGGTGAGCTTCGTCATCGCCGTCTCACCCGCGGTCAACTGGCTCCAGCAGGGCCGCTACAACCTCCTCGCCGAACTGCGCGCCGACGGCGCGTCGGCAGCCCGTACCGAAGCCGCGATCGCCAAGAGCGACACCACTCGCCGGCTGCTGCAACGCCACGCGGCCTTCGAGGCGTACGTCGAGGCCGTGCGCGGCGACACGGACGGCATGACCGCCGACCGCTGGGGCTTCATCTCCAAGAACTACACCGCCGACGCCACGCAGGACCTGCGCGCCCTGTGCGGCGTACCCGTGCTGCTGACTCTCGCAGGCCATGACATCAACGTGGATACCGCCGACACCGAGCGCGTCTACCGCAAGGTGCTGGACGCAGGCGGTGGACTGAAGGTCGAGCGCTACCCGGACGCGGCCCATTCACTCCTCAAGCGGTCCATCGAGCGGTCGGACCTCAGGATCACGCTGACCGCGCTCCTCTTCCCTCGCTCGCTGTTCGCCGAAGGATTCCTGGGCGACCAGCGGCAGTTCCTGAAGGATCTCGGCTGAGGCTCGCCGGATCACCGGAGGGGGCGATGCCGGGTTCCTCGGGTGGACCAGTACAGGCCGTAGGAGCGGGTGGGGCGGGTGACGGCGAGCCAGTCACGGGCCGCGGCCGGGGCGCCGCGCACGTCGAGGACGAAGTCGCGGTGGCGCACTCGGTCGAGGGTGTACTCGTGGCACGCCGGAGGAGGAGGTCGACGAGTCGAGCGCCCGCACCCTGGGCGCGGTCCAGATGGCCCTGTTCACCGGCTTGATGACGCCACGCGGACCAGGACTGCCGGCTGCGGTCCGGCCACCGACGGCATCGCGCGGGGGATCGGGGGATGGGCGCCCCCCGCCCGGCGCGCCCATCCGGCGGTCGGCCCCGGTCTGACGGCGGGGGCGCGAAGGGCAGGTGTCGCACTCATCGGCCCCGCGTCACGCCGCCCCCGAGCCGCGCCGTCCCTTGTAGTTGATCTTCATCGTGTCCATGTCCGTCACGGTCGAGCGCAGCCCGCCATGACCGCATCCCCGGCCCTTGAGCTCCGTCTCCGCGCGGTCCTCGGCGATCGCCGCCGCCATCTCGTCGCCGTCCTCCGCGTCCGACACCACCACGTAACGGAAGCTGAAGTGCTTCAGAGCGGCGTCGTACGTCAGCGAGCCCTCCTCGCTGAACTGCATCGCCGTCAGACCGTGCTGGTCGACCTCCGCCAGCAGCCGGGCGCGGGCCTCATCCGTCAGCCCCTCCCACGTCCCCCGCACGATGACCCGGTACGTGTGCTGCGCGCTCATCCTCGGTGCCGCCCTTCCCTGTCCCTGATGTCCTGCGGGGAGCAGGCTACGACGACAACGGTGCGACGCCTACGGAATATCGTGGACCGCGCTGTGCCTCCGGCCCGGTCGTCGGGGCCTTTGCCGAAGACGGACGGCTGCGCCCCTGGTCCGGGCGGCTTCCAGCGTGTTCCATGGTCATCGGGGGGCGCCCGGACCTGCGGCGGCCCGCGCGAGGGAGCGAGGTTGTCTTGGCCACGACCGTACGACGTGCCGTACTGACCCTGCCCGCAGCACCGTTGGGCCCGGAGAACCCGCTGCCCGCCTTGCGGCCGCTCGACGAACCGCACGCACTCGACCACCGCGAGCGGACGGGCCTGCCGCGCGACATGGCGCGGCAGCTGGGCCACGCACCACTGCGCACCGTCCTGCCCACGCGCATCCTGGACGGCTACGGGCGCGAACGCACCCCCACCGCCCTGGACACCATCGTCATCGAGAACGACCGGCTGCGTGTCACGGTCCTTCCCGGGCTCGGTGGCCGCATCCACTCCCTGCACCACAAGCCGACCGGCCGCGAACTGCTCTACCGCAACCCGGTGTTCCAGCCCGCCGCGTTCGCGCTCAACGGGGCCTGGTTCTCCGGAGGCATCGAGTGGAACATCGGCGCCACCGGCCACACCACGCTCGCCTGCGCCCCGGTCCACGCCGCACTGGTCCCCGCGCCCGACGGCGGCACCATGGTCCGGCTCTGGGAGTGGGAGCGGCTGCGCGACCTGCCCTTCCAGGTGGACCTGTGGCTCCCCGACGACTCCGACTTCCTGCACGTCGGCGTACGCATCCGCAACCCGCACGAGCATCCCGCCCCCGTCTACTGGTGGTCCAACATCGCCGTCCCCGAACACGAGGGAACCCGCGTCCTGGCCCCCGCCGACGAGGCATGGCACTTCGGTTACGAGCGGACCCTGAGCCGCGTCCCCGTCCCGGAGAACGGCGGCATCGACCGTACGTACCCCCTGCGCGGCGACCACCCCGCCGACTACTTCTACGAGGTCCCCGACGGGGCACGCCGCTGGATAGCCTCCCTGGACCAGGACGGGACAGGACTGGTCCAGACGTCCACGGACCTGCTGCGCGGCCGCAAGCTCTTCCTCTGGGGCAGCCGCCCCGGTGGCCGCCGCTGGCAGCGCTGGCTGACCGAGCCCGGCACCGGTGGTTACGCGGAGATACAGGCCGGCCTCGCACGCACCCAGCTGGCACACGTCCCCCTCGAACCAGGCGGTGAATTCAGCTGGCTGGAGTCCTACGGTCCGCTGTCCACGGACCCCGCGGCCGTGCACGGCGCCGACTGGGGCCGCGCCCGGGCGGAGGCCGAGGGGCGGCTGGAACGGGCTCTGCCACGCGCCGACGTCGACGCCGCGCACGAGGCCTGGTGCGCCTGCGCCGACACCGAACCGGGCGCATCGCTCGCCACCGGCTCCGGCTGGGGAGCCCTCGAAGTCCAGCGGGCCGGGTACACGCTCCCCGGCACCCCGTTCGACGCGTCCACCCTCGGTGA
The DNA here is from genome assembly GCF_056430475.1 of Streptomyces sp. NPDC045968. NCBI lineage: Bacteria > Bacillati > Actinomycetota > Actinomycetes > Kitasatosporales > Streptomycetaceae > Streptomyces > Streptomyces sp. NPDC045968. Next base: position 817,186 of record NZ_JBWKLF010000002.1, on the reverse strand, counting down.
ACAGCAGGAACCCTGGCTGGAGTTGCTGCGCTCCGGCACCTTCCCCGAGCCGCACCGCCCGGCCCCGCCGGGCCCTTCGCTGGTCTCCCGGCACTGGCGCGACATGCTGGAGACGGCCCCCGCCGACCCGCTCACCGAATACCACCTCGGTGTCGCCCAATGGCACGCCGACGACCGCGCGCAGGCCGTCCGCAGCTGGGAACGCGGCCTGTCCCGGGCGACCTCCCGCTGGCCCCTCCTGCGCTGCCTCGCCGTCGCGGCCGAGGACAGCGGCCAGACCGGCCGGGCCGCGGACCACTACGGCGAAGCGTTCGACGACCTGTGCGCACAGCGGGGCGACGACACCTGGGCAGCGGCGACGGACGCGCTCGCCCGCGAGACGATCGGGGCCCAACTGGCCGCCGCCCGCCCGGAGGCGGCCCGCCGCACCTGGTCGGCCCTGACCCCCGCCATGCGCGGCCGGGGCCGCTTCCGCCTGCTGGAAGCCCGCATCCTGCTCGCCGAGGGCGACAAGTCCGCCGTCCGCGCCCTCTTCGACGCCGGCTTCGAAGTCGCCGACCTGCGAGAAGGCGCGGAGGTCCTGGGCGAGCTCTGGAAGGCCGTCACCGACGAACCACTGCCGGACGCGTACAACTACCGGATGCGTCCGGAGCACTGACCACCGCGCGTGTACTGCGCATGCTGTGGGCCGGGACCGTCCTGCTGGACGGCCGCCGGCCCACGCGCGAACTGGCCGACGAGGTGCCGGTGCGCTCGTTCCCCGCCAACTGGGCCGTCAGGCGGCCTGGTTGCGGTCCACGTACTCGAAGACCGAACCGTCTGGATGCAGCGCGATCAGATTGCGTCCGACGGGGGTGGGGACCGGACCGGCGACGATCCGGGCCCCCGCCCGGGTCAGAGCCGCGTGGGCCTCGTCGACGTCCTTGACCGCGATCGTCGCCGAGACCTTGCGCAGCACCTCGAGCTCCGACTCGGGACCGCTCATCAGGAGAAAGCAGCCGATCGCGGCGACCGAGACCCCGCCGCGCTCGAAGCGCAGCGCCCGGGCGCCCGTGAGGCCTTCGTAGAAGGCCGCCGATGCAGCCAGGTCGTCGACGCAGATACGCAGCGTGGTTCCGAGGATTTCCATGCCCACGAGGGTAGTTGGCCGCCCCGGCGCATGTGATCGATTCCTGCCGGACCGGCTCCTCAGGCGCGGCAGAGGATCTCGCCGTGCGGCACCATGAACCAGGCATCGTCCTGGTCGCCCCAGGCGCGCCAGGCGGCGGCGATCTCCGTCAGCTGTTCCGCGTTCGCGTGGCCGCCCTCCACCGCGAGCTTCGCGTACACCGAAGCCGTCGTGCGGTCCGCCCACAGGCTGCTCCACCAGGCACGGCTCTCCGGAGTGCCGAAACACCAGGCGGCCGCCGTCGGCGTGATGTCGGTGAAGCCGGCCTGCCGGGCCCAGGAGAGCAGCCGTCGTCCCGCGTCGGGCTCGCCGCCGTTGGAACGGGCCACCCGCCTGTACAGCTCCAGCCACTCCGCCAGGCCCGTGACCTCCGGGAACCACGTCATCGCGGCGTAGTCACTGTCACGGGCCGCCACGATGCCGCCCGGCCTGCACACCCGGCGCATCTCGCTCAACGCCCGGACGGGGTCGCCCACATGCTGGAGAACCTGGTGGGCGTGCACCACGTCGAAGGAGTCGTCGGGAAAGTCCAGGGCGTGCACATCGGCCGTCGCGAACTCGACGTTGTCCAGACCCCGTTCGGCGGCGACCTCGGCGGCCTGCCCGAGGATCTCGTCCGTGATGTCGACGGCGGTCACCCGCCCCGGAGCGACCAGGGCGGCGAAGTCGGCCGTGATGGTGCCGGGACCGCAGCCGACATCCAGCACCGCCATGCCCGGCCGGAGTTCACCGATCAGAAAAGAGGCCGAGTTGAGCGCGGTACGCCAGCGGTGCGAGCGCAGTACCGACTCGTGGTGGCCATGGGTGTACACGGCCGTCTCCTTCGACATGACCGCACGTCCTCTCTCGGAATGCTTCGACAGCAGGTGAGAACACGGTACGCGGCCATGTCGCATCATGAGATACACGTCTCGCCATATGGTCACGCGGGCATCGGGCAGTACACCGTGAGCGCCTCCGGCAGCTTGTCGATCAGCAACTCCGTACCGGAATGGGCCACTTCGCCGTCGTACGCGTACGGGGTGCCCGGCGTGAGGCCGGAGAGGCGGACGCGGCGCCGGCGCACCGCCGCGTGGGCGGGCGACCGGGTCAGCGGCCCGGCGATCGCCGCCGCCAGGAGTCGCAGCCCCGGCGTGCGGCCGCCGTGCACCACCCGTACGTCCAGCAGGCCGTCCGCCAGGTTGTGCCGGCGGCCCGGCATCGGGCCCACCCGCTGGAACATGCCGTTTCCGGCGAACACCAGCCACAACCTCCGCCTGCGCCCCTGGAATTCGACCTCCAGCGGACTCTTGCCGCGCAGTGCCTCGAACGCCGCGAGCACACCGGCGGGCCAGCCTCCGATACGCGGCGCCCAGTGCTCCCGGGTCCGTACGAGCTCCGGATAGACGCCGAGGCTGAACGCGTTGACGAAGCAGCCGTCGACGCCGCCGGGGCCGGGCCGGATGCGTCCCAGGTCCACCCTGACCGCGCTGCCGGAGGTGAGCGCCATGACCGTGTCCGGCACGGCCTCGATGCCCAGGTCGTACGCGAAGTGGTTCAGCGTTCCCCCGGGGAACACCGCCAGCGGCAGCTTGTTCACCGCCGCGACGGTCGCCGCGCGGTTGATCGTCCCGTCGCCTCCGCAGACGCCCAGCGCCAGGCAGCGCCCGGCCGCCTCGTCCAGTGCCGCGGACAGGTCGGCGGGCGCGCACTCCACCAGCTCGGCGAGGGGCAGCGCGTCCCGGACCAGCGAGGCGGTCGCCGCCGCCGACCCCGACTCCCGGTTGACGACCACCACGAGTCCCTCTCCGGCCGGCAGGGCGGGTGCCTCGGCCGGCGGTCTCCCCGGTGCGGGCAGCTGCCCCCGCGTCGGCACGACCCCGCGCAGCGCGAAGGCCGCCCCGGCGCCGAGCACCGCACCGGCCAGCACATCGCTCGGATAGTGCACCCCCGTGTAGACGCGCGACGCGACGACCGCCGCCGCGACCGGGGCGACGACCGCGCCCCAGCCCTTCGACTCCAGCGCGACACCGGTGGCGAACGCCGCGTGCCCGGACGGGAAGGACGTGGTGAACGGCTGGCGCTTCAGCCTCCGTATCACCGGCACCGCGTCGAGTACCGGCCGTTCCCTGCGTACGGCGCTCTTGCCGACGGTGTTGATCGCGGCCGAGGCGACGGCCAGCGAGGCGACACCGCGCAGCGCCGCGCGGCGGGCGCGCGGGCTGCCGCCGAGCGCGGCCATGCCTGCCGCGGCCCCGAACCACAGCAGCCCGTGGTTCGCGCTGCGGCTCAGCCGCGGAAGCAGTGGCTCCGCACCCGGCCAGTGCCGGCCGGCCACGCTCTCGAAAACGGCGCGGTCGCGCTGGTGGAGCCAGGCCGCCAGGCGGGCGGTCGTGCGGACGGGAGGGCTGGTTCTCAATGACGGCATGGGACAGCGAATACCCTGTCGCGCCGCGTCGAACCAGGAGGCGCGCACGCGTCATGCCGGGCCGGTGAAATACCTTGAATGCGGGCAAGCTCCCATGAAATTCCCCATGCTCCCGTCACCTGCTTCGCCCCGCGCCGTTGCCCCGGCAAGTGCCCTGCGGCTAGCCTGCGTTCGTGATTCCGGTCATTGACCGGAGTGTCGAACAAACGAAATGGGTGGGAGAACATGGGACGACTCGTCCCAGCGGTGACCCGGGCGCTGGATGTACTGGAACTCTTCCTCCAGGGTGACGGAACCCTCTCGGCCCCCGAAGTCACCCGCAAGCTTCAGCTGCCGCGTACCACCGTCCATGAACTGCTCACCACTCTCGCCGCCCGTTCCTACCTGGTGACGGTGCCGGAGCAGCCCGGCCGCTACCGGCTGGGCGTACGGACGTACCAGCTCGGCAGCCGGTACGCAGAGCAGCTCGATCTGGCCGCCGAGGGGCAGCAGGTGGCCCGCGAGGTCGCCGAGAGCTGCGGGGAGACGGTCCATGTGGCCATCCTGGAGGACGCCGAGGTCATCTACATCGCCAAGGTGGACTCCACGCACGCCGTCCGGATGGTCTCGGCGGCCGGCCGGAAACTCCCCGCGCACTGCACCTCCGTGGGCAAGCTCCTGCTCGCCGCCCTGCCGGAGGCCGAGCTCGACGCCCGGCTCGACGGCCGCGAGCTCGTGGCGATGACGGAGAACAGCGTCACCGATGCCGCGGAGCTGCGGGCCGCGCTCGCCGTCGTACGCAAGCGGGGCATCGCGGTCGAGCACCGGGAGTCCAACCCGGACGTGAGCTGTGTGGCCGCGCCGGTACGGAACCGGGCCGGCAACGTCGTCGCCGCGCTCTCCATCTCCGTACCCATGATCCGCTGGAGCGAGGAGCGCGAAGCGGAACTGGCCCGTCTCGCGGCCGGTGGCGCCGACGCGCTCTCCGCCCGGCTCGGACACCGCAAGGGGCAGGCGTGACGTACACCGTCGAGACAGCCGTACGCGAACAGGCGGAGCTCGGCGAGGGGCCTACCTGGGACGCGGCGGCCGGACGGCTGATCTGGGTCGACATCCTCGGCTCGCGCATCCACACGTACGCTCCCGAATCCGGCCGCCGTACGGTCATGGCGACCGGGCAGCACGTCGGAGCGGCGAAGCCGCGTGCGGGTGGGGGTCTGGTGGTGAACCTCCGCGACGGCATCGGCCTGTACGACGCCGCGGGCGCCTTCTCCTGGCTGGTCCACGACCCCGTCCCGGGGCGGCGCGGAAACGACGCGGCGGTGGCGCCGGACGGCGCGCTGTGGGCGGGGACCATGCGCTACGACGAGGACGAGGTCGGCGGGAGCCTGACGCGGGTCGCGGCGGACGGATCGGTGACCGACGCACTGGGCGTCGTCGCGTGCAGCAACGGCACGGGGTGGAGCCCGGACGGCCGCCTGATGTACTACATCGACTCGGGCACGGGCCGCGTGGACGTCCTGGACTTCCTCGGTACGCGCGCGGTGCGCCGGCGGCCCTTCGCGGTGATCGAGGCGGGGGCCGGTACGCCGGACGGACTGACGGTCGACGCCGAGGGGGGTGTGTGGGTCGCGCTCTGGGACGGGGCGGCGGTGCGGCGGTACGCGCCGGACGGGCGGCTGGACCGGACGTATGCGCTGCCCGTGCGGCGGCCGACGGCCTGCGCGTTCGGTGGACCGGGGTTGCGTGACCTGTACGTCTCGACGGCTCGTACGGGGCTGGTCGCGCCGCATCCGTTGTCGGGGTCGTTGCTGGTCCTGCCGGATGTGGGGCGGGGGCTGCCGGGTACGTCGTTCGCGGGGTGAGGGGTCCGTCCTCAGGCGCCGGACGGGCTGGTTCCGGTGTGCCGGTGCGCGTCAGCAGGCCGTACCGCCCGGGGTCGGGTGACCGGGATACGCGGGTGGGGGCGTGCAGGAGGGTCCCCGCCCGACCCGCCACCGCGCAGGTGGAGGACCCGGATACGCGACGCGTGCGCGGGCGGCCCCGGGGAAACCTCCGTATAAAGGGCCGTGAGGGCGACACAGGGACCGCCGGCGGAGGAGGCCCGGGATGCAGAGGACCGAGCGAGAGCAGCGGGAGGACCACGGCCCCGTCCGGTACGGTCCGCCCGCCCCCGACCCCGGCCTCCCCGTGCTTCCGGAGCTCGCCGCCGTGCTCGCCGCCGCCGCCCCCCGGACCCACCCCGAACCACCCGGCGGCGGACGCGTCCTGCGGGAGGCGGCCGCCGCCTACTGGGCGCGCCGAGGTCTGCACACCGCCCCGGAGGCGATCGCCGCCGCCCCCGGCGCCCAGCCCCTGCTGCTGGCGCTGATCGCCGCGCACGGCGGCGATGTCTTCATGCCGCGCCCCTGCCCCGCCTCCTGGACGCCGCAGGCCCGGCTCATCGGTCACCCCGCCTACCATGTGCCCACCCCGGCCGAGTGCGGCGGCATCCCCGATCCGTACGCCCTGCTCGAAACGGTCCGCAGGGTACGCGCCGAGGGCGGCCGGCCCCGGCTCCTGCTGCTCTCCGTGGCCGACGACCCGACGGCCACCGTCGCCCCGCCCGAGCTCGTCCGCGAGGCGTGCGAGGCGGCGGTCGCCGAGGGACTGCACATCATCAGCGACGAGACCTGGCGCGACACCCTGCACCGGCCGCACGACACGGTCCTGCTCAGCCCGGCCGAGATGTGCCCCGAGGACGTCACCGTGCTCTCCGACCTGGCCGGTGCCCTGACCCCGGCCGGCTGGCCGGTCGCGGTCGCCCGGTTCCCGGCCACCGAACGGGCGGCCGCGTGCCGCGCCCGTACGCTCGACGTCCTCACCGCACTCGGTGCCTTCGTCGCGGGCCCCGTCGCCCCGGCCGCCGCCCACGCGCTGCGCGAACCGGAGGCTGTCACGCTCAGGATGCGCCAGGCCGCCGAGGTGCATGCGGCCGTCGCCGCGGCGGCACACCGCGCCGTGCTCACGGCGGGCGCCCTCGCCAGGCCGCCGCAGGCGGGCCGCCACATGTACGCGGACCTCGGCCCGCTCCGCTCGCGGCTGGCGGCGCGGGGCGTGACGGACTCCATGGAACTGGAGGAGTACCTCACGGACCGGCTGGGGGCCCCGACGCCCGGCGGCCACCGATTCGGGGACGAACTGGGTGCCCTGCGGGTGCGGCTGGGCACCGGGCCGCTGCTCGGCTCAACCCAGGAGGAGGAGCTGGAGTCCCTCACCGCGGTGGAGCCCTTGAAATTGCCGCACGTCGCCCAGGCGCTGAGCATGTTCGCAAGCGCCCTCGACGAACTCCGATGAAGGAGCCGCTCGATGACGGAACAGACGCAGCGCCCCGGGACGACCGGGACCACGGCGCCGGACGGCACGACCGCGACACGCCCGCTGGGTGAGGTCCGCGTCTGGCCCCGTACCTTCGCCGACCGTCTCACCACGCCCCTGCCCGGCATCAGGGGCATGACGCGCCTGGCCCGTGAGCGTGCCATGCGGCCCAACGCCGAGGGGCTGCGCGGCATCCACCGCCTGCCGTTCGCCCCCGCTCCGCTGCCCCTGGTGGACAGCGGTACGACCGCGGTGACCTGGGCCGGTCACGCCAGCTGGGTCGTCCGCATCGGGGGGCTCACGGTCCTCACCGACCCGGTATGGTCCCGCCGCATACTCGGGACCCCGGCCAGGATCACTCCCGTCGGCGTCCGCTGGGACGAGCTCCCACCCGTCGACGCGGTCGTCATCAGCCACAACCACTACGACCACCTCGACGCCCCCACCCTGCGCAGGCTGCCCAGGGACACCCCGCTGTTCGTCCCCGCCGGCCTCGGCCGCTGGTGCAGACGCCGCCGCTTCAGCTGTGTCACCGAGCTGGACTGGTGGGAGTCGGCGGAGCTGAAAGGCGTCCGTTTCGACTTCGTGCCCTCGCACCACTGGTCCAAGCGGACCCTGACGGACACCTGCCGGTCCCTCTGGGGCGGCTGGGTGCTCGGTGACCGGCGCGGAGGGCGGCAGATCTACTTCGCCGGGGACACCGGCTACGGACACTGGTTCAAGGAGATCGGCCGCCGCTATCCGGGGCTGGACCTGGCCATGCTGCCGATCGGGGCGTACGAACCGCGCTGGTGGCTCCGTGACGTGCACGCCGACCCCGAGGACGCCGTGCGCGCCTACGAGGATCTCGGGGCCAGGGCGATGGCCCCGATGCACTGGGCGACGTTCCTGCTCTCCGCCGAACCGGTCCTCGAACCGCTCACCCGGCTCCGTACCGAGTGGCAGCGGTCCGGACACCCCCGTGACCGGCTCTGGGACCTGCCGATCGGCAGCTCGCGGGTGTTCGGTCACTGACCGGCGGTTCCGCCGGCTCCGTGCCCGAACCGCACCCGGATCCTGCGCCACACCGTCGGCGCCGCACTGATCAGCAGGGTCAGCCCCACAGCGGCGACCACGCCCTGCCACGGCTCGGGAAAGAGGGAACCGCCCAGAATCCCGATCAGCTGGTACGTCGCGGCCCAGGCCAGACACGCGGGAACGTCCCCGCGGGCGAACCTGCGCAGCGGCATCCGGCCGAGCAGACACGCCAGCATCACCGGAATCCGCCCCGCGGGCACCAGCCTGGACAGCACCAGCACCGTTCCGCCGCGCTCGTCCAGCTTCTCCTGGGCCTGCGCAAGCCGTTCCGGAGCCGCCCTGTCCGTGAGGGCCCGCAGCCACTTCGAGCCGTTCTTGGAACGCACCCCCCGCTGCCCCAGCCAGTAGAGGCAGACGTCACCGAGGAACGCGGCGGCCGAGGCCACCCCGAACACCACCAGCAGCGAGAACGGGGCCGTCTGGTGAAACGCCACCACGGCAGCCGAACTCACCAGTGCCCCCGTCGGAATCACCGGCACCAAAGACCCCAGCGCCACCAGGAGAAACAACGACGGGTAGCCGACGGCCTGCTGGGTCGACTCGTCCGGCAGCTGCCGGAGCACCTCGTCGATCACCATGCGGCCTCCGGCCGCACACACTCACCGTGCTCCAGCCGGTGCACCGCCACCTCGGGGGCGAGCCGCGCGGCCTGCCGCACGAACTCCTCACCGGGCGCGTGGAACTCGTGCGGCCGGATGCCGTCCATCCCGATCGGCCAGTACGTGCCGTAGTGCACGGGGACGGCCGAGCGGGGCCTGAGCCGGGTCAGCGCCTCGGCGGCGCGGGTCGCGTCCAGGTGGTTGTGCCCCAGCCACGGACCCCAGCCGCCGACCGGCAGCAGCGCCACGTCCACCGGGCCGATCGCCTCGGCCATGCCGTCGAAGAGACCGGTGTCCCCCGCGAAGTACGTGCGCGCCTCGCCCTCGACCACGTAACCGAGCGCGGGCGAGCGGTGCGGCCCCACGGGCAGCCGGCGCCCGTCGTGACGGGCGGGGACCGCACGTACCCGCAGGGCGCCCGCCTTCACCTCGTCCCCCGCGGCGACCTCCGTGATGTGCAGGCCCCGCACCCGCCGCAGCATCCGCAGCCCCGGCACGGCGCGGAGCGCCCCGGCGGGCACGAGCAGCCGGCTGCCGGGGGCCAGCCGGGCCAGAGACGGCAGATGGAGATGGTCGGAATGCAGATGCGAGACGAGGACCAGCTCCGCGGCAGAGGCCTCCGGCGGCGGCACCGCGCCGCGACGGCGGCGCAGATGCGCGAAGCGCCGTACGAAAAGGGGATCGGTCAGCACCCGCACCCCGGAATCCTCGATCGTGCACGTGGCATGACCCCACCAGGTGACCTCCACCGGCACGCGTCGCCTCCTCGCTCTTTCCCCGTCGCACACGCGTCGACGCCGCGCACGTGTCGCCTCCGAGCCTAGGGTGTGCGGCTCGGCTTCGGGCCACTACCGGCTGTGAAAGGCTGGTCGCGGGCCCTGGGACGACGGGCCGGGACGTGAGGTGGACGGCGTGAGAGACGCGCGATGGCGTACGACGGGCAGAGCCCTGATGCGGGTGCTGGCGGTCTGGGCGGTGTCCACCCTGACGATGCTCGCGCTCGCCGGCATCCTGCCCGAATTCCAGCTCCAGTCGGACAACGGCGACAGCATCACCAAGACCGCGTTCACCGCGGCCTGGGGCGCGGGCGCCTTCGGACTGCTCTCCGCACTCGTCTGGCCCGTGCTCGTACGGGCGTTGCTCGTGGTGCCCGCGCTCGTCCTGGGCGCTCTCGTCTTCTTCCTCAACGGCTCGCTCCTGCTGATCGCCCTGCGCCTCATCCCCGACGGGCGCGGTGCCGCCGATCCGGAGACCGCGGTCGTCGTCGCCGCGGTGATGTCGGCCGTCGCCTCCGCGACCTCCACGGCCCTCGCCGTCCGTGACGACGACGCCTACCGGCGAAGGCTCTCCCGGCTCGCGGACCGGCGCCGCCGCCGTACCGGCACGGCGGGCACCGCGGACGGCGGCCGCGGAGGCCCGCCGGGCACGGTGTTCATCCAGCTCGACGGGGTCGGCCACGACGTGCTGACGAAGGCCGCTGCCGACGGGCTGATGCCGACCGTCGCACAGTGGCTGGCGACCGGGACGGGTCACCGCCTGATGCCGTGGCACACGGACTGGTCGAGCCAGACGGGCGCCAGCCAGCTGGCCATCCTGCACGGCAGCAACCACGACGTGCCCGCCTTCCGTTGGTACGAGAAGGAGACCGGCACCGTCATGGTCTCCAGCAGACCCGCGAGCGCACTCGAACTCCAGCGCCGCGCCATCGCCCGTACCCACGACGGCGGTCTGCTCACGGTCGACGGAGCGAGCCGCGGCAATCTCTTCAGCGGCGGAGCCGACCAGCTCGCCCTCGTCCTCTCGATGGCCGCCCGGCGCGGCAAGGGGCGGCGTTCGCGCGCCGGGTACTTCGCGTACTTCTCCGACCCGGCCAACGCCGTGCGTACCGCCCTGTCCTTCGTCGCCGAGGTCGGCCGCGAGATCGGCCAGTCGACGCGCGCACGGGTACGGAAGGAGACGCCCCGGATCAAGCGCGGCGGGCTCTACCCCTTCATCAGGGCCTTCGCCACCGTCGTCGAACGCGATGTGGTGGTCGCCGCCGTCATCGGTGACATGTTCGCCGGACGCACGGCCGTCTACGCCGACCTCGTCGCCTACGACGAGGTCGCGCACCACTCGGGGCCGCACAGCCGCGACGCGGAGAAGGTCCTCGAATGGCTCGACCGCTCCCTCGCGCTCATCACGAAGGTCGCCGAACAGGCCCCGCGCACCTACCGGATCGTGCTCCTCTCCGACCACGGCCAGAGCCCGGGCGAGACCTTCGCCGGGAAGTACGGGCTGACCCTGAAGGACCTGGTGCGGGCGGGCTGCGGGCTGCCCGTGCCCCGCCGGGCGCAGCGTACGAGGAGTGGCTCGGAGGCCCGCGACGCGGTCCGGATCGCCCTGCACAGGCCCGTCGAGGCGGGGGAGGCCGAGCACCCGGCGAAACGGTCCGACCCGGTCGTCCTGGCGTCGGGCAACCTCGGGCTGCTGTCCTTCCCGGACCTCGCCGGACGGGCCTCGCGCGAAGAGATCGAGCGCCGTCACCCCGCGCTGCTGGGGACGCTCGCCAACCATCCGGGGGTCGGCTTCCTGCTCGTACGGAGCGAGGAGCACGGGTCCGTGGTGCTGGCGGCCGGCTCCGAGGTCCCGGTGTCGGAGCTGACGGACGGGGAAGGGCCGCTCGCCGGGTTCGGTCCCGGTGCGGCGGACGCCGTCCGGCGCACCGACACGTTTCCGCATGTCGCCGACGTCATGGTCAATTCGATGTACGACCCCGGCACGGGAGAGGTGCACGCCTTCGAGGAACAGATCGGCTCGCACGGCGGGCTGGGCGGAGAGCAGTCGCGGCCGTTCCTGCTCTGGCCCGCCGGGCTGACCGATCCGCTCGACGCCGTGGAGGCCCAGGGAGCGCTGGTCGGCGCCGAGGCCGTGCACCGGGTTCTGGCGTACTGGCTGCGCGAGGCATCCGGACCGCAGGTGCCACTCGCCCCGGACGGCCTCGGGGCCCCGGCCCCGGCCCCGGACGAGCACCGGCCGCCCGGGGGTGACACCGTGCCCGGCACCCTGGGCCGGCCGGCCGGCGGACCATGACGTGATCCGCCGGCCCACCGCCTGGCTGCTCGGCGGCATTGTCAGTGGTGGGCGGCAGGATGGGGGGCATGACGACGAACCCAGCTGTTGTGCTCGCCGACGCGCCCGCGTACGCCGCCGCTGTCGACCAGGCCGCGCAGGCCGCCGCCGCGTACTACGCCACGGGCGAGAGCACGCTCGACGACGACGCGTACGACCGTCTGACGCGGGGGATCGCCGCCTACGAGGCCGAGCACCCCCAGGAGGTGCTGGCGGCGTCGCCCACGGGCAAGGTCGCGGGCGGCGCCGCCGTCGGGGACGTACCGCACACCGTCCCCATGCTCTCGCTGGACAACGTGTTCTCCGCCGAGCAGTTCGTCACCTGGACCGCGTCCCTGGAGCGGCGCATCGGCAGACCCGTCGCCGCCTGGAGCGTGGAGCCGAAGCTCGACGGTCTGGCTGTCGCCGCGCGCTACCAGGACGGCCGGCTGGACCGGCTGATCACCCGCGGCGACGGCACCGCCGGAGAGGACGTGTCGCATGCGATCGGTACCGTCGTCGGTCTGCCCGAGCGGCTCGGCTCACCGGTGACGATCGAGGTGCGCGGCGAGGTCCTCATGACCAACGAGCAGTTCGAACAGGCCAACACCGTGCGTACGGAGCACGGCGGCGCCCCCTTCGCCAACCCGCGCAACGGGGCGGCCGGCACACTCCGCGCCAAGGACCGGCCCTACCGGGTCGAGATGACGTTCTTCGCGTACGGGGCGCTTCCGCTGCCCGGTTCCGGTGAACTGACCGCCACCCTGGCCGAGCTCCCGCACAGCGAGGTCCTCGCCTACGTCTCCGGGCTCGGCGTGCACACGGCGGCGGACACGGCCGCGGCGCCGCGCACCGTCACCACCGCGGAGGAGGTGCGGGCGAGGGTCGAGGAAGTCGCCGCGCTGCGCGCCTCGTTGCCGTTCGGCATCGACGGCATCGTGATCAAGGCGGACCTGGCCGCCGACCAGCGGGAGGCGGGCTCCGGCACGCGGGCGCCGCGCTGGGCCATCGCGTACAAGCTCCCGGCCGTCGAGAAGGTCACCCGGCTCCTGGGCGTCGAGTGGAACGTCGGCCGTACCGGCATCATCGCGCCGCGTGCCGTCCTGGAACCGGTCGAGATCGACGGATCGACCGTCAGCTTCGCGACCCTGCACAACCCGGCCGACATCACCCGGCGGGATCTGCGCCTGGGCGACCGGGTGATGGTCTACAAGGCGGGCGACATCATCCCCCGTATCGAGGCACCCGTCGCGCATCTGCGGACGGGTGAAGAGCGGCCGATCGAGTTCCCGCAGACCTGTCCGCAGTGCGATTCGGAGATCGACACCAGTGAGCAGCGCTGGCGGTGCACGCGCGGGCGCAACTGCCGCCTGGTCGCGTCCGTCTCGTACGCGGCGGGCCGCGACCAGCTCGACATCGAGGGCCTCGGTTCGACGCGGGTGGTGCAGCTCGTCGACGCCGGTCTGGTCGCCGACTTCGCCGACCTCTTCACCCTGGAGCGCGAGCAGCTCCTCGCCCTGGACCGGATGGGTGAGACGTCCACCGACAATCTGCTGGCCGCCATCGAGACGGCCCGCAGCCGCCCGCTGTCGCGGGTGTTCTGCGCACTCGGAGTGCGGGGCACGGGGCGCTCCATGTCCCGGCGTATCGCCCGGTACTTCGCCACGATGGACCGGATCGTCGCCGCCGACGCCGAGACGCTCCAGCTGGTCGACGGCATAGGCAAGGAGAAGGCGGCGGGCGTGGTCGTGGAGCTGGCGGAGCTCGCCCCGCTGATCGAGAAGCTGGTGAGCGCGGGCGTCAACATGACGGAGCCCGGTGCGACGCCGCCGCCGGAACCGGGGGCGGAGCAGGCCGGAGAAGCGGGCGCCGAGGACGGGGAAGGACGGCCGGAGCTGCCCCTCGACGGGATGACCGTGGTCGTCACCGGGGCCATGACCGGTCCGCTGGAGAAGCTGTCCCGCAATCAGATGAACGAGCTGATCGAGCGCGCGGGCGGGAAGTCCTCGTCCAGCGTCTCCAAGCGGACGAGTCTGCTGGTCGCGGGGGAGAAGGCCGGGTCCAAGCGCACCAAGGCCGAGGATCTGGGAGTCCGGATCGCGGCGCCCGACGAGTTCGCCGAGCTGGTCGACGCGTTTCTGGCCACGGAGGTCTGACGGAGGGACCCTTTGATTCCTTGAGGAAGTGGCGTTCTCTTCCCCGGTATTGCATAGTGAGGGCTCGGTCATGCCTCGCTATCAGCGGGTCATCGGTGCGTGGGCGGCTGCGGTGGCGGGCCGGGGTGAGGGGCGATGAGTTCTTTGCGCGACGGACGGCGACACGGTAGGCCGGTCCACCGGCACCCCCGGGCCACCCGGGGCATCGCCATCGATCTCGGCAGCTCGCGGACCCGCGCCTGGGTGCCGGGGCGCGGCCTCGTCCTCGACCCTCTGCCGGACGACGTCTCAGGGCGGCCCGTACGGCGCGGACGCATCGTCGACCCCGAGTCCTGCGGCAGGCTGCTCGGCCGCATCGCCGACGCGGCGCTGGGACCCGACCGCAGTGACACCGTGATGGTCCTCAGTCATCCGGTCCTCGCCGGAGCGGAGCACCGGCGGGCGGCGAGGGAACTCCTCACCGCCCTCGGGCCGGCCGGCGTCGTCGTCCTCGACAGCGCCAGGGCCGCCGCCGCGTACGCGCACCCCCGGGGCCGCGGTCCGCTGCTCGTCATCGACATGGGCGCCGAACTGACCGAAGTGACCCTGCTCGTCGACGGGACGGTCACGGACGCCCGGCAGGCGGAGACCGGACTCAGCGACCCCACGGCGGATGCCGTCCCCGGCGCCGTCGTCCGGACCGTGCTGGACATGATCATGTCGATGTGGCGGCAGGACCGGCACGGGGCGCTCCGCGGCGCGTTGCGCAAGGGGCCCGTGCTCGCCGGAGGCGGTGCCCTGCGCCCCGACATCACCCACCGGATCGCGGTGCGCCTCGGCGTGCCCGTCCGCCTCGCCGACGACCCGTCGACCGCTGTCGTGCGTGGTGCGGGACTGATCCTCGGCTCCGTCCTGCGCCACCCGGACGCGGTGCCCGCCGCCCTTCCCGGCCGACCGGGGTGAACCCCCTCCCGGGGCCGCCCCGGGGGACCGCGCACCCGGCAGGCAGGCCGCACCACCGGACCGCGGGCGCCCGGCACATCCTGGCCGCGCTCCTCCTCACCGTCCTCGCCCTCGTCGGCGGCGCCCCCGCGGCAGGGGCGGCGGGTCTCCCGGCGCACGCGTCCGCAGGACCGCCGTCGACCGCCCACGCACCCGCCGCGCAGCCTCCTGCCCACCACACCGACCGGACGGCGCGCCCAGGACACGTCCAGGACACCCGCAGGCCCCGCGCCCACGGGTCAGCTATCCAGGACACCCGCAGGCCCCGAGCCCTCGGGGCCGCCGTCCAGGGACCCCGCCGTCCCGTACCCCCGGCAGCGTCCTTGCCCCGGCGTGCCGGGGCACCGGGCGGCGATCCCGCCGGGCCTCCCCGGGCCGGTACCGAGCGCCCCCACCTCACGCAGTGCCTCGCAGCACCCGGCCACCCCGCCCTGCCGCCGGGCCCGTTCCGTACGGCAGTGGCGGGCGCCGCAGGGCCGCGCCCGGCCGAAGCTCCCGTCCGCGCCCCCGGCCGGGCCCGCGCGGCGCTGCCCGGTGTACGGGGTCCTCCCGCAGGGCCGCCGGTCGGCCGACCGGTCCCACGGACCTGTTCCACAGAGCAGCCGTTCCGTCCTCGCTGAGATGAGGGCGGCCGGCGCCCCCTCGGAGGATTCCCATGACTCGCGCCACCACGGTGCGAGCGGTTCTGGCTGCCGCCGTACTGCTCGTCTCCGTGTACATCACGCTGACCATGTCACCCGCACTCGGCCTCGACCTGCGGGGCGGCACCCGCATGGTGCTCCAGGCCAAGGACTCCGGTACCGCCGTCGCGGACCGGGAGACCACCGACCGCACGCTTGAGGTGCTCCGCCAACGCATCGACTCCCTCGGCGTCGCCGAGCCGACCCTGACCCGCTCCGGCGAGAACCGCATCATCGTCGAACTCCCCGACGTCCAGGACCCGCGCAAGGCGGCCGACGTGCTCGGCAGAACCGCCCAGCTGACCTTCCACGCCGTGAGGGGACCGGACACTCCGGCGACGGACGGCGAGCAGGGCCGGACATCCCTGCCCGACGAGCGGGGCCGCCCCCTCGCGCTCGGCCCCGCCGCACTCTCCGGCGCCGGAGTGAAGGACGCCACCGCCGTCTTCGACGCCCAGCAGGGCGCCGGCTGGACCGTGGACCTCGCCTTCCACAAGGGCGCCGCCCGCGACTGGACCAGCCTGACCGGCCGAGCCGCCTGCCACCCCGTTCAGGACGACCGGCGCCGCGTGGCCATCGTCCTGGACCGGCAGGTGATCTCCTCCCCCCAGGTCGACCCCTCGGTCGGCTGCGACGTCGGCATCCCGTCCGGATCGACCCGCATCACCGGTTCCTTCTCGGCCGACGAGGCCCGTGAGCTCGCGCTTCTCGTGCAGGGCGGCGCACTGCCCGTCCCGGTGGAGATCGTCGAACAGCGGACCGTCGGACCGACGCTCGGAGCCGAGGCCATCGACGCCGGAGCCGCGGCCGCCCTCATCGGAGCCGCGGCCACCGCGCTCTTCATCACCTTCGTGTACCGGCTCTTCGGCGCGCTCGCCGCGGTGGCCCTCGGCGCGTACGGCGTCATCTCGTACGCCGCGCTGGTGGCCCTCGGGGTCACGCTCACGCTTCCCGGGCTCGCCGGATTCGTCCTCGCCATCGGGATGGCGGTCGACGCCAACGTCCTTGTCTTCGAGCGGGCCCGCGAAGAGTGCGCGGAGCGCCCGGGCCGCTCCCTGCGCTCCGCGCTCGCCGCCGGATTCCGCAAGGCCCGCAGCGCGGTGGCCGACTCGAACGTGACCACCCTCATCGCGGCGGGACTCCTCTTCCTCCTGGGCTCGGGACCGGTCAAGGGCTTCGGCGTCACGCTCGCCATCGGCGTGCTGGCCTCGATGTTCTCCGCGCTCGTCATCGCCCGCGCGCTCACCGAGACGGCCGCCCGCTCGCGGTTCGTCAGCGACTACCGGGGCGTCAACGGCATCGCACGCCCGGGCCGCGTGCGGACGTGGCTGACCCGCCGCGATCCGCGACTGTTCGCCGCACCGCGCCGCTGGCTCCTGGTCTCCGGGGCGCTGGTCGCCCTCGCCGTGCTCGGCATCCTGGTGCGGGGCGTCGGCCTCGGCGTCGAGTTCACCGGCGGTCGCCTCGTCGAGTACTCCACGAGCCGTCCCGTCGACGTGGAGACCGCCCGTACGGCCCTCGCCGCCGCCGGTTTCGGCGACGCCGAGGTCACCACCGCGGGCGCGGGCGACCTCTCCGTACGCACCGGAGCGCTCGACAACGACGAGGAGCACGCGGTCCGCGCGGCGCTGGCCGCGGAGGGAGGGGAGACGGCCAAGGTCCGTGACGAGCTGATCGGCCCCAGCCTCGGCGAGGAACTGAGGCGCCACGCGCTGATCGCGCTCGCCGTCGCCGTGTCCGTCCAACTCGCCTACCTGGCAGTCCGGTTCCGCTGGACGTTCGCCGTGGCGTCGGTCGGGGCGCTGGTCCACGACCTCGTCCTTCTCGTCGGCGCGTTCGCCTGGCTGGGGCGGACCGTCGACGGCGTCTTCCTGGCCGCCCTCCTCACCGTCATCGGCTACTCGGTCAACGACTCGGTGGTGGTCTTCGACCGGGTCCGCGAGCTGTGGGCCGGGAACCGGAGCCTGCCTCTCGCCACCGTCGCCGACCGGGCCGTCCTGCAGACCGTCCCCAGAACCGTCAACACCGGCATGGGCGCGCTCTTCATCCTCACCGCGCTCGCCGTGCTGGGCAGCGACTCCCTGGCGGACTTCGCTCTCGCCCTGCTCATCGGCGTCTGCGTCGGTACGTACTCCTCGGTGCTCACCGCCGTGCCGCTCGCCCTCGTACTGGAAAGGAGCAGCAAGGCCCCGCCACCGGTCCGCACGTCCGGGCGCCGGACGGCTCCGGCGGCGCGCCGGGGCCCGCGCGACAACGGAGCCAGGGTCTGACGCCGTCGCCGTGTCACTCGCGCCGGGGGCGCCACGGAGACCGTAACGTCACGGGCACTGTTGATCCGCCCGTCGCCGGTAGGGAGCCGTGTCATGGCCGATGAACCGCTGTCGCAGGAAGAGGTCGAGGGGCGGCTGGGCGATCTGCCCGGCTGGTCGCTGGAGGGGGACCGGATCGTCCGCGGTTACCGGCTCCCCTCGCACTTCGCCGCCGCCGCCCTGACCGTCCATGTCGCGCAGATCCAGGAGGAACTGGGCCACCACTCGGATCTCACCCTGGGCTACAACACCGTCGGTCTGTCGGTGAACACCCACTCCGCGGGCGGCGCCGTCACCGAGAAGGACCTGACGCTGGCGACGCGGGTGGAGGCCATCGCTCCGGCACACGGCGCCCACTGAGACCGGCGTCGCGCCCCTGTCACACACGGTCGTGGCTCAGGGCGCGACGCCGAACCGCGGGTGGACCGCGAGCCATCCGGCGTACGTGCCGCTGCGCTCCACCGCCTCCGCGTACGCCGCCCTGGCGTACCCGCCGACGGCGTCGGCCGCACCGTCGGCGGCCGGTGAACGCGGGTGCCAGCCGAGCAGATGACGCCAGCTCAGCGGCGAACCGGTGACCGGCCGGGTCACGAGACCCGGTGTCGGCGGGAACGTCGCCCGGCACAGCCCGACCGCCCGCCCCACCTGCACCAGATGGACGACGGACGCCGTGTCCGTCTCGTACACCGACACCGGGGTGAAACCGGCCCGTGCGCACGCGGTGGCGAAACAGTCCGCGAAGCAGCCGTCGCCCGGGACGTCCGCCCAGCACTCGCCGGCCAGCGCGGACAGCTCCAGTTCGGGCCGGCCCGCCAGAGGGTGGCTCTCCGGCAGCATCACGAACACCGGGTCGACGCCGACGACCCGCCAGCTGAGCCGGTCCGGCTCGGGCGGCGGACTCTCGCCGCACGCGCCGATCAGCGCGAAGTCGAGCCGTCCACCGACCAGCAGGGAGGCGATCTCCGCCACCGACCAGCTGGTGTACGTGGACACGGGCGCCCCCGGATGGGCGGCGGCCAGACGGTCGACGAGTCCGCCGAGCAGCGGGCCGTGCGTCCCACCGAGGCGGAAGCGCTCCATCGACCCCCGGGCATGGGCGAACCGCACGGCCTCCTCCTGGAGTTCGCTCACGGCGGGCAGCACCACCCTGGCCCGTTCGAGCACCAGTTCACCGAGCGGAGTGGGCCGGCAGCCCGTGTGGTCGCGGTCGAAGAGCGGTCCGCCGAGTGCCTTCTCGATCCGCCGCAACTGGGCACTCAGCGCGGGCTGCGCCAGCCCCAGGGAGGCGGCGGCCTTGGTGAGGCTCCCGGTGTCGGCGATGGCACGTACGGTCCGCAGATGGCGCAACTCCAGCTCCATGACCGCACGTTATGGGCCGGGGGATGCGGCGGCAATACGCGCGTGTCCTTCCTGCCCCGCGATGCCGGACCTGTGTCCTACAGTCATTCATGTGCTGGACTACAACATCGAGGCAGCGGTCTACGACACCACGCGCGGCGGCGTGCCCCGCGCCGAGGCCGCGGCCCGTGCCGTTCTCGGCCTGATCCCTCCCACCGCCCGCACCCTGCTGGACATCGGCTGCGGTACGGGTCTCGTGACCGAACGCATGGCGCTCGGCCGCCCCGGCCTCCGGGTGATCGGCGCCGACGCCTCCCACGGCATGGCGCGGATGGCGCGGCAGCGGGTCGCCGCGGTGACACTCGCCGACGTACGGCGGCTGCCGCTGGCCGACGCCACCGTCGATGCCGTCAGCGCGGTCTGGCTGCTGCATCTGCTGCGGTCCGAGGGCGCCGTACGGGACGTGGTGGCGGAGGCGGCCCGGGTCCTGAGACCGGGCGGAGTCCTCGTCACCACGGTCGACAAGGACGCGGGGCACGACGTGGGAAGCGATATCGACGAGCTCTTCGGCCCCTACCTCACGTCGGACCCGTCGGACGGTGCGGAGAAGGTCGGCGGATACGGGGAGCGGTACGGCCTGGAGTGGGTGGGGGAGGCCCTGTTCCTCGGTCATGGCCAGGGGCGCTCCCCGCTGACCACGGCCAGGGCGGTGCGCCAGGGGAAGTTCGCCTCGCGGCTCGCTCTGCCCGGGAACGCGGCCGAACGGCTCGCGATGCGCCTCACCGGCCTGCCGGAGCCGGACCTGCCGCGCCCCGACCCCGCGTTCCGTCTGCTGGCCTTCCGCCGCGCCTGACGGCGCGGCCGGCACCCGCCGCCGCCCTCCCGCCCCCGTCACACCCGCCCCCGTCACACCCGCCAGGCGCCGTCCCCGGCGGCCTCCCTGACGAAGGTGCCGAAGTCCTTCGGTTCCCGGCCCAGGAACCGCTTCACGCCGTCCGTCGTCACCGCGTTGTGGCCGTCCAGCAGCATCGTGAACAGCTCGGCCAGAAAGCCCGCTTCGGGCTCCGGCATGCCGTACTCCGCCAGCGCCGCCGCGTACTGCGGCCCCGTCACCGGGACGTACCGCACCTCACGCCCCGTCACCTCAGTGATCTCCGAAGCCACCTCGTCGAAGGTCAGCAGCCGGGGCCCGGTCAGTTCGTGCACCCCCTCCTCGGGTCCGCCACCGGTGAGCGCGGCGACGACCACGTCCGCCAGGTCGTCGGCATCCACGAACGGCTCCGCGGTGGTTCCGGCCGGGAACACCAGCTCACCGCCCCGCACCCCGTCCACCAGAGCGCCCTCGCTGAAGTTCTGCGCGAAGAACGCCGACCGCAGAACGGTGAGCGCCACGCCTCGGGCCGCTCCGCGCAACGCCTCCTCCGCGACGACCGCCTGCGGCTCGCCGCGCCCGGAGAGCAGCACCACCCGTCGTACACCGCTCTCCGCGGCGATCCGGCCGAACGCGGCCATGGCCTCCGCGGCGCCGGGCGCGGCGAGGTCGGGGTAGTACGCGACGTACGCCGCGTCCGCGCCACGCAGCGCCGCTTCCCAGCCCGCCTCGTCCTCCCAGTCGAACGGGACATCGCCGCCGCGCGAGCCCGACCGCACCGGGACTCCGAGAGCGGTGAGCCGCTCCACCACCCGGCGGCCGGTCTTGCCCGTGCCGCTCGTCACCAACACTGTGTCCTGCTGCGGGTTTTCCGTCTGCGTTTTCATGACTCAAGGTTCGCCCGGCGGCCCTGCCCGCGACATCCTCGACCGTCTCGCCTCCATGCGCGTGCGTCTACGCTGGCGCGCATGGACGCACTCGCCGGACTGCTGGACGGACCGCGGGCCCGGGGCGCCTTCCTGCTCCGGATGGTCATGGAGCCGCCCTGGTCGGTACGGATCGAGGACCGGGCCCCGCTCTGCCTGATGTCCATGACCCGGGGCGAGGCGTGGATCGTGCCCGCAGACGGGCGGGAGCCCGTCCTGCTGCGCCCCGGCGACATCGCGATCGCCCGCGGCCCCGAGCCGTACACCGTCGCCGACGCTCCCGGCACCTCGCCGCGCTCCCGTATCGGCCCGGGAGGTGTCTGCACCACGCTGTACGGGGAGCCGCTCTCCGATTCCATGCGTCTGGGCGTACGGACCTGGGGCAACGCCCCCGCCGGGTCGGCGACGATGCTCATCGGGACCTACCTCCTCGAAGGTGAGATCAGCCGGCGGCTCCTCGACTCGCTGCCCGCGCTGCTCGTCCTGCGCGCCGACGCCAGGACCGGGCCGTTGCTGCGTCTGCTCGACGACGAGATCTCCCAGGATGAGCCGGGCCAGAGCGTCGTGCTGGACCGGCTGCTCGATCTGCTGCTGATCGCCGGTCTGCGCACCTGGTTCGCCCGGCCCGGTGGCCAGGCACCTGCCTGGTACGTGGCGATGGGCGATCCGGTCGTCGGACAGGCGCTGCGGCTCCTCCAGGACGATCCGGCCCGTCCGTGGACGGTCGCCGGTCTGGCCGCCGCGACCGGAGTCTCCCGGGCGGCGCTGGCACGCCGGTTCACCGAACTGGTCGGGGAGCCCCCGATGGCGTATCTGACGGGCTGGCGCTTCGCCGTCGCCGCCGATCTGCTGCGGGGCACCGACGCGACGGTGGAGGCGGTCGCGCGGAAGGTCGGCTACAGCGGTTCCTTCGCCTTCAGCAGCGCCTTCAAGCGCGTGCGGGGCATGAGCCCGCAGGAGTACCGCGGCGCGCCACCCGGCACCCTGGAGACCGGCTTGCCGAACCAGCAAAGAAGTTTGCCCAGGGCGTGACTCCCGTGCAGGCTGACGCCATGACCAACCACACCGAGCACGGACACGACGGACACCACAAGCAGGCGCAGGGGCACGGCCACGCCGCACACGGCCACGGCCACGGTCACGGACCCGGTGCCGGCGACTTCGACTGGGACGTGATGGGTCCCATGCTGGAGCAGGAGGCCGAGCTCGGCCTCGGGCAGTACGAGGAGGCGGCCCGCTGGGTCGCCGGACTCCGGACCGGCTCCGAGGTGCGCCGCGTCCTCGACATCGGCAGCGGTCCCGGCGTGGTCACCTGCCTGCTCGCCGAGGTGTTCCCGGCGGCCGAGGTCGTCGCGGTGGATGCCACCCCCGCCCTCCTGGAGCGCGCCGCAGCCCGCGCGCGACGCCTCGGTCTCGGCGACCGGGTGCGGACCCTGCACGCCGAACTGCCGGACGACCTGGGCGCTTTGGAGGAGGCCGACCTGATCTGGGCGGGCAACTCGCTGCACCACATGGGCGACCAGCGCGGTGTGCTGGCCGGGTTCGCGGGACTGCTGCGCCCCGGGGGCGCCGTCGCGCTCGTCGAGGGCGGGCTTCCCACCCGTCAGCTGCCGCGCGACATCGGCTTCGGCAGGCCCGGCCTGGAGGCCCGCCTCGACGCGGCTTCCGCGGACTGGTTCGCGGACATGCGGGGATCCCTGCCGGACACCAAGCAGGAGACCGAGGACTGGAACGCCCTGTTCGGCGCGGTGGGTCTGAAGCCGCGGAGCACCCGCAGCTTCCTGCTCGACCTGCCCGCCCCGCTCTCCGCGACCGCCCGCGAGCACGTCGTGGCGAGCTTCGCCCGCCAGCGGGAGATGTTCGAGGGCCGGCTGACGGCCGAGGACATCGCCGTACTCGACCGGCTGCTCGACCCGGCCGACCCGGCCGGGCTGCACCACCGCGACGACGCCTTCATGCTCGCGGCCCGCACGGTACACGTGGCCGCGCGAGGCTAGCGGCTCAGTGTCCGCCGCGCGGCTCCACGCAGCCGCCCTCCATGTACGGGCCGTGGGCCTCGACGTTCACGGGCGGGCCCACACCGCCGCTGACGCACGGGGCGCCGCCGGGAACGGAGAGGCTGAAGCCGAGCGCGTGGCCCGCCCCGTACACCTGGGTGCTTTCGGCCGGATAACCGAGGCCCTCCAGGACGGCTCGCAGGGCCTGCTCGTCCGACGGGCCGGACCCGCCGGTCTCGCGCAGGGCGTCGGTGATCCGGTCGGCGTGGGCCTCCCCGCGGCATTGCTGTTCGGGGCTGAGCGGCGCCTGCTGCTTGAAGGCGTGGTTCTCCCGGTAGCGGGCCGCCTCGGGGTCCTCGGACTCCTCGGGCCCCGTGCCCGCCGCCCCGCTGGGAGAAGGACTCGGGACGACGTCCGCGCAGCGCGCCGCCACGTCCCGGAACTTCTTGTCGTGCTTCGCGCGGGCCGCATCGGCCAGCTTCTCGTAGTCCTGCGCGGTGGACGGCCGGGCACCGGCGGACGAGGCGCCGCCGGAGGGGCTGTCGGCCGAGGACACGACCCGTTCGGTGCCGCAGCCGGTCACCAGGAGCAGACCGGCAGCCACGGCCAGCGGTAGACGTCTCACGAGGGCACTCCATTTCCGTACGGCAGGGGCCGGTCGATTGTGGGATGAACGGATGGTCGTGGTCATGAGTACGCGTACTCATGACCACGACCCCGCTAAGCCGCGCCGGAGTCGGGCACCGGCTCCAACTGCCACCACTGACCGGGGGAGTCGGTGTCCTCCCACTGCTGGACGTTGGCCCCGTCCTCCGTGCTCGCACCGGCGACCTCCAGGACGAGGCCGCTGATGAAACTGACGAGGGTGACGGTGCCGGGTGTCTCCAGGTGCTGTTCGATCAGCCACTCCTGGGCGCCGAAGTTGTTGGCCCTCCACTGCTGGATGTTGGCACCGTTCTCCGTGGAGGCGTTGGCGACGTCCAGACGTTTGCCGCTGTGCGCGTTGACCAGATGATGGAGCGCCGCACCGTCGTGCACGGGCGCGATCCGCCAGTGCTGCGCGGCCGAACCGTTCTCCTTGCCCTGCTGCACGTTGGCGCCGCCGCCCTTCGCCGCGCCGTACACCTCCAGCAGGAGGCCGCTGGCCACATTGCGCAGGCGGTAGGTGCCCGCTTCCACGACGGGCGCGGTGTCGGCGCTCATGTTCCGTACTCCTTCGGCGTGTTCGGACGGCGGAGGCCAGTATCCACCGGTGGCGGACGCACGACGCCGCCGCCGGCCCGTAAAGGCCGACGGCGGCGTGGCAGCACCGGGTGCCCGGTGGATCAGGCGTCGTAGTCGAACTCCGCCGGGTCCGGACCGAGGCGCTTGCCCTCGTCCAGAGCGGCGAACGCCGCGAGGTCGTCGTCGTCCAGCTCGAAGCCGAACACGTCGAGGTTCTCCACGATCCGCGACGGGGTCACGGACTTCGGGATCACCACGTTGCCCGTCTGGAGGTGCCAGCGCAGCACCACCTGGGCGGGCGTCCGGCCGTGCTTCCGGGCGATCGCGACGACGGTCGGGACCTCCAGGAGGCCCTTGCCCTGACCCAGCGGCGACCACGCCTCGGTGGCGATGCCGTGCTGGGCGTGGAAGGCACGCAGTTCGGCCTGCTGGAGCTGCGGGTGCAGTTCGACCTGGTTGACCGCGGGGACCACGGAGGTCTCGGCGATCAGGCGCTCCAGGTGCGCGGGCAGGAAGTTCGACACGCCGATGGCCTTGGTGCGGCCGTCCGCGAGAATCTTCTCCAGGGCCTTGTACGTGTCCACGTACGCGTCCTTGACCGGCAGCGGCCAGTGGATCAGGTACAGGTCGACGTAGTCGAGACCCAGCTTGTCGAGCGACGCGTCGAAGGCGCGCAGCGTCTTGTCGTAGCCCTGCTCGCTGTTCCACAGCTTGGTGGTGACGAACAGCTCGTCACGGGCGACACCGGAGGCGGCGATGGCCTTGCCGGTGCCTGCTTCGTTCTCGTAGATCGCGGCGGTGTCGATGCTCCGGTACCCGGACTCGATGGCCGTGGCCACCGCTTTCTCCGCCTCGTCGTCCGGCACCTGCCAGACACCGAAACCGAGCTGCGGCATGTCGACACCGTTGTTGAGGGTGAGGGAGGGGACCTGGCTCACGAGCGGTCGATCCTTACGTTGTCGGTTGGTACTCCGAGTGTCAACGATCACGGAGGCGTACGCATTCCCGCCCCCGCGCATTCCCGCTCGCGCGAGCGGGACACGCGGTTCAGCGATAGAGCGCGTCGACCTCGGCCACGTACGCCGTCTCGATCGCCTTGCGCTTCAGCTTCAGCGAAGGGGTGAGCAGCCCGCGCTCCTCGGTGAACTGGTGCGCCAGTATCCGGAACGTACGGATGGACTCGGCCTGCGACACCGCCGTGTTGGCGGCCACGACCGCGCGGCGGACCTCCATCTCCAGATCCGGGTCCCGCACCAGTTCCTCCGGGCTCAGCGGCGAGCGGCCCTGCATGGCGAGCCAGTGGTCCACGGACTCCTGGTCCACGGTCACCAGCGCCGCGATGTACGGACGGTCGTTGCCGACGACGATGCACTGCGCCACCAGCGGATGTGCCCGCACCCGCTCCTCGAGACCCACCGGTGACACGCTCTTGCCGCCCGAGGTCACCAGGATCTCCTTCTTCCGCCCGGTGATCGTCAGATAGCCGTCCTCGTCGAGCGCACCGAGGTCGCCGGTGGCCAGCCAGCCGTCGCGGAGCGTCGCCTCGGTGGCCTTCGGGTCGCCCAGATAGCCGGAGAAGATGTTCGCACCGTGCACCCACACCTCGCCGTCGTCGGCGATGTGCACGGTCGAGCCGGGGATCGGCTGCCCGACGGTGCCGTAGCGGGTGCGTTCCGGCGGGTTCGCGGTCGCCGCGGCGGTGGACTCGGTGAGGCCGTACCCCTCGTAGACGAGGACGCCGGCGCCCGCGAAGAACAGGCCGAGCCTGCGGTCCATCCCGGAGCCGCCCGACATCGCGTGCCGCACCCGGCCGCCCATCGCGTCGCGGACCTTCTTGTAGACCACCTTGTCGAAGAACTGGTGCTGCATCCGCAGTCCGGCGGAGGGGCCGGGTCCGGTACCGAAGGCGCGGTGCTCCATGGCCTCCGCGTACTTCACCGCGATCTCGACGGCCTTCTCGAACGGCCCCAGCCGGCCCTCCGCCTCGGCCTTGCGCCGGGCCCCGTTGAAGACCTTCTCGAAGATGTACGGGACGGCGAGGATGAACGTCGGCCGGAACGAGACCAGGTCCGGCATCAGGGCGCGCGCCGAGAGCTCCGGCTGATGGCCCAGCTTCACCCGGCCCCGCAGCGCCGCGATCTCCACCATCCGGCCGAAGACGTGGGCCAGCGGGAGGAAGAGCAGGGTCGCGGCCTCGTCGCCCGGCTTGGAGTGGAACACCGGCTCCCACCGGCTGACCATGGTGTCGGACTCGAACATGAAGTTGGCGTGCGTGATCACGCATCCCTTGGGGCGGCCCGTGGTGCCCGAGGTGTAGATCACCGTCGCCACCGACTCCGGCGTCACGGCACGGCGGTGCCGGTGCACCACCTCCTCCTCGATCTGCTCGCCCGCCGCGACGAGCTCGCCCACCGCGTCGGCGTCCAGCTGCCACAGCCGCTTCAGATGGGGGAGCCGGTCGACGACCGAGCCGATGGTCATCGCGTGGTCCTCGTGCTCGACCATGACGGCGGTGACCTCGGCGTCATGGAGCATCCACAGCACCTGCTCGGCGGATGACGTGGGGTAGACCGGTACCGACTGGGCCCCGACGGTCCACACCGCGAAGTCGAAGAGCGTCCACTCGTAGCGCGTACGGGACATCAGGGCGATGCGGTCGCCGAACCGGACGCCGTGGGCGATCAGCCCCTTGGCGAGGGCCAGCACCTCGTCGCGGAATTTCGCGGCGGTGACATCGCGCCAGTGTCCGGACGCGTCCTTGCGCCCCAGCGCGATCCGGTGCGGATCGTCCTCGGCGTTGTCGAACACGGCATCGGCGAGACCGCCGACGTGGGGCGCGGCCGCCATGGGTGGGACAGTGAATTCGCGCAATGAACTGCTCCTCGTGGCCTCCGCACAGCGCCGCGACGCTACCCCACCGGGCGCTGTCACGGGAGAGTGTGAAGCCTCCGTAAAGCGTGGCATCTGCACAGGTCAGCCGTAGAAATCCGGCCAAGTGGGCAAGGCACGGGCACACTTCCGACCACGGAGTATGGGGCTTGCGCCCGAATCTCCACCGAATCTGTACACCACGATCACTCCCACTCTGTACGGGTACACGGCTCTTGTCCGCATACGGCCGCGCCGTCACGCGGACTCCCGGCCGCCGATTCCCCGGTGCAGCCGGTCGCCGCCCGCCAGGATCGCCGCGGCCAGGGCGTCGGCCGCCTCCTGCGCCCCGCCCCGGTTCCTGCCGTGCAGCAGGACGAAGTCCACGTCGCCGAGCTCCGGCAGTCCCGCCCTGGCCGGCACCGGGGCCAGTCCGGGCGGGATCAGCCCGCGGGTGTGCGCCATGACCCCCAGGCCCGCGCGGGCCGCCGCGACCAGTCCGCTCAGACTGGTGCTCGTGCAGGACACCCGCCAGGACCGGCCGTGCTCCTCCAGGACCTCCAGGGCCCGGGCGCGGGTGATCCCGGGCGGCGGGAAGACGATCAACGGCACGGGGCGGTCCGGGTCGATCCGCAGCTGCGGTGCGCCGATCCAGGCGAGCGCGTCCCGCCAGACGAGCTCGCCGTGTGTGTCGCCCGTGCGCCGCTTGGCCAGCACCAGGTCGAGCCGGCCCGCCTCCAGCTGCTGGTGCAGGGTCCCCGACAGCTCCACGGTCAGTTCCAGTTCGACCTCAGGGTGGTCGCGCCGGAACGATTCCAGGATCTCCGGCAGTCTGGTGAGGACGAAGTCCTCGGACGCGCCGAACCTCAGCCGGCCGCGCAGCCGGGTGCCGGTGAAGAAGGCCGACGCGCGCTCGTGCGCCTGGAGGATCGACCGGGCGAAGCCGAGCATCGCCTCGCCGTCCTCGGTGAGATCGACGCTGTGGGTGTCCCGGGCGAACAGCTGCCGCCCGGTCGCGTCCTCAAGCCGCCGCACGTGCTGGCTGACCGTGGACTGGCGGACGCCGAGTCTGCGAGCGGCCTGCGTGAAGCTCAGGGTCTGCGCGACGGCGAGGAAGGTGCGGAGCTGCGCGGGGTCGTACATGGGCGCAGGTTATCGCGATCCGTGATCACAGTCAGAGCGGTATGCGGGATTCCCGATCGCGATGACCGGGAGCACGATGGAGAGGGCACGACCTGACCGAGAGACACGTGGAGCACATGAGCCGCCGCACCCTGAAGCCGCCGTCCTGGCTGCCGATCGACCCGTACATCCTGGCGTTGGTCGGGACGGTCGTGCTCGCGGCGCTGCTGCCCGCGTCCGGAAGCGCGGCGGAGGTGGCGGGCGGGGCGTCCACCGGAGCGGTCGCCCTCCTCTTCTTCCTCTACGGCGCCCGGCTCTCCACCGCCGAAGCGCTCGAAGGGCTGAAGCACTGGCGCCTCCATCTCACCGTCCTGGCCTGCACGTTCGTCGCGTTCCCGCTGCTCGGACTGGCCAGCGGGGGACTCGTGCCGTACGTCCTGACGCCTCAGCTCCAGGAAGGCCTGCTCTTCCTCTGCCTGGTCCCCTCGACCATCCAGTCCTCGATCGCGTTCACCTCGATCGCCCGCGGCAACGTGCCGGCGGCGATCTGCGCGGGCTCCTTCTCCAGCATCGCCGGGATTCTCCTCACCCCGCTGCTCGCCGGCCTGCTGCTCGGCGGGAGCGGTGGCGGCTTCTCGGCCGACGGGCTGCTGAAGATCGTCCTCCAGCTGCTCGTGCCGTTCCTCGCCGGGCAGGTGCTGCGCCGTTGGATCGGCGGCTTCCTCGTCCGCCACAAGAAGGTCCTCGGCTTCGTGGACCGCGGATCGATCCTGCTGGTCGTCTACACGGCGTTCAGCGAGGGCATGGTCGCCGGCATCTGGCACCAGGTCACTCCGGCCCGCCTCGGTGCGCTGCTCGCCACCGAAGCGGTGCTGCTCGCGCTGATGCTCACCCTGACCTGGTACGGAGCCAAGCGCCTCGGATTCGGCCGGGGGGACCGGATCGCCATCCAGTTCGCCGGGTCGAAGAAGAGCCTGGCGGCCGGGCTGCCGATGGCGAGCGTCCTGTTCGGCGCGCACGCGAGCCTCGCGGTGCTGCCGCTGATGCTCTTCCACCAGATGCAGCTGATGGTCTGCGCGGTGATCGCGAAACGGCGCTCGCGCGACCCGCTGCCGACGAGCGGCGCGGCGGCGCAGGAGACCGTCGGCGTGGGCTGAGACCGCCTCTCCGGGGTGGCCCCGGCAGGGTCCGGCCGGCGCAGGGGGCGCTCCCCGCCGGCCGGACCCCTGACCCGTGCAGCGGGCGGGGCCGCCTCAGCCCTTGCCGGCCGTCGCCTCCAGGGCGATGCGGTGCTCACCCGCGTACACGTTCATGGACGGGCCCCGGAGGAAGCCGACCAGGGTCAGTCCGCTCTCGGCCGCCAGATCGACGGCCAGCGACGACGGCGCGGAGACGGCGGCGAGCATCGGGATACCCGCCATCACCGCCTTCTGCGCGAGTTCGAAGGACGCCCGGCCCGACACCAGCAGGATCGCCCGCGAGAGCGGCAGCCGGTGGTCGGTGAGGGCCCGGCCGACGAGCTTGTCGACCGCGTTGTGCCGTCCGACGTCCTCCCGGATGTCGAGCAGTTCGCCCGTCTCCGAGAACAACGCCGCCGCGTGCAGACCCCCGGTCCTGTCGAACACCCGTTGTGCCTCGCGCAACCGGTCGGGGAGGCCGGCGAGCAGTTCGGGAGCCACCCGGACCGGGGGAGTATCGGCGACGGGATGACGCGTCGTGGTGCGGACGGCGTCGAGGCTCGCCTTGCCGCAGAGACCGCACGACGACGTGGTGTAGACGTTGCGTTCGAGCGTGATGTCGGGGATCACGACCCCCGGCGCGAGTCTCACGTCCACCACGTTGTACGTGTTGACGCCGTCGGCCGTCGCCCCGGCGCAGTACACGATCGACTGCACCTCGGAGCCTTCGCCGATCACGCCCTCGCTCACCAGGAAGCCCGCCGCCAGGGCGAAGTCGTCGCCGGGGGTACGCATCGTGATGGCGAGCGGCTTGCCGTTCAGCCGGATCTCCAGCGGCTCCTCGGCGACCAGTGTGTCGGGGCGGGTGGAGACGGCCCCGTCACGGATGCGGATGGTGCGGCGGCGCTCGGTGACCCGTCCCATGGCGGTTAAACCCGATTCTGTACGTGTTGGTAGCCGAAACGGCCCTTGATGCAGAGGTTGCCGTGGGTCACCGGGTTGTCGTGCGGCGAGGTGACCTTGACGATCTCATTGTCCTGCACATGGAGGGTGACGTTGCAGCCGACGTGCTCCAGGACCGGCAGGACGTTGACGAGTGTCTCGACGTTGTTGACGGCGGTCGGCTTGCCGAAGAGTCCCTTCTCGACGGGGAACGGCGAGCGGGATGTCGGTGCCGACGTCGAGGCCGAGCCAGCTCTCCGCCCACTCCGCGGTCGAGGTGCGGCGCGGGTCGACGGCGTACATCCGGGCCCCGTTGCGGATGCCCTTCAGGACGTGCTTACAGGTGCGGTTGCAGGAGTCGACGTTGTTGGTCCCCATCACCACCCGGGTGAACTTCTGGGCCACGTAGTTCATCTCGTTGGTGGCCCGGGCACAGGACAGCATCGCGAAGGCGTCGGGGCCGTACGTCTCCCGGGTCTGCCGGAATCCGGCAGCCGCGCGGTTCAGCGCCTCAGCCCAGCTCGCGCGGCGCAGGGTCCCGCCCTCGTCGCGTACCAGTGGGTGGGTCAGTCGTTCGTACGTCTTCGGCTGCCGGCCGCTGCGGCGCCCGCCGCCGTTGCCGGTGGTGCGGCTGATGCTCATGGCGCGCTCCCTGCTGGGGCGGAGGAGGTAGTGGCGAGGAGGTCGGCGAGCGCGTGCACGGCGCGCAGCGTCGGGCCCGCGAGGCCGTGGAAGTACCACCAGGGGATGCCGTTCTGCGCGGCGATCACGGCGGTGCGGTCGTGCATGAGCGGATGGACCAGGGGGCCCGACACCGCGTACGAGTTGGCTTTCAGGCCGAGGAACACATAGTCGACGGGTCCGACGTCCGAGGGGTCGTCGGTGGCCGAGGGGCGCGCCGTGAAGTCGCCGCGCGGACTGAGGACGCGTACGCCGTCGCGGCGCATGGCCGCCAGGTGCGGACCCCGGGCGATGAGATGGACCTCGGCGCCGACGCGGTGGAGCGCGGCCCCGACATAGGCACCGATGGCTCCGGCACCGACAACTGCGACTTTCACGGGGCTCTCCGTTCGGTGAGAGGACCGAGCGAGGTGTAAAGTCGACAGAATATTGTCTACAGTATGCGGTCCGGAGGGTCAAGGCTGTTGTCAAGGCTCCAACGCCCGGCCCGGAATCCTGTGGGGTTACGTGTCCTCGTACCGGACAGTAGCGACCAAGACTGGATGGTTCCTGCCATACGTAGCGAGGGGAACCCGTACATGACCGGCTCACGTGTCGTGGCGCTCGGCCACTATCAGCCCGCCAAGGTGCTCACCAACGACGATCTGGCCGCCATGGTCGACACCAGCGACGAGTGGATCACCAGTCGTGTCGGCATCAAGACCCGTCATGTGGGTGGTCCCGACGAGCCGGTGGACGAGATGGCCGCACACGCGGGAGCCAAGGCGCTGGCCGCGGCCGGCCTGCTGCCCTCGGACATCGATCTGGTCCTGGTGGCCACCTCCACGGCCATCGACCGCTCGCCGAGCATGTCCGCGCGGGTCGCGGCGCGGCTCGGCATGGGCTCGCCCGCCGTCATGGACATCAACGTGGTCTGTTCCGGCTTCACGCACGCCCTGGCGACCGCGGACCACGCGATCCGGGCCGAGGCCGCCACGCGGGTCCTGGTCATCGGCGCCGACAAGATGGCCGACATCGCCGACTGGACCGACCGCACCACCTGCGTCCTGCTCGGTGACGGCGCGGGCGCGGCGGTCGTCGTCGCGGACTCCGGGACGGGCGACCGCCCCGGAATCGGCCCGGTCCTGTGGGGCTCGGTGCCCGAGATGGGCAACGCCGTACGCATCGAGGGCACCCCGCCGCGTTTTGCCCAGGAGGGCCAGTCCGTCTACCGCTGGGCCACCACGCAGCTGCCGCCGATTGCCCGCAAGGTATGCGAAAAGGCGGGGATCGCCCCCGAGGACCTCGCCGGGGTGGTGCTGCATCAAGCCAATTTGAGGATCATCGAACCGGTCGCGAAGAAGATCGGCGCGATCAACGCGGTCATCGCCCGGGATGTGGTGGATTCCGGTAATACATCCGCGGCTTCCATCCCGATGGCGCTCTCCAAGCTGGTGGAGCGCGGGGAGATCGAGAGCGGTGCTCCGGTGCTGCTTTTCGGCTTCGGCGGCAACCTCTCGTACGCCGGTCAAGTGATCCGCTGTCCCTGACCCGCATTGTGCTCGGTAGACTGTAGACGATAAGCAATTGCTCGTCGCCTGGAGGGGGACCGCGATGTTGTCCACAGGACTGCCGCAAGGGGCTGTGCCGAAGCTGGAACGGCCCGGTCCGCTGCGCGAGCGTGTCTACGAGGCGCTGCTCGAACTGATCACCACGCGAGCGCTGCGACCCGGCCAGCACCTGGTCGAGAGCGAACTCGCGGGGCATCTCGGAGTGTCCAGGCAGCCGGTGCGCGAAGCGCTCCAGCGGCTGAACACCGAGGGCTGGGTCGACCTGCGCCCCGCGCAGGGCGCCTTCGTCCACGAGCCCACCGAGCAGGAGGCGGACCAGCTGCTCTCGGTCCGTACGCTCCTGGAGGCCGAGGCGGCCAGGCTCGCCGCCGCCAACTCGGGCACGGCGGGCATCGCGGCGCTCGAAGAGCTCTGCGCCAAGGGCGAGCAGGCCGTGGCCGACGACGACGTGGACCTGGCGGTCGCCACCAACGCCGCCTTCCACGCCAAGGTCATGGAGCTGGCCGGAAACGTGGTCCTCGCCGAACTGGCCGGGCAGGTCGACCGCAGGGTCCGCTGGTACTACACGCCGGTGGCCCGCCAGCGCGGCACCCAGTCGTGGATCGAGCACCGCGCGCTGATCGCGGCGATCTCCTCACGGGACGAGCAGCGGGCCACGGAGGTCATGCGCGCGCACACGGAGCACACGCGCGAGACGTACCACCGCCGCGAAGAGGCGTAGAAGAGCCGGGACAGGGGTGCGCGGCGAGGCGCGGCAGCGCACGCCGGGCACGCCGTCGGATCGGACTGATGGGGTATCGGGACCTCCCGGTGCCCCATCGGTGTGTCCGGACCGGACCGCCCGCCAGAGCGGTGGGCGCCATGCCTTTGTCCTGGGTGTGGAGAAAGTTGGAGCGGATTGCTGCGCAACTTCTTCCCACTCCGGGAAAGCGCTGCTACGTTCCCCTCCAAAGCCCGACGGACTGTCCGATGTGGCGGGGAGGGACGTGTGAGACGCATGACGGCTCGGCCCGCGAACGCGCATCAGGCGCGACTGCTACGGCTGTTGCGCGACGGCGGTCCCAACTCCCGTGCGCAGCTCGGCGACGAGGTCGACCTCTCGCGTTCCAAACTCGCCGTCGAGGTGGACCGGCTGCTGGAGACGGGCCTCGTCGTGGCCGACGGACTCGCCGCCTCGCGCGGCGGACGCCGCTCCCACAACATCCGGCTCGCCCCGGCACTCCGGTTCCTCGGCGTCGACATCGGTGCCACATCCATCGATGTGGCCGTCACCAACGCCGAGTTGGAGGTCCTCGGGCACCTCAACCACCCCATGGACGTACGCGAGGGTCCCGTCGCCGTCTTCGAGCAGGTGCTGTCGATGGCGGCCAAGCTCCGGGCCTCCGGGCTCGCCGAGGGCTTCGACGGCGCGGGCATCGGCGTACCGGGCCCCGTCCGCTTTCCCGAAGGCGTGCCGGTCGCGCCGCCGATCATGCCCGGCTGGGACGGCTTCCCGGTCCGCGAGGCGCTCAGCCAGGAGCTGGGCTGCCCCGTCATGGTCGACAACGACGTGAACCTCATGGCGATGGGGGAGCAGCACGCGGGCGTCGCACGCTCCGTGGGCGACTTCCTCTGCGTCAAGATCGGTACGGGTATCGGCTGCGGCATCGTCGTCGGCGGCGAGGTCTACCGCGGTACGACGGGCAGCGCCGGGGACATCGGCCACATCCAGGTGGAACCGGACGGCCGGGCCTGCGCCTGCGGCAACCGGGGCTGCCTGGAAGCCCACTTCAGCGGCGCGGCGCTCGCCCGCGACGCGGAGGACGCGGCGCGCTCCGGGCAGTCGGCGGAGCTCGCGGCCCGGCTCGAAGCGGCCGGCCGGCTCAACGCCGTCGACGTCGCTGCCGCCGCCGCGGCCGGTGACGCCGCCGCTCTCGACCTGATCCGTGAGGGCGGCAACAGGGTCGGCCAGGTCATCGCCGGACTCGTCAGCTTCTTCAACCCCGGTCTGGTGGTGATCGGCGGCGGTGTGACCGGCCTCGGTCACAACCTCCTCGCCAGTGTCCGCACCCAGGTCTACCGGCAGTCCCTGCCGCTGGCCACCGGCAACCTTCCCATCGTGCTGGGGGAGCTGGGACCGGCCGCCGGAGTGATCGGCGCCGCCCGGCTCATCAGCGACCACCTGTTCTCACCGGCCTGATCCTCGGACCGGTCAGCACCACGGCACGTCCGCACCAGAGCACATCCAGCTCGTCCGGCTCATCCAGTACCTCCCGCGCCTCGCCCTGCCCACTCACCGGCCCAGCACCCGCCGAGGGGATTCGTCATGGCACCAGAACCGGCATCGCCGTCGGTACCGGCACCGGAACCAGCACAGGTCCCGGCCCCGGAAACAGCACCCGAACGACCCCTGCTCACCATGTCCGGCATCACCAAGTCCTTCCCCGGAGTGCGCGCCCTGGACGGCGTGGACCTGGAAGTACAGGCCGGCGAAGTCCACTGCCTCCTCGGGCAGAACGGCGCCGGCAAGTCCACCCTCATCAAGGTGCTGGCCGGAGCCCACCAGCCCGACGGCGGCGAGATCACCTGGCGCGGCGCACCCGTCGCGCTCAGGTCGCCCATCGCCGCGATGCGCCTCGGGATCGCCACCATCTACCAGGAACTCGACCTGGTGGAAGGCCTGTCGGTCGCCGAGAACATCTTCCTCGGACACGAACCGACCACCGCGGGCTTCGTCGTCCGCACCCGTGAGGCCCGCACCGCGGCGGGCGAGCACCTCAAACGCCTCGGCCACCCGGAGATCGACCCCGCCCGCGCGGTCGGCGACCTCTCCGCCGCACAGCAGCAGATCGTCTCCATGGCCCGGGCGCTCTCCCACGACGTACGGCTCATCGTGATGGACGAACCGTCGGCCGCCCTCGACCCGGACGAGGTCGACAACCTCTTCCGGATCGTCGACGGGCTCACCGCCGAAGGCGTCGCCGTCGTCTACATCTCCCACCGGCTGGAGGAGATCCGCCGTATCGGCGACCGGGTGACCGTACTCAAGGACGGCAGGGCCGTCGCCGTGGGGCTTCCCGCCACGTCCACACCCACGCGCGACATCGTTGCCATGATGACCGGCCGCAACGTCGAGTACGTCTTCCCCGAACGCACCGCGGACACGGCCGGGCGGGCCGCCACGCAGCCCGTACTCACCGTCGAAGGGCTGTCCAGGAAGGGCGAGTTCGAACCGCTCGACCTCGAACTGCGGCCGGGCGAGATCGTCGGTCTCGCCGGACTGGTGGGCTCCGGACGCTCCGAGATCCTGGAGACCGTCTTCGGCGCGCGCAAGCCCACCACGGGGCGGGTCACCGTCGGCGGCAAGCCACTGCGCCCCGGCAGCGTCCGCGCCGCGGTGGCCGCCGGAATCGGGCTGGCACCCGAGGAACGCAAGGCGCAGGCGCTGCTGCTGACCGAATCGGTCACCCGTAACGTCTCCGTCT
This sequence comes from Streptomyces sp. NPDC045968, assembly GCF_056430475.1. NCBI lineage: Bacteria > Bacillati > Actinomycetota > Actinomycetes > Kitasatosporales > Streptomycetaceae > Streptomyces > Streptomyces sp. NPDC045968. The sequence continues at coordinate 781,222 of NZ_JBWKLF010000002.1, read as the reverse complement.
CCTCCCTCTCCCGCTTCGCCCGGGGCGGCTGGCTCGACCGGGGGGCCGAACGGAAGGCCGCCAGGGCCGCCACCCAGGAGCTCTCGCTGCGGCCCGACAACCCGGACGCGGCCGTCCGCACCCTCTCCGGCGGCAACCAGCAGAAAGCGGTCCTGGCCCGCTGGCTGCTGCGCGGCTGCCGGGTCCTGCTCCTCGACGAACCCACCCGCGGTGTCGACGTCGGCGCCCGCGCCGAGCTGTACGCCGTGATCCGCCGGCTGGCCGACGACGGCCTCGCCGTACTGCTCGTCTCCAGCGAGGTACCCGAAGTGCTGGGACTCGCCGACCGGGTGCTGGTGCTCCGCGAGGGCCGCGTCGTGCACGCGGCCGACGCCGGGGAGCTGGACGAGCACCGCGTACTCGATCTCGTGATGGAAGGGAGCCCGGCATCATGACGCAGCCCGTCTCTTCGGCGCAGCACAACGGGCCGGACAAGGGGGTCCTGAGCGGCCCGGCCGACGCCCCGCCCTCGAAGAAGGAGGGAGGCCGGCGCGCGTTCGGTCTGCGCGCCGACGTCCGTAACCTGTCGTTGCTCGGCGTACTCGCCGTGCTGATCGCCGTCGGCGGCATCACCGAACCGGACGCCTTCCTGGACACCGGCAACCTTCAGCTGATCCTGACGCAGGCGTCCGTCATCGGAGTCGTCACCGTCGGCATGACCTTCGTCATCACCAGCGGAGGCATCGATCTGTCGGTGGGCGCGATGGTGGCCCTCGCCTCCGTCTGGGCGACGACGCTCGCCACCCAGGAGTACGGCTTCACGGGCATCCTGTTCACCGCCGTGATCGTCGGACTCGCGGCAGGACTCGTCAACGGGCTCCTCATCGCGTACGGCGGAATGGTGCCGTTCATCGCGACGCTGGCCATGCTCGCGTCGGCCCGCGGGCTCGCCCTCCAGATAACCGACGGCAAGACACAGATCGTCACCGTGCCGTCCGTCCTCGACCTGGGCCTCCCCGACTCGTACATCCTGGGCATCCCGCCGCTGGTCCTGGTCTTCGCCGCGGTCACCCTCGCCGGCTGGCTGATCCTGAACCGGACGACCTTCGGGCGTCGTACGGTCGCGGTCGGCGGCAACGCGGAAGCGGCCCGGCTGGCCGGCATCGACGTCCGCCGCCAGCGGCTCTACCTCTACCTGCTCTCCGGACTCTGCTGCGGCATCGCCGCCTTCATGCTGATCATCCTGTCCGGATCGGGCCAGAACACCAACGGCAACCTCTACGAGCTGGACGCCATCGCCGCGGCCATCATCGGCGGCACCCTTCTCAGCGGCGGACGCGGCACCATCGTCGGTTCCGTCCTGGGCGTCCTCGTCTTCACCACGATCACCAACATCTTCGCGCTCAACAACCTGCAGAGCGATGTCCAGCAGATCGCCAAGGGCGCGATCATCGTCGCCGCCGTCCTGGTCCAGCGCCGCACGCTGCGCAACGGAGAGACCTGATCCAGCGGTCCTCCCCGCCACCACCCGCTGTTCCGTACGCACCGCACCGGATGAAGGGTTTGACAGCCATGCCAGAAACCAGCCGCAGAGGACTGCTCTTCGGCACCGCAGCCGTCTCCGCGGGCGCCTTCCTCACCGCCTGCACCAGCAACGAGCCCAAGAAGTCAGCCGACGACTCGGTCGCGCAGAGCAATCAGCCCGCCGCGGACGACAAGCCCGGCAAGCCCGTCACCATCGGCTTCGCCGGACCCCAGGCCGACCACGGCTGGCTCAACGCGATCAACGTCAACGCCAAGTCGCGGGCCGAGAAGTACTCCGAAGTGACCTTGGAGATCACCGAGGGATCCAACGACACGGCCGTCCAGATCGGCCAGGTCAAGACCCTCATCAACAAGAAGGTCGACGTCCTCGTCATCCTGCCCGCGGACGGCAAGGCGCTCACCCAGGTGGGCCTCGAAGCGATGAGGGCGGGCATCCCGGTCATCAACCTGGACCGCATCTTCGCCTCCCCGCAGGCGTACCGCTGCTGGGTCGGTGGCGACAACTACGGCATGGGGCTCAACGCCGGTCACTACATCGGAGAACAGCTCAAGGGGAAGTCGGACGCCAAGGTCGTCGAGCTGGCCGGCATCGACAGTCTGGAACTCACCAAGCAGCGCAGCCAGGGCTTCGCCGACGCCCTGAAGAACTACTCCAACGTCAAGCTGGTGGCCCGTCAGGCGGCCGACTTCACCGTGGAGTCGGGGCAGGCCAAGATGGCCCAGCTCCTCCAGGCGCAGAAGAAGATCGACGCCCTGTGGAACCACGACGACGACCAGGGAGTCGGCGCGCTGCGCGCCATCCAGCAGGCAGGACGCGACGAGTTCATCATGGTCGGCGGCGCGGGGGCCAAGTCGGCGATGGACGCCATCAAGGCCGGCAACAGCGTCCTCAAGGCGACCGTCCTGTATCCGCCGACGATGGCCGCGTCCGCCATCGACCTGGCGCGCGCCCTGGGACAGAGCAAGGGCATCGGGGGTCTCTCCGAACTGGAGATCCCGACCTCGCTCACTCTCTACTCGGCCGTGGTCACCAAGGAGAACATCGACCAGTACCTGCCGACGGGCTTCAGCTGATCCGGCCGTAGGAGGGAGCTGACCGCCCCTCCTGCCGTGCCCACCGAACGACCGACGAGGAGGAAGCCCGGATGTCCCGTAGGGAAGAGACGGAGCAGGAGGCCGCAGCGCCGCCGACACAGGCGCCGGACACGGCGACGCTCGGAGTCGGCATGGTCGGATACGCGTTCATGGGGGCCGCCCACTCGCAGGGGTGGCGCACCGCGGGACACGTCTTCGACCTGCCGATGCGGCCCGCTCTTGCCGCGATCTGCGGACGCGACCGGACCGCGGTCGACGCCGCCGCCGCCAGACACGGCTGGGCGGCGGCGGAGACCGACTGGCGCGCCCTGATCGCCCGGGACGACGTACAGCTGGTGGATATCTGCACCCCCGGCGACAGCCACGCGGAAATCGCCATCGCCGCCCTCGAAGCGGGCAAGCACGTGCTGTGCGAGAAGCCGCTCGCCAACACGGTCGCCGAGGCGGAGGCCATGGTGGCGGCCGCGGAACGGGCGGCCGCGCGCGGCCAGCTGGCCATCGTGGGCTTCAACTACCGCAAGGTGCCCGCGATCACCTATGCCCGCACCCTGATCGCGCAGGGCCGGCTCGGCGCCCTGCGGCACGTACGGGCCACGTACCTCCAGGACTGGCTGGTCGATCCCGAATCGCCCCTCACCTGGCGGCTCAAGCGCGAGCAGGCCGGGTCCGGCGCGCTGGGCGACCTGGGGGCGCACATCGTGGACCTCGCCCAGTACCTGACGGGGGAACCGCTGGTGGGGGTGTCGGCGGTCAGCGAGACCTTCGTACGGACCCGGCCCGTGCTCGCCGGGCCCGGGGCCGGGCTCTCGGGCGCCGCGGACAGTACCGCACGGGGGGCGGTCACCGTCGACGACGCGGCCCTGTTCACGGGCCGGCTCGCCTCCGGGGCGCTGGCCTCCTTCGAGGCGACCCGGATGGCGGCGGGCCGCAAGAACGCGTTGCGCCTGGAGATCAACGGGGAGCTCGGCTCGCTCGCCTTCGATCTGGAACGGCTCAACGAACTCTCCTTCCACGACCACACCGAACCGGCGGTGAGCGCGGGGTTCCGGCGCATCCTCGTCACCGAACCCCAACATCCCTACCTGGAGGCGTGGTGGCCGCCGGGCCACGGCCTCGGCTACGAGCACACCTTCGTCCACCAGGCCGCGGACGTGGTGCGCACGATCGCCGCAGGGTCGGCACCCGTGCCGTCGTTCGCCGACGGACTCCAGGTGCAGCGGGTGCTCGCCGCCGTCGAGGAGAGCGCCGAGAAGAACTCCGTCTACACCCCGGTCCCGTTCTAGGAGGTCCCGCGCATGCCCCGTCCCTTCACGCTCTTCACCGGTCAGTGGGCCGACCTGCCGCTGGAGGAGGTCTGCCGGCACGCCAGGGACTTCGGTTACGACGGCCTCGAACTCGCCTGCTGGGGCGACCACTTCGAGGTCGACAAGGCGCTCGCCGACCCCGGCTACCTGGACGGGCGGCACGAACTGCTCGAAAAGTACGGGCTGACGTGTTACGCCATCTCCAACCACCTGGTCGGTCAGGCCGTCTGCGACAACCCGATCGACGAGCGTCACCAGGCGATCCTGCCCGGCAGGATCTGGGGCGACGGGGAGCCCGAAGGGGTACGCAGGCGGGCCGCCGAGGAGATCAAGAACACCGCACGCGCCGCCGCGGCCTTCGGCGTGCAGACCGTGATCGGCTTCACGGGTTCGTCGATCTGGCACCTGGTCGCGATGTTCCCGCCGGTGCCGCCGCACATGATCGAACGCGGCTACGAGGACTTCGCCGAGCGCTGGAACCCGATCCTCGACGTGTTCGACGCGGAGGGGGTGCGCTTCGCCCACGAGGTGCACCCCAGCGAGATCGCGTACGACTACTGGACGACGCGGCGCGCGCTGGAGGCCGTCGATCACCGGCCGGCGTTCGGGCTGAACTTCGACCCGAGCCACTTCGTGTGGCAGGACCTCGATCCGGTCGGCTTCCTGTACGACTTCCGGGACCGGATCTACCACGTGGACTGCAAGGAGGCGCGCAAGCGCCTCGACGGGCGCAACGGCCGGCTCGGCTCGCACCTGCCGTGGGGCGACCCGCGGCGCGGCTGGGACTTCGTCTCGGCGGGCCATGGTGACGTGCCCTGGGAGGACGTCTTCCGGATGCTGCGGTCCATCGGGTACGAGGGGCCGGTCTCCGTCGAGTGGGAGGACGCCGGGATGGACCGGCTGACGGGGGCTCCGGAAGCGCTTGCTTCGCTGAAGCGGTTCGATTTCGATCCGCCGGCTTCGTCGTTCGACGCGGCGTTCGGCAGCGCGGACTGAGCGGGCCGGGCCTGCCCACCGGGGGCTCCGCCACGGAGCCCCCGGGGGTCGCCCCGTGCTGCCCGCATCCCGCTTTGTCCTGCCGCAGGAAGAAGTTCAACTTAACCGCTGCGCAAGGGCTTTCCGTCCCGGACGAACAGGTCTACCGTCCCATTGGTGTACACGACATGACTCGCGTCAGCGGGGCCCGTCCGGCCCCACTGACGTGCGCGGCAGTCCCCGCGCTGCACGGCCACGGCTCCACCCGCCCGTACAACCGGCTCTCTCCGGAGGACACTCGTGCACAGAACCAGAACCCGATACCGAGGCCGACAGCACACCGGATTCCGCACATCGCTCGCCCTGCTGACCGGTGGTCTGCTCACCGCCACGACCCTCGCGCTCGGCGTCGCTCCCGGTGCCTCCGCCGGACCGCGGACGCAGAACGCCGCCGCTGACGCCGCCGCCGAGGAATTCCAGCAGGTCACCCTCGCCAAGGGCGGCGCCGAGACCGGTGAGCCCATGTCGCTGGCCGTCCTCCCCGACCGCAGCGTCCTGCACACCTCCCGCAGCGGCGAGCTGCGCATCACCGACAGCGCGGGCAACACGAGGGTCGCCGGCACCATCCCCGTCTACTCGCACGACGAGGAAGGGCTCCAAGGCGTCGGCATCGACCCCGGCTTCAGCGAGAACCGGGCGATCTACCTCTATTACGCACCCCCGCTGGACACCCCCGCCGGCGATGCCCCGGCCAACGGGACGGCCGCGGAATTCGCCGAGTTCGACGGAGTGAACCGGCTCTCACGCTTCGTGCTCAACCCGGACGGCACCCTCGACAACGCCAGCGAGAAGAAGATCATCGACATTCCCGCCACCCGCGGGATCTGCTGCCACGTGGGCGGCGACATCGACTTCGACGCGCAGGGCAACCTCTATCTGTCGACGGGCGACGACTCCAACCCCTTCTCCTCGGACGGCTTCACGCCCATCGACGAGAGCCCGGACCGCAACCCGGCGTACGACGCCCGGCGCACCTCCGGCAACACCAACGACCTGCGCGGCAAGATCCTCCGGATCAAGGTCGCCGCGGACGGCTCGTACACCGTTCCCGAGGGCAACCTCTTCGCACCCGGCACGGACAAGACGCGGCCCGAGATCTACGCGATGGGCTTCCGCAACCCGTTCCGCTTCTCCGTCGACAAGGCGACCGGCATCCTCTACGTCGGTGACTACGGCCCCGACGCCGGTGCCGCCGACCCGAAGCGCGGACCGGCCGGACAGGTCGAGTTCGCCCGGGTGACGAAGCCCGGGAACTTCGGCTGGCCGTTCTGCACGGGCGCCAACGACCCGTACGTCGACTACGACTTCGCGACCAGGACGTCCGGCGCCGCCTTCGACTGCGCCGCGCCGAAGAACACCTCGCGGCACAACACGGGACTGGTCGACCTGCCGCCGGCGGAGACCGCCTGGATTCCGTACGACGGTGGTTCCCTGCCCGAGTTCGGCAGCGGCTCCGAGTCCCCGATGGGCGGGCCCGTCTACCACTACGACCCGGACCTCGACTCGCCGGTGAAGTTCCCCGAGGCGTACGACGGCGACTTCTTCGCCGGAGAGTTCGGCCGGCGCTGGATCAAGCGCATCGAGCACGACGCCAACGGCGCGGTGCAGTCCATCAACCCCATTCCGTGGACCGGCACCCAGGTCATGGACATGGCCTTCGGGCCGGACGGGGCGCTGTACGTCCTGGACTACGGCACCGCCTGGTTCGGCGGGGACGAGAACGCCGGTCTCTACCGCATCGAGAACGCCACGGGCGGACGCTCACCCGTCGCCGAGGCGAGCTCGGACAAGACCTCCGGCACCGCACCGCTCAAGGTCGCCTTCTCCTCGGCCGGTACGGCGGACGCGGACGGCGACACCCTCACCTACGCCTGGGACTTCGGTGACGGCGGCACGTCGACCGCCGCCAACCCCACGTACACGTACAAGAAGAACGGCACCTACACCGCGACCGTCACCGCCAAGGACCCGAGCGGCCGCACCGGTTCGGCGAGCGTCCACGTGACCGTGGGCAACACCGCGCCGACCGTCAAGCTGGAACTCCCCGGCGAGGGACAGCTGTTCACCTTCGGCGACGAGATCCCGTTCAAGGTCACCGTCACCGACCCGGAGGACGGCACCGTCGACTGCTCCAAGGTCGCGGTCCGCTTCATCCTCGGACACGACAGCCACGGCCACCCCGTCACCACGGTCAACGGCTGCACCGGCGTGATCAAGACCGAGGCGGACGGCGGACACGACCCGAACGCCAACATCTTCGGAGTCGTCGACGCCTCCTACACCGACGGCGGAGGCGGCGGCCAGGCCGCGCTGACCGGCAGCGACCAGGCCCAGCTCCAGCCGCGCCACCGGCAGGCGGAGCACTACAGCGCCCAGTCCGGAGTCGCTCCGCAGGACAAGGCGAGCGCACACGGCGGAAAGACCGTCGGAGACATCCACAACGGCGACTGGATCTCCTTCGAGCCGTACCTGCTCACCGGCTCGACGAAGCTCACCGCCCGGATCTCCTCCGCCGGAGCGGGCGGCTCGCTCGAAGTACGGACCGGTTCGCCCACCGGCACCCTGCTGGGCTCCTCCACCGTCCCGGTGACGGGGAGCTGGGACACCTTCCAGGACATCGACGTCCCCCTGCGCAAGGTCCCCAAGCGGACCACGGAACTCTTCCTGGTCTTCAAGGGCGGCGCCGGAGCGCTCTACGACGTCGACGACTTCGAACTGTCGTCGGCCGCACCGGACAGGAACGCCAGGCGGGTCCTGGTGTTCTCCAAGACGGGCGGCTTCCGTCACGACTCCATCCCGGCGGGCATCACCGCGCTGAAGGAGATCGGCGGCGAGAGCGGCATCACCGTCGACGCGACCGAGGCGGCCGGACAGTTCACCCCGGCCAACCTGGCACGCTACGACTCCGTCGTCTTCCTCTCCACGACCGGTGACGTCCTCAACAGCGACCAGCAGAAGGCGTTCGAGGACTACGTGGCCGGCGGAGGCGGATACATGGGCGTCCACGCCGCCGCCGACACCGAGTACGACTGGGAGTTCTACGGCGGACTCGTCGGCGCGTACTTCGCCTCGCACCCGCAGATCCAGCCGGCCACCGTGCGCGTCGAGAACCACGACCACCCGGCGACGGCCCACCTGGACGAGGCATGGGACCGCACCGACGAGTGGTACAACTACCGCACCAACCCCCGGGACAAGGCCCAGGTGCTCGCCACGCTGGACGAGACCAGCTACACCGGCGGCACGATGAAGGGTGACCACCCGATCTCCTGGTGCCAGACGTACCGGGGCGGCCGTTCCTTCTACACCGGCCTCGGCCACACCAAGGAGTCGTACGCCGAACCGGACTTCCGCAAGCACCTCCTGGGCGCGATGCGTTACACGACCGGTCAGGCCACGGCCGACTGCGAGCCCGACACCGGCTACCGGACGATCTTCAACGGGAAGACGCTCGACGGCTGGAAGCAGGCGGGCCCCGGAACGTTCGGCATCGCCGACGGCGAGCTGCGCACCGAGGGCGGCATGGGGATGCTCTGGTACCAGGCCAAGGAGCTGAAGTCCTACTCCCTGAAGCTCGACTGGAAGATGGCCGGCGACGACAACTCCGGCGTCTTCGTCGGCTTCCCGGCGTCCGACGACCCCTGGTCCGCCGTCAACAACGGCTACGAGGTCCAGATCGACGCCACCGACGCGGCCGACCGCACTACGGGCGCCGTCTACGGCTTCAAGTCCGCCGACCTCGCCGCCCGCGACCGCGTCCTCAAGGCGCCGGGGCAGTGGAACAGCTACGAGATCCGGGTCGAGGGCGAACGCCTCCGGGTCTACCTCAACGGCGTGAAGATCAACGACTACACCAACACCGATCCGGTCCGCAGCCTGAAGAACGGCTACATCGGCCTCCAGAACCACGGAGCCGACGACCAGGTGTCCTTCCGTGACATCCGGTTGAAGCAGCTGCCCGCGAAGTAGGGCGGCCCCCGGCCGACGGTGGGCGGGGGGAAGTCCGAGGCCCCCCGCCCACCGTCCTCCACCCGGCACCACAGCCTTCGTACCCATCTCGCTCCACCGTGCCCCACCCCGTCAGGAGCCCCAGCCAGGGAGGCAGCCCGTGACCGCACAAGCCGTCCGTACCGGAGTCTGGTTCATCGGAGCACGCGGCTCCGTCGCCACCACCGCCACCGCGGGGTGCGCCGCCATCGCGGCCGGGCTCCACCCGGCGACCGGCATGGTCACCGAGACGCCGCCCTTCGCCGACAGTGGACTGCCACCGTTGAACTCCCTGGTCTTCGGCGGCCACGACACCATCGACTGCCCCCTGCCGAAACGGGCCGAGGCGCTCGCCGCCGGGGAGGTCCTGCCGTACGGTCTGCCGTCGGCGGTGCGCGCCGAACTCGCCGCAGCCGACGCGGAGATACGGACCGGCGGCCCCCTGCCCGGTGACACGCGCACCGACGACCAGCTCATCACCGCGTTCGCCGCGGACCTCGCAGACTTCGCCCGCCGCCACGAGCTGGCGCGCACGGTCGTGATCAACGTCGCCTCCACGGAGCCGCTTCCCCGGGAGGGCGACGCACGCCTTCCCGCCAGCTCCCTCTACGCGGCGGCGGCGCTCAGGGCCGGCTGCCCGTACGTCAACTTCACCCCGTCCACGGGCCTGCGCAGCCCGGCCCTCCAGGACGCCGTCGACACCTGCGGACTTCCCCACGCGGGTCGCGACGGCAAGACAGGCCAGACGCTGCTCCGTTCCGTGCTCGCCCCGATGTTCGTGCAACGCGCCCTGCCGGTACGGGCATGGTCGGGCACCAATCTCCTGGGCGGCGGGGACGGAGCGGCGCTGGCCGACCCGGCGGCGGCAGCGGCCAAGAACGCGGGCAAGGAACGCGTACTGGCCGACACGCTGGGCACCGCGCCCGAGGGCGAGGTGCATATCGACGACGTCCCGGCGATGGGCGACTGGAAGACGGCGTGGGACCACATCGCCTTCGACGGTTTCCTCGGCTCGCGCATGATCCTCCAGACGATCTGGCAGGGCTGCGACTCGGCGCTGGCCGCCCCCCTGGTCCTCGACCTGGCCCGGCTGCTGGCCCGCGCCCACGAGCGCGGTCTCACCGGCCCGCGCCCCGAACTGGGCTTCTACTTCAAGGACCCGGACGGCGGTCCGGCCGCCCTGTCCGAGCAGTACACGGCCCTGCTGGCGTTCGGCGAACGGCTGCGGGGCGAGCGATGAGGCTCCTCCGCCGGCGTGGGGCGGCCGGGCTGCTGCTGGCACTGACGGCGACCGTTGTGGGCGTGGGCGCCGCGCGGGGGGCTCGCGGGGCGAGGGCCGGCGGCGAGCGGGCCGCTGCCGGGGGGTCCGGTCCGGCGGTGGCTGGTTCAGCGGGGGGCGGTTCGGTGGGGGCCGGTGTGGTGGGGACCGGCCCCGCGCGGTCGGGCTCCGCGCCGCAGACCGCCGCGGACACAGACGGCCTGTCCGGTGCGGGTGGGACTGCGCCCGCACCGGACAGGCACCCCACCACGAGCGGCCGGGGCGGTGCCCGTCCCGTAGCCGGGCCCCGCCCGGCCGGGTTGCGTGAGCGGGCGGGCGCGTGGGCGGAGCTGCTGAGGGTGTCGGCCCTCTTCACCGTCCCGGGCGACGCACTGGCGGGAGCGGCCGCGATGGGCCGGCGGCCCAACCGGGGCACCGCGCTGGCCGTCGGCGCCTCCCTCTGCCTGTACGAGGCGGGGATGGCGCTCAACGACTGGGCGGACCGGGAGGAGGACACCGTGGACCGCCCGCACCGCCCGATTCCCTCGGGCCGCATCGCTCCCGGCGCGGCTCTCGTCGTGGCGGGCGCGCTGACCGCGGCGGGCCTGGCCCTGGCCGCACGGGCCGGCCGGCCCTCCCTCGCGGTGGCCTCGGGACTCGCGGTCACGGTGTGGGCCTACGACCTGTACTTCAAGCACACCGAAGCGGGCCCGGCCGCCATGGCGACGGCCCGCTCCCTGGACCTGCTTCTGGGCGCGACGGCGACCGCGTCGGCATCAGTACATGGTGCGTCGGCATCAGCACATGGGGGGTCGGCTCGCGCATCGGCACCCTCCTCGGCAGCACCGGCACGGACCCGGTCGACGCCATCGGCGCCGGTTCCGCCAAGGGAACCGGCCCCAACGTCGCCCAAGGCTCCGCCGCCACCAGCCCTCGCCGCCTTCCCCGCCGCCGCCCTCCTCGGCGCGCACACCTACGCCGTCACCCTCGTTTCCCGGCACGAGGCGCAAGGCGGCTCCACCACCGCGCCGCTCGTCGCACTCGCCGCGACCCTGGGCCTCGGCGCCGCCGTCGCGACCGAGCACCGGCGGCCCGGCGGCCCCGCCCAGGACCCGGGCAGGCGTGACCCGGGGCGGCACCCTGCCCGTGCCGCGGGCCGCCTTCTCCTGACCGCCTTCGCCGGCGCCTACCTCCGTACCGCCGCCCGCCCCCAGCTGCACGCCGCGCTCAACCCGTCGCCGGCCCTCACACAACGCGCCGTCGGCGGCGGCATCCGCGCCATGATCCCGCTCCAGGCCGCCCTCGCCGCCCGCGCGGGCGCGCCCGTCACCGGGCTGGTGCTCATGGGGCTCGTCCCGCTCGCGCGCACGCTCGCACGGAAGGTGAGCCCGACATGACGCTGCACTTCGGATACGGCACCAACGGGCTCACCGACCTCCGGCTCGACGACGCCCTCGGGCTGCTCGCCGACCTCGGGTACGAGGGCGTCGGGCTGACCCTCGACCACATGCACCTCGACCCCCTCGCCCCCGACCTCGCCGCCCGCACCCGTCACGTGGCGCGCCGGCTCACCGGTCTCGGGCTCGGCGTGACCATCGAGACCGGTGCCCGTTACGTCCTCGACCCGCGCCGCAAGCACGGTCCGTCCCTGCTCGACCCCGACCCGGAAGCCCGCGCGGCCCGCACCGCACTGCTCGTCCAGGCCGTCGACATCGCCGCCGACCTCGGCGCGCACGCCGTGCACTGCTTCAGCGGCATCACCCCACCGGGGACCGGGGACCCAGCAACGGCCACCGTCGCCTGGCAGCGGCTGGCCGACGCGCTCGCCCCCGTCCTCGACGCCGCCACCCGCACCGGCGTCCCTCTCGCCATCGAGCCCGAGCCCGGTCATCTCCTCGCCACACTCGCCGACTTCCACCACCTCCGCACCCTCCTGGGTGACCCGGAACCGCTCGGACTCACCCTCGATATCGGCCACTGCCAGTGCCTGGAGCCCGCTCCGCCCGTCGACTGCGTCAGGGACGCGGCCCCCTGGCTGCGCCATGTCCAGATCGAGGACATGCGCCGCGGGGTGCACGAACACCTGCCCTTCGGTGACGGCGAGATCGACTTCCCGCCCGTCCTGGAAGCGCTCGCCGAAGCGGAGTACGGCGGCCTCACGGTCGTCGAACTGCCCCGGCACTCGCACGCCGGTCCCGAACTCGCCCGCTCCTCGATCGAGTTCCTGCGCAAGCACAGTCCGTCGAGCCACTGAACCGCCGAAGGGAGCAATGCCATGCCGATGACCCCGCTGCTGACCCGCGAGGAACTCGACGCACAGCTCGGCGGAGCCGCACGCGCCTGGCTCGACGAAGCCCTCGCCGAGGCGGAGCACGCCGCGGAGCACACCGCCGAGCACGCCGCCCAGCACACCCCCGCCCACGCCGCCGGACATCCGGGCGCCGGAGTCTCCTTCGCCGTGCCGTCGTGGGAGCTGCGGTACGCCGCAGCCGGCCGCCACTGCGGGCTCGACCGCGCCGACTCCGTACGCTCCCTGCTGCTCCTCGAAGCCCGGGCCGGACTGCCCGCCGTGACGAGGCTCTACGAACAGGGCACCGCGGCCGAACGGCGCGCCGTACTCCTCACGCTGCACCGGCTGGATATCGGCTCCGCCGCCCTGCCGCTCGTCGAGGACGCCCTGCGCACCAACGACACCCGGCTCGTCGCCGCCGCCGTCGGCCCGTACGCCGCGGCGCACCTCGACGCGCACCAGTGGCGCCACGCCATTCTCAAGTGCCTCTTCACCGGTGTCCCCGTGGACTCCGTCGACGCACTGGCCCGCCGCTCGCGGGGCGACACCGAACTCGCCCGCATGCTCGGCGACTTCGCCGCCGAACGGAGAGCGGCCGGGCGGGGCGTACCCGCCGATCTCGCGCACGTACTCGCTCTCACCGCTCCCGCCCCCACGGTCCCCCCGGAGGAGTCCTGATGCGCATCTTCGACCCCCACATCCATATGACCTCCCGCACCACGGACGACTACCGCGCGATGTACGACGCGGGTGTGCGCGCCCTCGTCGAACCCTCCTTCTGGCTCGGTCAGCCCCGCACCTCGCCCGCCAGCTTCTTCGACTACTTCGACGCCCTGCTCGGCTGGGAGCCCTTCCGCGCCTCCCAGTACGGCATAGCCCACCACTGCACGCTCGCCCTCAACCCCAAGGAGGCGAACGACCCCCGCTGTTTCCCCGTCCTCGACGCCCTGCCCCGCTATCTGGTCAAGGACTCCGTCGTCGCCGTCGGTGAGATCGGCTACGACTCCATGACCCCGGCCGAGGACATCGCCCTGGCCACACAGCTCCAGCTCGCCGCGGACCACGGTCTGCCCGCGCTCGTCCACACCCCGCACCGCGACAAGCTCGCGGGTCTGCACCGCACCATCGACGTCATCCGCGAATCACATCTCCCCCCGGAGCGGGTGCTGCTCGATCACCTCAATGAGACGACCGTAAAGGACGCCACTGACAGTGGCTGCTGGGCCGGCTTCTCCATCTACCCGGACACCAAGATGGACGAGGACCGCATGGTCACCATCCTGCGGACCTACGGCACCGAGAAGATCCTCGTCAACTCGGCCGCCGACTGGGGGCAGAGCGACCCGCTGAAGACCCGCAAGGTCGCCGACGCGATGCTGAAGGCGGGCTTCACCGAGGACGACGTCGACCAGGTCCTCTGGCGCAACCCCGTCGCCTTCTACGGGCAGAGCGGCCGGCTCCAGCTCGACGTCGCCGCTCCCGACCCCCTGCACGAGGGGAATTCCATCCTGCGCGGCGGGGAGTGAAGCGATGCGCTTCCGTCACCCCGACGGCTCCACCGTCCACCTCGCGTACTGCACGAATGTGCACCCCGCCGAGACCCTCGACGGTGTGCGGGCACAGCTGCGCGACCACAGCGAACCGGTACGCAAACGTCTCGGCCGCGACCGCCTCGGCATCGGCCTGTGGCTCGCCAGGGACGCGGCCCGCACCCTGATCAACGACCCCGCCGCCCTGCGCTCCCTGCGCGCCGAACTGGACCGCCGCGGCCTCGAAGTCGTCACGCTCAACGGATTCCCGTACGAGGGGTTCGGCGCCGAGGAGGTCAAGTACCGCGTCTACCGGCCGGACTGGACCGACCCCGAGCGCCTCGCACACACCACGGACCTCGCCCGGCTGCTCGCCGCCCTGCTGCCCGACGACGTCACCGAGGGCAGCATCTCGACCCTGCCGATCGCCTGGCGCACCCCGTACGACGGCGATCCCGACGCGGCCCGCATCGCACGAGCCGCCCTGACCACCCTCGCGCAACGCCTCGACGCCCTCGCCGAGCTCACCGGAAAGTCCATCCGGATCGGCCTCGAACCCGAACCGGGCTGCACGGTCGAGACCACCGCCGACGCCATCGGCCCGCTCACCGCGATCGGCCACGACCGCATCGGCATCTGCATCGACACGTGCCACCTCGCCACGTCCTTCGAGGACCCGGACACGGCGCTCGACGCCCTCGCCGGGGCCGGCGTCTTCGTCGCCAAGGCCCAGCTCTCCGCCGCCCTGCACGCCGAACAGCCCCACCTGCCCGACGTGCGCACCGCACTCGCCGCGTTCGCCGAACCCCGCTTCCTGCACCAGACCCGGATGAGCACCGCCGCCGGACCGCGCGGTACCGACGACCTCGACGAGGCACTGAACGGCCACGCGCTGTCCGACAGCACCCCCTGGCGCTCCCATTTCCACGTACCACTGCACGCACCCCCGGCGCCCCCGCTGACCTCCACCCTCCCCGTGCTCCGGTCCACGCTGACCCGGCTCGTCGGAGGCCCACGGCCGCTGACCCGGCACCTGGAGGTCGAGACGTACACCTGGCAGGCGCTGCCCGCCGAGCTGCGTCCCCGTACCCGCACCCAGCTCGCCGACGGCATCGCCGCCGAACTCACCCTCGCCCGCGATCTCCTGGTCGACCTCGGGCTCAAGGAGCTCCCGTGACCGCACCCGAAGCAGAGACCACCTCCACCGTCACCCCGACCCCCCTGCTCGTCCTCGACGTCGTGGGACTCACTCCCCAGCTCCTCGACCACATGCCGAACCTCAAGGCCCTGGCCGGCGACGGCACCCAGGCACCGCTCACCACGGTGCTCCCCGCCGTCACCTGCGCCGCCCAGTCCACCTTCCTCACCGGCACGACCCCCGCCGAGCACGGAATCGTCGCCAACGGGTGGTACTTCCGCGAGCTGGGCGACGTCCTGCTGTGGCGCCAGCACAACGGACTCGTGGCGGGCGACAAACTGTGGGACGCCGCCCGCCGCGCCCATCCCGGCTACACCGTCGCCAACATCTGCTGGTGGTATGCCATGGGCGCGGACACCGACTTCACCGTCACCCCGCGTCCCGTGTACTACGCCGACGGCCGCAAGGAGCCCGACTGCTACACCCGGCCGCCCGCCCTGCACGACGAGCTCACCGAGAAGCTCGGCACCTTCCCCCTCTTCCACTTCTGGGGGCCGGGCGCCGACCTCGTCTCCTCCCAGTGGATCATCGACGCGACCCGGCACATCCTCGCCACCCGCGCCCCCGACCTGGCCCTCTGCTACCTGCCGCACCTCGACTACGACCTCCAGCGCTACGGCCCCGAGGACCCGCGCTCCCACCGGGCGGCGACCGAACTCGACCGGGCCGTCGCACCGCTGCTCGAAGACGCCCGCCTCCAGGGGCGCACCGTCGTGGTGCTCTCCGAGTACGGGATCACCCGCGTCGACCGGCCCGTCGACATCAACCGCGCTCTGCGCCGGGCCGGCCTGCTGGAGGTCCACACCCAGGACGGCATGGAATACCTCGACCCGATGGCCTCACGCGCCTTCGCCGTCGCCGACCACCAGATCGCGCACATCTACGTGCGCCGCCCCGAGGACCTCGAAGCCACCCGCGAGGCGCTCGCCGGGCTGCCCGGCATCGAGCAGCTCCTCGACGACGAGGGCAAGAAGGCCCACCACCTCGACCATCCCCGCTCCGGGGAGCTCGTCGCCGTCGCGGAACCGGACGCCTGGTTCACGTACTACTACTGGCTCGACGACGACCGCGCCCCCGACTTCGCGCAGCTGGTCGAGATCCACCGCAAACCGGGCTACGACCCCGTCGAGCTCTTCATGGACCCCCAGGACCCGTACGTCCGGGTGAAGGCGGTCAGCGCGGTCGCCCGCAAGAAGCTCGGCATGCGCTACCGCATGGCCGTCGTCCCGCTCGACCCCGCGCCCATCCGCGGCAGTCACGGCCGCCTGCCCACGAGCGACGAAGAAGGACCGCTCATCCTCTGCTCCACCCCCCACGCGTTCACCGGCCGCGTCCAGGCCACCGAAGTGAAGTCCCTGCTCCTCCGGCTTGCCGGACTGCACTGAGCAACCCCCGCTCACTCATCAAGGAGTTACGTGATCATGAGCCGCACCCCGAAGGACGCCGAACTCGCGCGCAGACTCAGCCGCCGCAACGTCCTGGGCGTCGTCGCCGGAGCCACCGCGGCCACGCTCCTCGGCACCGCGAGCGCCGAGGCCCGTGGCAGGGGCCGTGCCGTCCTGCCTCCCGGGCGCCTCGGCATCCAGCTCTACAGCCTCCGCGACAAGGTCTCCACGCTCGGCTTCGCGCCCGTCTTCACGGAGCTGGAGAAGTACGGCTACGACGAGATCGAGTTCGCCGGCTACTCCCAGGGCTCGGCCGGCGCCATCACCCTGGCCCAGTTGAAGCGGCTGGCCCGGGACCACGGGCTGAACCCGATCGGCAGCCATGTCGGCTACTACGACAACAACAACCCCGGCGCCTACACCTTCGCCCAGAACCTCACCAAGGTCCTGGACGACGCCGAGGCCCTCGGCCTCAAGCACATCGGCACGGCGTCGGGTCCCTTCCGTTACGGCTCGACCGTCGACGGCTGGAAGCGGGCCGCCGAGGAGTTCAACACCTACGGGGCGGCGGCCCGCGAGCGAGGGATGAAGTTCTACCAGCACAACCACGCGGAGGAGTTCTCCTTCGCGACCGACCAGCCGGACGTACGCCTCTACGACGTCCTGCTCGCCGAGACCGACCCGGATCTGGTGTATCTGGAGATGGACATCTACTGGGCGTATGCCGCCCAGTTCCGCTTCGGCAAGAAGGCCGACGGCACGCCGGCCCCCTTCAATCCGGTCGACTACGTACTCAGGCAGCCCGACCGCTACCCGCTCTTCCACGTCAAGGACGGCATCCGGGACGACACGGCCCGTGACGGGTACCGCATGTCGGACGTCGGTGACGGCGACATCGACTACAAGACGTTCCTCAGCCGCGTCACCGAGCGGACCCCCCGCGGCCGGACCTACCACCACTGGCAGACCGAGCACGACAACCCGGTCGAGTCCTTCGCGTTCGCGCGCAAGTCCAGCGCGCACCTGCACTCCCTGCGGGAGAGGTGCGGCGAGTAGCCGTCCCGGCACCGCGTGAACGGCCCCGGGGCGCCACGGCTCCCCGGGGCCGGCTTCAGTCCGACTCCCGGCTGATGGGCATCGGATTGGGCTCGACTCCCTTCCTGGGCCTGCCCGGTGCGGTGAGGAACAGTGCGATGAACGCGGCGAACAGAGAGATCGAGCCCGCCAGGGTGAACGCCCCGCTGTGGCCCCAGTTGTCCACCACGACCTTGCCCATGCCTGCTCCGAGCAGGCCGGACACCAGCTTGGAGCTGTAGACCAGGCCGTAGTTGGACGCGTTGTTGTTCTCCCCGAAGTAGTCGGCTGTCATCGCCGCGAACATCGGGAAGATCGCGCCGCCGCCGAATCCGGAGACCGACGAGAAGACAAGGAAGAGCGGCAGGTTCTCGATGTTCGCCGACCAGAGAATGCCGTACTGCGCGAGTCCGAGGACGACACAGACGAAGATCAGACACCTCTTGCGTCCGTACCGGTCGGAGAGCCAGCCGATCACGCCGCGCCCCGTGCCGTTCACGATCGCCTTCAACGACATCGCGGTCGCGACGATGCCACCGGCGAACCCGGCCTCCTTGCCGATGTCGACCTGGAACGCGATGCCGAAGATGTTCACACCCGAGGCCTCGTGGACACGGAGGCCGGACTCCTGGCCGCCATGAACGCCTCGAACGGCGCCCTGGTCGCCACCCTCTCCACCGACGAACCGGCGACGTACGACCGCCTGGCCCCCCAGATCCGCGCCTTCAAGGCCGGCCACGGCACCCCCCGTTCCCGAGGCGACCGCGACGAACTCTTCGGCGGCTTCGGCGCCTCCTGGCGCGGTGCCTTCGTCGGCGGCGAGCTGCTCGTCCGGGCCGTCACCGAAGGCCCGGCGACGGAACGGCTCCCGGGCAACTTCCCCGACCACCACCTCATGCCGTAGCCCGGTCCGCCCCGGCCGCCGTCAGCCGATCCCCTGATGGTCCGGTGACAGGGCGAACTCCCGCTCGGCCGCCTCGGGCACCGTGCGCTCCACCGACTGCACCAGCAGCGCACGGTGCCTGACCAGCGGCTTCCTGCGCTCCTCGGGGGCCAGCAGCATCAGATCCCCGATCCCGGCCAGCAGCCGCCGCGAAACCTGCGGACTGCCGACCGCGCACCAGCGGATCTCCTCGAACGCGAGATCCACCAGGTCCGTCCATCCGGGCACGTCCTGGACGAGCCTGACCTCGCCCCGGGCGTCCCGGTGATGCACGGTTCCGAGCGGCCGGTTCACGACCGCGGCGAGGAACTGCACGATCCGGTCCAGGCACTGCACGGCGGTCGTCGGATCGTTGACGGCCGTCGACAGGGCCCGCAGGGCGATGTCCGACAGCTGGCGCAGGCCGAACGACAGATCCTGGTGGAGGGTGCGTTCGACCCCGACGGAGATCGTGTACCGCAGCACGCGCCGGGGCGGCGCGGCACCGCCGTGGACGGCGAGCACCGGTGTGCCCGGCACGACGAAGTCCCCGATCCGCGGGATCAGCCGCAGGACCACACCCTGCCGGCGCGCGGCCCGCACCAGCCGTGCCACGTTCACGTCCTGGAGGACTCCCGCCCGGCCCCAGTGCATGACCTGCCCCGTCTCGGCCGGGAGCGGAGCCCCCTCCGGCGCTCCGACCGGCATCCGTCCCAGCACCCGGAACGAGTGGCGGGTGATGTGGTCGAGAACCGGACCGACCTGCATGAGCCGCAGCGTGGAGCTGACATAGGCGATGAACAGCAGCAGGCTCAGGCCGACCATCCCCAGCGTCAGCAGGCTCTGCAACAGGGGTACGGACGTGACCCGCCGGGGATCGGTCTCGCTCTCGTAGGAGGTCAGCACCAGCAACGAGAAGGAGAACGTCGCCAGGAAGACCGTGAGTGTGAGCTTGCTGATCCTGCTCCGTACGAAGATCCGCACCACCCGGGGCGTGAGCTGCCCGCTGGCCATCTGGACGGCCACCAGCGAGATGCTGAAGACCACACCGATGAAGGTCATCATCGCCGAGCTGATCGTGGTGACGATCGTCCGGGCATCCGCGGCGAACGAGATCAGGTCCCTGACCTCGTCGTACGCCCGCGCGTCCTGGAGGTGCCCGACGATCTCCGTGTCCAGGGTGGAGGCGCCCCACCACAGCACGAAGGTGCTGAGCAGCCCCAGCGTCGGAGCGAACCAGAACGTGTCGCGCAGATGCTCACGCACGGGGGACAGCGGGCGGGGCCGCCGGTAGGGGCGATCACTCATGGACGCGAAGGTAGCCGTGACCACTCCGCGTACGCGGCAGGCGACGGACCGTACGCGCGTCGGAACATACGGGTGCCGATGGGCCCTCCTGGTCCCGCCGCGCGCCACTGACCACGGAAAACGCAGGTGAGAGGCACCCCAAACCCCTGGTATTGTTTTCTTTGTCGCCGCGGGGAACACGCCGCGAACGACAGACACCTTGTCCGGGTGGCGGAATGGCAGACGCGCTAGCTTGAGGTGCTAGTGCCCTTTATCGGGCGTGGGGGTTCAAGTCCCCCCTCGGACACCACAGTGAAGACAACTCCCGGAGCGGCTCGATCCGCTCCGGGAGTTGTTTTTTTGTGGCTCGATCAGCCGCTGCCCGTTACGACAGGGGCTTGGTGCACGCGGTGGCCGTGCCGTTGCTGATGCAGGCCCGTACGAACTGCCCGCTCGTCGCCTTCATGATCTTCTCGGCGGCGACCTTCGTGTACGTCCCTCCGGGCGCCTTGTCCTCCAGCCACACCGTCGTACCCGTGGCCGTCGTGTGGGCCCAGGCGTAGTAGTCGGAGACCGACCAGGACGGACGGGAGCCGCTCAGCGTGACCTGCTGACCGGTGGCCAGTTTGGCCGTCGACCAGTCCGTGGCGACCGCCGCCCACTCGGTGACCGATGAGGGAGCCACGCCCTCGCACACCTCGCCGGTGGTGCAGGGGCCCATGATCCCTTCGAAGTCGCTGATGTCCATGTTGTTGCCCAGCTGGGTGGCGAACGCCCAGGTCTTGCCGTCCACGACCAGTCCGGCGATTCCCTTGCCGGACAGCGGGTCCAGGGCGGTCATCTTCGTCCTGCCCGTTGCCGTGACCCGGGTTCCGGGGATGGGCACCGGCCGCTGGGCGCGGGAGTCGGCGCCGGGGCTGCTGTGCGTCATCAGGGTGGCGAAGACGCCCGGGCGGTTCGGCGGGAGCTCGGCCTCGCCCCAGTAGTACATGTGGTGCGGGTCCCAGGCCGGGCGGCCCTGCCAGATCTTCAGACGGCCACCCTGGTAGACGCTGGCGTCCTCCACGAGGCGCGGCTCGTAGTTCGGCATCCACTCGGTGACGGTCGCCGAGTCGACGCCCGCGCAGGGCAGCGTGGCGCACGGCGCCTGGGTCGGAGGGGTCGTCGTGGCATCCGGGTCCCGGGTGCACTTGGTGCCGCTGCTGTCGCTGATGCAGGCGCGCAGCTCCGGCAGCCATGAGTAGGCGCGGGTCGAGCCGGAGGTGGTGCGCGAGGCGCCTTCCGGCGTGAACTCGGTGTACACCTCGCCCCAGCGGCCGGCCCCCTGCCACGCCTCCAGCCAGAACCTGCCGCCTGCGGAGGTCAGTTGGCCCTCGGCCCAGCCGAGGTAGCTTCCCTGCTTCATGCGTCCGTCGACCTTCTGGACCGTGGCGCCGGACGGCAGCGCCACGCGGTCGTACTCGGAGCGTTCGACGTAGGACCAGTCGGATGCGGCGACCGCACCCGGGTCGACGTCGGAACACCAGCCCGTACACGGGCCGTTGGGCACGACCGAGGACGTGGTGGCGTTGACGCAGCCCGTCTCCTTGCCGTCCGTGATGCAGGCGCCGTTGGCGTACGGGACCCGGTACCTCGTCGTGTCGTACAGGAACATGCCGGTGGTGCCGGTCGTGTCACGGTACGAACGGGGGTGCTCCATCGACGAGATGATGTTGATGCCGTCGCCGAGGTTCTCCTCGGTCCGCAGCCAGCCGCGTCCCTGCGACGTGCCGGCGAGGGTCACCTCGGCCCAGGAGTAGAGCGATCCGCCGGTGTCCCAGGCAGGCTTGCCCGTGTACAGCCTGAGCCGGGTACCCGAGGCGAGCGTGGCCTCCTTGAGAAGCTTCGGGGCGCCACCCGTGTGCCATGCCGTGACGCTCCCGGGGTCCGACCCCTGGCACGGCAGTACGGGACAGGGCGCCGCCTGGGCCGCCGCGGCCGCCTTGGCCGAAGGTGCCGCTCCGGCGGCGGTCGCCGCCGGAGCCGTCATCAGTGCGGAGGCGGTGACCGCCACGGCAACGGGCGCGCACCACGCCCATAACCGTCTCCATCGCCCTCTGTCCGTCGTACTCCGTGCATCCCCGTTTCGCATGTCATCTCCTCCGCTGAGTACCACTGCCGGGCCGTGACGGAAGTGATGCAATGCGCCGTGGCTCTCCCGTCTGTCTCTGCGGGGTCTTCGCGGCGGGTCGCATGGCTCGTTACGCGCCATCCGCGGAAGGGGCTCGGGACCGCTCAGGGGCGTGGCCAGGGGTGGCTGTGGGAGGCGCGCTCGGTCTGCCGTTCTCCGCGGCCGTCGCCGAGCACGCGAGCTGGCGGGTGCTGTTCTGGGTCGCCGCCGCGCTGAGCCTCCTGGTCGCCGTGCTCGCCTGGCTGTTCGTGCCCGGCGGCCGGCCCGGGGCCGGCTCGGCCCGCTTCGACGTACTGGGCGCCGTCGGTCTGGGCGGCGGGCTCGTCTCGCTGCTGCTCGCCGTCGCTCTCGGCGGCCCGCGGTCCCAAGGTCACCCTCGCCGTGGGAAGTCTGGTCGTCGCCATCGGCTACGCGTCCTCGCTGCTGCTCCTCGGCTCGACCTGGGGCCTGCTCGTCGTGACCATCATCTGCAACGCGGGCGTCGGCCTGGCGTACGGGGCGATGCCGGCCCTGATCATGGGCGCGGTGCCGCCGGGGGAGACCGCTTCGGCCAACAGTTTCAACACGCTGATGCGTTCGATCGGCAGCTCCGTCTCGGCCGCCGTGATCGGTGTGGTCCTCGCCCAGATGACGACGGACTTCGGCGGATTCCCGCTGCCGTCCGAGGACGGCTTCCGGGCGGCGATGCTGATCGGCTCCGGTGTCGGCCTCACGGCGGCGGTCGTCGCCTCCCTCATCCCCGTACGCCCCGCGGCCGCTTCCGAACCCCGGACCACGACCGGGCCGCTTCCCGCGGCCGAGGTCAAGGCCTGAGGTGACCAGCGGCTGAGCTTGTCACCCGGAGCAGGGCGATCCGGTCGCAACCGTCGTCGTCCCGCTCCCCGTGAATCCCCTCCACCTCGCGCAGCGGCTGTCCGCTGTCGGCCAGGCCTCTTCGTCACGATCCGATCTCGGACGGGCGGAGAGGTCTTGTTTTCAGCCATGTAATCGATTCCAATCATCCCTGTAATCGATTCCACGGCCATCGACCGCTGGTTTCGAGGCTTACGGAAACCACAAGGAGGTGGTCCGGAAATGGCGAGCATCAAGGATGTCGCGGCCCAGGCGGGAGTGTCTGTCGCCACGGTCTCCCGTGTTCTCAACAGCCATCCCTCCGTCAGCCCCGACGCGCGCAGACGCGTCCTCGCCGCTGTCGAGGCCCTCGGCTACCGGCCCAATGCCGTGGCCAGGTCGCTGCGCACCGACCAGACGCGCACCCTCGGCCTGGTGATCAGTGACGTACTCAACCCGTACTTCACCGAACTGGCGCGCTTCGTCGAGGAGGAGGCCCGCGCCCACGGCTACAGCGTCATCATCGGAAACGCCGACGAGCGGCCCGAGTTGCAGGACCACCACGTCCGAACGCTGCTCGACCGCCGGATCGACGGACTTCTCGTCTCCCCGGCCGACGGCGGTACCCCGCTCATGCTGGACGTCGCGCGCAGCGGTACGCCGATGGTCTTCGTGGACCGCTGGATCCCGGGCGTCGACGTCCCCGTGGTGCGGGCCGACGGCCGCGACGCCATCCGGGACCTGGTCGCCCATCTGCACCGCCTCGGCCGTCGCGGACTCGCGATCATCGCGGGCCCGGCGGCCACCACCACGGGCGACGAGCGCGTCGAAGCGTTCCGTGAGGCGCTGCGCGACCACGGACTCGCGCTGCCCGACGCCTACATCGGGCAGGGCGACTTCCAGGCCGACAGCGGCCGTCGCGCCACCGAGAGGTTCCTCGCACTCCCCGAACCGCCCGAGGTCGTGTTCGCGGCCGACAACCTGATGGCGCTCGGGGCGCTGGACGCGATCCGCGCTCGCGGGCTGCGCGTCCCGCAGGACATCGGGCTCGCGGCCTTCGACGACATCCCGTGGTTCGTGCACACCGATCCGCCGATCACGGCGATCGCCCAGCCGACCGGCGAGCTGGGCCGTGCCGCCGTACGGGCGCTCGTCGACCTCATCGAGGGACGGTCCCCGCAGTCCGTCACCCTCCCCGCCCGCCTCGTCGTACGCAGCTCCTGCGGCGAACACGCTTCGAATCAGAGGAGCAACTTGTGAGCAGCCCCGACGAGTTGCTGCGCATTGAAGGCGTACGCAAGTCCTTCCCCGGCGTCGTCGCGCTCGACAGCGTCGACTTCGACCTGCGACGCGGCGAAGTGCATGTGCTGCTCGGTGAGAACGGAGCGGGCAAGAGCACCCTCATCAAGATGCTCTCCGGTGCCCATCGCCCGGACAGCGGGCGGATCCTCGTCCAAGGGCGCGAGGTCCGCATCCACTCCGCGCAGGACGCCGAACGGCTCGGCATCGCGACCATCTACCAGGAGTTCAACCTGGTGCCCGATCTGACGGTCGCGGAGAACATCTTCCTCGGCCGGCAACCGCGTCGCCTCGGGCTCATCGACCGCGGGCGAATGGAGGCGGATGCCGAGGAACTGCTCCGCCGGGTCGGCGTGCGGGTCTCTCCGAGGACCAAGGTGCGTGAACTGGGCATCGCCCGGCTTCAGATGGTGGAGATCGCCAAGGCCCTCAGCCTGGACGCGCGCGTCCTGATCATGGATGAGCCGACGGCGGTTCTCACCTCCGAGGAGGTCGAGAAGCTCTTCCGCATCGTGCGGCAGCTCCGCGAGGAGGGGGTGGGGATCGTCTTCATCACCCATCACCTCGAGGAGATCGCGGCGCTCGGCGACCGCGTCACCGTCCTGCGCGACGGCCGCAGCATCGACCAGGTGCCGGCCTCGACGCCGGAGGCGGAGCTCGTACAGCTCATGGTGGGACGCAGCATCGAGCAGCAGTATCCCCGCGAACGCCCGAAGGCCGGGGAACCCCTGCTCTCCGTCCGCGGACTGACCCGGAACGGCGTCTTCCACGACATCGGCTTCGAGGTCCGGGCGGGCGAGGTCGTCGGACTGGCGGGCCTCGTCGGCGCCGGGCGCACCGAAGTGGCCCGCGCCGTGTTCGGCGCCGACCCCTATGACGCCGGCACCGTCGACGTGCTCGGCGAACGGCTGGCCAAGCACGACGTGGCCGCCGCCATGAGCGCCGGGATCGGCCTCGTACCCGAGGACCGCAAGGGCCAGGGCCTGGTCCTCGACGCCTCCGTGCAGGAGAACCTCGGCCTGGTCACGCTGCGCTCGGCGAGCCGCTCGGGCCTCGTGGACCTCAAGGGGCAGCGCACCGCGGCAGCCCGGATCGCCGAACAGCTGGGCGTACGGATGGCCGGCCTCGGCCAGCATGTCCGCACCCTGTCCGGCGGCAACCAGCAGAAGGTCGTCATCGGCAAATGGCTGCTCGCCGACACCAAGGTGCTCATCCTCGACGAGCCGACCCGCGGCATCGATGTCGGTGCCAAGGTCGAGATCTACCAGCTCATCAATGAACTGACGGCCTCCGGGCACGCGGTCCTGATGATCTCCAGCGACCTGCCCGAGGTCCTCGGCATGAGCGACCGGGTGCTGGTCATGGCACAGGGCCGCATCGCCGGTGAACTTCCCGCGCACGAAGCGACCCAGGACGCGGTGATGGCGCTCGCGGTCAGCGCTCCCACCCCCACGACAAACCCCGCAGTGAACGAAGTGGAGGGCCCCCGTGGCCACTGACACGCTCAAGAGCGATACGGGCGCCGGTGGCGCCGCAGCCCGGACGGGCCGCCGCATCCTGCTCGACAACGGCGCGCTGAGCGCCCTGGTGGTCCTGGTGGTGGCGATGTCGCTGCTCTCCGGAGACTTCCTGACCACGCAGAACCTGCTGAACGTCGGTGTGCAGGCCGCCGTCACCGCGATCCTCGCGTTCGGCGTCACCTTCGTGATCGTCTCGGCCGGCATCGACCTGTCGGTCGGCTCCGTCGCGGCCCTCTCCGCGACCGTCCTGGCATGGTCGGCGACGTCCGAGGGGGTGCCCGTATGGCTGGCGGTCATTCTCGCCGTCGCCACCGGCATCGCTTGCGGCTTCGTCAACGGCGCCCTGGTCTCGTACGGCAAACTGCCGCCGTTCATCGCGACGCTGGCCATGCTCTCGGTCGCCCGAGGGCTGTCCCTGGTCATCTCTCAGGGCAGCCCGATCGCCTTCCCGGACTCGGTCTCCGTGCTCGGCGACACGCTCGGCGGCTGGCTGCCGGTCCCCGTCCTCGTGATGATCGCGATGGGGCTCGTCACCGCGCTCATCCTGGCCCGGACCTACATCGGCCGCTCGATGTACGCGATCGGCGGCAACGAGGAGGCGGCACGCCTGTCCGGCCTGCGCGTCAAGCGGCAGAAGCTCGTCATCTACGCCCTGTCCGGCCTCTTCGCCGCTGTCGCGGGCATCGTGCTGGCCTCCCGTCTCGTCTCCGCGCAGCCGCAGGCGGCACAGGGATACGAGCTCGACGCGATCGCCGCGGTCGTCATCGGCGGCGCCAGCCTGGCGGGCGGCGTCGGCAAGGCGTCCGGCACCCTGATCGGCGCGCTCATACTCGCCGTGCTGCGTAACGGCCTCAACCTGCTCTCGGTGTCCGCCTTCTGGCAGCAGGTCGTCATCGGCGTCGTCATCGCACTCGCCGTACTCCTGGACACGCTGCGCCGCCGGGCCGGTTCCGGAGCCGTACCCGCGTCCGGCGCACAGGGTCCGGGGCGGAAGGGGCCGGGGGCGGCCAAGCTGGCGCTCGGCGCCGTGTGCGTGGCGGCCGTTGTCGCCGCCGTGTCGTTCTTCAACTCCGGCACGTCCGGTGTGACCACCAAGGTGGGCATGTCGCTCTCCACCCTCAACAACCCCTTCTTCGTCCAGATGAAGGCGGGCGCACAGGCGGAGGCCAAGGCCGCCGGGGTCGACCTCACCGTCACCGACGCGCAGAACGACGCGTCCCAGCAGGCCAACCAGCTCCAGAACTTCACCAGTTCGGGGATGAAGTCCATCATCGTCAACCCGGTGGACTCGGATGCGGTCGGCCCAGGCGTACGGAGCGCGAACAAGGCGGACATCCCGGTGATCGCCGCGGACCGGGGCGTCAACAAGGCGGACACCGCGACCCTCGTCGCCTCCGACAACGTCGCCGGCGGCAGACTCGCCGCCCAGGCGCTGGCCGGCAAGCTCGGCGGCAAGGGCAGCATCGTGATCCTCCAGGGGACCGCGGGCACCTCCGCCAGCCGCGAGCGCGGGGCGGGCTTCGCCGAGGGCATCAAGGCGTACCCGGGCATCAAGGTCGTCGCACGACAGCCCGCGGACTTCGACCGCACCAAGGGGCTGGACGTCATGACCAACCTGCTCCAGTCCCACCCCGACGTCACCGGTGTGTTCGCCGAGAACGACGAGATGGCGCTCGGCGCGGTCAAGGCGCTGGGAAGCAAGGCCGGCACGTCCGTGGCCGTCGTCGGCTTCGACGGAACCCCCGACGGTCTGAAGGCAGTCGAGGCGGGCACGCTGTACGCGTCCGTGGCCCAGCAGCCGAAGGAACTGGGCAGGATCGCCGTCCGGAACGCGGTCAGGGCCGCGCAGGGCAAGGAGGTCGACAGCATGGTGAAGGTGCCGGTCAAGGTCGTCACCGAGAAGAACGTCGCCGACTTCTCCTGAGCGCCTTTCACTTGAGCGCCCGTCACTCTCCAACGGAGTGACCACGGAAAGCACGGAAGCACGGAAAGCGGGAGAGATGCACGAGTACGGCCACGACCACGACCGGTACGACCTGTTGGTCGTGGGATCGGCCAACGCCGACCTGGTGATCGGCGTCGAGCGCCGCCCCGCACCGGGCGAGACGGTGCTCGGCTCCGATCTGGCCGTCCACCCGGGCGGCAAGGGGGCGAACCAGGCGGTCGCCGCCGCCCGCCTGGGCGCCGGCACCGCCCTGCTGGCCCGGGTCGGCGACGACGCCCACGGCCGGCTGCTGCTGGAATCACAGCGTGCCGCGGGCGTCGACACCTCAGGCGTCCTCGTCGGCGGGGCGCCCACCGGGGTCGCACTGATCACGGTGGACCCCTCGGGCGACAACAGCATCGTGGTGTCGCCCGGGGCCAACGCCCGGCTGACACCGCAGGACGTCCGGGCCGCCGGGTCGCTGCTGGCCGCGGCGCGGGTCGTCTCCGTACAGCTGGAGATTCCGCTGGAGACCGTGGCGGAGGTGGCTCGTACGCTGCCCTCGGACACCCGGCTCGTACTCAACCCCTCGCCGCCCGCGCCCCTGCCCGATCAGGTGCTCGCGGTCTGCGATCCTCTGGTCCTGAACGAGCACGAGGCCCTGTTCATCCTGGGCGACACGGCGGGGCACACACCGGAGGACCGGGCGCGGGCACTGCTCGCGCTCGGCCCGAGGTCGGTCGTGGTCACGCTGGGGGCGGCGGGCGCACTCGTCGCCGACAGCCGTACGGATGACCTCGTACGCGTACCGAGCCCGAAGGCCGACGCCGTGGACACCACCGGGGCCGGTGACGCCTTCACCGCCGCGCTTGCCTGGCGGCTCGGCCAGGGCGAAGAGCTGGTGAAGGCCGCGGAGTTCGCCGTCCGGGTGGGCGCCGCCGCAGTCACCCGCAAGGGTGCGCAGGACTCCTTCCCGACTGCCGACGAGGTCTCCGCACTGTGAAGAAGTCAGGCATTCTCAACCGCCATCTGTCGGGCGCGCTGGCCGAGTTGGGCCACGGCGACGGAGTCCTGGTCTGTGACGTAGGCATGCCGATTCCGGACGGCCCCCGGGTCGTCGACCTGGCGTTCCGGGCCGGGGTTCCGTCGTTCGCCGAGGTGCTCGACGGGCTGCTGGCCGAACTCGTGGTGGAGGGCGCGACGGCCGCGTACGAGGTACGGGAGGCCAATCCGGGGGCCGCGCGCCTCCTGGACGAACGGCTCCCGGACATCGCGTTCATCCCGCACGACGAGCTGAAGGCACGTTCCGCGGACGCCCGGCTCGTCGTGCGGACCGGGGAGGCCCGGCCCTACGCCAACGTGCTGTTGCGCTGCGGTGTCTTCTTCTGACTCCGGTGAACGTGTCTCATACCCGCTCCGCCTGACCGTCGCCCCGGGACAGCGCACCCACCAGGGCGGCCAGCGCCGCGGCCAGGGTGGTCAGGCCGGAACCGGCCGGGCCCCCTGGCTCGCGCATATAGACGTCGCGCCGGATCTCGATCATCAGCGCGGTGACGCGCGGGTCCTTGCCGTAGTGCTTCAGCGGCACATACGTACCGGGGAAGGGGCTGTTCAACCCCGTCCCGCCGAACCCGGCGAACGCCTTCTCGGCCTCGGCCAGCAGCGCGGGCGGCGTGTGGAAGGCGTCGGTGCCCAGACAGACGGGCGGACGCGGTCCCGTGCCGTGCAGTTCGTAGGGCAGCGGGGCGGTGGGATAGGAGTGGACGTCGACGACGACGGCACGCCCGGTGGCGGCGAGCCGTTCGTCGACGGCCGCGGTCATCGCCGCCGCGTACGGGCGGAAGTAGCGTTCGATCAGCGGCTGGGGGTCGACGTCCCGGGCGCGCAGGCGCTCGCGATGCGTGGTGTGCGTATAGACGGCGCCCATGCCGACGGCCAGCATCTCCTCGCGCTCGTCCGGGAACCGTTCGGGATCGATCACGAGCCTCGACAGTCCGTTGACGAACCTCCAGGGCATCACCGGAGCGGCCGTCGCCGCCCGCGCCGCCAGTTCGGCGGTGTGGGAGTCGGTGATGTGGTCGATCTCCTGCTCCAGGGCCCCGTCGTCCAGCACGATCCCCGTACGCACCTCCGCGGGCACGAAGCGGGACGCGTGCGGTACGTGGAGCAGCACCGGCGAGGCGGCCGCTCCCGGCAGGAGCCGGAACGGCGGGGGAGCGGGGCCCATGGAGAGGTTCCTTACGTGCGGCTCAGGGCGGACAACGGCGTCGGCGGACAGGGGCTGCCGGGGGGTGTCACTGCCCGGACGCGACCACCGGGTAGTGATCCGAGAGGTTCGTGTACGTGTACGAGGTACCCCAGCTGGACACCGTCCAGGGGGCGCTCTGCTCCTTGATCACTTCGTTCGTCCAGCCGGACGGCTTCACGTGTCCGGCACGGTGCAGGACGTGGTCGAGGTCCTCGCGCGGGTCGTCCGGGTAGCGCTCGGCGGCGATCGAGTTGTCCTGGGTGTCGAAGGAGTAGAGGTGGCCCGTCCGGGCGTCCGCTCCGGCGAGACCGGCGTCGGCGAGGAGGGACGCGTACTCGGAGGAGTGCGAGTCGACGTTTAGGTCACCTGCCACGATGACCTGTTCGGACGCCGGGATGTTCTTCGCGTCGAGGAACGCGTCGATCTGCTTGAACTGCAGACTGCGCTTCTGGGCCGCCTCACCGGCCTTGCAGCCGGGGTCGGTCGACTGCGCGTGGGTTCCCACCACATGGACGCGGGCACCGTCGACGTTCAGCACGGCATAGGCGAAGCCCTTGTTGGACCACCAGTCGGCGCCGCAGGCGTCCTTGAAGATGTGCTGCTCCTTGCGGATGACCGGCCACTTGCTCAGCACGGCGACGCCGCCGTCCTCCGGAGTCGTGGAGGAGTAGGCGCCACCCGTCGCGTCCCAGCCGCTCGTGCTGCGGCCCACCACCGGAGTGCGGTACGGGTACTCGGCGGAGGCGTTCCGCAGGAGTGCGTCGGAGGTCGCGTTGTCGAACGCCTCCTGGATCACGACGACATCATTGCCGCGGAAGAACGCCGCCTTCGGTATCTCCGCGGCCCGGTGACTCTGACCCCAGTTCGGATAGAGGCTCGTGCTGAAGAGAAAGGCGTTGTAGGAGAGCACGCGCAGTGAGGGCGTCTCGGCGGCGGAGGCGGGAGGAGCACCGACGGTGAGCGTGACCGCGGCGAGTGCGGCGGACAGCGTCACGCCCGAGAGGCGGCGGAGCGAGGAGTGCGGCATGAGGGTCTCCAGGTTCTGCTGAGGGGGGTGAACCGGCGACACACATCAAATCAGCGGGAGTTACTTGCGGGTAGACCTCGGGTGGACCCGATCTGTCGATCCGCGCACAACCGCGCCGAGGTCGGCCAGCAGTTCCTCGGCCACGTGCTCCTCCAGGACGGCCGTCCCCCGTGCGGCGAGGGCCGGAGCCAGCTCGGCGTCCCAGGGGGCGTCGGTGATCCGGCCGACGGCGGGGCCCGAGGGCACACGGGTGTGCGCGGCGACGAAGTCGGCGGTGGACATGCGCCAGAGCGTGGCAGTGCTCCGGGCGAGGACATGGGCGGCGATGCGCAGGCCCTCTCCGTCGAAGTCGCCGTGGTGGCGCAGCGGCGCACCGGCTTCGGCGAGACGGTCCAGCAGGAGGACCACCGCGCTGTTCGGCCACCCGGAGGTGCAGACCATGGGCGGGCAGGCCGGTCCGAAGCGCTGAAGGGCCAGGGCCGGAATGCTGGGGTTCTCCGTGAGATGCACGGTCGTACGCGGGAAGTGGAGCTCACCGGAATGGCGCAGCTGGGCCAGCGTGAGGTGGGTCGCGTGACCCGCTGCGGAGAGTGCCGCCAGGGCGCCGGCCACCGCACCCCGGCCCGTCGGCCGCAGGCCCGCGGTGAGCACCGTCGTGGAGAGCGCGTCGTCGGCGAGACCGGCACGCGACCACAGCGCGCGCCGGTCCGCGGCCGTCTCGGGCGCCGGCACACCGTAGAGGGTGGACAGGGCGCGCAGCACCAGGGAGGAGAGACGGGTGCCGTCGTCGAGTGCGTGGGAGTCGTTGAGCAGCCGGGTGGCGAAGACCGGCAACGGCTCTCCGCAGGCGGGCAGTTCGGCCAGGACACCGAGGGCTTCGCCGAGTATGCGCCTGGTGGCCGGGACGGAGCCGCCGATCACTCCGGCCCGCCGGACCGCAGCGGTCCAGGCGTCGAGCGCGGGCTGCGCCAGGACAACCGGATGCGTGGCGAACCACTCCCACAGGGCGGCACGGTTGGCGCTGACCGAGGCGCGGTCGGCCGCCCGGTCGCCGAGCGGGCCGACGATGGTGGCCACCACGGTACGGGTGTCCTCGCCGCAGCTGTCGAGAAGGACCTCGTCGAGCCGCGCCAGTGTCACCGTGGGCCGCGGTCCTGGGAGCCGGTCGAGGCCGAGGAGGTCCGCGAGCGCACTCCGGGCGGCCTCGTCCAGCGGCCCGGTCCGGACCCGTGTGACCGGCTGTCCGGCGGAGAGGCGTGTGTGGAACGCCTGCCACAGCGGGGCCAGTCCGGGACGGTCGAGAGGGTGCTTCACCGCTGCTCCTCGCGGGGCGACGGAACGGCCGTCCCGGCTTCGGCCGGTGCCTCGTCCGCCACCAGGTCCGCGCCGTTCCACACGAAGCGTGCCGTGGTCACCGCGTCGTCGTCGGGGCCGCCGCCCCCGGTGATCAGCTGGTGCACGGCGATGCCGTCGAGCTCCCGGTACGTGCACCACTCGTGGTCCGAGGTGAGCATGAGATCGAGGTCGAGCGAACACAGCAGCTCGAAGACCTGGCCGCGGTTGGTGGAGTCGACACCGACGAAGACCTCGTCCAGCAGGATCAGCCGCGGCGCCCTCGGCACCGCCTGGTAGTGCGCGGCCACCGCCGCGAACAGCGGCAGATGCAGCGCGATGGCCTTCTCCCCGCCGGACAGCGCGCCGTGCAGCTTCTTGGTGAGCAACTGCCAGCCCTGCCCGTTGGCCCGGTCCAGCTTCACCACGAACTGGTGCCACGCGGTGTAGTCCAGCACCCGGGTCAGCTGCTCCTCCCAGTTCTTCGCGGTGTCGGACGCCTTGGCCTCCTCGATCCGTTCGCGGAAGAAACGGTGCAGTGCCTCCCGGTCCCCGTCCGACGTCCGCACCGGGTCCTTCAGCAGCATGTCGCGGGCGGCCCTGGTGCCCGGGGGCAGACCCGGATCGACCTGCCACACCAGACGCACGGCGACCCGGGACGCCGTACGCACGCGCTCCAGACGGGCGTTCATCGCGTCGACCAGCTCGTTGGCCTGCCGGATACGCGCCGCGAGATGACGCCGGGTGTTCCCCGTGAGCGTGCGGTCGAACAGCTCGCGCTCATCGGTGGTGATCTCGTCCCGGCTGCGGTCGCGCTCCGCCGTCAGCGCGGCGAGCAGGCCCGCCGCGCCCATGCGGACGCCGTCCATGGCGGCGGAGAGCACCTGCACGTCGTCATGCGTCTCCATCGCCAGGTCGGCCCGCTCGCCGAGCGCCTGGCGGCTCATGTGGACGGTCTCGCTGAGCCGCCCGAGCGCGTCCGCGACGTTCTTCGGCTCGTACGGAACGGACGGCCACAGCGCCCCCAGGGTGCGCGCCGTCTCCAGCGTGGCCTTGGTCCCCTCACCCGCCCGCACCTCGTCCTCGGCGCCCGCGTCGGCGGGAAAGCCCAGCCGCAGCAGATACCGGAAGCGGTCCGCTGCGGCGTCGCGCGCGGTCACCGCGGCATCGCGCCGTGCCGCCGCCGCGGAGCGCTCACTGTTCAGTGCGCCTATGCGGCCTTCGAGCGTCCGCAGCAGGGTGGTGCACGCGCGCAGCTCCGACTGTGCGCGCTGGTACGCCGCCCGCATCTCCTCGATACGGGCGAGCGTCTCCTCGTACTCGGCACCGATGGTGTGCTCGATCTCCTCCAGCTGGGCGGCAAGCGCCCGCGCCGTCGATGCCGCGCGGGCCGCCTCCGCCTCGTGTTCCTGCGCCGCCCGGCCGGAACGCTCGGCCCGGGACCGCAGCTCCGCGGCCGTACGCCGCTCCGAGGCCAGCTGCACATGGGCGAGAAGCCACTGGCTTCCGGTGTCCTGAAGCCCCTGGACCGTCTCCGCCACCGCCCGCAGCGCCTGCGCGTCGGCGGGCAGCCCGTGCTCGGACGCCACATGGTCGAGGCCGTCCTGCGCCGTCCTGGCGGCGGACTCGCACCTGGTGAGGCGCGCGACCGCGTCCCGTACCGCGTCGTCCCGTGCCTCGGTGTCGGACTGCGCCCGGTCGAGCTCGCGCTCCGCCGTGGCGACGGCACGGTGATCGGGGCGGCACTGCCGGTCGAACTCCAGCGTGTCCCGGCGGGCCGCGACCGCTGCCAGCTCCGCTTCCAGCCCGGCCAGCGTGTGATCCAGGGCGCCGATCGCCTCGGCCAGCCCGGCGAGGCCTCGCTCCCGGGACCTGGCTCGCGCCGAGGCTCCGATGTAGGCGACGTCCGACTTGGCCCAGCTGCCCGTGGCGCTGGCCAGCCGCCAGGTACCGTCCCCACCGATCGCGGCGCCGTGCTCCGGGGGCAGCGTCTCCCCGTACGCGATACCGCTCAGCAACTGACCGATGCGCTCCGCCGACACGGGCGCCCCCGGCTCGGGCCGGAGCACCTCCCCGAGATGGCGGCCCGGGGCCGGCTCGGCCCACTCCGCCTCGGCGAACGTGTCGTGGCCCAGCGCGAACGCGCCCCCGTACGGCGCGACCCACGCGTCGAGCAGACCGCTGGCCTCCAGCGCGGCTTCGACCGCGTTGCGCGTGGCCGCGGGCACCGCGTCGTGGAAGGCCACCAGTTTCCACAGGGGCGCACCGGACAGCCGGGAACGGTCGGCGGTGCGGAACGCCGGTGTCGGGGGCGGCAGTTCAGCGGTGTGGCGCAACCGCTCCGCCTCGGCCGCCAGAGCCTCGCGCTCCGCCCGCGCCGTGGCGACGCGGGCGGTGACCGTCGCCTCGGCCGTGGTCAGGGTGTGGTCGATCGTACGAGCCGCGGCGTCCACCAGCGCCAGCACCTCGGCCTCGCCGGTGGCCCGGCCGGCCAGATCCTCCAGGGCGCTCTCGTCGAAGGAGAGCTCCCCGCACTGCCGGGCCCAGCTCCGCAGCCGCTCCGCCTGCGTCCCGGCCGCCTGCTGATACCGGGCCGCGGCCTCCGCACGCCGTTCGGACGCCGCGGCGAGCCCGGCCCGGGAATCCTCCACCCGCTCCTCGGCGGACGTGCGCTCGGCGAGGGCGGCGCGCAGCGCGTCGAGCGCTTCGCGTACGTCCTCCACCTGGCTCCGCCGGCCCCGGACCGCACCGTGCAGAATCTGCCGGGCCCGGTCCGCGTTGCCCGCTTCGAGCGCGCCGCTCACCTCCGTACAGGCCGCGGACATACCGGCCCGCCGCGCCACCTGCCAGGAGTCGCTCTCCGCGATGCGGACCCGCTCCGCCTGCGCCTCCGCCACCTCCAGGGCCCGGGTGTGGCGGGCCTGGTCCTGGTCCGCGGTGGTCCGGGCCTCACCGGCCGCCAGATGCCGGGCCTCCGCGTCCCGGTGCGCCTGCGCCGCCCGCTGACGGAGCAGGTCCAGGTCCCGCCCCGCCCGGTAGGCGTCGGACTCCGTCAGCACCTCGATGCGCGCGGACAGTTCGGCGCCCAGGGCCTCGGTCTCGTCCTGTTGTTCCTCGGCCTTCTCTTGCTCGGCCACGGCGAGGCGCAGAGCCTCCTCACTCTCCGTCGCCGTGCGGGTCCGGTTGTCCATGTCGGTCGTCGCCGAGATCAGGGCGGCGGCCCCTGCGCGCAGCACCCGCTGGGCGTACGAGCGCTGGCGGGCGCCCAGCGCCTGCGCGGCCTGCACCTCGTCCTCCAGCCGGGCCAGATGCTCCCGGCGGCGGTCCAGCCGCTCGAACCCGTCGGCCAGTTCGGAGATCTCACCCTGGTCGAGCGGCGGCAGGGCGCGCGACAGCAGTTCCGAGAGCAGCGACGGATCGAGGCGCTGGGACAGCTTCGGTGTGCGCAGCTGAAGCAGCGCGGTGATCAGCGCGTTGTAGCGCTGCTCGCTGAGGCCGGGGAACAGGGTCCGGCGCACCGTGTCCCGGTAGTCGGACGCCGACGCGTGCACGTCCCCGTGCCCGGACAGCTCGGAGGCGAGCGCCGCCCGGGTGAGGGGCTGCCCCGACTCGTTGACCAGGGAGATACCGCCGGGGATGCCGACCCGTCGACTGCTGGTGAAGAAGTCCGTGGTGACGGTCGTGGTCCGCTCCCCGGCCTGTAGCCGCGCGCCGATGGTGAGGAAGCCTTCCGTGCCGTCCTCGCCCCGCTCGGTCCGGAACTCCAGCCACACGTACCCCACGCGGGTGAGCCCCGTGGCGCCCTCGCCCATGAGGTTCCAGTGCATGGTGCGTTCCGAGCCGCCGAAGGTGGACAGCCGGTGGGGGCGCAGGCTCGCGTCGAAGAGGAACGGCAACAGGACTTCCAGCGCCTTCGACTTTCCGGTGCCGTTCGGCCCGCGCAGCAGGAGGCGTCCGCGGTGGAAGGTGAACACCTCGTCGTAATAACGCCACACGTTGAGCACGCCGGCCCGGGTCGGCTGCCAGCGCTCGCCGGGGCCAGGGCCCCCGGAGGGGGAGCCGGAGGCACGGAGGGGGAGTGAGGTGACCGTCATGCGGGGTGTTCTTCCTTGAGAGTGGCACGGGTGACGCGGTAGCGGGCGGCGGCGGGCCTGGGCACGACCCGGCCGCCCTCGCGGCGTACGAGCCGGAAGTCGGCCAGGACCTGCACGGCATCGTCGGCGAGCGCCGCCGCACCGCCCTCCGCCCGGTAGGCCTTGGCCCAGCGGGGGAAGCGGTCCAGAATCCGTCCGGCCTCGACGGCCAGCTGCTCGGGCGCGCACCCGGCGGGCGCGGCGTTCAGCGCGTCCAGGAGCAGCAGTGCGGCGACCTTGGCGTGGTTCGCGTCGTCGGGGAACCGGCTGTCCGTGGCGATGGCGTCCGGGTCGACCAGCAGGAACCCTTCGGCCCGCTCCTCCAGCACGAAACCCGCCTGTTCGGCGGCGCGCCGCAGGATCTGCCGGCCGGTGGGCGAGGCCAGATAGCCGAGCTCGGCCTCGGACAGCTCGTCCCGGTGCAGCACCGGCTCGTCGAACAGTCGCCGCAGCACCGAATGCCGCAGCCACAGATTGCGCTGGACCGGCGAGAACGGTGTCTCCGGCCCCGCGTCGTCCTCCGTGTCCCCGGCGCCGGGCAGCCCGTACCGCCGCTCCCGCACGAGCCCGGCCAGCAGTGCGTCGAAGCCGACCGGTACGTCGGCGGCCGGCACCGCCAGCCGGGAAGGCCCGCACGGGGCTGCGAGCAGCCGCATCAGCACACTGGAGTCCACCCGGTAGAGCACCTTCGCCTCGGCCGAGTCGGCGAAACTGTCCGTCGTCCCGTCCACGGTCTGCAACGCCCCGTACGACTCCAGCAGCCGGAGGACGTCGACGAACGCGACCCGCTCCGCCCGCTGGGCCGTGTCGAAGGCGGGCAGGGCCTCGTCCGCCGATGCCGCCTGCACGACCCGGTCGGCCAGCAGCCCGATCGTGGTGACCGGCACGGAGAGCAGCTCGGCCGCGGTGAGGCACAACAGGACGTAACGCCGCCGGTCGAACGGGGCGCGGCCCGCCCGGGTCCGCCGGGCCGGACGGGACGCGTCGGCGGCCACGTTCACCTTCAGCAGCCGGGCGTACCCGAGACGGGGCTCGACGGCCAGCGTCCAGCCGCAGTGGTAGTCGAACCAGTGCGTCAGCGGGTCCCGGCGGCGGCGCACGAGGTCGAACACCACCGGGTCGGCGCGCTCGGTGAGCAGCGGGCGCACCAGCAGCGTGCGGATGCAGCGGGACATCTCCTCCCGCTCGGCCACCACCAGTTGATTGGCGAAATTACTCATCCGGCCGCCGCCTCCCGTTCCCTGGGCACCGGGACTCCGGAAGCACCCGCCGTGTGCACCTCGATGACGTAGTCCGGACAGCTCAGCGTGCCCCGCGCAGTCCGCAGGACAGCGGGCTGTCCCTGCGCGTCGGCGGGTGGCCGCAGCACCACCTCGACCCGTCCGTCCCCGGTCACGGCGCGCCGCACGCCCGTCGTGTCCGGACGCACCGCCAGCGCCCGTCCCAGCAGATCGAGGAGCCGCTCGAACACCTCGTGGTCGAGCGCCCCGAAATGGGAGAGGCGCACGGGGGATTCCGTACGCAGCAGACTCCACGCGGCTTCCAGCTCGGCCCGCTCCACCCGCGCCCGCTCGGCCCGCTCCGCCTTCAGCGCGGCCACGTCCCGCACCCGCCCGGTGCGGGTGAACCGTTCCGTACGCCCACTGGTGCGCAACAGCGCGGAGACCTCCACGGGCGGGGCGTCGTGCCAGCTCTCGGTGGCGGCGACGAGCTCCGGGTCGGCATGGGCGAGATGCGCGTGGCGTGAGGGGCCGAGCCCGAAGGCGGTCGCCCACAGCCGATGCAGATCGTCGTCGCCGGGTGCGGCGGCGAACCACCGGGCCAGCTCCCGGAAATCCTGCACGGCGCCGGTAGACCGGCGCCGTGACTCGGTGATCCGGTCCAGCACCTGGAGCAGAGTGACGATGGCGCGGCGCGCCACATGGTGCAGATGCTCCACCCGCGGGGGCGAGCCGTCGGCGGGCAGGAACCAGGCGCGCAACCCGTCCCAGCGGGCCTGCCGGCGTGCCAGCCACGCGGGTGCCGGATCGTCCCCGCCGGCCGGCGGCAGCTCGGCCCCGCGCAGCGCCCGCTCCCACAGCGTCCGCGGGCCGTGCTCCTCGACCCGGGCGACGGCGGCCGAGACCGCGTGGGCCCGTTGATCGAGGTTGGTGAGGAACTCCTGGAGGTAGGCGACCGTGGCCCCCTTCACCTCATGGAAGGTGGACAGCTCGGCACCGTCGGTCCGCAGCAGCCGCTGAAGCTCCCCGTTGAACTGCTTGGTGTTCCCCCGGAGGGCGTCCAGGTGCCCCTCCAACTCCTGAAGGGTGCTGAAGATCCGCCGGTCCCCGGTGGTCGCGTCCTGCGCCAGCCGGTCCAGCTCCGCCAGCCGGTCCGCGATCGCGTCGAGCACGGCGGTCTGAAGCGCCCCGGTCGACACCAGCACGGAGAGGGCGTGCTGCACCCCCGCGAAGGCGGCCTCCCCGCGCCGCGTCAGCGAATACTGGAGATTCCGCCGCTCGTACTCCTCCGCCGTGCGGTAGTTCTCCGCGTGGTTCTGGATGACGTCCAGCAACTCCCACTCCCGGAGCTGCTTCAGAGCGCCCGTGAGATCGTCGTCCGTCAACGCGCCGAACCACCCGACACCCCGCAGCTGCTCACGGACCTCGTCCAGCCCCAGCGCCGTCACCAGCCGCTCGTTGGCATCGCCGAAGGTCTGGAGGATCGCCGAGTACAGCGGGGCCCTGTCGCCCATGGTGAACCGGAACATCTCGGCCGGGACCCGGTGTGTCGTCGCCACTGCTCGCTCCCTGCTCCTCGATGTTCCGACGCCCTGCCAAGAACAGTAGACGGCGCCACTGACACGACGGACATACCAGGCCAGGGAGGTTGAGCCGCCACGCGCCCGCCCCGCCTGCCGCTACCGTTGATCCGCACGGTGACAGCGTCGGTGCCGGGGAGGGCGCATCGCGCGGAGCGCCGGGAACGGGGAGCGCCACATGCTGGAATCCATGTCGCTGGCCGCCATCACGGCGGTGCTCGGCGCGGTCGGCTCAGGCATGGCCAACGAGGCCGGAAAGTGGGCCTGGGAGTCGACCGGCGGCTTCGTCCGGAGAATCGCGGGGCGCGAAGTGCCCGCCCCCGGGGCGCGGGACGAAGTCGACGAGGTGGCCCGCCTGGTGCACGAGCGCGTGAGCGGCGATCCGCGGCTCGCCGCCCTCAGCCGTCGAATTCCTGGGACTGCTGCGCCTGCGGCAGTGGCGCCACCCGTAGGCGTACGCGTGCTTCGACGAGGCCGGAACCATCCTGGACGCGATGGACGCGCACGACGAGGGAGCCGCCGATCTCCCGCGCGCACGGGTCCTGTTGGAGCGTCACCGCGGGGGCGGGCCCCGCGCGGCCTCGGGTGGACGCGAGGCGGCCGCCGAGACTCTGAGCAGGGCGATCGACCGCTTCCGGGCGCTCGGCGACACGTACAACACGGCCCGCGCGCTGACCGACCTCGCGGAAACGCGACTGGAGGGCGACGAGACGGACGCGGCGCTCCCCCTGATCGACGAGGCGATCACGACGCTCACCGGGCTGCGAGCCGAATACCACCTGGCCCATCTCCGGGGCATGCGCGACCGCTGCACGGCCCCTGAGGCCGGTGCCTCTCACGGAGCGGCGAGCGGAACGACCCGCACCCGCCGTGAGGGGCCGGTCGACCTGCTCACGGGAGCCGGCACCGATCGCGCGGGCGCCCACGACAGTCAACCAGCGAAAACCGTCCGGCGGGCGACCGGGGCGGTGTCGGGGGCGTCGGCATCAGTGACGGAACGGGCCGCGCACCTCGTACGAAGGTGCGTCCACGCATGGGGCGCGACCGCCCGCCCCGCGCCGCGCGCACCAAGC
Source organism: Streptomyces sp. NPDC045968 (assembly GCF_056430475.1). Classification (NCBI taxonomy): domain Bacteria; kingdom Bacillati; phylum Actinomycetota; class Actinomycetes; order Kitasatosporales; family Streptomycetaceae; genus Streptomyces; species Streptomyces sp. NPDC045968. The sequence goes on along the minus strand of NZ_JBWKLF010000002.1, from coordinate 740,977 downwards.
CCCGCCCGGCGGTCGGGGCGCCGTCCAGGGGCCCGCACGGCACGTCAGGCGGCCATCGCCACCGACGCCTTGCCCAGTGCGGCATCACCGGCCGTCGCCCGCTCGGCGAAGACGACGACCCGCAGAAGAGCGAACCGCCCGACACCCGCCAGCGCCGAAGCCGACAGATAGACGGTCTGCTCGACCAGGGCCGACGGTTCGGGCCGCACGGCGTACAGACACAGCAGCGCCCCCGTGGTGAACGCATAGCTCACGGCCACCGTCAGCCCTGACTGGAGGTGGACCCCCCAGCCGCTCCGCCCGCTCCGGAACGAGACCCGGCTGTGTAACTCGGTCGCGATCAGCGTGGAGACGACCGTGACCAGCGCGTTGGCGAGGGCCATCGGCATCCGGTCGTTGAGCAGGACGAGCACCCCGCTGGAGGCGAGCCCGACACCGCCGCCGCATACGACGAAGCGCACGAAAGCCGCGAGAGCCGGGTGAGTGGCACGCGTCGGCCGGTGCGAGGGGGCGGTCACGGGAGTCCTCCGGAGGTTGTGTGAAGCGATGCTTCGATTCCACCCCAGAACCTACGGACCGGTCGTCACCCGAGCGAACGGGTTTATCCCCGACTTCGCTGGGGGGTTACCCCCATGGCCGTCTGGGGGTCGCCCCCGGCCTCGGAAGCACCGCCGGTCCCGGCGTCCCACCCGAAACGTGGTCGAAATGCCCCGTGCGGCAGAGGTTTCTACGCTGAGCAGAGAGCACTGAGAAGGAATCGGTGACACGACAGGAGGCGAGCCTGTGACCGACGCCCCGGAACCCGGACCGCACGCGTCCTGCGCGGAGCGTCTGCACGCGGTGGGCGACCATGATGTACGCCTGAGCCACCACGTGGTGCACGGCTAGCGTCGCGCGCACCGGATCGTGGGCGAGGGTCCGGCGGTCCTCCTGATCCACGGCATCGGTGACTCCTTGGCAACCTGGGCGAACCTGATCCCGGGGCTGGCCCGGAACACACGGTCATCGCCCCCGATCTCCTGGGCCACGGCGCCTCCGACAAACCGCGGGCCGACTACTCGGTGGCGGGCTACGCGAACGGCATGCGCGACCTCCTGGGAGTCCTGGGCATCGAACGCGCCACCCTCGTCGGTCACTCCCTTGGCGGTGGCATGGCGATGCAGTTCGCCTACCAGTTCCCCGAGCGCACCGACCGCCTGATCCTGGTGAGCGCGGGCGGAGTGGGCTCCGACGTCATCCCCGTCCTCAGGGCCGTCTCGCTCCCCAGCGCCGACCTGATGCTGTCCGCCCTGCGCCTGCCCGGCATGCGCGCCCAGGTGGGCCTCTTCACCCGCCTGATGAAACTGCTCGACACGGACCTCGGCCAGGACGCCGCCGACCTGGTGGACGCCCTCCCCGACGCCACGTCCCGCAGCGCGTCCATCAGCACCCTGCGAGCGGTGGTGGACTGGCGCGGCCAGGTCGTCACCGTGCTCGACCGCTGCTATCTGGGGAGGGCATGCGCTCGTCGAACGCGGCGAGCGCGCGTTCGTTCGCCCCTGCGAGGCTCTGTGGTGTGCCGTCGCCGTAGCTACGTTCCTGGCCTGCCGCGATGTCGGCCATCAGCTCGTTGACTGCACGATCCACATCGAGCGGGTCACGTTCTTCCTGATGGCGCTGGGCCGCCGCAACCCGGTGGCCGCCATCGCCTCGGGCCGCATTCTCGCCCGGGGCCGCAGGGCGTGGCTCGCTCCGCGCTTCCCGGAGCCGTTCAGGGCGCCCTGAACCGGGCGGAGCATTCGCATGCCAACGCCCCGGGATGCCCAGGCGTGGTGTGTTCATAGGCGGGGAAGTGGCCGCTTGAGGCAAGCTTTCCCCTCCGCCTTGCTCAGGACGCTCCCGCTTCGACCGGGAACGGACTCGAGTCTCCCGTCCAGGGCACGTCCAGCCCGTCGCAGGCGACGAAGAGCAAGGTCTACAACCCGGCGTTCAACGACCTGGCCACCGCAGAGAGACCGTGAACCTTCTCGTCGGTCTGAAACGGCTACGGTCCGCTGGCCCAGAACCCGCCCGTCACCTCGGCGTAGGTCTACTGGAGCGGGACCTCAGGCCGTATCGGTAGCCACACCAGCATCCTCTCCCGCCACGATGGCGGCGACATACGGGCGGTGGTCGACGAGAGCGCCCCCAACTCGTTGGTGCGGGGCTCGGCTCGGCAGGTGGCATACACGACAATGTCGTCGACGATCGCGTGGGAGCGTTGTTGATCGAGTTCGGTACACAGGGCGAGGTGGGCGCCCGGTAACCTGTCCCAGCGTCGCGCAGTATTCGGGGGAAGCGGGGGTGCCGGTGCAGGAACAGAAGGCTTGTGGCCAGGTTCTTGGTCGTGGTGCGGAGGCGGGACACCGGTGACCGAGATGGGTTCCGTCGCCGGCGTGCGCCAGGCGCTTACCGTCATCCTGCCGGTCCGGCTCCCGGCAGCGCCCGGGTGGCAGGAGGGTCCCTTACCCTTCGAGCTTGGTCACCACCGGACCGATGTGGCGACCCGGCAGACCTACTTCACCCAGGCGGCCGGGCGGGCGTTGTATGGAACGCCGGACCGGCCCTGCCGCTGGCACCGGATTGCCGACGTCACACACGGTCCTCTGCGACTGCACGGCATGGAGCTCCTGCACATCGCCACCGCACAGGATCATCAACATGCCCTGGCAGTCCTGCACTTCACCGTCGAAGGACCAGTGCTCCTCGATGTACTCCGGGCCATCGGCCGACGGGAATCGGCGGAACTCGACCCGCTCACCGGACCGATAGCCCCCGAGGCGCTGCTGGACGGCATCGCGGAGGCCAGGACCACCGCGGCCCCGTTCGCAGCCGCGCACGCCTATACGGTCGCTTTTCTCACCCCCGGACCGGCGCACACGGCCGTACTCCGTGGCGAGGACGCGCTCCCGGCCACCGCTGAGCGCTGGCTCTGGTCTCTCGCCTCCCGCTCGAACGAGGCCGACTTCCCCACGCCTCCTGAGCAGTTGCGGGACCAGACCGCACACGCCGTACGGATCTCCGCCGACTGGAGCGCGCTCGTACTCAGACACGGCGCGGCGTTCCTCGGCCATCGCCCGGACCGGGGCGACGGCGACTTCTACGACTTCGCGGCCTTGCACGTCCGCTCGGTCTACCTCGATGCCATGCTTCTCGGGATCGCCCAGCGCGACCACATCGACGAACTCACCGACGGGCTCTCCGCCGTCTTCGACGGTCCCGGACTCGGCCGGCGTGTGGCCGCGCTGGAACTGGACATCGCCGGTTTCCGCAGCACCTACTGGCGCCAGCATCTGACGGCCCACGGCCCGGCCAATGAACTGCTAGTCGCCTATCAGGACCAGTACCGGCTGCCCGAGCGCTTCCAGGACATCCTCGCCGAGGCCGCCGACTATGCCAGGCTCGTACAGACCCAGGACGGCCAGCAGGTCGCCGGGGCTCTCGGGGTCCTCACCATCCTGGGCCTGCCGCTGGGGACCGCACTGAGCATCCTTCAGGTGCTGGGTGACGAGAAGCCCGGCCATCTCCTGATCGCCCTCGGTGCAGCGTTCGCCGCCACGGCCATGGCCTTCGCCACCCGCTACGGGCGCCTTGTCCTGGCCTCTCTGAGGGGCTGGTCGGGGCGGCGCGATTGAGAGAGGCTGGCCTGCACAAAGGCCCTGTCGGTACCATCAGTTGCACACTGCCGAAGAGGACACGGACGACGTGACGGTCAACGAGCGTGAGTCGCTCCGGCTTTACAAGAAGGCTCTGAGATACGCCGAATCGGATCCAGAGGTGTTTCTCAGTACGGCGAGACGGGCGGCGGAGTCGATCCTCTTGGACATTGCCATGCAGGAGGCAGTCGGCTCCAAGCCGACGCTGGAATCCCTGCTTACGGTGCTCACCGCCAAGGGGCTTGTACCTTCGAAGGTCGTGCTCGCCATTCGCACGATTCAGAACTACGGCAACTTCGGCAGCCACGCACACAAGGCGGCGGACGAGGAGATCTCCGCCGAGGACGTACGGCCCTGTCTCAACGCGCTCACACAACTGGCCGCCTGGTACGGACAGACGAGCTCGTCTCTCGCCGAGAACGAGGAGCGGCATGCACTCGCCGCTGTGCAACACCGGGCCGGAACGACACGCCTCGCTGACTCGACGCTCATCGTGGTGAAGGCTCTCCTGCTCGGCTGCGGCTTCGAACAGGCCCTGGCCCAGCGTAACCACCGGGTGGTTTCGGTTCAGCGGCCCTGGTCGGATCACCTGGTAAAGGATGTCGCGGAGCGCGGGCTGGACCTTGCGATCTACAACGAGCAGCGGCTGACGCGGATGACCGAGGACGATGAGGAACTCCGCTCCCAAGTGGTGTCCGTCGGACGGGTGGGGCACTCCATGGGTGGCCGAAACTTCTACCTGCTTGCCGCGCGCGGGGGGCGTTGGGGAGACACGACAGCGGTGGAATTCCTCCGGAATCCGGCAGGCGCCGAGATTGCCGTCCCCCGGCACAGCGATATGTTCGCCAATATCCTGGCGGCGTTCTCGACGGACGAGGCAGGACTGCACGAGCGCGGCATACGGATTCTCGATGTCCCGCACCATCTCGGTCTTGAGCTCTTCCATCTGAACAGGGATGTCCTGGCGGTCGGCGGGCAGAACTTGCGGATGCATGCCCGGGACGAGGACGACTACTTCGAACTGCTCAACTCGGACACTCTCCCGCAGAGTGCGCAGGCCCAATTACGCTCGGCCGCCGCTAATGTGCTCATCGCCAACCGAGTGTGGCTCGCCGAGATGAGAATGCAGCCGGCGGAGCTCCACCGCGAACTGATGCGCAGGTTCCATGACATGGGCTCGGACGAGGAACGCTTCGAAGAGCTTGTGCACGACCTGATCACCCATGCCTCGTTCCCCCACCAGAGTAGTCAGCACAGCCGGGAACGCCTTGTGCGGCACGTCCTGTTCGAGAGTTACCGGCTGGGGGACCCGTGACGCGGCCGAAGCGTGTGCTTGCGGTCGGAGGCACTAACTTCGACATCATCGTGGCCGCGGAGCGCCTGCCGGAGGAGCACGAAAAGCTGCGAGGCAACGCGTACGCGGCACGGCCCGGGGGTTCTGCTGCCAACACGGCCCTGGGCCTGGCCCGGCAGGGCTGCGAGGTCCGTCTGGTCTCCGCGGTGGGCGACGACGTGCTGGGCAAACTGTGCCTGGAGGACCTGCGCGCCGGTGGCATCGACACCTCGCTGATCCACCTGGACACCTCGGAGCGGACGAGCATGGCAATCGTGTTGTCGTCCGGGACCGGGAAGCGGATGATGACGTTCGCCGGAGCCGACCGTGACCTCGCGATCAAGGCCGTCACCGAGCACGATGTACGCGATGTGGACCATGTGCATGTCGTCGGCGAGCCCTCGCCATCCCTCACGCGTGTCGTCGACCTCGCCCGCCGTGCCGGCCGCTCGGTCTCGGTCGAATGGAACGGTCGCGACATGAGCTCCCTCGCCACGGACGTGCAACTGAATCTGATGAACGCGGACGAGGCGCGTCGGCTGCCCGGGGCGCTGGTGGACGACGACGCCGGCACTGCGCGCCGGTACGCCGAGCGGCTGTCCGGAGATGTGATTCTGACCATGGGGTCCCGCGGTGCCGTCTGGGCATCGCCCGTCGGTGAGGTCTTCCACGAGCCGACGGAGGCCGTCGAACCCGTGGACCGTACCGGAGGCGGCGACGCCTTCAACGCGGGTGTCATCGCGGCGTGGCTGCACGGGGATCCGCCGACAGCCTGTATGCGCCGCGGGCTCGATGCGGCCTTGCACGTGATTTCGAGGATAGGAGCTCATCCATGACCAGATGGCTTGGTGTCGCATTGCTTCCGAGCGCGGACCACACCCGCACTGCGATCCAATTGCAGAAAGACGTGGGGGGTGAGCATCGGCTTCAGCCCCCGCTGAGCCCGGAGGGAAACCTTCCTCATCTCACCGTATTCCAGGGCCCGTTCGTGGACACCCTGGACCCGGTGCGGGAGCTGGCGAGCATCGGCGCCTCGGTGAGCCTGCCGAGCGAGGTCCATCTCACCTCCACGGGAATCGTCTATCAGCCCACGGGCTGGCTGTTCATGTCGGTCGAGCGGCCACTCCTGCTGGACAAGCTCCAGGAATCGGTCCTGGGCGTACTCGACCCCTACCTCGACCGCTCGGCGTTCGACACGGCCAAGGACACCAGCAGGTTCACGGAGAGCGAGCGCGCGAGTTTCACTCGGTACGGGTACCGGTACACCGGCGACGCGTACGCGCCGCACATCACCCTGGGCCGAACTGGCGAAGAGGCTGCCCTGGAGCTGGTCAGGACCGCCCCCGAGAGGACCTCCGTACCGGTCCATTGGACCTTCGACCGCCTCAGCTTCTATGTGATGGGGGAGCACGGAGCCCATGCCGAGAAGCTTGTCGAGCGGCCGCTCGACCTGACGTGAGTGAGGACCGGGAGCTGCGCGCTGTCGCCGAGGAGGCCATGGACGCGGGGGCGCGGTGGCTCGCCGCGGCGGGGGACGAGTGGGTGCGCACGCGGGTCAAGCCCTCGGGCGAAGAGGTCACGGACGCTGATGTCGAGGTCGAGCGACGGGTGACGCGTGTCCTGAGGCAGCGCACCCCCGGGATCCCGGTGATCGGCGAGGAATCGTCCGACGAGGGGCCGCTGCCGCCCAGGTGCTGGCTGCTGGATCCCATCGACGGCACGATGAATTTCACCCGGGGTGCCCCAGGACACGCCCTCTCGCTGGCGTACGTGGCGGACGGCACGCCGTCCTTGGGCGTGGTGCATGCGCCGGCCCTCGGCAGGCGCTGGAGCACGGGGGATACGCGTCCTGCGTCCACCGGTCCGGCCGGTGCAGTGGAGTTGTCGCGGGCGGTAGTCGGCCTGACCGGCGTCGGTTCCGGCAGGCCTCGAGCCGGGACGTTCATCGGTCTGCTGTACGACGAGGCTTACCGCGTCCGCTTGCAGGGGGCCATGAGCCTGGACCTGGTGGGCGTGGCCGAGGGCTGGCTCGACGCGTGTGTGTGCATCGGACCCAAGCCGTGGGACGTGGCGGCCGGGACGGCGCTTGTGCGGGAACGCGGCAAGGCGGTGCTTGGCCTGGATGGGGGAGAGTTCGGGTTCGGCTCGCCTGTCCTGGCTGCGGGCTCGGAGCCACTGGCCCGTGGGCTGATGTCCGTGTGGCGCTCGATCGCCTCAGAGGAGGGGCGTACCTGAGAAGAGGCTTCCTCCTGTACCACCCTCAAGCGGCTCCCGCCTCGACCAGGAACGGACTCGGGTCGCCTGACCAGGACACGTACAGCCCGTCGCGGGCGCGGGTGCAGGCAACGAAGAGCAAGCAGCGCTCGGCCATGAGGTCCGCCTCGTGCTGGAGGCGGTCCACTTCGACCGGCGTCACGGCGCGCGGAAAGGGCAGCGCCCTTTCGTGAACCCCTATGACGGCCACGCACCGGAACTCCAGCCCCTTGAAGGAGTGCATCGTTCCGATGCGTACGGTCGGCGCGTCCTCGGATGCGTCGGACCGTAGCTGTGCGGCAGGGATGCCGGCGGCCGTCAGTCGTTCGATTGCATGGGCGCAGTTTTTGTTGAAGCGTGCGCTGACGCCGATCTCGCCGGGGCTGACACCGGCCTCGGTCCAGGTGCGGACCTGCGCGACGAGCGCGTCCAGTTCGGCCTCCTCGGAGGCAGCCGCGTACACGGCCGGGCCGCTGCCGTGGAGGGCAGAACGGTATCCCAGCAGGGTCTCGTTGCGGTCGTCGTCCTCAAGTTGTGCGATGGGACGGCCGACGAGCAGTGCAGTGGACCAGCTGAGGATCTCGTGGGTGCTGCGGTAGTTCTTCCGCATCTTCGTCGAGCGGCCCGCGACCTTGATGCCGAGGGCCTTGAGTGACACCTTCGAGTCGTAGATGCGCTGGTGGGGGTCACCGGCGATGAACAGGTCGTCGGGGCGTGGGGGAGCAGCGGCGCGCAGGAGCCGCCACTGGGTGGGGTGCAGGTCCTGCGCCTCGTCCACGACGATGTGGCGGTACAGAGGTCCCTTTGATTCGAGCAGGTCGGCAGCCTCGGCGCACGTACCCAAGTAGGTGCGCAGGCCGTCGGTGCTGAGCCCGTCGGAGAACTCCTGGACCGTACGCCACACCAGGGGGCGTTCGGCGGCAGGGAGGCGGCTGCCTCGCCCACGCCGGTCGGCAACCTCGTACTCCGCCGGACTCCGCAGGTTCTGCGCGAGGATGACGTGCTTGTACTCCTGCACGAGGAACTGGATCGTGCCGGTGAAGCCGGTGGTGCGCGCGGCCTGCTCCCAACGGGCCTCCTCCTCGCCGCCCCGCAGCGGACGGCGTGAGGTGGAGACGACTCGGCTGGCCAGGGCGTCGACGGTGGTGATGTCCACGCGGTCGCGCAGCTCCTCGTCCCCGACGAGTGCCGCAAGCCCGTTGCGCAGCGCGGCGACGAGAGCGTTGGTGTAGGTGGTCAGCAGGATGCGCTCGCCGTCGCGCAGGTACGCCAGCAGGTGTCGCACCCGGTGCAGCGCGACGACGGTCTTGCCGGTGCCGGGGCCGCCTGTCACCTGCGCCGGCCCGGAGTAGCTGGCCCGGTAGGCGACCTTGTGCTGGGAGGGGTGGAGGAAGATGCGCCAGGCAGTGAACGGCTTGTCGAGGATGTCACGCAGCTCGTCGGAGGCGGTGATGAGGGCGATACGGGTGCGGGTGTGACCGATGGCGGTCGCATAGTCGCTCGTGTCCACCGGATCGGCGGAAGAGGTGGGGAGGTTGAGGGACACCAGGTCACGCCAGACCTCCTCGACGGTGAAGCCCTCGGCCAGGTACTCCAGCACTTCCCGCTGGTCCTGCGGGAAGTAGGGCGCGAACACCTCCAGCTGTTCCTTGGTGGTGAGAGCGCGGGCCTGGCGAAGGGTGGTCCCGTCGATGCCGAGGGCGGACAGGTCGCCGTCGGAGACCTTGGAGAAGAGCCGGTCGTCGGGCGCGGCTGCCATCTGCTCGTACGCGGGGGTGAGTTCATCGAGCATCGCGATGTCGCGGATCTCGATGGCTCGGGTGACCGCGTTGATGCTGGCCTTCTGTTTGATCGCCCAGGCGATGGCCTTGTCGTGGGGCATTACGCGCAGCAGGACGAAGGTGTCTCCGTGGTCCGGGGCGAGGACGACGCCGCGTGTGCCCTGAGAGATTCGGATGGTGCGGATGTGCGGGTCCTTGGCCTGCTTCAACGTCTCCAGTTTCAGACCCGGGTCCTTGAAGAGCTGGTCCAGCGTGAGGCATTCGAACTTCTCCCAGGCCCCGAACACACCCTCCCGCACGGAGCCCTGAAGTTTGCCGAGCTGGGCGCAGAAGCCGATGTCGAAGGCAAGGTGCGGCACGGAACAGTTCTCCTCACGCGAGTGCGGGGCGCGGCGGCGGGTGGTGTCGCCTCCGCGGCCGAGACGTGGACGGCGTCTCGGCCCGGGGATGTCCGTCAGGCGACGTAGATGGGCTCCGCGCCTTCGTCCGGTTCTTCCAGTTCGTCGAGAACCCGCCAGGCCAGGTCGGCCAGTGTCTCGCCCGCAGCCGTGGACCAGCGCGCGGTTCCCTGGTTCGCCACGGGCCGCTTTTCCCACTGCGCGAGCTTCCACATGAGGGAGACCAGGCCTGAGGGTGAGTACGGATTGCCGTCGGCGGCCCAAAGGAGCGGCTTGGTGCGGTGCGGTCGCCACGTCGCTCGCGACCGCTTGTCGTCCTCGGCCAACCAGTCCCGCAAGGCCTCGGCCTCCAGCGGGTATCCCGTCGTGAGCGTGAGCGGGTCTCCCTCGGAGAGAACCGCCTTGTCGATCAGGACGGAGACCGCGTTCGGGCGCCGACGCTTGCGTTGGGCCGGTACGCGACGGTACTTGTCCGGGCTTGCGAGGCCCCCGGGCGCCGCTGCGGCGCCGAGTACATGGTCGGCGATCTCGCGGCAGCGGTCGACATCTGCGCATACGGCCCGGATCTGCGAGCGATCGGTATAGAGCTCGTCGATCGTGGAGGTCACAGCGGGCAACAGCTCGTTCACCAATTGCGGAACCTGCGCAGCGGCCTGAGCGGCCCACTCCAGTTTCGGGTCCGGCTCGTTGATGGCCTCGGTGTCGAGGCGGCGGAAGACCAGATGAGTGAGCAGGTAGGCGCCGTGCTCTGTGAGGGCGACGGCTCGTCCCTCGTAGCGCCGACGCAGGTCATGGAGATTGCGGCGGACCTCCCTGAGGACCCGCACTGTGTTCCACAGAAGGTAGGCACTCGGCTGCGGACGGAACAGGACGTCGTAGATGCCCTGGGTCCCCCGTTCCCACAGCACGTCCAGGGTCGTCGCGATGCGGGCCGCGTACTGGCTGTCAGGGTGCGCGCAAGCCAGTGCGCAGGCGGCCTCGACGACCGAGCAACCGGTGTCCGGATGCGGATCCAGTTCGCTGCGGCGGACGCTGTACTCCAGCCCGAGTTCGGCACGCATCTCCTCGAGGATGGCCGCCTGGACCGAGTCGAGAGCGATGAAATCGCGTGCTTCCACGCGGTTCTGACGGTTTGTGGCCTGCGTGGTCTGCTTGGCGAAGTCGGCGGCTTTGCCCGTCACGATGATGCGTACGCCGACCTGCGCCGACGCGGCGGCTTCGTCAGCGGCGACCGCCTCGGCGACGGACCTGACCGTCTGGGCTCCGTTGACGACACTGGCGTTGTGCAGTGTCAGGCTGAGCGGTCGCGTGTGCGGCGTTCGCATGGACTGCTGTGTCTTCTCGACCGACTCGCAGAGGACGGTGACACCGTTGTTGAAGTACCAGAAGTGGGCCGGTTCCTCGGTGAGGGTGTCGATCAACTCGTTGTTGATCGGCGTCCTGCCGAGGGGATCGCGGATGTTCAGGTTGAAGAGGTTCGAGCCGTGATCCACCCACTGGGCCACCTGTTCGGCCTCGATGACACCTTGATACGACTCGTACGGAGCGCTGATCGCGAACCATGGGAACAGATCGGCCGTGAGCTCGACAGGCCTGGGCGCCAGATCCTTACGGACCGACGACCACACCTCCGGAGAGAGGATGACGCGATGGTCCAGAACGTCCCCGTGGCGGTTGAACTCCTTCTCTCCGTCGATCAAGGCATGGCGAAACCCCTGGCCCACGTCATCGGCCCGCATGAGGACGACGACCTGAGTGACCGGAACGGGTCCCTTCGACATGACGGTCTTTGCGAGCTCGGCCAGTTGGCGGCCACGGGGATTGAACGCGGCGAAGTCCTCGTCGTCGATGAGCCGCAGGCCTGACAGCAGCTCCATGACGGCCAGCCGCTCACCCTTTGCCGTGCCGTTCTTGCTCCATTTTCCTTGCACCAGATAGACGTGCGGATCCGGCCCGTCGACGACGGCGATGGCATCGATGCCTTTGTCGGCCACGCCGTCGATGACCGTGCGAGCTGCCTCCTGCGGACTGAATCCGGTAACCATACGAACGGCCTGCGCTGTCAGCGCCCGCGACAGCAGACGCGGCTCCTGCTCACTCGGTTGCATCCCTTCCAGGTCACTGGCATCGAGCAGCCCCGGGTCAAGATAGACGGTCCGCAACGCCTTTTCGACCTGGCGTACTTGCAGGATCACGTCGCCGTTGTTGCTGTCGGCATCCCTCATGCTCCGCCCCTCCCCATGACCCGACCACGCACGATTGGGTGCGCCTACCGCTCGGCAAGATCGTCCCACGTCCGATGGGGCCTACCAGGCTTTTCTCACTATTGGGAATCATCGAGCCCGAGGCGGATCACGGCGAGCGCCTCGGCGATCTCGACGCTCATCTCGTCCGCGGGCCCGAACAGCATGCAGATGTCCTCGTGGAGTGGTTCGAGAATCTGCAGGGCTTCGGCCGCACGTCCCTGGGCAAGAAGCAGCATCCCGATGTTGTGCCGCAGCTCGACTGCCTCTTCGCTGACGTCGCTGTCGAGGGTCCGTACGACGTCCAGTACGCCCTGGAGGGCGGCGAGCGCGTCGGTGACCTGGCCCAGTTCTGCGCGGCAGCGGGCGGCCTGGGCGCGGCAGGCACGGGCCTGCTCGCCGGTGGGGCCACTGATGCGGGCATAGGCGTCGGCGAGGCTGTCGAACTCCGGCAGGGCGGCCCGGTAATCGCCACCGAGGAGACGGATCGCGGCACGCTGGCGACGCAGCGCCAGAACCGGCTTGCTCTCGGACCCGAGGGCGAGAGCGGCGGGCGCGATGACCTCACCGAGCACTTCGGCGGCCTGCGCGAAGCGCTCCTCCTCCAAGAGGGCGTCGGAATGGTCGTACGCCTCCTTGATGTCCTGGCGCAGCTGCGCGGGCACGGGGACCGGTGGGACCAATGGGGCGGGGCCGGCCGACGCCGGACTCCCCGCCGCCGATGCCCGGGCACGTGCCCGGGGCGCGTACGGATGTCGGAACAGACCCGTCGGGTCGGGTACGCCGGCCGGCCCGGACTCGGCAGCGGTGGGCTCATGGCCGGGCGGCGGGAGGAACGGCAGCAGCCGCTCGTACACCTCCTGCGTGTCGGCGGGCCGCTGCTCGGGGGCCTTGTGCAGCAGGTGCAGGACCAGCTCCTCCAGCGCCTCGGGCACGTCCGGCCGCAGCTCCCGCAGCGGCGTGGGAGCTGCGTTGACGTGCTGGAACATGAGCAGGTACTCGCTCTCCGCAGAGAACACGACCCGCCCGCTGAGCAGCTCGTGCAGCACGCAGCCCAGCGCGTACAGGTCGGTCTGCGGAGTGATGCGTCCACCGCGTACCTGCTCCGGCGACATGTACTGGTAGGTGCCGACAGGACTGCCGGTCGCGGTCAGCTTGGTGACGTCGGTTCGCAGAATCGCCGCAATCCCGAAGTCGAGGACTTTCACCGTGCCGTCTCGGGCCACGAGGATGTTCCCCGGCTTCAGGTCGCGATGGATCACCGGTACGTCGTGGGCATGCGACAACACGGTCGCAACCTGCGCGGCGACGGCGACCGCCCAGCTGACGGGCAGAGGATGCTCGGGGTGGAGGTATGCGGAGAGCGATATGCCGTCGACGAGCTCCATCACCAGGAACAGCCGCTCGTACGACTCGTCGAGAACCGCGTCGTACACCTGCGGCACTCCGGGGTGCTGGATGCGCGCGGTGATGCGGGCCTCGCGGCGGAACCGCTTGGCGAACTCCTCGGCGAGTTGCGGGGAGGTGATCGACGCCTGCCGAATGACCTTCACGGCGACGGGCCGGTCGAGGACGGCGTCGTAGCCGCGCCATACGACGCCCATGCCGCCCTCGTTGAACGGCTCCAGCAGCTCGTACCGGCCAGAGATCACCTGCTGCGGCACCTTGCCCCCGATGTGCGTGTGCTGACCGGGGCGCACTGCGGCGCAGGCCCCGACATGGTTGGTGCCAAGTCTCTCCGGTAGCGCGATCTCCAGTCCAGCGATGGCGCGGCCGGCGGGAGAAGGGCTGGGACCTGTACGTCGCTTTCGAGCCGTTCGAGGGGGATGGTGAAAGCCGTTTTGTATGTTTGGCGGGAGCGATCACACTGACGGAGGGGAACCCATGGCCTGGGAAGAGTGGGATCAGATCAAGGCGGATGTGACCACCCGGCATGCCGTCCAGACACAGCTGAACCAACTCGCTCCGGTGGCAGGTGGCGCCGCCGGCTGCCCTGATCTCGCCTCGAGCCCAGCAGCGAAGAAGGCAGCGGCGAAGGCGATCAATGACGCACTGGAGCCCAGCGTCGAGAGAGACGGCAAGCACGCTGCTGAGAGTGTGAACGCAGCAGTCAAGGAGTTCGGTGCCAGGGATGGTTACGGTTGGGACACCTCCGCTGAGTTGAAGAAGGCGCACAAGACGTGGGAGAAGCAGGTCAAGGTGCTGCTCAGCCGCTTGGCGTCAGAGAAGCACGCCCTGGCAAAGACGGGCATCGACCTCCAGAACAACGATCTCGATGTCGCCGCGCAGCTGGCTCGGCAGTCCCGGATCGACAACTGCTGATCAGTCGACCGTCCGGCTCCAGGGGGGATGTATGCCGACCTACCACGAAGTGATGAGCACCGACCTGTCCAAGCTCACCACAGCCGCCGATAAGTGGCGCGAAATGGCGGGCAAGTTCAAGACGATCGAGGACCAGTACAAACGGGATGTCCATGGCGTCTCGCTCGGAGAGTCGTGGGTCGGCCTGAGCGCTGACGCCGCCAACTACCGGTTCACCGTGACGCTCATGGAACTCCAAGGGGCGCAGAAGGAGGCCGAGGCGGTTGCTTCCATCCTGAGCGAAGCGCACACCCAGCTCGCAGATCTCCGAAGCAGGATAGAGACCGTGCGCGCCGACGCCGTCAAGGACGGAATGCGAGTCTCCGATCAAGGGGTCATCGCCTTCGATACCGAACGGCTCAGCCAGAGCGCGCGCACCGCATACGTGCACGACCCCAGCTACCAGGAGAGCGCACGCGCAGCGGAGGCCGAGTGGGCTGACCGCCTCGGCCAGGCAGTCAAGTCGGTCACCGACGCCGACGACGGCATCAGACTTGCCCTTGCAGCCGCCGTTCTCGACCCCGACGCCCTGGACGGCACGTTCAACGGCTTCAACAGACACCCCACAGACAGCCCTTTTCCTTCCCTGGAGGAGGCTGGCAAGGCCGCCAACATGCCTGAGGGCAGGAAGGCTGTAGCGGAGTGGTGGCGTGACCTGGAGCCGGTGACCCGCGGCATCCTGCTGAGGGAGCGCAGCGACGAGCTGCGAGCGGCGGGGATCATGGACCCCCAGTACAAGTGGACGTCCGCCGACGAAGGCTCGGGAGCCTTCGACTCCGAGGAGCCCACACCCCGCGACCTGTTGTTTCTGGCCCGGGCAGAGGGAATCGCGGCTGGGGGTGACGTCACGGGAGAGGTCGCGGCGTCCCGCAACATGGAACATTACCTCCGCGGCACCGGTGAACCGCTCGACCTGGACGTCGACCGCATTCTGCATGCCGATTCCGGGTTTCGGTCCGAGATCGGCACGCTTCACGTCGCTGAGAATCAGCAGGCATGGCGCCAGAAGGCTCTCGATGAATTCGAGAGGGCGGGTGGCGACAAGGCGGTCGTCGTTCCCGTCGAAAGCCAGGCGCTCGGCCGTACGTTCGGTGAGGACGAATGGTTCCACGCGGTCGGGTCGCACCAGCAGAACGTCTCGGGCCTGGTCACTGTCACCCCGGGCGAGGGTGGCGAGCCCAAGGTCTCGCTCGACTACCAGGTCAACGTGTGGGACCGCTACAACTGGGACTCCGGCAAGGCGACGACGTTTCCCGGTGGAGTCGTTATCCCGGACGACGACATGGGACGACTGCACAAGGTGGGATTCGCTCAGGAATTCGACATGCGGGGCAGCAGCTCCACATTCACCCACGACCTGAACAGCGGCTCAGCCCCCGGGGTGACACCGGCAGATCCCGGCCGTGAAGGCTCTCGCGGGGACGTCTCGCGCGGCGACGAGGAGAACAGGTGAACACCCGATCCGCCCCCTGGACACGCCTGTTCGCGGCTCTCTGTGCCGCCCTGCTCCTTACCTCCTGCTCGAATGCCGACGCGGACGACCCGAGCGTGACCGACGGACGTACCGCGCACTGGGGAAAGGGCATGGGCGCTTCCGAGGCGTCCGAGTTCATGAAGGTGAAGGTGCCCGAGGGCGCGAAGGAGGTGAAGGGCGCCGTTCAGGTCAACCCGCAAGAAGACATCTACCTGCTCTCCTTCGTCACCGACGAGCAGTCTGCCGTAGGGATCGCGGAAGATCTCCGTCCCGAGAAGCCACTGCGCACCAGGAACCACGACCTTCCGCCCGCGACCGAACTCTTCGGGCACCTCGGTCTGGCTGAGCCGCAGACCCAGAAGGGCGCCCGTTGGGCGGGGGTGTGTCCGCCCTGCGTGGGTGACAAGCGACGGGGTGGAGTCGGGTGGATCGAGATCCACGTCCTTGAACTGGACGCTGACAACACCCGGGTATACATGCAGGCGTTCTGACCTTGTGTGCGACCTACGACTCGGCCGGCGGACTGCAGCCGTCGCCGGTGACGCAGTGTGCTTCGAGGTGACCGGTCAAGGTGAATGTCGCCCACACCGTCTTGCCGGGCCCGTCGATGCACGGATACCAGCCCCAGCGGTCGGTGAGTGCGGCCACCAGGAGCAGGCCGCGACCTCCGTCCAGATCGTCCGACGGTTCGGCGAGCACGGGGGTGCGTTCACCGCGCGTGTCGGTGACCTCCACGCGAACAGCCGAGCCCTCTGCGGACAGCCGAAGGCGGAAGTCACGTCCGGGTACGTGCCCGTGGCGTACGGCGTTCGCGCTGAGCTCCGCCACGATCAGCGTCAGCACGTCATGGGCATCGCTCGCGTAGGGGATGCCCCAGGCGTGGAGGCGTTCGCCGGCCAGGCGTCGGGCGAGACGGGCGCCGCGTGGGGTGGAGCTGAAGCGCATCGTGAAGTGGTGCCAGGGGAACAGGGGTTGGGCGGTGCGGGTGGGGCGTACGGGGAGTGGCTGCTTGCTCGTCATGCCTTCACGGTGACGCTCGGTGGCGTAGCGTGACCAGCGGTGACGCGCCGTCGAGTGCTCGTTGTACGCGATGGCGCGCGGTGTGTACGTGGCACGCCGCGTGACGATCTCCGGGGCGCGGCGTTGGGCCGGTGAGGTGGTGAGGCCGATGGACTCTTCGGAGCCGATGGGGCTGGGCGAGCGGGGCGAGCCGGGCGTACGGGATGACGCCGGGCCTCGTCCGGAGGACGAGCCGGGCTCGGGTGTGGTGACCGCGTTCGGGAGGCAGTTGAAGCTGCTGCGGGTGCGGGCGGGACTGGACCGGGCGGAGTTCGGCAAGCGGGTGGGGTACGCGGCGCAGTCGGTTGCCTCGTTCGAACAGGGGCGGCGGATTCCGCCGCCGAAGTTCATCGACCGGGCGGATGAGGTGCTGGACGCCGGGGGTTTGCTCACGGCGTTGAAGGAGGAGTTGGCGCGGGCGCAGTATCCGGCGTTCTTCCGGGACATGGCGCGGCTTGAGGCTGAGGCCGTCGAGTTGTGCGTGTACGACACCCACGTAGTCAACGGGCTGTTGCAGACGGAGGAATACACGCGGGCGTTGCTCGCGATGCGTCGCCCGTTGCTGGACGAGGAGACGATCGAGCTTCGAGTGACAGCACGTCTCGCTCGGCAGGGAATCTTCAGCCGCTGGCCTGCACCACTGCTGAGCTTCGTTCTAGAGGAGTCAGTTGTACGAAGGTGCCTTGGCGGAAAGCCCGTGCTGCGAGGCCAACTCGAACAACTTCTCCTCATTGGCCAGAATCGAAATGTGGAGATCCAGGTCATGCCGCTCGACCGTGAGGACAACGCCGGGGTGGACGGCCCATTCACCGTGATCACGCGCAAAGGTGGAGAGCATCTCACGTACATGGAAGTCCAAGGCCGGAGCAGCCTGCTGACAGATCGCGAAGAGGTCCGTCTGGCCGCGGCGCGCTATGGGATCATCCGGTCCCAGGCTCTCACTCCGCGAGAGACCCTGGGATACGTCGAGAAGTTGCTGGGAGAGCTATGAACACCGCAGAACCCTCGGTTGCCGTTCCGGAACTCGCCTGGGTCAAGAGCAGTTACAGCGGCGCCGAGGGTGGTCAGTGCGTGGAGGTGTCCGCCGCCCCCGGAGCCGTACACATCCGGGACTCGAAGACGGCCGCTGGTCCGGTTCTGACCGTCACCCCCCATGCGTGGGCCGGGTTCGTCGGGCTGGCGACAGACCAGCCGATTTGAGCCGTACGCAACAACGCGGGACCTGCCGCCCACCACCGGCGACAGGTCCCACGCGTACGTCACGCCGCGTCGTCCACACCTTCCTCGCGGCGGATCATCCGCCACGCCGCACGACGCGCGCTTCGGTTGAGGGAGGACTGGAAACCCTTGTCCGGCGCGAAGTACCGCTTGCCGAGGTCGGTGATGAGGCCCACGTGCTCCTCCACCTTGTCGGCAAAGACCTCGTCGAAGACTTCGCCGAAGTTCGCCTCGTCGTTCACGACGGCCACCCGGCGTACCTCGGAGTCCGCCACGGCGGCATTGAAGGCGGGCAGCAGGTCCTGCTCGGTGAAGTCGGTGCCGAACTTGCTGTTGAACCGGTCGATCAGTTCGGACAGCAGAGACTTCTCCGGCTCCTGGGCTCCCCCCGTTCCGTCGCCGAAGCCCGGCATGGTCGTCGGACCCTCGGGGGAGAGGCTGACATCGTGCTTGCCGGTCTCCTCCACCCGGAGGTGACTGAGGTCGACCTCTCCGATGTCCACCCCTCCGTCCGCCCTGCGCGGCAGCCGGTTGAGGAGGTGGCGGCCGTACAGGTGCAGCCGCTCAAGCTCGGCGTCTTGGTACGGGACGATCTGTGCGAGGAAGCCGTACTTGCGGACGTAGTCGTTGAGGTCGGCGCGGAAGTCCTCGGCGGTCTGCTTATCGTCCTCGTCGTCGCTCGCCTGGAGGGCGGTGAAGCGGGCGACGGCGGGGGAGAGCAGCCGGTAGAGCTCGGCGTGCAGCTTCTCCCATTTGGCCTGTGAGCCGGCCGCCTTCTCCTGGGCCTCGAAGTACGCCTCGGCGAACTCGTCCATCTCCTTCGCCGCGAGAATGGGAGCGGACATGACCCTACTCTGCGCCTGGTAAAGGAGGTTCGGGTCGGAGGGGAGGGTCATCGCCTCCTCGAAGTACGGGCGGAAGGCATCCTGGATGTCCTCGGCCTTGTTGACGAAGTCCAGCACCGCGAGGTCCGCCTGGGCCTTGCGTTCGGCGGTCCGGTTGAGCCGGGACAAGGTCTGTACGGCCGCGATGCCGCTGAGTGTCTTGTTGACGTACATCGTGGTGAGGAGCGGCTGGTCGAAGCCGGTCTGATACTTCTCTGCGACGACGAGAATCCGGTACTCCTGCTGGCCCTTCCCGCCGGAGCGGATCGCCTTGTCATCGGCGCGGGTGTACGCGAACGCCTTCGGTAGCGCGCTCTCCGCGATCCCGCCGTTCTCCTTCGGCTCGGTCGTCTCGTCGCCGTCGATCGTGAGCGAGCCGGAGAAGGCGACGAGAACTCCGAGCTCCGGATACTTGGTGTCGTACCCGCGGTCTGCGAGGTAGCTCTTGATAGCACGGGCCATCTGTACGGCAGACTGCCGCGAAGCGGTCACCACCATCGACTTGGCGCGACCTCCCAGCCGGCCGCGGGTGTGCGCGACGAAGTGCTCGACGATCACCTGCGCGTGCTGGGCGACGGTGTACTCGTGCGTCAGCGCGTACCGGGCGAGCAGCGGGTTCGCCTTGGTCGGGTCGACCTCCACCTCGTCGGGGTTCTTGTTGACGAGCTTCCAGTACGTCTCGTACGTGACGTAGTTGCGCAGCGGATCGAGGATGAACCCCTCCTCGATCGCCTGCCGCATCGAGTAGGTGTGGAACGGCCGGAACTTCGCCTCGCCCTCGACGTCCTGGAGCGTGCCGAAGAGCTGGAGCGTCTTGTCCTTGGGGGTGGCAGTGAACGCGAAGTAGGAGAGGTTCGAGGCCATGGAGCGGTTCTTGGCCTCCTGCTTCAACTGTTCCTGAAGGGTGAGGGCGGGCTCTTCCGCCTGTGCCTCCGTGGAACCCGGGTCGTCGGAGTCGGAGTCCAGACCGAGGTCGCGGAGGGCTTTCCGTACGTCGGTGGCGGCGCCGCCGGACTGCGAGGAGTGCGCTTCGTCCACGATGATCGCGAAGTTGGAGCCCTGGATCTCGGTGGGGTTGCGCTTGACGTAGTCGAGCAGCGCCGGGAAGGAGTGCAGGGTGACTGTGACGATCTTGCCGGTGTCCCGGGAGAGCGCCTTCGCCAACTGGGCGCCCTTTGCCCCGTACTGCTCGTCGATCTTCACGACGAGTCCCGCGGTCTGTGAGAAGCCACCGATCGTCTCGCGGAGCTGCGAGTCGAGGTTGCGGCGGTCGGTGATGACGATGACCTTGTCGAAGACCGGCTCGCCGGGGCGCACACCCGAGGCTAGTGCTTCGGTGGCCAACTCGCGCGGATCGGTGGGCGTGTGCAGGTCACTGAGGCGGTGGGCGAGCCAGCCGATGGTGTTCGACTTGCCGGAGCCGGCGGAGGCCATGACCAGGTAGTTGTGCCCTGCGCCGTGCGCGGCGGCATGCGTGGTGAGCTTTTTGACTGCGTCCCACTGCTGGTAGCGCGGGAAGATCGTCTTCTTTGTGCTGCCGCCCCCCGGCGTCTTCTCCTTGTGGACGTGCACGAACCGGTGGAGCAGGTCGAGCCAGTTGTCCCGCTGCCACACCTGCTCCCACAGGTACGAGGTGGAGTACGTGCCCGGCGCGCTCGGCGCCGGGTTTCCGGCGCCGCCCGGCCGGCCGGGGCCCGCGGAGCCGGTGTTGAAGGGCAGGAACTGGGTCTTCTCACCGCGCAGTCGGGTGGTGACGAAGACGAGGTCCGGGTCGACCGCGAAGTTTGCGACTACGCGGTGCTGGAAGATCAGCTCAGTGGCGTCTCGCTTCGTGCGGTACTGGGCCTTGGCGTCCTCGACCCCTTGCCGGGTGAGCGGATTCTTCAACTCGGCTGTGGCGAGCGGGATTCCGTTCAGGAACAGGGCCAGGTCGAGCTCGTTGTCCTTGTCGGCGCGCTTGGTCGCGTACTTCAGCTCACGTACGACCGTGAGGCGGTTGGCCCGGTAACCATCGAGCACGGAGTCGTCCGCGACGAGGTTCGGCTTGAAGTAGGCGACGCGGATCAGGACGCCCTGGTCCTTGACCCCGTTGCGCAGCACGTCGATGACGCCCCGCTTGGGATCGGCGAGGGCTTGGCCGAGCCGCTTGGCGAAACCGCGCTGGGCGTCGTTCTGGTCACGGTGGTAGTAGGTGTCGACGAGGTCGTGCCACGCGTCACCCTGGGTCTCGCCGATGAAAGTGAACAACTCGTTGGTGTCCAGGCCGAGGTCTGCCTGATAGTCCTTCGGACTCGCCTCGCGCCAGCCGCGCTCGGACATAGAGGCGACTATGGCGTCGCCGAAGGCGGACTCATGGTGAACGGCCATGACTATGCTCCCCGTTTTCCGGTCAGAAGATAGGCGACGTCTCGGCAGAACTTGTCGAAGGAGGGTGAGTTGGCGCGAGCCATGGCGATGTCGAAGGCCATGGTCAAGCCCGGCTGATGTTCCTTGGGCTTGTAGGGTCGGCCGGCTGGACGGTGCCGGGTCAGCCACTCCTTGCAGCCGCGGATGTCCTCGGGACGCGGCGGCGAATCCAGGTCACCGGCCATTCCCTGGACTCCGCGCAATGACGGGGTAGCGGCGAGAAACCAGGACTCGTACTCCCGGTGCGCCAGGACCACGGCTGTCGGCAATCCGGGACGGGCACGTTCGATCCGCTCGCGGAGCGCGGGGCCGAGCGTGGCCGGACAGTCGTCGTCGGAGTCGAAGAGCACGAGTAATCCTTCTACGTCCTGTGCGGTCGACAGCGCTGCGTCGACCGCGTCTTCGATTCCGCGCTCGACGAGCAGGGAATCCCGGCCGACACGGAAGGGGCGCGGTAAGTCCAGCCAGACCTCGGGAGCCAGTTCACTGTGGAGACGCCAGAGGAGTACCGGCAGGGCCTGGACCTCGCCGTGCCCTTCGACGATGGTGACGATCCGTCGGGGCCTGGCGGACGGAGTATTCACCGGGTGCCCCGAGCCAGCTGAGCGGGACGCAGTTGTTCCTTGCGATGGAGCTCGGGGAGCATGTCGGGGCGTTCCTTCAGGTAGCGGCGGGTGTGTTCGTCGAGTTCACCGACGTACGTCACTCCACCCGCCATCTCCACCATGCGCAGGTGCTCGGGCCGGACGTGCTCGTCGTCCAGGAAGTCGGAGCTCTGCGTGGTCACGATGACCTGAGTGCGGAGAGAAGCACTCTCCGCCGCCTCGAAGAGCGCCCCCGCCTTTGACGGGTGGATCGCCAGCTCCGGCTCCTCGATGGCAAGCAGCGGGATGGTCCCGTTGGCGGCATCGGGCTGGAAGAGTGCCGTCAGCACGCCTGCCGCTCGCACCGTGCCTTCGGAGAGCTGTTGCTGGTGGAACACCTGCACATGCGGGTCACCAGCGGCGACAGCACCTGAATTGACCGCTTCCCAGTACGGCAGGGGGTTGGTCTGATCCGCCGTCCAGAATCGGGCCTGAAGCGAGGAGAAGTTTCCCTCGCGCCGCTCGTCCACGCCGAGAGAAGCCGGAACGACGGCCCGCAGGGAGGAGTCAGTCTCCTCCTTCAGCAACGGGTACTCGTCAGCCATCAGTCCCAGCACATGCCCGATGTGTTCCCCGGCCGGGCCGAGTCGGGAGTGCCGGGATGCCTCGTCGTCGATCGCTCGCAGCGCTGCTGAGTCCAGCTCGTAGAAAGCCGTGTTGAGGAGGGCGGTCTCGACGGAGAAGAACGGCCCTTGCAGCGCGGCGGCCGAAAGGAACAGGCGGTCACGTCGGCCGGTCAGGGCGCGGCGCGACACATCGAGGCCCTCGGTGGAGTCAAGACCGTCCGGGGTGAGGACGAAGGACTCCGTCGTGTCGTCGGCGAGCTGTAGCCGGCTCTCCTCGCGCAGGATGGTGTGAGCCCCCTCGCCGGACGGGTCCCTGCCAATCTCGATGGCATAGAGCGCGGGGCGAGGGAGATCGTCGCCCTGTTCGGGTACGAGCTGGAGGTCCAGGCAGATCGAGAAGGAAGCCGCCTGCTCAACCCCCTCTCGCTCGGGCGACCGGAACAGCACCCGGTCGAGCCCACCGCGCGCGGCCAGCGCCTTGGCCGGTGAGTGTTCCAGAGCATCGCGAACGAAGCGGATCGCATCGAGGAAGTTGGACTTTCCGGCGGCGTTGTATCCGGCGAGGACGGTGAGGGGGCCGAGAGCTACGTCGCAGGTGGCGACGGACTTGTAGTTCGCGATGCGGACGCGGGTGACGAAGGGGACGGGGTGGGAGGAGCGCTCGGGCTCGGTGGTCATGGCGAGTCAACTCCTCGACCGGAGGCGGTGGAGACGTCGAACTGGCCGGTTACGGCGGCGGTGATGAGGGCTTGGCGGCGCTCGGCGAGGAGGCGAATGGATCCGCTTAGAACCGCGCGGGCCCGCGCGGTCGACTCAGCATCCAGGTCAAGGGCAGCCACGACAGCACCTTGATCGCCTACAGGCACCTTCGGGATCACACAGTCCTTGACGACGCTGGTTGGAAGGTTGTTCGCCATGCCGGCCGCGCCGGAAATTCCGTTCTTGATGTGCTCTCGGGCCTGATGGCTTCGGAGCATGTGTGCCACGAAATCTGCCTGGCTACGTGTGTGGTCAAGCTTCAGCCGGTAGACCTTGTCGCACAGCAGCAAGTTGTGGCTAATGTTTCGCACGATGCCGACACTGCCAATGAGGTCAGTTGAGCCACTGGCGCGCGACATGAGCAGGTCTCCCTGCCGGAGCTTGTACTCACGGCGCGGTTCCATGCCGGAGGGAAGTGCCTTGTGCTGGTCCGGATCGAACTGGCCAGAGTTGACGCAACCGGCCTTGACTACCCCCCATTCCGCATCTGCCACCATTCGGTCCTCACACTGCGGGGACCAACCTTGCTCAATTCGCATCAGCATGTGCCGCAGGCGGATGCTGCCGAATCGCTCTTTGAGCCTTTCGGTGAGTTCGGAGAGCCGACTCAGGCGATGGTCCTCAAGGAGCTGAGCCTGTAGGGCCCGCATGGACGTGAGGCAGTCGATGCGGGAGGTCTCGGTGTCGAGGAAGTCGGCGAGGCGGCGCTGCTCGTCCGAATCGGGGACATCGAAGCCGATGTTTGCGTACCGCTCAGCGTTGAAGTTTTGGATTGTTGAGGCGACCGATTCGGAGTGAATGGTGTGCTGGAATGGGGCGCTCCGGGCCACATAGGCGAGGAATCGATGGTCTACATCCTGGCGAGGACGGAACCGAACTAGATACCCGGCAAATGTTGTGCCTTCGTCCGCGGCGCGGACCAGGTATGACTGCCCAGGAGGGGTGCCGCTCCGCGAGAGTAGGAGGTCGCCTTCATGCAGCGCGAATCTCTCCTCGGGGATGTCTGATACGAACACACCCTGTTCTGCCGGAGTGAGCGTGCCGCTGCTGATGTCCGTTGTGCGGAGTAGCCGTTTCCCCGACTCAGCGTAGTTCTCAGCCGCTGTGTTCAGTCCGTATTGTCCCGCATCTACGCAAAGATTCTTCAGGCGAACGTGGCTCCAGAGGGTCATTCCGTCACCTCGCCCAGCAGCGCCTGGATCTCCGCCTCAAGCGATTTCAACTCCGCGTCGATCTCCGCCAGCGGCCTCGGCGGCTCATACACGTAGAAGTGACGGGTGAACGGGATCTCGTAGCCGACCTTCGTCTTCGTGTGGTCGATCCACGCGTCCGCGACATGCGGGTGTACCTCTCGCTTGAGGTAGTCCTCCACGTCCTCGTCCAGCGGAACGTTCTCGTAGTCCCGCATCTCCGTGTCCGGCTCCGGAGCACCGCCCTTGAGCTTCTGGAGTTCGCCCTCGGGGTCACGCACTCCCACCGTGTCCCTGACCGCCTTCGCGAACGGCGCTCCGCTCGGCCACAGCAGGCCGGCTTCGATCACCGCGTCCTTGAGCGCGACCGTCGCCTCCGACTTCGTCGGCCACGACGTACCGATCAACGGCCGCAGCGCCTCCGCGAACACCGCCGCCTCGGCGTCCACCAACTCCTGGACCCGCGCCGCCTCCTCGTCCGTCAGCTTGCGGCGGGCCTTGACCACCGCGGCCAGCTCCGGGTGCTGCGGAAGCGCCCGCTCCTCGGCCCACTTCTGGACCGGCTTGGAGGCGATGAGCGCGGCCAGGGTCTCGTCCGTCAGCTCGAACCGCAGCTTCAGCGGGCGTTCGACCGTGATGCGGTGGTAGCCGAAGTCCTCATTCCGGAAGACCTTCACCTTGCCGTGCTCCGCGTGCTCCGGGTCAGCGGCGACGTGCAGCGCCTCCCCGTACAGCTTCGTGATGTCGCCGATGTGGTTCGGGCGGTTCCCCGTGCCGTCACCCAGTTCCTTGCGCTTGTCGCCGAGCGACTTGCGCATCTTGAGCCATGAGCCGCGCGCGTCCAGCAGGACAACCTTGCCCTTGTGGTCGGCTGACTTCCTGTTTGTCAGGATCCAGAAGTACGTGGAGATACCGGTGTTGTAGAACAGCTGGTCCGGGAGGGCGACAATCGCCTCCAGCCAGTCGTTCTCCAGGATCCACCGGCGGATGTTGGATTCGCCGGACTCGGCGGCACCACTGAACAACGGCGAACCGTTGAAGACGATGGCGACGCGTGAGCCGCCCCCACCGCTCACGTCCACCGGCTTCATCTTCGAGATCATGTGCTGGAGGAAGAGAAGCGAGCCGTCATTGATGCGGGGCAGGCCGGCGCCGAAGCGGCCGGAGTCGCCGAGCGTTTCGTACTCCGTCTCGACGTCGTCCTTGACCTTCTTCCAGTCCACGCCGAACGGCGGGTTGGCGAGGATGTAGTCGAACGTCTGGCCCGCATGGCCATCGTCCGAGAAGGAGTTGCCGAGAACGATGTTCTCCGGGTCCTGGCCCTTGATCATCAGGTCGGAACGGCAGATCGCCCAGGACTCGGGGTTGAGCTCCTGCCCATACACCTTCACCCGGGCATTCTTGTTGAGCGACTTGACGTGGTCCTCGGCGGCGCTGAGCATCCCGCCCGTGCCACAGGCCGGGTCCATCACCGTGCGTACCGAGCCGGGCAGGGTCAGGGCGTCCGCGTCGGGGGCGACGAGGAGGTTGACCATCAGTTTGATGACCTCGCGCGGAGTGAAGTGCTCGCCCGCGGTCTCGTTCGACTGCTCGGAGAAGCGGCGGATCAAGTCCTCGAAGATGTACCCCATGTTGTGGTTGGGCACGACCTCGGGACGCAGGTCCAGGTCGGTGAACCGGCCGATGACGTCGTACAGCAGCTTCGCCGATTCCAGCTTCTTGATCTGCTGGTTGAAGTCGTACTTCTCCAGGACCTCGCGGGCGTTGTCCGAGAAGCCCGCGACGTAGAGCTGGAGGTTCTGCGCGGCGTTCTGTGCATCGTGGGCGATCTTCTTCAACGTGAGCGACGTCGTGTTGTAGAAGGAGTGGCCCGACGCCCTGCGCAGGAAGCGCCCCTTGTCGACCTCCTGGCCTTCGAGTTCGGCGACGACCTCGATGACCTTGTCGCGCGTCGGCTCAAGGACGCACTCCAGGCGGCGCAGCACCGTGAACGGCAGGATGACCTTGCCGTAGTCGGACTGCTTGTAATCGCCGCGCAGGAGGTCGGCGACGGACCAGGCATGGTTCGCCAGTTCCGTGTGCTTACTGCTGTTCAACGCGTTCCCTTCGATGGCCCCGGCCCGCTTGGGACGGTTGCGATCCAGTGTGGTCGATATGTGGAGATGCCGTTGCCGTTCAAGCCAACGGGCTCTCCGGCGGTGGGAGCAGCGCTCCGGCCGTCAGACCGGTGAGCAGCGCGCGTGCCGTCTCCTCGCCGAGTGCGGCCGTACGGCGGGCTGCGGCGCGTAGTTCGTGTGCGCGTCGGAACGCGGCCCCGTACCGTCGCTGCTCCTCCAGCGGAAGCAGCGGTACGCGCAGCCTGCCGGGCGCGACCTGCAGGATGGTGCTGCCCGTGGAGGCTCCGGCGATGTTGTCCTCGGCTCCGAGGAACCCTGCGAGGAACCAGGGGTCGAGCCGTGTCGGGTCCGGCCGCAGCAGGTGGATGTGGTGGCCGAGCAGGGCTTCGGCGTCCGCCTCGTCCGCGACGCGGGCCATCATTCCGTTGCCGCCGGCTACACCTCGTACGAGAACATCACCCGTGGCGACGGTGTGCGCCGCATCGGTACGCAGGTCCTCCGCCGAGCCCGAGGGGCTGGCGCCGCTTCTGATGTCGGACGCGGTGAGCACCGGGCGTTCCCTGCCGCCCGTGTCCGGGCTCTCGCCGCGGGTGTCCCCACGGCTGCCGGGGACGGCCGCCCGCAGCAAGGAGAGCGCGCCTCCTCGGGCGAGATCGGAGACCGTAGCCGTACGCCACGCCCATACGGACTCTGTGACTGCTGACTTCCACGGCCCGAAATCCGCCGCGCTCTCCAGCGCGGTGAGGGACGTGACGAGCAGCTTGCGCCGTTCCTCCGCGCGCTCTGCCACCTCAGCCGGATCGATGTCGACGGGTGCGGCCCGCACCTGTCGGGCCGGAGTGAGATCGACGAGGTCGTCGACGAGATCGATGGTCGGGACGGCGCGCGCCGCGCCGGGTGTATCGGTGAAGGATTCCGGATCCCCCCTGTACGCGGTCCAATGGGCCAGGACCTCGTCCGACACACTGCTCCAGTCCACACCGGCACGGCGGGGTCGCAGACGGGAGTGTGTAGCCTGCGGCGAGCTCGCAGCGCTTTCGCGCTGGTCCCCGCTCACGTCCAAGAACAGCACGGACGCACTCTCCGCGCCACCCGGCTCCGGGCGCTGAAGAACCCACAGGTGCAGGCCGATGTGCAGCGGAGCGGAAGCGCCGACGGGCAGACCGACGACGGCACGCAGCGCGCCGCTGCGTACGAGCTCGGCACGGATGCGACGGCCGGAGGTGCGTGCGGCCGTCGCCGGCGGTAGCAGGATCACCGCGTAGCCGCCCGGCTCCAGGTGCGCCAGTGCGTGCTGCGTCCAGGCCAGCTCCGATTCGATCCGCGGCGGCACCCCGTAAGCCCACCGCTGGTCGTATGAGAGCTCCTCGTGGCCCCAGTCGCGATCGCCGTACGGCGGATTGCAGAGAACGCCGCCCACCCTCAGTTCAGGGAAGGCGTCGGCGCGCAGGGAGTCGCCCGCGCGTACGGTGACCTGCGCATCCGGTGCCGACAGCAGCAGGCGTACCGCACTGCGCTGAGCCTGTACGGGCAGTGAGTCCTGGCCGTACAACTCTGTCGCTCCCCGACGGGCCGCTGCCGCGAGCAGGCTGCCGCTGCCGCACGCCGGATCGAGGACGCGCGCTGTGTGATCCGGCAGGAGCCGTGCCATGAGGTCCGCGAGTCCCGGAGGCGTCTGATAGGTGCCGCTGGAGGCTGTGTCGTCCAGTTCGCGTTCGGCGAGGACATCGAGCGTGCTCTGCGCACCTTCCTTGTGTACGCAGCGAATCAGGGCGCGGAGAGCGCTGACGTCGTCCGGACGGAAACGGACGGCCTCGGCCTCCGGGACCGAGCCGGCCAGCTCGGCCGCAGCGCTGTCGGCCTGCGCGATGACGTCGGAGTCGGGCAGGCCGTCAAGCACGGTGAGCTCGTCCGCGCTGCGGCGTGAGGCCGCCAGGACGAGAGGGAACAAGCGGCCTGCGACGCCGGACCCCGACCCGTGGAGCCGCAGTACGGTGCGCAGCTCCTCGGACGGTGTTGCGGCGGACGACTGGCCGCGCGCCTCCAGCCACATCCGTACCGCTTCCAGGTCGTATAGCGGACTGCTGTCGGTGCCGCCGGACGGGGCCGGGAAGTCGTCGTGCCGACGGCGCCAGTTGCTGACAGTGGCACGCGTGACCCCCGCGATTCGGGAGATCTCGGCGGCGGTCACCTGAGCTGATGGCTGGGGCATGGGTTCCTGGGCCTCTCGGGAGTGAACAGTAAACACTGTACAGCGCGAGTCAAATCCCTCAAGGCGTTTGACAGTGCTTTCATGGCGATGCTTATCTGGTGGAGCTTCTGGTTGGCGGCGCTCGTCACGGCGAAAGTCTTCGGCGTGCCTGTTCCCCACACCTTGCGACGCGGTGCCCAGACGTGTGCCGCTCCTCTGATCCCGAGGGAGACGCCTCATGCACATCACCCTGCCGACCACGGTCGTCGAAGGAACCCAGCTCACCGTCATGCCGTTCCGGGCGGACGCCGTGATCGGGACCATGTCCGTGGCGACCCTCGTCCAGCTCGTCCCCTCGCCCCGCCGCGAGGAGGACACCAAGACGCTCAAGGCCGCGTCCGGCGCGGTACGGCGCCATGCCGAGCTGCGGGCCCTGGTGCAGCGTGCGCTGAAGTCCACGCAGAAGGGGAAGAACGTCGGCTCGTACGCCGAGTACATCGCCGACGGCGTGAAGGGGGAGCTGGGTGCCGGCTGGTCCACGCCGCCGATCACGTTCTGGCACGCGGGCCCGCTCGCCGCCCTCAGCGACGAGCTGCTGCCCGGCACCGGACTGCGGACGTTGACCATCACCCCCGGCACCTGCGTCGTCGCCATCGACGGCGAGACGCAGACGACGGCCTGGCACGAGCTCTACGACGACCCCGAGCGGTTTGGGCTCACCTACGCCGAACTCGCCCACATCCGCGTCCCCTTCGAGCTGTACGTGGACCTGTCCGTCGCCGATGCCCGTCAGATCTTCTACGACCGCAATGTGCAGGGCGTCGTCGTCGCCAAGAACCTGGCCATGTCCATGGATCAGCGGGACTTCGCTACCCGTCTCGCGCACCGACTCGCCGACTCCGTCAAGGTCGAAGTCGACGACAAACTCGTACCGTTCACGAAGCTCGTCAACGCCAGCAAGCGGCAGGTCGGCAAGACCGACCCGGAGGTCATCACGCTCTCCGCACTGCGTGCTCTCGTCATCACCGCGATCTACGGGCGCGCCGGACTGACCCGCTCGGCGGAGACCGTCCACGAGGACGAGCTCCCCTCCGGGGCGAACGCCGAGCACGTGGAGGGGAATGTCGTCCCCACGTTGGCCCGGCTGATCTCCGACCACTTCCCGCACTTCGCCTCGCGCAGTGCCATCACCGCGCCGGCCGTACTCGCGGGCCTCGGCATCGTCGTGCACCAGACCACCCCGTGGGCCGACCCGATGAACGCGCTGGGCCCCGAGGACCTGTACCGGCTCCTCGCCGACATCCAGTGGGACCGCGAGCCCCGCTACTGGGACGGCGTCGCGGCGAAGGCGAGCGCCACGGGACGGCTCAGCTTCAGCGGCGGAGTCAAGGACTCCGGCGGGCGGGTCGCCGACGCGATCCTCTACCCCGGCACCGAGGCGGGGCGCAGGATCCGCGGCCAGTAGCAACGGGTCCGACACGCGCCGCACCAGCCCGGCCCGTCGTTCCGGCGGGGGCATCCCGAACTCACCCATCACCGAGCCTACTTGGAGCACGCCATGAACACTCCGCAGTATCAGGGCCCCGGACCGTACAGCGCACCCCAGTACGGCGTCCCGGCCCCGCCGGCCCCCGCGCCGCGCAAGCCCTCGCGCGGCAAGGCATGGCTCACGCACGGCGCGGTCGCCTTCGTCGCCCTGCTCATCGGCACGGGCATCGGCTCCAGCGGAGACGCTGAAGCGGGCGGCCAGGCCGACGCCACCGCGAAGCCGGGTCCGACGGTGACCGTGACCAAGACAGCCAAAGCTGCTCCCACGCCGACGGTGACCAAGACGGTGACGGCCAAGCCGAAGAAGACGAAGGAGGCCGGTCCTGTGAGCACCTTCAGGGGGGACGGGGAGTACCTGGTCGGTGAGGACATCGCGGCAGGGACGTACAAGACCGGCGGCAGTGACGGAGCGTTCGGCTGCTACTGGGCCCGGCTCAAGGACGCCAGCGGTGAGTTCGACGCGATCATCGCCAACAACAACCTGGACGGACCGGGGCGCGTGACCCTCAACAAGGGCGAGTACTTCCAGACCCAGCGGTGCCAGGAATGGACGAAGGTCAGCTGACCGGTCGGCGCAGCGCCTTCACCGTCGACCTCTGCAATGCCATCACCGCCGTGACAAGCGACGAGAAACCTCTTCGACAAGCGGGAGGGGCCGCTTGGACACGGCTGGCGAGCCGGGGCGAAGTCACCGTCACCGATGCTTCGGGCGCCGTGCCGGCCGCCGACAGCCCTTGCCCTTGGCAGCTGATCAGAACATGCACCGATTCCTCAGCGTGAAAGGCATCACCCATGGCATTGCCGCAGAAGCCGCAGACCGAGAAGCCCGTCCCCGATACCCGTAAGTGCTCCGTGTACCGGCTCAAGACCCCTGAAGGACCGGGACTCGATCTCCGTGAACTAGTCCTGGAACACCACCTGCAGCGCGAAGGGTACAGCACCCATACCTTCGAGCACGATGGCATCGAAGGGCTTGTCGTGTCCGGCACCATCACACGTGGCCGAGCCGACTGGTGTGCCGTGGTGGAAAGGCTGACGGGCATCTCCGTACAGGAGGCGAACCACGCCGCAGCGGGACTGGTACTTGTGCGTACGGAGCGAGCGGTGTACGCCCTTACCTACGGAGTGGGCCATCACATGATCGATCCGTTCCGTCTCGACGCCGATTTCGGACTCGAGTTCGCCACGCGCTGCCTCGACGACGACCACATTCTTCTTGTGCGCCGGCAGATCATGGACGCCCGCGGACGTACTGACGAGAACGCTACTGCTCGCGGTGAACGTATCGGCGACTTCGGCATCGAGCGGGTCGGGGCAATCATCACCAAGATCAGCGGGATGGTATCGACACTTCCTCTGACGTACATCGACGGTGAGAAGCGCCGTACTGTACGAGTGGTCAGCAGTGACAGCACCATCCAACTTCCGCTGGGGACCAGCCCGGCGACCTTCCTCAACGATCTGCACGCGATCGAGGAAGTGTGTGCCCGCCCTGACCCCTTGCCCGAGCTCGACTTCATTGACCGCATACGTGCGCTGAAGGGGAAGCACGAGATAGTGCAGCGGCTGGAGGCCCGGCTGGAAGAGCTTCTTGCAGACAGCTTGTGCCTTCGCCTTGCTGTCAGCGTTCCCAGTGAGTGTCTGGACAACTACGCGGGCGCGCAGACCTATCGGATCACTAAGGGCTCCCGATCCAAGCAGTCACAGGACTTGGAACTGAAGGACCTCCTGGCCTTTGTCCATGAGCGTCCTGCGGGGAGCCGCCTGAAGGCACTTAAGGACGTTCGGGTGCAGTTGTTCAGCGATGCGGATTGCGAGCTGCCCGCCAGCGGCAAGACCTCAGGCCATCGCTGGCTGATGGCTGACGTGCCCATGGGTGCGGGGCGCTACTTCTACTGCCAGGGCCGCTGGTACGAGATCGGCGCCGACTACCTCACGTCCATCGAGGAGGAGCTCAGCGAACTGTTGGAGCGTCAGCCGAGCGTCACGCTGCCCTCCTGGTCCAAGGGGGGCGAGGGCGCGTACAACATCGACGTTGCCAAGCAGAAGGGCTACACCCTCTTCGACAAAAAGAGCATCGTCACCCCGAAGTTCCGCGGTGGTGGCCTGGAGATCTGTGACGTCCTTGGGCCGCGAAACCAGCTCATCTGCGTCAAGCAGGCAAGGGACAAAACTGCCCCTCTCAACCACCTCTTCGCGCAAGGCCGGGTGGCTGTCGAGGTGCTGCGCAATGATCCACAGGTACGGGCGAAGTTTCTTGCTGCCCTTGCCGAGCACAACCCCAACCATCCCGTCCAGGAGGACCTGGGTGCTGTCACCCTTGTCTACGCGATTCTGCTGAAGGTCGGTCAGGACATCACCGTGAACTCGCTGTTCGCCTTTGCCCAGGTGTCGCTGCTCCAGGCCGTCCATCAACTGCGAGCAATGAACGCACGGGTGGAGATCGTCGCGATCCGGCGCTGACGCCGGAGTGCGGGGGGCGATCGAGATCAAGGCGAAATGGGCAGGTCAGGACAATTGTCGGTGCTACCCGTTGCTCTGCTCGGGTGTATGACACGACCGACCTTGTGTCGGGGGGCCCATCAGGCTGCCGTCGAGGCCGAAAACCGGCGGCTGGCCGGGCAAGACCAGCAGCACTTGCCGGATGACCCGCTTCGGCATGACCTTTGCCGACGGAGCCGTATCGGTGGCATCGCAGCCGCCGGCCCGCCCGGACTGCACGATCCACATCGAGCCCACGTTCTCTCCCGATGGCGCTGGGCCGCCGCAACCCGGTGGCGGCCATCGCCTCGGGGCCGCATTCTCGCCGGGGGCCGCAAGCCCTGGCTCGCTCCCCGCTTTCCGGGACTGTTCAGGCTCCCTGAACCGCCCGGGGAGGAGCAAGTGAAGCGGGACGAAGTCCCCAACCACCAGGGCAGGGTGGACTTTCGCCCGGTGCTCCGACATTCTGTGCGGACTTTGATCGCGGCTCGGCGTTGATCCGCGAGTCCGTCCTTCGTGCGCAAGGGGAACCGCCATGAGCTCGTCCCGCCTGCCCTCCCGCCGGATCGCCGCGGTCTGCGCGGCCGTCGCGCTGGCTCTTCCGCTCAGTGCTTGTAGCAGCAGCGATGACGGAGCGACCGTCAAGGGCGCGAAGTTGGTCAAGTCCGGCCAGATAACCACCTGTACGCATCTGCCGTACGCACCCTTCCAGTCCGAGAAGGACGGAGAGGTCGTCGGCTTCGACGTCGCGATGATCGACCTGGTCGCGGAGGACCTGGGTGTGAAGCAGGTCGTGGTGGACAAGTCGTTCGAGACGATCAAGACCGGCGCCGACCTCAACGCGAGTGTCTGCGACGTGGCCGCCGCCGGCATGACGATCACCGACGAGCGCAAGGCGAATCTGGACTTCTCCGTCCCGTACTTCGACGCCACCCAGGCCCTGTTGGCCCGCAAGGGCGTCAAGGCGGCGTCGGTCGAGGACATCACCGCGCAGAAGCTCAAGCTCGGTTCCCAGTCCTCCACCACCGGCGAGGACTTCGCCCGTGAGCACGGTGCCGACCCGCAGTCCTTCGAGAGCTCCGACGCGGAGCTCAACGGTCTGCGTACCGGCCAGGTGGATGTCATCGTGCAGGACTACCCGGTCGTGCAGAACTGGCTCAAGGACTCCGCCAACTCGGCGAAGTTCGAGATCGTGGGCAATCTCGAAACCGGTGAGCAGTACGGCTTCGCGGTCCGCAAGGGTGGCAACCCCAAGCTGCTCGCGGCGATCGACAAGGCCATCAAGGACGCGAAGGCCGACGGCACATACAAGAAGCTGTACGAGCAGTGGATCGGGCCCATGCCGAAGGGTGTCGACGCCCAGTGACCACCCTGATCAACGGCAAGGACCGGGAGGAGACGGCTGCGCGGCCCCGGATGTCGCCGCGCCGCCGGCGCCGTATCTCCCGCGGGGCGCAGTACGCCGTCTTCGTGATCGCCGTGGTGGCCGTGGGCGCGCTGGCGGACTGGCGCCAGCTCCAGGAGCAGTTCCTGGACCCGTCGGTGGCCCAGCGGCTCTTCCCCGAACTCATCACGGTCGCGCTGCTGAACACCATGGTGTACACGCTGACCGGCTTCGGCGTCGGGCTCGTCCTGGGCCTCGTCGTCGCGCTGATGAGGCTGTCGTCCGTCGCGCCCTACCGCTGGCTCGCGATGGCGTACATCGAGTTCTTCCGCGGCCTGCCCGCGCTGCTGATCTTCATCTTCGTGGGGGTGGGCGTGCCGCTCGCCTTCCCGGGGATCGTTTTCCCCGGGGAGACGTACGGGCAGGTCGCCTGCGCCCTCGGTCTGGTGTCCGCCGCGTACATGGCGGAGACCATCCGGGCGGGCATCCAGGCCGTACCGCGCGGCCAGCTGGAGGCGGCCCGCACCCTGGGGATGTCGCACGCCACCGCGATGCGGTCGATCGTGATCCCTCAGGCCTTCCGGATCATCGTGCCGCCGCTCACCAACGAACTGGTCCTGCTTTTCAAGGACTCCTCGCTGGTGCTCTTCCTGGGGGTCACGCTCCAGCAGCGTGAACTCACCAAGTTCGGGCGTGACCTGGCCAGCACGACGGCCAACACCACCCCCATCTTCGTCGCGGGCCTCTGCTACCTCCTGGTCACTGTTCCGCTCGGCTATCTCGTACGGCGCCTTGAGGCCCGTCATGCACAGGCAAGGTGATCACGGGATGGCGGACATCGCCGCGGCGATCGAGATCCAGGGGCTGCACAAGTCGTTCGGCGACGTCGAGGTGCTGCGCGGAATCGACTTCACGGTCGCGCCGGGCGAGGTCGTGTGTGTCGTCGGCCCCTCGGGGTCGGGGAAGTCGACCCTGCTCCGCTGTGTGAATCTGCTGGAGGAACCGACCAGCGGAACGGTCACGGTCGGCGGTGTCGACATGACCGATCCGGACATCGATCTGGACGCGATGCGCCGACGGATCGGCATGGTCTTCCAGCAGTTCAACCTCTTCCCTCATCTGAACGTCCTGGACAACCTGACGATCGCCCAGCGCCGGGTTCTCGGGCGAGGCAGGGAGGAAGCCGGCCGCGTCGCCCGGGAGAACCTCGCCAAAGTCGGCCTGGCCGACCGCGAGGACAGCTTCCCCTCCCAGCTCTCCGGTGGGCAGCAGCAGCGTGTGGCCATCGCGCGGGCCCTGTCGATGG
Source organism: Streptomyces sp. NPDC045968 (assembly GCF_056430475.1). NCBI lineage: Bacteria > Bacillati > Actinomycetota > Actinomycetes > Kitasatosporales > Streptomycetaceae > Streptomyces > Streptomyces sp. NPDC045968. The sequence continues at coordinate 705,707 of NZ_JBWKLF010000002.1, read as the reverse complement.
GTCCCGGGCTGATGCTCTTCGACGAGCCGACCAGTGCGCTCGACCCCGAACTGGTGGGCGATGTCCTGGGGGTCATGCGCACCCTGGCCGACGAGGGCATGACGATGATGGTCGTCACCCACGAGATGGGCTTCGCCCGTGACGTGGCGGACCGGGTGGTCTTCATGGACGACGGCCGCGTGGTCGAGCAGGGCGCCCCGGAGGATGTACTGGCCCGGCCGGAACACCCCAGGACCAAGGCGTTCCTCGCCCGGGTCCTGCATCCGGACGCCGTGCGGCCCGAGGCCTGACGGGAGCGACCGAGTGAGTGGACGCTGTCCCTCTGTGTGCACTCAGGAACGATTCCGCACGCGATTGATGGTCCAGACCACGCTCAACCTCCCTATAGTGGGGCCGCGTTGATCGCATGATCGCGACGGCGTGAAGCTTCCGCCACAGGAGTCAGGACGATGACGCACCCCTCTTCCCGCTCCGGTGGCGGCTGCCCCGTGCCTTCCGGGGCGACCGCCGTCGCGCTCAGCGGTCCCGGGTTCCAGACCGAACCCCAGGCCCTCTACCGATCCATGCGTCGTGATCACGGGGCCGTTGTGCCCGTGGAGTTGACGGGGGGAGTCCCGGCCTGGCTGGTCATCGGCTACCGGGAGCTTCATCAGGTCACGAGCGACGGCGCGTTGTTCCCCCGGGACGCCGGGCTGTGGAACCAGTGGGGCAGTCTGCCCGAGGACTGGCCGTTGCTGCCGATGGTCGGGCGGCCCATGCCGTCCATCTACTTCACCGCCGGTGCCGAGCACCAGCGGCACGCCGACATGGTGGGGCCCGCGCTGGAGGGCGTGCGACCGCACGAACTGCGCGCGCACTGCGAGCAGTTGGCCGACCGGCTGATCGACGACGTCTGCCGCGCCGGGAGCGCCGATCTGATCTCCGACTTCGCGGAGCCCCTGCCCGTGCTCGTCCTCGCGCGCCTCATCGGGTTCCCGGACGAGGAGGGGCTGCGGATCGCCCAGGTGCTGAAGGAACTGGCCGACGGCGGGCCGGGGGCGCAGGAGGCGCATGTCCGGTTCGGGGAGCACATGCGGCGGCTGCTGGCCGCTCGGCGGGCCGACCCGGGGGATGACGTGACCTCCCGGATGCTGGCCCACGCCGAGGCGTTCACCGACGAGGAGTACGTACTCGATCTGATGGCCATCACGGCCGCCGGGCATCTGACCACGGCCGACTGGATCGGCAACTCCATGCGGCTGATGCTCACCGACGACGAGTTCGCCGACGCGCTCGCGGGTGGCCGGCGCAGCGTCGCCGAGGCCATGAACGAGGTGCTCTGGGAGGACGGCCCCACCCAGATCCTGGCCGGGCGCTGGGCGGCCAGGGAGACCCGGCTCGGCGGCCGGTCCATCAGGGCCGGGGACATGCTCCTGCTCGGGCTGGGCGCGGCCAGCGCCGACCCGCACATGCGTCAGCAGCTCTCCGCGACGGGAAGCCTGTCGGGGCAGGGCGGGAACAGTGCGCATCTCGCCTTCAGCCATGGCGAGTACCGCTGCCCGTTCCCCGCGCAGGAGATCGCCGAGATCATCGCCCGTACCGGCATCGAAGTGCTTCTCGACCGGCTGCCCGACCTCGAACTGGCCGTCGCCGCCGAGGATCTCGTACGGCGTCCCTCCGCCTTTCTGCGCGGGATGACGTCGCTTCCCGTCCGCTTCACCCCCGTACGTCCGACAGGAGACTCGTTGTGAAGTGCCCCCATGCCGCCGTGGTCATCGATCCCCTGGTGCAGGACCTCGACGGTGAGACCGAACGGCTGCGGGACGCCGGGCCGCTGGCGCGGATCGAACTGCTCGGTGTGCCGGCCTGGACCGTCACCCGTCACGCCGAGGCGCGCAGCCTGCTCCTCGACCCCCGGCTGGTGAAGGACCTCGACGCCTGGGAGCTCTGGCGGAGCGGTGAGGTGACGCGTGCCTGGCCGCTGATCGGCATGATCGACGCCGGGCGTTCCATGTTCACCGTGGACGGGGCGGAGCACCGGCGGCTGCGGACCAAGACGTCCCAGGCGCTCACGCCGCGTCGGCTGGAAGAGATGCGTCCGGACATCGAGAGGTTCACCGAGGCGCTGCTGGACGAACTCGCCGCGCGGGGCAAGGACGGTGCCACGGTCGACCTCAAGAGCGTGTTCGCCCAGCCGCTGCCCATGCGGGTGGTCGGCCTGCTCATGGGCGTGGACGAGGCCGAGCACGCCATGCTGACCCAGCGGTACAAGGCGTTCTTCTCCATGCTCACCCCGCAGGAGGAACGGCTCGCCCTGCTCGCCGAGCTGGATGTCTTCTACACGCGGCTGGTGCGGGAGAAGGCGGCCCGGCCCACCGACGACCTCACCACCGCGCTCATCCTCGCCGACGAGGGCGGCGAGCCGCTCACCGAGGAAGAGGTGGTCGGTAGCCTCAAGGCGATGGTGGCCGCCGGGCACGAGACCACGATCGGGCTGATCCTCAACGCCGTACGGGCGCTGCTCGCCCACCCCGGCCAGTTGCGGAGGGTGCTGGACGGCGAGGTCTCCTGGGAGACGGTGATCGAGGAAACGCTGCGCTGGGACACCCCCACCACGCACCTGCTGATGCGCTTCGCGACGGAGGACATCCAGGTGGGCGACGACGTGATCGCGAAGGGGGAGGGCGTGGTCATCTCCTACCGGGCCATCGGCCGCGACACCGTGCAGCACGGGGCCGACGCCGACGCCTTCGACATCACCAGGGCCACCCCCATCCGCCACATGACGTTCGGGCACGGCCCGCACATCTGTCCCGGAGCCGCACTGTCCCGGGTGGAGGCGGGCATCGCGCTGCCCGCGCTGTTCGGGCGCTTCCCCCGGCTGCGGCTCGCGGTGGCGGACGAGGAGATCCGTAAGCTGCCGGTGATGACGCAGAACGACATGGAGTCCTTCCCCGTCCTGCTGGAGGGGTGAGCGGGCGCCCCGTGGTCCGGGCACTCAGCGAACAGACGGGGCGTGACTGGATGGGCCGACTGCTGGAGCTCCTACGATCCGAACTCCACGCGCGCCGGGCCGGTCTGCCGCCCGGCGCCGTCTGAGGGAACGCGGGGGGAAGCGCGCGGGAAGTGCGGCCGGCTTGCCCGGCAACCTTTTCGCCGTCGGCGGCGACTACTGAGCGTCCCTTGCGTGCGCGTCCCCGCCCCCGGCGGGCCCGCCCGGCAGGGGCGGTGGGACAGCGCGCCATCGAAGCGCTTCGATGGCTCTCTGGACAGGCCGAGTGCAGGGCTCTAGGCTCCAAGGTAACTATGCATGTCAGAAGGTCAAGGTTCGCTGAGACAGTTTGTCGAAGCGCTTCGAATATTCCGTCATTCGTCGTCCCGCAATGGAGAGCTGAATGGTCACGCTTGCCGAGGTCGCCCAGCACGCCGGAGTCTCCGCGAGCACGGTGAGCTACGTCCTCAGCGGGAAGCGCTCGATCTCGGCCTCCACGCGCGAGCGGGTGGAACAGAGCATCCAGCAGCTCGGCTACCACCCCAACGCGGGCGCCCGGGCCCTCGCCAGCAGCCGGTCCAACATCATCGCGCTGATGGTGCCCCTGCGCACCGACATGTACGTGCCCGTGATGATGGAGATCGCCATCGCCGTCGCCACCACCGCCCGCACCCACGGCTACGACGTCCTCCTCCTCACCGGGGAAGAGGGTCCCGCGGCCGTACGGCGGATCGCCGGGAGCTCCCTCGCGGACGCCATGATCCTGATGGACGTCGAGCTCCAGGACGAGCGGCTGCCCCTGCTCCGGGAGACCGGCCGGGCCGCCGTGCTCATCGGGCTGCCCGCGGACACGGCGGGGCTGACCTGCGTGGACCTCGACTTCGAGGCGACCGGGGCACTGTGTGTGGACCACCTCGCCGGTCTCGGACACCGCGAACTCGCCGTGATCGGTGAGGCCGCGGCCGTGTACGAGCGGCACACCGGTTTTGCCGAGCGGACGGTGGACGGCGTCCGGGCGCAGGCCCGCGCATCGGGCGTCCGGGTGCTGCACCGGCCCTGCGAGGGCGGGTACGCGGCGATGGCCGGCACACTGGCCCGCATCTTCGACGAGCGGCCGGGCACCACCGGGTTCATCGTGCAGAACGAGGCCGCCGTCGAGCCGCTGCTCAACCTGCTGCAACAGCAGGGCCGGGCCGTGCCGGAGGACGTGTCGGTCGTCGCCATCTGCCCCGACCAGGTGGCCGCCCAGGCATCGGTGCGACTCACCTCGGTCGCCATACCGGCACAGGAGATGGGCCGACGGGCGGTCGAGCAGGTCGTGGCCAAGCTCGCGGGCCGTGGCTCCGACGAAGTCGAGCTCCTGACGCCCGAGTTGACCATCAGGGCCAGCACGGGACCGGCCCCCGCGGGAGCGTGAGCGGGAGCCGGTACCCCGTACCGTCGGCCATGGCGCACCGGCCCCCGGGGGAGCGGGAGCCGGTACGCCGTGCCGCCGGTCATGCCGCCGTGGTGCTCCTGAGCGCGGCCACCCCGTAGCGGTCCAGTTCCACGCCGCCGTCCGTCTTCGCGCCGGTCAGCAGATCGATGTGCGGTCCCGGCAGCGGTACGGTCACCCGGTTGCGGCCGTGGTGGAGCAGGAACAGCACGTCACCCCGGCGGACCGCCTCCACCCCGGCGGGCAGGCCGGTCAGTACGGGGCGGACCCCCGCCTCCCCGGCCACGCGGCCCAGCAGCTCGCGCAGGGCCTCCGGGCAGGGCAGCGTCGACACGTACCACGCGGTGGCCTTGCGCAGCACCGCGGGCAGGCCGTCGAGCTCACCGCCGCGGTAGGCGGCGACCGTCTCCGCAGTGCCGTCAGGTTCCAGCTCCTCGGACCACAGACCTGCGTCGAAGCCGTCGCACTCCACCACCGCGCCCGCGTCGAGCGGCCACCACTCGTGCACCGTACGGATCCCGAACAGCTCACGCAGCCGTACGTCCATCCCACCCGGCCTGATCCGGTCGTCCTCGTCGGCGACACCGGTGAAGAAGCCGCAGACCAGCGTGCCGCCACCCCGTACGTAGGCGAGGAGGTTGTCGGTCGCCGCGTCCGTGAGCAGATAGAGGTGGGGTACGGCGACCATCCGGTATCCGCTCAAGTCGGCTTCCGGACGGGCGAACTCGGTCGCGATCCCGTTCTCCCAGAGGCCGCGGTGCCAGGACTGGACGACCTCCGGGTACGAAAGGAGCGAGGACGGCCGCCCCTCCTGCGCACCCGCCCACCACGCGTCCCAGTCGTGCAGGATCGCCACGTCGCCGGCCACCGCGGCGCCGCTCACCTCCGGGCCGAGGAGTCCGAGCTCCGCCCCGATCCGCTTGATCTCGCCGAAGGTGCGCCCCTGTTCGCCCGCGTGGCTGAGCATCCCCGAGTGGAACTTCTCGGCGCCCTGCCGGGACTGCCGCCACTGGAAGTAGCAGATGGCGTCGGCGCCCCGGGCCACCGACTGCAGCGACCAGAGCCGGTTGAGCCCGGCCGGCTTGGGGTGGTTGACCCCGCGCCAGTTGACCGGTCCCGCGGCCTGCTCCATCACCATCCACGGCCCCCCGGCCTGCGAGCGCGTCATGTCGGCGAGCATCGCGTTGTACTGGCCGCCCTGCGGGTCGCGCGGATCGGGATAGACGTCGACCGAGACGATGTCCTCCTCGGCCGCCCACGCCCACGCGTCCTGACCGGACCACAACGGCATGAAGTTGGTGGTCACCGGGATGTGCGGACTGTGCCGGGCGACGATGTCCCGCTCGGCGAGATAGCACTCCATCAGGGCGTCGGACGTGAACCGCCTGAAGTCCAGCAACTGCGCCGGGTTGTGCAGGTACTGGGCCTTGCGGGGCGGCAGGATCTCCGCCCAGGAGTCGTAGCGCTGACTCCAGAAGGCGGTGCCCCACGCCTCGTTGAGCGCCGACACCGTGGTGTACCGGCCGGCCAGCCAGCGGCGGAAGTGACCGGCGGTGGCATCGCACCAGCAGTGCGTGCAGTACTCGTTGTTGATGTGCCACACCGTGAGCGCCGGGTGGTCCGCGTACCGCGCCGCCAGGTCCTCGGTGAGCGCGGCGGCGTAGCGCCGGTAGACGGGCGAGCTGGCGCAGAAGTGCTGCCGAGACCCGTACCAGATCACCGAACCGTCCTCGGCGCGCGGCAGCGTCTCCGGGTGCCGTGCGCCCATCCAGGGCGGTGGCGACGAGGTGGGTGTGGCGAGGACGACTCCGATGCCGTGCTCGTCCATCAGGTCCATCAGCCGGTCGAGCCAGCCGAACTCCCGCGCCCCCGGGCGCGGTTCGATCATCGCCCAGGAGAAGACGCCGAGGGTGACGGAGTTGACGCCGGCCTCCCGCATGAGCCGGGCGTCCTCGGCCCACACCTCCTCGGGCCACTGCTCGGGGTTGTAGTCGCCGCCGAAGAGGATGCGGCCTCGGGTGGCGTCGCGCAGGGAGGGCATGGACGTCTCGTTTCTCACTCGGGGTCCGCGTACTGGATGCCGCGGCCGTTGGTGCCGAGGTAGACGCGGCCGTGGACGCGGGGATCGCCGGTGATGACCTCGCCGGTCCAGCCCCACTGGTGCGCCTGGTCGTTGATCCGGACCCAGGTGGCGCCCGCGTCGTCGGAACGCAGCACCGCCACACCGTCGTACGTGGCGGAGACCCGGCCGGATCGCCGGGTAGCCGGCTCTGGGCCGCCGGCCCGTCGAAGGCGCCGCCCTGCCGAAGCCGAGGGCGTGGGATGCCTGGCAGCCCGCCACCTTGGTGAAGACGAGGCCGCCGTCCGTCGAGCGGAACAGTCCGTTGTCCTTCGCCGACAGCCACAGGTCGCCGCTGCGGCCGGGAGCCGCGGCGATCCGGAACTGCACGTCTCCGGCGGGGAGTTGCGAGGCTCCCCTGGTGAAGGTGACGCCCGAGTCCTTGGACACGAAGACCGCGCCCGTGTCGGTGTCGTAGGCGTAGAAGCGGGCGGAGTCGAGTGGATCGGCGACCGGCGTCGCGCCCTTCGGGAAGGTGGTGACCTCCGTCCAGGTGGCGCCGCTGTTCGTCGAGCGGTGGGCGGCGTACTTCGTGCCGTCCCAGTGGATGAACGACCAGAGGAGCGTTCTGCCGTCCGCGCTCACGGCGATCGGGCCGGGCGCGGAAGCGGCGAGGGACGGCTGCGAGGCGAAGGGCTGCCAGCTCGCGCCGCCGTCGTTCGAATACGCCCCGGCGGCGCCCCCCGAGGGCCAGCCTGTCCGTACGACGTACGACGGTCTGAGCGTGGCCAGTGCGAGCCCGGTGGCCGAGCCGGACACCGGGTTCGACGCCATGCCGCGCGACGGGGACGCGGTCAGGGATTCGTGGTACATCACGCCGATGTCCCCGAGCCCGCTGAGCAGTTGTGCCCCGCCCGAAGGAGGCGCGATCAGCTGGCGCACCGCGGACTCCTCCAAGCCCCTGATCTCCGGCGCCCAGTGCACGAGGTCGCGTGTCCCGAAGACCGTGGCGCCCGTGCCGTACACGATGTGCCGCGAGTCGAAGGGGTCGACGGCGAGGGCCTGGATCCACCAGCCGAACTTCGCGTCGGTGCCGCCCCAGCGCAGATACGGGGTCTCGGACACGTCGAGAACCGCGGAGTCCTTGAGCGAGGTCCAGCTCGCGCCGCCGTCCGTGGAACGGAAGAGGGTGTCGACGGGCCCCCAGCGGTTGTTGGTCGACACGACGACCGTGCCGGGGCGGCTCGCGTCGACGGCGACACCGCCGTATCCGAACGCGTCGCCGCCGCCCGGTGCGACGGGAGAGACGTCGGACCACACACCCGTCACCGTGTCGAGACGGTGGACGGAGCCGTTGGACTGGTTGTTGGGGCCGGAGCCGTCCGCGTAGGTCACGTACAGCGCCCGTGTACCCGCGTCGTACGCGGCGCGGATCGGTACCTTCGTCGCCGCGGCGCCCGCGGACGGCTGCCCCGGCACCGCCTGCCAGCCGCCCGAACCGTCCGTACGGTAGAGCGCCGTGCCGCCGTCACCCCACCCCGCGTACACCGTCCGGCCCGCCGCCACGAGCAATGTGACGCCCTGGCCGCTCGCCGACGCAGTGGCGGGGAAGGCGGCCGGGGCCCAGGTGGCGCCGCGGTCGGTGGAGCGCAGCAGTCCGTCGTGGCGGGTGCCGAGCCAGAGCGTCTCGCTGTCGCGCGGGTCGACGAGCAGCCGCTCGCCCGCACCGCGCCCGTCCTCGTTCGCCCCCAGCCGTACGGTCAGGTCCGTGCGGGCCCAGGTCGCGCCCCGGTCGTCCGACCGGAGCACCGCGCCCGGGCCCGCCCAGGACTGGGCGTACGTACCGAGTGCGAGGTACAGCCGGTTGGGGAAGGCCGGGTCGACTGCCAGGGCCTCGACGCCCAGCAGGTTCCAGTCGTCCCAGCCGAGGTGGTCGGTGAGCGCGGTCCAGCGGGCCGCGGCCGCGTCCCACCGGTAGGCGCCGCCGATGTCGGTACGGGCGTACGCCAGGCCCGCGACGGCCGGGTGGAAGAGCACGCCCGTCACGAAGCCGGTGCCGCCGATAGCGGCGGTCCGCCAGCGGTATGCCTGGGCGGCCGCCCCCCTGCGCCGGGGCGCGGCCCCGGCGGGGGCCGCGACCGCCAGGGTGGAGGCCGCCGCCGCGACGGCCGCTCCGGCGAGCACGGTGCGGCGACGGGGCAGGGGGAGGGACGAATCGCGCATGACGAACACCTTCCGTTGGGGGAGTGGCGGGGTCGTACGTGCGGGGGAGCGGAGGACGGCGGCCGGCTCAGCCCTTGATCGCGCCGGTGAGCATGCCCTTCCTGAAGTGCTTCTGGACGAACGGCGAGAGGACCGCGACGGGCAGCAGGGCCAGCACCATCACGGCCATCTGGACGGCGAGCGGGGAGAGCCCCCCGGTGTTGATGGCTTGCGCGAGGCCGACGGGCCGCTCCTGCTTGAGGACCAGCTGGTTCATGATGTTCTGCAGCGGGAGCATGTCCGGGTCGCTGATGTAGATCGAGGCGTTGAACCAGGCGCTCCAGTAGCCGACCGCGTAGAAGAGCGTGATCACCGCGATGACGGCCCGGGAGAGCGGCATGACGATCTGCCACAGGATGCGGAAGTCGCCGGCCCCGTCGATCCGGGCGCTCTCGATGAGTTCCTGAGCGGTGCTCATGAAGAAGGCGCGCAGGACCAGGATGTTGAAGACGTTCAGGGCGCTGGGGAGGATCAGCGACAGATAGGAGTCGGTGAGGCCGAGGCCCTGCACCACCAGGTAGGTGGGGATGAGTCCGGCGCCGAAGAACATGGTGGCGAGAAGGACCACCAGGAACGGCCGGTGAAGGACCGATCCGGTGCGGGAGAGCCCGTAGGCGCACATGACCGACACGGTCATGCTGAACAGTGTGCCGACCAGTGTCACGCAGAGGCTGACCACCGTGGCCCGGGTCACCTGGCCGCCGCCCAGAAGCTCCTGGTAGGCGACGAAGGTGATGCCCCGGGGGATCACGACCAGTCCGCCGGTCCCGGTGATGGTCTCCACCGAGGAGAGGCTGGTGACGATCACCACCCAGAGGGGGAAGAGCACCGCGAGGCAGACCCCGGTCAGGACGACGCCCTTGGCCGCGAGGCCGGCCCTCGTCGGCTCCTCCTCCCAGACGGGCCGCAGCCTGCCCCGTACCATCGGGCCCTGCTGCCGTCCGTTGAGTTTCCCTGCGAGCAGGCTCACTTCTTGTACACCCCCTGCTCGCCCATGAGATGGGCGACCTTGTTGGCCGCGAGCACGAGCAGCAGGCCGACGATTCCCTTGACGATGCCGACGGCCGCCGCGTAGCTGAAGCCGCCGTTGGTGATGCCGACGTTCCATACGTAGGTGTCCAGGACCTCCGACGCGCCGGGGCCGACCGCCGTCCGTTGCAGCAGGATCTGCTCGAATCCGACGGTCAGCGCGTTGCCGACCTGGAGGACGAGCAGCAGGGCGACGACGGGGCGCAGCGCGGGCAGCGTGATGTGCCACATCCGGCGCCACCGGTTCGCACCGTCCATCGCGGACGCCTCGTACAGGTCGGGACTGACGGAGGCGAGGGCCGCGAGGAAGACGATGACGCCCCAGCCGGCGTCCTTCCAGATCATCTCGAAGGTGATCAGGAACTTGAACAGACCCGGGTCGGTCATCAGGTCGATGCCGTTGTGTCCGTGGTCCCGCAAGGTCTGCGAGATGAGGCCCGCGCCGCCGAACATCTGCTGGAAGACGGTGACGACGAGCACCCAGGAGAAGAAGTGCGGCAGGTAGAGGATCGCCTGCGCGACGGCTCGGACGCGCGGGCGGACGAAGCTGTTGACGAACAGGGCGAGCAGGACAGGGACCGGGAAGAACAGCGTCAGCTGGATCAGGAAGATCGCGAGCGTGTTGCGCAGTGCCGCCCAGAACAGGCGGTCGTTCACCATCGCCTGGAACTGGTCGAGGCCCACCCAGGGGCTCTGCAGGATGGCCTGGAAGGCGTTGTCCGCGATGTACGGGTCGTACTCCTGGAAGGCGACGACGTTCCCGGCGAGCGGGACGTACGCGAAGACGACCAGGAGGAGGATCGCCGGCAGCGTCATGAGGATCAGCGTGCGGTCACGCCGCAGCCGGTGCCGCAGTGTGATCCCACCCGTCGCCCTGACCGCCTCGACGCGCCGTTTCCTCACGGCCGGGGGAGCCTCGGCCCTGGTGCGGGGTTCGGTGTCGACCATGTCAGGAGGCCGCGTCGCCGGTCTCGTCGAGCAGCTTCTTGTACCAGTCGCGGAGCTTGTCGCCGCCGCGCGAGCGCCAGTCGGAGACGTTCTGCTGCATGTCGCCGACCTTCTTGCGGCCGCGGACGATGTCCTTCTCCAGGTCCTCGAACTGGGCGTTCAGTTCCGCGTACCGGGCCGGTTCCTGGATCTGCATGCCGTAGAAGAGCGGCTTTCGTGTGTGCGCGCCCTGGCGCTGCTGCCACTCGACCATGCCCTTGGCGACGTCCGGGTGGTCGGGGAAGGCGCGGAAGGCGGCCGGGCCCGCGATGTACTCGTAGGTCGCGAAGACCTGGTTGTTGCCGTCCTCGGTCTTGGCGATCATGCCGTCCTTGACGGTGTGGTGCACCCCCTCGACGCCGTACGCCTTCAGACGCTGCTCCTTGGAGCCGTACGGGGCGGCCGTGAAGTTGGCGAGGGCGAGGATGTCCTCGATCTTCCTCTTGTCGGCCTTCTCGCTGATGAAGCACCAGATGTTCGAGGGCGGCGCCGCGTACAGGGTGGGCGTGCCGCCGTCGTGGGCGAAGATGTCCATCGCCGCCATGGTGAACGTCGGGTCGGCCAGCCGCTGGACGGCCGTCGCGCCGTACCAGTCGGAGATGTCGCCGTTGTACATCATGAGCTTGCCCGAGGAGAACAGGTTCTTCTGGTCGCCGCGTTCGGCCTTGACGTCGGGGTGGACGAAGCCGGCCGAGTACAGCGAGCGCGACCACTCCAGGGCTTCGAGGTACTCGTCGGTCTCGTAGCGGTTGACCAGCTCGCCGTCCACGAGCTTCCAGTAGTGCGGCTTCTCGGCCAGCACCCCGAAGAAGGAGAACGCCGACCAGGTCATGTCACCGCAGGCCCACACCTTGCTCTTCGGAGCGTTCATCTCCTTGCAGAGGTCGTAGAACTCCTGCGTGGTGGTGGGGACCTCGTACCCCTTCTCCTCGAAGACGCCGGGCCGGTAGAAGGGCGCGATGTTCGGGGTGGACTCGGCCGGGAAGGGCAGGCCGCGCAGCTTGCCGCCGAAGACCGCCCGCTGCCAGGCGCCGGTCGGGATGGCCGCGAGGTTCGGGTACGCCTTGACCTTGTCGCCGGCCAGGTAGGGGCCCAGATCGGCGAACTTGTTGGCGATCGCGCTCGGGATCTTGCCGTTCAGCTCCCAGCTGGGCACCACCACGGCGTCGGGGACGTGGCTGGAGGCGAGGACCGCTCCCAGCTTCTGCCCGTAGACGTTGCCGTCCTGGTTCTGCCACTTGACCTTGACGCCGGCCGCTTCGTCCATCGCGGTCCAGTACGCGTTGCCGGTCCCCGGCGAGGTGCCCCACAGCGGGGCCATGATGCTCACCTCGCTGCCCTTGCCCAGCTTCTCCGGTACCGACGTGACCAGCTGGCCGGCGGGCTTGGCGGTGGTGAAGCCGATCGCCGAGCCGTTCCTGGCGGGGATGTCCGGGGTGACGGCCGCGGAGGGGACGTACGCCGGAAGCAGGCCCTTGAGCTTCTTGCCGGTCGTGGTGCCCTCGTTCTTCGCGTTGTCCGAACCGCCGCAGGCGGTGAGCAGCGGTATCCCGCCGCCCACGGCGGCCACGACGACCGCGGTGGAGGCGAGGAAGCTTCTCCGGCTCGGGGAAGAGGAGGAATTCGGCGTCATTGCGTCAACCCTTCGAGGCGCACCAGGACGACACACGGCGGGCGTCCGCCGATCGGCTCCTGTGTCTGAGGTGGGGCGTTAGTGACCGGGCCGGATGAACCGGCCTGTTCCGAAACGCTGTCGAAGCGCTTCGATGTTGCAGCGAGGTTAAGTGAAGCCATCCGGCCGCACAAGAGTCCGATCCTCGATTCCTCCGAGCTGTTCCTGTTCTGTTTCCCCTGTGCTGTGGGCGTCGGTTGGGCCTCGATCGGGCACCCGGGCGCGGCTGAGCAGTGCCGCACCCTTGACACCTGCCGGTTCCGGCACCGAGCATCGAAGCGCTTCGAAAGATCTTCTCCGGCCCGGCGCTCGACGGAGCGCTCAGTCATCCCACCTCTCCAAGGGGACCCGCACGTGACGGACCATTCGCTGCCCTTCCGCGACCCGCGGCTGCCCTTCGCCCGGCGCACCGACGATCTGCTCCGGCGGCTCACGCTCGACGAACGGATCGCGATGCTCCACCAGTTCGCGCCGCCGGTGGAGCGGCTGGGACTCGGGGCGTTCCGTACCGGACAGGAAGCACTCCACGGAGTCGCCTGGATGGGCCCCGCGACCGTCTTCCCGCAGGCCGTCGGACTCGGCGCGACCTGGAACGACGAACTGGTCCGCCGCGTCGGCGAAGCCGTGGGCGACGAGGTCCGCGCCAAGCGCGCCGAGGACGACCGGGTCGGGCTCAACGTCTGGGCCCCGACAGTGAATCTGCTGCGCCACCCGCTGTGGGGCCGCGGCGAGGAGGGGTACGCCGAGGACCCGGCGCTGACCTCCGCCCTCGCCGTCGCCTACACCCGGGGGCTGCGCGGTGACGACCTCCGCTACTGGCGTACGGCCCCGGTCCTCAAGCACTGGCTCGCGCACAACAACGAGACCGACCGCGACACGGCCTCCTCGTCGGTCCGCCCGCGTGTGCTGCACGAGTACGACCTGCGGGCCTTCCGCGACGCCGTACGGGCCGGCGCGGTCGCCGGCGTCATGCCCGCGTACAACCTGGTCAACGGCCGCCCCAACCACGTCTCGCCGCTCCTCGGCGGGCAGCTCCGCCGCTGGACCGAACAGTCCCTCGTCGTCTGCTCGGACGCCGGGGCGCCGTCCAACCTGGTCGACTCCGAGCACTACTTCGACACCCACGAGGAAGCCACCGCCGCCGCCCTGAAGGCCGGCGTCGACAGCTTCACCGACCACGGCCAGGACTCCGCCGTCATGACGGGGCGCATCCGTGACGCGCTCGCCAAGGGCCTGATCGACGAGAGCGACATCGACACGGCGGTGCGCCGGCTGCTCGCCCTGCGCTTCTCGCTGGGTGAGTTCGACCCGGACCTCGACCCGTACGCGGGCACCGCCGGCTTCGACACGGCCGGGCACCGCGCCCTCGCGCAGGAGGCCGCCGAGCAGGCCGTGGTGCTGCTGAAGAACGACGGGCTGCTGCCCCTCGTGCCGGAGGCCGGCCGGACCGTGGCCGTCGTCGGGCTGCTCGCCGACGCCTGCAAGCTCGACTGGTACAGCGGCACACTCCTGCACCGCTCGACCCCGCTCGACGGGCTGCGGGAGCGGTACGGCGCTACGGACGTCCTGTTCGCGGAGGGCGCGGACCGGGTCCGGCTGAAGTGCGCCGACGGCTGGCTCCAGGTCCCCGCGGCGGACGAGGACGCCGACCGGGTACGCGGCGCCGAAGGGGCGCTCGACCCGGCGCTGCTCGCGGGCCGCACCGACCTGCCGCCGCTCACCTGCGGGGAGCACGCCGCCGACCTCGCACTGGTCGACTGGGGCGGCGGTGTCCTCACCCTGCGTACGGCCGCGGGCCGTTATCTCTCGGTCGCGGACGACGGATACGTACGGGCGTCCGCCGACGAACCGGGAGGCTGGGTCGTCCAGGAGACCTTCCGCCTGGAAGCGGTGGAGGGACACGGGGGCGGGCACCGCCTTCTGCACATCGGGACAGGTGGATACGTCTGTGTCGCCACCGACGGGGCAAAGGTTGCCGACTCCGGCGGAAAAGTTTCCGCCGCCCTCGGCACGGTCTTCGAGGTCGAGGTCGTCGAGCGCGGCGAGGACGCCGTGGCCCGGGCCGCGGCGGCCGCCGACACCGTGGTCGTCGTCGCCGGGAACGACCCGCACATCAACGGCCGGGAGACCGAGGACCGTACGACGCTCGGCCTGCCGCCCCAGCAGGAGCGGCTGTGGCGCGCCGCGCACGCCGCCAACCCCCGCACGGTCCTGGTGCTGACCTCCGCCTATCCGTACGCGGTCACGGAGGCCGCCGCCGCCCTGCCCGCCCTGCTGTGGACGGCGCACGGCGGGCAGGCCGCGGGCACCGCGCTGGCGCGCGTCCTGGCGGGTGACGTCTCCCCGGCCGGACGGCTCCCGCAGACCTGGTACGCCTCCGACACCGACCTGCCTGACCTGCTGGACTACGACATCATCGGCTCCCGCCAGACCTACCTCTACTTCCGGGGCACCCCGCTCTATCCGTTCGGCCACGGCCTCACGTACGCCGACTTCGCGTACGCCGGTCTGAGTGCCGCGCGTGAGGAGGACATGATCCGGGTGTCGTTCACCGTCACCAACACCGGCGCTGCCGCCGCCGACGAGGTCGCGCAGCTCTATGCGCGAGCCGTCGAACCGGCCGCCGAGCTGCCGCTGCGCAAGCTGGTCGGCCACCGCAGACTGCGCATCGCGCCGGGCGCGGGGGAGCGCGTCGAGTTCCTCGTCCCGGTGGCGGAGCTCGGCCACTGGGATGTGGCGCACGGCCGCTGGACCGTCGAGCCGGGCCTGTACGAACTGCTGGCGGGCGCCTCCAGCGCCGACATCCGCGCCGCCGTCACAGTGGTCGTGGACGGTGAGCCGTCCGGCCCCCGGCCCGTCCTGGAGCGAGGACTTGAGGCGGCCGACTACGACGAGCAGCGGGAAACGGTGATCGTCGACCGTGCGAAGACGGAAGGTGACGCGGTGTCACCCGTCGGCGGGTTCGGCCAACTCCTCTTCAGGCGCTGTGACTTCGGTGACGGGACGCGGTCCGTCACGGTGTCGGCGGCGGGGCGGGGGTCCGTGGTGGTGACGGTGGAGGGCGTGTCGGCGGACATCGTCGTGCCGGGCGGCGAGGGACCGTACGACGTCCGCACCCATCACGCGGAGCTCACCGTCCGCGGAGTCCATGACGTACGTGTCGCGCTGCGCGGCGACGTACGCCTCGCCCGCCTCGCCTTCGTTTCCGGCAAGGAGTCCTCATGAAATTCACCGACGGCTTCTGGCTCATGCGTGAGGGCGTCCGTGCCTGCTACGCGACCGAGATCCGCGATCTGCGCGCCGAGGACGACCGGTTCACCGCCTACGCGGCGGTCAAGCACGTCGCCGAACGCGGAGACACCCTCAACACCCCGCTGATCACCGTCGAATGCTTCTCACCGGCCGAGGGGGTCATCGGCGTACGCACCACCCATCACGCCGGAAGGGCGAGACGCGGGCCCGACTTCACCCTGTTGCCCGGCCCTGATCCCGCGTCCCGCGCCCAGGTCCGCCGGGACGGCCCGGTCACCGAGCTGACCAGCGGCCCGCTGACCCTGCGCATGGACGGCGACGGCCCGTGGGGCATGACCTTCCTGGACGACGTGGGGCGACGCCTCACCGGCGTCGACGCCAAGGGCACCGCATTCGCCACCACACCCGACGGCGCACACCACATGATCACCCAACTCGCCCTGGCGGTGGGCGAGAACGTGTACGGCCTCGGCGAGCGCTTCACGCCGTACGTGAAGAACGGCCAGAGCGTCGACATCTGGCAGGCCGACGGCGGCACCAGCAGCGAACAGGCCTACAAGAACATCCCGTTCTACCTCTCCTCGCGCGGCTACGGCGTCTTCGTCAACCACCCGGGCAAGGTCTCCTTCGAGATCGGCTCGGAGTCGGTGGGACAGGTGCAGTTCAGCGTCGAGGACCAGTCGCTGGAGTTCTACGTCGTGGCCGGGCCGACGCCCAAGGAGGTGCTGGCCCGCTACACCGCGCTGACCGGACGGCCGGCGCTGCCGCCCGCCTGGTCCTTCGGCCTCTGGCTGACCACCTCGTTCTGCACCTCGTACGACGAGGAGACGGTCACGTCCTTCGTGGACGGGATGGCCGAGCGCGACATCCCGCTCACCGTCTTCCACTTCGACTGCTTCTGGATGCGCGAGTACCAGTGGTCGGACTTCCTCTGGGACCCGGACGTGTTCCCCGACCCGGAAGGCATGCTGGCCCGGCTCAAGGAGCGCGGACTGCGGATCAGCATGTGGATCAACCCGTACATCGCGCAGAAGTCCGCCCTGTTCGCGGAGGGCGCCGAGCACGGGTATCTGGTGCGCAGGCCCAACGGCGACGTCTGGCAGTGGGACCTGTGGCAGCCCGGTATGGCGCTGGTCGACTTCACCGACCCCGCCGCACGCGAGTGGTACAACAGCAAACTCCGGGTCCTCCTCGACCAGGGAGTCGACTGCTTCAAGACGGACTTCGGCGAGCGCGTCCCCACCGACGTGGTCTGGCACGACGGCTCCGACCCCGAGCGGATGCACAACTACTACGCGCAGATCTACAACCGCACCGTCTTCGAACTCCTGGAGAAGGAGCGCGGCCACGGCGAAGCGGTGCTCTTCGCCCGCTCGGCGACGGCCGGGGGCCAGCAGTTCCCGGTGCACTGGGGCGGCGACTGCTTCGCCTCGTTCACGGCCATGGCCGAGTCGCTGCGCGGCGGCCTGTCCCTGAGCCTGTCCGGGTTCGGCTTCTGGAGCCATGACATCGGCGGCTTCGAGGGCACTCCCGACCCGGAGGTCTTCAAGCGGTGGCTGGCCTTCGGGCTGTTGTCCTCGCACAGCCGGCTCCACGGCAACGTGTCCTACCGGGTGCCGTGGGCCTTCGGGGAGGAAGCGGTGGACGTGGCACGGCAGTTCACGCTCCTCAAGCACAGGCTGATGCCCTATCTGTACGGAGCGGCCGCCGAGGCGCACCGCACGGGCGTCCCGGTGATGCGGCCCATGCTGATGGAGTTCCCCGAGGACCCGGCCACCCGCACGCTGGACCGTCAGTACATGCTCGGCCCCGATCTGCTGGTCGCCCCGGTGTTCTCCGCCGACGGCGAGGTCGAGTTCTACGTCCCCGAGGGCACCTGGACCTCGCTGCTGACCGGTGAGCGGATCACCGGCCCGGCGTGGCACCACGAGACGCACGGCTTCGACAGCCTGCCGCTGCTCGTCAGGCCCGGAGCCGTACTGCCCTGGGGCGCCGACGACCAGCGGCCGGACGGGGACTGGCTGGACGGACTCACCCTGCGGGTCTTCGGCCCGGACGGACCGGACGGCCCGGTGGCCGTTTCCGTACCCGATCTGTCGGGCGCTCCGGCCGCCGTCTTCCGCGTCGTACGCGAGGGCGGCGCGGTGCGGGTGACGGCGCAGGGGACGGACCGGGTGTACCGCGTGAGCGTGGAGGGCTCGGGGGCGGCGGGGGAGGGGTCCGGCACGGTCACCGCCGCCCTCTGAGCCCGCCACGCCCGCCACGCGTTCCTGCCGAGAGCGCCTGCCCGCTCACACGTCGTCCACGGCCCGCCGGGCGGTCCCGCACCAGGGACCTCCGGCGGGCCGTCGCGCATGCCGGGGGGCCCTCTGGCTGCTCAGAGTGAGCCGCATCACTCAGCGTGAAGTTCCTGGCATACATTCCGCCGGACCGGGGAGGGGTCCAGGCCGCTGGTGCGACCGAATCGCGGCCGCCCGCGCAGACGCTCCCCGGCCGATCCGGCGGGGAGTATTTCGGTACGGAAGGCAGATACAGGACATGGCGGCGCTCGACACCATTCATATCGACGGCATCTGGCAAGCCGCCGCATCAGGCGCGACGCGCGAGATCCTCGACCCCGCCGACGCCACCGTCCTGGCGCTCGTCTCCGAGGGCGGCACCGAGGACACCGACCGTGCGATCGCCGCCGCGCGCCGCGCCTTCGATGACGGCCCCTGGCCCCACCGGCCGGTCGCCGAGCGCGCCGGGCTGCTGCGCCGCGTCGCCGACCTCCTCCAGCGCGACCGCGAGGAGATCGCCCTGACCGAGAGCCGCGACACCGGCAAGACGCTCGAAGAGGGGCGCGTCGACGTCGACGACGTGACCAACGCCTTCCGCTACTTCGCGGACCTCGTGATGAACGAGAGCGGCGGCCGGGTCGTCGACGCAGGCGACCCCGACGTGCACAGCATCGTCGTGCACGAGCCGGTGGGCGTCTGTGCCCTGATCGCCCCCTGGAACTACCCCCTCCTCCAGGCCAGCTGGAAGATCGCCCCCGCCCTCGCCGCGGGCAACACCTTCGTCCTCAAGCCCAGCGAGGTCACGCCGCTGTCCACCGTCCATCTGATGCGGCTGCTGTCCGAGGCCGGGCTGCCGGACGGGGCGGCCAACCTCGTCACCGGCGCGGGCGACCCCGTGGGCGCCCGGCTCTCCGAGCACCCGGACGTCGACCTGGTCTCCTTCACCGGCGGACTCGCCAGCGGTACGAAGGTGGCGCGGGCCGCCGCCCCGACCGTCAAGAAGGTCGCCCTGGAGCTCGGCGGCAAGAACCCCAACGTCGTCTTCGCCGACGCCTGCGCCACCGAAGCCGGCTTCGACACCGCCGTCGACCAGGCCCTGAACGCCGCGTTCTTCCACAGCGGGCAGGTCTGCTCCGCCGGGGCCCGGCTCATCATCGAGGAGTCGGTCCGCGAACGCTTCGTCACCGAGCTCGCCCGCCGCGCCGACGCCATCAGGCTCGGCCGCGGAACCGCGGACGGCGTCGAATGCGGACCGCTGGTCTCCGCCCAGCAACTCGCCAAGGTCGAGGCGTACGTCGCCTCCGCGCGGGAGGAGGGCGCGGTCGTCCGCTCCGGCGGCGCACGCCCCGAACCCTCCCCGGTACGGCCCGCCGACGGCTACTTCTACCGGCCGACCGTGCTGGACGGCTGCCACCGCGGGATGAAGGTGGTCCGCGAGGAGACCTTCGGCCCGATCCTCACCGTCGAGACCTTCCGTACCGAGGAAGAGGCCGTCACTCTGGCCAACGACACGGACTACGGACTCGCGGGTGCCGTCTGGACCACCGACGCGGGCCGCGCCCGCCGGGTCGCCGGACGGCTTCGGCACGGCACCGTCTGGATCAACGACTACCACCCGTATCTCCCGCAGGCCGAGTGGGGCGGATTCGGCAAGTCCGGTACGGGCCGTGAGCTCGGCCCCACCGGACTCGCCGAGTACCGCGAGTCCAAGCACATCTACCAGAACCTCAACCCGCGCCCCCAGCGCTGGTTCGCCGGCTGACCGATCTGCCGACCTGTTCGCGGCACCCCGTACACGCACGAACCTTGCAGAAGGAGCAGTGACCGATGCATCCGACCCCCCGCACAGACCGGCCCGAACCCGTCGACTACGTGATCGTCGGAGGCGGTACGGCCGGCTCGGTCATCGCCTCCCGCCTCACGGAGAATCCCGATGTCACCGTCACCGTGATCGAGGGCGGCCCCACCGACATCGACCGCGACGACGTGCTCACCCTGCGCCGCTGGCTCGGACTGCTCGGCGGAGACCTGGACTACGACTACCCCACCACCGAACAGCCCCGCGGCAACTCCCACATCCGCCACAGCCGCGCGCGGGTGCTCGGCGGCTGCTCCTCGCACAACACCCTGATCAGCTTCAAGCCCCTGCCCGGTGACTGGGACGAGTGGGCCGAGGCGGGCGCCGACGGCTGGGACGCGGCCGCCATGGACCCGTACTTCGACCGGCTGCGCAACCACATCGTGCCGGTCGACGAGAAGGACCGGAACGCCATCGCCCGCGACTTCGTCGACGCGGCCCAGGCCGCGGCCGCGGTCCCGCGCGTCGAGGGCTTCAACAAGAAGCCGTTCCACGAAGGCGCCGGCTTCTTCGATCTCGCCTACCACCCGGAGAACAACAAGCGCTCCTCCGCGTCCGTCGCCTACCTCCACCCGCACATCGAGGCCGGCGACCGCCCCAACCTCTCGATCCTGCTGGAGACCTGGGCCCACCGGCTGGAGTTCGACGGCAACCGCGCCACCGGTGTGCACGTCCGCACCAAGGAAGGCGAGGAGCTGCTGCTGCGCGCCACCCGCGAAGTGATCGTCTGCGCGGGCGCCGTGGACACCCCCCGGCTGCTGATGCACTCCGGGATCGGGCCGAAGCAGGACCTGGAGGCGCTCGGCATCCCGGTCGTCCACGACCTGCCTGGCGTCGGCGAGAACCTGCTCGACCACCCGGAGTCGGTCATCGTCTGGGAGACCGACGGGCCCATCCCGGAGAACTCCGCGATGGACTCCGACGCGGGCCTCTTCGTGCGGCGCGACCCCGGATCCCGGGGCCCCGACCTGATGTTCCACTTCTACCAGATCCCCTTCACCGACAACCCGGAGCGCCTCGGCTACGAGCGTCCCGAGCACGGTGTGTCGATGACGCCCAACATCCCCAAGCCGCGCAGCCGGGGCCGGCTCTTCCTCACGAGCGCCGACCCCGAGGTCAAACCCGCCCTGGACTTCCGCTACTTCACCGACGAGGACGACTACGACGGCCGCACACTGGTCGACGGGATCAAGCTCGCCCGCGAGATAGCGAAGACCGAACCGCTCGCGCACTGGCTCAAGCGCGAGGTCTGCCCCGGCCCCGGGGTCACCTCCGACGAGGACATCAGCGAGTACGCCCGCAAGGTCGCGCACACCGTCTACCACCCGGCGGGCACCTGCCGGATGGGCGCGGCCAACGACACCGGCGCCGTGGTCGACCCCCAGCTGCGCATCCGGGGGCTCGAATCCATCCGGATCGCCGACGCCTCCGTCTTCCCGACGATGCCCGCCGTGAACCCGATGATCGGCGTCCTGATGGTCGGCGAGAAATGCGCGGAACTGCTCGGTTCGACCACTGGAGGCGATGTCCGATGACCGCGACCGATACCCCTGTCTTCACCGTCAGGAACCTCTGGAAGGTCTTCGGCCCCAAGGCCGACCGCATCCCCGGCAGCGAGCACGCCGAGCTGCCCCCGGCCGAGCTGCGCGAGCGCACCGGCTGCACCGCGGCGGTCCGGGACGTCTCCTTCGACGTCCGCAAGGGCGAGGTCTTCGTCGTCATGGGCCTCTCGGGCTCCGGCAAGTCCACCCTCGTACGCTGTCTGACCCGGCTCATCGAGCCGACCAGCGGCACCCTGGCCATCGACGGCGAGGACGTGCTCGCCATGGACCGCACGCGCCTGCGCGAGCTGCGCCGCCACCGCGCGGCCATGGTCTTCCAGCACTTCGGACTGCTGCCGCACCGCACCGTCCTCGACAACGTCGCCTACGGCCTGGAGATCCAGGGCCTGAGCAAGGACGAACGGCGTCTCAAGGCGGCCGAGCTGGTGGAGAAGGTCGGCCTCGCCGGACTTGAGGGCCGCCGCCCCTCGCAGCTCTCCGGCGGCCAGCAGCAGCGCGTCGGCCTGGCCCGCGCACTCGCCGTCGACCCGTCCGTGCTGCTCTTCGACGAGCCGTTCAGCGCCCTCGACCCGCTGATCCGCCGGGAGATGCAGGACGAGGTCGTCCGGCTGCACCGTGAGGAGGGCCGGACCATGGTCTTCATCACCCACGACCTGAGCGAGGCGCTGCGCCTGGGCACCCGCATCGCGCTCATGCGCGACGGCGGCATCGTCCAGCTCGGCACCCCCGAGGAGATCGTCGGATCACCCGCCGACGACTACGTACGCGAGTTCGTCCGCGACGTGCCGCGCGAGCAGGTCCTGACGGTCTCCACCGCGATGCGGCCCCCGACCGCGGGCGAGGGAGACCGCGGCCCCGCGGTCCGCCCCGACGCCACCGTCTCCGAGGCCATCGAAGCGGTCGCCCGCTCCGGCGACCCGGCGGCCCGGGTGATGAAGGACGGCAGGCTCGTCGGCGTCGTCGACCACGAATGCCTGCTCGGGGTCGTCGCGGGCACGGGGGCCGCCGGCACCCGGGAGGTGGCCGCCTGATGGCCACCGCCCAAGCCGCCACCACCTCCGCCCTCGCGGGACCGCCCGGCCGACGGCCGCTCATGGCGCTGCTCCGCCGCCCCGCTTTCGCGAAGCTGCTGGTGCTCGCAGTGATCGCCGCCGTCGCCGTGCCCGTGGTGCAGTCCCGCTGGGGCGGCGCGGCCTGGCCCGGCGCCCTGACCGTCGACCTGACGGCTCCGCTCGGCGAGGTCAACGACTGGATCATCGCCAACCGTGACAGCCACCCCCTGTTCCTCTACTTCTTCGGCCACATCAGCAACGCCGTCGTCCTCTCGGTGCGCGGTGTCTATCTGCTGCTCCTCGCCCTCGGCTGGGCCGGAGTCACCGCGGTCGCCGCGGTCGTGGCCTGGCGGGTCGCGGGACTGCGGCTCGCCCTCACCGCCGCGGTCTCCTTCCTCGTGTGCGGCCTGCTCGGCATGTGGGTGCCGACGATGCAGACCCTCGCCCTGATGGCCGTCGCCGTCCTGGCGTCCGTGGTGCTCGGCGTCCTCCTCGGCCTCGCGGCCGGGCTCTCGGACCGTACGTTCCGGGTACTGCGCCCCGTACTCGACACCATGCAGGTGCTGCCGGCCTTCGCCTATCTGCTGCCCGTCGTCCTGGTCTTCGGCATCGGTGTGCCCGGCGCGGTCCTCGCGACCGTCGTGTACGCGGCGCCGCCGATGGCACGCCTCACCGCACTCGGGCTGCGCGGCGCGGACCAGGGCGTCATGGAGGCGGTCAGCTCGCTCGGCGCGACCGGCAGGCAGCGGCTGTTCACGGCCAGGCTGCCACTGGCCCGCAAGGAACTGCTGCTCGGCCTCAACCAGTCGATCATGATGGCCCTCTCCATGGCCGTCATCGCCTCGGTGATCGGCGCCGGTGGCCTCGGCGACCGCGTCTACCAGGCACTGTCCTCGGTCGACGTCGGCGCCGCGCTGGCCGCGGGCATCCCGATCGTTCTGCTCGCCGTCGTCCTCGACCGTACGACCGAGGCCGCAGGACACCGGATCGGTGCGGAGCCCACCGGCCCCGGCGTCCTGCGGGGCGCGCGCGGCTGGGCCGTGGGCGCCGGAATCGTGGCGGCCGTCGCCGTCGTGGGACGGTTCACGGGCGGCCGGATCTGGCCCGAGGGCGCGATCGTCGCCGTCGCCGGACCGGTCAACACCGCCAAGGAGTGGATGGTCGACCACCTCTACACCGGAGTTCCGGTCGTCGGCGGCACCGCCGACTGGGCCGCCCACTTCACCGGCTGGATACTCAACCCCCTGCGCAGCGGGCTGCAGGGCCTGCCCTGGTGGTCCGTGCTGCTGATCGTGGCCGCGCTCGCCTGGACGATCGGCACCTGGCGCACCGCGCTCACCGCCGTACTCGCCATGGCCGCCATCGGTGTCCTCGGCGTCTGGGAGCCCTCGATGGACACCCTCAGCCAGGTCGTCGCCGCCGTCGCCGTCACTCTGGTCCTCGGCTTCGCCATCGCCATCGGCGCCGCGCGCAGCGAACGGCTCGAACGCCTGCTGCGCCCGGTCCTGGACGTCTTCCAGACCCTGCCGCAGTTCGTCTACCTCATCCCGGTCGTCGCCCTCTTCGGCGTCGGCCGCGCCCCGGCCGCCGCGGCTGCGGTCGTCTACGCGCTCCCGGCCGTCGTCCGCATCACCACCCAGGGCCTGCGCGGCGTCGACCCCGCCGCCATGGAGTGCGCCCGCTCCCTGGGCGCCACCAGCGGTCAGCAGCTGCGCCAGGTCCAGCTGCCGCTGGCGCGCCCCGCGTTGCTTCTCGCGGTGAACCAGGGCGTCGTCCTGGTGCTCGCCGTGGTCATCATCGGCGGACTGGTCGGATCGGGTGCGCTCGGATACCTCGTCGTCCTCGGACTCGCCCAGGGAGATCTGGCCACCGGCCTGGTGGCGGGCGCCGCCATCGTCTGTCTGGGACTGATGCTGGACCGGGTCACCCAGCCCACCACGCGCACCGCGCGGAAGGAGAGCTGACATGGCTCGTACGCCGATCCGCACCCGTACCCGTGTCCTCGCCGCCGCGACGTCGGCCGCCGCCCTGCTCGCCGTCACCGGCTGCGGCGCGGCGGACATGACGAAGCAGACCTCGCCCTTCGCCGCACCGGCGGGAATCAAGACCGTCACGCTCTCCGTGCAGTCCTGGGTCGGCGCGCAGGCCAACGTGGCCGTCGCCCAGAAGCTGCTGGAGGACGAGCTCGGCTACCGCGTCGACCTCGTCCAGACCGACGAGGTCCCCGCCTGGGACGCCCTCAGCCAGGGCCGCGTCGACGCGATCCTGGAGGACTGGGGCCACCCCGACCAGGAGAAGCTGTACGTCGAGGAGAAGAAGACCATCGTCCCGGCCGGCGACCTGGGCGTCACCGGCCACATCGGCTGGTACGTACCGAAGTACTGGGCGGACGAGCACCCCGATGTCACGGACTGGAAGAACCTCGACAAGTACGCCGACGAACTGCGCACCCCGGAGAGCGGTGACAAGGGCCAGCTCATGGACGGTTCACCGTCCTACGTCACCAACGACACCGCTCTGGTGAAGAACCTCGGCCTGGACTACAAGGTCGTCTTCGCGGGCTCCGAGGCCGCCCAGATCACCCAGATCCAGCAGTTCGCCAAGGAGAAGAAGCCCTTCCTGAGCTACTGGTACCAGCCGCAGTGGCTGTTCAACGAGGTCCCGATGGTCGAGGTGAAGCTCCCCGAGTACACCGAGGAGTGCGGAGCCAAGGACCCGGAGAAGATCGACTGCGCATATCCCACGACACCCCTGCAGAAGTACCTCAACGCCGACTTCTCCAAGCGAGGCGGCGAGGCTGCCGCCTTCCTGAAGAAGTTCACCTGGACGGAAGACGCGCAGAACGAGGTGTCCGAGATGATCGCCTCGCAGAAGCTCACCCCGCAGGAAGCCGCCGAGCGCTGGATCGAGAAGAACCCGCACGTGTGGAAGAAGTGGCTGAAGAAGTAGGACGGCCGTGAGGTGAGGGCGCTGCCCCGGACGACGGTCCGCGGCAGCGCCCGTACCGTCAGCGCGCCCGGACCGTCGCCGTCACATCCCGGTCGGGCTGAAGGGTCAGCGACGGTACGTGGCCGATGGTCCCCGGGTCCACGTCCAGATCGAACCGGCGCGCCAGGACCGCCAGGATCAGGACGGCCTCCACCATCGCGAAGCGCGTCCCGAGGCAGACCCGGGGGCCGCCACCGAACGGGAACCACGCGTACTCCGCGATCTCGTCGCCGCCCTCCGGGTCCCAGCGCTCCGGCCGGAAGCTCTCCGGCTCCGGGAACCAGCGCGCGTCGCGCTGGGTCGACCACTGACTGCTCCACACCCGGGTGCCCTCCGGCATCGGAACACCGCCGATCCGCGCGCCCTCCTTGGCCACCCCGGTGACCAGCCAGATCGTCGGATACAGACGCAGGGTCTCCTTCACCACCCACTGGGTGTAGGTCAGTCGCGCGTAGTCGTCGAAGCCGGGTTCGCGGTCGCCGAGCACCCGGTCCAGCTCCTCGGTGAGGGCCGCGCGCGCCCGCGGGTTGCGCGAGAGCAGGTACCAGGCCCACACCAGCGTCGAACTGGTCGTCTCGTGGCCGCCGATGTAGAGGGTGACCGTCTCGTCGCGGATCTCCTCGTCGGTGAGGTGCGCACCGGTCTCGTCGACGGCGGTGAGCAGCCGGCTCAGCAGGTCGGGGCGCTCCCCGCCGCCGTCGCGGTGGCGGGCCACCACCCGGGCCACCTCGGCGTCGATGACGGCGGCGGCCTTCTTGATCCTGGTCCGGCCGGGCGTCGGCACCCAGTCGGGAAGGATGGCGCCGATCCCGCTGAACTCCTTGCCGATCTCCTGCTGGGCGACGTCCATCGCCCGGCCCATGGACTCCGCGTCGGCCGGGGTGTCCACGCCGAAGATGGTGCGCACCGCGATCTTCTGCGTCAGCGCCGCCATCTCCCGCTTGACGTCGACGCGTTCACCGCCGGACCAGGTGTCCGCCAGCTCCACCGCGCACTCGGCCATCGTCGAGGCGTACGACTTCACCTGCTTGGGCCGCACGGAGGGCTGGACCAGTGACCGCTTGCGCCGCCAGTCCGTGCCCCGCGCCACCACGACGCCGTTGCCCATCACCGTGCGGAACGCGATGCCCAACGCGGGCTGGTCGAAGGTGCGTTCCGTCTCGGTGAGCAGCTCGCCTATGCAGTCCGGGTCGGAGACGAACACACAGCGGTTGCGGCCGAAGCGCCAGCTCACCATGTCCCCGTGGCCGCGAAGCCGCTCGAAGAAGGCGAGGGGGTCCTTCGCGAACCGGGGCAGATTTCCGAGGAACGGCAGCCCTCGCGGGCCCGGTACGAGGCTGTGGCCGCGCGGTCCGGCGACGGCAGCGGTGCCGCCGTCCGTACCGGTGGCCGTACCCGCGTCCGTAGGCGTATCCGTATCCCTGGGCATGAAAGGACTCCGCTCCCTGGTGGCGCACCGCAGCCGGCACGCAGTGACCCGTCCCCCGTCGGGCACGACGGGGGAGCACTCCGGCAGGGCGTACGAACGGCAAGGCCGGGAACCGTCATCTGCCGTGAGGAGTACGTGAGTTGTCGAGCGTAGCCGTACGGGACCGGCTGTCCGGACACGGCGGTGCGGTGCTCCGGCGGATCCCGGCCACCCGGGACGGGCCCGGCGCGGCTCCGGACCCGTCCCGGGTGGCTGTCGGTCAGACGCCCGGGGGCACCCGGGACGGACGGCCGCTGCCGCGCGTCAGCGAGTAGCCGAAGACGGCCGCCAGCGCACCGAGCACGCCGCCGCCCACGGTCCACAGCCAGCGGTCCGTCCACCAGCCGGAGGCCCAGCCGTCGTCGGGTTCGCCGCCGAGCGGGACCCGGTCCTCGCCGGTGCCGTCGTCCGACGCCCGGTCCACGAAGGACACGCCCGGAACCAGCGGCTCGGCGAGCGCGCCGTCCACGTCATGGGCGCCGCCTCCGTCGACGGAGGTGACCTCCAGCTCCGTCCCCACCGGCAGTCCGAGGTCGGTGGCGGGCAGATCGAGGACCGTCAGACGTACGTAGTAGCTGCCGGGCAGCGGATCGTCGGCCCACGGCTCCGACCAGGCGCGTACGGTCCGCAGGACACAGGTCAGCTCGACCGAGGCGGCGTCGGCCGCCGCCTTGCGCGTCTGGTGGCCGTACATGCACGCCTGCCGCCGCCGCAGTCCGTCGTACACCTCGACCTGCCAGGTCGACGCGCCGTGCCGGGTGGCGCTCTCGGGGAGCGTGACCTTCGCGCGCACGGTCGCCCGCTGTCCCGCGTCGGCGGGGAAGACCCAGTACAGGTAGTCGCCCGTGGACGCTTCGGCGGTGGCCCGCTGTCCCTGCTGGACGGCGGTGGCGGTACGGAAGGTGGTGCCCGCTTCCGTGGGCCCCGCCTCGCCGTCCGTCGCGGCGTCGGTGCCGGGGCTGCTGCTCGCGTCGGTCCTCTGGACCGACGGAGCGACGGCCGTCGCGGAAGCCGCCGAGGTCAGCAGGGCGAGACCGGCCAGCAGGCCGGCCGCCACTCCACGTGTCGTACGCATCAGTTGGTCCTCCATACGGCGACGCGCCAGCGTGAGATCCAGCCGGTCAGCAGGCCCGCGACCAGTCCGGTGAGGACCAGCACGCCGAGCAGCCACCAGCCGCGGCCGAGACCGAACGCGGCGACGTCCGCCGCCTCGTCCGGAGCGTCCACCACGTCGATGGTCAGCTCGACCGGAAGCCCGGGCGAGGTCTTCACGGAGGCGGGTGCCGAGAAGGAGTTGGCGACCTGGAGGCAGACGGCCTCGGGGCTCGGCTCCTCGTCGTCCGCGCCGTCCTGTTCGGCCCTGGGATAGCGCAGCCCGGACGAGATCACGTCCGTACGGCCCGTGCCGGCCTCCGAACCGCGGACGATCTCCCGGCCGTGCACGGTCAGGGCCCGCAGCAGGACTCCGTAGTCGTTGTTGACGGCACGGTCGGCCGCCACGCTGACCGAGGCGCGCAGTTCCTGGCCGGGCAGTACGTCCACCCGGTACCAGCGGTGCTCGCCGAACTTCTCGCGGTCGGTGTAGAGACCGGCCTTGAGGGCGGGGGCCGCGGCACAGCTGTCGGCGCCCTCGGCCGCCACCGGAGTGACGACGGGCTCGGCGGCACGGTCCACCAACTGCTTGACCCGGCCGGAGAGTTCCTCGGTGTGCGTGACGGCGGTGTAGGTGCCGCCGGTGGCCTCGGCGATGCAGGTCAGCTGCTGGCGGATCTTGGCGTTGGGCACCAGGCCCAGCGTGTCGATGACGAGGTGAACCCCGCGTGCGGCGATGTCGCGGGCCACCTCGCACGGGTCGAGCGGGCCGCAGGTGTCCTCGCCGTCGGTGATGAGGACGATGCGCCGGGTGGCGTCGCCGCCCTCCAGGTCGTCGGCCGCACCGAGGAGCGCGGGACCGATCGGGGTCCAGCCGGTGGGCGCCAGGGTGGCGACCGCGGTCTTGGCCTCGGTGCGGTCCAGCGGGCCGACCGGGTACAGCTGCTTGGTGTCCTTGCAGCCGGTCCTGCGGTCGTCGCCGGGGTAGTCGGCGCCGAGCGTCCGGATGCCGAGCTGCACCTCGTCGGGCACCGCGTCCAGCACTTCGTTGAACGCCTGCTTCGCGGCAGCCATCCGGGACTGGCCGTCGATGTCGCGGGCGCGCATGGAACCGCTGACGTCGAGAACCAGCTCGACCTTGGGCGATGTGGAGCCGGTGGGTTCGTCGGCGGCGGCCGGGAGGGCGGTGCCGAGCCACGCGGCCAGGGTGGCGAGCAGTACGCACACCCCGGCCCGCGGCCGTCTTCTTATGATCATCGCCGGATCTTATTGAAGATCGGTTGGCATCCCAAAACGCGCGCCGCGCAGGCCGGTTCGCGGCCCGGTCTCAGCCTCCGAGCACCGGCCCCGCAGTCCGCTCCAGCACCGAACCGACCCGTTCCCAGGTGTCCATGTCCCGTTCGGCCGCCGGGAGTTGACGGTCGTCGTCGCCGGTGTTCCAAGAGGCCGCCACGGCCACGGGATCGCCGCCGCCGGCCGCCGACGCGGCGAGCGCCGCGGCGCCCCGGGCGACCAGCTCGCCACCGGCGGGCACGACGAGGGGGCGTCCGGAGAGGCGGCGCACGGTCTCCACCCAGGTACGGCCACCGGCCCCGCCGCCGATCAGTCGCAGCGGCCGGGCGGCGACGGCGGGATCGGCCGGGTCGAGGCCGCAGGCCCGCAGCAGCTCGTCGAGGGCGCGCAGAACGGTGAAGGCCGCGCCCTCGTAGGCGGCGCCCAGCAGCTGCTGCGGGGTCGTGTCGTGCCGCAGGCCGGTGAGCAGGCCGGACGCCAGGGGCAGGTCGGGGGTGCGTTCGCCGTCCAGGTAGGGCAGCAGTACGGCCTCCCCGCCGGGTGCGGTGTCGTCGCGGTGCAGTCCCAGCAGGGCGGCCACCTTGTCGACGGCGAGCGTGCAGTTGAGGGTGCAGGCCAGCGGGAGGTACGTACCGTCCGCGGCGGCGAAGCCGGAGAGGGCCGCCGAGACGGGCCGGGTGCGGGACGCGGCGAACACCGT
This sequence comes from Streptomyces sp. NPDC045968, assembly GCF_056430475.1. Taxonomy (NCBI): domain Bacteria; kingdom Bacillati; phylum Actinomycetota; class Actinomycetes; order Kitasatosporales; family Streptomycetaceae; genus Streptomyces; species Streptomyces sp. NPDC045968. The sequence continues at coordinate 675,748 of NZ_JBWKLF010000002.1, read as the reverse complement.
TCCCGAGGTGCCCAGGCTGAGCACCGGGTGGTCCAGGAGCCCGGCTCCGCCCAGCCCCAGTCCGACGGCGGCGCTCATGTTGTCCCCGGTGCCCGCCGCGACGGCGATCCCGGCCGGCAGGCCGAGGGCCTCGGCGGCGGCGCTGGTCAGAGAGCCGGTCCGGGTCGCCCCGGTGGCGGCCACCTCCGGCAGGAGAGCCCCGTCCAGGCCGAGGAGCGCGAGCAGTTCGGGGTCGTACGCACCGGTGGCCGTGGAGTACCAGCCGGTCCCCGAGGCGTCGCCGGGATCGGTGAAGGCGGTGCCCGTGAGCCGCTCGGTCAGGAAGTCGTGGGGGAGCCGTACGGCGGCGGCCGCCGCGGCGGCGCCGGGGTCGTTCTCGCGCAGCCACTGCCACTTCGTCGCGGTGAGGGAGGCGACCGGCACGGAGCCGGTGCGCGCGGTCCAGGCGCCGGGGCCGCCCAGCGCCGCGGTGAGGGCGGTGGCCTGCGGGGCGGACCGGGTGTCGTTCCACAGCAGGGCCGGGCGCAGCGGCCGGCCCTCCCGGTCGAGCACGACGAGGCCGTGCTGCTGCCCGGCGACGGCGATACCGGTGACGGCGGAGGCCCCGACGCCGGACTCCTTGATCCCGGCGGCCACGGCCAGGGACAGCGCCTGCCACCAGAGCTCGGGGTCGCTCTCGCGGGCCCCGCCCTCCCCGGTGACCGTGTGCGGGGCGCGGCCGATGGCGAGCACCTCGCCGGTCACGGCATCGGTCACCGCCGCCTTGGTGGACTGGGTGGAGCTGTCCACGCCGATGACGACGCTGCGCGGCGGCATGGGCTACCTCTTCTCGACAGGGGATTTGAGCGTGCGGCTAACAAATTACGTGAACGTGATCCCCCGGACCAGGGGTGGACGAGGTTTTGTGGTGGTGGGGGTTACGTCGCCGGGGCGTCCCGTGCATGATTAGTCATGACACTGAACAAATAGGGTCGGCCGGTAATCCGGTACCGGACCCGACAGCACTCGAAGGCGGCCAGACGATGACGGAACGCTTCACGCCCACACCGGAGGACAAGTTCAGCTTCGGTCTGTGGACGGTGGGCTGGCAGGGGCGCGACCCGTTCGGTGACGCGACCCGCGCGGCGATCGACCCGGTCGAGTCGGTGCGGCGGCTCGCCGAGCTCGGCGCGTACGGAGTCACGTTCCACGACGACGACCTGATCCCGTTCGGCTCGACGGACGCGGAGCGCGAGGGGCTCGTCAAGCGGTTCCGGCAGGCGCTGGACGCGAACGGCCTCGTGGTGCCGATGGCCACGACGAACCTCTTCACCCACCCGGTCTTCAAGGACGGGGCCTTCACCGCCAACGACCGGGACGTCCGCCGGTACGCGCTCCGCAAGACCCTGCGCAACATCGATCTCGCCGTCGAGCTCGGCGCCACCACCTATGTGGCGTGGGGCGGGCGCGAGGGCTCGGAGTCCGGCGCGGCGAAGGACATCGGGACCGCGCTCGACCGGATGAAGGAAGCCTTCGACCTGCTGGGCGACTACGTCACCGAGCAGGGCTACGACCTGCGCTTCGCCATCGAGCCCAAGCCGAACGAGCCGCGCGGCGACATCCTCCTGCCGACCATCGGCCACGCCCTCGCCTTCATCGAGCGCCTGGAGCGCCCGGAGCTGGTCGGCGTGAACCCGGAGACCGGGCACGAGCAGATGGCCGGGCTCAACTTCCCGCACGGTATCGCCCAGGCGATGTGGGCCGGAAAGCTCTTCCACATCGACCTCAACGGCCAGTCCGGCATCAAGTACGACCAGGACCTGCGCTTCGGCGCGGGCGACCTGCGCCAGGCGTTCTGGCTGGTCGACCTGCTGGAGCGCGGTGGCTACGAGGGCCCGCGCCACTTCGACTTCAAGCCGCCGCGGACCGAGGACTACGCGGGCGTCTGGGCCTCGGCCGAGGGCTGCATGCGCAACTACCTGATCCTCAAGGAGCGCGCCGCGGCCTTCCGCGCGGACCCGGCCGTGCAGGAGGCGCTGACCGCGTCACGCCTGGACGAGCTGGCCCTGCCCACCGCCGGGGACGGGGTCGCGGGACTGCTCGCCGACCGTTCGGCGTACGAGGAGTTCGACATCACGGCGGCCGCCGAACGCGGCATGGCGTTCGAGGCCCTGGACCAGCTGGCGATGGACCACCTGCTCGGGGTGCGCTGACCCCGGCCGCGTACGAACCGGGCGCGGGCCCGGGGCCGCGGCGGGCGCGGGACGGAAGCGGCGGCTTCCTTCCCCCGCCCGTCGTACGCACCCGGGCCCGCGCCCGTCCGCGTCACACGAGGGCGTCGAAGCGCCGCACGAAACGCTGCTGCCACGGTGTCTCGACCGCGCGGTGGTGGTAGCCGCCGCGGACGAACGCCACCGCCCGGTCCGCCGGGACCCCGTCCAGCACCGCCATGCACGCCAGGGCCGTCCCCGTACGTCCGATGCCACCGCCGCAGGCGACCTCCACCCGGTCCGTCGCGGCCCGCGCCAGCGCCTCGCCGAACACCTCCCGGGCCCGCTCGCGGTCCGCGGGAAGCCGGAAGTCGGGCCAGCGCACCCACCGCGACTCCCAGGCTACGGGCGCCGGCTCCTTGCCCAGCAGATACACCCCGAAAGTGGGGACAGGCCCGGCGGGAAGCGGGTGGCGCAGCCCCCGCCCGCGCACCAGCAGGCCGGAAGGCAGGGCCAGCACACCCGCGTCATCGGTTCCCCAGGTCTCGCTCATCGTGTCGCCGCCTTCGGTTCGTTGCGCCCCGCGTACGCCACGGGGTCGGCCAGTACGTCCTGTGTCACCAGGGCCGCCGCGCCCCGGGCGGCGTCCCCCGCGACCGACGAGGCGCGCAGCCGTCCGCTGCCCGGGGACCAGAGGCCGGACACCACCCGGCCCGTCAGCTCCTCGTCGGCCGGCGGCGCGAGCCACGGCATCAGGCTCCGGTAGATGCCGCCGAGCACCACCGCCTCGGGGTCGATCAGATTCACCGCGCCCGACAGCACCCTGCCCAGCATCCGGCCGGCCTCCGCCACCGCCGCCACCGCCCGCGCGTCGCCCGCCCGCGCACGCCGCTCCAGTTCGGCCACCGGGCCGGGGCGGGCCTCGTCGATGCCCGCCGCCCGCAGCAGCGCGGTCTGTCCCGCGTACTGCTCCAGGCAGCCCCGGGAACCGCAACGGCACTCCGGACCCGCCGGGTCCACCACCACGTGTCCGATCTCCCCGGCGAAGCCGTGCGCGCCGCGCAGCAGTTCGCCGTCGAGCACCAGCGCTCCGCCGACCCCGATCTCGCCGGTCAGATAGAGAAAGCTGCGCGCCGTGTCGAGGCCGCCGAACCACAGCTCGGCCAGCGCCGCGAGATTGGCCTCGTTCTCCGAGCTCACCGGCAGCGCCGCCCGGCCGGGGCGCAGCCCGGCGAGCGCGCTCGCGAACAGCTCCTCGGCCGGCACCTGGTTCCAGCCCAGGTTGGGCGCCTGACGCACCGAACCCCCGGACACCAGACCCGGCAGCGCGAGCGCCGCCCCGACGGGGTACAGATCCTGTTCGCGCGCCGATTCCAGGGCGCGGGCGGCGATCCCCGCCGCCCGGGCCACCACCTCGGCGGGCGGCGCGCCCCGGTTGTCGAGGTGCTCGGTCTGGCGGACCCGTCCGGTGCCCGCCAGATCCACGACGCACACCGACACATAGTCGATGTTGATCTCCACGCCGAGGCCGGCCGGTCCCGTACGCGCCACCTTGAGGGCCGTGCCCGGGCGCCCGGCCTGCCCGCTGAACGTCTTCCCGGACTCGGTGAGGAAGCCGCTGTCGAGGAGCTGCTCGACCAGAGACGACACGGCGGCCCGGGTCAGCCCCACCCGGCCGGCCACTCCGGCCCTCGTCGCTTCCCCGGCCTCGCCCTCGTCCCGGACGGCCCGCAGCACGAGACTCAGATTGTGACGCCGCACGGTGTCCTTGTCCGCCTTGGGCCCCAGGGGTGTGAGGTTGCTCTTCATATAGTCGTCGACCCTATCTCCCGGCCGGCCACCGCCGACCGCCGAACAGCGCGAAGGGCCGCCCCGTCGCCCGGCGGACCGGGGCGACGGGGCGGCCTTCGCAGGACGGCTGCCCGCGCCCGTCAGGCGGTGGCGCCGCGCTGTTCGAGCATGTCCGCCATGAGCCCGATCTCCGACTGCTGGCCGCGGACCATGCCCGCCGCCAGGTTCTTGATCTCCGGCGTGCCCGCCGAACCGGCCGCCGCCCGCGCCATCTCGGCGCCCGCGCGGTGGTGGACGGTCATCAGCCGCAGATACAGGACCTCGGCCGCCGTGCCCTCGGCCTCACGCAGCTCGTCCAGCTCCGCGTCGGTGGCCATGCCCGGCATCAGCGAGCCGTCACCCGCGGCCGTGACGGTGTGCCCCATCCACTCCATGGGCGGCCGCTCCGAACTCTTCGGCCTGCCCCACATCTCCAGCCAGCCCAGCATCATGCCGCGCTGGTTGGCCTGGGTGTTGATGATGTCGTACGCGAGACGGCGTACGTCCTCGTCGTCCGTCCGGTCCCGGACGATGAAGGACATCTCGACCGCCTGCTGGTGATGGACCGCCATGTCGCGGGCGAAGCCCACGTCGGCGGAGGTCTCCGCGGGCGCGGCCGAGGACGACGTACCGGAAGCGGAGGGGGCCGCCGAGGACGGCTGCCCGATCGTGAGCACCACCAGCCCCAGCGCCAGCAGGAACACCACGGCGCCCGCCAGCACCATCGGGCGGGGGACGCGTACGGCGGAGGTCACTTGTCCAGCCCGCCCGAGCAGGCGGCGCCCGGCTCAGGCGTCTGCGGGCCCTGGACGTACTTGGCGAAGAACTGGGCGACGCGCGCGTCGGTGGCGCTCTTCACCGTGACCTGCTTGCCCCAGGCACTGAGGATCAGCGGGTCGTCCTGGTCGGAGACGGGGCTCATCAGGGAGTACGGGGTGGACGAGACGCGCTTGCCGAGCGCCTTGATGTCCGCGTCCTTCGCCTTGTCGTTGTACGTGACCCAGACCGCGCCGTGCTCCAGGGAGTGGACCGCGTTCTCCTTCGGTATCTCCTCGGTGTAGACGTCGGCGTCGCAGTTCATCCACACCTGGTTGTGGTCGCCGCCGACGGGCGGGTTCATCGGGTAGTCGACCTTCTTGCTCACGTGGTTCTGCTTCAGCTTGTCCCAGGTCCGCTCGCCCTTGACCGGGGAGGCCTTGGCCTGCTCCTCGGCCTTGTCCTTGTCGTCGGCCGCGGCCATCAGATAGCCGCCTCCGGCGACGAGTGCGGCGACCACGGCGACGGAGGCGCTGATGGTGATGATGCGGACGCGCCGCTCGCGTGCCCGTTCCTTGCGGCGGGCTTCGTCGAGCTTGGCCCGGCGGGCGGCGGCGGGGGTGTTCTGGTTCTTGTTCTTGGCGGAAGCCATGGCAGGTCCTCGGGTTCAACGGGACGCACGCGCGGGCGCGCGCGGTGCGTGGGGAAGAGGCAAGGGGCGGCACCGCTCCCGGCACCGGCGGAACCGCCGGGTGCGAGGAGGGGCCCCGCCTCTAGATCCGTTGGATCTGCAGCCGGAGACGGTCCACGGCGCCCACACCGTCGTTGGACGGGCCGCGGATGGCGGCGGCGCCGGTGAGCGGGACGGCCGGGACCGCCGCGAGAGCGGTGGGAAGGCCGGCGAGCGCGGGCGGGCCGGGCAGCACGACGGCAGAGGAGTGGTCCGAGGCGCCGTGGCAGGAACTGCCCATGCCCCGGTGGTCCGGTGCGTGCGCCATGACGAGCGACGCGGCCGTACCGGGCGTCGGGGTCATGGCCCGGGCGGGCGCCGAGAGCCGGGCGTCGCCGGGCGGCGGAGCGGCCGCCGCGGTGCTCAGTGAGCAACAGAACACCATCGCCAGGAGGACCAGGACCCAGCCCACAGCGGCGGGCACACGTGTGCCGCTCCGTCGCCGGTCCGTCCGCTCGCTCAGCCTGGTCATCGCCGCCATCGTAGTGGTGTGTGAAGATTCAAGGAGTATGGGGTCGCAGGTTCGCGGGTTAGTGTGCCCAGACGGCCACACGCTCGAACATATCTGCGGGCCGGGTTCCGCGCCGTGGTCTTCGTACACTGAGCGCGCAGGAAACCCCGGGGAGCAGAGCGAAAGGACGGCGTCCGTGGCCGCGGTCGACTTGAGCACGCATCCGGGGCACCTGGCCAGACGCCTCCAGCAGGCCCACCACCTGCTGTGGAACACGATGGTCTCGGAAGAGATCACCTCGCCCCAGTTCGCCGTGCTGAACACCCTGGTCGCCGAACCCGGGCTCGATCAGCGGACCGTGGGGGAGCGGGTCGGGCTCGACCGTTCCACCATCGCCGAACTGATCAGCCGGCTGCTGCGCCGGGAGCTCCTGGACAAGGTGCGCGACCCGCACGACGGCCGCCGTTCTCTGCTGCGTCTGACGGAGGACGGCGCCCGCACCCACGGCAGGCTCGCGCAGCGCGCCGCCCGTATGAACCACGTCTTCCTCGGCCCGCTCTCCGCCGAGGAGCAGCAGGTCTTCCTCGAACTGCTGCGCAGGGTCTCGGACGCCACGGAGAACCTGCGCACCTGAGACGTCCGCGACCCTGCGGAGCCGAGACGTCCGTGCGCCTCAGCTCTCGCCGTACGACTTGTGAATACCGAACGCGGCGCCCTGCGGGCCGCGAAGGACGGCGATCCGGGGTCCGTCCGGGTTCTGGTGGGCGGCAGCATCAGGTCGCCGCCCGCGCTCAGCGCGTGCGGACCTGCACGCACCCACGAGTGTCTCCCTGCACGCCATGGCCGGCCGGGCCCACCGGCCATCGGGCCGCTGCGCCAAGTCTTTTACGTGTGTAATACCTGCTAAGATATTTAAGTGAGTGATACAGCTATTCGGTACCGGCGGCCCTCCGTCCGCACTCTCCGGGCAGCCGGAGCACTGCGCCTCGCGCGCCCCTCGGACACCTGGTTCAAACCGGCGCTCAGCGTCGTCGTCGCCTCCGCCGTGCCCGACCTGCTGCTCTTCGCCGTGGACCGCCTCGACCTCGTGATGTACACGATGGCGGGGTCGCTCTGCGCGCTCTACGGCCACAGCCTGCCGTACGCCCGACGGGCCGGCACCGTGGCGCGCGTGGTGCTCGGCATGCTCGTCGGCGTCGCGATCTCGCTGGTCGTCGCCTCGGTCACTGACTCGACCGCGATCCTGATCGCCGTCGCCGCGATGCTGGCCGCCGCGCAGAAGGCACTCTGTGACGCGACCCGCATCGGTCCGCCCGGCCCGGTGATCTTCACCTTCGTCACCTCCGCCGCCCTGTTCACCCCCCAGGAACTCGGCCAGGTCCCCGGACGCCTCGCCCTGACCCTTGCCGCGGGCACCGTTTCCTGGCTCGTCACCGTCGGCCCCGCACTGCTGCGCAGGGAGGGCCCCGAGCGCCGCGCCACCGCCCGCGCCCTCGACGCCGCCGCGGCGTACGCCGCCGCCCCCGGCCACCGCACCCGCCACGCCGCTGCCGCGGCCGTCCACACCGCCTGGCAGTCGCTGCTCGCCACGGGCCGCTCCACCCCCGTACGCCGGGAACTGGAACGCCTCGTCGTCCACGCCGAGGCCTCGCTCGCGGCGACGGCCGTCGAGGAGCGGCAGGGCCGCGAGGCACCGGTGCACGACGCGGGCACCGCCCCCGGAGCGGCACTCCTCTTCGCCGACAGCGCCGCGTCGGCACCCGCCGCCGATCCTGCCCACCTCCGCGCCTGGGCCGCCGCGACGCGAGCGCGCGGGCCCGTGCCCACCCCGCCCCCCGTGCCGGGCACCACGGCGGAGCTCTTCGGCGCCGACGCCGAACGGGCCGCTCACCGCGAACTCCGCGGCCGCCGCCCGCTCCTGCGCGCGCTCGCCCCCGGCTCCCCGCTGCTGCCCATCGCCGCCCGTACCCTCATCGGCTGCGCCCTGGCCGGATACGTCTGCGCCGCCCTCGGGGCCGGCCGCCCCTACTGGGCGATCGTCACCGCCGCCTCCCTCTACCAGGCCAATATCACCCTGTCCTGGAACCGGGCCCTCCAGCGCACCCTCGGCAACCTCATCGGTGTGCTGGTCTTCGCCGCCGTCCTGCCGCTCAGCAGGACCGGCCCGCTCGCCCTCGTCGCCTGCTGCCTGTTCTTCAACTTCGCCGCCGAGGCCCTCATCACCCGCAACTACTGGCTCGGCTCGGTCGCCGTCACCCCGATGGCCCTCCTGGTCCTGGAGTTCAGCGGTACCCACCCGGCCGGTGAACTCATCGGGGACAGGGTCGTCGACACGCTGGTCGGCGCGGTCGTCGGCTTCCTCGCCGCGACGGCCGTCACCAACCGGCGCGCCTCCGGGCACGTCGAGAAGGCCCTGGCCGCGACCGACGCGGCCCGCGCCCACGCCGTACGGGCCATCGCCGACCCGGCGTCCGGACCGGCCCGGCTCGACGCGGCACGACGCGGGCTCACCGGCTCCCTCGTCGAACTGCGCACGGCCACCGACGCCGCGGCCGGCGAATGGTGGCAGCGCGCCCTGCCCGAGGAACAGCTCCTCGCAGCCGAGCAGGCCGGACACCGTACGCTCGCCGCAACAGCACGAAGGCAAGGGCTGATCGCCCTCGGGCCTCCACAGGACGGAGCGGCGTGACCGACGACATCGTGGCCTCGGTGGTACGGCAGTGGCAGGCCGTCAATCCGGAGCTCGACACCGGCCCGATGGAGCTCATCGGCCGCATCAACCGCTGCGCCGCGCTGCTCCAGCAGGCGGAGGACGCCCCCCTGCGCTCCGCCGGGCTGACCCGCGCCGAGTTCGACCTGCTCGGCGCCGTGCGCCGTACCGACCGCGAACTCACGCCCGGCGAGCTGGCCCGCGAGACGTTCTCGTCGGGCGCCGCCGTCACCAAACGCCTCCGCGCCCTCCAGGAACGCGGTCTGGTCGACCGCCGCGGCGACGCCCGTGACCGCAGGGTCGCCCATGTCCGCCTCACCGACGAGGGCCGGGCCCTGGTCGACCGGCTGCTGCCCCAGCAGCTCGCGTACGAACGCGCCGTCCTCTCCGGCCTCGACGACGAGGCCCGCAGTCGGCTGAGCGCGCAGCTCAGCGAACTGCTGGTGCAGCTGGAGGGCCGGATCGGCGGCGCCCGCCGCTGATCCGGCCCGAACATCAGGGCGCTTCCGCCGGCCTCAGCAGCGAGGCCGACCGCCGCAACCGCCGTGCGAACTCCACCAGTGCCGCGTCGTCACCCCGGTCGGCCGGCGCCGCGGCGGTCAGGGCCAGCCGGTCGCGGGGGCCCGCCCCGCAGAGGGGGACGGCGACGGTGTGCATGCCCCGGACCGACTCACCGCGGCTGACCGCGTGACCGAGATCGCGGATCTCCGCCAGCTCGTCCAGCAGCTCCGCTCGCGAGGTGAGCGTGCGGGGAGTGGACGCGGGCAGCGTCTCCCGCGGGTAGAGGGCGCACACCTGATCGGCCGTCATCCGTGAGAGCAGCAGTTTGCCGCCCGAGGTCGCATGGGCGGGGTGCGTGCGCCACATCTCCAGCACCACCCGCACCGGCTGGGACGACTCGCGGCCGTCGGTGACGATGACCCGGTCCCCGATCAGCGCGGCACTCTGTACGGTCTCGCCGGTACGCCGGGCGGCGTCCTCGAGTACGTCGGTGAGGCGCGCCCGCAGCGCCGCGCCGAAGCCGGCCGGCCGGCCGAGCCGGATCAGTTCGGGACCCGCCGAGTACCCCCGGCCGGAGGGGTCCCGGGTCGCGAAGCCCCGTCCCTCCAGGGTGAAGAGCACCCGGTGCGCGGTGGACCGGCCGACCGACAGGAGCTCCGCGGCCTCGGAGACGGTGAGCGTGTCGTGGGTGAGGAAAAGTCGCATCAGCCGCAGGCCGGTGTCCAGTGACTCGATGGTGCAGCCCCGCGTGGCCGCGATGGCTTCTTTCCGGTGAATCAGTCCGTCGGTCATGAATCTGCTCCTTTCGATCCGGTTCGATCACCTGTTCCGCTGTCCCGTGGTGAGGGACAGGAGTAGTGGCTCAGGAATCGAATAGGGCGCCCGTGTGCGGTGATCGGTGCGCGTGCGGCGCTTCAGCATCCCGCACCACGGGACGTACGAGCACCGGAACCACGCGCCCTCGCCGCCGATTACTCCCCGCACACGTCCGACGCCATGGAGTGCAAAAACTCGTGAGTGTATTACTGCCGGAGTGCTCGCGCAGGGGGTTGGGTGAATATGCCGAGGCGGTGTTCTGATCTGGCTAAGCTCACGCGCATCGAAGTCGAGTTGATATGAATTCGAGCACTTGTTCACGACTGTCATCACAAGTGCGCAGATCTTCCGAATGCCCCCCGAATCAACCGCCAGAGGGTTTAGATGGTTCGTGTTGAATCACCACCGATTGACCGAGAAATCCCCGTAGTCCGTGCTGTGTTGCTGCCCCTTGTGCTGATGGCCGGCGCCACCGCCGCCGGCGCCGCGCTGGTGACCGAACCCGCGCGGATACCAGTCGTCTGGTGCGGTGCGATCGCCACGCTCGTGGTCGCCGTGTTCACCGTCGTACTCAACCGTCGCCGCCGCGCCATGAACGTCCAGCGTGCGCACTATGAACAGCGCATCGCCTACCTGGAACACCGCATCGCCGCGCACGACGCGGAGACCGTGCGGCTGACCAAGGAGCTGCTGCCTGCCGCGATCCGCCGGCTGCGTGCCAGCAACTCACCCGAAGAGGTGATGCGGGACATCGTCGACGCGGACGAGTCGTACCGCAATCTCCCCGAGGCCCTGCGCGGCCTGGTCTTCCAGATCCTCGACATCATCGACAACGAGGAGGCGATGCGTGACTCCGCGCAGCGCGCGTTCGTCAGTGTCGCCCGTCGCGTCCAGGCCATCGTCCACCGGCAGGCCAGCGAACTGCGGGAGATGGAGGACCACCACGGGCGCAACCCCGAGGTCTTCGACGACCTCCTCCGCATCGACCACGGCACCGCGCTGATCGGACGGCTCGCCGACTCCATCGCCGTGCTCGGCGGTGCCCGGCCCAGCCGCCAATGGCCCAAGCCCGTACCGCTGTTCAGCGTGCTGCGCGGTGCGATGTCCCGCATCCTCGAATACCAGCGCGTCGATCTGCACTCGATCGCCAAGGTCGCCATCGTCGGCACCTCGGTCGAACCGCTCATCCACGCCTGCGCCGAACTCCTGGACAACGCGACGCGGTACTCGCCGCCGCAGACCCGGGTGCACGTCACCGCGGTCGAGGTCCAGACCGGCGTCGCCATCGAGATCGAGGACGGCGGCGTCAGCCTCAGCGAGGAGGCCCGCGCCCGCGCCGAGAACATGCTCGCCCAGGCGCAGGCCGGCATCAACATGAACGACCTCGGCGAGTCCCCGCGCCTGGGCATGGCCGTCGTCGGCCGGATCTCCCGGATGTACCAGCTCCAGGTCTCCCTGCGGCAGTCCGCGTACGGCGGTGTCCGCGCCGTGGTGATCGTGCCGCGCGAAATGCTCACCACGGGCCCCGCTCCCGGTATCGCCCACGGCATCGGCGCCACCTCGCGGCCCCAGAGCTCGCTCGACATGTCGCAGCTCCAGCACGTCGTACCGCCGCCCGGCAAGCGCAAGTCCCGGCCCGTGTCCACGGAACTGCCGCCCTCGGTGGCCGCGGGCATGCCGGGCTACACGGAGAAGCCGGCCACCCCGGCGGTACCGGCTTCCGCCCTGGAGGACGACGTCCCCGTGGTGACCGAGTGGACCGAGGGCGGACTTCCGCAGCGCCGCAGCCGCGGCCGCGCCCCGCTCGGTTCGCACAACCTCCCGCAGCAGACGGCGCAGCCCTCCGTCCCCGCCGCGGGAGCGCACAACGGCCACAACGGCGGGCGGAGCAACGGCGAACCGCCGCCGCCCGGGCTCTGGCTTGAGGCATTCACCCAGGCGGTCAACGGTGTGCCCCAGGAACCGAAGAACGACGAGGACTCTGATGACGCGTGGGACAAGGGAGACCTGAAGTGATCCAGCAGCGCGGAAACATGGACTGGATGCTCAAGGAACTGGCCGACGACGTGCCGAGCATCCACCAGATCGTGGTGCTCTCCTCGGACGGTCTGCGCATCGCCCGGCACGGCGGCGACCCCGACGTCGCCGACCGTCTCGCCGCGGCCTGCGCGGGCCTGCAGAGCCTCGCCGCCGCCGTCGCCTCCGAAATCCCGTACAGCGACGGCCTGATGCGCCTCGTCGTCATCGAGGTCGACGGCGGGTTCTTCTACCTGATGGCAGCCGGGGCCGGCTCGTACCTCGCGGTGCTGGCCGACGAGACGGTCGACGCCGGACTGGTGGGAGCACGTATGCGCGACATGGTCGTCCGGATCGGCGCCCACCTTTCGAGCCCGCCCCGACATGACGGGCAGGCCGGATGAGTGCTCCCCGACGAGAACGCCGAAAGGCCGACCCGGCGCTGAACGATCCGGAACGGCTGTACGTGATCACCGGCGATCCCGACGGCGAGCGCGCGGCGCTCGACCTCGTCACGATGGTTGTCTCCCAGGCAGAACCCTCGCCGACGGTCCAGCCCGAGCAGGCCGCGATCCTGCGGCTCTGCCGGGCGCCGTTGTCCGTCGCCGAGATCTCCGCCTATCTGAGCCTGCCCTTCAGTGTCGTGACCTCGCTCCTGACCGAACTGCTCGCGAGCGAACAGATCGAATCGCGTGCGCCCATCGTCCGCGCCACTCTCCCGGACCGATCCCTTCTCGAAGCGGTGATGCATGGACTTCAGAAGCTCTGACACGATCACTGGCCCCCGGAGCGAGGACGTCCTGCCGACCACGGCCACGGCCGCGGTGAAGGTCGTCATCGTCGGCGGATTCGGGGTCGGCAAGACCACGATGGTCGGCTCGGTGAGTGAGATCCGGCCCCTGACGACCGAAGAGACCATGACCCAGGCCGGCGTCGGCGTGGACGACAACGCCGGGGTGGAGAGCAAGACCGCCACCACCGTCGCCATGGACTTCGGCCGGATCAGTCTCAGCGAGGAACTGATCCTCTACCTCTTCGGCACCCCAGGCCAGGAGCGGTTCTGGTTCCTGTGGAACGGGCTGTTCGAAGGAGCCCTCGGTGCTGTCGTCCTGATCGACACCCGGCGGCTCGAGGTCAGCTTCGATGTGATCGGCCGGCTGGAGGAGCGCGGCGTGCCGTTCGTCGTCGCCGTCAACACCTTCCCCGACGCACCGCATCACCCGGTCCAGGCGCTGCGTACCGCACTCGACCTGCCGGACGAGGTCCCGATGATCGACTGCGATGCCCGGCTGCGGGTCTCCAGCCGTGACGTGCTGATGACCCTGATGCGGTATCTGCACAGCCTCGCCGTACCCCTCGCCTGACGAAGGTGCGCGCTCGCGGCCCCCGCGCCCGCCCCGCGCGCACCTTCCCTCCGCGCACGTCCCGCACGCGCGGCCGCACGCGGCGCGCCGTCCCCACGAGCGCGCCCGCACCCCGCGCGCCCCTCGCCCGAACCCCGGGCGGCCCGACCCCTGGAGCGATTGTGACCACGCCCTTCCACCACGAACCCGGAACGGCCCCGGGGCCCGTGCCGCCCCCCGAGTGCCCCGCCCACGGCCTCGCCCCCGGCGGACTGCGCCGGTTCTACGGCCCCGAGGCCGAGAACGACCCGGCCGGCCTCTACGACAAACTGCGCGCCGAACACGGCACGGTGGCGCCCGTCCTGCTGCACGGAGACGTACCCGCCTGGCTCGTCCTGGGGCACAGCGAGAATCTGCATGTGACCCGGACGCCCTCGCAGTTCTCCCGGGACTCGCGGCGCTGGCGGGCCCTCCAGGACGGCAGCGTCGCCCCCGACCACCCGCTCGCACCGATCTTCACCTGGCAGCCGGTCTGCGCCTTCGCCGACGGCGCGAACCACGAGCGTCTGCGCGGCGCCGTCACCGACAGCATGGCGCGCATCGACACCCGCGGGGTACGCCGCCACGTCAACCGCTTCAGTAACCGGCTCGTCAACGACTTCTGCCTCAAGGGCACAGCCGATGTCGTCAGCCAGTTCGCCGAGCACCTGCCGATGATGGTGATGTGCGCGATCTTCGGCATGCCCGAGGACTACGACGACCGCCTCGTGCAGGCAGCCCGTGACATGACCCGCGGCACCGAGACCGCCGTCGCGAGCAACGCCCATGTCGTCAGCGCGCTCAGCCGGCTCGTCCAGCGCCGGCGTGCCGCTCCGGCGCCGGACTTCACGTCCTGGCTGCTGGAGCACCCCGCCTCGCTCACCGACGTCGAGGTCACCGAGCATCTCCGTCTGATCCTCATCGCCGCGTACGAGTCGACCGCCAACCTGATCGCCAACGTGCTGCGCATGGTGCTGACCGATCCGCGTTTCCGTGCCCGGCTCAGCGGCGGCCACATGACCGTCCCCGAAGCGGTGGAGCAGACGCTGTGGGACGAGCCGCCGTTCACCGCCGTGTTCGGCCGCTGGGCCGTGGGGGACACGGAGCTGGGCGGCCAGCAGATCAAGGCGGGCGACGCGCTGCTCGTCGGAATCGCCGCCGCCAACACCGACCCGAACGTACGCCCCGACCTCGCCGCCAACATGGAGGGCAACCGCGCCCACCTGGCCTTCAGCGGCGGACCGCACGAATGCCCGGGTCAGGACATCGGCCGTGCCATCGCCGACGTCGGGGTCGACGCGCTGCTCATGCGCCTGCCGGACATGGAGCTCGGTGTCGAGGAGAGCGAGCTGCGCTGGATCGGGAACATCATGTCCCGGCACCTCGTGGAACTGCCGGTGAAGTTCGCGCCGGGCCCGCAGATGGAGATCGACGCCGACCCGCTCACGCTGATGAGCCGGCCCCGGCCGCGCGACGACTGGCAGGTGTCGTCCCCGGCCCGGCCCACCTCCGCGCCCGGCTTCGGCACGGATGTTCCGCCGCCCGCCCACGCACCCGCCGTCGCCCCGCAGGAACCGGGAGCGCCGGACCCGGCACCCCCGATTCCCGGGCAGCGCAGGGCAGGCGCACCGGCCCGGCTGTGGCAGGCCGTGTCGCGCTGGTGGAACGGGTACTGACGCGCCGTCGGCGCCCGCACGGGTCTTCGGTCCGCGCGGGCGCCGACTTCCGTACCATCGAGCAGCGTGAAGCTGACAATTCTTGGCGGTGGCGGATTCCGGGTGCCTCTGGTGTACGGGGCACTTCTCGGCGATCACGCCGAGGGCCGCGTGACGCACGTGACGCTCTACGACACGGACGCGGATCGGCTCGGTGCCGTCGCCCGGGTCCTCGCCGAACAGGCGGATGGGGTCGGTGACGCGCCCGTCGTCGTCGCCACCACCGATCTGGACGAGGCACTGCGCGGTGCGGACTTCGTCTTCTCCGCGATCCGCGTCGGCGGCCTGGAGGGCCGCGCTGCCGACGAGCGGGTGGCGCTGGACGAAGGCGTACTGGGCCAGGAGACGGTCGGCGCGGGCGGCATCGCGTACGGACTGCGCACGGTGCCCGTCGCGGTGGAACTCGCCGGGCGCATCGCCCGGCTCGCCCCCGACGCCTGGGTCATCAACTTCACCAACCCGGCGGGACTGGTCACCGAGGCCATGTCCCGGCACCTCGGCGACCGGGTCATCGGCATCTGCGACTCGCCGGTGGGGCTCGGCCGCCGTGTCGCGCGCGTCCTCGGCGCCGACCCGGACCGGGCCCGGATCGACTACGTGGGACTCAACCATCTCGGGTGGCTGCGCGGGCTGTACGTCGACGGCCGCGACCTACTCCCGCGCCTCTTCGCGGACCAGGAACTGCTCGGCTCCTTCGAGGAGGGCAGGCTCTTCGGCACCGACTGGCTGCGGTCACTCGGCGCGATCCCCAACGAGTACCTGCACTACTACTACTTCAACCGGGAGGCGGTCCGCGCCTACCAGGAGGCCGAGCAGACCCGCGGCGCGTTCCTCCGGGAGCAGCAGGAGGGCTTCTACGCCCGGATGAAGGACCCGGCAGCCCCGCCGCTGACCACCTGGGACCGGACGCGCGCCGAGCGCGAGGCGACGTACATGTCGGAGAACCGTGACGTGGCGGGGGCCGGGGAGCGCGAGGAGAGCGATCTGGAGTCCGGCGGGTACGAGCAGGTCGCCCTCGCCCTGATGCGGGCCGTCGCCCGCGACGAACGGACCTCCCTCGTCCTGAACGTCCGCAATCGCACGACCCTGTCGGTGCTGGACGAGGACGCCGTGATCGAGGTGCCCTGCCTCGTCGACGCCAACGGGGCCCGTCCCGTCGCCGCCGACCCGCTGCCGTACCACGCGGTGGGCCTGGTCACGGCGGTCAAGGCCGTCGAACGGGCCGTACTCGACGCGGCGGAGACCGGCTCCCGCGCGGCAGCCGTCCAGGCGTTCGCCCTGCACCCGCTGGTCGACTCGGTCTCCGTCGCCCGCCGTCTGGTCGACGGGTACACGAAGGTCCACCCTGGCCTCGCCTACCTCGGCAAACCGTGAGATCAGGGCGTTTCCAGGGCCCGTATTCCGCCGCTGACCGGACGCCCGCCAGTCCGTACGCGGGCTCAGGCGACGGCGCCCTCGGTGAGTTCCGTCAGGTCGGCGATGAGCTCAGAGACGGTGAGCGGGTCCAGGTCGCCGAGGCGCAGGGAGTAACCGCGCCGCACCCAGTGATCAGCGGGCTCGCTGCCGAGCCACACCGTTTCGAGGGTCTGGTCGGGGAACATGTCGACCACTCCGACCGCGATGCCCGTGTCCAGCGCGATCACCAGATACTGGTCCTCGCCGAGCCGTTTCGAGATCCACCGCTCCACCCCCGCGTCCTGGGGCACCCCGCGCTGCCAGCCGCGCCGCTGGAGTCCGAGCACCTTGCCCGTGGGTACCGTGAGGCCCTCGAAGCGGGTCAGCCGGTAACCTCCGGCCTCCTCCTCGCTGAGCCCGAACACCGCTCGACCCAGCTGGGGGAAGGGCTGAAGGATCTCGTGGTCCGCGAACACCTGGCACCACACGTCGAGTCGGCCGTCCAGGTCCAGCGGGTGGGCCAGCCGTACGGTCGCGCCCTCGGTGAGGGTGAAGACGTCGTCCTCCGCGTCGGCGAACGTCCGGTCCTGCGCCACGCGGAACGCCGTGGTCGTCCCGTCCGCCTCGCTCAGCCACACCAGCCGGCGCACCAGATGCCCCATCAGTGGGTGTGCGACCAACAGTCCGGTGAACTCCGGCACCGTCCACGACCGCCCGGCGACCATCGCGGACTCCAGCCGCCGCACCTGGTCGGAGGCGATCGTCCGCACATCCTTCTTCAGGGCCATGAACCGCTTGCGTTCCGCCGGGGCCAGCTCGGCGTCGTCCCGAGCGCCGGGCATCGGCAGGTCCTTGCGGCGCTTGCCGTCACCGTCCAGGACGTACGGCCGCAGTTGCTCGTCGAAGCCGACGGTGAAGCGGCGGCTGCCGTAGTCGACGACCGTCGAACCGTCGGCGTCGAGCCCCAAGTCCGGCACCAGCCGGTCGGAGAGCTGATCGCCGGTCAGTCCGAGACCCGCCGCGACCTCGTCGATCTTCTCCTTGGCACGCTCCTTCAGCCCCTTGAACTTCACCCGCTGCGCGATGCCGTGCAGCTGCACGAGTGCGAAGTCGGTCCCGATGGCTGCCAGCACGCCGAGCCCTTCCACCGCCCGGTGGTGCGCACCCTCACCGGGCCACGACCGGATGACCGGGGTCAGCCGGCGGACCGTGGTGTCGTCACCCAGCAGACCGAGCGCGTGCAGCGCCCAGGATTCCCTGGCGGGGAGACCGGCCGTCGTCCACCCCTCGAAGAGCGCCCAGGCGAACTCGGCGAGCGAACCGGCGTCCGCCACCTCCTTGAGGACGGCGACTCCCGGATACACCTCACCGGGCTTCGACAGCGCCAGCATCGTCACCACATGGCGCGCCGACCGCTCGGGAAGCGCGCCACCGGACCGCACCACGATCTGCGGGAGCGGCGCGGGCTCGGCCCACCCCGGCAGCACCGGCATGGTGGCGGGCAGCAGCCGCTCCAGCGGGTCGGCGGCGAGCAGCGCGCCGATGGCTTCGGCCGCTCGGGCGCCGTACGCCCCGCCGGCCTCCAGGACCACCTGGTCGCCGTGGACCGCGGCGATCTGGAGCAGGGCCTGCTCGGCCGCCCGCCGCCGGGCGCCCGCTGGGCCTACGGCGTCCGGCACCAGGAGCCCGGCGGCGGCGACGCCGTGCCTGGCGAACCACGCGCGGGCCGTCGCGGCCGTGGACTTGAGCCGGACCGACCAGTCCGCCATGTGGCGGGCCACGGCCACATCGACGAACGGCAGCAGCAGCGGCGCGAGGGAACTCGGCTGGCGGGGCACGGCCCGCAGCAGCAGAGGCAGGGCGACGACGCCGAAGCGCGCGGCGATCGGCTTGAAGGTGTCGAGGCCGTCCCAGAGGTCGGTCGGGTCCCACGAGTCGAGGAGGGGAGTGACCAGTTCCGCGGGCCCGTGGACGTACACCCACGCCGGCTGGAGGTCCCCCGCGTCGAGCGTGTAGCGCAGACCGGCGAGGTCCTTCTCCCAGTCGCCTTCACCGTGCCGCTCCGTGTACCAGCTGGAGCAGGCCGCCCACGCGGCCTGTTCACCCGGCAGCCACTCCACCGAGGACCCGGTCGGCGCCGAGAGGCCGGCGACGACCGCGGCCGTGACCGTGGAGCGCTCCCGTGACCACGGAGGGGACGTCAGCACCGACGGCAGGGCCTCGGCCGGAGCGTCGGCGATCCGGTCGACGGGGTGGAGCAGAGGTTCCACGATCTCCGCGAGCCCCGCTTCCAGTGTCGGGAGCAGGTCCGCCACCAGGTCGCGGTGGGCGCCGATATGGCCGAGGAGCAGCCGCCGCGCCGCCGCGGGCACCGCGTCGGCAGTGTCGCGCAGCTCGGTGGCGAGCAGGCGGAGCGCCCGCACCGGATAGCGGCGCATCGCTTCGAGGAGTGCCGCGTGGGCGTGCTTCGAGTCCGAGTGCGCCAGCAGGGCCAGGAACGCCTCGTCCGTCGGGATCTCCACCAGCGCGCCGGCGACGGTGGCGTCGTCCGCGTAGCTCCTGCCGCCCAGACCCTCGGCCAGCAGCGGGGCGATGTCCGTGCCGATGCCTTCGGCGACCGTGGCGATCAGGGCCAGACTGTGACCGTGGCTGGGACGGTGCGGGAACACCTTCACCTGGTCCCCGGAGTTGAGCGAGCAGTACAGCATGGAGCACAGGGTCGGCTCGCGCTCGGCGATCACACCGGGATCGGAGCAGAGGTCGGCCACCCAGCCGGTTTCGCTGGGCGCCAGGTAGGACGCGAGGATCTTGCGCTGCGGGTCGGTGCGGTGCCTGGCCAGCGCCTCCACCGTCGCCCGGTAGGTCTCCTCGTCGGTCGCGGCCAGCAGCGCGCGGATGCGGTCGGCCGCCGGGCGGCGCCTGGCCGACCAGTACGAGTAGCCGGTGAGGGGGTACTGCCGCAGCCACGGGTCGTACCGCCGGTTGCCGTCCAGTTCCCAGTGGGCTTCGAGCGTGAACAGTTCCATGGTGGCGCGCGCCGCGAACGGCAGTCCGTAACGCGCCGTCCAGAGGTCCGCCCAGGTGGCCGGTGACATGCCGCGTCCCACGACGGCGGCCAGCGCGGCGGCACCGACGGGGGAGGGGCTCCCGGCGAGATGTGCGCGGCCGTGCTCCGCGAGCGTGGCGTCCGTGCCCGATGCGTCCAGGACCTCGTGGACCCACGCGGTCTCCCGGGACAGCTCTGCTTCGAGGGCTTCCATGTCCGGGCGCTTGGCCCTGCCGGGGGTCCTTTTCACGCCACCGCGCCGCGGGTGGAGCGCCCGCCGCCAGCCGGCGGGCAGGACGAAGGTGTCCTCGTCGGGGCGGCCCGCGGAGTTGTCCCCGGCAGCCGGAGCATCCATCTCCGACGACGCGCTGGAGGAAACCGCGTCCGCGTCGGCGGGAGCCGCGGCCGAGGCCCCGACCTCGCGATACCCCTTGCGTTCCTTCTCCGCGATCGTCTTGGTGACCTGCGCGTCCGCCGCCCGCACCGACGCGTACTCCTTCGACTGTGTACGTCCGTCGGTTCCGCACCGCCCGTACCGCACCGTCACGACGGCGCCGTCGGCCCCGGTCTCCCAGAACTTCGACGCGCTGCCCTCGACAAACTCCCAGCGGCGCACAGAACCGCCCCCCTCCACACCACGGACACCCGCTCCATGGCGGGTTTCGATCAGTGAGGCCACATTAGAACCAGCCACTGACAACGCCCCGGACAGGTGCGGGGGAGGGCCCCGCCGGGAGAGGTCCCGCTCAGGTGGCGGGTACGGCCCTCGGCGGGCCCGTCCGCGCCCAGGAGGGAGTCACGCCGGTCACCTGGCACACCATGAGGAAGAGCGGAATGGGCGGGGTGTAGGGCGTACGGCTGTCCGGTGTGTGGATGAGCCGTGGCCGCACCGAAGGGACGAAGGCCCCGGGGGCGTACGAAGCCTGCTCGGGCCAGTCCAGGTCGAGGTCCGAGCCCGCGGGAACGATCCACCACCAGCGGTCGGCGTCGGCGAACACGCACCCGGTGCGCGGCAGATGGGACATCAGCCGGAACCCGTAGCGCGCGGGCACCCCCACCGCGTCGCAGCCGAGGCTGGCGGAGAGCGCGGGCGGCAGCGAAAGCCTCACCCGGCCCCCGCCGCCACCCAGCTCGGGCGCCCGGGAGCGGCGCGCTCCGCGCAGCTGGGACAGGGCGTTCTTCAGCATGGCTGCTCCGTGCCCTGCGGCAGTTCCGCCCAGACGATGCGGCCCGACGCGTCTCCGGCGTCGTGGGACCCCCAGGCGCTGCTCATCGCGTCGACGAGCAGCAGGCCGCGTCCGTGCTCGTCGTCCGGGGTGCGGCACAGCCGCGGGCCGCCGGGCTGGTGGCCCTGGTCCTGCACCGCTATGCGCAGCCGCCGGTCGAGACGTCTGAGCTCGCAGACGACGCGTGAGCTCGCGGTGTGCACGACCGCGTTGGTGACCAGTTCGGACACGATGAGGAGCGCCGCGTCGCAGGCGTCGCCGCCGAGGCGCCACGCGTCCAGCCGGACCCGTGTCAGCCGTCTCGCACCGGCCACCGACTCCGGCTGCGCCGGCAGGGCGAAGCAGTAACGGAGCGCCTCCGTCCCGGGGCTGAGGTCCACGAGCCGGGGGATGAGCGCACTGCCAGGTGCCACGACCGATTCCTCACAGTGGGGGACGCGTCACGCTTCGCACCTTCGCGAGAAGCGCGGGCGTGACCATACGAACTGGTTCACTACCCAACTCTCTCTCTGTCGCGAACACTTGGCAAGGGGCACTCTGAAAATTGCAGAGTGGCTGTGTCTTTGACGCCACCCACATGGCACACTGCTCGCACACAGCGCATGGGGAGGTCTGAAGTGAGCGAACCGCGGTCCGCCCCGACCGTGGGCCAGGTCGTCCTCGGCAAGCGCCTGCAGGATCTGCGGGAACGCGTGGGCCTGAGCCGCGACCAGGCCGCCAAGGTGCTCCGGGTCGCTCCCGCGACCATACGCAGGATGGAGACGGCCGAGGTCGGACTCAAGATCCCTTACGTCCAGCTGCTGCTGAAGGCGTACGGGGTCGAGGACGGCGAGGCCGACTCCTTCGTCGAGCTCGCCGAAGAGGCCAACAAGCCCGGCTGGTGGCAGCGCTTCCACGACGTGCTGCCCGACTGGTTCAGCATGTACGTGAGCCTGGAGGGCGCCGCGAGCCTCCTTCGTATGTACGAGCCGCACTTCGTCCCCGGTCTCCTGCAGACCGAGGACTACGCACGCTCCGTCATGCGTACGGGAGCCGTCGGCCAGACCAGGCCCGAGGACATCGAGCGCCACGTGTCCCTGCGGATGGCGCGGCAGTCCCTGCTCACCAGGGCGGACGCCCCCAGGCTGTGGGTGGTCATGGACGAGACCGTCCTGCGCCGTCCGGTGGGGAGTACCGAAGTGATGCGCACCCAGATCGACCGGCTGCTCGAAGCCACCGAGATGCCCCATGTGACGCTCCAGATCGCCGAGTTCGCGACCGGTCACCACCCCGGCACGTACGGCCCCTTCGTCCTCTTCCGCTTCGCCGTCCCCGAACTGCCCGACATGGTCTACAGCGAGTACCTGACCGGTGCCGTCTACTTCGACGCGCGTCCCGAGGTGGCCTCCTACCTCGAAGTCATGGACCGCATGGCGGCTCAGGCCGCGACTGCACAACGCACGAAGGAAATCCTCCGGGACTTCCGCAAGGAGCTGTGATGAGCGACATCTACAACGGTATGCCGGCCGCCGACCTCGGCTCCGAAGGCTGGGCGAAGCCCTGGAGCGGCGGCAACGGGGGCAACTGCGTCGAGGCCATGAAGCTGGCCGACGGCAGAGTCGCCGTACGCCAGTCCGCGGACCCCGAGGGTCCCGCCCTCATCTACTCCAACGGCGAGATAGCCGCCTTCATCCAGGGCGCCAAGTCAGGTCAGGCCGACTTCCTTCTCACCTGACGCACCGGCACATATTCTCGCCCCACGCACTGTTCGCTGTGATCGCCGACCTACGAACCCCAACGGAGCGCGATATGACCGGGCACGATCCACAGGCCAGCCATGTCATCGAGATCGACACCAGCAAGCCGCATCCCGCGCGGATGTACGACTGGTTTCTCGGTGGCAAGGACAACTACCCGGTCGACGAACAGATGGCCCAGCAGTTGCTGGCCCTGGACTCCCGTGGCCGCGACATGGCCAAGGTGAACCGGGCCTTCATGCACCGCGCCACCCGCTGGCTCGCCGGCAACGGCGTACGCCAGTTCCTCGACATCGGCACGGGCATACCCACCGAGCCCAACCTCCACCAGATCGCCCAGCAGGCCGCCCCGGACGCGCGCATCGTCTACTGCGACAACGACCCGATCGTCCTCGCGCACGCGGCGGCCCTGCTGCGCTCCACGCCCGAGGGCGCCACCGAGTACATCCAGGCCGACGCGCGCGAGCCCGGAACGATCCTCGAAGAGGCCGGCAAGGTACTCGACTTCAGCGAGCCGATCGCCCTGTCCCTGCTCGCGCTGCTGCACTTCCTGGACGACGAGGACGGCGCCGCCGAACTGGTCGGCCGGCTCGTGGAGCAGCTCCCCTCCGGCAGCTATCTGGTGCTCTCGCACACCACGGGCGACTTCAACCCGGAGGGAGCCGCCCAGGCCCGCGCCATGTACAAGGCCCGCGGGATGACGCTGCGTCCGCGCTCCCGCGCCGAACTGACCACGTTCTTCGACGGCCTGGAGCTCGTCGAGCCGGGCGTCTCGCTCTCCGCCGATTGGCACCCGGAACTCGGCGAGGTCATCGACGTCCCGGGCGACGAACCGATCCCCGGATACGCGGGCGTCGCCCGCAAGCCCTGACCACGCGCGGTCACTGCCGGCTGACGGACCGGGTGATGCCCGCGGCGATCGTCGTCGCGAGCAGCCACCCGGTCACGATCAGCAGATACGATAGCCACTGGTACCAGCCCGTCGGGTTGTACGCCTTCTCCTGGCCGAAGTCGATGATCGGCAGCAGCAGGTCCAGCGTGTAGAACACCGGGCTGAACGGCGGCGCCTCGTCCTCCTTCAGCGGGCGCGGATGGTGTGCCGCGTACGCCACCGCGCCGGCGAGGAGCAGCGAGAAAAGCCAGGCGGCCGCACGGACCGGCCGGAAGCCGTACCCCACCGTGGCGTCCTGGAGATACCCCCAGACCCTCGCGTACCCGGGCAGTGTCCCGCGGTGCCGGCGCTGCTTGGCGAGGAGCACCGTGCGGGCGGCGTCGTCGTCACCGATCCGGCGGTACGCCGCCGTCAGCTGCTCGTAGGCGTAGGGCGCGTAGCCCTCCACCTCGCGTTCGAGGAGCGGCAGCCGCCGCTGCGCGGGCAGATGGGGGAGCAGTGAGGTGTACGTCAGTCCGTCCAGCCGGACCTCGGGCGGCCACACCTTCGGGTCGGCGTGGATGAGGTCGATCTGGGAACGCCGCAGATTCACCCCGCCCTCGATCGGCTCCGCCTCCCGGAGCCACAGCTCGCCGACCACGCAACTGCTCGCACGCAGCGCGACCCCGCCCGGATGCGAGAGCTGGGCGTACGCGAAGTTCAGCTGGCCGGGGATGCGGGCCCCGCGCACATTGACGCGCCCCTGTACGCGCATCCGCATGCCGCGCACATCGGAGCCGACCGTGACGTTCTCCGCCTGAAGGGCCGTGGCTCCCGGATTCACCAGCACCGCGTCGTCGAGCTGGATCTGTCCGGTGACCGCGGCCCCGTCGATCCGGACCTCGCCGTGCACCTCAAGCCGCGGCCACCACAGATCGTCCTCGGTGACGGCGTGGTTCAGCTGGAGCACCGGCTCCTCGTTCGGGGCGGTCGTGCCGTCGGCGTGCACCCCGATCCTGGTCCGGTCGAAGAACACCGCCCGCGTGATCCGCGCGCCGCCGAGCCGCACAGGGCCGGGAATCCGGCAGCCGGTCAGCCGCAGCACCCCGTCGACGCGCAGCGTCGCCGCGTCCAGGCCCGGCAGCACCGAACCGCTCAGATTCAGCTGCCGCACCTGTGTCCCGTACAGGTTCGGGGCCGCCTCGAAGGAGCAGCCGGCCAGCAGCACCGCGCACTCCGCCACCGCGTACCGCACGTTCAGGGCCCCGGAGATCCGCGCGCCCCACACCCGCAGGGCGGACACCTCGCCCTCCGCCTGTTCCCCGGCGAGGAGCAGCGCCCGGAGCACCTCGGCGCGCACGGTTCGCTCGGTGCCCCAGTCCGCCCCGCCCTCCGGGTCGTCCTCGTCCGCCACCCCCGTACGGAAGTCGACGAGAGCGCCGCGCGGGAAGGCGTCCCGGACGCGGCGCTCGGCGGGGGTCAGGCCGGTGATCTCCATCGGCGGGACTCTGTCCCGCCACCGGTCACAGTGTCAACCCCGTTCCTCGGCAGCCGCGTTCAGAGGGTGAGCGCGTGCCCGGTCGTCGCGTCGACATGTTCCGGGACCTCCTCGTGGTCGTCGCCCACGGTCAGCGTCCCGGAGGGTTCGAAGAGCATGATCGAAGCGCCGTCCGCCGAGCGCGGCTTGTGCCAGGTGCCCCGGGGGACGACGAACACGGCGCCCCGGCGAAGCGTGACGGACCGCTCCCCGCCGTCCTCGCGCAGCCCGATGTCCAGGGAGCCGTCGACCACGAGGAAGAACTCGTCCGTGTTCTCGTGCACATGCCAGACGTGCTCGCCATGGACCTTGGCGACCCGTACGTCGTAGTCGTTGACCCGGGTCACGACCCGCGGGCTCCACAGCGCGTCGAAGGACCTCAGCGCGTCGTTCAGCAGGATCGGTCCGGCCGGGGCCGGTGCGGTGTCTTTGCTCATGCCACTCATCCTCGGCCCTGGCCCGTGGTGCGCGGGAGTGCTAGGAATCGCACATGGCGAAAGAATCCTCGCACCGGGTCGTCGTGATCGTCTCGGCCGGCTCCAACCCCTTCGAGCTGGGTGTGGCCACCGAGCTCTTCGGCCTGCGCCGCCCCGAACTGCCCGTCCCCTGGTACGCGTTCGAGCTCTGCGCCGCCACCGCCGCCGTACCCATGCACGCAGGTTTCTTCCAGCTCTCCGGAGTCGCCGGGCTCGACGCGGCCGACCGCGCGGACACCGTCATCGTGCCGAACCGCCCCGACCCGGAAGCCGCGCCCGACCCGGCCGTCCTCGACGCGATCCGTCGCGCCGACGCCCGTGGTGCCCGGCTGGTCAGCTTCTGCACCGGCGCGTTCACGCTCGCCGCCGCGGGCGTCCTGGACGGCCGGCGCGCCACCACCCACTGGCGATGGGCCGAGGCCTTCACCGCGCGCCATCCGCGGGTGCGCCTCGACCCCGGTGTCCTGTTCGTCGAGGACGGCCGGGTGATCACGGCCGCGGGCAGCGCCGCCGCGCTCGATGCCGGCCTCCACATCATCCGCAGCGACCACGGCGCCGAGATCGCCGCCGCCGTCAGCAGGCGTCTGGTCTTCCCCCCGCAGCGCGACGGCGGTCAGCGTCAGTTCGTCGAACACCCGCTGCCCGATCCGGCCGGCTCCTCGCTGGGCCCGCTCCTGGAATGGGCGCAGCAGCACCTCGGCACCGGGCTGAGCGTGACCGGACTCGCCGCCCGGGCCGCCGTCAGCCCCGCCACCCTCCACCGCCGCTTCCGTGCCCAGCTCGGCACCACCCCGCTCGGCTGGCTCACGGAACAGCGCGTCACCCTCGCCCGCCGCCTTATCGAGCGCGGCGAGGTACGCCTGGACGTGGTCGCCAGGGCCAGCGGTCTCGGCACCGCGACCAGCCTGCGCACCCAGCTCCGCCGCCGCACCGGCCTCACTCCCGGCGAGTACCGTGACCGCTTCGGCCCGGCCCGCTGAGCGACCGCCCCCGCACCCCACAATCCCGCAGGTCACAATGGAGGCATGTCACGACGCACCTCCCGCCCGCGCCGCCCCACCGGCACCGGAGCTCCCGTACCGCGGATCACTCCGGAGTCCCCGTGCCCGTGCGGCCTGCCCGCGACGTACGCGGCCTGCTGCGGGCGCCTGCACGCCGGCGCCACCGCCCTGACCTGCGAGGCGCTGATGCGTTCGCGGTACACCGCCTTCGTCGTCCAGGACGCGGGGTACCTGCTCCGCACCTGGCACCCCGACACCCGGCCGCCGGCGGTCGACTTCGATCCCGGGATGCGCTGGGTGCGCCTGGAGATCCTGGACACGACGGAGGGCAGCCCCTTCCACACGACGGGAACGGTCACCTTCCGCGCGCACTACACGGACGACGGGCGCCCCGACTCGCTCCACGAACAGAGCCGCTTCGTCCGTCACGAGGGCGACTGGGTCTACGCGGCGGCCGTTTTCGTCGAGTGAAAACCGTTGTCCCGGGCCGCACACCGGACCGTACGATCCGTGCATGAGCGAGGACACGGCTGAGCGGGACACGGTACGAGATCTCTGCTGGCGCGGCCGGAACGTCGCCTTCACACCCCTGGAGACCGACGACGCCGAACTGATCCGGCGCTGGCGCTTTGATCCGGTGAACGCCCACGCGACCGGGGTCTGGCCGGGTTCGCTGTACGAGCTCCGCGAGCGCATCGAGCGCTATCTCGACGACACCAGCCGTGACGACTTCCTCGTCCTCCTCCCGGACGGCACCCCCATCGGGCACATCGCCCTCACCGACCAGCAACTGGCCGAGGGTTCCGCGGAGGCCTATCTGATCCTGGCCCCGGAACACCGGGGCGAGGGCCACGGCGCGGACGCCCTCGATGCCCTGACGGACCTGGCCTTCGGTGAGCTGCCGATCCAGCGCGTCGAGGCACAGACCCACACGGACAACACCGCGGCCCTGAGCGTCCTCGCCGGAGCGGGCTTCGTCCACGAGGGCGTGCGCCGCTCCGCGTGCCTGCACCGGGGGCGCCGTCACGACCTCGCGCTCCTGTCCCTGCTGCGCCCCGAATGGGAGGCCCAGGACCGTCCGAGGTCCTGGGACCGGGTCTGAGGGTCACACCGAGGCGCCCACCCGCGTCGATCCGCGCACCGCGGGCGACAGTTCCTGCGCGAGGTCCTCGGCCAGCAGCCGCTTGGCGATCACGTCGACGGCCGCCCGCAGCTGACGGTCGTCCGGGCGCGCTCCGTCCTCGGCCAGGCGCGCGTTGAGCCAGCCCGCCCAGGCGTCGGAGATCGTCGCGGCCTCCCGCCGGCCCGCCGCCGTGTGGGCGAAGAGATGGCCGTCCCCGGAGAGATAGCCCTCCTCGATCATCCGGTCGAAGACGGGCACCAGGACCTCGGGCGGGAGGCGGTGCCGGGTCGCGATCAGGCCGAGGCCCGCATGGCCGACCATCCTCGTGAACAGGTCGACCTGCATCACCGCCCAGGCCCCCGCCATGTCGAGCCGGGTGTCCGACTCCGCGACGATCCGTCTCGCCGTGGCCGGGCCGGCGTCGTGCAGGATCTTGGCCACCGAGAACTCCAGCAGCCTCGCCGAGTCCCCGGCACCGGGCTGGGCGAAGCCCTCGCCCATGTCCGTCGAACCGGCCCGCGCGGAATCCCGGAGCTTCACCTGCTTCAGGAAGAGCGCCACGACGAAACCGATCAGGGCCACCGGCACGGTCCACAGGAACACCGTGTGCAGCGTGTCCGCGTACGCCTGGGCGAGCGGCGCGGACTGCTCGGCGGGCAGGGCGTGCACGGCCTGCGGGTTCTGCGAGGCCAGCGCCAGAGTGGCGGGATCACCGCCGGCCCGCGCCGCCTGGGCCACTCCTTCGGCCAGGTTCGGTCGGAGCGCGTTGGCGTAGATCGTGCCGAAGACCGCCGTTCCGAAGGCACTGCCGAGCGTACGGAAGAACGTCACGCCCGAGGTCGCCGTGCCCAGGTCCCCGTAGTCGACGGTGTTCTGTACGGCGATCGTCAGCACCTGCATGGCCAGACCGATGCCGAGCCCCAGCACCAGCATGTACACCGACTCCAGCCAGACTCCGGTGTCCGGACCCATCCGGGAGAGCAGGTACATCCCCACCGCGATGATCAGTGTGCCCACGATGGGGAACACCCGGTACTGCCCGGTCTTGCTCACCACGTTGCCGCTGAAGATGGAGGCGGCCAGCAGGCCGACGACCATCGGCAGCGTGCGCACCCCCGAGAGCGTGGCGGAGTCCCCGTCCACGTACTGCAGGTACGTCGGCAGGAAGATCATGGAGCCGAGCATCGCGAAGCCGACGATGAAGCTGAGGATCGAGCAGACCGTGAACACCGGATTCCGGAACAGCCGCATCGGCAGCATCGGTTCCCTGGCCCGCGCCTCCACCAGGCAGAACAGCGTCAGGGCGATGATTCCCGCCACGAACAGGCCGATGATGGCCGGTGACCCCCAGGCGTACTCGTTTCCGCCCCAGCTCGTCGCCAGGATCAGTGCGCTGGCGCCGATCGCGACGAGCGCGATCCCCGTGTAGTCGATGACGGGGCGTCCGGCCGCCCTCACCGACGGAATGTTGCGGGCCGCCGCGATGACCACGACGATCGCGATCGGCACGTTGACGTAGAACGCCCAGCGCCAGGTCAGATGGTCGGTGAACAGCCCGCCCAGCAGCGGTCCGATGACCGTGGAGATCCCGAAGACCGCACCGATCGCGCCCTGGTACTTGCCCCGTTCGCGCAAGGGGATCACATCGGCGATCAGCGCCATCGACGTGACCATGAGACCGCCCGCGCCGATGCCCTGCATACCCCGCCAGATGATCAGGAGCAGCATGTCCGAGGCGAGACCGCACAGGAACGAACCGGTGATGAAGACGATCGCCGAGACCTGGAAGACCAGCTTGCGCCCGAACAGGTCGCCGAACTTGCCGACCAGGACCGTCGCCACGGTCTCGGCCAGCAGATACGCGGTGACCACCCACGACATGTGGGAGGCGCCCCCGAGGTCCGAGACGATCGTGGGCAGTGCCGTTCCCACGATCGTCTGGTCCAGGGCGGCCAGCAGCATGCCCAGCACGATGGTCGCGAACACGATGTTGCGTCGGCGCGGATCGAGCACGGGCGGCGCGGCGGCACTCTGCGCGGCGGGGGCGGTCTCGCTGGCAGTGGTCACGCTTGCACCCTCACACCCGCCCCGGGGCGGCGCATGCGGGGAAGGACCGGACGGGTCAGGCCAGCAGAGCGCGTACGGAGGCCTTCATCCGGGCGACGAACGCCTCCCGGACCTCCTCGGGAATCCGGTCCAGCGAAAGATACGGATTGAGATCCTCCAGCTCGACGAGGAGCAGCTCACCCTCCGGGGTCCGGCAGGCGTCGACCCGCTGGATGCCGTGCGTGAGGCTGTTCCACCGGATGAAGGTCTGGGCGAAGACGAGATCGGCCGCGCTCGGCTCGTACGGCTCCAGCACCCAGCGCCGCTCGGTGTCCGGCGCGTACAGGGCGTACTGGAAGTCGTGGTCGATGAAGTAGAAGGACACCTCGTAGCGGAAGCCGATCCTCGGCTGGACGAGGAGCGTGCCGTCCGAGCCCTCCGGCAGTACGGGCTCCGGGGTGAAGAACAGCCCGACCGAGTCAGCCCCCGCCTTCGGCTTGACGGCGTACTCCGCCGCCTCCGGCAGCAGCCCGAGATCCGCCGCCCGGTCCACGGTGGGGATCACCGGCAGGCCGGCGCGCGTCATCTCGACCAGATACTGCTTGCCCGCCATGTCCCCGCGGCCGTCCAAGGGGTTGTAGACCGGCGTCCTCAGCTCACGTGCGCGGGCCCGGAAGGCGTCGTACGCCTCCTGGTAGTGCATCACCGGACCGCTGTTGCGTATGACCACGGCGTCGAAACCGTCCAGCATGGCCGCGGCGTCGCGCGGGTGGCAGACCACGACGTCGAACTCCTCCCGCAGCCGCCGGCTCAGGAAGACGTCCTCGTCGCAGTAACGCCGGCCGCGCGCCTCGTAGGTGTAGTCGGTGACATAGAGGACGGTGGGGCGACGACCGGCGGGTGCGGTGGACAAGGCGTTCTCCTGGGGTGTGGGAGCGGACGTGCTGTCCGGCATTCTCTCCCTCCCCGAAACGGCGATGCTCAGCGGATATGACGTCCGGAGACCGCCCGCGCGATGACGAGCCGCTGGATCTCACTGGTCCCTTCGAAGATCGTGTAGATCTTGGCGTCGCGGTACATCCGCTCCACGGGATGCTCCCGGCTGTATCCGGCGCCCCCGAGGATCTGGACGGCCTTCTCGGTCGCCGACACGGCCAGTTCACCGGCGCGCAGTTTGGACATGGAGCCCTGGCCGGCGTCGAAGGACCGGTCGTTGCGGGCCATCCAGGCGGCCTGCCAGATCAGCAGCCGTACGGCCTCGATCTCCGTACGGATGTCGGCCAGGGCGAACGCGATCGACTGGTTCTCGATGATCGGGCGGCCGAAGACCTCCCGCTGCCCCGCGTACTCCAGCGCGTATTCGTACGCGGCCCGCGCGATGCCGAGCGCCTGCGCGCCGACGGTGGGGCGGCTGACCTCGAACGTGGCCATCGCGGCCTGGCCCTTGGTGTTCGTACCCTCGCGCGCCCTGGCCAGCCGGGCGTCCAGCTTCTCCTTGCCGCCGAGCAGGCAGTGACCTGGTATCCGGACGTCGTCCAGGAACACGTCCGCGGTGTGCGAGGCGCGCAGCCCCAGCTTCTTGATGGTGCGCCCCGCTTCGAGGCCCCCGGTGCGCGGCGGCACGACGAACGCGGCCTGGCCGCGGGCGCCGAGCGCCGGGTCGACCGACGCCACCACCACATGGATCTCGGCGATACCGCCGTTGGTGATCCACGCCTTCTGCCCGGTGAGCACCCATTCGTCGCGGGCCTGGTCGTAGCGGGCCCTGGTCGCCAGGGCGGACACGTCGGAGCCGGCCTGGGGTTCCGAGACGCAGAAGGCCGCGACCTTCGGGTCGGCCTCGTCCCCGTAACACTGCGGTACCCACTCGGCGAGCTGGTCCGGAGTGCCGGAGGCGAAGATTCCGGCGACGGCGAGCGAGGTGCCGAAGAGCGCCATGCCGATTCCGGCGTCGCCCCAGAAGAGCTCCTCGTTGGCGATCTGGAGGGAGAGCCCGCTCGGATCGCCGTACATGTCGGCGAGCGATTCGAATCCGTACAGGCCGATGCGCGCCGCCTCCTGAATGACGGGCCACGGGGTCTCTTCCCGCTCGTCCCATTCGGCGGCCGCGGGGCGGACGACCTGGGCGGCGAAGCCGTGCACCCAGTCGCGCAGATCCTGCTGCTCCTCGGTGAGCGCGAGAGAGAAGTAACTCATCGGCTCAGGCCTTCGGGATGTCGAAGTAGCGGGTCAGGCCCGAGGCCAGACCGACGTCACCGGCCACCTTCAGCTTGCGCAGCATGAACATCGTCACGGGATTGCCGTTGCCGGAGACGAGCTTGAGGAATTCGGCGTCGGCCATCACCAGGGTGGTGCGGGGTTCCGCGTCCGAGCGGCCCTCGCGGACGGAGCAGCGGCCCTCGTCGATCGAGGTCTCGAAGACCTCGTCGCTCTCGCCGGTGATCTTCCAGCGGATCAGGGCGGTGAGCTGCCCTGCGGCCTCGGGGCGGAACTGCTGCTTCATCCGGCCGAACACCGCGCGCAGCACGCGGGCGCGCAGCTCGCCCCGCATGACCTCGCCGAGCTGCTGGGCGGACAGTCCCTTGACGATGCGCGCGAACTCCTGGGGGGACACGGCCGCGAAGTCGAGTCCCGCCAGTTCGGCGGTGAGGTTGCCGGTGCTCTTGTCGGCCACGCCAGTTCCTTACTCCGAAGTAAACTTACTTTTGAGTAAGGTAAGTGCCGCGCGGTCGCTCCGCAAGCGTCCGGCCGGCCGGCGGTGGACAGAGGGCTCACCAGGCGGAGCCGGCATGCACGGCCAGCATCGGGTGATAGGCGGAGAGGACCTTGTTGGCCCGGGCCAGGTCGGAGAGTGCCTGCTCGCGGTCCGCCTGGTCCTCGATGCCGAGGCGAGGTCCGCGGAACCTGCGGACCTCGCGCGCGGCGCAGTCGGCGTCGAACTCCGCCTGGAGGATGTGCGGGGGAGTGCAGGACCCGATCAGTGCGGCGACCCGGTCGGGGATCGGTACGGGGACGAGCAGATGCGAGGCGGTCATGTGGGGTTCCCTCTCGGATGGTTGGCCAGGAGGCGGTGCGTGCGGCCGCCGGGGGGCGGCCGACTCCTCCATGTGTACGGGACGCGGTTCCAGGTTTCTCGTTGAGTACGTCTCCGTGTCGCAACCGTTTGGGACTGACCGTCTATTTCGCCTTACTTGTAAGTAAGTTGACCTGTGGCCGAAGGCGTGATCCGCCTCAGCCCGGGTCGCGCTCGCTGCGGGCCCGCAGCCGCAGGGCGCGCAGCACCGCCTCGGTGGAGAACCGGGCCTCCGGGTCGACCAGTTGTTGACCGAATATCGACTCCAGGCTGCGCATGCGGTACCGGACCGTCTGGGGGTGGACCCCCAGCAGTTCGCCCATCTGGGCGGCCGTTCCACGGGTGTCGAGCCAGATGCTCAGGGTCTCGATCAGCCGCTCCCGGCGGGCCGTGCTGATCCCGCCGACCGGGGCCAGTTCGCGTTCGGTGAGCTGATCGAGCAGGGCCGGGTCGGAGAGCAGCCACAGGGTGGTGAGGTGGTCCTCGCAGCGCACGAAGGGCGCGTCGTCGATGACGCCCGAGTCGACGAGTTCGAGCACCCGGCGCGCCCAGCGGATCGAGTCCGAGGCGAGGGCGGTCGGGACCGTCAGGCCGATCGCGGCCCGCGCGGTGGGCAGGGACTGTTCCAGCATGAGTCTCCGGGCCTCGTCGAAAGGCCCGGGGATCAGTAAGTGCGGCTGGGGGTCGCTGAGATCGGCCAGGATGTCGCGGTCGGCGTTGAACCGGTCGAGGCCGGCCGGGGCCCGGATGGCGACCAGGGTGACCTGTTCGGGCAGCGCCCACCCGGTCTGCTCGCACAGCTCGGCGATGGCGGTACGGGGGACGGGACTCCCGGCGAGGACCAGATGCAGGAGACGACGGCGCATCGCCTCGCTCTGTTCGCCGGACTGCGACTGGGCTTCGAGAAAGCCCTCGCGGGAAAGCGATTCCAGTTCATCGATGTACGCGAACACGGCGTCGGCGAAACTGAGCATCAGCATGGGCGAGAAGTTATGGGTGCGGCCGACCTTCTTCGCCCGCCGCAACGCCACTCGGGCGCCCAGCCGGTAGGCGCCCTGGAGCGTGTCCATGGTGCGGCCCTCGTACGCTTCGAAACGGCCGAAACGGCGGCACATGTCGTCCCGGAGCGTCGTCGAGGTGGTCGGTTCGGCGACCAGGTCGACGAATGAGGCGAGGCTCTGTTCCACGCCCACGCGGATGGCCTGACCATTGGGACCGTCAAGTAGACGAGCGTATTCCGGATAGGCCCGGGTGACCTCGACGCCGATCTCCTTGATCAGGCTCGGCAGTTCGGGACGCATGATCGCGGCGAATTCCTGGGGGAGGGGCCCCAAGGGGTCTCCGATGTCCAACGGCTGTATGAGATGTGGCATGACGTGTCCCCTTGCTCTCGGCGCCCGGTGGTGGGGTGAGGCGGTGGGGGGAAAGCGCTCCCACGAACCGACAGGTGCGTACCAAGTCCGCGACGAAGATAGACCAAGTCAAGGGCAGTGCCCACTACTTGGACAAGATCGGACTGCGGGGGGCACACATCTCGGCCGCGCCGCGGGAACTTCGGCAGGGGCGTGATGGGAGCGCTTGTTTTCGGGCAATGCGTTTCGGCCGCCGCCCCCGGTCCGCCGGCTGCTGAACGTCCCTGTGGCTCCGGCCCCGCTCTCCCGTTCCGTGTACACCGCCGGCCGGGTTCTTGATCCGGGAGGGGTGCTCTTTTCCCCGTCCGTACGCACCCGTTGATAATGCGGGCACACTCAGGTGCTCATTTCTCTATTAAAATCCGGGCCCTGAAAAAGATCTTAAGCCGCAGGATTGTGTCGCCCTGTTTCCCGTGAGTAACATCACGGCTTGGCTAATTAGGGCGCGAAATCTGCCCGAAATTTGCCGCTCAGATCTTCCGGCTGCTGGAACGTCACGCGCCGACGTGCATTGCCGAAACCGATCGCTCCGAGCACAACGCCGTCATCACGTCGGCACGTCAAATGAGGGGACGACATGAGATCCGTGTCCAACAGAACGCGTGTGGGGCTGCTGGCAGGCTTCACGGCGTTCACCGCCCTGCTCTCCACCGGTACGGCCACCGCGGCCAGTCAGCTGAACGGCCACTGGGCGCCGTTCAACCGTTGCCCGGTGGATGCCCCCGCCATGCTGGCGGCGGACGGTGTCACCGACATCGCGACCTGCATCTCCTCCAGTTCCGCGAGCGGCTCCATCAAGCTCGGCTCCTCACAGGTGCCGACCACCAACACCGACCTGCAGCTCGGAGTGATCCAGCACAGCGACGGCACCACCACGCTCGTGCCGCCCGCCGAGGGCGCCCTCGTCGCCGATTCCGCGGATATCCCGGGCGGTCTGCTCGGCATCATGTGCCCGAGCGGGATTCCCTTCATCTCGGGAATCTGCCGGCAGCTCACCGACGTCAACCTGAACCGTGTCACGGCCACCATCGAACCGGCAGGCGCACCTCGTGACTTCAATATGGCCGCGGCGTTCTCGGCCGGTGAGCCCATTCTCACCATCCCGGTGCGCATCCACCTGAAGAACCCGTTCCTCGGTGACAAGTGCTACATCGGATCCACCTCGGACCCGGTCCTGCTGAAGCCGCAGAACGCCACGGCGCCTTCGCTCTCCCTCCAGCAGTTCGAGGGCGACGGGACCCCGAGCGAGTCCGGTGCGATGGGCCGTTACACCTTCTCCGGGGCCAACCAGGCCGACACCGCCTTCGCCGTCCCGGGTGCCACCGGCTGCGGAGCCGGCCTCCTCAACTGGGCGGTCAACCTCAAGACCGGGCTGCCGTCCGCCTCGGGCAACAACAACGTGAAGCTGAACAACACCTCGACGTACTTCGCGAGCCCCTACGACCCCGCATCCCTGGCCCCCGACGAGGGCAAGGCGTTCTCGCAGTTCTGGCACTCGGCGGTGAAGTAGGACGCCGGATGCCGGTGCCACGTTCTCTCTTTCCGCGAGGTCCGCGGAAGGAGCATCGGAGATCAGCGCGACTGTCGGTCCTGTATCGAGCGCATCTGGGAATTCCGCAGATGCCGCCCACGCGAAAATCGCTCAATTCCCCAAGGAACAGGAGAAGTTTCATGTCCAAGCGAACCCGCATTCTCACCGCAGTGGGCGCCGCGGCCGCGGCGGTGGCCCTGGCCGCGCCTTCCGCCGTCGCCGCGCCGACCAGCTGGACCATCACACCGACCGGAGCGTTCACCGGGAGCGCCGGTCTCACGGTCCTGACGGACAACAACGGCAACAAGATCCAGTGCGCGTCGTCCGCGGCGGGGGGCTCGGCGCCCACGTCCCCGGTCGCCGGCAGCCCCGCGAAGCTCGCGAACATCACCTCCATCTCCTTCAACTCGCCGTGCACCGGTCCGTTCAGCAGCACCTGGACCGTGACGACCAACGTCTCGCCGGCGTGGGAGATCTGGGGTCTCGACTACGCGGCCGGTGCGGGCACCAACAGCACCGGACAGGTCACGGGAGAGATCCGGGCGATCAAGGCGACCGTGAGCGGCACCAGCGTGCTGGGCCCCTGCACGTTCAACGTCACCGGCAAGGTCGCGGCCAAGTACAACAACCCGACGAGCGGCGGAGCCAACGGCACCCTCAACACCAACGGTGGCGGCCTCACGCTGACCATCAGCAACAAGGTGGGCGGCGGCTGCGGCATCGTCGGCGCAACGGCCAGCTTCGCGGGCCTGTACACCATCGTGAGCACCGCGACGGGTAAGTCCCCGGTCATCGTCGGAACCTGAGCGACCCCCGATGACCGCCCGTAGGTGAAAGAGGTGCCCGGCCGCCCGCATCCGGCGGCCGGGCACCCGCACGGAGCCCGCGGGTGCGCACGGATTGACAACTCGACGGCCCCGTCTTGTCACGCGGCGCCAAAGTCCGTACGCCGTCGTGCCGATTACACGGTCAGCTCTTCCCAAGGGATTCCGGCGTGCGTACCGTACCCGCCGGTAGAGACCGTGCTCCATCTGTCTGATGGGCCGTTGCCGAGTGGTGGACCCCGGTTGAGCGGACCCCGGCGACAACGGGTCCACGCGTGCCGGAAGGACTCAACTGCATGACTGTCGACCCGCGGGCCGCAGCGAGGCGCCCGCTCCACCTCGCCGTGGGCGGGGCGCTCGTGGTCGCTACCGCCCTCATTCCGAGTGCCGAATCGGCGGCCGCCCCCCAGAAGTCAGAAGTCCTGCTCTCCTACACGTGCTCCTTCCCGTCCGGAACGCAGGAGATCGATGTCCGGGTCTCCGCCGAGCTTCCGACCGCCGTGCGGACGGGGGAGAAGATCCAGCCCGAGGGGGTCTCGGTCGAGGTGGACCTGCCGCAGTCCTCGCTGAGGCAGTTCGTCGAGACGGGGGCGGCCACCGTCTCGGCGGTCGCGGAGCTGACGGTCCGCCACACTCAGGGGGACGAGTCGGCCGACGCTTCCTGGAAGGACCTCAAGGCCCCACCGGTGCCCGTGCCGGCGGAAGGCGGAGCGGTACTCGTCGCCACCGGCGAGGTGCCCACGGTGTCGTTCGGCAGTCCGGGCCGCGCCACGATGGCGCCGGTCGGCCTCGGCCTCGCCTTCACTCCTCTGACGGCCGAGGGCGCTGCGACCACACCCCCCGGGCTCGCCGTCCCGTGCGAGCCGGCCGGTGAACAGGAGAGCACGCTCGGCGCGATCACGGTCCGCGGGTCCACCGACCCCGTCGTACCGGGACCCGCCACGAGCAGCCCGGCACCGCGGCCGGAAGAGCCCCCTGCGACGGCCGGGCCCGGCCTCTCGCCCTCTGCCAGGGAGAGGATCGAAGGGCTCATGGACCGACGCCGGGACGCCCTGGACGACGATCCACCGTCGAGCTGCCCGGTCGAGATTCCGCCCGAGTGGGTGATGACGACCGCGGAGGCGTACGCCGCCGGTTACGCGAACGCCGTCAAACTCGACGGCGCGACCGCTCTGGGCCCGGCCTTCATGAAGGTCGTCCTGAACAAGCGGTACATCGCCGACGGATGCGCCAGCACCATCGACGTGACGTCCGCGGTGGACTTCGACCACAAGGGGAAGAGGCAGCTCCCGCCGAGCAAGGCCACGTTCCTCACCTACGGCTTCATGCCGACCACCGCCACCATGGTCCTCGAACAGGTGGGAGACCCCGCCCACGTCCACAGCCATACGGTGACCGACTCCCCGGCCTGGCCCGAGGAGACCACGATCACCGCGCAGCTCTCGATGCGGCTGTACGACGTCGAGGTGAACGGGGTCCCGCTCGACGTGGGGCCGAACTGCCGCACGGCCAGACCCTTCGAGCAGGTGCTGAGGGGCTACGGGCAGAGCTACCCGCGCTTCGGATATCTGGTGGCCTTCGGCGGGCCCCTCACCGGATACGCCCATATCCCGCCGTTCGAGGGGTGCGGTGTCGACGAGGACCTCGACGCCGTCTTCACGGCCGCCGTCTCCAGCGTGGGCAAGAAGGCGGACAACTACACCAAGATGATGCAGGCGCCGCTGTGCGTGGCGACGAATCCGGGAGTGAACTGTCCGCCTGCCGTCCCCAAGCCCGAGCGCTGAACACCCGCTGTACCGAAGAAGCTCTTCCGGGCCGTCCGCCCGGAAGAGCTTCTGTGTTTCTGACAGTTTTCCTTTGCCGATCACTCACTCACTGACAAAGAATTCGGGTCCCGGCGCAACGTTCGAGGAAAGTATGTATCCAGTATTGCGCAGTCAGGTTACTGGCCCGTAGCGTCCCGGTTGAGCAGATCGGAAGCATGTCCCCACCTGCTCGTCCGATGTACGTGGGACTCCTGGGCGCACCCCTCTTCGGGCCAGGAACTCCCGCCGTCGGGGTCCCGCGGCTCCGGCCCCCCCGGGCCGCGGGGCCCCGGCACACACGGAGTTGCTTGCGCAGATGACGACAAAGCCGTGGAGCGGGGTTGTCATTCGGTGACAAGTGATCCGCGCCGAGATCCATGTCCGACGATTTCCGCTGTTCAACGGCTTGTCCTGGCGGTTTCTGCGGACATAACGTGCGCCTCCTGGTGCATGTGCGACGAACCGCCATTGGTTTTCTCAGAGCCGGAGTGCTGACAGATGACGTCGTTCACCTCAACCTCGAAGGAGGGCCGATGGGAATCGAAGTAGTCGTCGAAGGCCTGACCAAGTCCTTCGGAAAGCAGAACATCTGGCAGGACGTCAGCCTCACGCTGCCGGCCGGTGAGGTGAGTGTCATGCTCGGTCCTTCAGGAACCGGAAAGACCGTGTTCCTGAAATCCATCATCGGTCTTCTGAAGCCAGAACAGGGCCGCGTCCTCATCAACGGCGTCGACATGGTCAACAGCCCCGAGCGGGACATCATGGAGACCCGGAAGCTTTTCGGCCTCATGTTCCAGGACGGCGCTCTTTTCGGCTCGATGTCGCTCTTCGACAACATCGCTTTCCCCTTGCGTGAGCACACCCGCAAGAAGGAATCCGAGATCCGGCGCATCGTCATGGAGCGGATCGACATCGTCGGACTGCTCGGCGCCGAGGGGAAGTTGCCCGGCGAGATATCCGGCGGAATGCGCAAGCGCGCCGGCCTGGCCCGCGCACTCGTCCTCGACCCGCAGATCATCCTCTGCGACGAACCGGACTCCGGACTCGACCCGGTCCGTACCGCCTATCTCTCCCAGCTGCTCATCGACCTCAACGCCCAGATCGACGCGACGATGCTCATCGTCACCCACAACCTCGACATCGCGGCCACCGTCCCGGACAACATGGGCATGCTGTTCTGCCGCAACCTCGTCACCTTCGGGCCGCGTGAGGTGCTGCTCACCAGTGATGTGCCGGTCGTCTCGCAGTTCCTCGCCGGGCGCCGGGAAGGCCCCATCGGCATGTCGGAGGAGAAGGACGCGGCCACCCTCGCCGCCGAGCAGGTGAACGGGAACGGATACGGTGCGGGGCCCCGCACCGTCGTACCGCAGCTGGAGCCCTCGCCCGGTATGCCCGTACGGCAGGCCGCCCTCCGCCGACGCGAGCGGGTCATCTCCATGATGGGCCAGCTGCCGGAGGCCGCCCGTACCGCGATCCTGAACAGCTACACCCCGACCGTGGGCGGTGCGCGCCCATGACCGCTCCGCTGCCGGTGCGGCCACCCGAGCCGCCCGCCGAGAACGCGCCGAAGCCGCCCGGACAGAGGCCCCCGACGCGGCTGCTCGCCCCGCTGCGCGAGACCGGGAAGCTGTTCGCCCTGACGGCCGCGGTGACCCGGGCGATCTTCCGCAGGCCCTTCCAGATGCGGGAGTTCATCGAGCAGTTCTGGTTCATCGCCAGCGTCACCATCCTGCCCGCCGCCCTCGTGTCCATCCCCTTCGGCGCGGTCATCGCCCTTCAGGTCGGTTCGCTCACCGAGCAGCTCGGTGCCCAGTCCTTCACCGGCGGCGCCAGCGTCCTCGCCGTGATCCAGCAGGCCAGCCCGCTCATCGTGGCGCTGCTGATCGCAGGCGCGGGCGGCTCGGCGATCTGCGCCGACCTCGGCTCGCGGAAGATCCGTGAGGAGCTGGACGCGATGGAGGTCATGGGCGTCTCGCCCATCCAGCGCCTCGTCGTCCCCCGCGTCCTCGCCACGATGCTCGTCGCCGTCCTGCTCAACGGCCTGGTCTCGGTCGTCGGCACCCTGGGCGGCTACTTCTTCAACGTGATCATGCAGGACGGCACGCCGGGCGCGTACCTCGCCAGCTTCTCCGCGCTCGCGCAACTGCCCGACCTGTACATCAGCGAGTTCAAGGCACTGATCTTCGGCTTCATCGCCGGCATCGTCGCCGCCTACCGCGGACTCAACCCGCGCGGGGGTCCCAAGGGCGTCGGCGACGCGGTCAACCAGTCCGTCGTCATCACCTTCATGCTCCTGTTCTTCGTGAACATGGTCCTCACGACGATCTACCTCCAGATCGTCCCCGCGAAGGGGAGCTGACCGATGCCGATGCTCAGCTGGCTCGACAAGTCGGGCGACCACCTCACCTTCTACGTACGGGCGTTGGTCTGGATCCCGCGGACCCTGCGCCGCTATCTGAAGGAGGTCCAGCGGCTCCTGGCCGAAGTGGCCTTCGGCAGCGGCGGCCTCGGGGTCATCGGCGGCACCGTCGGCGTGATGATCGCGATGACCCTGTTCACCGGCACGGTCGTCGGCCTCCAGGGATACGCGGCCCTCAACCAGATCGGCACCTCCGCCTTCACCGGCTTCATCTCCGCCTACTTCAACACCCGCGAGATCGCCCCCCTGGTGGCGGGACTCGCCCTCTCCGCGACGGTCGGCGCGGGCTTCACCGCCCAGCTCGGCGCGATGCGGATCAACGAGGAGGTCGACGCCCTCGAAGCGATGGGCGTGCGCTCCATGCCCTACCTCGTCACCACCCGGATCATCGCGGGCGTGGTCGCGATCATCCCGCTGTACGCGATCGGGCTCCTCTCCTCGTACGTCGCCTCCCGCTACATCACGGTCCTCTTCAACGGCCAGTCCGCGGGCACGTACGACCACTACTTCGATCTCTTCCTCTCCCCGGACGACGTGCTGCTCTCGGTGCTCAAGGTGCTGATCTTCAGCGTCCTGGTGATCCTCGCCCACTGCTACTACGGCTTCCACGCCACGGGCGGTCCCGCCGGAGTGGGTGTGGCCGTGGGCCGGTCGGTGCGCAACGCGATCGTGCTGATCAGCGTCACCGACTTCTTCCTCTCCCTCGCCATCTGGGGCGCGACGACGACGGTGAAGGTGGCCGGCTGATGAATACCCAGAACGTCCGGACGGTCCGGCGCAGACTCGCCGGAGTCACCTTCCTGCTCGTGCCCGCCGTGCTCGTGTGGGTGTCCGTCTCGGTGTACGAGAAGGACTTCACCGACAGCGCCACCGTGACCGTACGCACCGGCTCCGTCGGCAACGAGATGCACGACAACGCCGATGTGAAACTGCGCGGCGTCGTCATCGGACACGTCCGCGACATCGCGGCCGAGGGCGACGGCGCCAGGCTCACCCTGGACATCGAGCCGGAGAGGCTCGGACAGATACCCGACGACGTCACCGCCCAGATGCTGCCCACCACACTCTTCGGCGAACGCTTCGTGGCGCTCGTCCCGCCGCCCATCCCGTCCAGCCGGGCACTGCGGGCGGGAGCCGTCATTCCGCAGGACCGCTCCAGCAACGCCATCGAGCTGGAACAGGTCCTCGACAACGTCCTGCCGCTGCTGACCGCGGTGAAGCCGGAGAAGCTCTCCGCCACCCTCAACGCGGTCTCCCAGGCGCTCGAAGGGCGAGGCGACAAGCTGGGCGACACGCTCGTCACGCTCGACGCGCACCTGGCCGAGTTCAACCCCCAGCTCCCCACCCTCAACGCGGACATCAAGGAGCTCGTCAAGGTGAGCCGGGTGTACGGGGATGCCGCGCCCGACGTCCTGGACGCGCTCACCGACTTCACCACCACCAGCTCCACCATCGCCGAGCAGCAGGCGGAACTGGCGGATCTGTACGGGTCCACGACCGCGTCGGCGCAGGACGTCACCGCTTTCCTCCGGAAGAACCAGGACAACCTCATCCGGCTCTCCGCGTCCGGCCGGCCGACCCTGGAACTGCTGGCGCGGTACTCGGACGAATTCCCCTGCACGCTGCGGACCATCGCCGGATTCATCCCGGCCATGGACAAGGCGCTCGGCAAGGGCACCAAGCAGCCCGGACTTCACGTCACGGTCAAGTCCGTACCGTCCAAGGGAAAGTACGTGCCGGGCAGGGACGCCCCGGTCTACGACGCGACCGGCGGACCGCACTGCTACTCGGTGCCGTACGTCGGCAGGAGCGTGCCGACCGCCGACGCCCGCGGGGCGGACGCTTCCGGCGACGCCACGGACGGCCCCCCGGACACCGGCGGACTCCCGGCCACCCCCGACACCGCCCTCGGTATGCCCAACTCCCCGCAGGAGTCCCGGCTCGTCAACGAACTGGTCGCTCCCTCACTGAAAGTCCAGCCGCAGACCCTGCCCGACTGGAGCAGCGTGCTCATCGGTCCGGCCTTCCGCGGTGCGGAGGTGAAGCTCAAGTGAAGCGCCGCTCCCTCGCGGGACCGCTCGCGAAATCGATCGTCTTCGTACTGGTGACCGTCCTGGCCACCGTCGCGCTGGCGTTGTCCATCGCCAACACCGGCGTGGGGGACACCACCACGTACCGGGCCAGGTTCACGGACGCCACCGGACTGATCGTCGGTGACAGCGTCCGGATCGCCGGAGTCGAGGTCGGACAGGTCGAGTCCATCGAGGTGGCCGACAGGCGGCTGGCCGAGGTCGGCTTCGCCGTCCGCAAGGGGCGCAGGCTCCCCGCCTCCGTGACCGCCTCGATCAAGTACCTGAACATGGTCGGCCAGCGGTACATCGACCTCGACCAGGGCGTCGGACCCGTCGGCGAGAGCTTCGCGGCCGGATCGACCATCCCGCTCTCCCGCACGACCCCTGCCCTCGACCTCACCCAGCTCTTCAACGGCTTCCAGCCACTGTTCGAAGGGCTCTCCCCGCCGGACGTCAACCAGCTCGCGGGTTCCATCGTCCAGGTGCTCCAGGGCGAGGGCGGCACCGTCGACAGCATCCTCCAGCACGTCGGCTCGCTCACCAGCACCGTGGCCGCCAAGGACAAGGTGATCGGCCAGGTGATCAAGAACCTCAACACCGTCCTGAAGACGGTCAACGACCGCGAGGCCGGCTTCAACGACCTCGTCGTCACCCTGGAGAAGCTCGTCACCGGCTTCGCGGGCGACCGCGAGCCCCTGGGAGAAGCGGTCACGGCCATGGGCGCGCTCACCACGGTCACCGCCGACCTGCTCGACGACGGCCGCAAGCCGCTCAAGGACGACATCAAGCAACTCGGGCGGCTCTCCGACCAGTTGGTGAAGGGCACACCGCAGATCGAGAACTTCCTCCAGAAGACCCCGGCCAAGATGGCGGCGATCGGCCGCCTCACCTCGTACGGCTCGTGGCTCAACCTCTACCTCTGCGAAGCCAAGGTCGCCGGGGTCACGAACGACGACGGCAGCGCGCCGCCCACCGGCATCGCGATCACCCAACCGAGGTGCCTGGCATGAGAATCACACCCGTACGGGAACGCAACCCCGTCGCCGTCGGCCTCGTCGGACTCCTCGTCCTCGCGCTCGTCGGGCTCGCCGCCTACCGCGCCGACTCGCTGCCCTTCATCGGCGGCGGCACCACCTACAGCGCGGACTTCACCGAATCGGCCGGGCTCGCCGACGGCGACGAGGTGCGGATCGCCGGCGTGAAGGTCGGTGAGGTCACCGGAGTCTCGCTCGACGGGAACAGGGTGAAGGTCGAATTCGAGGTGAAGGACGCCTGGATCGGCAACTCCTCCACCGTCGGCATCGCCATCAAGACCCTCCTCGGCGAGAAGTACCTCGCCGTCGACCCGCTGGGCGACGCCCCGCAGGACCCCGGCTCCCGCATCGCGGCGAGCCGCACCACCTCCCCGTACGACGTCACCCAGGCGTTCAACGGACTCGGCGAGACCATCGGCGAGATCGACACCGCCCAGCTCGCCAAGAGCTTCGAGACGATCTCCGCGACCTTCAAGGACTCACCGCCCGACGTCCGCAGCGCGGCCGACGGCCTCTCCGCACTGTCCAGGACGGTCTCCGAGCGCGACGCCCAGCTCGTCACCCTCCTCAAGGGCAGCAAGCAGCTCACCAAGACCCTGGCCGCCAAGAAGAGCAGCTTCGAAACCCTGCTGGAGGACGGCAACCTCCTCCTCGGAGAGATCCAGGCGCGCCGCGACTCCATCCATCTGCTGCTCACCGGGACCCGTGATCTGGGCACCCAGCTCACCGGAGTCGTCGCGGACAACAACAAGCAGCTGAAGCCCACCCTCGACTCGCTCGGCAGGGTCACGGCCGTCCTCGTGAAGAACCGCAAGAGCCTGGACAAGGTGCTGTCGCTGACCGGTTCGTACAACCGGCTCGTCGGCAACACGCTCGGCAGCGGCCGGTGGTTCGACAACTACGTCTGCGGGGTCGTCCCGAAGAACTACCTGCCGCCCCAGAACCCCGAGGTGCCCGGATGCATGCCTCCGAAGCAAGGCGGCCACTGACATGAGACTCACGCGCACCGTCTCCATCGGCGCCGGACTCGCCGTCGTGGCCGTCGCCGCCGCCTCCGGAGTGATGGCCCTGGAGGAGGAGGGGAAGACGACAGTCACCGCCTACTTCGACCAGGCCACCGGGGTGTACGCCGGATCGGATCTGCGCAT
This sequence comes from Streptomyces sp. NPDC045968, assembly GCF_056430475.1. Lineage (NCBI taxonomy): Bacteria > Bacillati > Actinomycetota > Actinomycetes > Kitasatosporales > Streptomycetaceae > Streptomyces > Streptomyces sp. NPDC045968. The sequence goes on along the minus strand of NZ_JBWKLF010000002.1, from coordinate 630,877 downwards.
CCTCGGCGTGAAGGTCGGCACCGTCGAATCCGTCACGCCGCGGGGCGAGGAGGTCAAGGTCACCCTGCGGCTCGACGAGGGCGTCAAGGTCCCCGAGGGGGCGCACGCCGTCGTCGTCGCCCCGAGCCTCGTCGCCGACCGGTACGTCCAGCTCGCTCCCGCGTACGACGGGGGAGCGCAGCTCGCCGACAACGCGGTACTGCCCGCCGCGAACAACGCCACCCCCGTCGAGGTCGACCAGCTGTACGCGTCCATCACCGAGCTCTCCACGGCGCTCGGCCCCGACGGAGCCAACGCCGACGGAGCGCTGGCCGGACTCCTCGACACGGGGGCGAAGAACCTCGACGGCAACGGAAAGGCCATCGGGGACTCCATCGAGCAGTTCGGCAAGGCGACGAAGACCCTGGACAAGAGCAGCGGAAACCTCTTCGACACGCTCTCCTACCTCCAGACGTTCACCACGATGCTCAAGGAGAACGACGGCAACGTGCGCTCCGCCGAGCAGCAGCTCAACTCCGTCACCGGCTTCCTTGCCGACGACAAGAAGAACCTCAGCGCGGCGCTCAAGGAACTCGGCACCGCCCTCGGCCAGGTCAAGACCTTCATCCAGGACAACCGCGGCGCACTCAAGAAGAACGTCGACGCCCTCGTACCGCTCACCCAGTCCCTCGTCGACCAGCGGGCCTCGCTCGCCGAAGCCATGGACACCCTGCCGCTGGCCGCCGGCAACGTCCTGAACGCCTACGACCCGGCCAACCGCACACTCAACGGCCGGACCAACCTCAACGAACTCTCCATGGGCGGCCCCCTGGTCGACGGCGCGGCCGGCGCGACGGGGCTCGCCGGTCTCCAGCCGGTGGACACCGACCGCCGCAAGGAACTGCCCGTGCTGCCGCTCCCCGAGATCGGCACCGTCTACGGCACCCCCGAGAAGACCACGACGCAGAAGGGGGCGAACCGATGAGCCGTGCCCTCCGCAGACCCGGACCCCGCACGACCGGCATCGCCGCCCTGCTCGCCGCCGGAATCGCGGCCACCCTGGTGGTGACGACCGTCGACGTACCGACGTTCAGCGGCATCGACCAGGTGCCGCTGCCCGGCGGCGCCGACCTCGGGGACCATCCGTACGAGATCACCGCGGAGTTCGGGGACGTCCTCAGCCTCGCCCCCCAGTCCTCGGTGAAGGTCAACGACGTCGCGGTCGGGCGGGTCACGAAGATCTCCCTCACACCCGGCAGCTGGACCGCCAAGGTCACCATGCGCCTCAACGGGAAGATCGAGCTCCCCGAGAACGCGTACGCCCACCTGGAACAGTCCAGTCTCCTCGGCGAGAAGTTCATCCAGCTCTCCCCGCCGGCCGCCGGCACCGCCCGGCGCACCCTGGCCGACGGCGGCCGGATTCCGCTCGACCGCACCAACCGGAATCCGGAGGTCGAAGAGGTCTTCGGCGCCCTGTCGATGCTCCTCAACGGTGGTGGGATCAACCAGCTCAAGACCATCACCACCGAACTCAACAAGGCACTCGCCGGGCAGGAACCACAGATCCGCTCGATGCTCGGCCGCGTCGACACGCTGGTCACGAACCTCGACGACCACAAGGAGGACATCACCGAGGCACTCGACGGTGTCAACCGCCTCGCGGCCACCCTCGCCACCCGGAAACAGGACGTCGGGACCGTCCTCACCGGGCTCAGCCCCGGCATGAAGGTCCTGGAGAAACAGCGGGGCTCCCTCCTCACCATGCTGCGTTCGCTCGACACGCTCTCCACCGTCGCCGTCGACACGATCAACAAGAGCAAGGCCGACATGATCGCCGACCTCAAGGCCATCGCCCCCACCCTCCAGGCCCTCGCCGACTCCGGCCAGGACCTGCCCGACTCCCTCCAGGTGCTGTTCACCTATCCGTTCACCGACGAGGTGCTGCGCGGGGTGAAGGGCGACTACCTGAACGTCTATCTCGATGTGACGGCGATGCCGGGCACCCAGATCATCCCGGCGCTCACCCCGGACGATCCCCAGCCCCCGCCGCAGCCCGCGCCCGGCGCCCCGTCCGGTGCGGCGCTTCCGCTGCCCCTCCCGTCCGTCCCGGAGACCTCGCAGAGGAGCGCACGATGATCACTCGCGGGGTCCGGCTGAAGAACATCGCCTTCCTGCTCATCGCCGTCCTCGTGCTCGGCTATCTGGGCGTGCGGTACGCGGACCTCGGCCACTACGTCGGACTGCGCGGCTACTACACCGTCACGGTCCAGCTCCCGCAGACCGGCGGCCTGTACACGCACTCCAACGTGACGTACCGCGGGGTGTCCGTGGGCCGGGTCGGGCCGATCGAGCTCACCGACGACGGTGTCGAGGCGGAGCTGCGCATCGAGGACGACGCACCGCCGATCCCGGACAGCCTGCGCGCCGTGGTCGCCAACCTCTCGGCCGTCGGCGAGCAGTACATCGATCTCAGGCCCACCCGCGAGGACGGGCCGTTCCTCGGGAACGGCTCGGTCATCGACGAGGCGGACACCACCATCCCGGCGCCTCCCACCGACGTCCTCACCAGCGTCAACGACCTGGCGAGCTCGGTGGACCTGGAGAATCTGCGCACGGTCGTCGACGAGTTCGGCGCCGCGTTCAACGGACGCGGCGACGACCTCCAGGTCCTCCTGGAGACGGGGAGCGAGTTCGTCCAGGCCGCGGACGACGCCCTGCCGGTCACCACGAAGCTGATGACCGACGGGGAGACCGTCCTGCGCACCCAGGCCGAGGAGGGTGAGGCCCTCAAGGGGTTCGCCTCCGGGGCCAGGGAGCTGGCCGCCGAGCTCAAGGGCTCCGACACCGATCTGCGCAGACTGATCGCCGCGGCGCCCGACGCCGCCGGACAGATCAGCGGACTCCTGCGCGACCTCGACCCGAGCTTCGGAGTGGTGGTCGCCAACCTCCTCACCACCTCCGAGGTGGCCGTCACACGCCAGCGCGGCCTGGAGGAACTCCTCGTGAAGCTCCCGGCCGTCGCCGCGGCCGGGGCGAGCGCGGTCGACGAGGACGGGGCGAGGTTCGGTATGTCGGTCACCTTCTTCGAGCCGCTGCCCTGCACCGCCGGATACGGCGGCACGGCCTACCGCAACGGCCTCGACACCAGGCCCGCCGCCCCGGTCAACACCAAGGCCCGCTGCACCTCCTCGCCCGGCACCGGAATCAACGTCCGGGGCAGCGCGAACGCCCCCAGGGGAGGCCCCGTGCCCGAGCCGGTCAGGCCCGGCACACTCATGGGAGCCGGAGCGGACGCTCCGCTTCCCGGCGCACTCGGCGCAGCCGCCGTCACCCGGCCCGAGGCCCACGGCATGGCCGGCCTGCTGGGGCTCGGAGGCGGCCGGTGAAACGGCGTCCGAGGAACGCCGCCGGCTGGGCCGCGCTGCTCGCCGCCGTACTGATCTGCGCACTCGGCGGCTGGTCCTACGCCCAGGCGCGGGGCGACGACACCCTCGCCTACGCCAAGGCCCGCGACGCCGCGCTGGCCGACGGGAAGCGTCACATCGCCCGGCTCACCAGCCTGGACGGCAGGAACGCCGGCAGTGTGAAGAGGGGGCTCACGGCCTGGCTCGGATCGTCGACCGGTCCGCTCCACGACCAGCTGGAGCGGACCCGGAACAAGGACGCGAGCGACCTGACGAAGTCCGGAGCCACGGCCCGCGGAAAGGTCACCGACGCGGCGCTCACCACGCTCGACGAGCGCGCCGGCACGGCGGCGCTCATCGCGACCGTCGACGTCGAGGTCAGTCCGCGCACCGGAAAGGGCGGCACCCAGCGCAAACGCTTCGAAGCCACCCTCGCCCGGACCGGGGACGGCTGGAAGGTCACGGCGCTGACGGCGATCCCGGTCGGCGGCGGCGCATGAACGAGAGGGCGGGGACGGCGACAGTGGGCACCGGCGTGGACACCGAGGACACCGAGGTCAACGAGGCGGTGGACGCGGCGCGGGCCGCCGGGCCGCCGGCCGACGACACGGAGGACGGGAGCGGGGCACACGGGCCGGGCCGCCGGTGGGCCAGGATCGCCGGCGCGGCCCTGGCGGTCGCCCTGCTCGTCGCCGGTGGTCTGCTCTTCACCGAGGGCCGGCAGCTGCGCGACACCCCGGCGACGTCCAACCGGGCGCTGACGGACACGGAAGCGACCACCGAGGTCACGGGGGACGTCAGCAACGCGCTCGGCAGGGTGTTCTCCTACAGCCCCCGGGCGACCGCCGCCACCAAGGCGTCGGCGAAGGAGGTGCTCGCGGGCAAGGCGCTCAAGCAGTACGCCGCGCTGTTCGGCCAGGTCGAGAAGCAGGCGGCCGACCAGAAGCTGACACTGACCAGCCAGGTCGTTCGGGCCGGAGTGACGCGGCTGACGGCACGCAGCGCCCATCTCCTGGTCTTCCTCGACCAGGTCTACGAACGCCAGGGCAAGGCGCCCACCACGGCCGCCGCCCAGCTCTCCGTCTCGGCCGAACTCCGGGACGGACGCTGGTACATCGTCGAGATCACCTCCCGGTAGCGGGGCGGCATCCCGCACAGGCGCACGGCACGCGACTCGGAACGGACCAGATCCGCAGGCAGGGGAGAGACAGCAATGGCACGGGTACGGACGACGCGCAATCCGCTGCTGGTGGCGGCGATCGTGCTGACGGTCGCGGCGGCGGGCGCGGCAGGCTGGGGCGGGGTGTCCCGGTACGACGCGGCCCACGACGACTCGGCGGCGTACGCGCAGGCCCGCGACGACGTGCTGGCCGCCGGCGAGCAGGCCGTGCAGAACATGAACACCCTGGACCACCAGAAGGTGGAGCAGGGTCTGGACAGCTGGGAGGACTCCACCACGGGCGATCTGCACCAGCAACTCGTCGAGGGCCGGGACGCGTTCGTGAAACAGATCGAGACGGCGAAGACGGTCAGCACGGCCAAGGTCCTGTCCGGGGCGGTGACCGAACTCGACGACCGGTCGGGCAAGGCAGCGGTGATGGTGGCGCTCCGGGTCACCGTGACCGCACCGAAGGGCGAGCCCGCGGTGAAGGAGAGCAGGATGCTCGGGCAGCTCACCCGGACGTCCGGGGGGTGGAAGCTCAGCGCACTCGGCCAGGCGCCCGTCGGCAACACGGCCGGCTGACGCGCCCGACTCCCCGCCCCGCCACCGAGAGGACCCCGGACATGTCGACGACACGTCATCTCGTCAACCGTCAGCGCCGCCTGGCCACCGCGGCCGCGGAACGCGCCGCCCCCGCGACCGCCACCGAGCCGAAGCCCAGCCCCGGACCGCCCGACGAGCCCGGCCGGCCGGCCGGGCCGAAGAGCCTGGACGACACCGGCCCCGAAGCCGGCCCCGAAGCCGGCACCGAGGCGGAGGACGAATCGCCACCGGAGACGCTCCCGAGGTGGTACGCACCCGCGTTCCGTGTCCGGCTGCCGGCCGTCCTGTGCACACTCACCGTGCTGCTCGGCGCCTTCGCCGCCTGGTCGTTCACCTCGGCCGACCGGCTGCGCGACGACCCGTCCCGGCAGAACACCGCGCTCACCGACATCGGCCGGACCAGTGAGGTGAAGGGCCAGATCACCGAGGCGGTCGGCGCCGTCTTCTCGTACAACTACGCCTCGCCCGCCAAGGCGCAGCAGGCCGCGAAGACCTACCTGGTCGGCAAGGCGATCGGCCAGCACGAGGAGATGCTCGCCGAGGTACGGGCGCAGGCGCCGAAGCAGAAGCTCGTCCTCACCACCACCGTCACGGAGAGCGGCGTGGAACTGCTCGACGGCGACCGCGCCCGGCTGCTCGTCTTCGCCGACCAGAGCAACACCCGTACGGGCAAGGCGGACGAGACCACGTACGCGGCGGCGATGTTCGCCGTGGACGCCGTACGCCGGGGCGACAGCTGGCGGATCTCCGCCATCGACACGTTCACACAGTGATCCGGGAGAGAGGAGCACGCATGAGGATCAACGGCACAATGCGCCGCGGACTCACCGGCACCGCCACCGCCGTGGCGGCGATGGCGGCGCTCACCGCGTCCCAGGCACCGGTCTTCGGAGGTCAGCCGCTGAACGGGAAGAACGCGGCGGCCCAGGACGACGTGGTCTGGACCGAGGTGCCCAACGACGACTCGTACCACACGGAGTTACCACCGCTGAGGACACCGGAGCCGCCCCGAGGCGGGGCGAAGCCCGGACCCGTGGACCTGGGGGCACGGGCCGCGGCGGGCATCCCCACGACGGTCCTGGCCGCCTACCGCAGGGCGGAGGGCGCGCTCGGGCGCAGCGACCCCGGCTGCAACCTGCCGTGGCACCTGCTCGCGGCGATCGGCAAGGTGGAGTCCGGGCAGGCACGCGGAGGCCGGGTCGGCTCGGACGGCACCACACTCGGCCGCATCCTCGGCCCGGTGCTCAACGGCGCGGGCTTCGCGAACATCAGCGACACCGACGGCGGAGCCTACGACGGCGACGCGCGGTACGACCGGGCCGTCGGGCCGATGCAGTTCATCCCCTCCACCTGGGCGCACTGGGGCAAGGACGGCAACAACGACGGGCGCCGCGACCCCAACAACATCTACGACGCCGCGCTCGCCGCGGGGCACTACCTCTGTGCCGGGACGCGGAATCTGAACCAGCGGGGTGATCTGGACCGGGCGATCCTCAGCTACAACCACTCGGAGACGTATCTGCGTACGGTGCTGTCCTGGCTGGAGTACTACCGCCAGGGCACCCACCCGGTCGCCGACGGCCAGGGCGTCATCCCCGAGAGCCCCGGCGCGGGCGGCACGTCCGAGCCCAAGGCGCCCGTCGGTGGTCCCGGCGGTCCCGCCGAGCCGGGAGGCAAAAGCCCCGGCAAGGGAGGCGGCGGCATCGTCATCGGGCCGCAGCCCACGACCCCGCCGCCGCTGCCCACACCCCCCGCCGCCGGCAGGCCGCCGAGCCCGAGCCCCGATCCGACGGAGACCGGCCCCACGGACCCGGGCCCCGGCCCCGACCCGACGGACACCGGATCGCCGAGCCCCGACCCCTCGCCCACGGATCCGACGCCACCGACCACCCCTCCGACGTCCCCGGACCCGGACCCGGGCACCAGTGCCCCGGGCTGCCCCACGGACCCCCCGTCCCCCGATCCGTCCGACACCACGTCTCCCGGGACCGGTACGGAGACGGAGGCACCGGACCCCTGCGCCGGCACGGCCGGGTCAGCCGCCTGACAGCACCTCGGACAGGTCGTACCGCACCACTTCCTCCAACTGCGCGTAGGTGCAGCCGGCAGGGGTGCGGTCCGGCCGCCACCGGCGGAACTGGGTGGTGTGCCGGAACCGGTCGCCCTCCATGTGGTCGTAGCCGACCTCCACGACCCGCTCCGGCCGCAGCGCCACCCACGACTGGTCCTTCTTTCCCGACCAGCGGCTCGGGGTGCCCGGCAGCCTGGCCCCCTCGTGCGCCGCGGCGTCCGCCCAGGCCGCCCACGGGTGGTCCTCGGCGCCGCCGCGCAGCGGCTCCAGCTCCTGCGCGAGCTCCGCGCGCCGCTGCATCGAGAAGGCGGCGCACGCCCCGACGTGCTGGAGGACGCCCCCGGAGTCGTACAGGCCCAGCAGCAGCGAGCCGACGACCGGGCCGCTCTTGTGGGCGCGGTAGCCCGCCACCACACAGTCGGCGGTCCGCTCGTGCTTGATCTTGTACATCGCGCGGGTGTCGGGCCGGTAGGGCGCATCGAGCGGTTTCGCCACGACACCGTCGAGCCCCGCGCCCTCGAAGTGCTCGAACCACTCCTGGGCGGTGGCCAGGTCCGTGGTGGCCGGAGCGAGATACACCGGCGCCGAGGCCCGGGCGAGCGCCGCCTCCAGCACCGCCCGCCGGTCCGCCAGACGGGTGGGGAGCAGCGACTCGTCGTTCACCGCGAGGACGTCGAAGGCCACGAAGGCCGCCGGGGTCTGCTCGGCCAGCATCCGCACCCGCGAGTCGGCCGGGTGGATGCGCTCGCTGAGCCGGTCGAAGTCGAGCCGCCCGTCGTGGATGACGACGATCTCCCCGTCGATCACGCAGCGGGGCGGCAGATTGTCCCGCAGCGCGACGAGCAGCTCGGGAAAGTAGCGGTTGAGCGGCTTGCCGGTCCGGCTGCCGATCACCACCTCGTCGCCGTCCCGGTACACGATCGCCCGGAAGCCGTCCCACTTGGCCTCGTACTGCATCCCGGGCGGGACCGTGGACACGGACTTGGCGAGCATCGGTTTCACGGGCGGCATCACCGGAAGGTCCATGCGCCCGATTGTTACCCATACCTCCCTGGACGTCTCCCGATATGCGGCAGAGGTGAGCCCGGCCTACGGTGGCCGACATGGGAGCAGCGGTGGAGCTGGACGCAGGAGGACGGCCGGTACGACTGTCCAACCCCGACAAGGTCTACTTTCCGGACAAGGGCTATACGAAGCGGGACGTGGCCGAGTACTTCCTCGCGGTGGGAGGCGGCATGACCCGCGCCCTGCGCGACCGGCCGACCACCCTTCAGCGCTTCGTGGACGGGGTCACGGGCGAGTTCTTCTACCAGAAACGTGCGCCGAAGAACCTCCCCGACTGGATCCCGACCGCACGGATCTCCTTCCCCAGCGGGCGGTTCGCCGACGAGATCTGCCCCACCGAGATCGCCGCCGTCCTCTGGGCGGCCAACCTCGGCACGCTCACCTTCCACCCCTGGCCGGTACGGAGCGCCGACACCGACCACCCCGACGAGCTGCGCATCGACCTCGACCCGCAGCCCGGCACGGACTACGCCGACGCGGTCACCGCCGCCCACGAACTGCGCTCCGTGCTGGACGAGCACGGACTGCGGGGCTGGCCCAAGACCTCCGGCGGCCGGGGTATCCATGTCTTCGTGCCGATCGAACCCCGCTGGACGTTCACCGAGGTCCGGCGCGCCACCATCGCCATCGGCCGGGACCTGGCACGGCGCATGCCGGACCGCGTCACCACCGCCTGGTGGAAGGAGGAGCGCGGCGAACGCATCTTCGTCGACTACAACCAGACGGCCCGTGACCGGACGATCGCCTCCGCCTACTCCGTACGCCCCTTCCCGCACGCCCCGGTCTCCGCACCGCTGCGCTGGGAGGAGATCGACGACGTCGAGCCGCGCGACTTCGACATCAGGACCATGCCCGCCCGGTACGCCGAACTGGGCGACCTCCACGCCGACATGGACGACCACGCCTTCAGCCTGGAGAAGGTGCTGGAACTCGCGGCGCGGGACGAGCGGGACCGGAGCCTGGGCGACATGCCCTACCCGCCGGAGTACCCCAAGATGCCCGGCGAACCGAAGCGCGTCCAGCCCAGCCGTGCCCGGCACGACGAGGACGGCGACGAGGCGTGAGCGCAGGGCACCGCGAACACGGCGCACACGGCCGGCCACCGACGCGCGGCGAGAAGTGGGAGGCGTACAAGAAGTCGCCCTATCTGCCCGCGAGCGTCCTGCTGTTCATCCTCGCCGCCGCTGCCGGGCTCTTCGCCGGGTCCTACACCTACACCATGGCCAACCCGACACCCCGCGCGATCCCGGCCGCGCTGGTCGGGCCCGCCGAGGCGCCGCGCACGAAGACGTTCGTCGACGGGATGGAGGAGGCGCTCGACGCCTCCCTGCGCCTGCGTCCGTACGCCACCCGGGCGAAGGCCCGGCAGGCGATGGAGGACCAGAAGGTCTTCGCGATCCTGCGCCCCGCGGGCGGCGGGGTCGCGCTCGACGTCGCCGGAGCGTCCGGCGCCTCCGTCGCGCAACTGCTCGCCGAGTCCGCGGTGAAGGTGAGCGACGGCGTGGGCGTCCCGGTCACGGTCACCGACGTGAAACCGCTCCAGAGGGGCGACCCGCGCGGACTCGCGCTGTTCTACATCTCGCTGGCCGCCGTCATCATCGGCTTCGTCGGAGCGATCCAGCTGAGCGTCCACGCACGCGCGCTCGTCCCCCTTGAACGGATCGCGTTCACCCTCGGCTACGCGCTCCTCGGCGCCTTCGCCATCGCCGCCGTCGTGGACTGGCTGCTCGGCGCGCTGGATCTGCCGTTCGTCGAGTCCTGGCTGATCCTGGCCCTCACGATGTTCGCCTCCGGCATGGTCTTCACCATGTTCAACACGATCATGGGGCGCTGGGCGATGCTCCCCACCTGGGGCCTCATGGTGCTGCTCGGCAACCCGTCCTCAGGAGGCGCCGTCTCCTGGCCGCTCCTGCCTTCGGCGCTCGGGCACATCGGGCGCTGGCTGCCGCCGGGCGCGTCCGTCAGCGCCCAGCACACGGCCGTCTACTACCAGGGGCACCAGTTCGTCCTTCCGTACCTGGTGCTCGGCGGCTGGGCCCTGGTGTCCTGCACGGTGTTCTGGGTGTGGCGCCACCGGCACCCAGGAGGCCGCGCCCACATGCCCGAGCACGCGGCCGCGGCCTCCTGAGGCGGTGTCGCGGGTTACAGCTCCTTGATACGGATGTCGCGGTACGAGACCACGTCCGTGGTGCCGTGGACCTGGAGCCCGACATAACCGGAGGCGAACCGCCGGCCGTCGGTGCCCGGGTCGTCGCCCCGCGGCGGCTCGAAGAGCTGACCGCCGCTGTTCTCGAACTCGTTGATCAGGACACCGTTGCGGTAGACCGAGTAGTGCTGGTCCACCACCCGGATCTCGTAGTCGTTCCAGGTGCCCTTGGGCGTGACCCCGGCGCCGCCGAGACCCACCCGGTCGAATCCGTACAGCGAGCCCGTCTTGTACATGTCGCCGTCCGGCCGGTCGTTGATCTGCACCTCATGGCCGTACTTGATGGCGACCCACTCCGGACGCGGCTCCTCCGGGTTGTCGTGGACGTACGGGAAGCGCACGAACACACCACTGTTGGCGTTGCCCGTGCCGGGCGCGTCGTCCCGCCACTGGAGCTTCAGGGAGAAGTCCCCGTACTGCCGGCCCGGGAACCAGAGCATGCCCATGCCCGGGACCGTCGTCGAGCTGGTGATGGTGCCGTCGGCGTTGAGCCCGAACCTGCCGCCGCCGACCTGCTCCCACTTGGCCAGCGACGCGGCCGTGCCGTCGAACAGCTTCCGGTAGCCGTCGACCTGGCCCGGCCTGCCGATACCGGACTGCTTCGCCGCCCGGTAGATCGTCCGGTGCTCGCGTGCGTCGATCACACCGTCGGACAGGAGCTTGTCCAGGACCGTGTCCACGTGCTTGAGGAACAGCGCGTGCGAGGACCAGTCCTTCTCGTCCTCGATCAGCTCGTTGATCGTGCACCGGTTGCGGGTGACACGGTTCGGGACGCCGCTGTCGACCGTGCCGACGATGACCGTCAGCCGCTCGTCGAACTCCGGGCAGTTCGGCGCCGGAACGCCGCCGCCCTCGGCGACCGTGAACGACACCTGTTTCGCTTCCGAGGTGTTGCCCGCCTTGTCCGTCGCCCGGTGGGCGAAGGTGTGGGAGCCGATCCGGTCGACGATCACCGGGGTGGTGTACGCGAGGTACGGGCCGCCGTCGAGGGAGTACTCGGTCTTGTCCACCCCGGAGCCCGCGTCGGTCGCCGTGACCGTCGCCTTCGCGCTGGTGATGAAGGCGCCGTCCGAGTTCTTCTCGCCGGTCAGCGCCACCGTCGTCTCCGGCGGCGTCCGGTCCTGCGAGGGCTGCTCGACGACGGTGAAGTCGACGGCCTTCTCCGCGGCCGCGTTGCCCGCCTTGTCGGTCGCCCGGTAGCGGACCTTGTGCGTGCCCACCTCATGGACCATCACCGGCGCGGTGTACGGCTGCCAGGCACCGTCCGCCCCGATCGCGTACTCGATGGTGTTGACGCCGGACCCGGTGTCGGACGCGGTCACGGTGACCGTGGCCATGCCGAGGTACGCGCCCTGGGCGTCCTTCTCGCCCGACACGGTCGCCGAGGTCTCCGGCGGGGTCTCGTCGTCCGTGGGCGGCGCGGCGACCTGGAAGTCGACGGCCTTCTCCGCGGCCGCGTTGCCCGCCTTGTCGGTGGCGCGGTAGCGGATCGTGTGACTGCCGACCTGGTTCACCACGACGGGCGTGGTGTACGGCTGCCAGGCGCCGTCCGCGCCGACCGCGTACTCGACGGTGTCGACGCCCGAACCGGCGTCGGTCGCCGCAACGCTGACTGCGGCCTGGCCGATGTACGCGCCGTCGGCGTTCTTGTCGCCGTCCACCTTCACCGAGGTCTCCGGCGCGGTGGTGTCCTCGCCGCCGCCCTCGGTCACGGTGAGAATGCCCTGCATCGACCCGTGGCCGGGAATGGTGCAGTGGTAGAAGTACCGACCGGGGCTCAGCGTGACCTGGACGCTGTGTCTGCCGCCCTCGCTGTCGCTCGGGTTGGCGAGGATGTTCAGCTGGACGTCGTTGTTGAACTCCGGGTCCGAGACGCTGAACGTCAGCGTGTGCGGCATGCCCGTCGTGTTGCCGGTCGCCGCGCTGTTCTCGAACACGATGGTCGCGGCGCCGGCCACCGCGGTCGTGGGCGCGGACAGATAGTGGTCGATGGGGTCACCGGCGGTCCAGGTGAGCACCTGGTCCGCTGCCGCCGCCTCCCGGTCGTCCTCCCGGCCGTACGCGGCCGTCGAGGTGAGCCCGAGGATCAGCAGGAAGGAGGCCAGCAGGGCCGGCCACAGCCGGGCGGGCCGGTATCGGAGCCGTGCGAAGAGGGGACGGTGTCTCACTGAACTTCCGCCTTCCTGGCCAGATCGGCGGCGGCCGGAGTCGGGCCCCCGCCCTTGTACGTCACGCGCCAGAGCGCGGACTTGGAGTCCGAGGTGAAGAAGCCCCGCCCGTAGTCCAGGACGTAGAGCGAGCCGTCCGGGGCGAACTTCCAGTCCATGAGGTTGCGGATGCCGTCGGCCCCGACCGGGATGATCTTCTTCAGGGACTCGGCGTGCGTGGGCAGCCCGCCCCGGCCGACCGTCTTCGGGTCGGTCAGTACCGCGTGCCGGGGCTGGTCGCCGTCGTAGAAGTCACCGACGAACCACTTGCCGTCCCAGTACGAGGGCCACTTGTCGGTGCTGGTGCTCGCCGCGTCGTACCGGTACACCGGGCCGTTCATCGTGGCCTGGCCGCCGCCCTTGAGCCACGGCAGGAGCTGCTTGCCCTCCTCCGCCTTGTAACTCGGGATGCCGTTGGCGTCGCGCGGGTAGTCGATGCCGCCGCCCTGCGGCGAGTACCAGATGGTGTTGGAGGTGACGGGCGGCAGTTTCACCAGGCCGTCGTTGTTCGGCGACTCGTTCCTGGGCGCGTCGCAGTCGTACCAGCCGAGCGGTACGGACGGGTCGGGCAGGCCGCGGTCCCGGTAGGGCTGCTTGTTGCCCATGCAGTACGGCCAGCCGTGGTTGCCCGCCTTGGTGATCGCGGCGAAGGTGTCGTACTTGGCGGGTCCCCAAGTCGTGCTCGGGGCGCCCGCGTCGGGGCCGACCCAGCCCGCGTACAGGGTGTCGGTCGCCGGGTCGACGGAGATCCTGGCCGGGTTGCGCACACCCATCACATAGATCTCACCGCGCGTCTTGCCACCGCCCTCGTCCGGCTCCTCGCCGGTGAAGAGATTGCCCTCGGGCAGGGTGTACGTGCCGTCGGCCTCGGGGTGGATGCGCAGGATCTTCCCGTTGAGGTTGTTGGTGTTGCCCGAGGTGCGCCGGGCGTCCGCGTACGACACGCCCTTGTAGTTCGGCGCCGGGTTGTTCCCCGAGTAACCACCGCTGGAACCGGAGGAGTTGTTGTCACCCGTCGCGATGTACAGGTTGCCCTTGGAGTCCCAGGCCATGCCGCCGCCCGCGTGGCAGCAGCTGTGGATCTGGACCGGCCAGTGGAGCAGCACCTTCTCGGAGGCCATGTCCAGCTTGCTCGTGGCCGGGTCGAAGGTGAAGCGGGAGACCTGACGCACCGCCATCCGCTTGTCGCGGTCGATCTTCGCGTGGGGGGTGTAGTGCAGATACACCCAGCCGTTCCTCGCGAAGTCCGGGTCGAGTTCGATGCCGAGAAGACCTTCCTCGACCTTGACCGTCTCGTCGCCGCCGCCCTTGTTGCCGAAGACGGTCAGTGCTCCCGCGAGGGTGACCTTCCCGGTCCCGGGGTCGTAGACGTGGATCTCGCCCTGGCCCTTGCCGATGTTCGGGTCGTTCCAGTCGATGACGACCGGCCGGCTGCTGTCGGCGCCGCCGCGGCCGATGTAGAAGACCCGGCCGTCGGGGGCGGTGACCAGGCCGTGCGGTTCGCCGATCTGGTCGTTCTGACCCGGCTGGTTGGGCCGGGTGACCCGCTCGGCCTGGTAGTTGCCGTTGATCGTGGCCTTGCAGTCGGCCTGCGAGATACGGGAGGTCCAGGCGAGGGCGCCGCGCAGATGCTCGCGGAAGTCCGTCTCCGCGAAGCTGTCGACGGTGCCGCCCATGCCCGTGTAGAAGGAGCGCCCGCCGTCGTAGTCGCGGCACCAGGAGACCGGGTGGTCCCAGCCGTTGGCGCTCGCGCCGGGCTTGTAGGTGCTCTCGCGGACGCGCGCCACGGTGTGCACGTCACCGGACGGATTCTTCGTCCAGTTCAGCCACTTGTCGGGCCGCTTCCACTCCAGCGGGAGATTCTTGGTCGCCGGGTGCTGCCGGTCACCGATCTCGACCGTCGCGCGCTGGGCGGTGGCCGGGCTGTCGGCGGCGGGCCGTGCTCCGACCAGTCCGGTGAACCAGTCCGAGTACGGCTCCGTGCGCGCCGCGTCATGGATGCCGAGGAACCCTCCGCCCGCCTCCATGTAGGACTCCAGACCCGCCTCCTGCTCCGGGTCGAGGACGTCGCCGCGGGTCAGGAAGACGACCGCGTTGTACCGGCCGAGCTGCCGCTCGTCGGTGAAGACACCGGCGTCGTCGGTGGCGACCGTTCTGAAGCGGCCGGCGGTCGGGCCGCTCAGCCCGATCTTCTCGATCGCCGCGATACCCGCGTCGACGGTCGGTGACTCCTCGCCCGCCGAGGCGTGGAAGACGAGCACCCTGACGTTGGCGCCGCCGGGCGGCGACGGAAGAGACAACGTTGTCGCCCGGTCCATCGGCTCCGGATAGGGTCCGGCGCTCGCGGCACCGCCCCCGAGCAGGGAGGCGGTCAGTGCGCCGGCCGCCACGGCCGCCGCGATACCTCGTCGTGATCTGGACCGGTGATGTGGTGTGCGCTGCATGTGGTCACCCACCCCTCTTTGGTCACTGCAACAGCGCATGAAGCTAGACCTCTTTTCGCGACTCGCCAATAGCTATGGCAGCAATGGCACGAACTTTGTCCTGGGTGTGGATAAACGGAGATCCCACGGCTACCGTATGGGCCGTCCAGGGGGCATCTCTGCCCCCATGCGTCTCCAAGAACCCGTCAGTCGCCTTTTCGCAGTGGGGAGTTCGACATGGACCGAAGGACCTTCAACCGGCGCATGCTGGCGGGCGGTGCGGCTGCCGCGGCGACGGGGGTGACATCGTTGTCGCTCGGTGCGGTCGAGGCCAGTTCGGCGGAGACCCCGCCCAGGACCGCCCCGGCGGGAGGCGAGGTGCGCAGGCTGAAGATGTACGCCGAGAAGATGCCGGACGGCTCGCTCGGGTACGGCTTCGAGAAGGGCAAGGCGTCGGTCCCCGGGCCGCTCATCGAGCTCAACGAGGGCGACACCCTGCACATCGAGTTCGAGAACACCACGGACGTCGACGCCAGCCTGCACGTCCACGGCGTCGACTACGACATCGCCAGCGACGGCACGCGGATGAACAAGAGCCATGTCGAACCGGGCGGCACCCGCACCTACACCTGGCGCACCCACGCCCCGGGCCGCCGGAAGGACGGCACCTGGCGGGCCGGCAGCGCCGGGTACTGGCACTACCACGACCACGTCGTCGGTACGGACCACGGCACCGGCGGCATCCGCAAGGGGCTGTACGGGCCCCTGGTCGTCCGGCGCAGGGGCGACATCCTCCCGGACAAGACGTTCACGATCGTCTTCAACGACATGACGATCAACAACAAGGCGGCGCACCAGAGTCCGAACTTCGAGGCCACGGTCGGCGACCGGGTCGAAGTCGTGATGATCACGCACGGCGAGTACTACCACACCTTCCACATCCACGGTCACCGCTGGGCGGACAACAGAACCGGGCTGCTCACCGGGCCCGACGACCCCAGCCGCGTGATCGACACGAAGATCTGCGGGCCCGCCGACTCCTTCGGCTTCCAGATCATCGCGGGCGAACAGGTGGGGGCCGGGGCCTGGATGTACCACTGCCACGTCCAGAGCCACTCCGACATGGGCATGGCGGGGCTGCTGCTGGTCGCCAAGCCGGACGGCACGGTCCCGGGCTACGAACCGCACCACGTGGCCGGGGCCGGGAAGGCCGCCGGAGCCGATGCGGGGGAGACGCACCAGCACTGATCCCCGGTCAGCCCCCGGCGGCCAGCCGGCGCTGTTCCTCCTCGACGATCCGCCGGGCGAGCGACCCGTCCGACACATCGACGGCATCGGGCGTCGCCTCGGCGAGATCGCTGCGCCGTGCGTACGCGTCGAAGAGCCGGTCCTTGCGCGCGAGGATGTCCAGCATCCGCTGGTCGACGCTGTCCGTCGCCAGGAGCCGGTGCACCTGGACCGTGCGTATCTGCCCCATGCGATGGGCGCGGGCCACGGCCTGGTGCTCCATCGTCGGTTTGATCTGCGGCTCGCACAGGATGACCACCGAGGCGGCCTGCATGTTCAGCCCGACACCCCCGGCCTGGATCTGGCTCAGCAGGACCGCGTGACCCTCTGCCGCGCCGAACCCGTCGACCAGGTCCTGGCGGCGGGCGGCCGGCAGGCTCCCGGAGACCGGTCCGAACACGCCCTCGCCCAGGGCCTCCTGGACCGTGGCCAGTACCTCGCGGAAGTACGAGAACACCACCACCTTGAGTCCGTTGCTCTCCGCCTCCGCGACCAGCTCGCACAGCCGGGCCAGCTTCGCGGAGGTGGCCGGCCGCGCGTACGCGGCACGGCGCATCCGCATGAACTGCCCGGATTTCACGGCCTCGCGGTAGGCGTCGAGATCGGCCGCGCTGAACTCCTCCCACTCGTCGACCTGGACCAGCGCGGGCAGTTCGCCGAGCACGTCCACCTGGTTGCGCCGCAGATAGGCGGGGGCGACGGCCCTGCGGAAGGCGAGCGAACCGGCGGCGCCATGGGTGGTGGAGACGGCCGGGGCCAGCTCGGGCCTGAGCTGGCGGACGAGGCTGCGGAACTCCTCGACCCGGTTCTCCATCGGAGTGCCGGTCAGATACAGCACCCGCTCGGTACGCCGCGCCCAGCCGGCCACGCTCCGGGCGCGGCGGGTCGCCGGATTCTTCACGAAGTGGGCCTCGTCCACCACCAGCATGCCCGGCTGCTCCGCCCCGGCCCACGCGTCCGGCAGGGTGTGCAGGGCGTCGAAGGTGGTGAGAGCGACCCCGCCGCTCCCGCACCACTCGGCGAACGCCTCGCGCCGCTCCGGCCCGTGTACCGCGAGAGCGCGCAGTGTCGAGCGGGCGCGGATCTCCCGCGTCCAGTTGATCAGCACGCTCGCCGGGCACACCACCAGGAAGTGCGTCTCGCCCCGGGCGGAGAGATGGGCGAGCGCGGCGATGGCCTGGACGGTCTTGCCGAGCCCCATCTCGTCCCCGAGGATCACCCGCTTCTGCGCCAGGGCGAACCGCGCCCCGAACGACTGGTACCCGCGCAGCGACACCCGCAGATGCGCGTCGTCGAGCCGCAGCCCGCGCACCCGGTCCGCGATCCCGGCCGGGAGGAAGCCCTCGGCGGCGTCCCGGTCGGGGCCGGTGCCCGACATCTCGGCCAGCAGGCTGTAGTACTCGGCGGACCGCAGCTCGAAGTCGACCCAGGCTCCGGGCGCGGACTCCGGCGCCCGCAGCAGGTCGACCGACACCTGCCCGAACAGCAGGGGCAGTTCCCGTTCGTCCGCCTCGGCCACGACGGCCCGTACGGAGAGGGCCGCCGCCAGCGCCTGTTCCCGGGCCGCCCGGCCCGCGAACAGCATGCGCAGCCGGCCCCCGGCCGGTCCGGCCGTGGCCAGCAGGGACTCCAGCCGCGCCAGCAGCCCGCGCGCGGCGTCACGGGCGCGCCGGACGTCGGGCCCCGCCTCGACCAGCCGGTTGAGGGCCACCACCAGGGCGGTCGTCGGTTCGTCGGGAGCGTCCACGTCGATGCGTACGGAGACGGTGTCGCGGACCGCGTGCGCGATCTGGCGTGCCGCGGCCAGTGCCTGGTCGGCGGTCTGCGCCCCCACACCGGGGATCTGCCGGAGCTCGTACCGGCTCGCCGCGTGCACCTGGGCGACCGTTCCGTAACCGGCCTCCTCGACCGCGCCGATCCGCAGCCGCCCCTCGGTCACGTCCTTGAGCCGCGACACCGGGATCGCCGCCAGCTCCTGGCCGACGAGGGCGTCCAGGAGCGGATCGAGTGCGGCGCGTACGGCGTCGACGGCCCGGCCGTGATCGGCCAGTACCGCGCGGGCCGTCTCCAGCAGCCGCTCCGCACGGCCGAACAGCTCCCGGGCGGCTCGCCCCGTGGGCGCCTCGGCGCGCGTCGCCCCGGCCTCAGTCATGTCCGTCCCTCTGTCCCCACAGCCTTGCCCTCACCGTGGCCCTCACCCGGCCGGTGCTCATGGTCCCACGGACCCTCTCCCGGCCGGTCCGTGCCGGACTGCGGTTGTCAGTGCCCGGTGCGAGACTCGGTCGAGCGGGGAAATCCTCCGCGCCACGAGACGAGCGAGGCAGCCGGCTCGCTGAAGGGGCCCACCATGCTCAACCCCAGCTTTGTCACCGGAGTCCCCAACTGGATCGACCTGGGCACGCCCGACCTGGACCGGGCCACCGCGTTCTACCGCGGCCTCTTCGGCTGGGAGCTGGTACCCGGCGGCCCCGAGACCGGTGAGTACGGGATGTACCTGCTGAACGGGAATTCGGCGGCGGGAGTGATGACCGTGCCGGAGGACCAGGCGAAGCCCTCCTGGTCGGTGTACTTCCAGTCGCCCGACGCGGACGCCACAGCCAAGGCCGTCGCGCAGGCCGGGGGCAATGTGCTCTTCGAGCCGATGGACGTCCGCGAGTTCGGGCGGATGGCCGGCTTCACGGACAACGAGGGGGCGTACTTCGGCGTCTGGCAGCCGGGCACCAACAGCGGTCTGGGCGTCATCCAGGAACCGGGCTCCCTGGTCTGGTCGGAGCTGCACACCCCCGAGGTGTCCGCGGCCGCCGCGTTCTTCCAGACGCTCTTCGGCTGGGAGGCCGACGAGATGACCTTCCCCGGCGGCTCCTACACCACGGTCCGGCCCGCGGGCGCCGGCCCGGAGTCGTCCTTCGGCGGACTCGTCCACCTGGGCGATGTACCGGCCGAGGCCGACCGGGGCCCGCACTGGGTCCCGTACTTCGCGGTCGAGGACTGCGACGCCGCTTCGGCGGACGTCGAACAGCTGGGCGGCAGCGTGACGGTGGCGCCCCAGGACATCGAAGGGGTCGGAAGGATCGCCCATGCCGCCGACCCGTTCGGCGCGGTGTTCGCCATGATCAAGCCGGCACCGATGCAGGGCTGAGCTCGTTCTCCGGTGCGCCTCATTGACGCACCGTTGATCAGTTGTTTATCGCCGCCCGGCACGGTGGTCACCATGCTGATCAACACCATGACCGACGAAGCGCTCGCCTGGCAGGAGACGGCGCTCTGCGCGCAGGCGGGACCCGAGTTCTTCTTCCCGGCCCCGGGGAGTTCGACGCGTGAGGCCAAGCAGTTGTGCAACGCGTGCGAGGGCCGGGTGGCCTGCCTGGAGTACGCGCTCGCCAACGACGAGCGGTTCGGCGTCTGGGGCGGACTGTCCGAGAAGGAGCGGGACCGGATGCGCAGAGGAGCGCGCGAACAGGGGTGACCGCCGGGTGCCGCGCCCTCCGGTTCAGGACGCAATGCCCTCTGGTTCAGGGCGCAACGGCCTCCGGTTCAGGACGGAATGCGGAAGGTCTCGCCGTACGTCTGCCACACCAGAGGCGCCCGCAGTTCCAGATTGCCCGCGCGCAGGAACACCCGTTGCGCGGTGTCGATCCGTGAGGTGTCGCGCTGCGTCGTGCGCGCCCGGATCACCGACCTGCCCGCGTCCAGGAAGGCATGGAGATACGCGGTCTCGTCGCCGCCCTCGGCCGCGGTGTCGGCCCGCGCCATCGCCGCGTCGCGGATTCCGTAGAAGCCCGTCGCCTCGATTCCGGGGCCGTGCAGCACCATCGCGTCGTAGTACACGAACTGCCCCAGCGTGCCGAGCCCGTCCAGTTTCGCCAGCCGGACCGCGGGCTCGAAGTAGAGCCTGTCCCGGAACTCCTCCTGGGCGTCGCGGAACGCCTTGTCCTGGGCCGCGGCCTTCCACGCGGCCGTGAAGCCGGGGTCGAGCCCCTCGTGCGAGTCGGTACCGTCCACCGCGCGCAGCGCGGGAAGGAACGGGGCGAGCGGGTTGTCCGGATGCTCCGCGGTGAAGGACTCGACGAGCTGAAGCATGTCGTTCGTCCCGGAACAGAAACCGACGATCCCCGCCGTGTAGCCGGTGCCGTCCCCGACGTCCTCGATGGTGCCGTACTGGCTGCGCCAGTCCAGGGTGGAGCTCTCCGCGCTGGCCACCAGCTGCGAGGCGATCTCCTTCATGCGCGGCTCCGCCAGCCCGGCGGGCAGACCGGCTATCTCCGCGTCCTCCGCCTTCTGCTTGGCCGAGGCGGTGGCGGTGGCCTCGTCACCGGCAGGTGCGGCAGGCGCGGGCTCCGCGGCCTGCGGCGAACCCGTGGGCAGCGCCGGATCGCCGCTGCTGCCGAACACGATGGATGCGGCGATGGCGATCGGTGCGCCGAAGAGGAAAAGACGCGTCACTGGCTTCACCCGGCACAGAGTACGGTCCGTGGAACGCGGGGGCCGGCCGACCCCCGCACGTCACCGGTCACCCCCGCGCCCGGGGTCGGGCCCGCGCCGTCCACGCGAGCGGGAGGCGGCCCGCGCGCGGGTCACGGCGACGGAGCAAGTGCGCCGGGCACCGGCCCGACGCCTCACTGACGGGGACCTGACTCAGGCCTTGTCGCGTGCCGCCATCCGCACCTTGCGGGCGGCCAGCTTCTCGTCGAACTTCGACGCCTCGCTGTCCAGACCGCTCATGTACATACCGAGCTCCTCCTGCGCCTTCAGCCCGTCCGGGCCGAGGCCGTCGATGTCGAGGACCTTCAGGTAGCGCAGCACGGGCTGGATGACGTCGTCGTGGTGGATGCGCATGTTGTAGATCTCGCCGATCGCCATCTGCGCGGCGGCCCGCTCGAAGCCCGGCATGCCGTGTCCGGGCATCCGGAAGTTGACCACGACATCACGCACGGACTGCATCGTCAGATCCGGGGCCAGCTCGAAGGCCGCGCCCAGGAGATTCCGGTAGAAGACCATGTGCAGGTTCTCGTCGGTCGCGATCCGCGCGAGCATCCGGTCACAGACCGGGTCACCCGACTGGTGGCCGGTGTTGCGGTGCGAGACACGCGTGGCCAGCTCCTGGAACGCGACGTACGCGACGGAGTGCAGCATCGAGTGGCGGTTGTCGGACTCGAAGCCCTCCGCCATGTGTGCCATCCGGAACTGCTCCAGCTTGTCCGGGTCGACGGCGCGCGAGGTCAGCAGGTAGTCGCGCATCACGATGCCGTGCCGGCCCTCTTCGGCGGTCCAGCGGTGCACCCAGGTGCCCCAGGCGCCGTCGCGGCCGAAGAGGGAGGCGATCTCGTGGTGGTAGCTGGGGAGGTTGTCCTCGGTCAGCAGGTTGACGACGAGGGCGATCTTGCCGATGTCGGTGACCTTGGACTGCTCGGCCTCCCACGCCTGGCCGTCCTCGAAGACGCCGGGGAAGTTGCGCCCGTCGGAGAACGGCACGTACTCGTGCGGCATCCAGTCCTTGGCGACCTTGAGATGGCGGTTGAGCTCCTTCTCCACCACCTCTTCCAGGGCGTACAGCAGCTGGGCGTCGGTCCACGCCTTCGAACTGCCGAGATGGGGAGAGGTGATCGTCACGGGGGCTCCTGGGGACGGGAGAATTACTTACGGCTTCGTAGGTTACGTGACCGTAGGTTAAAGCGAGGGTAAGGCCCGGGCCAAGCCCGTCCCCGCGGGCGTCCGGTTACGCCCCGTTATGCGCGCAGGTCGCGGACGCGTACGGAGAGGCAGGTCACGCAGCCTTCCAACTTCTCGTACTCGCTGATATCCACCACAACGGGTTCGAAACCGAGCTCGGTGAACAGCTCGGCCGACTTGGGCGCGCTCGCGGCCATCAGCAGCTTTCCGCCGCCGAGCAGCACCACGTGCGCGCCCGCCTCCTCCGGGACCGGCAGGAAGCGGCCGAAGAGCGACGGCTCGTCCACCAGGGGCGGATATCCGATGACCGTGCCGTCGGGGAGCGCCGTCACCGCGGACTTGAGGTGCAGCACCTTGCTGATCGGTACGGCCACGACCCGGGCTCCCAGCGGCTCGAAGACGGCCCTCAGCTGCCGTACCCCCTCCGCGTTCGTCCGGCCGCCCCGGCCGACGTAGATCGTGTCACCGGTCTTGAGGACGTCGCCGCCGTCCAGCGTGCCCGGCTCGCGGACCCGGTTCACCGAACAGCCGAGCCGTGTCAGCGCCTCCTCGACGGCGGGGGTCTCGCCCCTGCGTGACTCGGCCCCGGACCGGGCGATCAGGGCGACGTTCCGGAACATCACCACCGTGTCCTCGACGAACACGCCGTCCGGGAAGTCGTCGGCGGCGGCCACCTCGACCGTCTCCCAGCCGTGTTCGCGCAGGGCCGCCGTGTAGCGGTCCCACTGCGCGTGGGCGAGGGCGGCGTCGACCGGTGTGCGTTCGATATGGGTGACGAGCCCGTCGGCGAGACGCGGACTCACGCGGCGGACGAGGGCTATCGTGCTGGGCATGGGCAGCGCTCCTCAAGAAGGGGGGACTCGATGCGGGGAATGCGGGTCCGGTCGGCTCCCAGCAGGGCGGCGCCTACTGTGCCGGCATGTGGCCGCTGGCAGCGGTCGTAGCCGCGCACGGCGGGGACCGGGGGCTCGCCCCCGCGCCGAACGGCGGTTCGAAGACCTGGGCGTTACTTCACCGGTAGGGCATGCCGGGCGGTCCAGCGGGTCAGCAGGGCCCGCCCAGCAGGTCGGTCAGATTCCGGTCGAGGTCCAGGAAGCGGTGCTCGTCGCCGACCGGCACGAGCTCCTGGGCGCGCTCCAGGAACCGGCGCAGCTCCGCGGTCCGCACATGCACCATCGCCACGCCCTCGGCGGCATGGAACTCCAGCACCGTCCGCTCGTAGCCGAAGGGCCGCACCCGTACGTCGCCCACGCCGGCCGGGGCGTCCACGCCCGTCGTGAGCAGTTCGCGCGAGAACTCCCAGGAGACCTCCGTCCCCTCCAGGGTCGCCGGTGCCGGAAACGCCATGCGGACGGCGAACGGGTCCTTGCGGTCGTACTGCAAGGTGGCGGGCAGAGTTTCCATCCGCGGAGCGGATGCGACCATGCGGGCCTGTACGGACTGCTCGATGACGCTGGACAAGACCTGCTCCCTCTCGCGCGCGGTGAATGGTTCCCGGCATTGGAGTAGACGACGGAACCGTTCGTTTCGTGCACTGAGGTGCGGCGTGAGCTGCGTCACCGCACACCTCACCGGGGCATGTGCCCGCTTTCGCGCGGTGCACGCTGGACGGCCCGCCGCCCGTGGGTTAACTTCCAGCGCCATGAAGGCCATGGGAAAGACGAGACGACTGATGGCAACGGCGCTGTGCGGGGCGGCTGTTACCGCCGTTCTGACCGCGCCCGCCGCACAGGCCGCACCGGACGCGCCAGCAGGCACGGAGGGACGGAGCCCGGGGTGGTCCCTCACCGACACGGGCACGACGGCGCGCTTCCGGGGGCTCGCCGCCGTCAGCCGCAGCTCCGCCTGGGTCGCCGGCTCGAAGGGCACCGTCCTGCGCACGTCCGACGGCGGCAGGCACTGGCGCGACGTCTCGCCGCCCGGGGCGGACGGGCTGGAGTTCCGTGACGTCGAGGCCTTCGACAGCCGGCGCGCCGTGGTGCTGGCCATCGGTGAGGGTGAGGCATCCAGGGTCTTCCGTACGGACGACGGTGGAGCGACGTGGGCGGAGTCCTTCCGCAACACCGACGCGCGCGCCTTCTACGACTGCCTCACGTTCTTCGACCACCGGCACGGGCTCGCGATGAGCGACCCGGTGGACGGCGCGTTCCGCATCCTGTCGACCGACGACGGCGGCCGCAGCTGGAAGGTGCTGCCCCCGGACGGGATGCCCGCCGCCCTGCCCGGCGAGGCGGGCTTCGCCGCGAGCGGCCAGTGTCTGGTCAGCTCGGGGCCGAAGGACGTCTGGCTGGCCACCGGCGGCGCGGCCACCGCGCGCGTCCTGCACTCCGGGGACCGGGGCCGGACCTGGACCGCGACCGAGTCGACGATCCCGGCGGGCGACCCGGCGCGGGGCGTCTTCGGTGTCGCGTTCCGCGACCGTACGCACGGCATCGCGGTCGGCGGCGACTACCGCGCCGACCAGCAGTCGCCCAAGAGCTCCTCGGTCACGGCCGACGGGGGCCGCGGCTGGCAGCAGTCCGCCACCCCACCTCCCGCCTACCGCTCGGGCGTCGCCTGGCTGCCGCACAGCCGGTCCGGCGCTCTCGCGGTCGGGCCCACGGGTACGGACCTCACGCTGGACGGCGGCCGGACCTGGCGCACGGTCGACACCGGCTCGTACGACACGGTGGACTGCACGCCCGACCTGGGCTGCTGGGCGTCGGGGGAGAAGGGACGGGTGGCCTTCCTCAGCGCCCGCCGCTGAGCAGTCCCTCGTACGACCACTGCCGACGACTACTGTCGATACGACGCCAGTTCGGGTGACGTCTTCGTCGCGATGAACTCCGTGATCCGGTAGGCGCACACGCCCTCGGAGGCGAAGGGGTCGGCCGCCGCGATCTCCTCGATCCGCGCGCGGTCGTCCCCGACGGCCAGGATCACTCCGCCGTCGCGGGGGTTCTTGCGGCCCGAAGCCAGGAACACCCCGGCGGCGTACTGGGCGTCCAGCCAGACGATGTGCTCCTGCATCAGCGCGTCGACGCGCTCGACGGGGGCGGTGTAGGTCAATTCGAGTACGAACATGATCGCCAGGCTACGGGACGCCTGTTCGCACGGCTCCGGGATACCGGGCCGGCCGGTGGGCCGGCCGTCACCGACAGCCTCTGACCGGCCGGGACGTGACGCCGGCGGGCGAGAGCGGCCGGACGACCGGGGCTAAGCTGGGCCGCATCATGACAACTTTCCCCATGCCCGCCGACGAGGCCGAAGCCCGCGCCGTCCAGGATGCCCTTCGTGCCCGCGTGGTGCTCGACGAGCCGGGTCCGCCGCCCGGTACCGGCCGGGTCACCGGCGTCGATGTCGCCTACGACGACGAGCGGGACGTCGTCGTGGCGGCGGCCGTCGTCCTGGACGCCGCGACGCTCGACGTGGTGGAAGAGGCCACCGCCGTCGGCCGGATCACCTTCCCCTATGTCCCGGGGCTCCTCGCCTTCCGCGAGATTCCCACCGTGCTGGAGGCGCTGGAGTCCCTGAGCGTCGACCCCGGGCTCGTCATCTGCGACGGCTACGGGCGGGCGCACCCGCGCCGGTTCGGGCTGGCCAGCCATCTGGGCGTGCTCACCGGGCTGCCGGTCATCGGCGTCGGGAAGAACCCGTTCACCTTCCATTACGACGCGCCGGGGCCCCGCCGAGGCGACTCCTCACCGCTCCTCGACGGGGACGAGGTGGTGGGCCGGGCGCTCCGCACCCAGGAGGGCACCAAGCCGGTGTTCGTCTCCGTCGGCCACCGGATCGACCTCGACAACGCCTGCGCGCACACGCTCAGACTGGCCCGGCGCTTCCGGCAGCCGGAGACCACCCGCAGGGCCGACGCGCTCTGCCGTCAGACCCTGCGTGAGGCGACCGCCTGAGTATCCGTACGGATGGCGCCCGCCGCTCCCGGTCGGCAGGCTGGAACGCATGAACACGCATCGCACGACTGTCCGAGCCGTACCCGTTCAGCATGCCCAGCGCCGCGTCGCGGTGGGCATGCTCCTCGGCGGCGTCGCGGGGCTCGTCTGGGCCGGTGCGATGCTCTGCACCCTGGCCTCCTGGGTCCTCTGACCCGCGGGTCTCAACGGACCGCGGCCACCCGGAAGCCCATCCCGGCAGCCGTCAGCCGCTCCAGCAGCGCATCGCCCATCGCCACGGCGGTGGTGACCTGTCCCGAGGTCGCCGGAAGGTCGTCCAGCGCCAGGCAGAGCGCCGACTCGGCGAGCATCTTCGCCGTCTCGTCGTAGCCCGGATCGCCGCCCGACACCTCTGTGAAGACCCGGCGTCCGCCGCCCTCGCCGACGAAGCGCACCGTGAACCAGCTCTGCTTCCGGCGCCGCTCGTCCGGCCCCTGCCCCGGTTCGTACCGCCCCATCAGCCAGTCCCTGGCGGCGGGGAGCTGGGCCGCGGCCAGAAGGGCCCCGATGGCCGCGGTGCCGCCGAGCGCCACCGGCAGGTGCTTCACCGAGGCGAAGTGCCGGTAGCGGAAGTCGGGGCCGTAACGCTCCAGGGCCCGCGCCGAACGTGCCACGACCTGCGGGTCCAGGGTCGGCAGCGGGAGCGCCCAGGTGCCGGTCTCCCCGCTGAAGTGCGGGGCCCCCAGCGGGGACCGGGCCCGGCGGCCCACCAGACGGGGCTCGTGCAGCCGCCGCCCCTTCGCGGCCCGCAGCATCTGCGGGCCGCGGCCCATCGCGGTCAGGGCCGAGGCGAACGTACCGCCGGAGAAAGCGGCGTTGCTGCGGACGAAGCCGTCGACGGTCAGCGGCACCCCGGTCGGGAGCTGCTGGACCGTGAAGTACACACCGAGGTCGTGCGGCACGGAGTCGAAACCGCAGGCGTGCACGATCCGCGCCCCCGTCTCGCGGGCCCGTGCGTCGTGCTCCAGATACATCCGGTCGACGAACTCCGCCTCCCCCGTGAGGTCAGCGCAGTCCGTCCCGGCCTCCGCGCAGGCGGCCACGAGCTTCTCCCCGTACCAGACGTACGGTCCCACCGTCGTGGCCACCACACGCGTGGACTCGGCCAGCGCCCGCAGCGACGCCGCGTCGTCGGCGTCCGCGTGCAGCAGCGGCAGATCCGCGCAGTCCGGGTCGATGGCGGTGAGGTGGTCCCGGAGCTGTTCCAGCTTGGTCCGGTTCCGGCCGGCCAGGGCCCAGCGGCACGTGCCGGGAGCGTTCGCGGCCAGATATTCGGCCGTGAGCACCCCCACGAAGCCGGTGGCACCGAAAAGGACGACGTCATAGGGGCGTTCTGCCCCGTTCTGCCTGTTCACGAGTGCCTCCGCAGGGGCCGGCGCCGATGTAGCAGGCAGAGGTTAGCGGAGGTGGACGTGGCGGCGCGCCCCGGGCCGGTTCCGTACGGGACGATCCACGGAAAGAGCTAAGCGCTTGCTCGGCCCAAGGGGTTGTGCGGAGCGCTGCCCGTTCTTAGCATCGTTGATGTTACATCGGTTGTGTCACACCTCTGGGGGCTTGATGGCAAGGGCAGGGAGCGTTCCGCAGGGCCCGCTGACCGGGGTACGCGTGGTCGAACTGGCCGGCATCGGCCCGGGTCCCTTCGCCGCCATGCTCCTGGCCGACCTCGGCGCCGACGTGGTCCGGGTGGACCGGCCGGGGGGTGCGGGGCTCGGTATCGACCCGGCCCTCGACCTCACCAACCGCAACAAGCGCTCGGTCCTCGTCGACCTCAAGGCCGAGGACGGACCGGCCCGGGTGCTGGAGCTCGTCGAGCGCGCCGACATCCTGATCGAGGGCTACCGGCCCGGAGTCGCCGAGCGTCTGGGCGTGGGCCCCGACGCCTGCCTCGCCCGCAATCCGCAGCTCGTCTACGGGCGGATGACCGGCTGGGGCCAGGACGGCCCGCTGGCCCAGCGGGCCGGGCACGACATCGCGTACATCGCACTCACCGGCACCCTCTCCATGATCGGGAAGCCCGGAGAGCCCCCGGCCGTCCCCGTCAACCTGGTCGGCGACTACGCGGGCGGCTCCCTCTACCTCGTCGTCGGGGTCCTCGCCGCACTCCAGCACGCCCGGACGCCGGGTGGCGCGGGCCAGGTCGTGGACGCGGCGATCGTCGACGGCGCCGCCCATCTCGCCACGATGATCCACGGGATGCTGGCGGCCGGCAGCTGGCAGGACCGGCGCGGCTCGAACCTGCTGGACGGAGGCTGCCCGTTCTACGGCGCCTACGAGACGGCCGACGGGCAGTACATGGCGGTGGGGCCGCTGGAGCAGCGGTTCTACGAGGAGTTCGTCGCGCTCCTCGGGATCGCGGACAAGGCTCCCGACCGGGCCGACCTCAGCCGCTGGGGCGAGCTGCGCACCGCCGTCGCCGAGCGGTTCCTGACGCGTACGCGGGCGGAGTGGACCGAGGTCTTCGAGGGCACGGACGCCTGCGTCGCGCCCGTCCTGTCGCTCCGTGAGGCCCCGCACCATCCGCACATCGCCGCCCGCTCCACCTTCGTCGAACACGACGGACTCACCCAGCCGGCCCCCGCGCCCCGCTTCTCCGCGACGCCGGTCTCCGTGCGCCGCGGGCCCGCCCGCCCGGGCGCCGACCCCGACGACGTGGCCCGCGACTGGGACGTACCGGGCATCCGCAGCAGCTCCACCGACGACCGGCTCTAGGAGGCCCCCAGTGCAGCGGCAGATCTTCACCGCAGAACACGACGCGTTCCGCGAGACCGTCCGTACCTTCCTCACCAAGGAAGTCCTCCCGCACTACGCGCAGTGGGAGAAGGACGGCATCGTCTCGCGTGAGGCCTGGCTCGCCGCCGGACGGCAGGGGCTCCTCGGTCTCGCGGTCCCCGAGGAGTACGGAGGCGGCGGCGACACCGACTTCCGTTACAGCGCCGTCCTCGCCGAGGAATTCACCCGCGCGGGCACCCCCGGCCTCGCCGTCGGCCTGCACAACGACATCATCGGCCCCTACCTCACCGGGCTGGGCACCGAGGAGCAGAAGCGGCGCTGGCTGCCCGGCTTCTGCAGCGGCGAGACCATCACGGCCATCGCGATGACCGAACCGGGCGCGGGCTCCGACCTCCAGGGCATCCGCACCACCGCCGAGGACAAGGGCGATCACTGGCTGCTGAACGGCTCCAAGACGTTCATCTCCAACGGCATCCTCGCCGACCTCGTCGTGGTCGTCGCCAGGACCACCCCCGAGGGCGGCGCGAAGGGACTCTCCCTGATCGTCGTCGAGCGCGGGGCGGAGGGCTTCGAACGGGGCCGCAACCTCGACAAGATCGGCCAGAAGTCCCAGGACACCGCCGAGCTGTTCTTCAACGACGTCCGTGTCCCCAAGGAGAACCTCCTCGGTGAGCGGGACGGCGCCTTCATCCATCTGATGACCAACCTGGCACAGGAACGGATGGGCATCGCGGTCGCCGCGATCGCGGGAGCCGAACACCTCCTGGAGATCACCACCCAGTACGTCAAGGAGCGCGAGGCGTTCGGCCGACCGCTCTCCAAGCTCCAGCACATCCGGTTCGAGATCGCCGAGATGGCCACCGAATGCGCCGTCACGCGGACCTTCCTCGACCGTTGCATCGTGGACCACTCGGACGGCGTGCTCGACGCCGTACACGCCTCGATGGCCAAGTGGTGGGCCACCGAACTGCAAAAGCGCGTCGCCGACCGCTGCCTCCAACTCCACGGCGGATACGGCTATATGGCCGAATTCCCGGTGGCCAGGGCGTTCACCGACGGCCGCATCCAGACCATCTACGGCGGCACGACCGAGATCATGAAAGAGATCATCGGCCGCTCGCTCCTCGCCTGACCTCCGCTGCGCAACCACCCTCGAAAGGCTGCTGTCTTGAGTACCGAAGCGTTCGTCTACGACGCGATCCGCACCCCGCGTGGCCGGGGCAAGGCCAATGGCGCCCTGCACGGCACCAAGCCGATCGACCTGGTCGTCGGCCTCATCCACGAGATCCGCGACAGGTTCCCCGGCCTGGACCCGGCGGCCATCGACGACATCGTCCTCGGCGTGGTCAGCCCGCTCGGTGACCAGGGCTCCGACATCGCGCGTGTCGCAGCCATCGCCGCCGGGCTCCCCGACTCCGTCGCCGGTGTCCAGGAGAACCGCTTCTGCGCCTCCGGCCTGGAAGCGGTCAACCTGGCAGCCGCCAAGGTGCGCTCCGGCTGGGAGGACCTCGTCCTGGCCGGCGGTGTGGAGTCGATGTCCCGCGTCCCGATGGGCTCCGACGGCGGCGCCTGGGCCATGGACCCGATGACCAACTACGAGACCGGCTTCGCCCCGCAGGGCATCGGCGCCGACCTCATCGCCACCATCGAGGGCTTCTCCCGCCGCGATGTCGACGAGTACGCCGCCCTCTCCCAGGAGCGCGCGGCCGAGGCGTGGAAGGACAACCGCTTCGCCCGCTCCGTGGTCCCCGTCAAGGACCGCAACGGCCTCGTCGTCCTCGACCACGACGAGCACATGCGGCCCGGCACCACCGCCGACTCGCTCGCCTCGCTCAAGCCGTCCTTCGCCGCGATCGGCGAGATGGGCGGATTCGACGCGGTCGCCCTCCAGAAGTACCACTGGGTCGAGAAGATCGACCACGTCCACCACGCGGGCAACTCCTCCGGCATCGTCGACGGCGCCGCACTCGTCGCCATCGGCTCCAAGGAGGTCGGCGAGCGGTACGGCCTCACCCCGCGCGCCCGGATCGTCTCCGCCGCCGTCTCCGGCTCCGAGCCGACCATCATGCTGACCGGGCCCGCGCCCGCCACCCGCAAGGCACTCGCCAAGGCCGGGCTGACCATCGACGACATCGACCTCGTCGAGATCAACGAAGCCTTCGCCGGCGTCGTCCTGCGCTTCGTCAAGGACATGGGTCTCTCCCTGGACAAGGTCAACGTCAACGGCGGCGCCATCGCGCTCGGCCACCCCCTCGGCGCCACCGGCGCGATGATCCTCGGCACGCTCGTCGACGAGCTGGAGCGGCGCGACAAGCGGTACGGCCTCATCACCCTCTGCGTCGGCGGCGGCATGGGCATCGCCACCGTCATCGAGCGTCTCTGACCGTCCCGGCCACCCCTGCTTACGGAGAAGACAAGCCAATGACCGAGAGCACGACCATCCGCTGGGAACAGGACGAGACCGGCGTCGTCACCCTCGTCCTCGACGACCCCAACCAGTCCGCCAACACGATGAACCAGGCGTTCAAGGACTCCATCGAGGTCATCGCCGACCGCGCCGAGGCCGAGAAGGACTCCATCCGGGGCATCAT
Organism: Streptomyces sp. NPDC045968; assembly: GCF_056430475.1. Lineage (NCBI taxonomy): Bacteria > Bacillati > Actinomycetota > Actinomycetes > Kitasatosporales > Streptomycetaceae > Streptomyces > Streptomyces sp. NPDC045968. The sequence continues at coordinate 599,550 of NZ_JBWKLF010000002.1, read as the reverse complement.
CTTCACCTCCGCGAAGAAGACGTTCTTCGCGGGTGGCGACCTCAAGGACATGATCAAGGTCGGCCCCGAGAACGCCCAGCAGGCGTTCGACACCGGGACGGCCATCAAGCGCTCCCTGCGCCGCATCGAGACCCTCGGCAAGCCCGTCGTCGCGGCGATCAACGGCGCGGCCCTCGGCGGCGGTTACGAGATCGCGCTCGCCAGCCACCACCGCATCGCCCTGGACGCGCCGGGCTCCCGCATCGGCCTGCCCGAGGTCACTCTCGGCCTGCTGCCCGCGGGCGGCGGCGTCACCCGCACCGTACGGCTGATGGGCATCGCCGACGCGCTGCTCAAGGTCCTGCTCCAGGGCACCCAGTACACTCCGCGGCGCGCCCTGGAGAACGGCCTGGTCCACGAGGTCGCGACCAGCCCCGAGGAGATGCTCGACAAGGCGCGTGCGTTCATCGACGCCCACCCCGAGTCGCAGCAGCCCTGGGACGTCAAGGGATACAAGATCCCCGGCGGTACCCCGTCCAACCCGAGGTTCGCCGCCAATCTGCCGGCCTTCCCCTCCAACCTGAAGAAGCAGCTCGCGGGCGCCCCCATGCCCGCCCCGCGCAATATCCTCGCCGCCGCGGTCGAGGGGGCGCAGGTCGACTTCGAGACCGCGCTGACCATCGAGGCCCGGTACTTCACCGAGCTGGTCACTGGCCAGGTCGCGAAGAACATGATCCAGGCGTTCTTCTTCGACCTCCAGGCCGTCAACTCCGGCGCCAGCCGCCCCAAGGGCATCGAGGAGCGCCCCGTCCGCAAGGTCGCCGTGCTCGGGGCCGGGATGATGGGCGCGGGCATCGCGTACTCCTGTGCGCGCGCCGGCATCGACGTCGTCCTCAAGGACGTCACCACGGAGGCCGCCGCCCGGGGCAAGGCGTACAGCGAGAAGCTGCTCGACAAGGCGCTCTCGCGGGGCCGTACGACCGAGGCGAAGCGGGACGAACTGCTGGCCAGGATCACGCCGACCGGCGACCCGGCCGACCTCGCGGGCTGCGACGCCGTGATCGAGGCCGTCTTCGAGGACACCTCGCTCAAGCACAAGGTGTTCCAGGAGATCCAGGACATCATCGAGCCCGATGCGCTGCTCTGCTCCAACACCTCCACGCTGCCGATCACCGTCCTCGCGGAAGGTGTGTCCCGGCCGGTGGACTTCATCGGGCTGCACTTCTTCTCGCCCGTCGACAAGATGCCGCTCGTCGAGATCATCAAGGGCGAGCGGACCGGCGACGAGGCCCTGGCACGCGCCTTCGACCTGGTCCGGCGGATCAAGAAGACGCCCATCGTGGTCAACGACTCGCGCGGCTTCTTCACCTCGCGTGTCATCGGCCAGTTCATCAACGAGGGCGTCGCCATGATCGGCGAGGGCGTCGAACCGGCCTCGGTCGAGCAGGCCGCGGCACAGGCCGGCTACCCGGCCAAGGTGCTCTCCCTGATGGACGAGCTGACGCTCACCCTGCCCCGCAAGATCCGCAACGAGACGAAGCGGGCCGTCGAGGAGGCGGGCGGCACCTGGGCCGGGCACCCCTCCGACGCCGTCATCGACCGGATGGTCGACGAGTTCGGGCGCCCCGGGCGCAGCGGCGGCGCGGGCTTCTACGAATACGACGAGGAGGGCAAGCGGACCCGCCTGTGGCCCGGCCTGCGCGAGCACTTCGCCCGGCCCGGCGCCGACGTCCCCTTCGCCGACATGCAGGAGCGAATGCTCTTCTCCGAGGCGCTGGACAGCGTCCGCTGCCTGGAGGAGGAGGTCCTCATCACGGTCGCCGACGCCAACATCGGCTCCATCATGGGCATCGGCTTCCCGGCCTGGACCGGCGGAGTGCTCCAGTACATCAACGGGTACGAAGGCGGCCTGCCCGGCTTCGTGGCGCGCGCCCGGGAACTCGCCGAGAAGTACGGCGATCGCTTCCTGCCGCCCGCCCTGCTCGTGGAGAAGGCCGAGAAGGGCGAGACCTTCCACGACTGACCCGCTCCGCGCGGGCCGCGTCCATCCGGTGCTACCGCGCCGTGAACGCGGCCCGCAGCTCCTCCTTCAGCGAGCGCTGGAACGCGGTCACCAGGGCCTGCACCACCATCGGCTGCATGTGCGCCGAGAGCGACTTCATCGCCGCGACATGCTCCGGATCGGACTCCCGCTCCCGGTACGGGCCCCACACCTCGTCCCGGAACAGCCGGGTCAGCTCCTGCGCCGCCGAGCGGGTGTGCTCCAGCAGGACCGTGCGCGCGGCAAGGATCGTCTCGTGCGCGATCGGTACGTCCAGGAGCTCCACGCCGAGCCGGAGCAGCCCCGGATCGACCCGGAAACCGTCGCTGCCCGCCTCGGGCCGCTCCAGCACGGCCATCGCCTCCAGCAGACCGAGATCCGGCTCGGTGAGCGCCCGCCCCGCGCGCCGCTCCAGCTCGGCCCGTGTCATGTCCTCGGCCTTGTCCGGAGCCCAGGACGCCACCAGCGCCCGGTGGATCGCCAGATCGCGCGCACTCAGATCGGGCGGCAGCTGCTCCAGATACCGCTCGATCGCGGCCAGCGTCATGCCCTGGTGCTGGAGCTCCTCGATCAGGGCCAGCCGCGCGAGGTGGTCGCGCCCGTAGTGCCCGACCCTGCGCGGCCCGATCACCGGGGGCGGCAGCAGCCCCCGGGTGCTGTAGAAACGCACGGTGCGGACAGTGACCCCGGCGCGCGCCGCAAGCTCGTCGACGGTGAGCGTCGGCTCCTCGGTCCCGGTCGCCATGTCTGCTCCTCGCTGCTCTCGCTCGTACTGCCGGGTAGTGCATGACCTGCGCACCATGGGTTCAACAGTATTGCTGTCTCACCACTGTTGTGAAAGTGCGCGGCGGTATCGGCGGCCGCGGGGCGTGTCCGTCACGGTGCACGACCACGACTGACGGACCCGGCGTACGCCATCTGGTGTCCGGATGTCTCCATATCCATGTGTCGACCTGGCTATCGTGGAGGGGAACAGGGGCGGATCGGGGGAGGGCCCATGGCGCGACGGAGTACGAACGAGGCACTGCTCGCCCGCGCGCTCACGGAGACGCCGCCGTCCGACGCCCTGAGCGAGCAGATACTCGACGCGGCGCGTGAGCAGTTCATGACCCACGGGGTCCGGCGTACGACCGTCGACAGGATTGCCGGACACGCCAGGGTTTCCCGGCTCACCGTGCTCCGGCGGATCGGCGGCAGGGACGATCTGCTGGCAGCCTGTCTGCTGCGCGAGTACCGCCGCTTCGTCGTGGACGTGGACGAGGTGGTCGCGGCCCTGCCCACCCGGGAGGAACGGCTCGTCGAAGGCTTCGTCGCCGTCCTGCGGCACGTCCGCGAACACCCGCTCGTCGCCGGGCTGTTGCGGATCGAGCCGGAGACCGTGCTGCCCCTCCTCACCGCGGAGGACGGCCCCGTCCTGCTCGCCCTGCGCGGATACCTGGCCGACCGGCTGAGCCACGCCGAGTGTGCGCGGGGGCGGCCGGAGGCGGACACCGAGCCTGCCGCCGAGCTGGCGGTGCGGATCATCGTCTCCTTCCTGCTCAACCCGGCCGGCTCCTTCGCGCTCGACGACGACGAGCAGCTCAGGCTCCTCGCGCACCGCTGTCTGGTGCCCCTCCTGGCCGGCTGAGGGGCGGCCCCCCCCCCGGGCCCCGCCCCTCAGCGCACCGGACCGCCCGTGATCGCATACTGGAACACATCCGGGCCGGTCACGGGACCGCACGCCCGCCGATCGCCGGGAGCCCCCGCATGGACCGCGCAGCATCCGAGGCGCCGGACGAGGACGTGGCCCCCGCGCCGCCCCCGCCCGGCGGAGTGCTGTGGAGCCTGACCGGCGACATCCGCTCCCTGCTGATACTGCCCGCCGCCCTCACCCTCCAGGTCGCCCACCCGGCGGTCGGCGCGGGCGTCGACGAGCACTCCGTCTTCCGCACGGACCCGTGGGGACGCGGCGAGCGGTCCCTGCGTTCGCTCCAGCTCTGGGTGTACGGCGGGGACGCGGCGGCCGAGGAAGGACGCCGGCTCCGCGGACTGCACCGGACCATCCAGGGGACCGACACCCGTGGCCGCCGCTACCACGCCCTGACGCCCGCGAACTACGCCTGGGTCCACGCCACCGGATTCCCGGTGTACCGGCACGCGGCGCGCTACCTGGTCCGCCCGATGAGCGAGGCGCAGGAGCGGGCCCTCTACCGCGAATGGCTTCAGGTGGGCCGGATACTCGGCATCCACGACCGGGACATGCCGCAGACGGTCGAGGAGTTCTGGCCGTACTACCGCAGGATGCTGGCCCAGGAGATCGAGGCGACCGCCGTCGTCCGTGAACTGGTGGCCACCGACGCGGCCGTCCCCCCGCCGGACCGCGGCCCGCTGCCCGTACGGCTCCTGCTCCGGGCGCTGTGGCCGGTACTGCTGCCGCCCCTGGCCCGGTTCCGCGGCTTCGTCACCGTGGGGCTCATGCCGCCCGACGCCCGTGCGGCGATCGGACTGGAGTGGACCCCGCGGGACGAGCGGAGGCTGCGTCACTTCTGCGGAGTCGTCAGGACGGTGGTCCCCGTGCTTCCGGAGCGACTGCGTTATCTGCCCCTCGCCCGCAGGGCACGGGCGGCGCACCGGCGGGCCGGGCCGTCCCTGGCCGGCAGCTGACACGCTTCACCGGTCCGTCGCCGGATGATCGCCCCCTGTTGCACAGCAGTTGACCGAGGTACCTTCCGCACACGCTGATACGTGGGCGGGCACCGTCGTGCCCGCCGCACCGCATCCCGGGAGGCAGCCGCAGATGACCCCTCGCATCGCCCGTGCACTCCGCAGCACCCGAGCCCCAGGCGTTCCCCGCGGGCGCCGCGCCGGCCTGCGCGGCCTCGCCCTGACCGTCGCCGCGGCGGCGCTCGCCGTGCCGTTCGCCACCGTCCCCGCCGAGGCCGCGCACTCCGCGCCCCGTACCGGATTCGAGACGAGCAACGGGGCCCGCTGGACCGGGCAGCCGGAGGAGCAGGAGTTCCTCGCGGCGGTCGACCGGGCGAGTGACCGTGTCGCGGTCGAACGGATCGGCACGACGAAGGAGGGCCGCCCTCTCCAGCTGGTCCGCATCGGCGCCCACCGGCCGGCCGCCCACACGATGCTGCTGATCTGCAGTCAGCACGGCAACGAACCGTCCGGCCGCGAGGCATGTCTGTCCACCGTCCGGGATCTCGCCTTCGCCAGGGACCGGGCCACCAGCACGTTCCTCGCCCGTACGCATGTGCTGGTGCTGCCCACCGCCAACCCCGACGGACGGGCGGCGAACACCCGGGGCAACGCGGACGGCGTGGACATCAACCGTGACCACATCGCGCTCCAGACGGCCGAAGGCCGTGCCATGGCCGCTGTCATCCGTGACCAACGGCCGGACGTGATCTACGACTTGCACGAGTACGGGGCCACCCCGCCGTACTACGACAAGGACCTCTTCGTCCTCTGGCCCCGCAACCTCAACGTCCACGACGGGGTGCACGACGCCTCGCAGACCCTGTCCGACCGGTACGTCAGGCCGGTGGCGGGGGAGTCGGGCTACAGCAGCGGCATCTACGGAATCTGGACCGACCCGGTCACCGGAGACCCCATCAAGCAGACCGCGGGCGACGGGCAGGAACGTATCCTGCGCAACGCCTCGGGCATCAAACACGCGGTGGGTCTGCTCATCGAGTCCCGTGTCGACGCGCTCTCCGCCGCCGAGAAGGCCGACCAGGCACTCAACCACCGGCGCAGGGTCGAGTCCCAGCAGGCCGCGCTCGACGGCCTGTTCGCCTTCGACGACGAGCAGCGCGGCCGGATCGAGGCCGCCACCGGGGCGTCCCGCGTGGCGGGCTTCTCCGACCGGGGCCCCGTCCACCTCTCCGGCGCGGACAACGACCCCGCCGAGCCGGACGAGATCCTCACGGACCCGCCCTGCGGCTACCGGCTCACCGCCGCCCAGTACGCCGACGTGGGGGACGAACTGGCCCTTCACGGGGTCACCTCACGGCGCGACGGTGACGGAGCGTACGTACCGCTGAGGCAGTCGGCACGTCAGCTCGTACCCCTGCTCCTCGACGAGCGAGCGGCATATCACCTCACAAACGGGCAAGCCGTTACGGCTTGTTGATCCCGGAAGATACCGGCCCCATGTGGTACTGCCTACGGAGAGCGATTTTTCGGACTCCGTGAAAGGTGCCATTTGTGTCGCAGGACGATCAGAGAACGGATGGGCGGGGGGAGCTGTCGGTCACGGCCGACCTCCCCGCCGAACCGCACCACGGCCGGCGTCCCGAGACGGACCGGGTGGTCTTCGGAGTCACAGCGGTATTCACTCTCGCCTTCGTGGTCTGGGGTGCCACGGCCACGGACTCGCTGGAGAGCGTCTCCAGCACTCTGCTCAACGGACTGATCCACAACGGCGGCTGGGCCTTCATGCTCGCGGCGTCCGGCTTCGTCGTCTTCGCGCTCTGGCTCGCGATCAGCCGGTACGGGAAGATCTCGCTCGGGCAGGAGGGCGAGGAACCCGAATTCCGTACCGTCTCCTGGGTCGCGATGATGTTCAGCGCCGGCATGGGTATCGGTCTGATGTTCTACGGGGTGAGCGAGCCGCTTGCCCATTTCATCAATCCGCCGCCCGGTACCCACCCCGTCGACGACGCCGAAGCGATGCAGACGGCGATGGCCACCACCCTCTTCCACTGGACGCTGCACCCCTGGGCGATCTACGCGGTGGTCGGCCTGGCCATCGCGTACAGCACCTACCGGCGGCGCAGGCGTCAGACGATCAGCGCGGTCTTCGAACCGCTCATCGGCGAGCGGCGCGCCCACGGAGGGGCGGGCCGCGTCATCGACATCCTCGCCATCTTCGCCACGCTCTTCGGCTCCGCCGCCTCGCTGGGTCTCGGCACCCTCCAGATCGGCAGTGGGTTCCAGGAACTGAACTGGATGGAGAAGACGGGCACGGGCCTGCTCGTCGCGATCATCGCCGTGCTGACGGTCGCCTTCGTCGCCTCGGCCGTCTCCGGCGTCGAGAAGGGCATTCAGTGGCTGTCCAACATCAACATGGTGCTGGCGCTGATTCTCGCCGTCTTCGTCTTCATCGCGGGCCCCACGATCATCGTGCTCGACCTGCTGCCCACCTCGATCGGCGCGTACTTCGGTGATCTCGCCCAGCTCGCCGGCCGTACCGAGGCCACCGGCGAGGGGGAAGTGGCCGACTGGCTCGCGAGCTGGACGGTCTTCTACTGGGCCTGGTGGATCTCCTGGACGCCCTTCGTCGGCATGTTCATCGCCAGGATCAGCCGCGGCCGGACCATCCGTCAGTTCGTGGGCGGCGTGATCCTCGTGCCCAGCACCGTCAGCCTGGTCTGGTTCGCGGTCTTCGGCGGTTCGGCGATCAGACTCCAGGAAGCCGACAGGCTCGGCTCCGCGGACACCCCGGAGGCCCAGCTCTTCGGTGTGCTCCAGGAGTTCCCCATCGCCACCGTGATGAGCATTCTGGTGATGGTCCTGGTCGGCATCTTCTTCGTCTCCGGGGCCGACGCCGCGTCCATCGTGATGGGCACGCTCTCCCAGAAGGGCGTACTCGAACCCGCCACCTGGGTCGTCGTCTTCTGGGGCGTCGTCACCGGCGCGGTGGCCGCCATCATGCTGCTCATCGGCAACGGAAAGGGCGACGCGCTGGCCGGACTCCAGAACCTCACCATCCTGGTCGCCGCACCGTTCACCCTCGTCATGCTCGGCATGTGCGTCGCCCTGATGCGGGACCTGCGACAGGACCCGATGATCGTGCGGCAGGAGTTCGGTGTCGAGGCGGTCGAATCGGCGGTCATCGAGGGCCACGCGAAGTACGACGGCGACTTCGAGATCCGGATCGGCCCCGGCACCAGCTCCATCACCACGGAGCGCATGAGCAAGGCCGCCAAGGCCGACACGGCGGACGAGCCCGACCCCGGTCCGGACGCCTGACAGCGGACACGGGGGCGGCCCGGGCAGACCGGGAGGGGGTCCGGCCCGCGCGCCGGATACGGGTCTGGCTCGGCACGCCGGACCCGGACCCGACCCGGCGCTCCGGGGTACGCCGAGACGCGGAGGCGGCCCCGGCACGCCCCCCGTGGTGTCTCAGCCCGCCAGCCGGGCCGCCTCCCGCGCGCACCCCCAGGCGACCGTCACCCCGGCGCCCCCGTGCCCGTAGTTGTGCACGAGGCGCCCACCGCCCGGCAGCGGCCCGGCCGCGATCCGTACCCCGGCGTCCCTGGCCGGCCGCAGCCCCACCCGGTGCCCGATGATCCGGGCCCCCGCTATCTCCGGCCTGACCCGGGCGCAGCGCGCCACGATCTCCTCGGCCGTACGGGCATCGGGTTCCGTGCGCGCGTCGTCCACCTCGGCCGTGCCACCGAGCACGAGCCCGCCGGGCTGCGGAAAGAAGTACGTCGTCGCGCTCGACGCCGGGTCCGCCTCCGTGAACCACTCGTCGATCCCCGGGTTCTCCACCACGGTCAGCTGGCCGCGCACCGGCCGGACCCCGGCATCTGGAACCAGCTCGCGCGCCCCCAGGCCCGTGCAGTTCACGACCGTCGGCGCCTCGGCCGCCGCCTCGTCGAAGCCCGTCGCCGTACGCCGCTCGACCACACCCCCGGCCGCCGCCAGGCGCCGCTCCAGCCAGCCCAGATGCACCGGCATGTCGAGGAGCGGCAGCGTCACCCGCAGCCCGTCCGCCACCTCGGCCGCGTCCCGGAGCTGCCGGGCCCACGGCCCGAGCCCGGCGAACCGCTCGCCCCGGTGCACCCCCGCGACCAGCCGTACACCCGTCTCCCCGGGCGTGGCGGCCAGTTCCTCGTACACCCGCAGCGTCGCCAGAGCCCACTCCCCGACCAGCGCTTCGGGCTCGATCCGGTACGGCCACCACAGGGCGCCGGCCACCGCTGACGTCGTCGACGCAGCCGGTTCCCGCGCCCAGACCCGGACCCGGCGGCCGGACTCCGCGAGCACCACCGCGGTGGTCAGCCCGATCACCCCGCTCCCCACCACGATCACGTCCGCCATCGCTGTCACCCCTGCCGCTCCGGTTCCGACCGCACTCCTGGCTGGACGCTAACGGATCACCCCGCAATCCGGCCGGGCTGGTCCGGCCTTCCCGGAGGCCGATTAGGATCGTGCCCTGATGACTGCCACTCTCGTCGCCAAGGATCTCGCCGCCGGACACGGCGACCGCACTCTCTTCGCAGGGCTCGACCTCGTCGTAGCGCCCGGCGACGTGATCGGTCTCGTCGGAGTCAACGGCGCCGGAAAATCGTCCCTGCTCCGCCTCCTCGCCGGGCTCGACCGCCCCGAGGAGGGCGAGCTGCGCCTCTCCCCGCCCACCGCCACCGTCGGACACCTCCCGCAGGAGCCCGAGCGGCGCCCGGAGGAGACCGTGCGGGCGTTCCTCGCCCGCCGGACCGGGGTCGCCGACGCCCAGGAAGCGATGGACGCCGCGACCCAGGCCCTCGTCGACGGAGCGCCGGGCGCGGACGACGCGTACTCCGAGACGCTGGAGCGCTGGCTGTCCCTCGGCGGCGCCGACCTGGACGAACGGGCCGAGGAGGTGGCCGCCGACCTCGGCCTGACCGTCGGCCTGGACCTCCCGATGACGGCGCTCTCCGGCGGCCAGGCCGCCCGCGCCGGACTCGCCTCGCTCCTGCTGTCCCGGTACGACATCTTCCTGCTGGACGAGCCCACCAACGACCTGGACCTGGACGGTCTGGAACGCCTTGAGCGCTATGTGGCAGGTCTGCGCGTGGGCACGGTCGTCATCAGCCACGACCGTGAGTTCCTGATGCGTACGGTCACCAAGGTCCTGGAGCTGGACCTGGCCCAGCAGGAGATCAACCTCTACGGCGGCGGCTACGCGGCCTATCTGGAGGAGCGCGACCGTGCCCGCCGGCACGCCCGCGAGGAGTTCGACGAGTACGCCGACAAGCGCTCCGCCCTGGAGAACCGCGCCCAGACGCAGCGCTCCTGGATGGACAAGGGTGTCAAGAACGCCCGCCGCAAGGCCACCGACAACGACAAGATCGGCCGCAAGTTCCGCAGCGAGTCGAGTGAGAAGCAGGCCGCCAAGGCCCGGCAGACACAGCGCATGATCGAGCGTCTCGACGTCGTCGATGAGCCGCGCAAGGAGTGGGAACTCCGGATGGAGATCGCTTCCGCCCCGCGCTCCGGCTCGGTCGTCGCCTCGCTCCGGGACGCCGAGGTCGTACGTGGCGACTTCGCGTTCGGCCCGGCCACGCTGCAGATCGACTGGGCGGACCGGGTCGCCATCACCGGAGCCAACGGAGCGGGCAAGTCGACCCTGCTCGCCGCCCTGCTCGGCAGGCTCCCGCTCGACTCGGGGCATGCCACGCTCGGCTCGGGTGTGGTCGTCGGCGAGGTCGACCAGGCCCGTCGGCTGTTCCATGGTTCGGAGAGCCTGCTCGACGCGTTCTGCGCGGCCGTGCCCGACACCGAACCCGCCGAAGTCCGCACCCTGCTCGCCAAGTTCGGCCTCCGCGCCGACCATGTGACGCGCCCCGCGACGACCCTCTCCCCGGGCGAGCGCACCCGCGCGGCGCTCGCCCTCCTCCAGGGCAAGGGCGTCAACCTCCTGGTGCTCGACGAGCCGACGAACCACCTGGACCTGCCGGCGATCGAACAGCTGGAGTCGGCGCTCGACTCCTACACGGGCACGCTGCTGCTGGTCACACACGACCGACGGATGCTGGAGGCGGTCCACACGACGCGCCGCCTGGAGGTGGCGAACGGCAAGGTGACGGAGCTCTGACACCGGCTGGGGCGGGGAGGGGACAGCCCGCGCGGCGGCCGCCCCCACCCGCGCCACCCCCTACCGCTTCTTCCCGCCCCCCTGCTTCGGGTCCACCAGCCCCGCCCGCCGCAGCGCATCCGCCATCGCACTGTTCCCCGGCGCTGCGGCCGGCGCCTGGCGCGCACCGCCGCCACCGCCACCGCCCCCACGCCGGTCACGCCCCTGACCGCTCGGAGCTCCCTGGCCGCCACCGCGCTGGTCACCGCTCTGGCCACCCGCACCGCCCTGACGAGGCCGAGGCGGCCTGCCCGCCCGTGCCCCGCGCTCACCGCTCTCGTTCTGCTCCCGCTTCCGGCCGCCGTCCTGCCCAGGCTGGCCCGCGGACACCGCCTCGTCGTCCAGCCGCAGCGTCAACGAGATCCGCTTGCGCGGAATGTCGACGTCCATGACCTTGACCTTCACGACGTCACCCGGCTTCACGACATCCCGCGGGTCCTTCACGAAGGTCCTGGACATCGCCGAGACGTGCACCAGACCGTCCTGGTGCACACCGATGTCCACGAACGCCCCGAACGCCGCCACGTTCGTGACGACTCCCTCCAGCACCATCCCGGACGCCAGATCGCCGATCTTCTCGACGCCCTCCTTGAAGGTGGCCGTCTTGAACGCTGGACGCGGGTCACGGCCCGGCTTCTCCAGCTCCTTCAGGATGTCCGTGACCGTCGGCAGACCGAACTTCTCGTTCACGAAGTCATCGGCGCGCAGCGTCCGCAGCACTCCCGCGTTGCCGATCAGCGACGCCACCTCGCTGCCCGTCGTCTTCACCATCGCCCGCACCACCGGGTACGCCTCCGGGTGCACGCTCGACGCGTCCAGCGGGTCGTCCCCGCCCCGGATGCGGAGGAAGCCCGCGCACTGCTCGTACGCCTTCGGCCCCAGCCGCGCCACATCCTTCAGCGCCCGGCGCGAACGGAACGGCCCATGCGTGTCGCGGTGCGCGACGATGTTCTCCGCGAGGCCCGAGCCGATGCCGGACACCCGTGAGAGCAGCGGCGCGGAAGCGGTGTTGACGTCGACGCCGACCCCGTTCACACAGTCCTCGACGACCGCGTCCAGCGAGCGCGACAGCTTCACCTCGGACAGGTCGTGCTGGTACTGGCCGACCCCGATCGACTTCGGGTCGATCTTCACCAGCTCGGCCAGCGGGTCCTGGAGACGCCGGGCGATCGAGACCGCGCCGCGCAACGACACGTCCATGTCGGGGAGTTCCTGCGAGGCGAAGGCCGACGCCGAGTACACCGAAGCGCCGGCCTCCGAGACCATCACCTTGGTGAGCTTCAACTCCGGGTGCTTTTCGCACAGTTCACCGGCGAGCTTGTCCGTCTCGCGGGACGCCGTGCCGTTGCCGATCGCGATCAGATCGACGGAGTGGGTCCTCGCCAGCCGCTCCAGCTTGGCCAGCGACTCGTCCCACTTGTTGGCGGGGACATGCGGGTAGATGACATCGGTCGCCACCACCTTGCCGGTCGCGTCGACGACGGCGACCTTCACGCCCGTACGGAAACCGGGGTCGAGCCCCAGCGTCGCCCGGGTCCCGGCCGGCGCGGCGAGCAGCAGATCGCGCAGGTTCGACGCGAAGACGCGTACCGCCTCGTCCTCCGCCGCCGTCCGCAGCCGCAGCCGCAGATCGATCCCGAGGTGGACCAGGATCCGGGTCCGCCAGGCCCAGCGCACCGTGTCGCCGAGCCACTTGTCGCCCGGACGCCCGCGGTCGTTGACCCCGAAACGCCGGGCGATCATGTTCTCGTACGCCGAGGGTCCCGGCCGCTCCGCGGCCTCCGGCTCCTCCGGCTCCAGGACGAGATCGAGCACGTCCTCCTTCTCGCCCCGCAGCATGGCCAGCACCCGGTGCGAGGGCAGCGCGGTGAACGGCTCGGCGAAGTCGAAGTAATCGGCGAACTTCGCGCCCGCCTCCTCCTTGCCGTCCCGGACCTTCGCCGTCAGCCGGCCGCGCGACCACATGCGCTCGCGCAGCTCACCCGTGAGGTCGGCGTCCTCGGAGAACCGTTCGGCGAGGATGGCGCGGGCGCCGTCCAGCGCCGCCGCCCCGTCCGCCACGCCCTTCTCCGCGTCGACGAAGGCGGCAGCCGCCACGAGCGGATCGGCCGACGGGTCGCCGAGCAGCCCGTCCGCCAGCGGGCCGAGGCCCGCCTCGCGGGCGATCTGCGCCTTCGTCCGCCGCTTCGGCTTGAACGGGAGGTAGATGTCCTCCAGGCGCGCCTTGGTGTCGGCCGCCCGGATCTGTGCCTCCAGCGCCTCGTCGAGCTTGCCCTGCTCGCGTACGGATTCGAGGACCGCCGCACGACGGTCCTCCAGCTCCCGCAGATACCGCAGCCGTTCCTCGAGCGTGCGCAGCTGCGCGTCGTCGAGCATTTCGGTGGCTTCCTTGCGGTAGCGCGCGATGAACGGCACGGTCGACCCGCCGTCGAGCAGCTCGACGGCCGCCCTCACCTGACGCTCACGTACGCCGAGTTCCTCGGCGATCCTGCCTTCGATGGACGTCGTCACGGTTTTCCCGACTCGCCTTCTCGTACTGGCTGTGCTGGCCGTGGGCCACGCGGTGATCCACAGCCGGGGTGGTCCCCTTCGCCTGCATTGTGCCGGGTGGCCGGGTGCCGTGTCGCGTGACCTCGTCGGATGCCGTGCCGCGGACCGTTCGCTCAGGCGCGCCGGGTCCGGCCGCCGCGCGACGCGCCGCCGAAGAGCTTGGCCACCAGCCGGAAGGGGAGCGTCACCACGGTGGCCACGGCGGAGCCGATGGTGCGGAAGATGTCTGCGATCGTGCGCATGGTGTTCTCCTTCGTCGCGGTGTGCTGTGTGCTCGTGCGTTCTCCGCCTGACCCCGACCGCGGCTCGTAAACGTCCCTGGCTCAGCCCTTGCCCACGAGCTCGTCCGGGAAGGCTCCGGCGGATGCCGCCGCGAACAGGTAGCCGCGCCCGAGCTCGGTCAGCCGCTCGACACCCTCCGCGCCCAGGTGTTCGTACGGAGCGGCGTCCATCCGGTCCGTCGCCTCCTCAAGGCCGGCCCGCAGTGCCACGCCCGCCTCCGTCAACTCGCCCTCGGCGTCCAGGAGTCCGCGTGCGCGCAGCCGTCCGGCCGCCGCCTCCCAGTCGGCGCGGCGCCAGCCGCGGGTGGCGAGAATCCAGCGCGGCGCCATGCCCTTGCCGGTCGCGGTGTGGCTGACCATGGCTTCGACCGGGTCCAGGCCTGCGGAGACGAGCGCCGCGAGATGGGCGTCGCCGCGGTGTTCGCGCAGGAGGGTCGCGGCGTGCCAGTACGCCAGGTGCGGCTCGTCAGGGACGGGGAGATCGGCGTGCGCGGCGTACAGCGGCCGGGCGTGGCGGGTGCAGCCCTCGGTGGCGCGCAGCGCCAGCTGTGCGGCCTCGGCCAGCTCGGCCGAGGCGATCGTCTCCTCGCCGAGCAGCCGGCGGAGCGTCGAGTCGGCCGCCCGCAGCCGGGCGTCCAGCACCGCCTGCGGGGAGGCGACGGACCACACGGCGGGCAGATGGCGTGCCACCAGCTCGTGGTTGAAGTTGTAGAAGGTCGCGCTGACGGTGCCCGCTCCGACGGCGCCCATCGCGGCGCTGCGCGCGGCGAAGTAGGCGGCATTGGAGTCGTCGATGCCCAGCCCGCCCATCTCCTTCCCGAGGTCGGGGGAGAAGTAGACCGTGGAGTGCAGCGGGTTGAGGGCGTTGTGGCAGCGGCGTCCGGCGCGGGGAGGCAGAGTACTCATGCCCCGCAGGTTACCGACTGGTCGGTACGTCGGGGAAGCGGGGTGACGAGGATTTCGCGTGGCAGGAAAGGTGGGGTACTCGTCATTGCGGCCATCGGACCGGCCGCCCAGGATGGCGGACATGAAGCAGCGATCCGTACTCGTCGTCCTCTTCGACGGCGTCCAGAGCCTCGACGTCACCGGCCCGATGGAGGTATTCGCCGGTGCCGCCCGGTTCCCCGGCGTCTCGTACGAGCTGCGCACCGCCTCCCTGGACGGCTCCCCGGTCCGCAGCTCCAGCGGACTCACCCTCGTCCCCGACAGCACGCTCGCCGATGCCGGGGAGCCCCATACGCTCCTCGTCCCCGGCGGCCAGGGCACGCGCGCCCCCGATCCCGCGCTGATCGACTGGCTCCGCGACCGCGCCTCGCACGCCGACCGGCTCGTCTCCGTGTGCACCGGCGCGCTGCTGCTGGCCGGGGCGGGACTGCTGGACGGCCACCGCGTCACGACGCACTGGGCGGTCTGCGAGCATCTGGCCCGCACCTGCCCCGCCGTCGAGGTCGACCCGGACCCGATCTTCGTACGGGACGGGAAGCTGGCGACCTCCGCCGGTGTCACGGCCGGCATCGATCTCGCGCTCGCGCTGGTCGAGGAGGACCACGGCCGTGAGGTGGCGCTCACCGTGGCCCGTCATCTCGTCGTCTTCCTGCGGCGGCCCGGGAACCAGGCCCAGTTCAGCGCCCAGCTCACCGCCCAGACGGCCCGCCGTGAACCCTTGCGGGACGTCCAGCACTGGATCACGGAGCACCCCGAGGACGACCTCTCCGTGGAAGCGCTCGCCGCCCGCGCCGGGCTCTCGCCCCGGCACTTCGCCCGCGCCTTCCACGCGGAGACCGGTATGACACCGGGCCGCTATGTCGACCGCGTACGCCTCGAACAGGCCCGCCGGCTGCTGGAGGACACCACGGACGGGGTCACCCGGATCTCGCGGTCCAGCGGCTACGGCACCCCGGAGGCGATGCGCCGCGCCTTCGTCAAGGCACTGGGCACGGCGCCCGCCGAGTACCGGCGACGCTTCCGCCCCTCCCACCCGCCGTCCTGACCAGCAGGACGCAGACCGACAGGAATCACCGTGCAGATCGCCATCGTGCTCTTCGACCGTTTCACCGCACTCGACGCCGTCGGCCCGTACGAGATGCTGAGCCGCAGCCCGGGCGCCGAGACGGTCTTCGTCGCCGAGCGGACCGGCCCCGTCCGCAACGACAGCGGAAGCCTCTCGCTCGTCGCCGACCGGACGCTCGCCGACGTGCCGTCGCCGGACGTCGTGATCGTGCCCGGCGGCCCCGGCCAGAGCGACCAGATGGAGAACGAGGCGCTCCTCGGCTGGCTGCGCTCGGCCGACGCCACCAGCACCTGGACGACCTCCGTGTGCACCGGCTCGCTGCTGCTGGCCGCCGCCGGACTGCTGACCGGCAGGCGCGCCACCTCGCACTGGCTCGCCCTCGACGTCCTGAAGGGGTACGGCGTCGAGCCGACCGGCGAACGGGTCGTCACCGACGGCAAGTACGTGACGGCCGCGGGTGTCTCGTCCGGCATCGACATGGGGCTGACCCTGCTCGGCCGGATCGCGGGCGACGAACATGCCCGGGCGGTCCAGCTCCTGACGGAGTACGACCCGCAGCCGCCGTACGACTGCGGATCGCCGGCCAAGGCCCCGGCGGCCCTGGTGGAGGAGTTCCGCACGAAGAGCCGCTTCATCCTCCAGTAGTCGCGCCGTCGGCGGGGCCGACGGGGCTCGTCGTCCAGGTGAAGACGGGCGCCCGCCGCTCCAGGAACGCGGCGACCCCCTCCGCGGTGTCGCCGCTGCGGCGCGCCTGTTCCGCCCAGTACGGGTCCCGGTCCTCGCGCCCCGAGGCGAACTCCTTCGCCGCCGCCTGCGTCAGCTGCGAGCGGGAGGCCAGGACGCGTGCGAAGGAATCGACCCGCTTGTCCAGTGCGCCGGCCGGCAGCACCTCGTCGACCAACCCGGTTCGCAGCGCCCGGTCCGCACCGATCAGCTCGCCCGAGAACAGGAGGAACTTCGCCGTGGCCGGCCCCACCAGCGCGACCAGCCGCCGCGTGGACGACGAGGGGTAGACGATGCCGAGCTTGGCCGGGGTGATGCCGAAGGAGGCGCCCTCCTCGGCGAACCGCAGATCGCAGGCGGCCGCCAGCTGGCTGCCGCCGCCCACACAGAACCCGCGCACGGCGGCGAGCGTCGGCCGGGGGAAGGCGGCCAGCGCCTCCTCGGCCGTCACCGCGAGGGTCTGCGGGCTGCCGCCCGGTTCCTGGAGGGAGGAGATGTCGGCTCCGGCGCAGAAGGTGTCACCGGCGCCCGTCAGCACGAGCGCACGCACCGCACGGTCGGCGGCCAGCCGCTCCAGCAGGGCGGGCAGCTCCCGCCACATGCCCGCCGTCATCGCGTTGCGCTTGGCGGGATTACTGATGACGACGGTGGCGATCCCGTCCACCACGGTGTGCTCCAGCCGGGGCTGATCCGTACGGTCCATGCGCCGGATGCTATCCGGACCGTTCGAACCTATGATCAAGAAGGGGCCGCGAAGTCACGCACGGTGAGGAGCTGTCGATGGCCGGTCCCACAGCCGGGGGCAAGAAGCTCAGCCGCAGTTTCAGCTGGCTCACCCTGCTCGGCGTCCTGCTCGTCATCGCCGGTCTGGTGGGTCTCGTCTACACGGGCGTGGCCACCCTGACCTCGATGCTGCTCTTCGGCTGGCTGCTGCTGATCGGCGGCCTCGTCGGACTGCTCCACGCGCTCCAGTCCAGAGGCACCAGCTTCTTCTGGCTCGGCGTGGTGGTCGCCGCACTGAACATCGCGGCCGGAGTCGTCGTGATCCGCCACCCGGAGGGCACCGCCGAGGCCCTGACCATGTTCGCCGCGCTGCTCTTCCTCACCGGTGGCGTGTTCCGTCTCGTGGGCAGCGTCGTCGTACGCGGCCCGCAGTTCGGGTGGACGCTGTTGCAGGGCGCGTTCGGCCTCCTGCTGGGGCTGCTGGTGCTCTTCGACTGGCCGCACAGCAGCCTCTACGTGCTCGGCTGTTTCTTCTCGCTCGCGCTGCTGTTCGACGGCCTCGGACTGATCGCGTTCGGAGTCGGCGGCCGGCGCATCGTCGGTATGGTCGAGGACCAGAGGGTGTCCGAGGCGAAGCTCGACAAGCCCGCGTCGGGCAAGGCATCAGAAGGCCGTCAGAAGCGGTCCAACAACTGACGCCGTCATACCCACTCGATCAAATGTCGTCGATAAGTGACTACTTGTCATCAGTGGCAGATGCGGACCAAGCGGTTCCCAACACTCTTTACTCGACGGTCAGTGATGTGCGAGTCGAGAGCGGGTACCCGATCATGGAGAGCCTCGGGAGTGTCCCGGCCCATACCGTGTCGTACGAGGGGGTGTGGCGTTTCACCGCCCCCGCGGTCGACGTCTCGGTGCCCCAGGCACGGCACGCCGTACGGGATCTGGTGAACCGCCAAGGTGTGCCCGTCGAGGACGACATCTTCCAGAGCCTGCTGCTGATCGTCTCGGAACTGGTCACCAACGCGGTGAAGCACGCGGCGCTCCTCTCGCCCGAGCTCGCCGTCGAGGTGGCCATCGGCGCCGAATGGATCAGAGTCTCGGTCGAGGACAACCATCCGTACCGCCCCACCGCCCTGGAGACCGACTACGCCCAGACGGGCGGGCGCGGGCTGCTCCTGGTCCGGGAGGTCACGGCCGAGGCCGGCGGCACCTGCGACGTCGAGCACACCGCGGGCGGCGGGAAGATCATCTGGGCGGCGCTGCCGTTGAAGACGCAGCTCTGACCGCCCCGTACGAACGGGCCGTCACCAGCCCGCGGACGGCCCCGTCAGCTCTCTGATCGCCGGTCGCGCGGCATCCAGCACGGTCATGAACCACGCCGAGAACGGCGCCTCCGCATGCCGCTCGGCCAGCTCCCGCGCGGTCACGAAGGCCGTCTCGCCGACCTCCTCCGCATCCGGGTTCAGCCGCTCCTGGGCCATGCCCACGAAGAGGTGGTTGAACTCCTGCTCCACCAGGCCCGATGCCGGGTCCGGGTGGTTGTAACGGACCGTGCCCGCCGCCGCGAGCAGCGAGGGCGAGATCCCCAGCTCCTCGAACGTGCGCCGGGCGGCGGCGGCGAAGGGCGCCTCGCCCGGATAGGGGTGGCCGCAGCAGGTGTTCGACCAGACGCCGGGGGAGTGGTACTTGCCGAGAGCACGGCGCTGGAGCAGCATCCGCCCCTGCTCGTCGAAGAGGAACACGGAGAACGCCCGGTGCAGCTGGCCGGGCGCCTGGTGGGCAGCGAGCTTCTCCGCGGTGCCGATGGTGGTGCCGCTCTCGTCGACCAGTTCGAGCATGATCGCTTCTGCAGTGCCGCTCGGCGAACTGTGCGCCGCGGTGGCTGGTGTGGTCGGCATACCCATCCTTCGCTTTGGTCCCCGGCCCCGTGCGCCGGGCCCCTGGAGTCCGGTCAAGTCTGCCGCACAAAAGCCGCTTGTCCGTACTTCGGCTCCGGGCATGTTCCCCTGCCGCGCCCTCGCGGCGCGGCAGGGGAACCCGGCCCCCGGCCGGAAGCGGAACGCCAGGCTCAGACTCCGAAGGCCGCCGGATACCGGATCATGCCCGTCGGCACGGGCACGGAATCATCGAGCACCAGCGCCATCATCGCCTCGTCGGGCACCTCGAAGCCGGGCCGGATGCCGAACCGCGACGCCGGTACGAAGCCGAACGCCCGGTAGTAGTCCGGGTGGCCGAGAACCAGGGCCAACGGCTCGCCCCGCAGCCGGGCCGCG
The DNA here is from genome assembly GCF_056430475.1 of Streptomyces sp. NPDC045968. NCBI lineage: Bacteria > Bacillati > Actinomycetota > Actinomycetes > Kitasatosporales > Streptomycetaceae > Streptomyces > Streptomyces sp. NPDC045968. Next base: position 580,133 of record NZ_JBWKLF010000002.1, on the reverse strand, counting down.
TCCAGCACCGCCCGTACCACCGCCCGGCCCGCGCCCTGCCGTTGGTACGCGGGAGCGGTGGCCACCGGGGCCAGCGCGAGCGCCGGTGTGTCCCCGACCCGGCACCGGGTCAGCAGGGCGTACGCCACCACGGAACCGTCCGGCGCCTGCGCGACGTACGAGAGACCGGGCAGCCACGCCCCGGGGTCGTCGCGCAGCGCGTCGACGAGACGCGCCTCGTCGGCCGTCGGGAACGCCGCCGCGTTGACGGCGTGCACGGCGGCCCGGTCCGCCTCCGTCTCCGGCCGGGTCGGCCAGCGCGGATCTGCGGGGCGCAGCACATAGCCGGCGTACCCGTACTCAGCGCCGTGCTCACGCCGCATGGCCAGCTCCTCACGGGTGGACGCGAGCGCCCACTCCATACCCGGAGCCGAGGGATCGGCAGCTGCCACGTGCTCCGCGAGCGGGACGTAGTACTCGTCCCAGTCGCTCTCGGGCTGCACCAGCACCCCGAGCACATGGCACCCCGCGGCGACGGCCGCCGCCGTGTTCGCGGCCACCGGGCGCAGCGAACCGTGCCGCTCCCAGAAGGCGCGGGCTTCGTCGGTGGGCGCGTCCGTCGTCCAGACGCACTCGGTGATCACCAGCGAACCGCCCGGGGCGAGCAGCCGCTGCCAGTCCCGCAGCGCGGTGTCGAAGCCGATGGTGTACGCGGAACCCTCCGCCCAGACCAGATCGAAGGATCCGTCAGGGAAGTCGGGACCGGTGAGGTCGGCCATGTCGGCCCTGACCGTACGGATACGGCTCCCGAGCCCCCGGGACTCGGCGGCCTCGCGCAGCTCGTCGAGGAACGGCTCGTGCAGATCGACGGCCGTCACCTCGGCGCCCGCCTCCGCCGCGAGCAGCAGAGAGGCCCGGCCTGGGCCGCAGCCCAGATCGAGGACGCGCGGACGGACCGGCTGCGGGCCCGCGAGGGCGAGCAGCCGCCGGGTGGTGGCATCGGAGCCGGGGCTCTGCCGGGGAAGGTTGTGGTGCAGGGAGAAGAACGCCTCGTAACGCACGGCGGCGTCGGAGTGGTCGGTCAACGTGGGAAACCCTTGTGTGTGAGGGCTCCGGCCAACGCGGCGACGGATGAGTCGGGGAGTTAGCCGAGAACCCGGGAGACGAGAGAGGACCGCATGCTGCGCAGGGCAGCCGTCGCCGTGACCGTCATCAATCTCAGCTCCTCATTCACACAGGGTGTCGCACCGCGGGAGGACCCGCGGAACTCGGGGAACCCTAGCACCGGCCGCCCGCGGGCGTCAGAGGCAGAGCTTCGCCTCGTGCTCGGCATGCCCGGCCGGTTCCAGCTGGAAGGTGCAGTGCTCCACGTCGAAGTGATCGCCGAGACAGCCCTGGAGCTCGTGGAGGAGCTTCTCGTGCCCTATCGAGTCCAGCACCTCCTGGTGCACCACCACATGCGCGGAGAGGACCGGCATGCCCGAGGTGATCGTCCAGGCGTGCAGGTCGTGGACGTCCAGCACCCCGGGCAGCGCCGTGATGTGTGCCCGGACCTCGCCCATGTCGACGCCCTTGGGCGCCGCCTCCAGCAGGACGTTCAGGGTCTCCCGCAGCAGCTTCACCGTACGCGGCACGATCATGAGGCCGATGACCAGCGAGGCGATCGGGTCGGCGGCCTGCCAGCCGGTGGCCATGATGATCCCCGCCGACACCAGCACGGTGACCGAGCCGAGCGTGTCCGCCAGCACCTCCAGGTAGGCGCCCCGCACATTGAGGCTGTCCTTCTGCCCGCGCATCAGCAGGGACAGCGAGACGAGATTGGCGACCATACCCACGGCGGCGAAGGCGATGGCGAGCCCGCCCCTGGTCTCGGCGGGCGTGATGAAACGGTCGACCGCCTCGAAGACCAGATAGCCGCCGACGCCGAGCAGCAGCAGACAGTTGGCCAGCGCGGCGAGGATCTCGGCCCGCGCGAAGCCGAAGGTCCGGTTGAGGCCGGCCGGCTTGTTGGCGAAGTGGATGGCGAGCAGCGCCATGCCGAGCCCCAGCGCGTCGGTCGCCATGTGCGCGGCGTCCGCGATCAGGGCCAGCGAGTCGGAGAGCAGGCCACCGACGATCTCCATGACCATGACGCCGAGCGTGATGCCCAGGGCGATCCGCAGCCGCCCCTTGTACGCGGCGGCCGCCGTGCCCGTGGGCGGCGGACCGCCGTGCGTGTGCCCGTGATCGTGGCCAGCCCCCATGAAAACGCCTCCGGTCCGGTGGTGACGACACAGACGTGATCCGCCCGATGCAGCCCAGTCAACTACGGGTGGGGGGTATCGGGCAACACGGCACTGAACACCGTTGTCATATGCTCTGACCTGCGGAAACGTTCGCAGGTCAGAGCGGTGCGGGGATCTCGTACGGGGTCAGAGAACGCGCGCGCCGGGATGGCGCAGGCACCAGCCCTCCCAGGCTGACTCCACCATCTCGCGCACTCCGCGACGTGCGCTCCACCCCAGCTCCTGCGACATCCGGGCGGCCGAGGCGACGGCCCTGGCGGCGTCACCGGCCCGGCGCGGCTCGACGAGGGGAGGCACCGGGCGCCCGGTGACCTCGCCCACCAGATCGGCCAGCTCGCGCACCGAGACGCCTTCGCCCCGGCCCACGTTCACCGTCAGGTCCCCCGCACCCGTCTCCTTCTCCAGCTTCCGGGCGACCGCGAGATGCGCGTCGGCGAGATCGGCGACGTGGATGTAGTCCCGGACGCAGGTGCCGTCCGGCGTCGGATAGTCGTCGCCGAAGATCCGGGGGGCCTCCCCGCGCGTCAGCCGGTCGAAGAACATCGGGACGACATTGAAGACACCGGTGTCCGCCAGCTCGGGCCGGGCCGCGCCCGCCACGTTGAAGTAGCGCAGACAGGCGGTCGATAGGGAGTGCGCCCGCCCCGTCGCGCGCACCAGCCACTCGCCGGCGAGCTTCGTCTCCCCGTAGGGGTTGATGGGGGCGCACGGGGTGTCCTCGGTGATGAGATCCACATCCGGGACGCCGTAGACGGCCGCGGACGAGGAGAAGAGGAAGCGCCGCACACCGGCGGCGACCACGGCTTCGAGCAGTACGGCCAGCCCGGCGACGTTCTCCCGGTAGTAGAGCAGCGGCTGTTCCACGGACTGCCCCACCTGCTTCTTCGCCGCGAGGTGCACCACACCGGTCACCGCGTGCTCGGCGAGTACCTGGTCGAGCAGCGTGCGGTCCGATGCCGAGCCCCGCACGAGCGTGATGTCCGCGGGCAGCCGCCCCGGCATGCCCGTCGAAATGTCGTCGAGGACGACGACCCGCTCCCCGGCCGAGGCCATGGCCTTCGCCACATGCGCCCCGATGTAACCCGCTCCGCCTGTGATCAACCACGTCATGGGCGTCAGTTTAGGCGCTGCCCCCACCGCGGTTTGTGGGCCGAGGTGTTGATCGACGATGATGATCGCGAACGGCGCCGGATAGTGCCCGACCGTCCCGAACAGGGCTTGAACGGGCGGTGAACTCGGCCTTCCGTTCATCCGATAGCCTCAGCCGACGCGCCGCGGGCCCACCTCAGGGCCGCACTGTCGCGCGCCGTTTCCGTCAGCGCCAAGGAGTGAGTTCGTCTGTCGACCGCCATCCTCACCGGAGCGCCGGTACCCGGATCGTCGCTCGAGGACGATCTGCGGTCACTGGGCTTCGACGTACGGGCCGCCAACGACGCGACCGAGGCCGCCGAACTGCTCGCCGCGGTTCCGGCCGGCGGACGCGTCGCGCTGGTCGACCCCCGGTTCGTCGGTCACGTCCACGCCCTGCGCCTCGGACTGACCGACCCCCGTTTCGCCGCCGCCACCGTCCCTGGCGCGCTCACCGCGCAGCCCGAGGCCCGGGCGGCACTGGTGCGGGCCCTGAACAGGACCGTGGCCGCGGTCGGCGCGGGGAACCCCGTCGGGCCCGCTCCCGCGGACCCGGACACCGAGGACCGTACGGTCCCGGGCCGCCTCGCCGTGGCCCTGGAGACCGACGGCACCCCGGTGCAGCGCCCCGAGCTCGGGTCGCTCACGGCCGCCGTGCCCACCGGCCCCGATGCGCGCGCCGCCGCGCAGGGAGCGGTCGCAGCGGTCGACGACGAGGCGGTGCGGCTGCGCAGTGCGGTGAAGGCCCACGACGGCTTCGTCACCACCTTCTTCATCAGTCCCTACTCCCGCTACATCGCCCGCTGGTGCGCGCGGCGCGGGTTCACCCCGAACCAGGTCACCACCGCCTCGCTGATCACCGCGCTCATCGCGGCGGGCAGCGCGGCGACCGGCACCCGCGGCGGCTATGTCGCCGCCGGGGTGCTGCTGCTCCTCTCCTTCGTCCTGGACTGCACGGACGGCCAGCTCGCCCGCTACTCGTTGCAGTACTCGACGATGGGTGCCTGGCTGGACGCCACGTTCGACCGGGCCAAGGAGTACGCGTACTACGCGGGCCTCGCGCTCGGAGCGGCCCGGGGCGGCGACGACGTATGGGTCCTCGCGCTCGGCGCGATGGTGCTCCAGGCCTGCCGCCACATCGTCGACTTCTCGTTCAACGAGGCCAATCACGACGCGGTCTCCAACACGAGCCCCACGGCGGCCCTCTCCGACCGGCTCGACAGCGTCGGCTGGACGGTCTGGCTGCGGCGGATGATAGTGCTGCCGATCGGCGAGCGCTGGGCCATGATCGCCGTACTGACCGCGGTGACCAGCCCCCGGATCGTCTTCTACGCCCTGCTCGTCGGCTGCTCCCTGGCCGCCTGCTACACCACGGCCGGCCGTCTGCTGCGCTCGCTGACCCGCAAGGCGCGGCGTACCGACCGGGCGGCCCGGGCGCTCGCGGACCTCGCCGACTCCGGGCCGCTCGCGCGGGCCGTCGCCGCCGTGAGCCCGCGGCCGCGCGGCGGCTTCACGGCCCCGCTGGTGGCGCTCACCGGCGCCGCGGCGGTCGTCGCGGCGGCCCTCTTCCTGCCGTACGGCGGCTGGCTGACCGTCGCCGCCGCCGCGCTCTACGCGGTGCTCTCCGGGATCGCGGTGTCGCGCCCGCTCAAGGGTGCGCTCGACTGGCTCGTCCCCCCGGTCTTCAGGGCCGCGGAGTACTGCACCGTCCTCGTGCTGGCGGCCCGCAGTGACGTCCCGCACGCCGTTCCCGCGGCTTTCGGGCTGGTCTCGGCCGTCGCCTACCATCACTACGACACGGTGTACCGCATTCGCGGCGGCACCGGCGCGCCGCCCCAGTGGCTGGTGCGGACGATCGGTGGACACGAGGGCCGGACCGTTGTGGTGGCCGTGTTCGCCGCCGTACTGACTCAGCATTCAGGTTTCACCACGGCACTCACCGCACTCGCGGTGGCCGTGGCTCTGGTGGTGCTCGTGGAGTCCATCCGCTTCTGGGTGTCCTCCTCGGCCCCCGCCGTACACGACGAAGGAGAACTCGCATGATCGGCCTCGTACTGGCAGCCGGTGCAGGACGACGTCTGCGCCCGTACACGGACACGCTCCCCAAGGCGCTCGTCCCTGTCGACGGTGACACGACGGTCCTCGACCTCACGCTCGCCAACTTCGCCGAGGTCGGACTCACCGAGGTCGCGATCGTGGTCGGCTACCGCAAGGAAGCCGTCTACGCCCGCAAGGCGGAGCTCGAGGCGAAGTACGGCGTGACGCTCACGCTGATCGACAACGACAAGGCCGAGGAGTGGAACAACGCCTACTCCCTCTGGTGCGCCCGTGAGGTCCTCAAGCAGGGCGTCATCCTCGCCAACGGCGACACCGTGCACCCCGTCTCCGTCGAGAAGACCCTCCTGGACGCCCGCGGCAAGGGCCAGAAGATCATCCTCGCCCTCGACACGGTGAAGAGCCTCGCCGACGAGGAGATGAAGGTCATCACCGAGGGCGACAAGGGTGTCCGCCGCATCACCAAGCTGATGGACCCGGCCACCGCGACCGGCGAGTACATCGGCGTCACGCTCATCGAGCCGGAGGCCGCCGAAGAGCTGGCCGACGCGCTGAAGACCACGTTCGAGCGTGACCCGGACCTCTACTACGAGGACGGCTACCAGGAGCTCGTCAACCGCGGCTTCACCGTCGACGTGGCCCCCATCGGCGAAGTGACCTGGGTCGAGATCGACAACCACGAGGACCTCGCGAAGGGCCGGGAGATCGCGTGCCAGTACTGACCCGGCTCATTCCGTCCCCGGTCGTCGTCGACATCAGCCGGGGGGCGATAGGGGACCTGGCAGGTCTCCTCGCTGACCAGCGGATCTCCTCCTCCGGCAAGCTCGCCTTCGCCGTCAGCGACGGCTCGGGACAGAAGCTCCGGGAGAAGCTGTCACCCCTCCTTCCGGGCGCCGACTGGTACTCGGTGACCGACGGCACCATCGACTCCGCCGTGAAGCTCGCCGACGGCATCAAGGGCAAGCGGTACGACGCCGTGGTCGGCCTCGGCGGCGGCAAGATCCTCGACGTGACGAAGTACGCCGCGGCCCGGGTCGGTCTGCCGATGGTGGCTGTCGCGACGAACCTCTCGCACGACGGCATCTGCTCCCCGGTGTCCACCCTGGACAACGACAACGGACGCGGCTCCTACGGAGTCCCCACGCCCATCGCCATGGTCATCGACCTCGATGTGATCCGTGCCGCCCCCGTCCGTTTCGTCCGTTCCGGTGTCGGTGACGCGATCTCCAACATCTCCGCGATCGCCGACTGGGAGCTCTCGCGCCAGGTCACCGGCGAAGCGGTCGACGGCCTGGCCGCCGCCATGGCCCGTACCGCCGGTGAAGCCGTGCTCCGCCACCCCGGTGGCGTCGGCGACGACGAGTTCCTCACGGTCCTCGCCGAAGGGCTCGTCCTCTCCGGTATCGCGATGTCGATCAGCGGCGACACCCGCCCCTCGTCCGGCGCGTGCCACGAGATCAGCCACGCCTTCGACCTGCTCTTCCCCAAGCGCGCGGCGAGCCACGGCGAGCAGGTCGGCCTCGGCGCCGCCTTCGCGATGCATCTGCGCGGGGCGGCCGAGGAGTCCGGTCTCTTCGCCGAAGTGCTGCGCAGGCACGGGCTGCCCGTACTGCCGCACGAGATCGGCTTCAGCGCCGAGGAGTTCGTGCAGGCCGTCGAGTACGCCCCGCAGACGCGTCCGGGACGCTTCACCATCCTGGAACACCTCAACCTCTCCACCGACCAGATCAAGGACGCATACGCCGACTATGCAAAAGCCATCGGTAGCTGAGCTCCGACCGGTCGTCCACCCCCCGGGTGTGAAGGACCGGCGCAGCGGCGAGCACTGGGCAGGCCGTCTCTACATGCGCGAGGTGTCCCTGCGCATCGACCGGCACCTGGTGAACACCAGGGTCACGCCCAACCAGCTGACCTACGTGATGACCGTCGCGGGCGCCCTCGCCGCTCCGGCGCTGCTCGTCCCGGGCATCACGGGCGCCCTGCTCGGCGTGCTGATGGTCCAGCTGTATCTGCTGCTCGACTGTGTCGACGGTGAGGTCGCCCGCTGGAAGAAGCAGTACTCGCTCGCCGGGGTCTACCTGGACCGGGTCGCCGCCTACCTGTGCGACGCCGCGGTCCTGGTCGGCTTCGGTCTGCGCGCCGCCGACCTGTGGGGCGAGGGACGGATCGACTGGCTGTGGGCCTTCCTCGGCACCCTGGCCGCGCTCGGCGCGATCCTGATCAAGGCCGAGACCGACCTCGTCGGTGTCGCCCGCCACCAGAGCGGGAAGCCGCCGGTGCAGGAGTCGGCTTCCGAGCCGCGCTCCTCCGGCATGGCGCTGGCCCGCAGGGCCGCCGCCGCGCTGAAGTTCCACCGCCTGGTCCTCGGGGTCGAGGCGTCGCTGCTGATCCTGGCCGCGGCGATCGCGGACAGCATCAGGGGTGACCTGTTCTTCTCGCGGCTCGGCGTCGCCGTCCTGGCCGGGATCGCGCTCCTGCAGACACTGCTCCACCTGGTGTCCGTGCTCGCGTCCAGCAGGCTGAAGTGAGTCTTCCCATGAAACTCGGCGCAGTCGTCATCACGATGGGTAACCGGCCGGCCGAGTTGCGTGCCCTCCTCGATTCGGTCGCCCGGCAGGACGGCGACCGGATCGAGGTGGTGGTCGTTGGCAACGGCGCGCCCGTGCCGGACGTGCCCGCGGGGGTACGGACGGTGGAACTGCCCGAGAACCTCGGCATCCCCGGCGGCCGCAACGTCGGCATCGAGGCGTTCGGCCCGTCCGGCGCCGACGTCGACGCCCTGCTCTTCCTGGACGACGACGGGCTCCTCCCGAACACCGACACCGCCGAGCTCTGCCGGCAGGCGTTCGCCGCGGACGACAGGCTGGGCATCGTCACGTTCCGGATCGCCGACCCGGAGACCGGGGCCACCCAGCGCCGGCACGTTCCCCGGCTCCGCGCGTCCGACCCGATGCGCTCGTCCCGGGTGACGACCTTCCTCGGCGGCGCCAACGCCGTACGCACCCAGGTCCTCGCGGAGGTCGGCGGGCTGCCCGACGACTTCTTCTACGCCCACGAGGAGACCGATCTGGCCTGGCGGGCACTGAACGCCGGCTGGATGATCGACTACCGCGCGGACATGGTGCTGAACCACCCGACCACCGCTCCATCGCGGCACGCCGTGTACCACCGTATGGTGGCCCGGAACAGGGTCTGGCTGGCACGCCGTAACCTCCCCGCGCCCCTGGTTCCCGTCTACGTCGGCGTCTGGCTGCTGCTGACCCTGCTCCGCAGGCCGTCCGGTCCCGCACTCAAGGCATGGTTCGGCGGCTTCCGGGAAGGCTGGGCAACGCCCTGCGGACCTCGACGCCCGATGAAGTGGCGTACGGTGTGGCGGCTGACCAGACTGGGCCGCCCTCCCGTGATCTGAGAAGCTCGTCTCTGAGAGCATGAGGCGTACTTTCTTTTTCTTTCCGGGACCTGTCCGCCTGAGCCGCGCCCGCGACTGGCTGCGCAACGTGAAGACGAGAGTTTCAACTTGTGAGTGACACAACCCATGACGGCTCGGTCGCGCTGAGCGCCCAGCCGTCCGCCGACGAGGGCCTCAGCGCGGCCCAGGTGGCCGACAAGTACGGCCTGACGGTGAGCGGCGCCCGGCCGGGGCTGACCCAGTACATCCGGCAGCTCTGGGGCCGGCGCCACTTCATCATGGCGTTCTCCCGGGCGAAGCTGACGGCGCAGTACAGCCAGGCCAAACTCGGCCAGCTGTGGCAGGTGGCGACACCGCTGCTGAACGCCATGGTCTACTACCTGATCTTCGGGCTGATCCTGGGGACCAGGAAGGGAATGACCCAGGAGGTCTTCATCCCGTTCCTGGTGACCGGCGTCTTCGTGTTCACCTTCACGCAGAGCTCGGTCATGGCGGGGGTCCGCTCCATCTCCGGCAACCTCGGACTGGTCCGGGCGCTGCACTTCCCCCGCGCCTCCCTGCCCATCTCCTTCTCGCTCCAGCAGCTCCAGCAGCTGATGTTCTCGATGATCGTGCTGGTGGCCGTGGCCGTGGGCTTCGGCAGCTATCCGACGCTCTCCTGGCTGCTGGTCCTGCCCGCGCTGGTCATGCAGTTCTTCTTCAACACGGGTCTGGCGCTCGTCATGGCCAGGATGGGCAGCAAGACGCCCGACCTGGCCCAGCTCATGCCGTTCGTGATGCGGACGTGGATGTACGCGTCGGGTGTCATGTTCTCCATCCCGGTGATGCTCGCGGACAAGCCGCAGTGGATCGCCGACGTGCTCCAGTACAACCCGGCGGCCATCTACATGGACCTGGTGCGCTTCGCGCTCATCGACGGTTACGGCTCCGAGAACCTGCCGCAGCACGTCTGGGCGGTCGGGCTCGCCTGGGCGCTCTTCGTGGGCGTCGCGGGCTTCGTGTACTTCTGGAAGGCAGAGGAACGGTACGGCCGTGGCTGAGGACAAGATCCAGGGGAAGATCCCCACCGTCATCGCCGACGACGTGCACATCGTGTACCGCGTCAACGGTGCGGGCGGGGGCAAGGGCAGCGCCACCGCGGCACTGAGCCGGATAGTGCGCCGCGGCAAGGGCGAGTCGCGCGGCGTCCGCAAGGTCCACGCCGTGCGCGGCGTCACCTTCACCGCGTACCGCGGCGAGGCGATCGGCCTCATCGGGACCAACGGCTCGGGCAAGTCGACCCTGCTCCGGGCCATCGCCGGACTCCTTCCCACGGAGCACGGCAAGGTCTACACCGACGGCCAGCCCTCGCTGCTCGGTGTGAACGCGGCGCTGATGAGCGATCTCACCGGTGAGCGCAACGTCGTCCTCGGTGGCCTGGCCATGGGGATGAGCCGCGAGGAGATCCGCTCGCGCTACGACGAGATCGTCGAATTCTCCGGGATCAACGAGAAGGGCGACTTCATCACGCTGCCGATGCGGACGTACTCCTCCGGTATGGCCGCCCGGCTGCGCTTCTCGATCGCCGCCGCCAAGAACCACGACGTCCTCATGATCGACGAGGCGCTGGCCACCGGTGACCGCAAGTTCCGCATCCGCTCCGAGGAGCGCATCCGCGAACTCCGCAAGGAAGCGGGCACCGTCTTCCTCGTCAGCCACAACAACAAGTCGATCAGGGACACCTGCGACCGTGTGCTGTGGCTGGAGAAGGGCGAACTCCTGATGGACGGGCCCACCGAAGAGGTCCTGAAGGCGTACGAGCGGGAGACCAGCAAGTAGTCGCCCCGCCGTTCCTGTGGCCTCCGCCCGAGCACGCCGGGCGGAGGCCACAGCGGTGTACGGGGCCCGCGGTACGGCGCGGAACCGATCTCCTCCCGTCGGATGACGTCAATTCGCCTGGCGCCGGGGAAGGTTGGCTGAGATTGCGGTTTCGCGGCAACGCGCCGACACACCCCGCCGGGGGCGTGTGAGCTGTACAACGTAAGCTGTAGCGGTGCTGATTCGTGGCAAGTAGGGCGATACGGCCCAGGGCAAGCCGCCCTGCTGCTCCCCTGCACTGGGTAGAGCGAGCGGCGTGTCCGAAAAGGGATGTTTTGGGTCAGCAGTGTAGAACGGGAGATGTGACGGCAATGACGGAAGATCTCCAGCTCCGACGTGGTCTCGCCGTCCCCGCGCCGGGCGGTACGCAGTGACCCGTACGCATCACACGCGCCCCGACGCGACGGCGGCCGGCACGCTCGGCAAGGCCGCGGACGAGAACTTCCCCGTGGCCCCGTTCTTCCTGCCCCGGGCCTGGCGCGACGATCTGATGGCCGTCTACGGATTCGCCCGCCTCGTCGACGACATCGGTGACGGCGACCTCGCCCCCGGCGGCGCCGACGCCCGCCACCTCGGCCTGGAGTCGGCGCAGACCGACGACCGGCTCGCCATGCTCGACGCCTTCGAGGCCGACCTGCACCGTGTCTTCGCCACCACCGGGGACGGTCCGCGCCACCCCCTGCTGCGCGCGCTGCGCCCCACCGTGCGGCGCTGCGCGCTCACCCCCGAGCCGTTCCTCGGACTCGTCGAGGCCAACCGCCAGGACCAGAAGGTCCGGCGCTACGGGACGTACGGCGAGCTCCTCGCCTACTGCGAGCTCTCCGCCAACCCCGTCGGCCGGCTGGTCCTCCAGATCACCGGCACCGCCAGCCCCGAACGCGTCCGCCGCTCCGACGCCGTCTGCACGGCCCTCCAGATCGTCGAGCACCTCCAGGACGTCGGCGAGGACCTCGGACGCGACCGGATCTACCTGCCGGCCGACGACATGGCCCGCTTCCACGTCCGCGAAGCCGACCTGACGGCACCGTCCGCGAGCGCCTCGGTGCGCAGCCTCGTCGCGTACGAGGCCGAACGCGCCCGTGACCTGTTGGATGAAGGCACCCCACTGGTGGGTAGCGTCCACGGCAGACTCAAGCTGCTGCTCGCCGGATTCGTCGCCGGAGGGCGCGCCGCCCTCACCGCGATCGGGGCCGCCGGGTTCGACGTACTGCCCGGACCGCCCAAACCCACCACGCCCAGCTTGCTGCGCGAGGTGGGAGTTGTCTTGCGAAGAGCGCGTAGAGAGGGGTGAGCCGGACCGTGGAGGGACAGACGACGTACATGTCGGCACCGGTACAGGCCGCATACAGTTACTGCGAGGCCGTCACCGGACAGCAGGCCCGTAACTTCGCGTACGGCATCAGGCTGCTGCCGTACGAGAAGCGCCAGGCCATGTCGGCGCTGTACGCCTTCTCCCGTCGGGTCGACGACATCGGCGACGGTGAGCTGGCCCCGGAGATCAAGCGGACCCGGCTGGAAAGCACCCGGGAACTGCTCGACCGGATCAGGGGCGGTGCGGTCGACGAGGACGACACCGACCCGGTCGCGGTCGCGCTCGCCGACGCCGCCCGGCGTTTCCCCCTGCCGCTCGGCGGGCTCGACGAGCTCATCGACGGGGTGCTGATGGACGTGCGCGGCGCGACGTACGAGAGCTGGGACGACCTCGCGACGTACTGCCGGTGTGTCGCGGGTGCCATCGGGCGGCTCAGTCTGGGCGTTTTCGGTACGGAACCGGGCACACCCGGCGCCGACCGTGCCGCCGAGTACGCCGACACCCTCGGCCTCGCCCTCCAGCTCACCAACATCCTGCGCGACGTCCGCGAGGACGCCGCCAACGGCCGTACGTATCTGCCCGCCGAGGACCTGGCCAAATTCGGCTGCTCCGGCGGATTCCACCGGGCCACCCCGCCGCCCGGCTCCGACTTCGCGGGCCTGGTGCACTTCGAAGTCCGGCGCGCCCGGGCCCTGTTCGCCGAGGGGTACCGGCTGCTGCCGATGCTCGACCGCCGCAGCGGGGCGTGCGTGGCCGCGATGGCCGGGATCTACCGCCGCCTGCTGGACCGGATCGAGCGCGACCCCGAGGCCGTGCTGCGCGGCCGCGTCTCGCTGCCGGGACACGAGAAGGCGTACGTGGCGGTGCGTGGCCTGTCCGGACTCGACGCGCGCCACGTATCGCGCCTCACGACGAGGGGACGGGCCTGATGCCCTTCACCGGCCGCGCCCCGTGGTGCCGCGTCCCGGAAACCGCCCCCCGTACCGGACCGGGGGCAACCCTCCAGTGGCCTGACGCGTCCCTGACTGCGACGATCTGGGTGGCGGAGAACCGGCGAGAGGGGGACGCATGAACGACGAGAGCCCGCGTTCCTCCCGCGCGGTGGTCGTCGGCGGCGGCCTCGCCGGAATCACGACGGCCCTGCGTCTCGCGGACGCCGGGGTTGACGTGACCCTGCTCGAAGGACGGCCCCGGCTCGGCGGACTGGCCTTCTCCTTCCGCCGCGGAGAGCTCAGCGTCGACAACGGCCAGCACGTCTACCTGCGCTGCTGCACGGGCTACCGGTGGTTCCTCGACCGGATCGACGGCGCCCGGCTCGCCCCGATGCAGGACCGCCTCGACGTACCCGTGCTCGACGTCGGACGCGCCGCGGGACCGCGCCTCGGCCGGCTGCGCCGCACCGGCCTCCCCGTACCCCTGCACCTGGCGGCGGGGCTCGCCGCCTACCCGCACCTCTCGCTGGCCGAGAAGGCGAGCGTCGGGCGGGCCGCACTCGCGCTCGGCCGTCTCGACCCGGCGGACCCGGCACTCGACGGCATCGACTTCGCGACCTGGCTCGGCCGGCACGGCCAGTCGCCGCGCACCATCGAGGCCCTGTGGGACCTCGTCGGCGTGGCCACGCTCAACGCCACCGCCGAGAACGCCTCGATGGCCCTCGCCGCCATGGTCTTCAAGACAGGGCTCCTCTCCGAGCCCGGCGCGGCCGACATCGGCTGGGCCGCCGTGCCGCTCGGCGAGCTCCACGACACCCTCGCGCGCAAGGCGCTCGACTCCGCCGGCGTACGGACGGAGCTGCGCACCCGGGTCGGTTCCGTCTCCCGCACCGAGGACGGCCGCTGGGCCGTGGAGACGGACAGCGAGCGGATCGAGGCGGAGACCGTCGTCCTCGCCGTCCCGCAGGGCGAGACCCACGAGCTGCTGCCCGAAGGCGCGCTGCACGACCCGGACCGGCTGCTCGACATCGGCACCGCGCCCATCCTGAACGTGCACGTCGTCTACGACCGCAAGGTGCTGCGCAGGCCGTTCTTCGCCGCTCTCGGCTCGCCGGTCCAATGGGTCTTCGACCGCACCGAATCCTCCGGGCTCCAGGGAGGCGGACAGTACCTCGCGGTGTCCCAGTCCGCGGTCCAGGACGAGATCGACCTGCCCGTCGCCGAACTGCGCAGGCGCTATCTGCCCGAGCTGGAGCGGCTTCTTCCGGCCGCCCGCGGGGCGGGCGTCCGCGACTTCTTCGTCACCCGGGAGCGCACCGCGACGTTCGCCCCCACACCCGGCGTCGGGCGGCTCCGGCCGGGCACCCGTACCCGCGCACCCGGCCTCCACCTGGCCGGCGCATGGACCGCGACCGGCTGGCCCGCGACGATGGAGGGTGCGGTGCGCAGCGGTTTCAGCGCTGCGGACGCCGCTCTCGGCGCTCTGGGCCGCCCCCATGAACATCCGCTCCAGGAGGCGGTATGAGCAGTACCACCGGAACAAGAGGAGAGTCAGTGACCCCGGCGAATCCGGCTATCGACACCGTGGCAGACACCGCGGACGTCACCGCGCTTCTGGAGCGCGGACGGGCCATGTCAGCGCCGGTGCTGCGGGCCGCCGTGGGCCGGCTCGCGCCGCCCATGGACACCGTCGCCGCCTACCACTTCGGCTGGATCGACGCCCAGGGCCGCCCCGCCGACGGTGACGGCGGCAAGGCCGTGCGCCCCGCGCTCGCCCTGCTGTCCGCCGAGGTGGCGGGTGCTCCGGCCGAGACCGGTCTGCCCGGCGCCGTGGCCGTCGAGCTCGTGCACAACTTCTCGCTGTTGCACGACGACCTGATGGACGGCGACGAGCAGCGCCGCCACCGGGACACCGTATGGAAGGTGCACGGCCCGGCCCAGGCGATCCTCGTCGGCGACGCGCTGTTCGCGCTCGCCAACGAGATCCTGCTGGAGCTCGGCACCGTCGAGGCGGGCCGGGCGGCCCGCCGGCTGACCACCGCGACCCGCAAGCTGATCGACGGCCAGGCCCAGGACATCTCCTACGAGCACCGCGAGCGGGTCACCGTCGAGGAGTGCCTGGAGATGGAGGGCAACAAGACGGGCGCCCTGCTCGCCTGCGCCGTCTCCATCGGTGCGGTCCTCGGCGGGGCGGACGACCGCACCGCCGACACGCTGGAGGCGTACGGCTACCACCTCGGCCTCGCCTTCCAGGCCGTCGACGACCTGCTCGGCATCTGGGGCGACCCGGAGGCCACCGGCAAGCAGACCTGGAGCGATCTGCGCCAGCGCAAGAAGTCCCTGCCGGTCGTCGCCGCGCTCGCCGCGGGCGGACCGGCCTCGGAGCGCCTCGGTGAGCTGCTCGCCGCCGACGCGAAGAGCAGCGACTTCGACAGCTTCTCCGAAGAGGAGTTCGCCGCCCGCGCGGCACTCATCGAGGAGGCGGGCGGCCGCGAGTGGACCGCTCAGGAAGCCCGTCGGCAGCACGCGGTCGCCATCGAGGCGCTGCACGGTGTCGACATGCCTGAACAGGTGCGGGCGCAGCTCACCGCGCTCGCCGACTTCGTAGTCGTACGAAAGAGATGATGACTATCCGCTCCATATGACTCGCAGTCGCCGGCCGGCGCCCTGACAGGGCGCCGGCCGACGGAGACCCCAGCACAGCAGAGGACCAACTGCACGAAGGGGAAGCCATGACAGCGACGACCGACGGAAGCACCGGAGCCGCGAACCTCCGCGCAGCCTCGGCCAGCGAACCGACCGAGACAACCATCGCCGCGGACGGCGTTCTCGCCGCCGCGCGGCAGGCCGCGGAGCGCTCGGTGGAGCACCTCCTCGGCAGGCAGGACGAGCAGGGCTGGTGGAAGGGCGACCTCGCCACCAACGTCACCATGGACGCCGAGGACCTGCTGCTGCGGCAGTTCCTCGGGATCCAGGACGCGGCCACGGTCGAGGCCACCGCGCGCTTCATCCGGGGTGAGCAGCTGGGCGACGGCACCTGGGCCACCTTCTACGAGGGGCCCGGCGACCTCTCCGCCACCATCGAGGCGTACGTGGCACTGCGGCTGGCCGGAGACCGGCCGCAGGACCCGCACATGGCCCGCGCGGCCGGCTGGGTGCGGGAACAGGGCGGCATCGCCGGGGCGCGCGTCTTCACCCGGATCTGGCTCGCGCTCTTCGGCTGGTGGAAGTGGGACGATCTGCCGGAGCTGCCACCCGAGTTGATGTTCTTCCCCACCTGGGTTCCGCTCAATATCTATGACTTCGGCTGCTGGGCCCGCCAGACCATCGTTCCGCTCACCATCGTCTCGGCCAAGCGCCCGGTCCGGCCCGCCCCCTTCGCCCTGGACGAGCTGCACACCGACCCGGCCTGCCCGAACCCTCCCAAGCCCCTGGCGCCGACCGTGAGTTGGGACGGCATCTTCCAGCGGCTCGACAAGGCGATGCACCTGTATCACAAGGTCGCACCGCGCAGGCTGCGGCGCATCGCCATGAACGCGGCGGCCCGGTGGATCATCGAGCGCCAGGAGAACGACGGCTGCTGGGGCGGAATCCAGCCGCCCGCCGTGTACTCCGTGATCGCCCTGCATCTGCTCGGCTACGACCTCGACCACCCGGTCATGCGGGCCGGACTCGCCTCGCTCGACCGGTTCGCCGTCTGGCGCGAGGACGGCGCCCGCATGATCGAAGCGTGCCAGTCCCCGGTCTGGGACACCTGTCTCGCGACGATCGCGCTCGCCGACGCCGGGCTCCGCCCCGACCACCCGGCCCTGGTGAAGGCCGCCGACTGGATGCTCGGCGAGGAGATCGTCCGGCCCGGTGACTGGTCGGTGCGCAAGCCCGAACTGGCCCCGGGTGGCTGGGCGTTCGAGTTCCACAACGACAACTATCCCGATATCGACGACACCGCCGAGGTGGTCCTCGCGCTGCGCCGGGTCCGCCATCCCGACCCCGCCCGCATCGAAGCGGCCATCGAGCGGGGCGTGCGCTGGAATCTGGGCATGCAGTCGCGCAACGGGGCCTGGGGGGCCTTCGACGCGGACAACACCAGCCCGTTCCCCAACCGGCTGCCGTTCTGCGACTTCGGCGAGGTCATCGACCCGCCGTCCGCCGACGTCACCGGCCATGTGGTGGAGATGCTGGCCGTCGAAGGCAGGTCCCACGACCCCCGTACCCGAAGGGGAATCGAGTGGCTGCTCGCCGAACAGGAGCCGAGCGGGGCCTGGTTCGGGCGCTGGGGCGTCAACTACATCTACGGGACAGGGTCCGTGGTGCCCGCGCTGATCGCCGCCGGACTCCCCGCCCATCATCCTTCCGTCCGCCGTGCCGTGAGCTGGCTGGAGTCCGTACAGAACGACGACGGCGGCTGGGGCGAGGACCTGCGCTCCTACCAGGAGGAGAAGTGGATCGGGCACGGCTCCTCGACCGCGTCCCAGACGGCGTGGGCACTCCTCGCACTCCTGGCCGCGGGGGAGCGTGACGGCAGGGCCGTGGAGCGGGGGGTGACCTGGCTGGCCGGGGCCCAGCAGGCGGACGGCTCCTGGGACGAGCCGTACTTCACCGGGACCGGGTTCCCCTGGGACTTCTCCATCAACTACCACCTCTACCGGCAGGTCTTCCCGCTCACCGCGCTCGGCCGGTATGTGTACGGCGATCCGTTCGCCGACCGCGCCCCCCTCCGTAAGGGGGCCTGATGGGCCATGCGCAGGGGCCGCCCGGCCCCGCGAGCCCGCTCCTGATCGCCTGCGCGCTCTCCATCGAGCACCTCGCGCTGCGCAGCGGCAGGAGCGGCGGGGCCCCGGGCCCGGTGACCGTCATCAGGACGGGGGTGGGGCCGAGGGCGGCCGAGGCGGCCGTCGGGCGCGCGCTGGGCCTGGAGCGGGCGGCCGGCGCCGCGGTCATCGCCTCCGGCTTCTGCGCGGGCCTCGCGCCCGGCATGCACCCCGGGGACCTCGTGGTGGCCGAGGAGACCCGGGACGCCCGTGGCCGGTCGGCCTGCACCGGCACGGACGTCCTCGTCGACGCCCTGGCCAGGGCGGTGCCGGGCCGCACCGTCCACACCGGTCCGCTGACCGGATCCGACCATGTCGTACGCGGACCCGAGAGGGCCCGGCTCAGGGGCACCGGAGCCATCGCGGTGGACATGGAGTCCGCCGCCACGCTGCGTACCGCACTGCGCGACGGGCCGCGCGCGGTTGCGGCCGTACGGGTGGTCGTGGACGCTCCAGAGCACGAGCTCGTCCGTATTGGCACGGTTCGCGGTGGAATATCAGCTTTCCGTGTTCTCCGTGCTGTCCTGCCGGCTTTCCATGAATGGCACCGATCTTTGCTGCTCCCCAGGAGGTGAGCCCAGATGGCCATGCCGCTCCGTCAGTCCATCAAGGTTGCGACGTATCTCATCGAACAAAAGCTCCGCAAGCGGGAGAAATTCCCGCTGATCGTCGAGCTGGAGCCCCTGTTCGCCTGCAATCTGGCGTGCGAGGGCTGCGGAAAGATCCAGCATCCGGCAGGCGTGCTCAAGCAGCGCATGCCCGTGGCCCAGGCCGTCGGGGCGGTGCTCGAATCAGGTGCCCCGATGGTGTCCATCGCCGGCGGCGAACCGCTGATGCACCCTCAGATCGACGAGATCGTACGGCAGTTGGTGGCCAAGAAGAAATACGTCTTTCTCTGCACCAACGCGATGCTGATGCGCAAGAAGCTCGACAAGTTCACCCCCTCGCCCTACTTCGCCTTTGCCGTGCACATCGACGGGCTGCGTGAGCGGCACGACGAGTCCGTTGCCAAGGAAGGCGTCTTCGACGAGGCGGTGGCGGCGATGAAGGAAGCCAAGCGCCGGGGCTTCCGGGTCACCACCAACTCCACCTTCTTCAACACCGACACTCCGCAGACCATCATCGAGGTCCTCAACTACCTCAATGACGACCTCAAGGTCGACGAGATGATGATCTCGCCCGCCTACGCCTACGAGAAGGCCCCCGACCAGGAGCACTTCCTCGGTGTCGAGCAGACCCGTGAGCTGTTCAAGAAGGCCTTCGCGGGCGGCAACCGGGCCCGCTGGCGCCTCAACCACTCACCGCTCTTCCTGGACTTCCTGGAGGGCAAGGCCGATTTTCCGTGCACGGCGTGGGCGATCCCCAACTACTCGCTCTTCGGCTGGCAGCGGCCCTGCTATCTGATGAGCGACGGGTACGTACCGACGTACCGCGAGCTCGTGGACGACACCGACTGGGACAAGTACGGACGGGGCAAGGACCCGCGCTGTGCCAACTGCATGGCGCACTGCGGCTACGAGCCGACCGCCGTCCTCGCCACCATGGGTTCGCTGAAGGAGTCCCTGCGCGCCGCACGGGAGACCATCGGCGGGAACAGGTGACGTCCATGACCGTGAGCTGAAACCGGACCAGAGAGGGGCCCGAGCGTGACGCTTCTGGAATCCATCAAGGGGCCGCAGGATCTCAAGGCACTGAGCGGACCGGAACTCGACGAACTCGCCGGTGACATCAGAAAGTACCTGGTCCGCGCGGTGTCCAGGACCGGTGGTCACCTCGGGCCCAACCTCGGGGTGGTGGAGCTCTCCATCGCCCTGCACCGGGTCTTCGACTCGCCCGTCGACCGCATCCTGTGGGACACCGGGCACCAGAGTTACGTGCACAAGCTCCTCACCGGGCGTCAGGACTTCTCCAAACTGCGCGGAAAGGGCGGTCTCTCCGGCTACCCGTCCCGTGAGGAGTCCGAGCACGACGTCATCGAGAACTCCCACGCCTCCACCGTGCTCGGCTGGGCCGACGGCCTCGCCAAGGCCAACGAGGTGCTGGGCCGCCCCCATCACGTCGTCGCGGTCATCGGGGACGGTGCGCTCACGGGCGGGATGGCCTGGGAGGCGCTGAACAACATCGCGGCCGCCGAGGACCGTCCGCTGATCATCGTGGTGAACGACAACGAGCGCTCGTACGCCCCGACCATCGGTGGCGTCGCCGACCATCTCGCCACCCTCCGTACGACCGACGGCTACGAGCGCTTCCTGTCGTGGGGCAAGGACGTGCTCCAGCAGACCCCCGTCATCGGGCAGCCGCTCTACGGATCGCTGCACGGCGCCAAGAAGGGGTTCAAGGACACCTTCGCCCCGCAGGGCATGTTCGAGGACCTGGGCCTCAAGTACGTCGGGCCGGTCGACGGTCACGACACCGCCGCCGTCGAGGCCGCGCTGAGCCGTGCCAAGCGCTACCACGGGCCGGTGCTCGTGCACTGCATCACCGAGAAGGGGCGTGGCTACCCGCCCGCGCTCTGTGACGACGCCGACCGGTTCCACACCGTCGGCGTGATGGACCCCCTCACCTGCGAACCCCTCGTGCTCCCCGCCGGCCCTTCCTGGACCTCCGTCTTCGGCGACGAGATCGCCGCGATCGGGGCAGAGCGGCCCGACGTCGTCGCCATCACCGCGGCCATGCTGCACCCCGTGGGACTCACCAGGTTCGCCGAGGCGTTCCCCGGCCGGATCTGGGACGTGGGCATCGCCGAGCAGCACGCGGCCGTCTCGGCGGCGGGTCTGGCCACCGGCGGTCTCCACCCCGTCGTCGCGGTCTACGCGACCTTCCTCAACCGGGCCTTCGACCAGTTGCTGATGGATGTCGCCCTGCACCGGTGCGGGGTGACCTTCGTCCTCGACCGGGCCGGAGTCACCGGGTCCGACGGGCCCTCCCACAACGGCATGTGGGACATGTCGGTGCTCCAGGTCGTCCCCGGACTGCGGATCGCCGCCCCGCGCGACGCGGACCAGCTCCGCGCGCAACTGCGCGAGGCCGTCGACGTGGACGACGCCCCGACCGTGCTCCGCTTCCCCAAGGAGTCGGTGGGGGAGCCGGTTCCGGGCGTCGGACGGATCGGCGCCATGGACCTCCTGCACCGCGCCGACGATCCCGACGTGCTTCTGGTGTCGGTCGGCGCGCTGGCACAGGTCTGCCTCCAGGCCGCCGACCTGCTCGCCGGCGCCGGTATCCGCTGCACGGTCGTCGACCCGCGCTGGGTGAAGCCGGTCGACGAGCAGCTGGCCCCGCTCGCCGCCGGCCACCGGCTGGTCGCCGTCGTCGAGGACAACAGCCGTAGCGGAGGCGTCGGTTGGGCGGTGGGACAGGCGATGCGCGACGCCGGAGTCGACGTACCGCTGCGGACGTTCGGCATTCCCGAGGAGTTCCTCGCCCACGCCAAACGGAGCGAGGTGCTCGCCGACATCGGACTCACGCCGGTGGAGATCGCCGGCCGGATCGGCGCCGCCCTCGCGGCCGGGCGCGCGAAGGCGCAGCAGCCGCTGCTGAAGGAGGGCGGGGCATGAAGGACGACAGGCCCAAGGGCTTCGATCTGACGCGGCTCCTCGCCGAACGCGGGGGAGAGCGTTACGAGCTGCACACCAGACACCTCAACCACCAGCTGCCGCGCATGCTCCGCACGATCGGCTTCGACAAGGTCTACGAACGGGCCGAGGGCGCCTACTTCTGGGACGCGGAAGGCAACGACTACCTCGACATGCTCGCCGGATTCGGGGTGATGGGACTCGGCCGGCACCACCCTGTCGTACGCAAGGCGCTGCACGACGTCCTCGACGCCTCGCTGGCCGACCTCACCCGGTTCGACTGCCAGCCGCTCCCCGGACTGCTGGCCGAGAGGCTGCTCACCCACAGTCCGCATCTGGACCGGGTGTTCTTTGGCAACAGCGGTACGGAGGCCGTCGAGACGGCACTGAAGTTCGCCCGGTACGCCACCGGGAAGCCCAGGATTCTGTACTGCGCGCACGCCTTCCACGGGCTGACGACCGGCTCCCTCTCGGTCAACGGGGAGGCCGGCTTCCGCGACGGGTTCGCCCCCCTCCTGCCGGACACCGCGATCGAGCTCGGTGACCTGGACGCCCTGCGGCGCGAGCTGAAGCGCGGCGACGTCGCGGCGCTCGTCGTCGAGCCAATCCAGGGCAAGGGAGTGCACGCCGCGCCGCCCGGCTTCCTGCGCGCCGCTCAGGAGCTGCTGCACCGGCACAAGGCGCTGCTCATCGTGGACGAGGTGCAGACGGGCCTCGGCAGGACCGGCGACTTCTACGCGTACCAGCACGAGGACGGTGTCGAGCCCGACCTGGTCTGTGTCGCCAAGGCGCTCTCCGGCGGCTATGTGCCGGTCGGGGCGACGCTCGGCAAGGACTGGATCTTCAAACGTGTCTACTCGTCCATGGACCGGGTCCTCGTCCACTCGGCGAGCTTCGGTTCCAACGCGCAGGCCATGGCGGCGGGTCTCGCCGTACTCGCGGTGATGGAGGACGAGGAGACGGTGGCGAACGCCCGCCGTACGGGCGATCTGCTGCGTGAGCGGCTGGCCGCGCTCGTCGACCGCTACGAGCTGCTGCACGAGGTGCGCGGCCGCGGCCTGATGATCGGCATCGAATTCGGCCGGCCGTCCTCACTGAAGCTCCGCAGCCGCTGGACCATGCTCCAGGCGGCCCGCAAAGGCCTCTTCGCGCAGATGGTCGTGGTGCCGCTGCTGCAGAAGCACCGGATCCTCACGCAGGTGTCCGGGGATCATCTGGAGGTGATCAAGCTGATTCCCCCGCTGGTCATCGGTGAGCCGGAGGTGGACCGGTTCGTGAGCGCCTTCACCGCGGTGATGGACGACGCGCACGGCGGGGGCGGGCTGATGTGGGACTTCGGCAGAACCCTGGTGAAACAGGCGGTCGGCAACCGCTGATCCGCAGGATGTGCCTCTGAGGCAAAAAGTTTGCCTCAGAGGAAGGATCCTGGCCCAATGGAGTCATGAATCCTCCTGACGAAGGGGCGGCCGACGAACTGCCCGGGGTCGCTCCGCGCCTGCGTGACCTGCGCCATGGCCGAGGCCTCACCCTGGAGACCGCCGCCCAGCGGGCGGGACTCTCACCCGCCCATCTCTCGCGGCTGGAAACCGGCCGCCGACAGCCCTCGCTGCCCATGCTGCTGGGTCTGGCCCGCGTCTACGGTACGACGGTTTCCGAGCTTCTGGGGGAGGCGCCGGCCCAACGTGACGCGATCGTCCGGGGCGGCCCGTTCACGGGCGCCGAGGCCGACGGCTGGATGTACCGGCAGGCCGGCGCTTCCGGCCGGGCCATGCAGGCGCTCCGCGTCCGGGTGCCGTACGGCGCACAGGGCGACCTGGTGCGCGTCCACCCCGGCGAGGAGTGGCTGTACGTGCTGGAGGGGCGGCTGAGGGTCGTCCTCGGTGAGACCGTGCACGACCTCGGACCCGGGGACAGCGCGCACTTCGACTCGCTCACCCCGCACCGGATCGCCGCCGCCGACGGCGGCGGCGCGGAGCTCCTCTTCGTCCACACACTGCTGCAGAGCCCGGCGGCCGAACTCTGTCTGGGCAGCGGACTCCACCGCCGCTGACCCCTGACACCGAAGGAAGGACTGTCATGTCCGATTCAGAGCACTACGATCCACTCAGCCCGCGGTCCCGGAAGAACTACGAAACACAGGAGCGGAAGTTCCCGCGTGGTGTCGTGATCAGGCTGGTCGCCTACCTGGTCGCTGGACACGTCTTCGCGGCCTTCCTCTACCTGCTGTTCGAGGTGGCGGGCAAGGGCTGAGGCCGACGGGTGGTCACGCCGCCTCGGTGAGGCGTTCCCGCAGCCGGTCACGGGTCTCGGGGGAGAGCTTCAGCCCCTCGGTGAGGTAGCGCTCGGTGCCGCCCCAGGTCTCCTCGATCGTGCTGAAGGCGGCCGCCAGATAGTCGGCGCGCGCGCCGAAGAGCGGGTTGAGGAGCTCCATGACCTCGTCGGACATACCGACCGCGGAGGTGTCGCTGCGCTGCACCTTGTACCGGCGGTGGGCGTCGTTGGACATCAGGTAGTCCGCCTCGATCGCCTCGCGCTCCACGCCGACGGCGAGCAGCGACACGGCTATGGACAGCCCCGCGCGGTCCTTGCCCGCGGCGCAGTGCATCAGGGCGGGGACGCTGTCCTCGGCCAGGGCGTGCAGCACCCGGCTGTGCTCTCCGGTGCGCTCCTTGATGATCGCGCGGTACGAGGCGATCATGCGGTCCGCCCCCTTGCCGTCCGCGAGGATCGAGCGCAGCTGCTGGATGTTGCCATCGCGGACCAGCCGCCAGAACTCGGCACCGTCGGCCGGGTCGGAGAGCGGGATGCTGACGTTGCGCACGCCCGTCAGCTCCACGTCGTGGCCGTCGAGCTTGCGGTCGGCCGCGTTGCGGAAGTCGAAGATCGTGTGCAGCCCGAGCCCGTCGAGGAACGCCACGTCCTGCTCGGTGGCGTGCGCCAGGTGACCACTGCGGTAGAGCCGCCCGAACCGCACCCGGCGGCCGTCCGTGGTCGGCAGGCCCCCGACGTCACGGAAGTTGCGCACACCGGTGAGCTCCGTGTGCGTCGGGGGGACCTGCGGCAGCTGCTGCGTCACGGTGACTCCTGGAGTGTCTGGCGTCGGCGCTGCTCGCCGACGAGGGCACGGTCGTGACGATACGACATTGATTCCTCAGGCAATCATCTTGCCCCGGAGGCCGCCGTTCCGTGCGGCGCCGTAGCCCATCGGGCTTACGCGGTCGATGATGTGCGGAACTGTTCGAATCTGGGGGCGATGTGGACGTCGGGCATCAGGAGAGCCGAGCGGGCTCCGGGGTGATCTCGACGCGAGGGTGCTGAGGCTCCGTCGAATTCCGTGATCGAGGCATGTCCGTATTGGCGTATTTAGAGGAACATGCCCTGCTTATGGGGGAGATGGCGGTCGACGGGTGAGCGGGATCATATCCGTGACGGTGTGTGGCGGCCCGGCCGACGGGTATTCCGCGCACCGTACGGAATGCCAAGATCCGTAATCCACGGAGTGTGACGGGAAATCCGCGCCGGAATTGAATCGTGCATTCCGGTGCGTCGGGCATGGCTTGTTCCGGCCGTCCCTGCTCGCTTACGGTCACCGTCAATCCGGACGGACCGCCTAATCCTGCCGCCGCCCGGAATCCGCACCCACTCACGCGTGGCAGGAGCGGGGGACCCAGGTAAGCCGCCGGTCCGGAGGAATCCGGAACGGCTCGGGGTGAAGTCGCGCCAGCGCGACCGGGCATCTCCAGCCCGAACCCGACAGCTCACCTCGTAGGCGCCGGAGAGGAATGCCCCATGCCCGCAAAGGGTAAGCACCGTCGTACGAAGTCCAGCCCGATCACCCGTGGCATCTTCGCCGCCGGGACCGGCGGCGCCGTCCTCGCCCTTCCGCTGATCGGCGCCACCGGTGCGCACGCCGCGGAGCAGGCCGCGCCCGTCACCAAGCCCGCCGCCGCCTCGGTCGCCGCGGCGCACACCGCCCCCGCCGCGGTGTCCAAGGCCGCCCCGAAGACCTACTCCGTCGTCTCCGGCGACTATCTGTCGAAGATCGCCGCCGAGCAGAAGATCAAGGGTGGCTGGCAGAAGCTGTACGAGGACAACCGCGAGGCCGTCGGCGAGAACCCGAGCCTGATCTTCCCCGGCACCGAACTCACCCTCGGCGCCAAGGCGTCCGGCTCCGCCGAGGCCGCCCCGTCGAAGGCCGCCGCCCCGAAGGCTGCCGCTCCCAAGGCCGCCGCCCCGAAGGCCGCCCCGTCGAAGGCCGCGGCTCCGAAGGCGGAGACGTCCTCCAACTCGGCCTCCTCCGCCGCCGAGTCGGCCACCTCCACGGACACCGGCGCCTCGGAGAGCAACAGCTCCGGCTGGACGACCCCCGTGGAGAACGCCACCGTCACCACGCCGTACCGCGCCTCCGGCTCCATGTGGTCCAGTGGCTACCACACCGGCGCGGACTTCCAGGCCGCGTCCGGCACCAGCGTCCGGGCCATCGGTCCCGGCACCGTGGTCTCGGCCGGCTGGAGCGGTTCGTACGGCAACGAGGTCGTCATCAAGCACGAGGACGGCATGTACTCCCAGTACGCCCACCAGACCTCGCTGAACGTGTCGGTCGGCGACACCGTCACCGGCGGCCAGCAGATCGGCCTCTCCGGTTCCACCGGCAACTCCAGTGGTCCGCACCTCCACTTCGAGGTCCGCACCGGCCCGAGCTACGGCTCGGACGTCGACCCGATCTCGTACCTGCGTCAGCACGGCGTCTCCATCTGAGACGAGCAGCGGTGAAGAAGGGCGGTGCGCGGCGGCGCGCCGCCCTTCTTCGCGTTCTCACCGGTGCGACCGGGGCCACCACTTATTCCGGCTTTACCAAAAACTGACCGGGTGGTCTATCTCACCACCCGTCAACCCCTTATTACGGTCGCGTAGGTCACATTCGCAGGTGCAGGATGAGCGCTTGTGGCAGACGATTCGAAACTCAATCAGCGCGGTCTCCAGAACGTCATCGGCGTCAACAGCGTCATAGGGTCGTACGCGGCGATTGGCGACAGCTTCACCGAGGGCGTCGGAGATCCCGGCCCCGGCGGGACCTTCGTCGGCTGGGCGGACCGTTTCGCGGTGCTGCTGGCGGATCAGCTTCCGGTCCCCGACGACGGGACGGGCTCGCTCGCATCACGGCACGGCGGTTTCCGTTACGCCAACCTCGCCGTACGCGGACGGCTCCTCGACCAGATCGTCGAGGAACAGGTGCCGCGGGCCAAGAAGCTGGCACCCGACCTCGTGACCTTCTGCGCGGGCGGCAACGACATCATCCGGCCGGGGAGCGACCCCGACGACGTGGCCGAGCGCGTCGAGCGCGCCGTCGCCGACCTGACCGGCGCGGTCGGCACCGTCATGGTCACCACCGGTTTCGACCCCCGCCACATGCCGGTGCTGCGGCACCTCCGGGGCAAGATCGCCACGTACACCGCCCATGTGCGCTCCATCGCCGACCGCTACGACTGCCCGGTCCTCGACCTGTGGTCGCTTCGGTCCGTGCAGGACCGCCGGGCCTGGGACGACGACCGGCTGCACCTCTCGCCCGAGGGACACACCAGGGTCGCGCTCCGTGCCGCCCAGGTGCTCGGCATCGACGTGCCGGCCGACCCCGACCAGGCATGGCCGCCGCAGGCCCTGCGCCGCCCGCTCGACGTCCGGCGCGACGACATCCACTGGGCCCGTGAGCATCTGGTCCCGTGGATCGGACGGCGGCTGCGCGGCGAATCCTCCGGGGACCACGTCGAGGCCAAGCGCCCGGATCTACTGCCGCTCTAGAACCCGCTCCGGCCCGGTGAGAGCGCGCCGGGCCGGTATCCGCTCCAGCACGCCGCCCGCGAAGACGTCGTACAACGGCAGCGTCTCCAGGTGCACATAGCCGATATGGCAGTCGCAGACGGCGAGGGGACAGCCGCGCGGGCCCAGGGCCCGGCGGTAGCTCCCGTCGTAGAGGTTGCCGAGCTCCGCACGGACGAAATGGCACCGGCGCACCGTGCCCTCGCCGTCCACGGAGATGACCGACTCACCGGTCCGGCAGGGCAGCCCGGCCGAGGTGTGGGGGTGCCGGCTGTACGGGAACAGGGGGTCCAGAGCCGTCCAGTGGTCCGCCTCCTCGTCCGTATAGGTGTGCCCCTCGGCGGCGTTGACCCAGAGATAGACCTCGTCGGGCAGCGCGGCCCGCAGCCGCCGCGCCTCGTCGAGGTGATCGTCGAGTCCGACGATGCCGACGCTGTGCCGGACACCCAGTTCAGCGAGGTCGCGGCAGGTGCCGAGGAACCGGTCGTACGGAGTCTGGCCCGGGTGGTACGTGCACCACAGGGCCACCTTGCCGAGGTCGGCGTCCGCCAGCCAGCCGGTGCGGCAGCTGAGGTTGGTCTGGATGGCGACCCGGCCGATGTGCGGCAGCCGCGAGAGCTCGACCAGTGCGCGGCGGTACCAGGACCGGACCAGTCCCTCCCCCCACGGTGTGAACAGCACCGACAGGCGGTCGCCCGTCTGTGCCGCCGCCCACGCGGTGAAGCGCTCCAGGGCGGCGCGGTCGGCGCGCAGTTGCTCGGGAGTGTCGCGCCGCTTGGCGAACGGGCAGTACGGACAGGCGTAGTCGCAGGAGGCCAGCGGCCCCCGGTAGAGGATCGTCAGGTCCATGGCGGGGCTCACTTCGTCTCGTACGCGGCCATCGCGGCCCGTACGGCGGGGGAGAACAGCTCCGGACCCAGGGCGTCCGAGTGGGCCAGACCCTCCGGGGAGAGGCGCAGCCTGCCGCGGCCCGCCGCCCCGTCCAGCCAGCCGCGCGCCGCGAAGCGGTCCAGCTCCACGGGGAAGTCCTCGTACGGGTCCGTGCCGAACCGTGCGCGGTACTCCACGCGCTCCATGCCCTCCGCCTGGAGGAGGGACTGCAGCAGATGGCGCCGGCGCGCCTCGTCACCGTCGGCATACCGCCCCACCTCGGCCCGGGAGAAGTCCTCCGTCGTCGTGAAGCCGTCGATGATGCCCCGGATCTCCCGCATCTCCACCGCGTAGCCGAAGGAGTAGTGTAGGGACGAGGTGTACGAACGGGCGCCGCAGCCGAGACCGATCATCCCGTCGGTCTGGCAGGCGTGGTCGTCGGGGCCCTCGTGCGGGGCGTCGGCGCGGCGGAACATCCGCATCGACACCTGCTCGTAGCCCTCGGTGAGGAGATGGTCGCGCCCCGCCCGGTAGAGACGCAGCCGCTGTGCGTCCCAGACGGCGTCCGCCGCGGCCTCGGTCCCGGGCGGTGTTCCCGCGCCGAGACGGTCCAGGCCCGTCAGCGGGCGTACGTACAGCGGATAGAGATACAGCTCCTCGGGGCGCCAGGCCAGCGCGGAGTCCAGTGAAGCGCGCCAGGTGTCCTCGGTCTGGCCGTCGATGCCGTAGATGAGATCGATGTTGAGGACCGGGATGCGCGCCTCGCGGATGCGGCCGAGGGCCGCCTCCACATCGGCCCGGCGCTGCGGGCGGACCGCGGCGCGGGCCTCGGCGTCCACGAAGCTCTGTACCCCGATGCTCACGCGGGTGGCCCCCCGGTCGGCGAGGACCGCCAGCCGGTCCGCCGTCGCCGTGGAGGGCGAGGTCTCCACCGACAGCGGGACGGACCGCAGGTCGGCGCCCATCCGCTTCTCGGCGATGTCGCAGAGCCGCTCCAGCTCGCCCGCGGTCAGATAGGTGGGAGTACCCCCACCGAACGCCGCGGCGGCGAAACGCACCGGCCCCTCGTCGCCCAGCGCGTCGCGGACGGCGGTGGCCTGGCGGTCCAGCGCGTCGAGGTAGCGCGTCGTCAGCTCCTCCGGCGCGCCGATCCTGGTGAACAGATTGCAGAAACCGCAGCGCACCTCGCAGAACGGTATGTGGATGTACAGGGAGAGCGCGTCCTTGCGCTCCGCCGCCCACAGCTCGCTCAGCAGGGGCCGCCCGGCGGGGTGTTCGTCCAGCGGGCGGTACGCCGTCTTGTGCGGATAGGCGTAGACGTAATTCTGGTACGGCCTGACGGCGGGAGTGGTGACGGTCATCGGGCGGCCCCCGGATCGAGGAGGAAATGGGCGTAGGGCACGGTCCAGACGGCTTCGTGACCGAGGCGGTGACCGGTGTATCCGTCGTCGCCGTAGGCCGTGCCGTGGTCCGAGCAGACGATGGCGAAACACCGGCGGCGGCTGCTCGCCGCGGCGAAGAGCCGGCCGATGTGACGGTCGACGTACTCCAGGGCGGCGGCGTGGGTGTCCCGGGAGTCACCCGCGTCGGGCGTGGCGCCGTCCCGGTGGAACCAGTTGGGCTGGTGGAGGGCGGCCACGTTGACGAAGAGGAACAGCCGCTGTTCTTCGGGGAGTTCCGCGACCACCTGCTCGGCCCGGGCCACCTGCTCCTCGAACGAGGTGGGGGAGGCGACGCCGAAGGCGGGCTCCCAGTGGCTCTCCTGGAACAGGTCCGGAAGAACCGAGCCCAGGGGCCCCCGCTTGTTGAAGAACCCGACGCCCCCGATGCACACCGTGCGGTAGCCGGCACCGGCGAGTCCGGAGACCAGATCGGGGGTGTCGAAGACGAAGGTGCCGTCCGCCGTGGTCTCACTGCCCGCGAAGCGCGCCGCGAACAGCCGAGGATGAGGGCCTGGGGCGGCGGGCGTCGGAAGGAATCCGGCGAACATCGCCTGGTGGGAGGCGTAGGTGAAGCTGCCCGGCGCATGCCGCTTCTCCCAGACGCCGCCGGGCAGGTGGCGGGCCAGGTTGGGGATGCGCCCGGCCGCCGCCAGCTCCGCCGCGACATCGTGGCGCAGGGTGTCCAGGGTCACGAGCAGCAGATCGTGGCTGCCCACGATCCGGCTCATGTCGGGTTCGGCTCCCGCCCGGTACGGGTCGGGGTCAGTGGGCAGCGTCGGCACGGTGGTTCCTCGTCCGGTTCGGTACGGCGGCGACCTGCGCCGCATAGGTGTCCAGGTTCTCGGCGCCGCTGCCGGGCAGACCGGTCAGGCGGGGCAGCAGATCACCGAAGGCGTTGACCTCGCACACGGCGAAGCGCCGCCAGCCGGTGGCGGGCAGCAGATCGACGCCCACGCACAGCGTGTCGGGGAAGCAGGCGGCGGCCCGCTCGCACACGGCCAGGGCGTCGGCCCAGCTGCCGCCGGCGGCCTCGACCGCGGCCCTGACCGCGTCGAGGTCGCCGCGCTCGCCGCCGAGATGGAGGTTGGTCATGGGGGAGCGGCTGGTCCGTACGACCGCGTGCGTCGCCCGGCCCGCCACCACCACGACCCGCAGGTCGGCGGCCCGGCCGCGCTGCGACGCCTTCGGCAGCCAGCGCTCG
The DNA here is from genome assembly GCF_056430475.1 of Streptomyces sp. NPDC045968. Lineage (NCBI taxonomy): Bacteria > Bacillati > Actinomycetota > Actinomycetes > Kitasatosporales > Streptomycetaceae > Streptomyces > Streptomyces sp. NPDC045968. The sequence continues at coordinate 549,460 of NZ_JBWKLF010000002.1, read as the reverse complement.
ATGTGCAGGCCGTCCGGCGCGAGTGCGTCGACGAGCGCCGCGACCTCGGACTCCGTCGTACAGCGGCGCACCCGCAGCGAGTTGAACAGGCGCCCCGCCGCGTCCCGCTCGACCGACGTGGTCGCCCGCACCCGGCCGTCGCCCGCCGTCTCCACCGCCAGCACCCCGGAGGCGGACGAGCCATGGGCGAGCTTCACGAAAGCCCGCCGTATGCCGCGCTCCCGCATCAGCGCGCGCACATCGGTCCACCCCCGCACGGCGGGCGCCCCGGGCCCGGACGTCGGGGACTCCGGTACGGGCACTCCGGCGCCGCTCAGCACGGCGTGGCACAGCCGCTTGTCGAACATCACCGCGATGTCCGCGGGGTCGTCGAGCAGGACCGCACCCGCCCCGGATGCCGCCCGGGCCACGTCCCGTACGGCCGTGGTGAACGCCGCGTACCACCGGGCGGAACCTTCCACCCTGGTCGGGTCGTCGACCCCGCGCAGCAGCCGTTCGACCTCGGCGTCCTCCCCGGGTGAGTCGATCCGGACGGTCTCTCCCGGCCGGAAGACCGTCTCGCCGCGCAGCACCGCCCGCCAGGGCACCACCCGTGGCCCGGGCAGCCCGGCGGCGCGCACGGCGTCCTGGAAGAGGGTGACGCGGCGATTCCCCGGATTCCCGACAACCGCGAACCGCGGCGCCCGCCTGCACATCTCAGCTCACTCCGCCACGGTCGTGTAGCGGCCCTCGGCACCTCGGTCGTCCCACGGCGTATTGCGCTCCGAGAGATCGACCCGCACACCGTGCGGCTCAAGGGCCTCGCGGACGCGGCGTTCCATCGGCTCGGTGAGGAAGTGGTGATGCAGATCGATCGCGTCGAGATGCGTGAGCGGCTGACCTTCGAGGAGCGCGGCGGCGCCCTCGTCACCCATCGTGCCGGAGGACAGGTCGAGCGTGTGGAGCTGCGCGACGACCGGGGCCGAGGCGATCGCCGTCGCGATCTCGTTCTGCAACTCGCTGTTGCGCAGGCCGAGATGGCGCAGTGCCGGGAAGCGGGTGCCGGACAGCAGGGGCTGGAGATCCGCGAGCGTGGCATCGCCCCCGTACGCCGAGACACCCAGCCAGAGCTCCATCCGCTCCAGCGCTGGCAGTTCACTGTCCAGCACGCCGCGGACCACCTCCGCGGGCAGGCCGCCGGACTCGATGATCAGCCCGCGCAGCGTCTCGTGCTTGAGGGGCGGGAACCGCAGACCCGTCCCGCCGCGCACCCCCAGGGCCTGAAGACGGGGGAACGCGGTGAGCAGCAAGGTGACGTCCCCGTGCTCGATCCATGAGATCTCCGCCTCCTCCTGCAGCAGATCCCCGACGAAGACCGCCTCCAGCGAGGTCAGCCGGTCGGCGGCCGCGACGACGAGACCGACCGGGTACGAGGAGTCCTTCTCGTACGATTCGCCCCACTGCCCGATGATCAGGGCACGGACCCCGGCCGGATCGACCTCGTCGAGGAAGGCGTCGAACTCCTCCTCCCACGTCCGGTCCTCGTCCTCGTACGGGTCGATGCCGATGCGCCAGGCCGCGGCGTCGGCGGCGGGCCGGACCACGGCGGCGCCGCTCGCGAAATCGACGGCGGGCAGACCGATCAACTCGTGCAGATGGTCGACATCGGACATGGTCCTGAGCTCCTGTCGCTGGGGGCTGATGTCCGCAAGGTGTATCAAGGCCCACTGACAACCCCACGACCGGGGACGGACGACGGACGCTCCACCGTCGATTGTCAGACCCCCGCCGTAGCGTTTTCCACGTGGTCGGCACAGTGGGTGCCAGGCCGGAGGGGAGACGTCTGTGTACCGCCAGGGCGATGTGCTGATCGTGGAGTTGGAGGAGCCGGCGGTGCCCGCGCACCTGCTGGAGGCACCGGGAGAACCGCGTGACGGGCGGGGGCGTCTGGTGCTCGCGCTGGGCGAGGTGACGGGCCATGCGCACGCGGTCCTGGGGCCAGGGCGGCTGATGCGGGAGGCGGGGGCGTTCGGCCCGATGCTGCTCCATCTGCCCGAGGGGGGACGCGTGGTGCACGAGGAGCACGCGGTGATACCGCTGCCGAAGGGCTGGTTCCGCGTCGTGCGCCAGCGGGAGTACGCGCCGGGGGCGGTCCGCGTCGTCGCGGACTGACCCGCGCTCAGGAGCGCACTCCTGGAGCCGGTGGTCGGCGCGCAGGAACAGGAACAGGAATCAGGGAACGCAGAGAACAGGGGACGGGGACAACCGATGCAGCATGTGAACTCTTGGCGGGCCGTGGCAGCGGCGACGGGCCCGGCGGACCGGGCGGCGGCCGAGGAGGGCGTACGGCTGGCCTACCGCGGCGCGGGGCTCGCCGAGCCGGAGACGATCGTCTGGGCGGACTCGCCGAGGGCGGCGGTCGAAGCGGTGGAGAAGCTCGCGGGTGCGGGCCGTTCGGTGCGCGAGGAGGTCCGCACCCGGCCGTGGGCGGACGAGCGGCGCAGGATGTACGACGAGCTGGGCCCGGCGGGCTGGTCGGCGCTCTGGTCCGCCACCGGCGCCCAGCTCTGGGAGACCACCGCGGCCCTGGCCGAACGGATACGGGCCGGAGTGGTCACGGACCTCTCCGAGCGCCCGGAGGACGAGTCCGATGTGCGGCTCGTGCTGCTCGACGCGGTCCTCGGCCAGCACGACGCGGCCTGGCTCGCCGCGTTCGACGGCCGCGGAGACCGGCTGACCGGGCTGGCCGAGGTCGCCAGGAACGCCGGCTGGTGGTGGCCGTACGAGCACGCCGTCGTCATCAGCGAGCGGCCCGTGGCCCTCCACCGCGACGAGGCGGGACGACTCGACCGCGGGGACGGCCCGGCGCTCTCCTACCCGGACGGGTTCGCGCTGCACGCCTGGCGGGGCATGCCGGTGCCGGCCGAATTCCTCGCGGGTCTGGCGACCCTGACTCCCGAACGGATACGCGGCGAGGAGAACGCGGAACTCCGCCGTGTGATGCTGGAGTACTACGGCTACGACCGCTATCTGACGGAGTCCGGCGCCGAGCCCGTGCACCGCGACGAGACGGGTGTTCTCTGGCGGATCGCTCTCGACGGCGACGAGGACGTGGTGATGGTCGAAGTGGTCAACTCCACCCCGGAGCCGGACGGCACCCACCGGACGTACTGGCTCCGGGTACCGCCCAGGACCAGGACGGCGAAGGAAGGCGTCGCGTGGACCTTCGGACTGGACGGCCAGGAGTACGCACCGGTCCGTCAGACCTGATCCGGGGAGCGGGGGAGGGTGGCTCGGGGCCAGGAGAGGGGAGGGGAAGCCGGCTCAGGCGGTCAGCGCGGCGTGCTCCAGGCCCAGTTCGCGGGCGAGCGCCTCGTCGGTCCACTGGAGCATCGTGGCCCGCGAGAGCGGACCCGCGTACGAGGTCATCTGGACGGCCAGACCGTCGAGCAGGGCGGTGAGCCGCCAGGCCACGGACATCGGGTCGTCGCAGTGGAACTCACCGGCGGCGGCGCCCTCCTCGATGACCTCGGCCAGCTCCGCCTTCCACTGCTGGTCGAGATCACCGGCGACATTGCGCAGCGCGGGATCGCGCAACGACGCCGCCCAGCCCTCGATCCACAGGCGCCAGCCCTTGGCCTGACCCGTCGGCGCGTACCACCGGACGGCCGCCCGCAAGCGCCGCACGGCGCTGGTGCGGCGCGTCAGCAGCTTGCGGAGGTGGGCGAGGTCGGCCTCCGCCGCGTAGGCGAACGCGGCGGCGACCAGCTTCTCCTTGGTCGAGAAGTGGTAGAGCACCAGCGCGTTGCTCACCCCGAGGACGGACGCCACATCGGCGATCCGCACCGCGGACACACCCCGAACCTCGATCTGTTCGACGGCAGCACGCAACAGCTCCTCGCGTCGCTCCGCCACGCCCAACCGCACTCTCGCCACGCGGCCACCCTAACGAACCGGCCGCGCGCCGGGGGCCCAGGGCCGGTTCGCACGGGTCACCGGTACCAGCCGAACCGCTCAGCCATCACCGGCAGACGGTCGGCGACGAGGGCGTGAGCCGCCGCACGAGGGGTGGAGCCGTCGGCCTCGGCACGGGCCAGCATCAGTTCGATCAGCGCACGCATCGAGCGGCGTGTGTGCCCGAACGCCTCGTCGGCGTCGGCGCCGATGTCCCCGAACAGCGTCCACCACCACCAGGCGTTGGTACCGGAGTTGACGACCACGTCGGGCAGCACCGTGACGCCGCGTTCCGCGAGCAGCAGCTCCGCATCCGGCAGTACGGGCATGTTCGCCGCCTCGACGATCCAACGGGCCCTGATCCGGTCCTGGTTCGAGGCGTCGATCGCGTACGACACGGCCGCCGGGACCAGGATGTCGGCGTCCGCCGCCAGCCAGGCGTCGGCCGGAAGCTCCCGGTCCGCCTCCCGGAGTACGGAGCGGTCCACCGTTCCGTACGCGTCCCGCGCGGCCAGCAGCGCTTCGACGTCCAGGCCGGCCGGATTGACGAGGGTGCCCTTGATGTCGGCGACCGCGACGACCTTCAGCCCGGCCCGCGCCAGGAAGCGAGCCGTCGCCCCGCCCATGGTGCCGAGTCCCTGCACGGAGACGCGTGCGCCGTGAGGTGCCACACCCGCCAGGTCCAGCGCCGCGAGCGCCGACTCGGCCACCCCGCAGCCGCCGACCAGCTCATCGAGCCCGATGCCGTCCACCGTCACGGCGAACGCGTCAGCCAGCCGCCGCCGTGCCGCCGCCTCGTCGTCGAGCAGCGGATAGACGGCCTGGACCGAGGACACGAGCCCCGCCTCCGCCGCCGCCCGGTCGAGCAGGTCCTGAGTGAGGCCGAGATCCTCGCCGGTCGTCCAGACACTCTCCACGTACGGGCGCACCGCGCGCAGATAGCGGACCAGGACGCCGTACGCGTCCGGGTGGCGCGGATCGCAGTCGATCCCGCCCTTGGCGCCGCCGAGCGGGATGTACCTGGCCCGGTCGTCGTCCGCGTCGAAGTGCAGGGCCTCCTTCATCGTCATGCCGCGGGCCAGGCCGGTCACCTCGTCGAGGGTGCAGCCCTCCCGCATCCGCAGTCCGCCGCTGGAGACGCCCCGCACCAGCCGGTCGACGACCAGGTGCCCCCGGCGGCCGGTGACGTGGTCCGTCCAGGTCAGCGAGATGAGCGGGGCGGCGGGCTGTGGGGGCGGTGGGTATGTCGCCGGCACGGGTGGGCTCCTCGGTCGGGGCCGCGGGGCGCCCCGTTGGCCTTGGTACTGAATCGCCAGTCAGTATCAGGATGAGGGGCCGCCGCTGTCAAAGGAGGCGCGGACGGCGTCGGCCGCGTTCGCCGGCCGCGTCGCCCGGTGAGGCAGCGGCGTTCTCGGAATCCCCTGGCGCCCGGGGACGTTGGAGTCGGCATGACTGAACTCGGAACCGGGCACGACGCACTGCTGCGGCTCATCGGTGAGCACGACGCCGGGGTGCTCGTGACGCTCAAGCGGGACGGCAGGCCGCAGCTGTCGAACGTGAACCACGCCTATGACCCCCAGGAGCGGCTGATCCGCGTCTCCATCACCGAGGGCCGGGCCAAGACCCGCAATCTCCGCAGGGACCCGCGAGCGAGCTATCACGTCACCAGCGAGGACCGCTGGGCCTGGACGGTCGTGGAGGCGGAGGCCGAGCTGACCCCGCCCGCCGCCGACCCCCGTGACGCGACGGTGGAAGCACTGATCGCCCTCTACCGCGATGTCAGGGGGGAGCACCCGGACTGGGACGACTACCGGCAGGCCATGGTCCGCGATCAGAGGGTGCTCCCACTCTGCGTATCGAACATGTATACGGACAGTTGCACCCCTGACGCCGCACGGACGCGGCGGCGCGGTCCGTACTGCTCCGTTCACCGCCCTGATCTCGCCGCGACAGACGGCACGCACATAATGAGATGACATCCACTCCCTCAGGAGACGTTGTGACCGGCGCCGATCATCTGCCCTCGTTCCGTACGAGACTCCGCTCGATGCGCTCCGCGGCATTCGGGGCCGATCCGGCCGGGGCCCGCATGGAGCGCATTCTCCGCTCGCCCAACTTCGCCGACGGGGTGTTCCAGAACCCGGTGGGGGTTCGGACGCCCACGTCCGGTTCCAAGCTGGAATTCGCGAAGGGCTACTTCAGCAAGGAGCAGCGGGTCCACAGGGCGCCGGCCGGTGACGTGCCGCTGCACGCCACCACCGCCGCTGACCTCGCGAAGCCTCCCGTCACCGGGCTCCGGCTCACCTGGATGGGGCATTCGAGCGTGCTCGCCGAGATCGACGGCCGCCGGGTGCTCTTCGACCCGGTCTGGGGTGAGCGCTGCTCCCCCTTCGCCTTCGCCGGGCCCAAGCGGCTGCATCCGGTGCCGCTGCCGCTGGCCGCGCTGGGACCCGTCGACGTCGTCGTGATCTCCCACGACCACTACGACCACCTCGACCTGCCGTCGATCCGCACCCTGGCCGGCACGGACACGGTCTTCGCGGTGCCGCTCGGTGTCGGTGCTCACCTGGAGCGGTGGGGGGTGTCCCCCGACCGGGTGCGTGAGCTGGACTGGAACGAGACCACCGAGGTGGCGGGGATCAGCCTCACCGCCACGCCCGCGCGTCACTTCTGCGGCCGGGGACTGCGGAACCAGCAGCACACGCTCTGGGCGTCCTGGGCGGTCGCCGGCCCCGAGCACCGCATCTATCACAGCGGTGACACGGGCTACTTTCCCGGCTTCGCGGACATCGGCGCCGAGCACGGCCCGTTCGACGCGACGATGATCCAGATCGGCGCGTACTCGCAGCACTGGTCCAGGGAGCACACGGCCACGACGCCCCTCCCCGGCGCGTGGCCGGACATCCACATGACCCCCGCGCAGGGGGTCCAGGCCCACCTCGATCTCCAGGGGAACGCGCCGCACGGCGTGCTGATGCCGATCCACTGGGGCACGTTCAACCTTGCCCCGCACGCCTGGGCGGAGCCGGCGGAGTGGACGAAGGATGCCGCGCAGGACGCCGGCCAGGCGGCCGCGTTCCCGAGGCCGGGAGAGCCGTTTGAGCCCGGTGCTGCCCTGCCCGTCGACCCCTGGTGGCGGGCCGTGTCCACCCCGCTCGCCCGTCCGTGGCGCCGCCCCGGGCCCGTGGAGGCGACCGAGGCGAGCCCGCGCGGCGACCTCGACCTCGCGGGCGGCCGGTAGCCGGCCGGCGAGGCCCGCTTCCTCGGTTACAGGTGGTGGCCGAGCGGACGGCGTTGATGAGGTAGGTGGTGGCGGTTGAGCTGGTCTTCATGAGCGCGGTGACGCTTCCGCAGCCACCCTTCGCCTGGAAGACGGGGCCCGCGTACTGCGAGAAAGTGCCTTCGTCGCTCGTGCAGGCGACGGCGGTGTAGTTGGAGCAGAGCTTCAGCTTCATCCACTTGGCCGTGCTGGTGTTGTTGTCGAAGATGGCGCAGGTCGGCTGGTCGTTGATGCCCCCCGAGTACGGCTCCTTCCCGTACGTGAAGAGCGTGCCCTTCCGGTCCGTGGCCGTGGGCAGCGCGGACGCGTTCTCCAGGACGTAGCCGGTGCCGCAGAGGGTGGCCGCCGCCTGGACCGCTTCCGGATTCGCCGCAGCTTCGGCGCGAGTCGCGCTGTCCGCGGCCGCCGAGACGCGCGGGGCGCCGGAGACCGGCTGCGGGCCGTCCGCCGCGTGGGCGGGTGCCACGGCGAAACAGAGGGAGAAGGCCGCGCTGATGGCGACGCATACCTGAGCGAGCGGCCGGAAAGTACTGGGCACCGTTGAACTCCTGGTGTCGGAAGGCGTTTTGGTCGGCGATGACGAGAGCCGATACGTCGCGGATGCGCATGCCTGCGGGCGCCTCGCCGCGAGGCAAGGTATGTGAAGGTTCCGTGTGCGATCAAGGGTTCGATTTGGCCATGGCGGCTTCTCGCGGGCCGTCGCGTCCCCCGGTGCCGCTTCGAGCGCGCGAAGCCGGCGACGCGGATGTCAATCACGCGTATTCGTCCGCGCGTGCGAGAGGTCATACCAGAGCGGGACGCACGGCGGGCAAGTTCGACAACTGCACGCCGCGCATACGCGGTTGACGACTACCGTGTGTGCTCGGCGATCAACGGTGGGCTCATATCCTCCGAGCCTGCCCGACCGTTGACCCCAGCCTGACCGACTGCCGTAGGCGACACCACTGAACGCTGATTCCGGGTGCCCCACGTACCGAGGACGATGATGTCTCAACTTCGCGCACCCACCGCGCGACCGGAACGCCGAGAGGGCGGGCGGCACGGCCGTCCGGGTGCCCGCTCCCATTCGGCCACGGCCAGGCCGCGTGCCGTTCAGCCGCCACCCGACGCCCGCATACGCCCCCAACTGATCCGGACCGCTCTCCTGCCGACGATCGCCGCCGTGCTGAGCGGCGCCGCGGCTGTCATCTTCACCATCCGGGCCTCCGGCGAACGCCCTTCCGCCAGTCTCTGGGCCGCGCTCGGCGGATCGGGCGCTCTGGCCGTCGCAGCCGTCGCCGCGGCGTTTCTCGGTGCGGGCCGCGTCGCCTCCGGGGTCCTCGACCGCTGCCAGGCGCTGCGGCGCTCCAGCGCCCAGGGCCAGGCCGACCTGCAACGCGTGGTGGAACAGCTCCGCAACGGTGAACCCGTGCCGGCCCGCCGCCCCCCGCAGCCCAGCGAACCGGGGGCCGACGCCTTCGACCTGCTCGCCCAGGAACTGGGACGCTCGCAGGACAAGGCCGTCGCGGCCGTCGTGCAGGCGTCCCGGCTCTTCAGCAACAACGGAAACGAACAGAAGGTCGAGGTCTTCGTCAACCTCGCCCGGCGTCTCCAGTCCCTCGTCCACCGCGAGATCCAGATCCTGGACGAGCTGGAACACGAGGTCGAGGACCCGGACCTGCTCAAGGGCCTCTTCCACGTCGACCACCTGGCCACGCGCATCCGCCGGCACGCAGAGAATCTCGCCGTGCTGGGCGGGGCCGTCTCCCGGCGGCAGTGGAGCAACCCGGTCACCATGACGGAGGTACTGCGCTCGGCGATCGCCGAGGTCGAGCAGTACCCACGGGTCAAGCTCGTGCCGCCGATCGACGGCACGCTGCGCGGCCACGCCGTCGCCGACGTGATCCACCTGCTGGCCGAACTCGTCGAGAACGCCACCGTGTTCTCCGCCCCGCACACCCAGGTGCTGCTGCGAGCCCAGCACGTCACGGCGGGTCTCGCCCTGGAGGTCGAGGACCGGGGGCTCGGGATGCCGGGCCCCGAGCAGAAGCGGATGAACGCCCTGCTCGCCGACCCGGACCAGGTCAACGTCGGCCACCTGTTGCAGGACGGCCGGATCGGTCTCTTCGTCGTCTCCGCGCTGGCCCGTCGCCACGGCATCGCCGTACGCCTCCAGAGCAATATCTACGGGGGCACGCAAGCCGTGCTCATCCTGCCCCAGGCCCTGCTGGGCGTCGAAGACGAGGCCGGAGGGGTGATGAACCCCGATGCCGTACCGGTCCCGCCGCCCGGAGCCGTACACCGCCCGCCCGCCGAGGACGGCGCCGGCCGGGCGGGGACGGCGCCTCCCCAGGCATCTCAGCCGCACACCCCTCAGCCCCACACCGCTCAGCCGCAGACACCCCAGCCCCACACCGCTCAGCCGCACACGGTCCGGCCCCCGTCGCCTCCGCCGCAGCCGCTCCGCGCCGAACGCGTGGACCGTCCGGAGACGGCCGGGAACCTCCCCGGCGTCCAGACTCCCGGCGAGACCGGGGGAGGACTCGGCGCCGTCACCGGCACAACCTCCGGAGCTGGCGGCGCCACGGGCCGCCCCCAGCTTCCCCGGCGCAGCAACCAGGAGCATCTCGTCCCGCAGCTGCGGGAGGCGCCCGCTCCCCGCGTCGGGGACGAACACGCCGTGCACGACCCCGGTCTCGTGGCCGCGTTCCGGCGCGGAGTCGACCTCGCCGAGGCACGGTCGGCCGAGGACACCGCCGAAACCGTCTACGGAGCGAGCCACGAAGGCCCTGCGGCGGTCGGCCCGGCCCCCGGTACGCAGCGGGACGCCGGCCCCGTACCGCTCCCGGTCCGCGGTCCGGGACCGCGCCGGGTCCCCGAGCCGCTGCGGCAGACGTACCCCGATCCGCAGCCGCCGGACCCGCTCCGGGCCGGGCCCCGCGAAGCGGCGCACCCCGAGCCGCACCTGCTCGACCCGCACCTGTCTGCCCCCCTCGTGCCGGACCGGCACCACCCCGGCCCGTACGTGCCCGACCCACGCCCGTCCGACGCGCACCGGACCGATCCCGCCGCGCCCGGCTACGCGCCCGCACAGGGCAGCCCCGCACAGAACACCCCCAAGGAGTAGATGCACCATGGCGAGCGAAATGCCGTCCGGTCAGATCGCCGATCTCGACTGGCTGTTGAGCGGGCTGGTCCAGCGCGTGCCCTATACGCGCAGCGCGGTCCTGCTCTCGGCCGACGGTCTGGTGAAATCCGTCCATGGCATGGACCCCGACAGCGCCGACCACATGGCGGCCCTGGCCGCCGGTCTGTACTCCCTAGGCCGCAGCGCCGGAGCCCGCTTCGGTGACAACGGCGACGTACGGCAGGTGGTCGTCGAACTCGACTCGACGCTGCTCTTCGTCTCCACCGCCGGGTCCGGCACCTGCCTCGCCGTGCTGGCCGGACGCGAGGCGGACGCGGCGGTGCTCGGCTACGAGATGGCCATGCTGATCAAGAGCGTGCGGCCCTATCTGATGACCCCGGTACGGCAAGCGGCCGGGGCACCGTACACCCCGGGGCTGTGAGGGTGCCGGCCCCGCAGGACGGGCCATTGCTCGACGACGCGGCCGGCCGGCTCATCCGCCCGTACACCGTGAGCAACGGCCGGACGCGGCCGACCACCGTGCTCGACCTGCTCTCCCTGGTGATGGCCACCGGGAGCGAGCCCCAGATCCATCTGGGGCCCGAACACTCCGTGGCCCTGGGACTGTGCGACGGCCCCACGTCCGTGGCCGAGATCGCCGCACACCTCCGGCTGCCCGCAGTCGTCACCAAGGTGCTCCTGTCCGACCTGGTCGACTGCGGTGCGGTCACCGCGCACGCCCCCGCTTTCCATGACACGCCCACCGACCGATCCCTGCTGGAGGCAGTGCTCGATGGTCTACGACGACAGCTCTGACAGCACCGGAAGCTCCGAATTCTTTCCCGTGGCCCTCAAGGTCCTGGTCGCGGGCGGGTTCGGCGTCGGCAAGACGACGTTCGTGGGCGCGGTCAGCGAGATCGCACCGCTGAGCACGGAGGAACTGCTGACGCAGGTCAGCGTGGCGACCGACAGCCTCGAAGGCATCGAGTCCAAGACGGCCACCACCGTGGCCATGGACTTCGGCCGCATCACGCTCTCCGAGCAGCACGTGCTCTACCTCTTCGGCACCCCCGGCCAGGAACGGTTCTGGTTCATGTGGGACGAACTCTCCAAGGGGGCACTGGGCGCCGTCGTGCTCGCCGACACCCGGCGGCTCGCCGAGTGCTTCGCCGCCGTCGACTTCTTCGAGAGGCGCGGCATCGGCTTCATCGTCGCGGTCAACGAGTTCGACGGTGCCTACCGGTACGAGCCCGACGAGGTACGGGCCGCACTCGACCTCGGCCCCGAGGTGCCCGTGGTCCTCTGCGACGCCCGGATCGCCAGTTCGGGCACCGGCGCCCTGGTGACCCTGGTCCAGCACCTCATCAACGCCACCACCGCCCCGGCCCCGGTGGCCGGTTTCGGAGCCCATCCGTGACCCGCTACGCGACCGGCCGGCTGCTGCTCACCCCGGTCGACCCGGACGGGTCGGTCCGGGCCAGGCGGCTGCGCGGACTGGACCTCGGGGAGCGGGCCGATGCCTCGTTCGAGAGCTTCGACGCCTTCGCCGACAGGGTGGCCGAAGTGACGGCGACGCCCTTCTCGATGGTCAACTTCATCGACGAGAACCGCCAGTTCTTCGCAGGGCTGCACACCCCGGCGGGGACGCGGAGCGGCTCGGACCTGGGGGCCGCGGCCGCGAGCAGCGGCCGGAGCGGACGCCACATGGCGCGCGACCACGGCTACTGCCCGCACGTTCTCCTGCGCCGCAAGGCCCTCGTGCTGGACGACGTGTGCGACTACCCGCGCTTCGCGGGCAACCCCGTCGTCGACGAAATAGGCATTCGTTCCTATCTCGGGGCTCCGCTCATCGACCGTACGGGCATCGCCCTCGGCACGGTGTGCGCGGTCGACACCGTGCCCCGCCCCTGGGGCCGGGCCGGCCTCGACACGATCAAGTCCCTGGCCCAGGAGCTCGTCGGCTACATCGACCGCAGGGAGCGCCGCCGCGGCTGACGCGGGCCGCGCCGGCTCCGCACCTCTGGGCGCGCCCCGGTCACACCTCGACCGTCGTACCGTCCAGGAACGTCAGCTCCACCGAGGCGTCCCCGGCGCCGGCCCGCACGGACACCGCGTCGCGCAGCGCCTGCGGATGGATCGTGTCGCGGGACAGTGCCACCAACGACACATGGGTGCTCCGGCCTCCCGGGTGGCGGTCGAGCCGCAGGTACGGGACGGCCGAGCGCGGCCCGAACGCGTTGGACTGGACGTCCCGGGCCACCTCCGCCGTACCGTCGCCCCAGCCGTACAGCGCGATGACGGCGCTGCTCAGTCCGTCGGCGGTACGCGACAGCGCCCAGCCCGGTCCGGTCCGGGCGGCCGGGCTCTCCGTGTGCGCCACCGCATGACCCCCCTCCCGCACCGACACCCCTGCCGGGGCCTCGACCCGGTGGACGCGGATCTCCCAGGGGCCGTGCAGCACACTCGTCGTCCCGACGCGGTACGCACGGTCGTCGCCCGGGAACCGGGCCGCGTACCAGGAGGCGGCGATCCGGTCCTCGCAGCGCAGGGGATGGATGCGGGCACGCCGTGACGGTGTCCCGTCGGACGCCAGGAGCGCCAGGTGGTTGTCGACGGAGCGTGCCACCGCGTGCGGGGCGGACTCGGGCGCGGTGGCGGTGGAGTAGGCGAGCTTCGCGTAATGCGGGTCCTCCGTATCCTCGCCCGGGCCGGAGCCTTCGTCGTGGGGCGGCTGATGGTCGCTGCCGTGGTTGACCAGCCGGACGATGCCGTCGTGCCGGGTGCCGTGCAGCAGCCAGCCGGGTGCCGGGAGTGCCGTGTACGTATCGGACTCCTCGACGGGAAGGGGCAGTTCCCGCTCGGTCCAGACCGGGTGCTCCGCCGGAAGCAGCAGCCCGAGGAACCCCTTGCTCGCCCAGTAGGGGGAAGCCGGTCCGGAGTACGGCTGGGTGACCGGGAGGAAGGTGTCGTACCAGCCCAGCGGCAGCAGGCCCCGCTCGTCCGGCACCCCGCGCTCGACGAAGTGCCGGAGCGTGCCCGAGGCGAGGCGGCGGGTCAGCCCGGGTGCGAGGGGGGTGCAGTCGGCCAGCGCACCCATCCATACCGGAGCGAGCGCGGCGAACCGGTACGTCAGGGAGCGCCCCTGGTGTACGGGGGCACCGTCCCCGCCGAAGAAGTGCGGGTAGTCGACGAGGAACCTGCTCAGGCGCTCCCGGTAGACCCCCGTCCGGCCGCCGTCGTCATCGCCCGCGATCCGTGACCACAGCAGCGGGTACAGGTGCATCGCCCAGCCGATGTAGTAGTCGAAGTTCCGGCCGTCCCCGTCGGTGTACCAGCCGTCGCCGACGTACCAGTCCTCGATCCGGTCGAGGCCCGACTCGATGTCCTGACGGCTGTACGGGGCACCGACCGAGGCCAGGAACTGTTCCGACACCACCTGGAAGAGCCGCCAGTTGTTGTCCCACGTACGCCCACCGACGAAGCCCGAGAACCAGTCGACGACCCGCTCCCGCACCCCGGCGTCCAGCCGGTCCCAGATCCACGGCCGCGTCTCGTGCAGGGCCACCGCGATCGAGGCGGCTTCGACCATCTGCTGCGAACAGTCCGTCAGTTCGGGCCACGGCTCCCTGCCGCCCCGGTCCGTGCCGGCGGCCAGCCCCGCCGCGTAGCGCTCGATGAGACCCGGGTCGACCGCGCCGCCCGCGCCGGCGATCCGGCAGGCGGCCAGCAGGAACGACCGGGCGAACCCTTCGAGTCCGTCGGACACGACACCCGACCAGCTGTTCCGGCCGGGCAGCCGGTACTGGGCGAGGCCGGGGGTCGCGTACGGCACGAGCGCGTCCAGCATCCGGTCGGCCGTCGCCTCCCAGTGGGCGCGGGTCCAGCCGGTACGTGACGACAGGACCCGGTCGGGTGGCGGCAGGCGCAGATGCGGGGCGACGGACATGGTGCTGCTCCTCGGGGTGGGCTACTGGACGAGTTCGGCGTGATGGGTGCGGCCGCGCGACCCGCCGACCGCGACGGTGAGGACGCCCCTGCGGCCGGTGGTGACGCCCACCGTGCTGTCGGCGCCGCTCACCGCGCTCACCGGGTACGGCAGCTCCAGGGAGAGCGTGGTGAGGGTGCGGCCGGGGTCGGACACCGCGACGGAGATCCGGCCGTCGCGCTGCTGGACCAGCACGGAGGCCGGCCCGGAGGAGGTGATCCCGGCCGCCGTGCCCGCACTCCAGAAGTTCACCGCGGTCAGTCCGAGCCGCCGCACCTCCACGGCCTGCGCGGCCGCGTCGTTGGCGACGACGCGCACCGGGCGGGAGTGCGCCCACACCGCGGTCGCCTGGGGCGAGGCGCCGGGCAGCAGGACATGGGCGTACCCCGCCCCGGTCGGGGAGGAGCCGTGATCGACCCAGAGAGTGAGATAGCGACGCGTGACGGGAGCCGTCGAACCGCCGGTGTCGGCACCGGTGTTGAGGGAGCGCCAGGTGCCCGTGCGCTCCTCCCGCAGAGCGCGCAGCGCGGTCCTGCCGGGGAAGACATAACCGCCGACCCCTTCGACATGGGCCCAGCCCGCCTTCCCGAACTCCCCCGACCAGCCCTGGGACTCGGCCTGCCGTACCCCGTCGATCACGAGGTGCGGCGTACCCTCACGGCCCAGATTGCGGTTCTCGACCACGGTTTCGACCGTGCGGCCGTCCGTGGCGGTGATGCCCGCACCGAGCGCGACCACCATGTTGTCGAGCAGGAACCACGACTTCTTCGCCCGCAGGGTGCTGCCCGACGCGCTGATCAGCTCCATCGAGGCGGCGCCGTAACGGTCGTGCAGCACCGCGCCGCCCGCGACGGTGTTCGCGGGCCGGTATGTGGACGTGCCGCCGCCCGTACCGAGATCCGTCCGGGTACGGGTGTCGACCGTGGTGCCGGGAAGGCGGTACGGATCCACGGTCGGCCAGAACCCGTCGTTGAACTGCCCGAGATCGTCCGCGTCGTAGAGATATCCCATGCCGTCGCCGGTGTACCAGCCGTGCAGGTTCTCGCCGTTGCCCGCCTCGTACGCCGATATGCGCCGGGACGACAGCGAGAGTGTGTACGCCCAGCGCGGCCGGCGGTGAACGACCCGGTCCATGTCGGCGAAGACGAAGAGGCCCGTGGTGCGGTCCTCGGCCCGGATGCCGTCATCACTCAGGACGTCCTTGGCGAGCGCCAGTTGGGGAAGGGAGGCCAGCCCGGCGAACGGAGTGGTGCGGTTACGGGTGATCCATCCCTTGACGACCGCGCGCCAGCGAGCGGCGTAGGCGTCCGGCGCGCCGGTGGCCAGCAGCAGAATTCCGGCGACGGCCGCCGCCCCGTCGCGGTGGTCGCCCGCCCGCTCCCGGGAGACGGCACGGCCGCGCACGGCGTCCATCATCAGCCCGTCGAACATCACCGGAGTGAAGCTGCGCTCGACGGCCTCGTACATCACCGACACGTTCGGGTCGGTCACCGCCCACCGCGAACCGGCGAGCAGCGCCAGCAGATGGGCGGTCCCGTTCAGGAGGATCGCCCCGTACGTACCGGTGTAGGCGACCACGGCGTGCTGGACGAACGAACCGTCCTCGTAGAAGCCGTCGCCCGAAGTGGCGTACCGGAACAGGCTGTTGCGGCCGGAGTCGCGCACGTCCGACAGGGCGTCCCGGGCCGAGGCGATCTTCGCGCCGTCACCGCCGAGCAGCCCGCGCAGCGCGACGATCACCGCCTTGTCGGTGCGGTTGGCGCCGGTCTCCGAGAGGGTGGGGGAGTTGGTGCGACGGTCCGCGTTGGGGCAGAAGCGGTCGACGACCGAAAGATAGTCCGCCAGATCGGTGGCCGGGAGCCGGTCGCGCAGCAGGACGGCCGTGTCCATCAGGGCGCGCGGTGCGCCGATCTCCCAGAACCACCAGTTGCCCGTCTCGCGCCTGGCCGGGTTGTAGGCGGTGTCGTACGCGAAGCGCAGCGCCGCCACGATCGCGTCGGCCACGGAGGCGTCGGCGGTCAGTGAGGTGCCGGGCGTGGCCCAGGCCGTGGCCAGGGTGCGGAGCCTGGTGTAGCTCTGACCGAAGTTGCCCGGGTCGGTCACCGGGGCGAGGTCGGGCCAGAGGGCGGTGCGCGCGGCACCGCGGTCGAGGGTGTCCCACAGGCCCCTCGCGGTGCTGTCCAGTGCGCTGACGGCGATGGCGAAGTCGGGGTCCGCGGGGTCGAAGTCGCCCCCGGTGATCAGGGTTTCGGCCCGCTGGAGAAGTGTGGCGGTGTCGGCGTCGAGGGGCTCGGCCCCGCTGGCCGGACCGGGCTGCGCCGTGACGAGGGCGGTGGCACCCGTCAACGCCGTCGCGGCCAGGAGGGAACGTCTGCTGAGTCGCATCGGGTTTCCTTCCGCCGTGGTCAGTCGGTGAGCGTGCTGGGGTCGACGGGCGGCTGCGGCAGATTCAGCGCCGCAAGCTCCGCCTTGCCGGTCGCGTCGATGGGGAACGCCCAGGTGTTCACGAAGAAGTCCGTGAGGTCGTATCCGGCGACACGGCTGGAGTAGGTGGCCAGGGCCCGGTAGCGCTTGTCGTTCTCCGTGTAGTGGGACTGCGGGTTCTCCTCCCGTACCAGCTGGTGCATGCGGGGCCAGAAGCCGTCGCCGAAGGCCAGCTCCAACTGCCGGAGCGGAACGAGCTTCTCGTAGGCGCCGAAGGACTTCTCGTACGTCAGCCCGGCCGTGCCGAACTTGCGCTGCGCGGACTGGAAATAGGTCAGCCCCGTCGTCGCGTCGACTGTCAGGAGGTTGGACGGCTGGTTCAGGGTGCGCTGCGCGGCCAGCGAGTAGATGTTGACGGTGACCTCGGTGAGGCCGCCCGGCTTGTAGGCGAACTGCTGATGCAGGTGACCGAGCTCGTGGTAGAAACCCCAGCCACGGGTCCGCAGCCCGGTCACGGTCGTGGCGCGGTCCAGATACGCGCGGGGGAAGCCGTTGTAGCCGTGGGTCGCGAAGGCGCCGACTCCGGTCGGCACCTTGGTGACCTCGGTGAAGTGGTACGGCCCCGCCTTCCGCCGGTGCACCGCCTTCGACCCGTCCAGTCCGCTGATCCGGGCGTGCGACTCGATGAGCGTCTCGATCAGCTCCAGCAGGGCGGTGTGGTCCTCGGCGCGGTACAGGAGCGCGCCGTCACGGGAGAGCGTCAGGATGGTGCGGGGGGCGGTGAGTTCGACGTACGGCGATGCGGTCAGTGTGTCCAGACGGTTCTGGTACTCCGCCTCGGTGGTCTCGCCCAGGGCGAAGACGGGCATCTGCACGGCCCCGGAGCGGAACAGCACGCTCGCCCGTTCGCCCGCACCGGTCAGCGACAGATAGACCGGCCCGCCGTGCGGGTCGGTCACCTCGTTGGCTCCGGCGACCAGGGGGTAGCGGCGCGGTTCCTTGATCTCGCCGTAGTAGTCCCAGGCCCCGATCCAGAGTGTGGGGACGAGGCCGTCGTGCGGCTGGACGGTCAGTGACAGTGCCGCGCCCGCCGGGACGTAGAGCCCGGTGGGGTCGAACTCGCTGCCGCGCAGGGCCTGTCCGAGCCGGAGCCGCTCCGCCTCGGCGGCCGGCCGGGCGGTGAGGAGGATCTCGGACAGGGGGCGGCGGGACCGGGCGGCGGCGGGACTCGCGGCGGCGCCGAGGGCGGCCAGGGCTCCGGCCCCCGCCGCCGAGGCGAGGACGGTGCGACGGCTGACGGAGGCGCGGGCGGACGAAGCGGAAGGCTTGGGGGTGCGCATGCGGAACTCTCCCTGCAGACGATGAGTGCGGGACGGCGGCGTGCGGAAAGGCTGGACTGCGCGACAGCATGTAAGCGGTTGCTACGGAGCCGCAAGAGGGGGTGGAAAGTTACTGTGATTTTCTATGGCCGACTGCGGTCAACGACGGACATCGGCGTAGTAACCGGTCACACCCGGCTGTTCTTCGTGGACCGGGGCGCCACGGAATCGCGCACCACGATGTGCGTGCCGAGCCGCAGTGCGCCCGTCGTCGGCTCGCGCCAGTCGTCCTCGTCACCGCCCGACACGGCCAGCCGCACGGCCTGCCGCCCCATCTCCTCCAGCGGTACGTGCACCGTGGTCAGCCTGGGCCGCATCTCCTGCGCGACCGGGATGTCGTCGTACCCCACCAGGGAGATGTCCTGCGGGACCCGGAGCCCGGCCTCCTCCAGCGCCTGGGCGGCTCCGGCGGCCACCATGTCGTTGGCGGCGAACACCGCGGTGAACTCCGGTCCGTCCCGCAGTAGTTCGGCCATCCTGCGATGACCGAAGCCGCGGCTGAAGGCACCCGGCTGCGCCAGTTCGGGGTCGGGTGTCACCCCGCGCAGCTCCAGCGCGCGCCGGTGTCCGGCCAGCCGGTCACGGGTGGTGGAGAGCTTGGGCGGCCCGCCCAGGTACAGGATGCGCTCGTGGCCCTGCATCAGCAGATGGTCGGTGATGGCGAAGGCACCGCCCTCGTTGTCGTACTCCACCGAAGCGGTCGGGGCGTGCTCGCCCAGCGGCGGCCTGCCGCACAGCACGAGCTTCGAGCCGCCCGCGTCCAGCTCCCTTGCCCTGCGGGCCAGTTCGGACGTGTAGGTGCGGTCGGCGATGCTGCCGCCCACCACGATCACCGCGTCGGCCCGGCGCTCGTGCATCAGCTCGATGAAGGCCAGCTCGCGCTGCGGATCGCCCTGGGTGCAGCAGACCAGACAGAGGCGGCCGCCGAGCGCGGCCTCCCGCTCAACCCCGCGGGCGATGTAGGCGTAGAAGGGGTCGATGACCTCGTTGACGATGATGCCGACGGTCCGGTTGGAGACCCCGGCGAGGGCGCGGGCGTGTGCGTTGACCACGTAACCGAGCTCGCGCATGGCGGACTCGACGCGTTCCCGGGTGGCCTGTGCGACCGGGTAGTTCCGGTTGAGTACGCGCGAGACGGTCGCCGTGGAGACGCCCGCGAGCAACGCCACATCGGTGACCGTCGCCCGCCGCTGTCCGTCCCCGGCCGTGCTCTGCCGGCGCATCCGGCCCACCCCCTGCTGACTGTTGTGTGACGACGAGCCTAGAGCCTGCGGGGCCGTGCGGTTCATGCGATCCTCCCCAGATCGGCCCGGCGCACCGGGTGCGCGAAGGCCGTGCCGTTCGCGTACCGCCGCAATTCGTCGACGGCGAGCGCCCCGAGACGTCCCACCTCGTTGCCCTGGGCACCCGCCAGGTGCGGGGTGATGAAGACGTTCGGCAGCTCCCACAGGGGGTGCCCGTCCGGCAGCGGCTCGGGTGACGTGACATCGAGTACGGCGTCCAGACGCCCGCTGACCAGGTGCTCCGTGAGGGCCTCGGTGTCCACCAGCGGTCCGCGTGCCGTGTTGACCAGCAGAGTGCCGGGGCGCATCAGCGCGATTCTGCGTGCGTCGATCAGGCCGCGTGTCTCCGGGGTGTCCGGGGCGTGGACGGTGACCACGTCGCTCGTGGCGACGAGGGTGTCCAGGTCGGTGGGGGTGACTCCGAGGCGGTGGGCCTCGGCGGGGGTGACGTAGGGGTCGTACAGCAGGACGTCGGCGTCCAGGACCCGGAGCAGTTCGATGACCCGCCGGCCGATCCGGGAGGCGCCGACGACGCCGATGGTCAGCCCGTGCGTGCCGAGCCAGTGCTGCCGGTCCAGGTCGGCGCCCGTGCGGTGGGTGCGGCGGGAGCGGAACAGCTCGGCCAGCGGGAAGACCCGCTTGGCGCCCATGATGATCGCCGCCAGCGTGTACTCGGCCACCGGCACGGCGTTGGCCGCCGCCGCCGAGGAGACGACGATGCCCCGGTCGAAGGCCACCGGCGACAGAAACGTCTTCACCGTGCCCGCCGCGTGGATCACCGCCCGCAGGGCGGGCGCCCGCTCCAGCAACGCGGCGTCGACGGGCGGGCAGCCCCAGCCGGTCAGCAGAACCTCCGCCCCGGCCAGCGCCGCCACGGCGTCCGGTGAGTCGAACTCGCTGATCACAGCAGGGCTGTTCAGGTCGGCGACCTCCTCCAGCCCAGCCCGTACAGGAGGCGGGAAGACGTCGTCGAGCAGTCCGGGGCTCATGACCAGGACCGTGCGCGGCCGCTTCGGTGGCGGTGTCGCTCCCTCGGCCCCGGAACGAGCCGGCGCCTCTTCGGTGGTTCGCACCCTGCCTCCGGACAGTAATCGCGTTCTATGGAATGACCGGCACGCTAAGGAGCCCGACACCCGACCGTCAAGCGACCCCGACGCTCAACTGTCCGCTTAACACCGTGATTTACCCAAACACGGTGCCAGATCGATTGCCGGGAGCAGCGCGTAACGCAGCCGTTTCCGCGAATCTCTTGACGCTGGGGTTAACCGCTTACTAACTTGCGGCCGCAGAAGGCTCACCACGCGCCGCCCAGCCGAACAGGACGCACCATGGCTGAAACAGCACCCCCGCTGCCGAGGGAACAGACCCTGTGGCAGCGGATCAAGCGGGACCGGGTGATGCTGCTGCTCACACTGCCCGGCCTGCTCTACTTCATCGTCTTCCACTACGTGCCGCTGCTCGGCTACGTCGTCGCGTTCCAGGACTACGAGCCGTACCTCGGCTACATGCACAGCGTCTGGGTGGGGTTCGCCAACTTCACGGCGGCGTTCGGTGAGCCGGCGTTCTGGACCGCCACGTTCAACACCCTGGAGATCGCCCTCGTCCAGCTGGTGTTCTTCTTCCCGATCCCCATCGCCCTGGCGCTGCTGCTCAACAGCATCGTCAGCGACCGCATCCGGCGCTTCGTGCAGAGCGTCGTCTATCTGCCGCACTTCATCGGCTGGGTCATCATCGTCTCGATCTTCCAGCAGATCCTGGGCGGCGCGGGCCTCCTGCCCGACGTCCTCGGAGGCCTCGGGCTCCCGCGCTACGACATGATGAGCGACCCCGACGCCTTCCCCTGGCTGCTCACCCTCCAGGTGGCCTGGAAGGACGCGGGCTGGGGCACGATCATCATCCTCGCCGCGCTGCTCAACATCGACCGGCAGCAGTACGAAGCCGCGGCGATCGACGGGGCAGGGCCCCGCCGACGGCTGTGGCACGTCACCCTGCCGGGCATCGCCCCCGTCCTGATCCTCCTGCTCATCCTCAACCTCGGGCAGATCCTCTCCGTCGGTTTCGAGCAGATCCTGCTCCAGCGCGACGCGGTCGGACCGGACGCCGGAGAGGTCCTGGACACGTACGTCTACTACCACGGCATCAAGGACAACGACTGGGGCGTCGCCGCCGCCGTCGGACTCGTCAAGGCGGTCATCGGCACCGCGCTCGTCCTGGGCGCGAACAAGCTCGCCCACCGCCTCGGCCACGAAGGGGTGTACCGCGGTGCTGACCGCTGAGAAGACGCTGCCGGAATCCGTCACGACGGAGCCGGTGAAGAAGACCGGCCGCACCGCCCCGAAGTGGAGATCCGACGGCCGGCCGCCGTGGATGGAGAAGCCGACCCGTGCCGGACAGCTGGCCAAGGGCCTGGCCGTCCTCGTCGTGGTCGGCGCGGTCGCCTACCCGCTGCTCGGTGTGATCGGCACCAGCTTCGCCTCGCAGACCGACATCATCCGCTCCACCGGGCTCGTGCTGTGGCCCGACCACCCGACCCTCGACGCCTACCGCACCATCTTCACCGGCGGCGTCGTGACCCGGGCACTGATCGTCAGCGTCGGCATCACGGTCGTCGGCACGCTCGCCAGCCTCCTCGTCACGGTCGGCATGGCGTACGGACTGTCCCGCCGCGAGGTCACCGGTTCCCGCTTCATCCTCATGACGGCACTGTTCACGATGCTGTTCAACGCGGGGATCATCCCCAACTTCCTGCTGGTCAAGGGCCTCGGCCTGTACGACACCTACGCCGCGCTCGTCATGCCCACCCTGGTCAGCGCCTTCAACCTGGTCGTCCTGCGGTCCTTCTTCATGAACCTCCCCGAGGAGCTGTACGACGCGGCGAAGGTCGACGGAGCCGGCGACCTGCGGATTCTCGTACGGATCGTGCTGCCGCTCTCCAAGGCCGTCCTCGCCGTGATCAGCCTCTTCTACGCCGTGACGTACTGGAACGCCTTCTTCAACTCGCTCCTGTACCTGAACGACTCCGCGAAGTGGCCGCTGCCCATGGTGCTGCGGACCTACGTCCTCCAGGGCCAGAGCCTCAACAGCGCCTCCGTCGGAGAGGCGCTCGCCCCGCAGCAGGCCGTGCAGATGGCGGTCCTCGTGATCGCCGTCGTGCCGATCCTCCTGGTCTACCCCTTCCTCCAGCGCTACTTCACCAAGGGCGTGCTCACCGGAGCCATCAAGGGCTGACCGCCGGGAACACCGGCCTCTTCTTCCCTTCACTCAAGGAGATTTCCGTGTCGAGCTCCACCCCCATCAACCGCAGAGCGCTGTTCCGCATGGGTGCGGGCGCCGGACTGGCCGTGGCCGCGGCACCGTTTCTCGCCGCCTGCGGCGACGGCGGCACGACAGCGAAGGCGGAGGCCAAGAGCGCCTCACTGCTGCCCGGCACCGCCGTCCGCAACATCGGGCTCAAGCCCGACCTTCCCGGTACCGCCGCAGGCGTCCCGCAGGGCTTCTTCCGCTATCCCGCCAGGCCGCTGCGGGCCACCAAGGGCACCCCGCTCAAGGGGGCGTCCCCGATCAGCGTGACGGCGGAGACGTTCTCCCCGCCGCCACCCGCCCGTGCGAGGAACGCCGCCTGGCGGGAGATCGAGAAGCTGCTCGGGGGCAAGGTCGACTTCGCCGCCGTGCCGGCCGACGACTACGGCACGAAATTCTCCACGATGGTCGCCAGCGACAGCCTGCCCGACCTCTTCATGTACCCCGAGGTCGGCGGCGTCGACAACAAGGCCGCCTTCCTCCACGCCAAGTGCGCCGACCTCACCCCGTACCTCGCCGGCGAGAAGATCAAGGACTACCCGAACCTCGCCGCCATACCGAAGGCCGCCTGGCAGGCCGCGATCTTCGGCGGAAAGCTCTACGGCATCCCGATCGCGCGTACGGGCACCGGCGGAGCCGGCTTCTACCGCCATGACCTGTTCGCGGAGATCGGAATCACGAGCCTCGACCAGATCACCGGCCTCGACCGGTTCGTCGAGGCGTGCAAGGAGCTGACCCGCCCCGAGAAGGACCAGTACGCGATCATCGCGGGGGCCACCAACGTCCTCGCGATGTCGGCTGGCGCGCCGTACTTCTGGCGGCTCGACGCGGCCACCGGCGCGTTCACCACCGACCTGGAGACCCCGGAGTACCGCCAGGCCGTGGAGACCGCCCGCTCCCTCTACGCCGCGGGCTGTTTCTACCCCGGCACCCTCCAGATGTCCGGGGCGCAGAAGGCCCAGTACACGGACATGTTCAAGAACGGCAAGGGCGCGTACGTCTACGACGGCATGCCCACCTACCTGGCACCGGGCGTCGGCTACATCGCCGCGATGAAGGCGATCGACAAGGCCTACGACCCGCGGCCGTTCGTCCCGTTCGGCAAGGACGCCATCGCCTGGATGGACAACGTCGCACTCCAGAGCACGCACATCAGGAAGGCGTCAGGCGAACGCGTCCAACAGGTGCTCGCACTCGCCGACTTCGCCGCCTCCCCCTTCGGCAGCCAGGAGCACATGCTGATCAACTACGGCGTCGAAGGTACCGACTTCAACCGCGACGCCCAGGGCAATCCCACGCTCACCGAGCAGGGCACCCAGGACGTCACCGTGCCCTGGAAGTTCATGGCGTCCGCCGTGCCCGCCGTCTTCAGCGCCGACTCGGAGGACGGCGTCCGGCATGTGCACAGGACGCTGAGCACCATGATCCCGATCATGGAGCAGGACCCCACCCTCCAGTACTCCTCGCCCACATGGGACTCCAAGGGCAGCGGCAGCCTGCTCACGCTCAAGCAGGACGGGCTGAAGGACATCATCGCCGGCCGCAAGCCCATGTCGGCCTACGACCAGCTGGTCAAGGACTACCTCGCCAAGGGCGCGGAGCAGGCACGCGGCGAGTTCGAGGAAGCCTTCCAGAAGGGGAAGAAGTGACCACACGACGCTCCGCCCTCAGACTCGGCGGCGCCGCCGTCGCGGCCGCCGTCGCCGTGCCCGTACTCGGCTCGCCCGCCTCCGCACACCCGCACGGCTTCGACCCGGCTCCCGGCTCCGACGGCGTCGGCGATCCGCTCTTCCCGACCCTCGGCAACGGCGGCTACCAGGTCGTCCACTACGACCTGACCTTCGACTTCACGCCCGTGACGTACGACTTCACGGCCGTGGTGCGGATGCGCGCCAAGGCCACCCAGGACCTGTCCGCGTTCAACCTGGACACCGACGGACACACCATCGGCTCCGTCACGGTCGCGGGGCGCGCCGCCCTCTGGGCGCTCACCCCCGGAAAGAGCGGCCAGGAACTCACCGTCACCCCGGCCGCCCCCCTGCACGACGGCGAGCCCTTCACCATCGAGATCCACTACCGCGGCAACGGCAAGGCGCCCCGGCTCGGACTCACCGGCTGGAAGTTCGGCACGGACGGCGGCTTCGCCTCCGCCGCCCAGTCCTCCCGCGCCGACACCTTCCTGCCCTGCAACGACACCCCGTCCGACAAGGCGACCTGGACCTTCCACATCAGCGCGCCCGAGGGCTTCGTCGCCACCGCCAACGGTGAGCTGCTCCACAAGACACCGGGTGCGAACGGCTCCACCGTCTGGCACTTCGGCCTGCGCGAACGCATGGCGACCGAACTCATCGGCATCGCCGTCGTCAAGGGCACCTACCTCTACGGGACCAGCCACCGGGGACTCCCGCTGCGGCACGTCGTCCCGCAGGGCCAGGAGGAGAAGTACGGCCCCGTCGTCGCCCGTACCGCCGACCATCTGGCCTGGGCGGAAGCCAGGTTCGGCCGCTATCCGTTCTCCGTCTACGGCATGCACATCTACGACGGATACACCGACGCGCTGGAGAACCAGACCCTCTCCCTCTTCTCCACCAACTGGTTCAAACTCAACGCGGACGGCAATCCGGCGTACGAGAACACCATGGTCCACGAGCTGGTCCACCAGTGGTACGGCGACTCCGTCACCCCCGCGGACTGGCAGCAGGCCTGGCTCAACGAGGGGCCCGCCGTCTACTACGCCGCCCTGTACAGCGAGGAGCGCGGCTGGTCCGTCCTCGCCGACAAGATGAAGGCGACCTACGCCAAGCTCGACGCCGTGCGCGCCAAGGACGGCCCGCCCGGACTTCCCAAGGCCCTCGGCGGCACCAACATCTACGACGGCGGCGCCCTCGTGCTGTACGCCCTGCGCCGGCGCATCGGTGACCGCGCCTTCGACCGTGTGATGCGGATCTGGCCCGAACGCTTCAAGGACCGCAACGTCTCCAGCGAGGACTTCATCACCCACACCGTGAACGTCACCGGTGACCCGTCCCTCGACACGTTTCTGCGCGACTGGCTCTTCGGAGCCGTCAACCCGCCCATGCCCGGCCACCCCGACTGGAAGGCCAACGCGTGAACTCCCCGATGAAGGCCCTGCGGCTCACCGCTGCCGCCTCCGCGACCGCCCTCGCCGCCCTCCTCGTGGCGCCCTCCGCCCAGGCAGCCCCGGACACCCGCACCCTGTACGCCGCCCCGGACGGCCAGGGCGGCTCCTGTACGGTCGCGCGGCCCTGCACCCTCGAAGGCGCCAGGGACGCGGCCCGCGCCGAGACCGGCCGGGACGTCCGCGTCCTGCTCAAGGACGGTACGTACCAGCGCGACGAACCGCTCCGACTCGGTTCCGCCGACTCCGGCGGGGAGGGCCGCACCGTCACCTGGACCGCGGCCCCGGGCGCCGGCCCCGTCCTCTCCGGCGGCCGGGCGATCACCGGCTGGACGGCGAACGCCGACGGCACGTGGACCGCCGACGCCCCGGCCGGGGTCACCCCGAGACAGCTCTTCGTCAACGGCGAGCGCGCCGTCCGCGCCCGAGGCGAGGCCTGCGCCCCGAACGTCTGCGACGCCACCAGGACCGGCATGACCGGGGCGAACGCCACCGGCATAGCCCAGTGGCAGCGCCCCACGGACGCCGAGGCCGTCATCCGGGTCCGCTGGCGCAACTACCACTGCCGGATCGCGGCCGTCAGCGGTGACATCCTGACCTTCGCCCAGCCCTGCTGGACCAACTCCGCGAGCGGCACCAACCGCACCGGGCCCGCCTGGGACTCCACGACCGTCGACTCCACCCGCTACAGCGGTGTCGCCTTCTTCGAGAACGCCCCCGAACTCATCGACCAGCCGGGCGAGTTCACCTGGAACTCCGAGGCGCGCACCGTCACCTATCTGCCGCGCAGGGGTGAGAACATGCGCAGCGCCCGGGCGGTCACCCCGCACACCGAGCGCCTGCTCGTCCTCGACGGCGCCCACGACCTCACCGTCAGCAGGATCGGCTTCGCCCACGCCGCGTACCGCCAGCCGGACACCGACGAGGGTTACGCGGGCATGCAGGCCGGACTCACCCTGACCGGCGCCACCGGACCCGTCGACCATGCGGGCCGCTACTACACCAAGCCCTCGGCCGCCGTCACCGTACGCGGCGGACGGCACATCACGATCGACGCGGCACGGTTCAGCGGGCTCGGCGGCGCCGGAGCGATCCTGGAAGCCGGCACCAAGGACAGCTCACTGACCAGGTCCGCCTTCAGCGACCTGTCATCGGGCGCGATCTACGTCGGCGACACCGAGCCGATGCCCGGCGCGGAACTCACGGGCGAGCGGAACACGGTGGCGTACAACACCATCAGCCGATCCGGTGTCGAGTACACCGACTCCGTCGGTATCTGGGCGGGGTACGAGGCCGAGCTCAGCATCGACCACAACAGCCTCGACCACCTCCCGTACTCCGGGATCTCGGTCGGCTGGGGCTGGAACCAGCCCGAGGCCCAGAAGTCCGTCCTGCGGGACAACAAGGTGACCGCCAACCGCATCACCCAGGTCATGGAGGTCGCCCACGAGCAGCACGACGGCGGTGCGATCTACACCCAGGGAGCACAGCCGGGCACGGTGCTGTCGGGGAACTACATCAACCGCTCCGCGTTCGGAAACACCGAGCGCGACGGCAACGGCATCTACCTCGACGAACAGTCCTCCCACATCCTCGTCGAGAAGAACGTCATCACCCGAATCGGCTACAAGTGGGTCTCCAACTGGGCGGGTTACGGCATCGAGAACACGGCCCGGTCCAACTGGACCGACACGGCCGCCCCCGCCCTCTCCGGCCGGGGCTCCGTGATGACGGACAACCTCACCGGCCTGGACCGGCTGCCCGCCGAGGCGCTCGCCGTCGCGGCCCGGGCCGGCGCCCACGGCGGCCCGGTCGAGCAACTGCGCACCGACCTCGCACGCACCGGCACCGCCACCCAGTCCTCGACCGACGGGACGAGCACCGCTGAGCGGGCTCTCGACGCCGACACCAACACCGACACCCGCACTCTGTCCGAACCGGGAGCCTGGTGGCAGGCCGACCTCGGCGGCACCCACCGCGTCCGCCAGATCGAGATCTGGAACAACTCCTCCATGACGACCGCCGACTTCGACGTCATCACGGACGACGGAACGGTCCATGTCGAAGGAAAGTCCTTGCGTCCGACCGTTCTGAACCTGGACAGCAGCACCCGCACCGTGAAGATCATGGTTTCCGGGAGCGGACGCGTGGCCCTCTCGCAGGTCCTCGTCCACCCCTGACCTGCCCCACTGAGTGAAGGAAGACCCATGACCGACCTCCGTATCGGCGTGCTCGGCTTCGGCCTGCGCGGCTCACTCGCCCGCACCGCCCACCGGCCCGGCTCAGGAGCCCGCGTCACCGCGCTGGCCGAGCCGGACCCCCGCGCCCGTACGGAGGCGGCCGCGGCCTTCCCCGACGCCGTCATATCACCCGGCCACCGCGAGGTGATCGAGGACCCCGAGACCGACGCGGTGCTGGTGCTCACCCCCGACCACACCCACGCGGACCTGGCCTGCGAGGCCCTGCGCGCGGGCAAGCCCGTCTTCGTGGAGAAGCCGCTCGACATCAGTATCGAGCGCTGCGACACGATCCTGCGCACGGCGTACGAGACCGGAACCCGGCTCTACATCGGCCACAACATGCGTCACATGCCCGTCGTGCGGCTGATGCGCGACCTCGTCCGGGGCGGTGCGGTCGGCCAGGTCAAAACCATCTGGGTCCGGCACTTCGTCGGCTACGGCGGCGACTGGTACTTCAAGGACTGGCACGCCGAACGGCGGTACACGACCGGGCTGTTGCTCCAGAAGGCCGCCCACGACATCGACGTCCTGCACTGGCTGGCCGGCGGATACGCCCAGGACGTGCAGGCACTGGGCGACCTGATGGTGTACGGCGACAATCCGCACCGCCGCGAGCCCGGGGAGCCGAAGGCCGACGACTGGTACACCAAGGACGGCCACTGGCCGCCGCACACCCAGCGGGAGCTCAACCCCGTCATCGACGTCGAGGACGTCTCCCTCCTCAACATGCGCCTCGACAACGGGGTGCTGGCCGCCTACCAGCAGTGCCACTTCGCGCCCGACTACTGGCGCAACTACACCGTGATCGGGGACGCGGGGCGGCTGGAGAACTTCGGTGACGGCCCCGGCGGATGCGTCAAGGTGTGGAACACCCGGCGCTCCGGCTACCGCCCGGAGGCGGACGAGATCCACGAGATCCCGGCCGCCGAGGACAACGCGGGCCACGGGGGCGCGGACCCGCTGCTGGTCGACGAGTTCCTCCGGTTCGTACGGGAGGGGGGCCGCACGGACACCTCACCGGTGGCGGCCCGGATGGCGGTCGCGGCGGGGGTGCGGGCGACGGAG
The DNA here is from genome assembly GCF_056430475.1 of Streptomyces sp. NPDC045968. Taxonomy (NCBI): domain Bacteria; kingdom Bacillati; phylum Actinomycetota; class Actinomycetes; order Kitasatosporales; family Streptomycetaceae; genus Streptomyces; species Streptomyces sp. NPDC045968. The sequence goes on along the minus strand of NZ_JBWKLF010000002.1, from coordinate 520,326 downwards.
TCCCTGCGGAACAACGGCACCCCGCGCCAGGTGCCACCCCTGGACCCCGAACTCGTGGCCTACTTCGAGCGGGGACAGGTCCGCGCCTGACGCGATGTCGCCGGGGGAGTGGGCGTGGCCTCCGGCCACACCATGCCCTCAATCGCCGGACGGACCTGTGCCCCGCACCGGCGGAGCGCCCGTACTGCCGCGCAGCACCACCTCGCCCTCGATCCGCAGCACCCGCGACCGCTGCCCCGCCCCCGGCTCCCGCAGCGCCAGCGCGATCGCGCTCTCGCCCATCGCGGTCAACGGCAGCCGTACGGTGGTGAGGGGCGGCGACAACTCCCGTACCAGCGGAATGTCGTCGAACCCCGCGAGCGACACGTCCTGCGGCACCCGCAGGCCCTCCTCGCGCAACGCGGCCAGCGCGCCGACCGCCATCACATCGGTCACGGCGAAGACGCACGTCGGCCGGGGCGCCCCGGCCGCGAGCAGCCGGCGCGCCGCGAGGTAGCCGCCCTCCCGGGTGAACGCGCCCTCCACGACCCGGTCGAGGAGGGCGCCCGTACCCGCGAGGCCTTCCCGGAACCCGGCCAGCCGGTCGGCGACCGTGGTCAGCGCGGGCGGTCCGGTGAGCACGGCGAACCTGCGGTGACCGAGGCCGGCCAGCGAGCGGGCGAGGGCGGCGGCCCCGGCCCGGTTCTCCGGCTGCACGGTGTCCACCCGCAGGCTGCGGTGCCGGCTGACGACCGCGACGCGCCCGCCGAGGCGTACGTACGGTTCCAGTTCGCCGTCCATGGCCCGCTCCCACGCCCGGTCCTGAAAGCCCGAACCGATCAGCAGGATCGCGCGGGCCCGCTGCGCCCGCAGCATGGAGACATAGGCGATCTCCCGGGCCGGTTCCCGGAAGGTCGAGGCCAGCATCACCAGCAGGTCCTGTTCGGCGGCGGCGCGCATCACCCCGCTCGCGATGGCGGCGAAGTAGGGGTCGCTGACGTCGTGGCAGATGACGCCCACCGTGCGGTTGGCGGATGCGCTGGCCAGGGCCTGGGCGTGCGCGTTGGGGATGTACCCGAGCCGGTCGGCGGCCGCCCGTACCCGCGCGCGGAGATCGTCTCGCACCCGGGCGGTGCCGTTCAGGGCCCGCGAGGCGGTGGCGGGGGAGACCCCGGCCTCCCGGGCCACGGCGTCGAGTGTCACATGTGCCGGTGCACGCGCCGGGGCATGGACGGGGGCGTACACCGGGCGGAGGCGTCCCGGTGCCGGGTGGAGCGGTGCTTCCCGTTCACTCAACTCGACCCCCGGGGGTGCGGTGGTGGCAGGGCCCCGAAACTTCGGGACGACCTATTGACCGTGCGTGCAGACAGTCATTAGCGTGGCGACACCTTATCAGAAAGCGCTTTCTGAAAGCGCCTTCTCGACACCGCAGCAGCACACAGCTCTCCACAACTGCCCCCGAAGTGCAGGGAGTTCACAGTGAGCCAGAGCGCGTTGGCCAAAAGTCCCGCGGAAGTGGCGGGAGTTGCCCGAAGGGACGGGCCGTCGGCGGGGGAGCGGCTCGCCCGCGCGGCCGAACAGGGCTGGCGCCCCGTCGCTCTGCTGCTCGCCTGCCTCGCCCTCTGGTGGGCGGTCGCGGCGGCCGAGCTGGTCGAGCCCTATCTCGTACCCTCGCCCGGCGCGACCCTCGACGTACTCACCGGCAAGTCCGCCTATCTGTGGCAGCACAGCTGGGTGACCACGTACGAGACGCTGCTCGGCTTCGTCATCGCCGTCGCCGTCGGCGTCCTGGCCGCGGTCGTGATGGTGTACTCGTCCACGGTCGAGCGGACGCTCTACCCGATCCTGTTGTTCGCCCAGGTCGTACCGAAGATCGCGATCGCCCCGCTGTTCGTCGTCTGGCTGGGCTTCGGGATCGCGCCGAAGATCCTGATCGCCGTCCTCATCGCCTTCTTCCCGGTCGTGATCTCGATGGTCACCGGCCTCAAGGCGGTCGACCCCGAGATGCTCCAGCTGTCGGCGACGATGGGCGCCAAGCCCTGGCAGACCTTCGTCAAGATCCGGTTCCCGGCCTCGCTGCCGCACCTGTTCTCCGGGCTCAAGGTCGCCGTGACGCTGGCCGTGACCGGGGCCGTCGTCGGCGAGTTCGTCGGCGCGAACGAGGGGCTCGGCTACGTGATCCTCCAGGCCAACGGAAACCTGGACACGCCGATGCTCTTCGCGGGACTGCTCGTGATGTCACTGATCGGCGTCGTCCTCTTCGTCCTCGTCGAGATCGCCGAAAAGCTTCTGCTCCCGTGGCACGCCGGCCGCCGGGACGCGTCCGCCACGACCACGTTCTGACCTCGTCGCGAGAAGGGCCCGCCCATGCATGCGCGCAGACTCCTGACCGGTGCCGTACCCCTCGTCCTGCTGGCCACCGCCTGCGGCGGCAACGACGCCTCGACCACCACCAGCGACTCGGGGAAGAAGCTGGACAAGGTCACGCTGACGCTCAACTGGTACCCCTACGGTGAACACGCGCCGTTCTACTACGGCGAGCAGCAGAAGATCTTCGAGAAGCACGGCATCGACCTGACGATCCAGGCGGGCCAGGGCTCGCAGAAGACGGTGCAGGCCACCGCCGCGGGGCAGACCGACTTCGGCTGGGCCGACACACCCGCGCTGCTGGCCGGGGTCGACCAGGGCGTCAAGGTCAAGAGCCTCGGCGTCTTCCTCCAGACCACCCCGGCCTCGGTCCAGTCCTTCGAGGCCAAGGGCATCGCGTCGCCCGCGGACCTGAAGGGGAAGACGATCGCCGGCACCGCCGGGGACGCGCTCTCCAAGACCTTCCCGATCTTCCTGAAGAAGAACAACCTCAAGGAGTCGGACGTCAGGGTCCAGAACACCGACCCGGCGGGCAAGATCGCCGCGGTCATCTCGGGGAAGACCGACGGGCTGCTCGGCTACGCCAGCGACCAGGGGCCCACCATGCGGGACAAGGCGCGGAAGCCGGTCTCCTATCTGCGGTTCTCCGAGCACGGGCTGAACTTCTACTCCAACGGTCTGCTGGCCGGAGAACGGCTTCTCGCCTCCAGGTCCGGCCTGGCCGGGCGCATGGTGGAGGCGGTGAGCGAATCGTGGGCCGCCGCCGAGAAGGCGCCCGGTCCGGCGGTCGCGGCGATGGAGGGGGCGTCGGAGCAACTGCCCCCGAAGACGGTCCTGGCCGAACAGTTCAGGACGACGCTCACCCTGCTGCACACCGCCTCGACGCGGGGCAAGGCGCCGGGGGTCAACAACGAGGCGGACTGGCAGCAGACCATCGACGTCTTCGCCGAGGCCGGCCTGGTCGGCAGGCCCAAGGCCGTGGCGGACTACTGGGACGCGAAGACGGCGCTGAAGGGATGACCATGCCCAAGGAAGACGCGACACTCACCGCGGCTCCGGTCGCGGCGGCGGTGGGCCTGTCGGACGTGGCCGTCCGCTTCCGCAGCAGGCAGAGGGACGTCACCGCCCTGCGGGACGTCTCGCTCGATGTGAGGCCGGGCGAGTTCGTCGCCATCGTCGGTCCGTCGGGCTGCGGCAAGTCGACCCTCCTCAAGCTCGTCGCCGGTCTCCTGAAACCGTCGTCGGGCGAGGTCCGCCTCGGCACCGAGCGGGTCGACGGGCCGCGGCACGACATCGGTTACGTGTTCCAACGCGCCGCCCTCCTGGAGTGGCGCTCCGCGCGACGCAACATCCTGCTCCAGGCCGAGATCCGGAAGATGCCCGCGGCGCAGGCGCGCGGGCGGGCCGACGAGCTGATCCGGATGACCGGCCTCAGCGGATTCGAGGACGCCTGTCCGCACGAGCTGTCCGGCGGCATGCAGCAACGGGTGGCCCTGTGCCGGGCGTTGCTGCACGAGCCGCCGGTACTGCTGATGGACGAGCCGTTCGGCGCGCTCGACGCCCTCACCCGCGAACAGATGAACGTGGAGCTCAACCGGATCTGGCGGGAGACCGGCACCACGGTGCTGCTCGTCACGCACTCGATCTCGGAGGCGGTCTATCTGGCCGACCGCGTGGTGGTGATGAGCCCGCGGCCGGGCACCATCACCGAGCTCGTCGAGGTGGGACTGCCGCCGGAGCGCGCGTACGCGGAGACGCTCGGCCGGCCGGAGTTCCGTGACGCGACGGCCCATATCCGGGGCCTGCTGGGTGCGGCTTCGGCGCGCGACTGACGGGGGCGCGCGGCCGGTGGCCGCGCTGACCCGGTCGCGTACGGACACCCCGTTCACGACGCCCAGCTCACTTCCCGCGACGGTGGACGCCACGCTCGCCCGGTACGGGGAACTGCTCGCCGCCCACTGAGACGGTCCGGCCCCGGGCGGCCGAGCACCCCGCCCGGGGCCGGACCGACGCGCGCGGCGCCGCTCAGTACCGCAGTCGCGACAGGTACGTATGGCTGGCGAGCGCCGAGGCGAACGGGTCGGCCGGTGCGTCGTGCTCCACCAGCCACTGCTTCACCCCGCCCTGCCGTGCCGTGTCGAACATGGCCGGGAAGTCCAGCACCCCGGACCCGACATCGGCGAAGCTCCCGTCGGGTGCCATGTCCTTCACATGCAGGGCCGGGAACCGGCCCGGATGGCGTACGAAGAGCTCACCCGGCGCCGAGGCCCCGCCGTTGGCCGCCCAGTACAGATCCAGCTCGAAGCCGACCAGTTCCGGATCGGTCTCGTCGAGCAGGATGTCGTACAGGCTCACACCGTCCACGACCTGATGGTCGCTGCCGTGGTTGTGGTAGAGCAGCTTCAGCCCGGCCTCGCGGGCGGCGAGCCCCACCCGGTTGAACTCCCGTGCCATTTCCCGGTATCCGGCCGGTGAGTGCAGCGAACCCGGCAGACTGGGCACGACGATCCACTTCCCGCCGAGGGTGTGCACGTCCTCCAGCGCCTTCGGCAGCCCGGCGCCCCGCACGGTGTCGTACCCGACGTGTTCCAGGACCGCCTTGAGGCGGGTCTCGTCGAGCATCCGCCGGATGTCCGCCGCACTGTGACCGTGCCGCCCGCTCACCCCGACCGTCGCGTACCCGATGGCGGCGAGGCGCTCCAGCGTGCCCTTGAAGTCGACGGCGAGTGGCGCACGCATCGTGTACAGGTGCATCCCGATGCCGGACGGCGGGACCGGCCGGCACGCGGCACCCTCCGCGGCGGACGCCGCTCCCGTGCCGAGGCCGACCGACGCGGCGGCCCCCAGGACCGTACCGAGGAACGCTCTTCGTGTGCCGTTCATATCTGTCCTCTCTCAGCTCACGCGGATGTCTCAGCTCACGCGGATCTCTCGGCTCGCGCGCATGCCTCAACTCACGTCGATGCGAACCGAACCGGTACTCGTGTCCCCCTTGTCGTCGGTCACCGTCAGATGCGCGGTGTACGCACCAGGGCGGCCGTAGACGTGCGTGGCCGTCGCACCCTCCGGGGCGGAGGGCTTGACGTTGTCCCCGAAGTCCCAGTGGTACGAGGCGATCGTGCGCCCGGCCACTGGCTCGACCGCGCTGCTCAGCGCGACCGTCAGCGGCGACGTCCCGGCCGCGGGGGCCGCGGTGACGCCGACCGTCGTACCGGGCCTCTTCTGGACTCCGGGGCCGTTGAAGTGCAGCCAGTCGACGGCCAACAGATCAGCCTTCTCGCTGCTCCAATCCGGGTTGGTGAACACCGCGTACAGCTGCACGCCGCTCCCGGGGTCCGCCAGCTCCGTCGTCGGGGAGACGACCTTGCCCCAGTCGCCCGTGTGCGGAACGGTCACCTGGCCCAGGAGCGGGCCCGTCGGCGATCCGGCCCGGAATTCGACGCTCCCGCCGATTCCCCCGGACGCCGCACCGACCGTCACCGAGTCGATGCCCTTCAGATGCACCGGATCGAAGCTGACCCAGTCCCCGTCCTCGATCTCGGTCAGCCGCTTGCCGCCCGAGGCGTCGGCTCTCGAAGCGGTCACGACGCCGTCGTGCGTACCGCCGGTCTTCGTGAAGTGCTCCGCCTCCCGGAACGAGGTCCGCAGCGTCAGCGAGGTGGAGCCGGTGAGGGCAGGAGCGCCCGGTGCGCCCTTGTCCGTGTACTGCGCCGTGATGCCGTAGTACAGATTCTGTCCCGGCCCGTGACTGTCCCCGGCGTCCGTGACGATCTCTCCCGTGCATCCGCTGTAGTTGTCCAGCGGATGCAGATGGGTGTCGTGGCCGAGCTGCGACTGCACGACCACGCGCGAACAGTCGATGGGGCCGTTCCCGCCGTCCTCCTTGTCGTTCACCTTGACCGTGAAGGGAATGGTGTCGCCGAAGCTGAACATCCCGCCGTTCGGCGGCTGTTTGATCGTCACGACCGGCCGGGTGTTGCCGACGGTGATGTCCTGCACGGCCAGTGCCGTCAGGCCCCCGGGTCCGGTGACCGTCAGACGCGCCGTGAACACCCCGGTGGCGCGGTAGGTGTGGGACGGGTTCACCTCGGTCGAGTCCGTGGTTCCGTTGCCGTCGAAGTCCCAGGCGTAACCGACCTGTTGGCCGCCGGGAAGCCCTGAACCGGCGCTGGAGAAGGCGACGGTGAGCGGCGCCGGACCGTTGTCCCGGTCCGCCGTGATCTTCGCGTCGGGCAGTCGGCCGTCACCGACGTAGTCGATCCGGTAGATGCCCGATCCCTCGTTGCTCCCGCCACGGCCGGTACCGCTGCCGAGACCGAAGTCGATGACGTAGAGCGCGCCGTCGGGACCGAAGTCGGCGTCGAACGGCTGATTCCACTTCATGTCCTCGAAGATGCCGTTGACCGACTGCACATCGCCGGCGGCGGCCGGCGCGAACCGGGGATCGGTGAACGTCTGATCCTTCTGCTGGATCGAGAACGTCTTGAACCACCGCCGGGTCAGCTCGTAGTTCAGCCACTTTCCCTCGAAGTACTCCGGGAACTTGGTGCGGTACGTGTTCGCCGGGTCGTAGTCGTAGACGGGACCGCTCATCGGGCCGCCGCCTCCGGTGCCCAGCTCAGGGAACTCGGGGGACGCGGAGTAGGCGTACCAGACCGTCGCCGGCCGGGCGGGCGGCAGTTCCCGCAGCCCGGTGTTGTTCGGGGAGTCGTTGACGAGCGCTCCGCAGTCGAACTTCGGACCCGACGTCCTGGTGGTGAAGTCGTAGTCGTTGAAAGGGGTGTTGTCGCCGATGCAGTACGGCCAGCCGAAGTTCCCCGCCTCGGTGATCCGGGTGTACTCGACGGTGCCCTCGGGGCCCCGGTCCGCGACCGCCGAGCGGGCGTCCGGGCCGTAGTCGGCGACCATGAGCGCGCCACTGGCCGGGTCCGTGGTGATCCTGAACGGATTGCGCATGCCCATGGCGTAGATCTCGGGGCGGGTCTTCTCCGTGCCCGGCGCGAAGAGATTGCCCTCGGGAACGGTGTACGTACCGTCGTCCTGCGGAGTGATCCGCAGAACCTTTCCCCGCAGGTCGTTCGTATTGCCGGACGTGCCCTGAGCGTCCCAGGCGCGCCGGCCCTCGCCCTCGTCGATCGGCGCGAAACCGTCCGAGGCGAACGGGTCGGTGTTGTCCCCCGTCGCCGCGTACAGATGGCCGTCCTTGTCGAAGGCGAGCGACCCGGCCATATGGGAGTTGGCGCGGCCCTCTCCCCGGAAGGTCGGCACGGTCAGCAGCCGCTTCTCGGATGCCGGATCGACCGTATTGCCGGTGACGGTGAAACGCGACAGATTCAGCCGCTTCTCCGTCTTGTCGGAATGCAGCAGATAGAGCCAGTGATTCTCCGCGAATCCCGGATCGAGGGTGAGTCCGAGCAGCCCGTCGGACTGACTGGTCATCTCCGGGGTGTACGCCAGGTCCAGCGCCGTGGTCACCTTCATCGTCTGCTGGTCGATGACCTTCAGCTTCCCGGTGCGCTGCGCGAAGAACACACGGCGGTCGGGGGCGACGGCCAGCTCGAACGGGTCCGCCAGGTCGCTGGTGACCAGCGGTGTCCGCTGGAAGGACCCGGTGCGTGTCGCGGTGCAGTCGCCGGGCTTCGCGCCGGCGGCCCACTCGATTCCGCCCAGCAGATGCTTGACGAAGCCCGCTTCCTGGAAGGCCGACGAGGCGTGTCCGCCCGCCGTGAACCAGGACCGGCCGCCGTCGTAGTTCTGGCACCAGGACCACGGATGGTCCACACCCTCGTCGAGGCCGGTCACGCCGTCGCGCACCTTGATCTGCGCGAGCGTGTGCACCTTGGAGGTCGGGTTGGTGCGCCAGTTGTACCACTCCTCCGTACGCTCCCAGAGCTCGGGAAGCCCCTTGGTGGAGGGGTGGGCATGGTCGAGCACCTTGACCCTGCCCGTCTGCACGGCGGGGTGCTGGTCGAAGATCGCGCCGACCAGGCCCTCGTACCAGTCCCAGTCGCGCTCGCTCGCGGACGCGGCGTGCAGACCGACCCAGCCGCCGCCCGCCCGGATGAACCGCTGGAGGGCCGCGCGCTCGTCGGCGGTCAGCAAGTCACCCTTCTCGGGTGTGGAGTTGGTGTTGTTGAAGACGATGGCCTGGAAGCGTGAGAGGTCGGAGTCGTTGAACACGGCCGAGTCGACGGTCGCTTCCACGTCGAATCCGTTCTCGGCGCCGAGTTTCTTGACCGCTTCGATTCCGGCGGGAATCGAGTCGTGGGAGAAGTTCGTGACCTCCGAATAGACGAGGACACGAAAAGGCGCTGCCTGGGCCGGTGACGGAGAGGCCACCAGAAGGCCGAGGATCAGCGCGAATAAGGAGGTGAGGGCGAAGACGGGTGAAGGGAATCCTCGCACCGAGCCATGACGGATCGGACGACTACTCATGGGCGCTCCCTGTGCGGTAGATGCCGACTGCGGGATTAAGAAAGCGCTTTCTGGAGTACGTCGTTCAGAGTAGGTTCCCGCCTTCAGCGGGGTCAATGGGTCGGTAGCGACCTCTGTGACCAGCCGACGTGACCGTTGGCGGCCGGTGCCGGACGCTGCGGTCGGATGCGACCCGCCCCGTATGCGCCGGGGCCACCGGACCGGAGGACCGTGGATGACGCCACCGCCGATGACGTCCGCACCATCGCCCTGTCCCTGCCCGGCACGGCCGAGAAGCCGGCCTGGGGGCAGCCCACGTTCCGGGTGGCCGGGAAGATCTTCGCCGGGCTCGGGGGCGACGGCGCCACGATGGGGGTGAAGTGCCCCATCGAGGACCGGGCCGAGCTGATCGCCTCCGAGCCGGAGAAGTTCTTCATCCGCGAGGGCCACGACGACCACTACGCCTGGCTGCGGGTGCGCCTGGCCGCCCTCGGCGGCACCGATGAGCTGAAGGCCGTCCTCACCGACTCCTGGCGCCAGGTGGCCCCACGCGAACTGCTGCACGCCCACCCGGAGTTGAGCGGGTTGGTGGTGGCGTCGGCGTCCCGCCTGCCGGACTGCCGCTCACCGCCGTACGAAGCCGCTGATCCGCTCCCGCAGTCCTTGCGCGTCCAGCCCGTGCGCCACCAGGTGTTCGGCCATCTGCCCGTACCGGCGAAGCTCCGCGCGGCCCACACCGAGGCCGAGCACACGGTGGGGCAGGTCCGCGAGCGCGTCATTGGCCGCCGCTGTGGAGGTGCCGGCCAGATAGGGCTCGACGATCACCACATCCGCGCTCTCCGTGGCGCCTGCTGCCCGGCGCAGCCCGGTCGCGTCGAAGGGGCGCACGGTGGTCGCGTACAGCACGGTCACATCCAGGCCCTCGGTGGCGGCGAGGACGTTGTCGAGCATCGGACCGACCGCGATCACGACCCCGCTCCGCCCCTCGCGCACCGTCGTGAAACCGCCCGAGCCCACGGGACGGCCGGCCCGGTTCGACTGGAGGGAGAGCCGGACGTACACCCGGTCCTCCCCGGTGGCCGCGAGCCGCAGCAGTGCCTCGGCCTCGTCGGGATGGCCCGGCACGTGCACCGTCCAGCCGTCGAGCGTGTCGAGGAGCGCGACATCGCCGGGCGACATATGGGTGAAGCCCCCGGCCGGCCAGTCGTACGAGGCCCCGGCGCTGACCAGAACCCCTCCGGCCCCCTGATGGCCGAGGTCCAGCTTCACCTGCTCGAAGGGCCGCTCCACGAGGAAGCTGGCGAAGGTGTGCATGATCGGCCGCATCCCGGTCAGCGCCATCCCGGCGCCCGCGCCGATCAGCAGCTGCTCCCGGATGCCCACGTTGATCACCCGGTCCGGGTGCGTGCGCTGGGCCCGGTCGAACCCGTCCCGGCTGATCTCGGCCAGGACGAGTGCCAGCCGGGGGTCCTCGTCGAGGAGCCGCGACGTGGTGGCGATGAAACGGTCACGCATGGTGTCCATGAGAACTCTTTCTCCGTCGTCCGGTGTCCGTGCTGCGCTTACTTGGGGGCGGCCGTGGCCACCACGGCCCGGGGCCGGCCGGGATGCGGCGCCGTGAAGGCCGCGTACATCGCCTCGTGGTCCCGTCCGTCCACGGTCGCGACGGACCATCCGGCGCTCTCGAACCTGGAGGCGATGCCACCGGGTCGGCCGTAGGTGGCCGAGGCGTTGTCGATCACGAGGGTGTGCAACTGCTCAAGACCCGCCGGACCGGCGTACGCGATCGCCTCGTGGTTGCTGCCCTCGTCCAGCTCGGCGTCCCCGATCAGCACCCAGACCCGCGGATCGCCGAGCCCCTGTGCCCGCAGCCCCAGGACGCTCCCCACGGCCAGCGGCAGCCCGTGCCCCAGGGACCCGCTGCCGATCTCGGCCCCGGGCACCAGCAGCCGGTCCGGATGGTGCCCGAGCGGCGAGTCGTACGATCCGAAGCCGGGCAGCAGCGCCTCGTCGAGGAACCCGTGCGCGGCCAGGACGGCGTAGTACGCCATCGGCCCGTGCCCCTTGGAGAGCAGGAACCGGTCCCGCCCCTGATCGTCGACGGTGCCGGGTGTGACGCGCAGCACCCGGTTGTAGAGCACCCAGAGGGCGTCGAGTGTGGAGGTGGCGGCGGGCCCGTGCTTCTCGTCGCCCGTCATGAGGCTCATCAGCCGGTTCAGCTCGCGGTAATCGGGCGTCGGCCCGACGGTGGTGTTCGTCATGGGGACGAGCGTCGGACATCAAGTTCGGTTGAGGTCAAGACCCGAAAGGCGTTCGTGACCACCGGTCCAAGTGCGGTATTGTTCTCATGCGCGTTCGGCCAGGGGAAACCCCAGGTCAGACGGGCACCGGGACGTGGCGCAGCTTGGTAGCGCACTTGACTGGGGGTCAAGGGGTCGCAGGTTCAAATCCTGTCGTCCCGACTGGAGACAGTCGCAGGTCAGGGCCGGTTTCGGAGAGATCCGAAACCGGCCCTGAGTCGTTTCTGGGGACCAGTTGGGGACCAGCCTCCTTGACCGGCGTCAGCGGGTCATGACGATCGGGCTCGGCAGGGAGCGCGGTGCGCGGAGCACGCTGAGGTGGGCCCGCTTGCCCTTGTCGGTCAAGCCGCCGGGTGCGGGGGTTGTCTGGCGTCGCACCGTCCAGATCCACTGGTTGGTGTCGATGTCCGACGCGACATCCGGAGACTTCACCGATTCGTGCGGCAGTGGACGCGGCGAAGAGGACGACGTCTTTCCAGCCGCGATAGTGGTCGTGGGGTGCGGCCACGAGGGCGTCGGCCAGTGCGAGGAGGGTCTCCCAGTCGGGCAGGGCCAACGCGCGTGGGTCGAGGAGTTCGTCCTCGGCCTGCCTTTAGAGTTTCTGCCAGCCGGTTACCCGGGCGGGGTTGACCCTGATGATGCCGTCACGGACGGCCTGCTCCATGATGCGGACCAGGACGGCGATGGTGTTCTTCACGGTCGAGCGGCGAGCGCAGGACTGGAGCGCAGGCTACGGGACAGGGGCGCCTCTCGCGCCTCTGGCTGCGCGTCGACCCGTCGGCCTCAGGCCAAGGGTGGAAGACAGTTTGTCTTCGGGTTCGCGCCGTCTCAGTCGGCGGCCGGGAACAGGGGTGGCGTGGGCACCCCCTCCGGCGTGTGTCACGATCTCCCCCAACCTGTGGGGGTGTTGCTGAATGGCGCAGGACATTGCGCTGCGGCCGGTGGTGGATCCGGCCCTCGAGGACTCGGAGCGCGCGCTGCTGGAGAAGTCCGCCGACGGACTCTTCCCAGCCACGCTGCCGCTGCCCGAGGAGCCGGGGCTGGGCGGCCGTACCAAGGCGGACATCTGGATGGCCCTGGGGGTCTCCGCGGTGTGCGCGCTACTGCCGGTGACGATCCTGTGGGCGCTGATCGGCGTGTGGCCCGGCCTGGCCGTCGGGCTCGCGGCGCAGGCGGGGCTGATCTGGGTCGGGGTCCAGTTCGGGTTCGAGGCGTTCATCCTGACCGTCGTGGGCGTGCACCTGCTGGCCTGGCTGCTGATCGTCGTCCTCGGCTGCGGGACCGACGAGCGGCAGCGGGTGGCCCGGCTGCGCCACGGCCGCTACTACCTGGCCGAGGACTTCGGCGACGACTCCCTGCGCGAGCTGCTGGGCCACTCACCGCTGCGCCGGATGGAGCGCGCCCAGGCCGCCGTGACGGCGGTACTCCAGTCGCAGGTCGACCGGGACGGGCTGCTGGACGACATCGCCAACGACGTGACGCTGCCAGCCCAACAGTACGAGATCGCCCAGCGCCTGGCCGAGCTGACCCGGCTGGCGCGAAGGGTGCGCAGCGCTGCCGGGGACGCCTCCGGCTCGCGGGTGGAGGAGGTGCTGCGGACTCAGCGGCAGGCGCTGCGGCTGTCGTCGAGCGCGCTGGAGGAGCGGGTGGAGGCGCTGGAGCGGTACGCCGAGAACACCCGCGCGGCGGACGCGGCGTACCGCGAGTGGGAGGCCGTACGAGAGCTGGAGCAACTCGGCGAGGACATGCACGAGCTGGTGGTGAACACGGTGCGGGACGAGCTGGCCGTCGCCGAGATCGAGGGGCTCGCCGACCGGTCCCGGCTCCAGGACCTGCACCGGATGCTGGACGAGGCGCGGGAGGCGGGGCTGCTGGCCACACGGTTCGCCGACGAGCCGGCCGACCGCCGGTCCGGCGACAGCGGCCGGGCGTGAGGGGGAGGACGACATGACGCAGACATCCCAGCCGAGACGCGAGTTCCACTCCGGCCGCGGCAAGAAGACCTTCGACCGGATCCCTGGCGGGTTCTACCTGGTCGGCGCCCTGGTGATCCTCTTCGAGGTGGTCACGCTCGGCGCGGTGGGCCTGGCCCTGGCCGTCGGCGACCCGAGCGACGACGGGGCATCCCCGGACAAGGAATCCCGGCGGGTCGAGGTCACCTACATCGCGACGGGCGACCACCCCTCGGTGAACCTCACCGTCGGGGAGGCCAACGGCAACCACGAGCCCCACGGGGTCGTCATCCTGCCGTACCGCAAGACCGTCGAGCTGGCGGCGGGCGCCGACTTCTATCTGGACGTCAGAAGCCGCGAGGACCAGGAAGGGGGCACTCTCACGTGCACCGTGTTGGTCGGCGGCAAGGTGGTCCAGCAGGCGCACAGCACACCGGACTCCTCGTCCGCCACCTGCGCGGGCAGCACCGCGGATGCCCCGCAGCGGGGCATCCCAGTGCCCACTCTCACCCCCGGCGCCTCCCCGCTGCCCGAGGAGCGGCGGCTCACCGGGACGGTCAAGGTGCCGGACTACCCGGGCGAGGGCTCGCCGGTCATCGGCACCGTCACGGACTCCTCCCTGGAGTACGCGGAGCTGGGCGGCACGTGGGACCGGAGCAAGACGCTGGATCCGGTCTTCGATGGCTTCACCCGCGAGCAGGAGGGGCGCCAGCGCGCACTCGTGAAGTCCACGCAGGTGGACGAGGACATCATGGCCGCGGCCGGCGGCACCGGGGAGCTGCGGGGGGTGGCGGGCGCGGTGATGGACGAGCGGCGGCGCTACGAGTACCCCCGCGACCAGGCGATCCTGGTCGACGTCGCCTCGCAGCCGCTGAAGGTCGACGGCCATGACGCCTGGCTGCTGGTCAGCGAGATCCACTTCCACAAACGCGGGGTGCCATCCACGATGGACCTGAACGCGGTCCTCGTGGTCGACACCGGGCGGGTCCGCCCCTCGGTGCTGTGGGTCGTACTGCCGGAGACGAACAAGAAGCTCTGGCCGGACCTAAACACTCTGGTCGCATCCGTCCAGCTCCGCTGACCTGCACCGATACGGGACGGGCCCGGGCGCGCGACGCGTCCCGGGCCCGTCCGGTAGAGCGCGACGCTGGCCGGGCACGGCATCGAGTCGGCGGCGACCACATCGACGAGCGTGCCCGACGCACGGGTGCGGTGCCAGACGATCGTGCGGTAGCGCGAGCGGAGCCACTGCTCCACGTGCCCGTACGTGGTGGCGGTGGCTGGCCATCCGTAGAGGCGTGCAACGTTCAGGCGCAGCACCTCGCGGTCGCGCTGGGCGGGGACTGCCTCGCGGATGTCGGGACGCTGCGAGCCGAGCCCGGCGTGTTCGGGCCGGTGGCCTCCGACCCCACGGTCTCCCGGCTCGTCGCCGCCCTCGCCGCAGCCGGGCCGAAGGCCCTGTCCGCGATCAGGACCACTCGGGCCGGCGTGCGCCGGCTGCTGCTCGAGCGCGCGATGCCCGAAGTGCCCGGCCGACGCCCCGGCTGTTTCGTGGTCGAACGCGACGGAACGATGATCGGCATGATCACGCTCGATCCCCGCGGTGCCGAGAGGCGTACTCCTCACGCGCCAACCGAGCCTACCTGCGAAAGCGCGGAATCCGGTGCACGATCCCGGAGCCTGCCGACCAGGCCGGCCACCGCAAACGCCGGGGAACGGCTGGCGGGCGGCCTCCGGCCTTCGACCGCGAGGACTACAAGGCCCGGCACGCGGTTGAGTGCGGCATCAACCGGCTGAAACGGAACCGGGCGGTGGCGACCCGGTTTGACCAGCTTGCGGTCCGCTTCGAGGCAAGCATCCTTATCGCAGCTATCAACGAATGGCTGTGACCTGGCGTAAGTGCCAGCCCCGGGTGAACTTGTTCGCGAGTGCCAGCAGCGATCGTTCTGCTGTTTGGAGGCACTCATTCGGCCTGGGCTCGATGGTCACGATGACGGGCAGCACCTCGCTCGGCGACTGATAGGCCGGGCGAGGTGAGCCTGTTGGTGCGACGGACCAACTGCTTTCCGGGCTGGTCCCCTGTGACAGCCCGGCGCCCAGTCAGCTGAGCCGAGTTGTGGCGTACGCCTCGATGGCGTCGCGCTGGTACGCGGCCAGGCCCGGTGCGATCGCCTCGTACGCGGAGCGCCAGGCGCTGTTGTCCACGCAGGAGCGCCCGACGGCGCGGTACTCCTCGGCCGACACGGGCCGCAGTTCGGTCATGGCCTGGTACTGGGCGTCGATCTGGGCCTGCACGGGCGCGGCGTCGGCCGGGTGGCCGGCGGCCATCAGGTCGGCCAGCAGGATCATCTGCGTCGTTCGCTCGCGCTGCCCGGCCTCGATCTCCTGCGGGGTCATTACGGCGACCCTTCGGGCAACTTCCTCGGCGTGCTCGGGGAAGGCGTGCAAGCTTTCCTGGTACTGGGAGGGCTGGATGCCCTCGAACAGGTTCTCCGGTCGGTTGATGGTCATGGGGTTGCCATCCTTTCTGGACTGTTCCAGGTCGGCGATCGTGCGGGAGACGGTGCCTGCCAGGGCGTCGAGCCGGTCCCGCTCAGCAAGCAGTCGCAGGTGGTGGCCGCGCAGCGCGTCCACCTCGTCGACCTGCTCAGCCAGGATCCGGCCGACCTCGGGAAGCCCTACGCCCAGCGCCCGCAGCACGAGAATCTGCTGCAGCCGCAGCAACTGATGCTCCTCGTAGTAGCGGTGGCCGTTGGCCCCGATCCGGGCGGGCGGCAGCAGGCCGACCTCGTCGTAGTGCCGCAGGGTCCGGGCGGTCACGCCCGACATCCGAGCGACCTCCGCGATAGGCCAGTCCATCGCTGTCTCCCTCACGGTCGCGTCACCGGGCCGGTTTCTCCGGCCCTGTTAAGGACGGTAGAAGCTGCCGCAGCGGCAACCGCAAGCCCGCACCCTCACGATCTTGATGGCCGCCCGCGACTTTCCCCGACGGCCCACTCAGCACACCAGTAACTTCCAAACAGGGCCTAGTCTCCCCATGAGATCCACTCGGCGGCGAGCAGATACGTGTCACCCCCCGACATCGCTCCGCACAGCGCCGGCGCGGCCGTCGGGGACTTGAGTCTCCCGTAGGGGGAGACACAAAGGTGGGGACATGAACGGCGACACGCTCTACTCGATCGGCGAACTTGCTCGACGGACCGGTCTCACGGTCAAGACCATTCGGTTCTACTCCGATCGCGGAATCGTGGCGCCGACCGACCGCAGCCCGGCCGGCTACCGCCTCTACGGCATCGACGCCGTCGCACGCCTGGACCTCGTGCGTACCCTGCGTGAGCTGGGACTGGACCTTCCCACGATCCGCAAGGTCGTGGACCGCGAGCTCTCGCTTCCCGAGGTCGCCGCAGCGCACGCCGAAGCACTGACGGTGCAGATCCGCGTCCTGCGCCTGCGGCGCGCGGTGCTGACGGCGGTGGCCGAGCGCGGGGCCACACCTGAGGAGACAGAACGCATGCACCAGTTGGCCCGGCTTTCCGAGGACGAACGCAGCCGTCTGATCGGCGATTTCCTCGACACCGTCTTCGGCGGTCTTGACGCCGCCCCCGCATTCGCGGGGGTCATGCGCTCGATGACCCCCGAGTTGCCCGACAACCCGGAGGCAGAGCAGGTCCAGGCGTGGGTGGAGCTGGCCGAAATGTCCCTGGACCCGGGTTTCCGCGCCGTCGTGCGGCGGATGGTCGAGGACCAGGCGGCCGAGCAGACCCGAAGCGACGTGACGGCCCCGCGCCGCGACATTGCCGCAGCCGTCCGTGACCAGGTCGGCCCGGCCCTGACCGCCGGCATCGCCCCGGCCTCACCCCAGGCCGATCCGATCGTCGCGCAGTTCACGGCGTACTACGCGCACCTCCTCGGCCGCCCCGACGACATCGAGCTTCGCCGCCGGCTGGCGACTCGACTGGAGAGCGTGAATGACCCCCGCAGGGAGCGGTACCTCCAGCTGCTCGCAGTGGTCAACGGCTGGCCCGCCCCGGAGAGCCTGGCTCCAGTGTTCGACTGGTCCGTCCAGGCTCTGCGCGCCCGGACACAGCAATGATGGGGGCGGTCACAAGGCGGCACCGGGCGGACGCGGCTGGCATCGGGTGAGAACGCCGCCACACATGATCGGCTGATGAGTGTCCCGGTCGTACTTCAGGTGGCCACGTCGCTGGTCTCTCCCGCTCTCGTTCTTCGCCCCTGGCGCATGGAAGACGTCGCCGCGTTGGTCGAGGTGAGCCGGGATCGGACACTGCGCCAGTGGGCGAGCTCTGTCGTGGACACCGATGCCGACGGGACACGCTGGGTGCAGGCTCAGCAGCAGGGCTGGGCAGCGGGGGACCGGTTCGGCTTCGCTGTCTTTGAGGCACGAACTGGTTCAGTTCGCGAACAGTTGGTGGGCAACGTGGTCCTCAAGGGGGTCACCTCCGGCACACCGGCGGCCGAAGTGGGCTACTGGACCGCGGCGCACGCTCGCGGGCGGGAAGTGGCCTCCCGCGCTCTGGAGGCACTCACCAACTGGGCCTTCGACACCTTCGAAGCCGACGGGCTGGAGCGTCTCGAACTCCTGCACCAGGTGGACAACCTGGCATCCGGGTTGACACCTGCCGGTGGGATCAGGTCCCAATGAAGCATCGCCTCACTCGCGTCCGGGGCCTTGCCCCTGGCCTGATCCCAGTGCTGACGATGGACCCAGGCCCGCTGCGGAGCGGGAACGATCGACACCCGCGCGAAGAAGACCTCCCGGCGCAGATCGATCCGGTGCGGATGGAACTCCACCAGCGCACAGTCACCATGTCCCCCGAAAAAGCGGAAGACCTTGGTCCCGTCCGGGACGAGCCCAGCCTCCTTGGCGGCCGGCACGACATGTCGACGCCGCCAGGCACTCTGCGAGATCATTACCGCCTCCTCCTTCCGGCCATCATGCCGAGCATCACCGCCAGATCGGCGGCGACCCGGACCCGGATCGTGACCGGTCCCGCGTGGCCGCAACGGCCGCAGCACATCGCCGTACGCAGCCGTCAGCCCAGTCGCATCGGCGAGATCCGCCAGCAACCGCGCTCCGGCATGCCCGACCCGTCAGCGGTGACATGAATCCTGGGAGCTTTCCGTAATCGTTGCATCGAGTCGGCTGGGCCAGGCTCAGGAGCCTTCCGTGGTGGAGGCGTGATCCGCTGTCGCCTGGACGGCGAGGATCAGGTCTGCAACCCGTTCGAGCTGGGCGCGCTGGGAGGGCAGGTCCAGGGCGCCGAGGCGTACGACGATGTGCCGAACGCCGGCGGCAACGTACCGTCCTAGGCGCTCAAGCACTTGGTCGGCAGAACCGGTGACAACTGCCTGGATCCTCTCCAACTCCCGCAGCGGCATGCCGTATGTGGCCCGCGCGTAGCCGTCCAGTGCCCGACGGCCGCTCTCGACGTCGTCATCGATCCGTAATGAAACGAACAATGCGGGCGTGATGTCCTCGGTCGCACGTCCGGCGTCGGCCGCCGCTTTGCGGACATTGCGGAGGCCGGATGCGTAGTCGGCGGGATCAGGCGGGTAGGGCAGCCATCCGTCGTACATCCGGCCAGTGCGGGCCAGCGCCGCGGGGGTCGCGCCGCCGAGCCAGATGAGCGGGCCGTCAGCTCGGGACGGCCTGGTCGTGGGCGGGATGTCATCGAACCGGAGGATCTCGCCATGGAAGGCGTCGGCGCCGTCCCACAGGGCCCGCCACAGCGCGACAGTCTCGTCCAAGCGGGCGAAGCGCCTTTCCCACGGCAGCTCGGACAGCGTGTAGAGGGGTCGCCCGAAGCGGCCGGGGAAGCCGGCGCCGACGGCCACGGTGAGCCGTCCACCGGACAGCAGGTCGATCGACGCAAGTGACTGCGCGGCCTGGATCGGCCGACGCAGGAACGGCATCAGTGCAGCTGTCCCCAGCGTCACGGTCTCGGTCACCGGGGTGAGCGCGGCCAGCATCGTGAGCGCCTCGATGCGCGGGCTGATCAGGGAATCGTTGACGAAGAGCGAGGAGAAGCCCGAGCGTTCGGCGTAGCGGCCGAAGGCAACCAGCTCGCGAGGGTCGTCGGCAGCGCCCCACTGGGCGGTTCCGGTCGGAAGCAGTACACCGATGTCCATGGCGGCAATGTTCACGACCGGTGCGTGTGGCGACAATTCCCTGCAGGGAATGGCCTGGGACCCTCCGCCGCCGTTACAACAGGCTCGTGGACTTCCCTAGTGCGCTTCGCGAACGTCGTACCCGCCGTCATCTCAGCCAGCTCGACCTGGCGCTGCGAGCGGGCACCACCCAGCGCTACCTCAGCTTCATTGAATCCGGCAGGTCCGTCCCCGGCCGGAACATGGTCGTGCGCCTGGCCGAGTCGCTGGAGCTGCCGCTGCGGGAGCGCAACGAGCTGCTGCTGGCCGCCGGGTACGCGCCCGCCTACCCCGAGAGCTCACTTGACGATCCGGTGCTGGCCCCCGCGCGCACGGCAATCGACCACATCCTCCACGGGCATCTGCCGTATCCGGCGCTGGTTGTGGACCGGGGTGGTGACCTGATCGCCGCGAACACCGCATTCGACCTGATCACCGAGGGCGCGGCTGCCGAGCTGGTGGGCCCGGGCACGAACATCTACCGCCTTGCGCTGCATCCCGACGGCCTGGCTCCCCGCATCCGCAACCTCGCCGAATGGGCGCGCCACATCCTGGCACGCCTCGGCCACCTGGAGGAGTTGCGCGCCGAGCTCACCGGGTACGTTCCCGAACCGGAGCCGCCCGCCGGACTACTGGGTTTCGCAGTTCCGCTCCGCCTGCAGTCCTCGTACGGTGAGCTGCGCCTGATGACGACCGTGACGACCTTCGCCACCGCCGTCGACGTGACACTTGCCGAGCTGAAGCTGGAGGCGTTCCTGCCGGCGGACCCGGCGACGGCCGAGGCTCTCTCGGCGGCCGCCGCGGCAATGGCTTGCGCTGGCGCCGGTCAGGAGCCCGGGAACATGTAATCGGTCTTGATGCGGCCGTTTTCGTCGAGTACGAGCATGTCCGAACCGCCACCCACCACGTCGCCGGTTTCGGTGGACACCGCCTCCCAGCCGATCCTGACCACGCCATTGAGGCGTATCGCACCGGGGCGCGCCCGGAAGGTGAATCCCTGTTTCTCGACGAACCGCTCGTAGCTCCGGGCCACTCGGGTCTCGATGGCGTCGTATCCCCGAGCCTCCAGAGTCGGGTGGTCGAAGCCGAGTTCCGCGGCGGTCTCCCGAATCTCCGCGGGCGGGTGAAGGATGTGGGTGCCGTCCTCGGCCCACAGCCGCTCGATGGCCGCGCGGCGCTCTGCGGCGTCGGCCACATTCCACTGAGCCATGTAGTGGTCGGCCAGCTGCTGCGGCTCGATCTCGATCATCTTCGTCTCCTTGCCGGGCAGGTCCATTCGGACCAGATCCTGCGGGGTGCGGCGGAGACCGACAATTCCCTGTAGGGAATGGACTTTCAACTGATCGCCCGCTCCGACAGCCGCGGCCGTTCCCGGCCGCTCCGAGCAGCGGGAACACCTCGCCGCTGGTGACAACCGGGCTGAAAATCTGGAGCAGGTGTCAGCAACCCCGACCCTCTGGTGTCAAGTAGCGCGAAAACCTCGTCGCCGAAACCCAGGTCAGCCTGTGAAGCTCGCGAACCGCTGCGACGCAACCGCTCTGAACGAGGCCTGATGCGACTTTTCGAGATAGGTGACACCAAGCCCTGTTCAGTCCGCTGGTCCGCGCAGACGGCCACGGCGATCGGCTCCCTGACGGGAGGAAGCTGGTCACCGGCGTGCACCAGCTTCTCAACAAGAACGCCCACATGTTCTGCAGGACGCCGCCGTCTTCCTGGAGCCCCGCTTCGGCCAGCGGCGGGTAGCCGTCGGCGTACTGCCGCAGTCCGAGCGCGGCGACCTCGCCCGGGGTGAGGCGGGTGGCGGCGGCGAATGCCGTCGCCACCTTGGGGCGAAGAGCAACCAGCAGGTGCGCGGGCAATCGTGTGACCCGGCCCGGTGTGTGCGGGGCCAGTATGGTGAGCTCGCCGATCCGGGCGGGTGAGCGGCCCAGGCGGTGAGCGAGCCCCAGCAGGTAGCCGGGCAGGGATTCCTCGGGCAGCGGTGCGAGACTGCGGACCAAAGGCGTCGTCGTCATCGAAGACGGTGTTCCTGGAGCGGAGCGCTGCCACAGACGCTCGTCCACCTCACCGCCTACGACACGGTCCTATTCCACGGGCCACGGCGGCGGCACAGCCGCGAGCGGCCGGCGGGCCCTCCGCCCGGCCGCGTACCCCCCGATCCCCAGACCGGTCCCGACCAGGGTCAGCACGATCCCGAGGACTCCGAGCGCCACCGGCACCGCCGCCACGGCGAAACCGTTCTGCACTCGCCCGAGCACCCCGGAAGCCGCGACGCTGCCCGACCGCTCGTCGAGGAAGAACCGCGAGTCGTTCGAGTTCCCCCGGTGATCGCCCAGCAGGAACAACCGTCCTTCCGGCACCTGCACGTCGTACGGTCCGGTTCCCGGGTTCACCTCGCCGCGCATGACGTACGGTTCGTCGACCGGCTTCCCGTTCACCGTGATCCGGTCTCCGTCGCACACCACGTGATCGCCGCCCATCCCGATGACCCGCTGCAGGACCGGACCGCCCTCATAGCGATCGGGCACGTGGACGAGTACGACATCGCCCCTGCGTATCTCGCCCGCGTCGAGGCGCTCGATGACCAGCCGTTCGCCCCTGCGGTAAGTGGGCTCCATCGCCTGGCTCATGACGGTGGCCCCTTGGTAGTTCGTGAAGAAGTACCCGATGCCTCCCAGTGCCAGGACGAGCCCGAGTGGCACCAGGACCCGGGCCGCGACTCTCAGCCCGCTGCCCGCTCCCCGCTGTTGCATGAACACCCCTCCTTCGAACAGCCCGAGGCCGGGCCGACCAGCAGAGGCTAAGTGGTCCCGGGACGGGAACGCAGCCGGGGGCACCCCGGCAGCGGGGGCCGGTCCTTGGTGCGTACGGCGGGGAGCCAGGCCGTGGAGGGCGCGGAGCCGGGCGGGAGTCGGACGCGGTACCAACGGGTGGAACGCCGGTCCTCCTCGTCGACGATGGGCTGCCCGTCGGTCAACTGGCAGTCGGCGGCCAGGACGTCGCCGTGCCACACCCGGGTCGGTACGACGTTGTCCGCGGTGTACGGATGCAGTGGGTCGACCGCCAGGCCGAGACTGCACCGCAGGTCCCGGTCGGTCCGGTCCTGGCAGCCGCGCTCCGCGTTGAAGACCCGGAGCGCGCCGGCCGTCACGCCCGTACGGCCGGGGGACGCGGAAGGGCTCTCCCGCACGGTGTCCGACCACAGGGTGGCGCCGGCGGTCCCGCACAGCGCGGCAGCGAGGGCGGCGGCGCGAGCCGCGCCCCGCAGCCTGCCTGCCCCTGCCCCGCGCGTCCGCTCCCGGACGGCGATGCGGGAGAGCAGGCTCTCGGCCGTGTGCGGATTGCGCGCCGCGTGGGTCGGAGCCAGGCAGTCGGCGGCCAGCGCACGCCAGAACGGTGGCACCGCGTGGTCCATGCGCAGCGGCGCACGCCCCTCGCCGTACTCCTGCACGGAGGCGCCCCGCGCCACGGGTGTGGCGCCGGAGAACGGCGAGGCACCGGACGCGAACATTTCGTGGATGACGATGCCCAGTGCCCAGATGTCGGCACTCGGCCGGACCCGCACGCCGAGCTCCCCCAGGGGGGCCCTCCAGCGTTCGGGCGGGAGGTAGTCCAGGGTGCCCATGGGGGGCACGTACCCGTGCGTCCCGGTCAGCTCGGTGGCGAGGCCGAAGTCGGAGAGCTTCACGGAGCCGTCCGTGCCCAGCAGGATGTTCTCCGGCTTGAGATCGGCGTGCACCCAGCCCGACCGGTGGAGATGGGCCAGCCCCTCGCAGATGCCCGCGATCAGCCGGCCGCGATCGGCCTCGGGCACCCCCGCGTCGAGGAGTTCCCGCAGACTGCCCGTGGCCCGCTCCATGACCAGCACGATCGCGCCGTCCAGGGCGGGATGGTCCGGTGCGGTGACGACGAAGGACTCCAGGAGACCGATCAGCCGGGGATGCCCGGCCCGGCGGCCGAGTTCGACCTCGCGGTGGGCGGATTCCACGATCCTGCGCGCCTGGCGCGGCGCGAGCCCCGCGGTCGGCATGATCTTGAGCGCGACGTCCCCGCGGCCCGATGTGCCCCCGCGGTCCGGTTCCGGGCCGCTGCCGGCCGGCCGTGCCGCGTAGACCGTCGACCAGCCCCCGGCCCCGATCGGCTCGGTGACCACCCAGCCTCCCACCCGGTAGCCGGGCGGAATCAGGTCCGTACGGTCGGATCCCGTGGTGCCGCCCAGGCCGTGCGGCGGTGTCATCGCGGGGTCCGCCGCTCCCGCCCGCCGGCCCCTGCCAGGGACGGCAGCAGCGCGAGGTGTTCCTCCCGTACGAGCCCGAACCGCAGCGCGAGACCGACGATCTCCTCCCGCTTGCCGTTGCGCCGCTCGCCCTTTCCGGGTTCGTGGGCGTCCGGGGCGCCGATGCGCAGTTTCTCCTCGGCGAGGTAGTCGATGTGCGAGCTGATCGCCCGCGCTGTCAGGGTGCCGGAGGTGACGTGGCCTCTGAGCCGCTCGACGATCTGGGGAGTGGTGGGCACCGCCACCCGGGACTCGTCGCGCAGGCGCGGTTCGCAGAGCGCGACGAGGACGAGGAAGTACGTGGCCGTCTCGTCCAGGGAGTACGCGGTGACCGTGCGGCTTCCCCAGGGGAGGCCCATGGCCTCCGGGTCCAGATAGACGTGGTCGGGCGCGAAGACCTGGAAGGAGACGGTGAGGTTGCCGCGGGTGGGCAGCACCACGCGGGAGAACTCGAACGGGACGGGTGCCGCGACCCGTCGCGGCGGCACCCGCAGGTACTCACCGGCGCCCTCCGGGTTCTCCACCAGATAGTTGTGGATGGAGCTGTGGTTCGTCAGCTGCCAGTGGTCGTCGGTCACACGGATCTCACCGGCGAGCCGGGAGATCGCCGCGTCGGCGAGACGAAGCTCGACCGGGGTCGTCGAGGAGCCCCGTCCGAAGCGTGCGACCTCGCCCGGACCGAGCCGTAACGTCACCGCGTCACCGCACGGTTCACCGCCGCCGGTGCCCCCGCTGCCCCGCGGCAGATGGACGACTACGCCGCTCACCGCTCCCCCTGTTCCGCCCGTCGCAGTTGTCGGACGAGCGGAACGATACTCACGTCAAGGCGGAGTTCACCGGCGTGCTTCGGCCACTTCGGCCGGGACCCGCCGTGGCGGCCGGTGGCCCGCCGCAGCGGCGCGAGGCGGCTCCCGCGGCGTCCTCCCGGCGAGGTGCGGCAATCACCCCGCGGCGACGTCCCGCGCTGTGACCCAGGGCACCTCTTCTCTGGGGCGGGAGCGGTGATTTGGTGCCGTTTTTGGGTGTCTGTCGAGCCGATCGGCCGAAGAACTCGCACTGGTGTGTGAAGGGTCGGGGTGCCGATGCCGAGGGCCGGAGTGCGGCACGCACCGTCCCGCCCCGGGCGCGGACGCTCTGTCCCGCCCGGCGCAAGGTGGGAAACGTCACCGAGCCCGGAGGCGGAGGCAGGCGATCCAGCAGCTGCGCGCGCGACCGAATCGCCTGTTCGCCTCCTTCACTTGGCGAAATCCGCACTCCGCGCTCAGGGAGCGGGGCTGCCCGCGACGACGGGCGCGACCACGCGATCGCCGAAGGCCGTCCACGGTTGCCATCCGCCGCTCGGCCGGCTCTGGACGCGGGTCCGTATCCGGCCCTCGGTGGTGACGGCGAAGACGTGCAGCCGCCCGGTGGAGTCGAGTGCGGCGGCGGGCGTGGCGGTGAGCCCGGTACCGGGTTCACCGAACTCCCCGCCGGGATCCCAGCTCCCGCCCGGCGCCACCTGCCAGCGGTGACTGAGCCGGGCGCCGCCCGGAGTCAGGGAGAGCGCCTCGAGCCGGCCGTCGGCGTTGGCGGCGAACGCCGGGGCGGCGGCGCTCCAGCCGAACATCGGCTGCCACGTGTCCCAGCCGCCGCTCGCCACGGTCTGGCGTCGGGAGAACGTACCCACGCCCGACGGCCCGATCGCCGCCACGGTGAGCCGGCCGCTGCCGTCCCTGGACACACGCGGCGCGGCACCGGCCGCGGTACCGAAGCTGTGCCACGCGGCGGTCCAGGGGCCGCTGGGAGACTCCTGCCACCGGTGGCGGATTCCGGCGCCGCCGGGGGAGAGGGCGAACACCTCCAGCCGGCCGTCGGCGTTGGCCGCGACCACCGGTGGCGCCCCCGCGGCTCCGCCGAAGCCCGGCTCCCACGGGTCCCAGGCCAGCGAACCGGGCGACCACTGCCGTCGCCGTGCGAAGGAGGCTCCGCCGGGGCTCAGCGCGAAGACCTCCAACCGCCCGTCGGCGTTGCGGGCCACGGCGGGGGCCGCGCCGGCCGGACCGCCGAACTCCTCCCAGTCGTACCAGCCGCCGTCCGGCCGCTGCACCCGGTGGTGGAGGTTCGTACCGCCCGGGTCGAGTGAGAACACCTCCAGCCTGCCGTTCGTGTTGCGCCCCAGCGTGGGGACCGCGCCGGCCGGCCCACCGAAGGTCTCCCACTCCGACCAGGTGTCGGTGCCGGGGTCGAGCTGGACCCGCCGCAGCATCGAGCGGTCGGCGGCGTCGAGCGCGAACACCGTGAGCCGGCCGTCGACGTCGAGACCCGCCACCGGGTTGTCCGCGCTCTGCCACGGCGGAGGCGTGTCCCGCCAGTGCAGGGGAGCGACGGAGAGCCCCTGCCGGAACCATCCCGCGGCGCTCGCGTACCACGTGTCCCCGTCGGCGAACACCTCGACCGCGTGACCGGGAACGTGGCCCGCGTAGCCGGTGAGACCGAAGCGGAACGGGTCCCGGGACGCCAGCACGTCGGTGCCCTCGTAACCGTTGCGTGGCCCGATGAACAGGTAGTACCAGCCGTCCCGTTCGACGACGTACGGAGACTCGGTGACCGAGACCGTCGTATCGGTACTGGCGTCGGTGAACGCGACGCCCGGTGCGCTCCAGTGCACCAGATCGGCGGACCGCCGGTACGCCACGACGTGGTGGCCGCCGCCCGTGCCCGAGAGTTCGGTGTAGTACATGACCCACTCGCCGCCGACCCGCAGCACCATCGGGTCACGCGCCGCGAGCCCCCGGAACAACGGGCCGGACGGCTCGCGGGTCCAGGTGAACAGATCGGTCGACGTGGCGAGGTTGATCGCGGCACCACTCTCGCCGCCCGCTGCGTAGAACATCCAGAACCTGCCGTCCGCCTCGACGACGTGCGGCGCCCACACGTGTTCCTCGCCGAAGTAGGACGGGTCGACGGTGAGCGCGTCGGCGTGGGTGGTCCACGGTCCGTGCGGGGCGGGCGCGGAGGCATGGGCGAAGGAGATCTCCGCACCGCTGTCCGGGGATTCACCTGGCGGCGCGCTGTCTCCCACGATGCTGAACAGGTGCCAGCGGTCCTGCGCCTTGATCAGCGTGTGGTCGTTGAGGTAGCGCGGCCCGGCGTTCGTGGACGGGTCGTAGACGTGCGCGAAGGGTCCCGCGCCGATCCACCGGGGAAGCGGAACGGTCCCGGCCGTTGCCGCCCCGGCCGGGGCGGCGCCCAGGAACGGGAGCGTGCCGGCCCCTGCGGCCCCCCGTAACAGGTTCCGTCTGCTGATCGGATGCATGAGTCTCTCCAGAGAGACCGCGCGGCCGGCCGTGCCGTGCGGGCAGGGCCGGCCGCGGGTCGTGGGGGACGGTCGGAGGTGGGTCAGTTGAGGGCGGGGCCTGCGCTGTTGTTGACCCAGGCCCAGTCGGACCAGGTGGAGAAGCCGGTCTGCCACTTGTGGAAGGTGCCGGCGTGGCTGGTGCCGAAGATCTCGATGCGGCCGTCGGCGTTGGCGGTCGCGGTGACTTCCGTGCCTCCGCCGCCGAAGGTGGTCCATTCGCTGTAGGGAGCGTTCACGGCGGTCTGCCAGGCGTGCATGGCCGTGGCGCCGTTCATGGCGAACACCTCGACGCGCCCGTCCGGGGTGCGTTCGCTGCTGAGCTGCGAGTCGGCCGGACCGCCGGTGGGCTCCCACTCCGACCAGCTGGTGGGGCCGGTCTGGTATTTGTGGAAGACACCGACCGGGCCCGAGGCGAAGACTTCCAGGCGTCCGTCGGCGTTGTGGTCGACGGTGAGGTCGCGCCCGCCGCCGCCGAAGGTGCCCCAGGACGACCAGCTCCCGTTGGGGGCTGTCTGGTACTGGTGCTGGAAGGTGTCACCGTTGAGGGCGAACACCTCCAGACGGCCGTCCGGTGACTTCTCCATCTCGATGCGCCCGTCCGCGGGGCCTCCGCCGGTGGGCTCCCAGTCCGACCAGCCACCGTTCGGAGCCACTTGGTACTTGTGGAAGAGCCCGGCAGGCCCCGAGGCGAAGACCTCGATGCGGCCGTCGGCGTTGACACCCGCCGCCGTGTCCCGTCCGCCGCCGCCGAAGGTCTCCCAGTTGGACCAGCCGCCCGACGGAGTCAGCTGGTAGCGGTGCTGGAAGGTGCTTCCGTTGATCGCGAACATCTCCAGACGGCCGTCCGCGTTGGGTGCGATCGCGAGCTCGGCGTTGCCGGGACCCCCCAGCGGTTCCCAGTCCGACCAGTCACGGTTCGCTCCGAGCTGCCAGGCGTGGTGCACACCATCGGCTCCGGCCGCGAACACCTCAAGGCGTCCGTCCGCCCCCCGTGCCGAGACCACCCGGCCCGACTCCACCGGATACACCAACGGCTGGGGGCCGGTCCCCGGGTTTCCGAGCCGCGCGACCGCGTCGCGTGCGGTGTCCATGTACTGCCAGTGCGTGCCACGGTTGTACGTGGACCAGGGCCGCCAGTTCGCACCGCCGGAGGAGATCCGGAACGCCTCGTTGGCGTTGCACTGGGCGTCGTACGCGCAGGAGTCCTGGACGTCCGGGTGGAACTCGTCGTTGATCTGCCACAGGCCCCGGTCCGTCGACCCGGGGGCGTCGACGTTGCCCGCGGTGTTGGACGCGGCCGGGTTGCAGCCGGACTCGGCCAGGGCGACCGCCACGGCGGTGACCAGGGCGTCCCCGCGCCAGCCCGCCCGGTGGCCGACCTCGGCGCAGAGATCGCTGGGTGCGGCGTACGCCGGCGAGGCCCCGACGAGCAGCCCTCCGGCGACGAGCAGCGAAGCCAGCATCGACAGAATGGCCCGCTGCGGAACGCGGCGCCGCGGTGAAGCGGTTCTCGCCGGTGAGGAGTGCCGAACGCTGATCACTTACTGCCTCCTTCGGATGTCATGAGGTGGGTCAGTTGAGGGCGGGGCCTGCGCTGTTGTTGACCCAGGCCCAGTCGGACCAGGTGGAGAAGCCGGTCTGCCATTTGTGGAAGGTGCCGGCGTGGCTGGTGCCGAAGACCTCGATGCGGCCGTCGGCGTTGGAGGTCGCGGTGACCTCTGTGCCTCCGCCGCCGAAGGTGGTCCATTCGCTGTAGGGAGCGTTCACGGCGGTCTGCCAGGCGTGCATGGCCGTAGTGCCGTTCATGGCGAAGACCTCGACGCGCCCGTCAGCCGTGCGCTCAGTGCTGAGCTGGGAGTTCGGGGGGCCGCCGGTGGGTTCCCAGTCCGACCAGCTGGTGGGGCCGGTCTGGTATTTGTGGAAGACGCCGACCGGGCCCGAGGCGAAGACTTCGATCCGTCCGTCGGCGTTGTGGTCGATGGTGAGGTCGCGGCCTCCGCCGCCGAAGGTGCCCCAGGACGACCAGCTCCCGTTGGGGGCTGTCTGGTACTGGTGCTGGAAGGTGTCTCCGTTGAGGGCGAACACCTCCAGACGGCCGTCGGGTGACTTCTCCATCTCGATGCGCCCGTCGGCGGGGCCTCCGCCGGTGGGTTCCCAGTCGGACCAGCCGCCGTTCGGGGCCGTCTGGTATTTGTGGAAGAGCCCTGCCGGGCCTGAGGCGAAGACCTCGATGCGGCCGTCGGCGTTGACACCGGCAGCCGTGTCGCGTCCGCCGCCGCCGAAGGTCTCCCAGTTGGACCAGCCGCCCGACGGGGTGAGCTGGTAGCGGTGCTGGAAGGTGTTCGCGTTGATCGCGAACATCTCCAGACGGCCGTCCGCGTTGGGTGCGATCGCGAGCTCGGCGTTGCCGGGGCCGCCCAGCGGTTCCCAGTCCGACCAGTCGCGGTTCGTTTCGCGCTGCCAGGCGTGGTGCACGCCATCGGCTCCGGCCGCGAACACCTCAAGGCGTCCGTCCGCCCCCCGTGCCGAGACCACCCGGCCCGACTCCACCGGATACACCAGCGGCTGGGGTCGCGGACCACTGCCCGGGATGCAGGGCAGCACCACGCCGCCCTCCGCGAGGTAGACCTCGGGGTCGATGCCGTACTGGGCGGACGGGTCTCCCCAGATCCGCAGATGGAGATGGGGGCCGGACGAGTTGCCCTCGGCGCCCATCAGGGCGATCTGCTGGCCGGCCACGACATGGTCGCCGACAGAGACGTCCCGCCGGGACATGTGCCCGTACTCGGAGATCCTTCCGTCCGGGTGCTGGACGCGGATCCACTGGCCGTAGTCGCCCGTGTACCCGGAGATGGTCACCTCGCCGTCGCCCACGGCGTAGATCGGTGTTCCGACGTCGTTGGCGATGTCGACGCCGTTGTGGCCGCTGTGGTAGGGCTGGCTCACGAAGCCGGCGGCCGGGCACGCCGCGGCGGAAGTGGCGGTCCTGGCCGTGGCCGGGGTCGCCGCGAGCAGCACCGGCAGAAGGGCGGCTGTCGCCGCGAGAGCACAGTTCAGTGCGCGTCGGGAAAGTCCGGGAAGCACGTGACGCTCCTCCCCCTTGGTTTTCTCGGGGTGAGTGGGATGGAAGGGAATGGGGTGCGAGGAGCGCCGCTCACGCCTTGCGCAGGCGGCCGATGATGCCGTCGATGTCGCGCTGCATCATGTCGTGGCGGATGAAGTGGCCGCCGGGCAGCTCGTACCACTCGTGCGGGATTCCCGCGTTGCCGAGGAGCGAGCGGAACTCCCGCTGTCCTGCGAGCACTTGGCTTTCGTTGGCGGTGTCGAACCAGTTGACCGGATCGGGGCTGGTGCCGGCGACCAGGAAGACGCGCTTGTTGCGGTAGCTCTCGATCCGCTGCACCGGGTTGTCCGCGCTGACCCGGGCCTCGTCCCAGAACGGCGCCCCGTAGACCGTGCCGCCGTTCAGGTCCAGGGCCGCGGAGGAGGCGTTGGCCCAGTGGGCCACGAGGCCGTTGTCCCGGCGCAGGCTGGCCGGGCCGGAGTGGGCGCTCACCGAGGCGAAGTGGCCGTAGTACTTGGCGGCGTACTTCAGCGCGCCGAAGCCACCCATCGAGAATCCGGACACGGCACGGCCGTCGTACTCGGCGTAGGTGCGGAAGTTCGCCTCGATCCACGGGATCAGCTGCGCGATGTGGAAGTGCTCCCAGTTCCGCGGTCCGGCGTTGGAACTCACGGGGTTGGAGTACCAGCCCGCGTGCCCGCCGTCGGGCATGACGACGATGATCGGCTTGCCCGCGGTCCACTGACGGATGCCCTCGCGGTCGAACGTGATGAAGTCCTGGTCCGTACCGCCTCCGTGGAAGAGGTAGAGGACGGGGTACGTGCGTCCGCTCCAGTGGTAGTCGTCGGGGAGGAGCACGTTGAGGGCCGGATTCCAGCCGATCGCGCTGGTGGAGAACCGGTAGTACCACATGCGGTGGTCGGCCTCGTTGCGGTCCACGATGCTCAGGCCGAAGCCGTCGCCCGCGGCGGATGCCGGTGACGCCGCGGCGAGCATGCCTCCGCCGCCGAGGGCCATCGCGGCCGTGAGGCCTCCGGCGGTCTTGAGGATGTTCCTGCGACTGGGGTGCTGCGCGCTCAACGTGACCTCCTGGTCGGGAGCGTGTCGATGTGCCCGGGCGCAGCGGAAGGCCCACCGCACCGCTTCGGACCGTGCCCGGGCCGTCGGATCGGACCGTACGAGCGGGCGTCTGGAAGGTAGCAACGGGCGTGGGCCAGGAGACCCCGGAAGGTTACGGACTGACAGG
Source organism: Streptomyces sp. NPDC045968 (assembly GCF_056430475.1). Taxonomy (NCBI): domain Bacteria; kingdom Bacillati; phylum Actinomycetota; class Actinomycetes; order Kitasatosporales; family Streptomycetaceae; genus Streptomyces; species Streptomyces sp. NPDC045968. Next base: position 489,223 of record NZ_JBWKLF010000002.1, on the reverse strand, counting down.
CGCGAGCGCGTCGGCTAAGGAGACGTCACAGAAGCACGCGAGCGGCGGGCGGGGCGGCGATGGGGCCCGTCCGTTCCAGCCCCGCGTCCGCCGAGCCCTCGCGCGCGCGCCGTTCGCACTGCCCTCGGGCGGGGCCCCTCAGCTACCCCGTCCCACCCGGGCCGGCCGCTCTGACCACACCGTTTGAATGATCAAAGTGCCATGGGGTTAGCATATGAGCGCCGCCTAGCTCGAAAGATAAACCTGTGACTGTCAATGACGACTCGTTCACCAACTGGAAGAACCGCGAAGAGATCGCGGAGTCGATGATCCCCGTCATCGGGAAGCTGCACAGGGAGCGGGACGTCACCGTCCTGCTTCACAGCCGCTCCCTGGTGAACAAGTCGGTGGTCAGCATCCTCAAGACTCACCGGTTCGCCCGCCAGATCGACGGTGAGGAGCTCTCGGTCACCGAGACGCTGCCCTTCCTGCAGGTCCTCACCACGCTGGACCTCGGTCCTTCGCAGATCGACATCGGCATGCTCGCCGTGACGTACAAGGCCGACGACCGCGGTCTCTCGGTCGAGGAGTTCACCGCGGAGGCCGTCGCGGGGGCCATGGGTGCCAACAAGGCCGACCGTCGGGAAGGGCGTGACGTCGTCCTCTACGGGTTCGGCCGCATCGGCCGTCTCGTCGCCCGGCTGCTCATCGAGAAGTCCGGTTCCGGAAACGGTCTGCGCCTGCGCGCCATCGTCGTCCGTCGGGGCGGCGAGCAGGACATCGTCAAGCGCGCCTCGCTGCTGCGGCGCGACTCGATCCACGGGCAGTTCCAGGGCACGATCACCGTCGACGAGGCGAGCAGCAAGATCATCGCCAACGGCAACGAGATCAAGGTGATCTACGCCAACGACCCGTCCGAGGTCGACTACACGGCGTACGGCATCAAGGACGCCATCCTGATCGACAACACCGGTAAGTGGCGCGACCGCGAGGGCCTGTCGAAGCACCTGCGTCCCGGGATCGACAAGGTCGTCCTGACCGCGCCGGGCAAGGGTGACGTCCCCAACATCGTCCACGGTGTCAACCACGACACGATCAAGCCGGACGAGCAGATCCTCTCCTGCGCCTCGTGCACCACCAACGCGATCGTTCCGCCGCTGAAGGCGATGGCGGAGGAGTACGGCGTCCTGCGCGGTCACGTCGAGACGGTTCACTCGTTCACCAACGACCAGAACCTGCTGGACAACTACCACAGCTCCGACCGCCGTGGCCGTTCGGCGCCGCTCAACATGGTGATCACGGAGACGGGTGCCGCCGCAGCCGTGGCCAAGGCGCTCCCCGACCTCGACGCGAGGATCACCGGCAGCTCGATCCGGGTCCCGGTGCCGGACGTCTCGATCGCGATCCTGAGCCTGCGGCTCGGCCGGGAGACGACCCGCGAGGAGGTTCTCGACTACCTCCGGAACGTCTCGCTGACCTCGCCGCTGAAGCGCCAGATCGACTTCACCACCGCTCCCGACGCGGTGTCGAGCGACTTCATCGGTTCGCGCCACGCCTCGATCGTCGACGCCGGGGCCACCAAGGTCGAGGGCGACGACGCGATCCTCTACCTCTGGTACGACAACGAGTTCGGCTACTCCTGCCAGGTCATCCGGGTCGTGCAGCACGTCTCCGGGGTGGAGTACCCGACCTTCCCGGTTCCGGTGGCCTGATCAGGGCGGATCGTCGTCCCGGCCCGGGCGCGTGACGAGCTGAGGACCGCCTGACGAGCCGAGGACACGGAGGCCGTACCGGAACGTTCCGGTACGGCCTCCGACGCGTCACGGCTGTCCGCGCCCTGCTACGCGGTCTTGCCGGACCCCGAGCCGCCCGCGTTCGAGGCGGCCTTGATGCCCTTCGTGATCTCGTCCAGGACGGAGAGCTTGGGCGCCTTGTCGTTGATGTCGAAACCGGACCGGATGACGACCAGCTGATCCTTGGCGGTGGGCGAAGGGAAGGCCAGCGACTCCACGTACCCGTCGTCGCCCTTCTTCGTCACCACTTCCCAGCGCACCAGATAGCCCTTCTGGCCGGCGACGGTGACCGCCTCGGACTTGAGTGTCCGGTGCGAGGTGATCCCTTCGTAGATCTTCTCGCCGTACGACTCCTCCGCGTTGGCCGCGATGTCCTTCTTCGCCGCGGCCTCCGCGGTGGCCGCCTTCAGATCGAGAGCGGCCGCCGGAGCGGAGAACACCCCGCCGCGCACGCACTTCTGCTTGGCGTCGCCGGGACAGGCGTACTCACCGGTGGTCAGCCCGGCGCCGACGACGCCCGACGATCCGGTCCAGCCGTCGGGTACCGGGATGCTGATCCCGCTGGCCAGGTCCGTCGCGTAACCGTCCTCGCTCGGCGGCATCCGCTGGTCCGGGGCCTGGTCACCACCCCCCTTCTCGCCGTCCTCGGGCGCACCGGGCCTGCCGGGTGCGCCGGAGGGCGGAGCGGAAGGGGACGGGGCCGCGGCGACGGCGTCATCCGTCCGATCGCCGGAGTCCTGCCCCAGCAGAAACGCTCCGCCTCCGACTGCGGCGAGGAGCACCACGCCGGCGGCGATGCCTGCGCCGATGCGCACCCGGCGGCGCCGGACCGCCGCGGGCGGCAGGCGGAGCTGGTCCGTCCAACGGCTCCCGTCCCACCAGCGTTCCTGGGCGGGGCCGATTCCTGAATGCCCGGGGTCTGGATGCCAGCCGGGCGGGCTCATCTGGGTCACGCTGTGCACATTAAACGGACAGCGTGAGAATCACATGAATTGGGAGTGTGGGCGCGGGGAGCACGCGGGCAGGGCAACTCCGCCCGGAGCCGGACGACTTGCGTCCGCATCCGCCGTGCGTGCCGAGCGGGGCGCGGTCACCCGAACGGCTTTGGTCCGACCACATGTGCTGTGTGACATAGTCGGATCATGCGTATCGCCCGGACCAGGGAGTAGCGGATGCCCGTCGAGTGGCAACCCGTACGGCAGTCCCGCACCCACGAACTCGTCCTCCAGAGCATCGAGGAACGGGTCTTCGCGGGTGAGCTCAAGGCAGGGGACCGGCTGCCGCCCGAGCGGGAACTGGCGCCGGTTCTCGGGGTCAGCCGGTCCGCGCTGCGCGAGGCGCTACGGGTCCTGGAGACCATCGGCGTGCTGGTGGCCCAGCCCGGCCGGGGCCCCGATTCAGGGGCGCGGATCGTGCGCAATCCGGACGACGCCCTCGGCCGTCTGCTGCGTCTGCACTTCGCGCTCGGCAGTTACAGCCTGCACGACGTGCTGGAGGCCCGCGTGGTGCTGGAGCGCTCCAGTTTCGAGGCCGCCGCACGCCACGCCGCGGACGACGATCTCGACGCGGCGGAGCAGCTGCTCGTACGCATGGGGGAGCCGGATGTCGGCGTGGCCGAGTTCAACGATCTGGACACCCGCTTCCACGTGCTGATCGCCCGCAGCTCCGGCAATGAGCTGACCTCCACGCTCACCTCCGCCGTACGCGAGTCGGTGCGTCCGCTGATCCTCCGGGCGCTGGAAGAGGCCGAGGACTGGCCCGCCACCGCCGCCGCGCTCAACGCCCACCATCTGGAGCTGCTGCGGTTGGTACGGGAAGGGCGGGGCGACGACGCGGCCGACCTGGCCGAGCAGCACATCCGTGGCCTGCACGGAAGGCTCGTCGACGAGAGCCCCGGGGATTCGCCGGGCTGAGCCACGCCCACACGCGACAGGAGCGGGGACGGTGCGGGACGCACCGTCCCCGCTTTCGCGTTCCCCGCGCTTCCTCATTCGGCCCGAGGCTAGTATGGTCCGACCATACAAACGATCGGGGAGGCCCCATGCGCATCGGACTCTTCGCCACCTGTCTGGGAGACACGCTCTTCCCCGAGGCGGTGAAATCCACCGCGATCCTGCTCGCACGGCTGGGCCACGACGTTGTCTTCCCGCCGGAGCAGACCTGCTGCGGCCAGATGCACGTCAACACCGGCTACCAGCGTGAGCCCGTCCCGCTGGTGCGCAACTTCGCCGAGCAGTTCGGCGACGCCTCCATCGAAGCGGTGGTCATGCCGTCGGGGTCCTGCGCGGGTTCGGTCCGCCACCAGCACGAGATCATCGCCGAACGGTACGGCGACGCCTCGCTGCGCGCCGGAGTCGCCACCGTCAAGGCCAAGACGTACGAGCTCTCGGAGTTCCTCGTCGACGTCCTCGGTGTCTCGGCGGTCGGCGCCCACTTCCCGTACCGCGTCACCTACCACCCCACCTGCCACTCCCTGCGCATGCTCCGGGTCGGTGACAAACCGCTGCGGCTGCTGCGTGCCGTCGACTCCATCGACCTCGTCGAGCTCCCCGAGGCGGACTCCTGCTGCGGCTTCGGCGGCACCTTCGCCGTCAAGAACGCCGAGACCTCCACCGCGATGCTCCAGGACAAGATGCGCACCATCGCCTCCACCGGCGCCGCTGTGTGCACCGCGGGCGACTCCTCCTGTCTGATGCACATCGGCGGCGGACTCTCCCGTATCAAGGCGGGCACGCGCACCCTGCACCTCGCGCAGATCCTCGCCTCCACCCGCACCTCGCCGTACGTCCTGACGGAGGCCGCCGTATGAGCACGTTCCTCGGCATGCCCGCCACCCCGCCCCGCTCCCCGTACGGGACGGGCAACCTGCGCGGCGAGCGGAAGTTCCCCGAGGCCGCGCACGACGAACTGCGCAACGGACAACTGCGCCGCAACCTCGGCAAGGCCACCCGCACCATCCGGGCCAAACGCCTCGACGTCACCGGTGAGCTCCCCGACTGGGAGGAGTTGCGCGACGCGGGCGCCGCCATCAAGACCGACACCATGAACCGGCTGCCCGAGCTCCTGGAACAACTGGAGCAGAAGGTCACCGAGCGCGGCGGCACCGTCCACTGGGCGCGGGACGGCGAAGAGGCCAACGAGATCGTCGCCCGGCTGATCAAGGAGACGGGCAGCAGCGACGTCATCAAGGTCAAGTCGATGGCCACCCAGGAGATCGGCCTCAACGAGCACCTCGAATCCATCGGCGTCACGCCGTACGAGACCGACCTGGCCGAACTCATCGTGCAGCTCGCCCACGACAAGCCCTCACACATCCTGGTGCCCGCGATCCACCGCAACCGCGACGAGATCCGGCAGATCTTCCTCGACGAGATCCCGGGCGTCGACCCGGGGCTCGACAACGTGCCCGCCCACCTCGCCGCCGCCGCCCGCGCCTATCTGCGCGAGAAGTTCATGACGACGAAGGTGGCGGTCTCCGGCGCCAACTTCGGTATCGCCGAGACCGGCACGCTGTCCGTGGTGGAGTCCGAGGGCAACGGCCGGATGTGCCTGACCCTGCCCGACACCCTCATCACCGTCATGGGCATCGAGAAGGTGCTTCCGCGCTTCCAGGACCTCGAAGTCTTCCTCCAGTTGCTGCCGCGCTCCTCGACCGGCGAGCGCATGAACCCGTACACCTCGATGTGGACCGGTGTGACACCCGGCGACGGCCCGCAGAACGTCCACCTGGTCCTGCTCGACAACGGACGCACCGCCGCGCTCGCCGACCGGATCGGCCGCGAGGCACTCAACTGCATCCGCTGCTCGGCCTGCCTCAACGTCTGTCCGGTGTACGAGAGGGCCGGCGGCCACGCCTACGGCTCGACCTACCCGGGACCGATCGGCGCGGTCCTCACTCCGCAGCTCGCCGGGATGCACGCGGCCGAGGGCGACCCCAACAGCTCCCTGCCGTACGCCTCCACTCTCTGCGGAGCCTGCTTCGACGCCTGCCCGGTGAAGATCGACATTCCCTCGCTGCTCGTCGAACTGCGCCATCAGAACACCGAGGAGTCCGGGACGACGGCCGAGAAGCTCGCGATGAAGGCCACGGCCGGCGTGATGAAGCGGCCGAAACTGTTCACGGCCGCCCAGAAGGCCGCGGGTCTCGGCCGGGCCGTGGCCGGACGGGACGGCACGATCTCCCGTCTGCCGGCCCCGTTCGACGGCTGGAGCGACAGCCGCGACACGCAGGCCCCGCCCAAGCAGACCTTCCGCTCCTGGCTGGCATCCGACGAGGGTGCCGCCGCGATGCGTGCCGCCGCCGACGAATACACCGACCCCGGTCAGGAGAAGGCATAGTGACCACCCCTCAGGCCGGCGCCCGGGAGACCGTGCTGAGCCGGGTCCGTGACGCCCTCGCCCTGGCTCCGACGCCCGGGATCACCATCCCGCGCGCCTACCGCACCGGACGCACACTCCCCGACGACGAACGTCTCGCTCTCCTGAGCCACCGGCTCGTCGACTACAAGGCGCGGGTGCACACCTGCACGGCCGCCCGCACCGCCGATGTCGTGGCCGACGTCCTGCGAGAGATGGGCGCGCGGCGGATCGGCGTGCCGGACGGACTCGACGAGGAGTGGCTCAGCCGCTACGACGGGGAGGTGCAGCGGGACTCCGCCGACATCCCCGCGCCGAGTCTGGACGCGCTGGACGGGGTGGTCACGGCCTCCGCCGTCAGTTGTGCCGAGACCGGCACGATCTTCCTGGACGGCTCGCCCGGCCAGGGCCGCCGGGCGCTCTCCCTCGTCCCCGACCTGCACCTGTGTGTCGTCGACCTGTCGACGGTCGAGGCAGGGGTACCGGAAGCGGTCGCCCGGCTGGTCCCGGAACGGCCGACCACACTGATCAGCGGGCCTTCGGCCACCTCGGACATCGAACTGGAGCGGGTCGAGGGTGTGCACGGTCCCCGCACGCTGGTGGTGGTGATCCGCACGGACGTGTAGCGCCGCGCGTCCGTCCGACGGCCGGAGGAACCGGTCACCGGACGGACCCGGCCGGCTCCTCAGCCGTGTGTGACCACCAGGGGTTCGAAGTCGATACGGGTCGTGGACCCGTCGTCCGCCCAGTCGGCCTCGATCCGGCTGCCTTCGACACGCACCCCGCTCACCACCGCGGGGAGCGGGCCCGGGTCGCTCAGGCCGGTGAGCGAGGCGAGCGACAGCAGCATCGCCGTGCCCTCCGCGTCCGCGGCCAGCCGCGGCATCACAGCCCAGTTCGTGTACGCCGTGCCCTGCGGAGCCCGCACCTCCTCGGCGTGCGTCTCCCAGCCGTGCAGGCCGTGCAGCGCGGACGTCAGCGCGTCGTCGCGGCCGGTCGCCCAGCCCGTCTGCTCGACGCGCGATCCGGCCGGGACACCGAGGACGCGGTGGGCCCGGAGTTCGTAACGGCCCCGGACCACGGTCACGCTCTCCACCCGCATCCCCGGCACCATCGGCGCGCCGGAGGCGAACACCGGCAGATGCCAGGACGCGGCCCACCCCCAGCCGTCGCCCCCGCCCGCACCCAGCGGGCGAATGCGGCGACGGTGGCTGCGCAGACCCGCGACGACCACGGCCAGATGGTTGTCCGCCTGATTCGCCTTCGCCGTGGGGCCGGTGACGGTCGAGTACGACTGACGGCTGTACAGCGGGTCCTCCTCCGCCGCCGACTCGCCCTCGTGCGGCCGGACATGGTCGCTTCCGTGGTTGTGCAGCCGTACGATGCCGTCCGCCCGGGTGGACTGGACGAGAAACCCCGGAGCGGGGAGCGCCAGCACCCGGTCCGGGCCCTCGCTCGGTGCCGGCTCCTCGGTCGCGGTCCACAGCGGGTGACCGGCCGGCGCGAGCAGCGAGACGAAGCCCTTCGACGCCCAGTACGGCGAAGCGGGGCCGGAGTAGGGCTGGAGCGTCGCCTCGTGCGGTCCGTGCCAGCCCAGGCTCAGCAGCCCGTCCCGGCCCACGGCGCCCCGGTCCAGGAAGTAGCGCAGCGACCCGCTGATCAGCCGTCGCGACGCGCCGGGGGAGAGCGGGGTGTGCCCGGTGAGGGCGCCGAGCCCGACGGCGGCACCGGCCGCGAAACGGTAGGAGAGCGACCGGCCGAAGTGGATCGGCGCACCGTCGGAGCCGAACAGCAGGGACAGCCCTTCGAGGTGCTCGCGCAGCCGCTCGCCGTAGTGCGTGGACAGTTCCGTGTCGCCCGCCAGATGCGCGTGCAGCATCGGATACAGGTGCAGGGCCCAGCCGTTGTAGTGGTCGAAGGCGCGTCCGTCACCGTCGGCGTACCAGCCGTCGCCGCGGTACCAGCCCTCCATCAGCTCGTGCGCCCGGTCCAGCGCGCGGGCCGTCTCCGCGTCACCGCGGCCGACCGACTCCAGGAATCCGGCGACGGCGTGCGGGAAGAGGTACCAGTTGTTCGGGGACGGCGTGTGCCGCAGCGCCCCGCGCAGCCATTCCTCCGCACGGTCCTGCACCCCGGCGTCCAGCCGGTCCCAGAGCCAGGGCCTGGTGAGCCGCAGTCCGATGGCGACCGATGCCGACTCCACCATCGGCTGACCCTGGACGCAGTGGTCCAGGATCAGCGGCCATGACTCCGTGTCGCCGCGGCCAGGTGTCCGGGTCCCTGCGGCGAGACCGTCCGCGTACCGGTCGAGCCAGCCGTGCGGATCCTTGCCCTCGGCGCCCGCGACCCGGAAGCCGGCGGCGAGGAACGTACGGGCGTACCCCTCCAGTCCGTCGGACCGGACACCGGAGGCGGACGGCCTGCCGGGGAGGTCGAGCAGCGCGCGCCCGGGAGTGGCCCACCGCCAGGCCGCGTCGAGCAGGCCGTCCGCGGCGGCTTCCCAGTGCGCCCGGGTGTAACCGGTGTACGGGCTTGATTCACGGTCTTCGGCGGGGAGCGCGGTGCCGAGTGCGAAGGGGAGGGTCATTCGAGGGCGCAGCCTTTCTCGGGACACCCGAATCCTGATCGACTGATCGGTGAGGGTCAATAGATCGCTCAGAAGAAGATCGAAACGATCAATCGATCAACGGCTGAGGGGTGTCCGCACGCCGAACAGCGTTCTCCGTGCTGGGCGCACCGGCCGCCGAAGAGCGGTGGTGTCTACCATCTGATCCGGCATGGACACTCTCACTCTCTGGCAACTGGCCGCCCTGGCGGCGGCATCCACCCTCGTCGGCTTCTCCAAGACGGCCGTCAGCGGAGCCAACACGATCAGCCTCGCGGTCTTCGCGGCCGTGCTCCCGGCCCGCGAATCGACCGGAGTGCTGCTGCCGGTCCTGATCGCCGGTGACCTCCTGGCCGTCGCCGTCTACCGGCGTCACGCCCACTGGCCGACCCTGCTCCGGCTGTTCCCCCTCCGTCGCCGTGGGTGTCGTGGCGGGAACCCTCTTCATGATGTGGGCGGACGACGAGGCGGTACGCACCTCGATCGGCGTGATCCTGCTCCTCATGTCGGGCGTCACCATCTGGCGCCGGCGCACCGCCGAACGCGGAGCGAACGCACCGGAGGACGAGCGGACCGGGGGGCCGACGCGCGCCGCACGGTTCAAGGCGCGGAGTTACGGGGCGCTCGGCGGATTCACGACCATGGTCGCCAACGCGGGCGGCCCCGTCATGTCCCTCTACCTGCTCTCCGCTGGATTCCGGAAGCTCGGTTTCCTGGGCACATCGGCCTGGTTCTTCCTCATCGTCAACGTGTCCAAGGTGCCGTTCAGTGTGGGCCTCGGTCTCATCGACGGGCACTCCTTGCTGCTGGACGCCTGCATGGTGCTCTTCGTCGTCCCGGGTGCCTGCATCGGCCGTAAGTGCGTGGACAAGATCAATCAGACGCTCTTCGAACGGATCGTCCTCGCAGCCACCGTGCTGGGCGGGCTCCAACTGCTGCTGCGCTGAAGGGGCCCGCCCGTCTGCCCGTGTGCCCGTCTGCCCGTGTGCCCGTCTGTCCGTGTGCCCGTCTGTCCGGACGGCAGCGACCGGCGGGTCAGACGATGCCCTCGGCGATCTCCGCCTGCTCGCGTGCGTTCCCGTACGCCTTCGGAGTCCCGTACGAACGCCGTGCGACGAACCACCACACGGTGGCCAGGACCAGCACGGTGACCAGGGCGATCGACGCGTAGTTCATCGACTCCATCGTCACCGGCGCCGACTGCGGCAGCAGGAACAGCACGGACACGATGCCGACCCAGACCACGGCGATCCAGCCGATCGGCTTGGACCAGCGCCCCAGGTGCCACGGGCCGCGCTCGAAGCGGTCCCCGGCCCGCAGCTTCAGGTAGATGGGGATGGCGTAGGCGGGCGTGATGCCGATGACGTTGATCGCCGTCACCGCCCCGTACGCGGTCGCCGAGTACAGCGACGGCAGGGCGAGGAGGGCCGCGACACAGACGGAGAGCCAGACGGCCGGGACGGGCGTCTGGGTGCGTGCGCTCACCTTCCGCCACAGGGCCGAGCCCGGCAGCGCGTTGTCACGGCTGAACGCGAAGACCATCCGGCTGGCGGCGGCGACTTCGGCGTTTCCGCAGAACAGCTGGGCGGCGATCACGATGAGCAGCATGGCCGTGGCACCGGCCGTGCCCAGTGCGTCGATCAGGATCTGCGCGGGCGGCACCCCGGTCGCGCTGTTCTGGGTGCCCGCGTAGTCCTGGATGGCGAAGGTCAGACCGGCGAGCAGGACGAAGCCGGCCACCCAGGACACCCAGATCGCCCGGACGATGCCCTTGGCCGCCGTGACGGACGCGTTGGACGTTTCCTCGGAGAGATGCGCGGAGGCGTCGTAGCCGCTGAACGTGTACTGGGCCAGCAGCAGTCCGATGGCCGCCACGTACAGCGGGTTCTCCCAGCCGGTGTCGTTGACGAACTCGGTGAAGACGAACGAAGGGGACTGGTGGTCGGACGGCACGATCGCGAGCACGCCCACGATCACCGCGACACCTGCCAGGTGCCACCACACGCTGATCGAGTTCAGCACGCTCACGAGGCGTACACCGAACAGGTTCAGTACGGCGTGCAGCAGCAGGATGCACAGGAAGATCACCATCGTGGAACCGGGCGTCGGATCGAAGCCCCACTGGAGGTTGAGCAGCGCTCCGGTGAACAGGGCGGCGCCGTAGTCGATGCCGGCGATCGCGCCCAGCAGTCCGAGCAGGTTCAGCCAGCCGGTGTACCAGCCCCACTTGCGGCCGCCGAGCCGGTCGGCCATGTAGTAGAGCGCCCCGGACGTCGGGTAGGCGCTGGTGACCTCGGCCAGAGCCATACCGACACAGAGCACGAACAGACCGACCCCGGCCCAGCCCCAGAGCATCACCGCCGGGCCGCCCGCGGACATGCCGAAGCCGTACAGGGTCATGCAGCCGGACAGGATGGAGATGACGGAGAAGCTGATCGCGAAGTTGCCGAAACCGCCCATGCGGCGGGCCAGCACCGGCTGGTAGCCCAGCTCGCGGAGTCGCTGTTCTTCGTCCTTGGGTGGAGCGGCCTGTGAGCTCGACCGGGTCTGGGCGGGTATGGACATGGGAGCTCCTCCGGGTGGGGGGTGGGGACGGAAGGGGGGAACGGGTCGGTGAGGACGCGGCGCCGAGCTGCTCGCAGGCTCAGCCGTGCGGGCCGCGGACGGGATCGTGTGCGGCGGTGAGACATCGGCCGCGAGCCCGCAGGAACACATCCTCGGCCCCGGCGGGGTCACCGGGCGTCCGGGTGCGGTCGGCCCACGGGGCCGATGTGTAGTACGGGCCGAGCGCCCGGAAGACCGGGGCCGCGTCGGCGAATCGCAGCGAGCCCCACAGGGCGTGCGCCAGGTGGTTGAGGTCCAGGAGCGAGCGGGCGGCCGGCTCCGAGCGGTGGAACCAGCGGTGCAGCGCCCGCTGGGCGTCCCGTTCGCCGTCCTCGGTGACCCAGTGGAGATCGAGCGCCTTCTCGTTGCCGCGCTCGCGGCGGTAACGCTCCACCCTCACGTACAGCGGAAGCATGTGGAGTGCGGAGCCGTCGGGAGCCGCCGAGGCCGCCCACTGGGCGAAGTCCACCGCCTCCGACAGGGACCCGCCGGCCCGGCGGGCGTACACGAACTGGAGCATCCGGTGGTACGCCTCGCGGTTGTACGGATCACGCTTGTCCGCCTCGGCGAGCAGCCCCCACGGGCCGGGAAAGAGCATCGGCCCGGGCGGCGGCAGCCGGTGTTCCTTCAGCCGCTGCCGATCGTCGAGCTGGGCCAGGGCGAGCAGACAGACCCACGGCACCGGGTCCGCGGGAGCGGCGTGTGCGGCGGACCGGCAGCCTTCCCACGCCTCCTGCCACAACTCCCTCGCCTGTGAGTGCCTTTCGCGGTGGGCACGCACCGCCCGCTCGACGACGACCCGGGCGTGCATGACGGTGGCGGCGACACTCAGCGGCTCCTCCGCCTGCCAGGCGGCGACGGCGTCGGAACCGGCTGCCGCGGTCGCGAGGACCTGGGTCCGCTGGGTCCACGACGCCCAGTCGGGCGTGCTCTCCAGCAGATCGCGCATGGAGAGCCAGCGCCCGGTCCGCAGCTCCTGCAACGCCCCGCGCAGACCGTGGTCATGACCGGCGGGGTGATAGACCGGCCGGAATTCACTGGGGGGCATCGGCGTGCCCTGCCCCGGTACGGCCCGAAGGGACGAGGTGATGCGCCGGGCATCGGGGTAAGGGGCATCGTCTGGTCGTCATCAGTCCTCAAGGCGTGGGGGGTCGGCCGGCTCCTGGCAGCGAACTGCCACGGAGCGTCCGCTTGTTGCTCGGCGCCGAGCGAGGAGCCGGTCATGGCGCTCCCCGGTGCGGACTTCCGGATCTTAAAGGGTCGGGCGCTCAAGTAGCCGCATTCCCGGGGAAGTTGCCCAAGATCGTGGGACCCGCCTTCCAGGGTTGACGTAAGCCGTGGTCTGCACAATTCTGTGTAGGGACGGCCAGTGATCACGATTGCGGCGGATTGCGTACGACTGGAGTGGTGATGACAGGCCCGGTGCTCGCCGTCGACCAGGGAACCTCCGGCACCAAGGCGCTGGTGATCTGCCCGGAGCGCGGTGTGATCGGTTCCGGTTCCGCCCCGGTCAGGCCCCGCTACGGAGCCGGGGGAGCGGTCGAGGCGGACCCCGCCGAGCTGCTCGGCTCGGTCCTCGACGCAGGCCGTCAGGCCCTGCGCGAGGCGGCCGAACCGGTCAGCGCCGTGGGCCTCGCCAACCAGGGCGAAACCGTCCTCGCGTGGGACCCCGCCACCGGCCGCCCGCTCACCGAAGCGATCGTCTGGCAGGACCGGCGGGCGCAAGCGATCTGCGACGAACTGGGCGCCGAAGAAGAGGAGTTGCGCCACCTCACGGGACTGCCCCTCGACCCGTACTTCGCGGCCCCCAAAATGGCGTGGATACGGCGTGAACTGACCCGCGAGGGAGTCGTCACCACCAGCGACTCCTGGCTCGTCCACCAACTGACGGGCGCCTTCGTCACGGACGCGTCCACCGCCGGGCGCACCCAGCTCCTCGACCTGGACCGGGTCGACTGGTCGCCCACCGCCCTGGAGATCTTCGGCCTGTCCGGGGAACGGCTCCCGTCCGTCGTCGACGCCGACGGGCAGGTCGGAACCACGACCGCGTTCGGCGCCGAGATCCCGCTCACCGGCCTTCTCGTCGACCAGCAGGCCGCCCTCCTGGCCCAGCACGCCCTGGACCCGGGCACCGCCAAATGCACGTACGGCACCGGGGCCTTCCTCCTCGCCCAGACCGGGCCCGAACCACGCCGGGGCTCCTCCGGCCTCGTCAGCTGCGTCGCCTGGCGGCTCGGCGGACGCACGAGCTACTGCCTGGACGGACAGATCTACACCGCGGCGTCGGCCGTACGCTGGCTCACCGACCTCGGAGTGATCGCCGGCGCGGCCGAGCTCGACCCGGTCGGCCTCTCCGTGTCCGACGCCGGTGGCGTCACCTTCGTACCGGCGCTCGCGGGCCTCGCCGCTCCCTGGTGGCGCGGCGACCTGCGCGGCTCGGTGACGGGCCTCGGTCTGGACACCACCGCGGGCCACCTGGTGCGCGCCCTGTGCGAGGGCATCGCCGCCCAGGTCGTCGAGCTCGCCGACGCAGCCGCGGCCGACCTCGGCTCGCCGCTGTCGGTACTGCGCGTCGACGGCGGCCTCACCCGCTCGGCGCTGCTCATGCAGACCCAGGCCGACCTGCTGCAACGACCCGTGGAGGTGTCCGCCCGGCCGGATGTCACGGCGCTCGGCGTCGGCGCCGTCGCCCGCCTCGGCCTCGACCCGCGCCTGCCGGTCAGGGAGGCCCTGCCCACGTGGGAACCCTCGGCCCGCTACGAACCTCGGATCGGCGCGGACGAGGCGGCGACCCGCCGTGCACACTTCCGCGCGGCGGTGGGCACCCTGCTGGAACGCTCATGACCGCCGGGACCGCCCGGGGCGGAACTCCGTCGGGGAACGTCACGGTCACCCGGACCGGAGATCTGGCCGGGTCCGGTGCGGCCGACGACGCGTACGACGTCACCGTCATCGGCGCCGGAGTCGTTGGCGCGGCCATCGCCCGCGAACTGGCCCGCTACCGCCTGCGTACCGCCCTCGTCGACGCTTCCCACGACATCGGCGACGGCACGTCCAAGGCCAACACCGCGATCCTGCACACCGGTTTCGACGCCGTGCCCGACTCGCTGGAAGCCCGCCTGGTCCGCGAGGGCCGGCATCTGCTGGCCGCCTACGCGGCGGAGACCGGCATCCCCGTCGAGCGGGTGGGGGCCCTCCTCATCGCCTGGGATCACGAGCAACTGGCCATGCTCCCGCGTCTGCTGGCGAAGGCGGAGCGCAACGGATACCACCGTGCGCGCATGCTCGGCGCCGAGGAACTGGCCACACGCGAACCGCGGCTCGGTCCGGGCGCGCTGGGTGCGCTGGAGATCCCCGACGAGAGCATCATCTGCCCCTGGTCGACACCGCTCGCCTACGCCACACAGGCCGTCCGGGCAGGCGTCCACCTGCACCTCAACTGCCGTGTGCGGCACATCGCGGACGACCACGGCACCCACCTCCTCACCACCTCCAGAGGTGCCCTGCGCACCCGGTACCTCGTCAACGCGGCCGGGCTCCACGCCGACGAGATCGACCGGCAGTTCGGGCACGACGCCTTCACCGTGACCCCACGCCGCGGCGAGCTCATCGTCTTCGACAAGCTCGCCCGCGATCTGGTCAGCCACATCCTCCTGCCCGTGCCCACCGCCGCCGGTAAGGGCGTCCTGGTGGCACCGACCGTCTTCGGCAACGTGCTGCTCGGCCCGACCTCCGAGGAGATCGACGACAAGAGCGCCACCGATTCCACGGCGGACGGCATCGACTTCCTCCGGAGGAAGGGCCGGCGGATCCTGCCCGCCCTGCTCGACGAGGAGATCACCGCCGTCTACGCGGGACTGCGGGCCGCCACCGGCCGGGAGGACTACCGGATTCAGGACCACCCCGCCCTGCGGTACGTCGCCGTCGGCGGTATCCGGTCCACCGGGCTGACCGCGTCCATGGCGATCGGCGCACATGTCACCGGACTCCTCGCCGGGGCCGGACTCGGGCTCGGCACGCCGCGCGAGCTTCCGCCCGTCACCGTGCCCAACCTGGGCGAAGCCTTCCCCCGCCCGTACCTGAGCGCCGGGCCGATCGCCGAGGACCCCGCGTACGGCACCCTCGTCTGCCACTGCGAGCACGTCACGCTGGGCGAGATCCGCGACGCCCTGCACTCCACGATCCCGCCCGGCGGCCCGGACGGCCTCCGGCGCCGCACGCGCGCCGGGAGCGGCCGCTGCCAGGGATCCAACTGCGGTGCCGCGGTCCGCGCACTGTCCGAGGAGGCCAGGCCGTGACACGGCTCGAACGGTCCGTGGACGTACTGGTCGTCGGCGGCGGGCCCGCGGGTCTGGGCGCGGCGGCCGAACTCGCCGCTTCGGGCGCCGGCCACGTCGAGCTCCTGGAGCGCGAACAGGACGCCGGCGGAATCCCACGCCACTGCCACCACGGCGGATTCGGCGGACGCGATACGGGACGAGGACCCGGAACAGGTCTGCGAGGCGGAATGAGCGGTCCCGCGTTCGCCCGCGAGTGCGTGGCCGCGGCCATCGGCGCCGGCGCCACCCTCCGTACCGGAATCACGGTCACCGGCTGGGACGGGCCACGCACCGTGGAGACCACGGGACCCGCCGGGCTGGAACGGATCACCGCACGCGCCGTCGTCCTCGCCACCGGCGCCCGCGAACGCCCCCGCAACGCCCGCCTGGTCCCCGGCAGCCGGCCGTCCGGTGTCTACACCACCGGCGGGCTCCAACGAGCCGTCCACACCCACGGACAGCGCATCGGCACCCGTGCGGTCGTCATCGGCAACGAGCCCGTCGGCCACGCCGCCGCGCACACCCTGCGCGTCGCCGGACTGGAGGTCGTCGCCATGGTGACCGGCCAGCCCGCGTCCCCGCTGCCCGCACTCCTGCGCTCACGGGCCGGTTCCCCGCTCCTCACCGGCGCGACCGTCACCGGTCTGACCGGCAGGCCCCGGCTTTCCGGAGTGGAACTGCGCCACACCGACGGCCGCACCACGACCCTGCGCTGCGACACGGTCGTCTTCACCGGCGACTTCGTTCCCGAACACGAACTGGCCAGACGGGCCGGGCTCGCACTCGACCCGGGCACCGGAGGGCCCGCGTACGACACCGGATTCCGCACCTCGCGAAGCGGGGTGTTCGCCGTCGGCAACCTGCTGCACGCCGCGGAGGGCGCGGGCGTCGCCGCAGCCGAAGGCCGCGCCGTAGCCGTACCGGTCCTGCGCTTCCTGGCAGGCCACGACCGGCCGGCAGACCGCCTGATCTCCCTGGCGGTCGACTCACCGCTCCTGTGGGTCGCACCCAACCGCATCGCCCCGGACGCGGCCCTGCCCCTCGACGGCCACTTCGCCCTGCGCACCGCCCGGCGACTGCCCCGCCCGCACCTCGTCGTCAGCCAGGACGGGCGTGAACTTCACCGACAGCGACGTCTGCTGCCCGCTGTGCCGGGCCGTCCGCTGTATCTGGGAGCCGGATGGCTGGACCGCGTCGACCCACAGGGCACCACGGTGCGCATCACGGCTCTCTGAACCGGTCTCGGCCCCGACCACGGTCCCGAAAGCACACCCTGCACGCGCCGCGCACGCGTCGCTCACGGATGAGCTCGGTGCGCGTCGAGGAGCCTCTCCAGCCCGTCGAGGATCAGGTCGAGCCCTGGTGCGAACTCGTTCGCGTAGGCGTAACCCGGGCGGAGAGCGTGGTCGGTGATCATCTCGGTGAGGTGGGGATACGTGTCGGCCGGCAGCTGCTCGACGATCGTCTCCGCCACCTCCTCCAGATCCTGGGAGGTATCGAACGGCAGGCTCGACTCCTGTAGGACGAACCCGTAGACGTAACTGTCCAGGGTGGAGAACGCATGGGCCGCCGCCCCGATCGAGAACCCCGCGTCGCGCAGCCGCCCGATCACCCAGTCATGGTGCCGCAGCGTCGCCGGGCCGGGATTGCGCCGGGACTCCAGCAGCCCCAACGCCCAGGTGTGACGCGAGAGCACGGTACGAGCCGAGGCGGCACGCCGACGCATGGCGGACTTCCAGTCGGCCGCGTCAAGGGGCAGCTCGATCTCACCGAAGACCAGATTGACGATCCCGTCCAGGATCTCGTCCTTGTTCGCCACATGGTGGTACAGCGACATCGCCTCCACCCCGAGCTGCTCGGCCACCTTCCGCATGCTCACCGAGGCGACTCCGCGCTCGTCGGCCACGCGCACGGCCGCCTCGAAGACGCGATCCCTGCTGAGCGAGCGACGGCGCTTCTGATCTGCCTCGGGGGTGGATGCCACCTGTCATCTCCGGAGTCTCTTGACGACCTTACGACTGTAAGGATAATAGCTCCCAGCCCTTCCCTTACAGCTGTAAGGGAAGGGCTTGCGATGGCGTCGGCTTGCCGGAACACCCGGCAACCGACTGGAAGGGGGAACGCGTGGACACGCGACAGGCACAGGAAAAGGCCGACGGCCAGAGGCGGTTGAAGGTCTGCATCGTCGGAGCCTCGGGCAAACTCGGGCGGTACATGGTCCAGCAGGCCCTGGACCGGGGCTACGAGGTCGTGGGCGTCTGCCGTGAACAGAGCGTCGGGAAGCTGGCGGACTTCGAGGGGCGCATCACCGTCCTCGCGGGGGCCACGGACGACCAAGAGGTCATCGGGCGCGCGGTCGCCGGCTGCGACGGAGTCCTGACGGTGCTGGCCCCATGGGGCGTCCACGGCTACTCGACCGGAACGGCCCAGGCGGTGCTCGACCACGCTCCGGCGGGGGCACGCCTGGTCTTCTCCTGCGGCTGGCACATCACCCGCGACGGCAAGGACGTGTACTCGCTCAAGCTCCGCGCGTTCCTCAAGATCTTCGGCCCGTTGGCCCGACTGCTCCGGGTGGGCGACATCGACGACCAGGTGGAGGCGTGCCGCCGGATATTCGCGAGCGACGCCCTCTGGACGGTCGTTCGAGGCAGCAACCTCGAAGAGGGCCCGAGCCAAGGACTGCCGGTCTGGAGCCGACGCGTCGGCGACCCGGTCCTCGCCGACAACATCACGCGCAGGATCGACTTCGCACTGTTCATGGTGGAAGCCCTCACGAACGACGAACTGATCCGCGAGGCCCCGGCCATCGTCAGCCGCCAGACCTCCTCGGCCCGCACGCACGCCACCTCGGACTGACGCGCCAACGAACCGAAACGGGGCAAGCACCGAAGCCCTCCGGCACGCGAGTCCGGAGGGCTTATAAGTTGGACGCTCGCCTGTAGGAAGTCAGGTCAAGCCCCATCGGCACGCTACGCGACGTGCAACAGAGAGTTCGCTCGGACAAGAAGATTTTTATGCCCCCATCCGCGGGAGTCGCGGATTTCATGTTTCCTTCGCAGCCGTCAGGATCCGAACCTGCGACACCCGCTTCAGGAGTGGAATCGAGTCCTTAACGGTGGCGACCGGCCCTGTCCCGTGTCCTCGCGCCACCGCACCTGGACAAGGTGTGGATCTTTTGTTCCCGGCGGCCAGGCCAACCGTAGGTGTGGCGTGCGGCTCGTCGCGTCACGCGATGGCGCGCTCATGTGTGCAAGTCTTCCGCCGGGTTGGGGGCGGGTGTGGAGCGCTGTATCGGGGGGAGGGATCAGCGGTCACCGCCTGCTGTGAGCCTGGTTTGCACATCTCGGAGCAGCGAGTGGTCCAGGATGGGTCGTATGGACCAAGCAGTAGCGGCCTTGTGCGGGGCGGGCATCGCAGTTGTCGGGACGCTGGGAGCTTCCTGGCTGACCTATGTGGGCACTCGGCGGCAGGCTCGGGACCATGGGCGGATTGAGCATGCGCGCCAGCTCAGGGCCGAGCGACGAGATGCATATCTGTCGTTTATGGAGCTGCTGGAGCCCCTGGAACACCTGCCCTCTGAGCCCGCATCGTCACTTTCGCCTGAGGAATTCGAGCTGCTGAGATCTCAGGTAGAGTCGATTCCGTTGCGAGGCGAGTCTCGGCTGACCAGAATTCGACTTTGCGGCCCTGAGGAGGTTGCCAGGGCGACAACGTCTCTATTGAGCGATACCTATCGGATGGTCCACCTCTTCCTGCATAGGTCGGAAGAGCAGCGGCAGATTGATCTTGCCTTCGAATCTTTCCTGGACGCGCAATCGGACTTCATTACGCAGGCTCAAAAGATTATGACGGAGCCTCTAATCTAGTGTTCCCGCTGAGCAGGTGGCGCCACTCGGGCAAGGCCGAGTGAATGGCATAGCGCAGTGCGAGGGGTGGCCGGCGGGGCCACCGGCATCGGTGCCGAGATCGGCCCAGACGATGACCGACCGGGTCCGTGCAGAGGCTCGCCCCATCGGCATCCTCGTGAACAACGCCGGGGCGTACGCACGTGTCCCGTGGCAGGACACCGACGAGGCTGCCTGGAAATACTCCCTCGACGTGAACCTCACCGCGCATTACCGGGCCTGCCACGCGGTGACCCCTGGCATGGTCGAACCGTGCTGGGGCCGCATCGTGAACATTGGCAGCGTCAACGCCCGCGTCGGCCGGACCAACCTCGTCGCGTACAGCGCCGCCAAGGCCGGACTCCTAGGCCTCACTCGGTCCCTTGCTCGTGAACTGGGCCCGTACGGGGTCCGCGTCAACACGGTCCTGCCCGGCGCCATCCAGGTCGAGGCCGAGACCGCGATCCCCGCCGCCGTCGCGCCAGCCCGGAGGACCAGATCAAGAGCCAGTGTGTTTCCCGCCGGGGGCGGCCCGAAGATGTGGCGGCGCTCGTGGCGTTCCTCGTCGGGCCCTCCGCATCGTTCATCACTGGGCAATCAGTCCACGTCGATGGCGGCTGGCTGATGCACTGAGACCGTCAACAAGCAAGGAGACAGAGCCGAATGATCGAACGAGTCCGAGCCGTCCTCGTCACCGAGCACGACACGATGCTGGTCATCCGCCGTACCAAGCCTGGAGTTCCCGTGTACTGGGTGCTTCCCGGTGGAGGTGTCGAAGCCGAAGACGAATCCCGGGAGGCTGCCCTTCACCGGGAGATCCACGAGGAGATCGCAGGGAAGGCGGACATCGTCCGCCTCCTGCACACGATGGAGTCCGACGACGAGCGTCACCTGTTCTACCTCACCCGCATTGCGACCTGGTCCTTCGACGACCGAACCGGGCCCGAGTTCAATGCCGAGGGCCGGGGCGAATACGCACTGGAGGAGGTTCCACTGACCGTGGAGGGGATCGACGGCATCGAACTCAAGCCCGAGGAGATCGCCCACGTTCTCCGAGGTGCCCTCGGTGACGGAACTCTCTCCGGTGTTACTACGGCCTGAGAGACGAAACGTGAGCATGCCACCGGGGCTAGCGCTGCGCATGCGGGCCTCGGGCGCGTCACCGTGTCATGCCCGCGTGGTCAGGTAGGCGATGAGCGCGTGGGCGTGGGCGCTGAGTCCGTCGGGATTCTCCTGGGCATGCGGAGGCGTGTACGGCGCTGTTGAGTGGGGCGGACGGCTCGGCCGGGGACGGTGGTTCGGTCGCAACGGGTTGGGTGTGCTGCGGGCGGTTCAGGCGCCAGGGACCTCGCTGTGGGCCGCAGGGCACCCACTTCAGGAGAGCAGGTCTCAAGGAATCAGCAGCCAGTCCGCCCCCACCGCGGCGGCCAGGCCCGTGCCCAGGAGCCAGGTGGCCAGGCGGGTGCGGCCGTTCCGGCTGAGTTCGATCACGATTCCGCAGAGGATGAGCGCCAGGCCGTACACGCCGACGACCAGGACGGAGGACCGGCTCGCGATGCGTAGCACCAGGACCACGGCCATGGCCGCCATGCCCACCGATGAGAGGGCGATCCGGAGGTGGCGGGCCTGACGTGGGGTCAGGCGGCCGTTCGTCCTGTCCGGTTCGGGTATCGGCGCGTCCGCGTCCGTGCCGTCGTCCTGCTCTTTGTGCTGGTCCCCGTGAGAAGTGCTCATGACGACGGATCGTAATCGTTCACCGTTTCGCCCGGGTACGGCGCGTACCCGGCCTACGGTCGTAGCCGGGGTGCCTCCGTGGCCGCGTCCACCGCCTTCGGGCCCTGCGCCTCCACCCGGTCGGCCAGCTCCTCGGCCCACGTGATCAGGGGGCCGATGCCGAGGCCGTGCGGGGGCGCGTCACGGTACGGGGACACCGCGACCGCTCCGCGGCGCAGCAGCCTCGCTCCGCCCGCCGTGTTGCCCCGGGCGGAGTGCGTCAGGCCCACCGCGAGCTGCGCCAGTCCGCGCCACAACTCGCGCTCCGCGTCCGGGCCCGACTTCCAGGCGTCCTCGAACACTTCGTGTGCGTGGAACGGCATGCCCGCGTCCAGGAGCCGCTGGGCCTCGCGCACCGTTTCGCCGGGAGTGCGCACCACGCCCTCGGGCTGCCGCTCCACCCCCGCAGCGCCGTAGGGCAGGGGGCGCCCCAGGCCGTCCCGGGGGCGCGCACTGCGCGCCCGGCCTTCGGAATCACGGTCCCTGCGAGTCTCGTCCACCCGTTGATTGTGCCTCGCACCTGCGAGGAACTCTCGGAACCCTGTCCGCGAGGCACCGCGCGCGACTAGTCTCGGCAGTCGTCATTGCCAGACTTTGGGAAGGGTAGGCATGAAGCCGTCCCGGCCGTTGTACGAGCGCGAACCGGAACTCGCCGCTGCCGCACAAGCCGTGGACGCCCTGTGTGGCGCCCAGGCTTCCGGCGGGCTGCTGGTCTTCAGCGGCGAGGCGGGGATCGGGAAGACCGCGCTGCTCGCCGAGGTCCGCTCGATGGCCGTCGGCCGCTGCACCGTCTGGTCCGCACGCGGCGGCGAGACCGTCACCTCCGTACCGTTCCATGTCGTACGTCAGTTGCTCCAGCCCGCGCTGGACCAGTTTCCCGAGGACGAGAAGCGGGCCCTGTTCGGCGACTGGTACGAGATCACCGCTCCGGCGCTCGGCCTCGCCGAACCGACCGGCCCGCAGCCCGACCCGCAGGGTGTCCGGGACGGCCTCGACTTCGTCGTGGGCCGGCTCTCCTCGCGGCTCAGCCACCGGCCGCTGCTGCTCATGGTGGACGACGCCCACTGGGCGGACGGCGAATCCCTCGCCTGGCTCGCCTCGTTCACCGCGCGCCTGGGTGAACTGCCGGTCCTCGTCGTCCAGGCCCACCGCCCGCAGGAGCTGGCCGAGCGCAACGCGGAACTGACCGCCGCCCACGGTGAATCCGCGGGGCACAACGGACTCGTCCGGGTCGCGCTGCGCGCGCTCACCCCGGACGCGACGGCCGAACTCGTCCGCGCGGGCCTCGGCGAGCACGCGGACGACCCCTTCTGCCGCGAGGTGTGGGCCGTCACCGGTGGCAACCCGTACGAGGCCGTCGAACTCGTCGCCAAGGTGCAGGACCGTGAGCTGCCGCCGGTCGAGGAATCCGCCGGGATGCTGCGCGAGCTGGGCGCCTCGGCGCGCGGCAGCGGACTCGTCGCCCGGCTCGAACGGCTGGGCACCAACGCCAACCGGTTCGCCTGGGCCGCCGCCGTCCTCGGCACCGACATCTCCCAGGAGGTCGCCGCCACCCTCGCCGGAATGAGTTCGGCGGAGGCCGCGGACTGCACCGCACGGCTGCGCGACGCCCGTATCGTCAGCGGTTTCGACCCGCTGGAGTTCGTCCATCCGCTGATCGCCACCGCCGTGTACCGCTCGATCCCGCCGGCCACCCGCACCGCCTTCCACGGCAGGGCGGCCTGGGCCATCACCCGAGCGGGCCTCGGTGCCGCAGCGGCCTCCCGCCACCTGCTCGAGGTCCACCCGGACGACGACCAGGAACTGGTCGCACAGCTCCGCGAAGCCGCAGGCCAGCACCTCGCGGTCGGCGCCCCCGAAGCGGCCAGGCGCTGCCTCGAACGGGCCCTGGAGGAACCTCCGCGCCCGCAGGAGAAGGCGGCCCTGCTGTACGAACTGGGCTGCGCCACGCTGCTCAGCTCGCCGCCCACCACGGTGCGGCATCTGCGCGCGGCCCTCGACATGCCCGGGCTGGACGACGACCTGCGCATCGACGCCACGTTCCGGCTCGCGGCAGCGCTCGCCCACAACAACCAGCTGAAGGAGGCGGCGATCTCACTCGCCGCCGAGGCGTCCCGTACCGCCCCGGGCCCCGGTCTGATGCGACTGCAGGCCGCGCACTTCCTGTGGGAGGGCATGCAGGCCGTCGAGGACGACGGACCCGCCCGCTCGCGCAGGCTCGCCCGCAACGCGGACCACCTGACCGGCCGGGACAACGCGGAACGGGCCCTGCTGATCCTGCGCGCCTTCGACGCCATGCTCCGCGGCGAGAACGCCCAACTCGTCGTCGACCTCTGCGAACGCGCCCTCGTCGACGGACATCCGGCCCGCGGCCTGGACTGGACCGACACGGAGTGGGGCTTCGAACTCCCCACCCTGGTCGGCATCACCTACGCCTTCACCGACCAGCTCGACCGGGCCGAGGAACTGTTCGGCGAGGCCGTGCGCGCTTTCGAGATCTCCGGCTGGAGCGGCGCGCACCTCGCCTTCGCCCACACACTCCTCGGGCTCGTCCACCGTCGTCGTGGACGCCTCGCCGAGGCCGAGGGCTTCCTGCGCGAAGGGCTGCGCCTCGCCGACCGTGTCGGCAGCGGGCTGCCCGTCCACTGGGACGCGGCCTGTCTGCTCATCGACACCCTGCTGGCCCGTGGCCGGATATCAGAAGCCCGGCTGGTCGCCGACCGGTACGACTTCGCCGCCCCCTACCCCAGTGCCATGGTGCTGCCCGACGGCCCGTGCGTCCGGGGCCGGCTGCTGCTGGCCGAAGGCCGTACCAAGGACGCCATCGCCGAACTCGAAGCGGCCGGCGCGGCGATGGAGGCCCGCGAGCGCTTCAACGTCGTCTGGGCTCCGTGGGCCTGTGACCTCGCCCGCGCCCTGGTCGACGAGGACCCGGTCCGGGGCGCCCGGCTCGCCGCCGCAGCCCGCGTCCACGCCGAGCGGTTCGGAACGGACACGGCGATCGGCGAGACCCTGCGCTGTGTCGCCCTCTTCGCACCGCCGGAGGAGGCCGAGCACCTGCTGAGCGAGGCCGTCCGCCATCTGGAGAGGTCCCCGACGACATCGGTGTACGAGCACGCCCTGGCCCGGTTCGACTACGGGATCGCGATCCGTTCCCCGCGGGAACTGGCGAGAGCCCAGAAGATGGCCACGGCCTGCGGAGCCGAGGGCCTCGCGACCCGCGCCCAGCAGGCGCGGGCGTCATTGCGGTCCTCGGAGTGAGGTAATGTTTCCTTTGCGCGGCCACCCGGGGCAACCGGGAGGAAACGCATCGGGACGTGGCGCAGCTTGGTAGCGCACTTGACTGGGGGTCAAGGGGTCGCAGGTTCAAATCCTGTCGTCCCGACTTGCATTTATGCAGGTCAGAGGTCGTATCGGAAGCATCCGATACGACCTCAAGATCGTTTTGAGGAGCGGTTGGGGACCAGGCCCTCTTGGATACGCCTGTGGTGCACCTTGACCCGGTCAGTGCACCGCAGGCGTATCGGCGACACGGCTCGTTGACGGCGAGGAAACGTGATCGAGCGCGACAACGCCGACGGACGGACACTCGAACGCGTCCGACTCAAGGTCGCCCTGCCTCTCTGTGGATTGCCGTGGAGCAGCACCAGCGGCATTCGCTGTCGATCGTGACGCGGATGGCCTTTCTGGCAAGCAGTCCTCCGGTCTGTAGGCCACATCCCAAGGTGTCATCTCGCGATGCAGACATCGGTGCCCTCCGCCCAACAAGATTTGGGCAGGGACTAGTCGCTCGGTGTGACCTGGACACCTCGCGTGGAGCGGAGCAAGGTCCGTTAGCTCGCTTCTAGGCTGAGCTTGCGCTCGGCGATATGGGCGAGACTGACATCGAGACAAATCAGGAAATCCGCTATCCGCGGGGCTCCGGCCGTGAGCACAGTCAGCGCCTCGATGTAGTTCCCTCAGTCCAGGCCCGCCCTGCCGCCCGCAGCGGGACCACGCCAGACTTCCTGGATCGTCTCAAATGAGCCCAACAGCGTGGCGTCCTGCACCAAGGGCCGCAGAATGTCGGCGTCGCTCGCGCGCATTCGGAGCACGTCCGTCGGCCGCAGCGTCAGCAGGAGTGGCTCGGCATGCGTGGCAAGCCACTCCCGCTGCCCTAGTTCGTGAGCCAGGCGTAGCAGCCCGATGACCAGCCCCGGGTCCCGCTTGTCTGCGGGCAGCGCCTCGAACAGCGCGCGCCCCCGCTCCAGCGCCGCGCTTCCCGGCCCCCATCCCCCCTCTGCCCAGATCCGGGTGCTCCCGGCCTCCCTGAGGATCTGCTGCAGGCGTTCCCGTGGTCCGTGGAACAGCGCCGCGTAACGGCGGACGTGGCCGACCATTGCTTTGAACTCCACTTTGTTCTGCTCCGGATCCAACCTTGCCAACCCGCGGATCACGTACTCCTCGATCACGGGCCACAGCCCACCCAACAGTGGTCCGTCGTCGGCGGCAGCCGACCGGATCACCTCTACGAGGAGGGACTGAACGATCTCCGCGGGCAGCCGGTCGGTGTCATGGATTAGGTGGCGGACGAGGAAGCGCGCGACGGGCGGGCGCTCAGGCTCGGGCAGGTGTCGCAGCACATCCAGGACGTCGGCATAATGCTCGGCGAGTGGCTGCCCCGCGTCCCCGCATAGCAGACCCATGAGTGCATGCGCCCCCGATACGGCCCGTTGCTCCTCGTCGACGCGGTATGTGGCCAGAGTGTTCGGCAAACTTCGCAAGAGGGGAGCCAGAGCGTGGAGCACGTGCTGCACGTCCGTGTCGCACAGGAGGGACAGCCGCCTGGTCAGATCGGCGGCGTCCACCCCTCGCGCGTCGTGGTAGGCGGCCGGCCCGAGCACGGTGCTGCACAGGATCAAGGGCACGTCGTCCGCGAGTTCGGTGGTACCCCGAAGGGAGAGCCGCAGGTAGCCCGTGTGGTTTCCGGCGGCCGCGGTAGCGGCCGTCTCCACGGACACGGAACGGGCGAAGGATTCCCAGGATGCCTCGCTGAACTGGGAACGCCAGAACTGTGCGCATCGCCACCACCGATTCACAGGATCCGTAACTGCCAGGAAGTCTGAGGCCCGGACTCCGTTTTCGACGACGAGAGAGAGTACGAAAAGGTTCGCCTCGTAGATGGCGTCCCTTTCGGTGCGCCTGCGATCGGCCGGGCGGTAGAGGGGGTCGGCTGGACCGTCACCGGTCTGGTTGTCTGTGTGGAACAGGGTCCGCAGGAGCCCCGCTAGGCCGCTGTGCCAGCGTGGTCCTGCTGGCCCGGCCAGTTCCCTGAGGTTGTCGAGGACCTGGGCGCGGTCGCTGAGCGGAACGAACGACAGGAGGGATCGGAGCACCGCGTCGTCGCACCCCGCCGCCACGGCCAGCTCCGCTTCTGCGCGTGTCCGTTCCAGCTCGTCGCAGACCAGTCGGGCGACCAGGTATTCACCAAACGTCGCGTGCAGGAACTCGTACGAGCGCAGGCATTCCTCCGCGACCAGCGCCTGTGCCTCATGTACGAAGAAGAACCGACCGAACAGCAGGGCGGAGCCTGCTTCGCCGAGCAGACCACCGAGATCGCGATCCGCTTCGTCCGCTGTCAGGCTCTGTTTGCGGCGGTTGAACATCCCGATGGCGATCACCCCCAGTCGCCCGAGCTCATTCTCGACCGCTTCCATTTCGGCGGAAGGCGGCAGAGGGCCGTTGTGTTTGACAACTTGGCGCCGGACGAACTCCACCAGGAGCCGCTCGTACAGATCGACGCGGCGGATGTCCCGGCCGCCCAGGCGTTGCAGAGGATTCCCGGTCGCGTCGTACAGCGCGAGCATCAGCAGGAGCAGCGAATGGCGTGCAAGTTCCCGGTACGGGCGCACCACATCCCACGTGAGCGGCTCAATGCCGTGTTCGGCGAAGTAGCGCCGGTTCGTTGCCTGCCAGACCTCCAGCCAGCAAGCGATGCGTGCGTCGTCGAAAGGCTCGAGGCGGAGGACGGTGGCGGCTGTGGGGGTCAGTACCTGGTCGGCGACCACGGTTCGGCTCGTCACGATGAAGACGGCTGGCCGGCCCAGTTCGTATTCGCGTTGC
The DNA here is from genome assembly GCF_056430475.1 of Streptomyces sp. NPDC045968. Taxonomy (NCBI): domain Bacteria; kingdom Bacillati; phylum Actinomycetota; class Actinomycetes; order Kitasatosporales; family Streptomycetaceae; genus Streptomyces; species Streptomyces sp. NPDC045968. The sequence continues at coordinate 461,808 of NZ_JBWKLF010000002.1, read as the reverse complement.
TGGAGTTGCTCGATGCTCCGCAGATACCGCCATTGCCTGCTCATGTCGAGCCTGCCCGCGCCTGCTTGGATCAGCTCGTCCAGCCCGTCCAGCAGGACGACTCGGACGGCCGCGCCGGAGGGCAGCGCGTCCGGCCAGGGCGCCCGATGCCCGGTCGTCCTGAACAGGGCCCACTCGAGTTGTTCCTGGAGGTCGAGTTCGGCGGGAACGTGCCGGAGCTCGACGTGTAGGCAGGAGAACTCCGATGGCGGCAACCGGGCCGCTATGAGCTTCATGAGCAGTGACTTTCCCGAGCCCGGGTGGCCGAGCACCAGCAGAGGCGCCTGCGTGGCCTGGTGGCTGAGGAGGTGCGCGGCAAGGAATCCCGCAATGTCCTCCCTGAGGGGGCGGCCATCCCACCAGGTGTCGGCGGACAGCCGCCAGTCGGCCGGGCGTCCGCCCACGCGGTAGGCCGGGTTTACGTAGCCGGCTGCGAGGGAGGGAATCGCTGGCCCCGACCCGTCGGCAGCGGAGATCGGCGCCCGAAGTAGTTCCCGTTGCCGGGGGGTGGCCGGATCGGCATGCGTGAACTCCCTCAGGATCAAGCCTAGTTCGATGAGGCCGACCCGGTCCGCTGTTGCCTGCTGCCCCTCCCCTTCCTCGTCGGGGTCGTAAGTCTCGGAGGTGAGACGCAATTCCGGGCAGTCCCAGGTGACCGTGGCATGCAGGGCCTCATAGCGGCGGAGAGCTAAGTGTGCAAGTTCCTCATGTGACGACCCACTGAAACCGCCGAAGGCCATGAGGTCGGCGGATGCCGCGTAGGCTGCCGCGATCTCGGCACGGAGTTCCGACGAGGATCGGACGCGGGCGGATCCGAGCGCCACCCGGCCGAGCTCTTCGAGCACTTGGGCCTGGAGGTCTACCTGTGCCGTCGCCTCAGCGTCGCGTATCGCCCCGAGCCGCCCGACCGCGTCGCAGAAGGCGCTCACGAGGAGGACGATGTCCGCCGCGCACAGCAGCGCTGTCCTCGCAGTACTGCTGCAGGCGCGGACTCGGGCCCCGAAGCCCTCGAAGAGTCCGGACAACTTGCTGGGCAGCCCGACGCCGACCAGACTGAGCGGTTGCAGGATGTCCGCGTCCATGCCCTCGAAACCGTCACGGTGGCCCAACAAGACCTCGACGGCGGATTCGAAGTCGAATGGGACGGCCTCCGGCAGCTCGATGGGCAACCGCTCCTGTGCATGCCTCGGCCGTCGGCGTCGCTGGCCCTCTGCAGTGTCCTGCAGTTCGGCGAGGCGCGCGCGCCACCACGCCGGATCCAGGATGATGCCGGGCGGGGGGTGGACGCCGGTTCGGCTGCGGCAGTGGTTCACGATCGGCAGGATCTCGTCCAGTTGTGGGGCCCTCGCGCGCTGGCCGTTTAGGAGCATGGAGACAGCTGAGTCGCTCCGGTTCAGCACCCGGGCGAGCTCCGCCTGTGATACACCGCAGCCCCGCACAGTGCGGCGGAGCGTGGCGCAGAAGTCCGCCACGGCGCCCGTCGCATCCCCCATCCAGCATCCCCCGCTTCTGCCTCCTTCGGGAAAACCGTCGCCAGCCTATGCCGTGACCTGCGCCGATGTCAGCATCTTCGGTTTTCTTCAGCGATCGATCCCACGGGAGCGCTGTGGTCGCAGACTTGGACCGGCCGCACCTGGCGGCCGTCCGAGAGGAAGGATCCTGCGTGCGCTGGCTGACCTCACACGCGATTGTGTTGCTGGCCCTGATGTTCATGGCGCTGTTCACCGGCGTGGTCCTGCCGGCCGTGTGGTCCTCGCGCCCGGCGCGCCGCCGTGCTGCGGCGGCCGTGTTGAGTGAGATCCTGATGACGGTACGGCGGCGCCGTTGAGGTGACGGGCCAAGGGGTCGCAGGTTCAAATCCTGTCGTCCCGACTCGAAAGAGTCGTAGGCAAGAGGCCGTATCGGAGGAATCCGATACGGCCTCTTGGCGTGTCAGGAGCAGGTCGGCGGCGGGCCGGGGCGGGTCAGACGAGCAGCTTCGCCTTCGCCTTCTCGTACTCCTCCGGGCTCAGATCGCCCTTGTCCTTGAGCTGGGCGAGCCTCGCCAGGTCGCTCACATGGCTGCTGCCGCCGTCGCCCTCGTTGCCGGCGGCCTGCCGCACGTACTGCTTGAAGGCGGCTTCCTGGTCCTTGGCCTGCTTCACGTCCCGCTCGCCCATGCTCCGTCCCCTGGCGATGAGGTAGACCAGGACGCCGAGATAGGGCAGGAGGATGACGACGACCAGCCAGCCGGCCTTGCCCCAGCCGCTCAGCGAGTGGTCGCGGAAGATGTCCGTGACCACCTTGAAGAGCAGGAAGAACCACATCACCCAGAGGAACAGGTACAGCATGGTGAGGAAGACGTTCAACAGCGGGTAATCGTCCACGGGCGCACTCCGATCGCACGATTTGTTCCTTATTCATACATCCGTGCCTGATGTCCCGCATCCTGAGTGGCCAGGGTGGGTGTACGCGGTCAGTGGGCCCGGGGCGTCCTGCCGATGGGCAGACAGTGAGCCGCCGGGTGTTCGATGGCGAGGTCCGGTCGCCAGGCCGCCAGCACCTGTGCCGAGGGGTCGAACAGCGGCCTCGGGATCTCGTCGAGGCCGGTCCACCGCCAGGTGCTGATCAGCTGCGGCTCGGTCACCTCGGGCACCCCGGACCTCACGGTCACCACGGCTCCCATGGAGATGCGGTTGATGCCGCCGACCACGTCGTGCAGCATCGCGAACACCGTCACCTCCGCCTCGGGGACCTCCAGACCGGTTTCCTCGCGCAGTTCCCGTACGGCCGCGGCGGCGACGGACTCGTTCGTCGGGTCGACCTTGCCTCCCGGCAGCTCCCACGTGCCGCTCCGGTGGCGGCCCAGCAGAATCCGGCCCTGCTGGTCCTGCACGACGACGCCCACGCCGAGCGCCGCCTGTGCCACCGGCGGACGGGTGTTGCGGGTGTGATGGGCGTCGTTGGTGGGGCGGTCCGTGGAATCGGTGGTCATGCTGCTCTGCTCCTCGCGCGTACGGAACGGGTGGGGCCGATGATCCGGTCGGCCATCCTCACACGGGCCGGTCAGACCTCGACGTCGACGATGACCCAGTCGCTGATCTCACGCCATCGCCGAACCGATTCCTGGTGAAACGGATGCACCACGTACCGCTCGACCGCTTCCAGGTCGTCCAGGAGGCCTTCGGCGAGAAAGTCGTAGGCGATGGCCCTGGTGGAAACGTTGCGGCCGTAGCGCCAGTCACGGAGTTCGGGTACCTCGTCGCCCACCTCGGCGGTGGAGCGTTCCGCCTCCACCGCCCGCCGGTCGCTCCAGTTGATGCCGGGCTTGAACTTGAACAGCACGACGTGGCGTATCACGGCAGATCCCCAGTGGTGTTCAGGAAATCGGACAGCCTGTCAACGGCCTCGCGGAGCCGGACCTCCGGCGCCAGCAGACTCACCCGTACGTATCCTTCGCCGTGCGCTCCGAACCAGCGGCCGGGTGCCACCGCCACCTTGGCCCGGGTCAGTAGCTCGTCTGCGAACGCGACGGACCCGTGGCCCCGGGGGATCGGCAGCCAGGCGAAGACCGAACGGGGGGTGTCGATGCGCCATCCGGTGTCCCGCACACCGGCCACGAAGACGTCCCGGCGGCGTGCGTAGATCTCCGTCAGCTCCTGGACGCAGTCCTGCGGCCCGGTCAGGGCCGCGACCGCGGCTCGTTGGATGAACAGCGGCAGCGAGACGTAGTAGTGCTCCTGGATCAGGTTGATCGCGGCGACGACGTCCCGGTTGCCGACCACGGCGCCGATCCGCCATCCGGCCATGTTGAACATCTTCGACAGGGAGATGAACTCGACGCCCACGTCCTTGGCGCCGTCCGTCTCCAGGAACGAGACCGGGACCTGCCCGTCGAACCCCAGTGCCCCGTAGGCGAAGTCGGAGGCCACGATCACCTCGTGTTCGGCCGCGAACCGGACCGTGTCCTCGTAGAACTCCGGCGGTGCCGTCACCGAGGTGGGGTTGTTGGGGTAGTTGAGGAACATGAGCTTGGCGCGGTCGCGGGCGGCCGGGTCCAGCGCGGCGTAGTCGGGCAGAAAGCCGTTCTCCCGCAGGAGTGGGAGGGCATGCATCCGGGCTCCGGAGAGGGCCACGCCCGCCCAGTAGTCCGGGAAGGCGGGGTCCGGCATCAGGCACACGTCACCCGGATTCAGCAGGCACTGGCTGATCTCCACCAGGCCGGCCTTCGCTCCGAAGAGGATCGCGACCTCGGTCCCGGGATCGAGACGGACCCGGTGGTTCGCCTCGTACCACCGGGCGATGGCGACCTTGAGTTCGAGCAGTCCCGAGAAGGACGGATACCGGTGCGTGGCGGGGTCGAGCACCTCTGTGCGCAAGGCCTCGACGATATGGGCCGGCGTCGGCAGGTCAGGATTTCCCTGACACAGGTTGACGACGTCCTCGCCCGCCCCGACGAGCTGGTCGATCCTGCCGCCGGTCGTCGCGAACGAACTCCTGGGCAGGTCGAGGAGCCGGCGCGCGAACTCAGTCCTCATGTGCCACCACCTGCGCCTCGCGAGCGGCGTCCCGGCCGTCGTCGTCGGGCAGGAGCCCCTTGCCACGACGCCTGTACGCCCATCCCGTCAGGCCGAAGGCGACCAGTGTGAAACCGGCGCAGGACCAGCCCACGGCGGAGAATCCGTACTCCGTGAACAGGGGGCCGAGCAGGGCGGCACCCATGGCCACCGCGAGGTTGGTCGCGAGGCTGTAGAAGGCAAGGATGGCTCCGCGGTGCTGCGGCGAACACTCACTCAGCAGCGTACTGAGCAGGGTGACGACCAGGCTCTGCATGGCCCCCCACAGGAACAGGCACACCACCAGCGGCGCCGTCCAGCGGGTGACGAACGGGATGACCACCAGGGCCGGCACCAGCCCTGCCAGCAAGCCGACCAGCACTCTCTCCTTGCCCAGTTCGTCAGCCCACCTGCCGGTGACGAAACTCGTCGCGAATCCCAGCCCGTAGAGCAGGATCATGAGCCCGGTCATGGAGCTTCCCGAGCCGAACCGGTACTGCAGCGCGCTGCCGAGGAAGGTGTACATGCCGTAGAAGCCGAGCATGTTCAGGAAGGTCGCCAGCACGTACACCGGCACCCTCGGCGCCAGGAAGGCCCGGGCGGCGGATCGTGCCCATCCCCGCTCCGGCGAGGCCGCGGTCCCTCCAGGCGGAACTGAAGCGTCCTGAGTGCCGGGGGGCCTGCCGCCCTTGACCCGGAGCATCACGCAGACCACGAGAGCTCCGAGGATCGCGAGCAGGCCGAACGTCCAGCGCCAGCCCACCCATTCCCCGACGAAGGACCCCATCGGCACGCCCAGGACGAGCGAGAGTGCCCAGCTCGACACGAGGATTCCCATGGCCCTGGCGCGGTGCCGGTAGGGAATCTGGTCACCGACGAAGGCGTACGCCGTCGGCACGAAGGCACCTGTCGCCAGCCCGGCCAGCGCCCTGCCCGCGAAGAACACACCCGGTGCGTCCGCGAAGGCGCACAGAACGGTCCCCAGGACGAAGATCATCATCCCGGCCGCCAGGCCGAGACGGCGCGACACCCGGTCCCCGAGGGGGGCGAAGAGCAGGGCGCCGACCGCCGTTCCGATGCCGTACACACTGACCGACAGCGCCATCACGGCCACCGACGAGTCGAACGCCTCGGCCATGTTCACGAGCAGCGGTGAGACCACCAGCTCCTCCGAGCCGACCGCGAAGATCCCCGCCATCAGCGCGAGGACGGTCAGCAGCGGGAAGCCGCTCGGCCGCTCCTCGCCGCTCAATCGGTCCGACACTCCAGCCAACCTTTCTTTCGTGCACATGAGTTGAGAAGGCCAGGGCCTGTCCTGCCATGATCCCCGGGCTGGGCCTAGATCGCCGTGTATCCGCCGTCGACCGTGAGCGCGGCGCCCGTGATGAACGAGGACTTCTCCGACGCGAGGAACAGGATCGCGTTCGCGACGTCCTCCGGTGTGCCGAGGCGTCCCAGCGGGTTCAGCTTCGCCTTCTGTTCCTTGACATCCGCGTCGTGGCCGTTGGACACATCGGTCATGGGCGTGTCGATGATGCTCGGGCAGACGCAATTGGCCCTGATGCCGTACTGGGCGTAGTCGACGGCGAGCGACTTCGTCAGCATCATCACCCCGCCCTTGGTGGAGTTGTACGCGGCGATGCCGGGCCATGCCACCAGCCCGCTGACGGAGCACACGTTCACGATCGCACCGCTCGTCGCCGCGATCATCTCGCGCAGTGCGTACTTGGAGCACAGGAACATGCTCTTCAGATTGGTGTCGACCAACCGGTCCCACTCGTGGACCGGCATTTCGTGGAGGGGGGTGGTGATTTCGATGCCGGCGTTGTTGACCAGGACATCGAGACGGCCGAACGTCTCGGTGGCCGTGGCGACGAGGTCCCCGCAGTCGTCCTCCACCGTCAGGTCGGCCGCCACGAAGACGGCGTCGTGTCCGTCGCTCCTCAGCGCGGCGACGACGTCCGTGCCGCCTTTCTCGTCGATGTCCGCGACGACCACCTTGGCGCCCTGCCGCGCGAACTCGATCGCGGTCCGCCTGCCGATCCCGGATGCGGCACCGGTGACGATGACCACCTTCTCCTCGGACATGATCCGGTCTCCTCTCACACGCATGTCAATTGACCACCGTCGACCGATATCTGCTGCCCCGTGAGATAGGAGGCCTCGTCGGACACCAGAAAGCCGATGACGGCGGCGACCTCGGCGGCGTCCCCCGGCCTGTCCATGGGGATCGTGCGTCGCAGACGGTGTTCCGCCTCCTGCCGCGATATCGCGTGGGTGCGGCTCATGTGCTGCACGGCGCGGTCGTACCGGTCGGTCCGGATGACTCCGGGATGCACACAGTTCACGGTCACGTTGTGCTGGGCGTACAGGCCCGCCAGATTCTTACTGGTATTCGAGACGGCCGCGTTCACCATCCCGGACAGGAACATGCCCGGTGCGGGTTCCTTGCCGACATTTCCGGCGATATTGATGATCCGGCCGAATGCGTTGCGGATCATCACCGGGGCAATGGATCTGATCAGGTCCAGATACGGGACGATCTTCTGGTCCATCGCGGAACGTATGTCGTCGGTCTGTACGCTCTCGAAGGAGCCCGGAGCCGGGCCCGGCGCGTTATTGATCAGTACGTCGATCCTGCCGTACCGGCTTTCGACGTCGTCCACCAATTGCCTGCGGAACGACCGTGACGTGATGTCACCCGGGAGGACATACGCGGCCGGCCCGCCGGAATCCGATTCCTCTGCGACCTTCTCCAGTTCGTCCCGGCTGCGGGCGCACAGGACCGTCACATAACCTTTCGCGCGCAGATGCAGCGCGGTTGCGCGTCCGATTCCCCGGCCGGCGCCCAGGACGACGGCTACTCGGGTCATGGGGATTTGGCCGCGGTGTTCCGCTGGGGAACCCGGTGATATCGCGGCGGAATGAAGATGTTGAGGGAGCGCGCCAGGCCGGTGTTGGGGTTCGCGGCGCCGTGCCCCTCCTGGCGCTCGCAGAAGTAGGTGCCGCCGAACCGCAGCTCGTGGCTCGATCCCTCGACCGTCATGTCGTAGCGCCCCTCCAGGCACGTCCCGATCTGCTCATGGGAGTGCTTGTGGTACGGCATCTCGCCGCCGCCGGGTATATCGGCGATCATGAGCTCGATCCAGTCGGCCAGGAAGAACGTCACATCCATCTGGACGAACTTGCGCGACTCGATCGGCTCCAGGAAGTACCCGCTCGGCGCGGGATAGCTTTCCCCCGGCTTGCTGCGCGTGATGTCGAGCAGGACGGTCTCGCTCGACGACGGATTGACGGCTGTGCGCGCGATACCGGGCGGGACGACGTAGACGTCGTGCTCGGGTTTCATCAGCTTGGTCACGTCATCGACCGTCACGGAGAGGTCGCCGCGAAGGACCATTCCCACGAGCGCCTGCTGCGGGGAGTCGTCCCGCACGGTGACCCCGGGGGAGAGGTAGGAGAGCCGTACCTCCGTGTGTTCACGTCGGTAGGACTCGATCCGGACCCCGTTGTCGTGAAGCACGACGTCAGGGGCCGGGAAGTACGGTCGCTCATGTGCTTCGGTGGTCATTGCTTCCCTTCTTCCTCGAGAAGACCGTCCACGTCATGGGGATACGCGCCAACCTGTGGACGAACTTCAGGTGGTACTGCTCGGCTGCCTGCTCGTTCGTGAGAGCGATGTCGTAGCGCCCGTCGGCGACATCACCAGCGGCCTGACTCGTGGACGTCACGGTGGCCAGCTTCATGGGCCGGTCGAAATGGTGGCGCAGCATCGGAATGGGCGCCGGGTGAGTGACGACGGTTTCCGTGTAGAGCAGCTCCTCGTGAAACGGGAAGTCGGCTCGCACGGCGAGTCCGTATTCTGGTGTGCTTCCTCGGAACACGCTCACCGGTTCCAGGTCCGGGTGCATGTAAAAGGCGTTGATGTTGGAATAGGCGTGAGGGACGAGCGTCAGATCCAGGAGATCGCTGGTGAGGGCGTCCATGCACTGCTCGAATGTGTCCTTCAGGACGATGCGGCAGGACTTGGGGCTGCCGACGCAACGCAGCATCAACCGCGCAATGTGCTCACTGCTCGTCCCGGTCGGCCCCAGGGTGCCTATCCTGACGGACTGCGCGGTATCGGTGGGAATGAGTGCCATGAGCGCTCGTCTCTCAATCCCGGGAATGCGGACTATCTCCACGCCAGGCCCTTCTCTGCGGTGACCAGTCACCCTAGGGCCCGTCTCATGCCTGAACAAGCACGGTTGTGCGAGGTCGGCAGGGCGTGGCTGATTTCATGCAAAGTGCGAGATTCTTTTCGCTCTTGTTTCGGTTTCATTGCACGAGTCGGGGGTGTGAAATTGCTCGACTTCCGTGTCGTAAAGATCCGGCTCGGTAATCGTTGCGAAACACGCCGCATGGCCGTCGCATACGGAGAGTCCGGACGATCGGGCGTCGGGGGGCCTTCCCCGGCCGTCAGGCCCCGGCCTGGCCGGGGCCGAGCCGTCATGGTTGGCGAAAACGCGTCCCTCCGTGACCTCGGCCCGCGGTGGACGGGCGGGGGCCCGACCCGCAGGTCAGACGGCGAGCCGCAACGAGGTGGCGCAGATGCCGAGCCGGACGGTCTGGCCCCAGGTCAGTTCCAGGGAGTCCGCCTCCATCCCGTCGCCGAAGACCACCAGCCGGTCCGACTCGACGGTGAGCTCCAGACCCTGGCCGCGCCCCAGTTCACCCGCCACCAGCGAGGTGCCGGTCGCGGGCGAGGGCCAGGCCTCGCGTACGAACCAGAGCAGCCGGGGATCGGAAGGGGCCGGCAGGCTCAGCCCGCTGCCGCGTTCCAGCCAGAGCGAGCGGAGCCATCCTGTCGCGCCCGTGCCGGTGCCGACCAGGACGCCCGACGAGGCCTGGGCCTCTCCGGACGGTCGGCTGCCGTCGGCGGACAGGTGGTAACGGGCGGTCTGGTGACCGGGCGGGCCGAGGTAGATCTCGTTCAGCGCGATCAGCCGCTGGGTGTCGTCCGCCACCGCCTCGACCATGGTGAGGGTGTCCGCCTGGGCGCCCGGCGCCGCCGCCGAGCGGAGCAGGGCTGCGGCGTCCCGCGCGCGGTGGCGTACGAGGACACCCGGATTGCGCCCGGGATCGGTGTCGATCCCGACCACGGGCTGACCCGACAGGTACTTGGCGGCATTGGCGACCAGCCCGTCCTGACCGACCACGACCACGACGTCCTCGGGGCCGAAGAGGAAGCGGTCGAGATCCTGGCGCTCCACCCGGGACCGGCGCCACTGGAGCGGGACGGCCGCCGCCACGTCCGTCAGCGCCTGCTGGGTGCGGTGATGGCGCAGGGCCACCTCCTCGATGGACCGGCCGCGGCCGGCGAGGAAGAAGGCCGCCTGGCCGTGCGTGCCGTGCCGGGCCAGCAACTCCTCGTACTCGGTGGTGCGGTGGACGAGCACGGCCCGCGGCGCGAGGCTCACGCCCGGGTCCCGGTCTCCGGGCGGCCGAGCTTGGCGAGCAGGCCGGTGAGGACGTCGGGGGAGAGGGTCAGGCTGTCGATGCGGGGCAGATTCTCGGCCAGCCGTGTGGCAGCCAGGGCGTGCAGGGTCCCGGGGTCGACGTCCGCGTGGACGCGCAGCCAGGCGGCCTGGGCCTCGGCGCGGGCCGCCCCGATGTCACGGGCCGCCTCCGCCTCCGCGCGGGTGAGGCGCACCTTGCGGGCGGCCTCGGCTTCCGTGCGCACCCCGTCCGCCGCCGCCTTCTCCTCGGCCTCCCGCCGTGCGTTGGTACCGCGCTGATCCACCAGCCGCTCTTCTCTGCGGGCCAGTTCGATCTGGCTGGCGAGCTCGTTCTCGGCGATGGTCCGTTCGCGCTCGACCGCGACGGCCCGGCGTTCGTAGGTGGCCCGGTCGGCCTCCTGCTGGATCTGTTCCCGGGCCGGGGTCCGCAGCGCCCGCTCGACCTCCGCCTCGGGCCGGATGGCGACGACGCGTACGGCCACGACGTCGATGCCGGTGTCGGGCAGACGTGGTTCGGCGGCGAGCCCCGCGGCGACCCGTTCCCGTACCGCGGCGACGCCGTCCACGAGCGCGGCGGCGAGCGGCGTGCGGGCCAGGGCGTCGAGCGTGTGCTGCTGGGCGGTCTCCGTGAGGAGAGTGCCGATCTGCTCCAGGGGCGCGCTGCGCCAGGCGCCGGTGTCCGGGTCGACGGAGAAGTCGAGCCGGGCCGCCGCGCCTGCCGGGTCGCTGATCCGGTACGTCACGGTCGCCTGCACGGTGACGTCCTGGAAGTCGGCTGTGCGGGCGTGGAAGGCCATGGCCAGTTCGCGGTCGTCGACGGGCACCTCGGAGAGAGCCGCGGTCAGCGAGCGGTACCAGAAGCTGAGCCCCGTGCCGTCGTGGCTGAGCTTGCCGCGCTTGTGGTGGCGGATGTGCGCGGTGGGCGCGGAGCGCAGGTGGCGCCAGCCGAAGCGCCGGGTGATGTCGGCCATGTCTGTCCCGTCCCCTCATTGTCGTCACCTAGACGATAACGAGGGGAGGGTTATATCGTCAAGAGGACGAAAAGGGGGGTCTGCCCACCCGTGCCGCCAGATACCGGGCCGGTACCTCCCCGCCGCCGTGCACCGCCAGATCGGCGCCGTTGACGTAGGCCGCCAGGGGGCTCGCCAGGTACAGGCAGGCGTGCGCGACATCGTCCGGGGCCGCCATCCGTCGCATCGGGACGACGTCCGCCACCGCCGCCCCGCCGTCCTCGCCGTACACGTCTGCCGCGCTCTCGGTGCGGATCGGGCCGGTGGTGAGGTGATTGACGCGCACCCGCGGGGCCCATTCCAGGGCCAGCGCCCGGGTCAGTCCCAGCAGCCCCGCCTTGGCGGCCGTGTAGGCGGCGGTGCCGGGCTGCGGCGTGCGGGCTGCGACGCTGCCGATGTTGATCACGCAGCCGCCTTCCGCCTGGTCCCGCATGACCCGGTTCGCGGCCTGCGCCACGTAGAACGGCGCGAGCAGGTTGAGGGCGACGATCTTCTCGACGAAGCGCGGGGATGCCGTGGCCGCGTCCGCGGCGGGTGATCCGCCCGCGTTGTTGACCAGCACGTCGAGCCGCCCGAACCGTTCGACGGCCGCGTCCACGAGCGCCGCCGCCGCCTCGGGGTCGCGGACGTCGGTCGCCCGGAACGCGCACCGTCGTCCGCCGGTGCCCGGCAGCCGGGCCGGGGTGTTCCGGCCGCACACGAGGACGTCGGCGCCCGAGGCGAGGAACGCCTCGGCGATGGCGGCGCCGATGCCCTTGGTCCCGCCGGTGACGATCACCGCTCGCCCGGTGAAGTCGATCGGGTTGCCGAAATCCATGATCCGCCTCTGCCGCTGTCGGGAAGCTGCCGGGGGCCTCGGGAAAGCTGTCGGGATGCGGGGCTGTCCGGTCGGGGTCGAATCTACCAACTGTTTGTTTGGTGCGGGAGGGGGAGCAGGGGCCGAGAGGGGTGGGGCCGGGAACGCGGTCGGCCGGTGACCCTCAAGAGGGTCACCGGCCGACCGGACGGTGCGCCGCCCCCGTCCCCACGGTGCGGCGCGGGCGGGCCGTCGCCCTCCGCTGGAGACGACGGCCCACGTTCATCGGGCCCCGGGCGGGGGCGTCTCGGCCCCGATCCCGAGTGCCGGAAGGATCGAGCTCTCCACGAAGCGGGTGAGATACGCCTCATCCGCGTACCGCCCCTCCAGCAGGGGCCGGGCCCGCATGACGCCCAGGAGCTGCGTCGCCACGAACTCGGCCGCGGGGGCGTCCGAGGCGATTTCGCCGCGCTCGCCGCCCCGCCGGACCATGTCCTCGATCGCGGCGATCTGCGGCAGGATCAATGCCTCGCGCAGGGCGCACAGCAGCTCGGGGCTCTGGAGGGCGGCGTGGCTCAGCGCGTGCGACAGCGGGGTGTCGTGCCCGGAGGCCGCCCCGATGGCCCGCGCCGCCTCGCGCAGGTCACCGGCGAGCGAGCCGGTGTCGATGGGCGGAAGCAGCATGCGCCTGGTGCCGTGCAGGGCCGCCACGACCAGCTCCGGTTTGGAGCCCCACTGCCGGTAGAGCGTCGACTTCCCGCAGCGGGTGCGGGAGGCGACTCCCTCCATGGTCAGCGCCTCGTAACCGCTCTCGCGGATCAGATCCAGCACCGCCGCGTAGAGCTCCTGTGCCCGCTCCGGTGTGATCTTCGACCGGCGGGACGTGGCTGCTGACTCCTGTGCGGGGTCGTGCGACGACATGTGCTCTCCCTCTCAGCGACGGTGCGACGAGGTCCTTCGATACGCCAGTGTACCGATACGCCGGTGTACCGATACGCGAACGTATCGGTACACTGGCGTATCGATACGGCATGGACTGGACCATGCCGCCGTAACAGCGCTTCGTCAGCAAAGGGGCACCGGGTGATGTACGCCCGCACACAGCCTGCAGAACGGGAGCCGGACACTTCTGCCCGACCGCCCCTCGTCCGCGAGCTTCTTCTCGTCGCGGGACTCTTCCTCGTCTACAAGTTCGGCCGGCAGGCCGCGAACGGCCATGTCGAGGAGGCGTTCCGCAACGCGGGTCACGTCTGGGACTTCGAGCGCGCCGTGCGGCTCCCGGGCGAAGGCGCGGTGCAGAGCCTGCTGCTGCACAGCGACACGCTGATCCACGTGGCGAACACCTATTACGCGACCGTCCACTTCCCCGCCACCCTGCTCTTCCTGGTGTGGCTGTACTGGCGTCGCCCGCGTCACTACGTCTGGTCGCGCCGCATCCTCGCCGTACTCACCGGCGCCGCGCTCGCGCTCCATCTGCTGTTCCCGCTCGCCCCGCCCCGGATGCTCCCCGCCGCCGCCCTCGTCGACACCGGCCAGGTGTACGGCCCGACGGTGTACGGGGACACGCCCGCGACCGACTCCATGGCCAACCAGTTCGCCGCGATGCCCTCGCTGCACTTCGGCTGGGCCGTGATGGTCGCCGTCGGCCTGATCGTCGCGACCCGCTCGCGGTGGCGCTGGCTGTGGCTGCTGCATCCCGCGGCCACGCTGCTCGTCATCGTGGGCACCGCGAACCACTACTGGCTGGACGCGATCGTCGTATCGGCGCTGCTCGCCGTCGCCTTCGCCGCACTCCGGCTGCCTCGTCCCGCCCCGGCCCGGATCCACCTCCCGTGGCCCTCAGCCGCCGGAGCGCCGTCCGGCGTGACCCGGCCCGCCGTGGCGGGCATGGCCGCACCCCGGGTCCCGGCGCCCGTCGCGGTGTCCAGTGGGGCGACGGAGCTCGTCCGGTCCGGAGGCGGTCGATGAACGCCACGCTCACAGCGGTCGCACTGTCCCTCGTCTCCGCCGCCGCCTACGCGCTGGCCGCCGTCGCGCAGGCCCGCCTCGCAGGGCGCACCGAATCCTCCGACGGGATGCTGCGCATGCTGGGCCGGGGTGCCTGGTGGTCGGCGGTCGGTCTGAACGCGGGGGGCGCGCTGCTGCACGTGGTCGCGCTGAAGTACGGTCCGCTGACGCTGGTCCAGCCCCTGGGGGCGCTCACGCTCGTCGCCGCGGTCCCGCTCGGCGCCCGTTCCGCGGGGCGCCGTGTCACCCGGACCGAGTGGCGCGGCACGGTCCTCACCCTGCTCGGCCTCGGCGCGCTGCTGCTCGCCGCGGGCGGCGGCGCCGCGCACCAGACGCTGACCCTGCCGGAGGCGCTCGGTGTGGGAGCGGCGACGATGGCGGTCGTCGCCGTACTGGGCCGGCCCGGCACCCGGCCGGGCCTGCGTCACGCCACGGCCGCCGGTATCACCTCGGGTGTCGCCTCGGCGCTCACCCAGACCCTCACCGTCGCCGTCACCGACCACACCACGGGGCCGCTGATCAGCTGGCGGCTGGTGACGGTCGCGCTGTTCGTCTCCGTCTTCGCGATGGGCGGTCTGCTGCTGGCGCAGATCGCGTTCCGGGGCGGCCTCGGCGCTCCGCTGGCGGTCGTCACGCTGGCCAACCCGGTGGCAGCCGCCGCCGTCGGCATGGCCCTGCTCGGGGAACGGCTCCAGGGGGGAGCGATCAGTCTGGTTCCGGCACTGCTCGGCAGCGCGGCTGCCGTACGTGGCGTGATCCTGCTCAGCCGGGCCACCGCGGAGGCGTCCGGGCCGGCCCCGGCCGCCTCACCCGCGCCCCCCACGCCGTCAAGGGTGATCATCGGCAGCCCCCGCGCACGGGACCGGCAGCCGCTCGCCGCGGAAGCGATGACGTCTTCGGTGGGCGGCGCGTAGGGCCGTGGCCGCGTAGGCGTACCGGTGCGTCCGCATGCGGGCGCGCCTACGCCGCCGGGCGGGCTCGAAAGCGAAGCCTGTCCGGCGGGCGTCAGCCCTCGGAGAGCGTCGGCTCGTCGGCGAGGGCCCTGGTCAGCCAGCCGATCCAGAACGTCTCCATGTCGATTCCGCCGCGCAGCACCAGATGCCGCAGCCGGTCCTCGTCGGCGGTCCGCTCCGGCGGGAAGTCCCGCTCCTCGATCCGCAGATACTCCTCCAGCTGGCGCCGGTGCAGCGCGAGATGGCGGCGCAGTTCGTCCCCCAGCCCCTCCGCCCCGACGACCGCCGCCGCCCGCATCCTCAGCAACAGCGGATCGCGGACCGGCCGCGGGTCCTCGGGGAGGGCGACCCAGGCCGCCAGCTCCTCGCGGCCCGCGGGCAGGACCTCGTACTCCTTCTTCTGCCCACGGGCGGGCTGAGCCGGCGACAGGGCCCGGATCTGCCCGGACTGCTCCAGTTTTCCCAGCTCGCGATAGATCTGCTGATGCGTGGACGACCAGAAGTAGCCGATCGACCGGTCGAACCTGCGCGTCAGCTCCAGCCCCGATGACGGCTTTTCGAGCAGGGCGGTGAGGATCGCGTGCGGGAGTGACATGGAGTGCATCCTAGGTTTGCGGACCCGCCCCCGGGGAGGGGCGGGCCAGGCCGGTCACAAGGCCGCGGCACGCTCCGCGCCCTGGCGGATCGCCCGCTTGGCGTCCAGCTCGGCCGCCACGTCGGCGCCGCCGATCAGGTGCACCGAGCGGCCCGCCGCGACCAGCTCCTCGTACAGTCCACGACGCGGTTCCTGCCCCGCGCACAGGACCACGGTGTCGACGGCCAGCACGTGCTGCTCGCCGTCCACGGTCAGGTGGAGGCCCTCGTCGTCGATGAGGTCGTAGGACGCGCCCGCGATCATCGTGACGCCGCGGTGGCGCAGTTCGGTGCGGTGGATCCATCCCGTGGTCTTGCCGAGACCGGCCCCGACCTTGCTCGTCTTGCGCTGGACGAGGTGCACGGTGCGCGGCGGCTTCGGCCGCTCGGGGACCCGGAGCCCGCCCCGGTCCGCGTACGAGGTGTCGACGCCCCACTGGCGGAAGAACACCTCGGCGTCCAGCGAGGCGGCGTCGCCGCCGTCGGTGAGGAACTCCGCGACGTCGAAACCGATACCGCCAGCCCCGACGACCGCGACCCGGTCGCCGACCGGCGCGCCGTCCCGCAGCACGTCCAGGTAGCTGACCACGCTGGGGTGGTCCACGCCCGGGATCGCGGGGGTGCGGGGCTCCACCCCGGTCGCGATGACGACCTCGTCGAAGTCTTCGAGCAGCTCTGCCGTGGCCCGGGTGCCGAGCCGGACCTCGATGCCCTGCTCCCTCAGACGCGTACGGAAATAGCGCAGGGTCTCGTTGAACTCCTCCTTGCCGGGGACCCGGCGCGCCACGTTGAGCTGGCCGCCGATCTCGTCGGCCATGTCGAACAGCGTCACCGCGTGCCCGCGCTCCGACGCCGTGACCGCACAGGACAGACCGGCGGGACCGGCGCCGACGACGGCGACGTTCTTACGGGTCCGGGTCGGCAGGAGCACCAGCTCGGTCTCGTGGCAGGCGCGCGGGTTGACCAGGCAGGAGGTGATCTGGAGGCTGAAGATGTGGTCCAGGCACGCCTGGTTGCAGCCGATGCAGGTGTTGATCGCGTCGGCGCGGTCCGCAGCCGCCTTGGCGACGAAGTCGGGGTCGGCGAGGAACGGCCGGGCCATCGACACCATGTCCGCCCGGCCCGAGGCCAGGATCTCCTCGGCGACCTCGGGGGTGTTGATGCGGTTGCTGGTCACCAGGGGTACGGAGACGGCGCCGCGCACCTTCTCGGTCACCCAGGTGAAGGCGCCGCGCGGAACCGACGTGGCGATGGTGGGGATGCGGGCCTCGTGCCAGCCGATCCCGGTGTTGATGATCGTGGCACCGGCCGCCTCGACCTCGCGGGCCAGCTGGACGACCTCTTCGAGCGTGGAGCCGCCGGGTACCAGGTCCAGCATCGACAGCCGGTAGATGAGAATGAAGTCGGTGCCGACGCGCTCGCGGACGCGGCGCACGATCTCCAGGGGCAGCCGAATGCGGTTCTCGTAGCTGCCGCCCCAGCGGTCGGTGCGGTGGTTGGTGGCGGCGACGATGAACTCGTTGATCAGATAGCCCTCGGAGCCCATGATCTCGACACCGTCGTACCCCGCGCGCTGCGCCAGTTCGGCGGCCCGGACGAAGTCCTCGATGGTCTCCTCGACCTCGTCGTCGGTCAGCGCGTGCGGGGTGAAGCCGCTGATCGGAGCCTTGAGCGCGCTGGGCGCCACCAGGTCCGCGTGGTGGGCGTACCGCCCGAAGTGCAGGATCTGCATCGCGATCCGGCCACCGGCCTCGTGCACGGCGTCGGTCACCTGCCGGTGCTGATCGGCTTCCGCCTCGGTCGTCATCTTCGCGCCGCCGGGGAAGGAGCACGCGCGGGCGCTCGGCGCGATGCCGCCGGTGACCATGAGGCCGACCCCGCCCCGGGCACGGGCCGCGTAGAAGGCGGCCATCCGCTCGAAGCCGCGCTCGACCTCCTCCAGACCGATGTGCATCGATCCCATGAGGACCCGGTTGGGGAGGGTGGTGAACCCGAGGTCCAGCGGGCTCAGCAGAGTGGGGTACGGGCTCATCCGGCGTCTCCTCGCGCAGTGTCGTCCAGCCAGTTGTAGACCACACGGACGGCATTGTGCAACAAGTTGCATAATGACGTACGTCGCAGTGGTGGCGGCCCCGGTGCCCGTACGGCGTATCAGGACAGCGCCCGGGCGTCCGGGCCGGACGACAGTGGATGCGTACTGGTTCGCACCCCACCTCTGGGAGACACCCATGGTTTGCCTCAGCCGGCGTGACCTCGGCCTGCTCGTCCTGCGCGTCGGCACGGGCGCGGTCCTCGCCGCCCATGGCACGCAGAAGCTGGCCGGCTGGTTCGGTGGGGGTGGTATCCAGGGCACCACGGCCGCCATGGAGGCCATGGGCTTCAAGCCGCCCCGGCACAGCGCGGTCGCCGCCGGGCTCGGCGAGACGGGCGGCGGCGTGCTGCTCGCCCTCGGCCTGGCCACTCCCGCGGCGGGCGCCGCCGCGGCCGGGGCGATGGCGGGAGCCGTCGCCGTGCACGCGCCGGCGGGCTTCTTCGCCCAGGGCGGCGGGTACGAGTACCCGGCGTTCCTCGGCTTCACGGCCGCCGCGATCGGGCTGACCGGCCCAGGCCGCTACTCCCTCGACGAGCTGACCTGGCACGTCCTCGACCGGCCGTGGGTGGTGGCCCTGGCCTTCGCGAGCAGTGCGGCGGCCGCGGCGTTCGTCGTCGGCAAGCGCGCCAAGGGGCAGGTGGCCCAGGCCGGGGAGGAGTAGGGCTCCCGGGCCTGCGGGCCCGCGAGCGGCGTCGTCGCGCGGACACGGAACCACGGCATCGTGGCCCGGCCGCGCGCCCGCCATTTCTCCGCCCGGCCGTCCCGCCCTTCGCTCTTTGCACTGATGGTATTGACCTCGGACCCTCCTGGTGCCAGGCTCTGCCCTGTCGAAAAATAGTCAGTGCACTGAGTATCTGGCGGCACGGCAAGGGAGGGGCGGACGCATGGACAAAGTGGTGTCCACGGCCGGCGAGGCAGTCGCCGATGTCCGCGACGGTGCGACGCTCGCGGTGGGTGGTTTCGGCCTCAGTGGCGTGCCGGACACGCTGATCCAGGCGGTGTACGCGAGCGGCGCCACGGGCCTGGGCATCGTGTCGAACAACTGCGGCGCGATGGACTCGGGCCTCGCGGTGCTCCTGGCCGCGGGCCGGATCGGGCGGGTGACGGGCTCGTACATCGGGGCGAACAAGGAGTTCGCCCGGCAGTATCTGGCCGGTGAGCTGGAGGTGGAGCTGATCCCGCAGGGCACGCTGGCCGAGCGGCTGCGGGCGGGCGGCGTGGGCATTCCCGCCTTCTACACGCCGGCCGGCGTCGGCACCCAGGTCGCGGACGGCGGACTGCCGTGGCGCTACGACGGCGAGGGCGGCGTCGCGCTGGCCTCCCCGCCCAAGGAGGTGCGCGAGTTCGACGGCGTCCGGCACATCCTGGAGCGCGGCATCCGCACCGACTTCGCGCTCGTACGGGCCGCCAGGGGCGACCGCCACGGCAACCTCGTCTTCAACAGGTCGGCCCGTAACTTCAACCCGCTCGCCGCCATGGCCGGCACGGTGACGATCGCCGAGGTCGAGGAACTGGTCGAACCCGGCGAACTCGACCCCGACCACATCCATCTGCCGGGCATCTTCGTGCAGCGGGTCGTCGCCCTCACCGCCGCGCAGGCCGCCGCGAAGCAGATCGAGAAGAGGACGACCCGATGAGCTGGACCCGGGAGCAGATGGCCGCCCGCGCGGCCCGCGAACTGCGCGACGGCGAGTACGTCAACCTCGGCATAGGACTGCCCACCCTGATCCCGAACCACCTGCCCGCCGACGTCGAAGTCGTCCTCGAATCGGAGAACGGCATCCTCGGCACGGGGCCCTTCCCCCACGAGGACGAGGTCGACCCCGACCTGATCAACGCCGGCAAGGAGACCGTCACCGTCCTGCCGGGCGCCTCCTTCTTCGACTCGGCGCTCTCCTTCGGGATGATCCGCGGCGGCCACATCGACGTCGCCGTGCTGGGCGCGATGCAGGTCTCGGCCCGCGGCGACCTCGCCAACTGGGCCGTCCCCGGCAAGCTCGTCACCGGGATCGGTGGCGCCATGGACCTGGTGCACGGCGCCCGCCGGGTCGTCGTCACCATGACGCACAACGCCAAGGACGGCACACCGAAGATCGTCGAGGAGTGCGACCTGCCCCTCACCGGCCGCGCCTGCGTCGACCGCATCATCACCGACCTCGGTGTCCTCGACGTCACAAAGGACGGGCTGCTCCTCGTGGAGACCGCTCCCGGGGTCAGCGCCGCCGAGATCGTGGAGCGGACGGCCGCCGAGGTCCGCCGCTGAGCCCGGGGCGTGACCGCACCGCCCGTACCGCCCTGCCCGGGCCGACCCGCAGACAAGGAGTTCACAGCCTCATGGCACTCACCCAGGCCGCCATCGACCAGGAGATGGCGCAGCGGCGCCAGGCGTACGAGACGTCCCTGACCGACGGCGCCGCCCCCGCTCACCACCCGGCCCGCGACTACGCCCCGTACCGGTCGAGCCTCCTGCGCCACCCGCGGCAGCCGCTGGTCCCGATAGAGGTCCGGCAGGACCCCGAGACCGTCGAACTGGCTTCGCCCGCGTTCGGCGAGAGCGACATCACCGAACTCGACAGCGACCTCACCCGTCAGCACCAGGGCGAGCCGCTCGGCGAACGGATCACGGTCAGCGGCCGGCTGCTCGACCGTGCCGGCAGGCCCGTGCGCGGCCAGCTGATCGAGCTCTGGCAGGCCAACTCCTCGGGGCGGTACGCCCATCAGCGCGACCAGCACCCCGCGCCCCTCGACCCGAACTTCACCGGAGTCGGCCGGACGCTGAGCGGTGACGACGGCAGCTACACCTTCACCACGATCAAGCCGGGCGCCTACCCGTGGCGCAACCACACGAACGCCTGGCGGCCCGCGCACATCCACTTCTCGCTCTTCGGATCGGCGTTCACCCAACGGCTGATCACCCAGATGTACTTCCCGAACGACCCGCTCTTCGCCTACGACCCCATCCTCCAGTCCGTCACCGACGCCGCCGCCCGCGACCGGCTCGTCGCCACCTACGACCACGAGCTGTCCCGGCCGGAGTGGTCCCTCGGGTACCGCTGGGACATCGTGCTCGACGGCCCCGCCGCCACCTGGACCGAGGAAGGACGCTGACATGACGACCTCGCCTCCCGCTCTTCCCACCCCTTCCCACACCGTGGGGCCGTTCTACGGATACGCGCTGCCCTTCCCCGGCGGCGGGGACATCGCTCCGGCCGGCCACCCCGGCACCATCACCCTCCACGGGGACGTCCGCGACGGCGCCGGACATCCCGTGCCCGACGCGCTCCTGGAGTTCTGGGGACCGGGTCCGGACGGTGAACTGCCGCGGAACGGCGGCTCGTTGCGCCGGAACCCGGTCACCGGAGGCTTCCTCGGCCGGGACGGAGTGACCTTCACCGGCTTCGGGCGGGTGCCGACCGACGCGGACGGCCGCTGGGCGGTCCGCACGCTCCGGCCGGGCGCCCGCGGCGGCAACGCCCCGTACCTGGGAGTCTGTGTCTTCGCCCGCGGCCTCACCCACCACCTCTTCACCCGCGTCTATCTGCCCGGACCGGCCGACGTGCTGTCCGCCGACCCGCTGCTCGCCGGCCTTCCGCCCGAGCGGCGTGCCACGCTGGTGTCGACCGCCGAACCGCACGGCAGGTACCGGTTCGACATCCGGCTCCAGGGGGAGTCCGAGACCGTCTTCCTGGAGTTCCGATGACGAGCGACGACGACGCGGGCGGCGGCCCGGAAGGCCACGCGGACGACGGCCGGGACGTGGGGCTGCTCGCGCCCGGCCGCGCGGGCTCGCCCGCCGAGGCCGCCACCTCCGACACCGCGTTCCTCCGCGCCATGCTGCACACCGAGGCCGCCCTCACGCGCGCGCAGGCGGCTCTGGGCCTGGCGCCCGGGGAAGCGGCCGAGGCCGTCACCGAGGCCGCCCGCGACGGCCGGTTCGACGTACGGGACCTCGCGCTGCGGGCACGCGACGGCGGCAACCCCGTCATCCCGCTCGTGGCCGACCTGACGGCCGCGGTGCCCGAGAGGCACGCGGCGTACGTCCATCGCGGGGCGACCAGTCAGGACGTCCTGGACACCGCGGCGATGCTCGTGGCCTCGCGGACACTGGCCCTGGTCCTCGACGACCTGGACCGCACGGCGGTGGCGCTGGCACGGCTGGCGGCCGAGCACCGCGACACCGCGATGCCGGGACGCACCCTGTCTCAGCACGCCGTTCCCACGACCTTCGGGCTGAAGGCGGCCGGCTGGCGGAGCCTGGTGCTGGACGCCCGCGACCGGCTGACCGTCGTGCGCGGCTCGCTGCCCGCCCAACTGGCCGGTGCGGCCGGGACACTGGCGGCCTTCGACGCCTACGCACAGGCGGAGGGCGCCGGTCTGCGACTGGTCGCCGCGTTCGCCGCCGAACTCGGTCTTGCCGAGCCCGCACTGCCCTGGCACACCCTGCGTACCCCGGTCGCCGACCTGGCGGGCGCGCTCGCCTTCACCACCGGAGCGCTCGGCAAGATCGCCGCCGATGTGCTGCTCCTCGCCCGCACCGAGACGGGTGAGGTGAGCGAGGGGGCGGGTGGCGGTTCGTCCGCCATGCCGCACAAGGCGAATCCGGTCCGCTCCACGCTCATCGCGGCCGCAGCACGCCGGGCACCGGCGCTGGCCGCCGTGCTGTACGGCTCCGTCGTCGCCGAGGACGAACGGCCCGCCGGAGCCTGGCACGCGGAATGGGAGACCCTGCGCGATCTCCTGCGACTGGCCGGGGGAGCGGCCCGGGACGCCGCCGAGCTGGCCACCGGTCTGCGGGTGCACCCCGGGCGGATGCGGGAGCATCTGGATCTGACCGGCGGGCTGGTCGTCTCGGAGCGGCTGACCGCCGTCCTCGCACCGCTGCTGGGCCGCTCCCGTGCCAGGCGGCTGCTCGACGAGGCGGCCCACACCTCACGTACGACAGGGGCGAGCCTCGCCGACGTGCTCACGGACGCCCTGGCCGACGAGCCGGACGTGAAGGACCTCGACCCCCACGCCCTCACCGACCCCACCCACTACACCGGCGCGGCCGCGGTACTCACCGACCGCGCCCTCGAACGCCGCTGACCCACGAACGTACAGGCAGAGGTCATGACCGAAACACTGCACCACCGCGCCGAGGGGCCGGCCGCCGGACCGGCACTGCTCCTGGGCCCGTCCCTGGGTACGTCGACAGCCGTGTGGGACGCGGTCGCACCCGAACTCGGCTCCGTGTTCCGGACGGTGAGCTGGGACCTGCCGGGGCACGGCGCATCCCCGGCCACTCTGCTGGAACCCGGTGCGACCGTCGGGCGGCTCGGCCTGCTCGTCCTGGAGCTGGCCGACTCGCTCGGGCTGGAACGCTTCCACTACGCGGGCGTGTCACTCGGCGGAGCGGTCGGGCTGTGGCTGGCCGCGCACCACCCCGAACGCATCGACAGACTGGCCGTCCTCTGCTCCTCCGCGCACTTCGGCCCGCCCGGCCCCTGGCGCGAACGGGCGGCGCTCGTACGGGAGTCGGGGACGCGGCAGGTCGCCGCGACCGCGCCGAGCCGGTGGTTCACCCCCGGCTTCACGGCGCCCGCCCTCGTCGAGGATCTGCTGCGGGCCGACCCGGAGGCGTACGCCGCCTGCTGCGACGCGCTCGCCGTCTTCGACCTGCGCGAGGAACTCCCCTCAATCACCGCACCGACCCTGGTCCTCGCGGGCCGCCAGGATCCGGCCACCCCGCCGGAACACGCCCGCGAGATCGCCGACGCCGTACCCGGAGCCACCCTCACCGAACTGTCCGACGCCTCCCATCTGGCGCCCGTCGAACGGCCCGCGGCGGTGCTCGCCGCGCTGCGCGCCCACTTCGGCGCGCCGGGACCGGGGGCGGGCGTCGCGGTACGCCGGGCGGTGCTCGGGGACGCGCACGTCGACCGTGCCCAAGCCCGTACGACCGCCTTCACCGCCCCGTTCCAGGACTTCATCAGCCGCTACGCGTGGGGCGAGATCTGGACCGACACCACGCTCAGCCGACGCGAGCGCAGCCTCATCACGCTCACCGCCCTGGTCGCCCACGGGCACCTCGACGAACTGGCGATGCACGTACGGGCAGCCCGCCGCAACGGGCTGAGCGTCGAGGAGATCGGCGCCGCCCTGCTCCAGACCGGCGTCTACTGCGGAGTCCCGGCGGCCAACTCGGCGCTCGCCGTGGCCCAGTCGGTGTTCATCGAGGACGGTGAGGTGCCGGCGGGCTGACCTGAGCCGTCACGGCGCCGCGAGGACGCCCAGCAGCCTGGCCACCTCGGACGCCACGGCCTGACGGGCCGGGCCGAGGTACTTGCGTGGGTCCGCCACCTCCGGCGCCGCGTCGAGCTGCTCGCGCACGGTCCGGGTGAAGAGCTTGTTCAGGTGCGTGGATATGTTCACCTTCGTCATCCCCGCCGCCACCGCCTTCGCCAGGTCCGTGTCGCCCACGCCCGACGATCCGTGCAGGACCAACGGGACGCCGACAGCTGCCCGAAGCCGCTCGATGAGCGCGAAGTCGAGCGTGGCGTCCCGGGTGAGCATGGCGTGCGAGCTGCCCACCGCGACGGCCAGCGCGTCGACGGCCGTCGCGTCCACGAACGCGCGGGCCTCGTCGGGGTCGGTGCGCACCCCGGGGGCGTGGGCGCCGTCCTTGCCCCCGACCTCGCCGAGCTCGGCCTCGACCCAGACGCCCGCGCGATGGCAGTGGTCCGTGATCTCCCGGGTGGCGGCGAGGTTCTGTGCGTACGGGAGCCTTGAGGCGTCGAACATCACCGAGGTGAAGCCGAGTTCGACCGCCTCGTGGACCAGCTCGGGCGACTCCGCGTGATCGAGGTGAACCGCCACCGGGACGTTCGCGGCCCTGGCGAGCGCGAGGGACGCGAGCCCGATCGGGGCGAGGGAGCCGTGGTAGCGGGCGGTGTTCTCACTGATCTGGAGCACGACCGGCAGGCCGGCGCGTTCCGCCCCGGCGACGATGGCCTCGGCGTGCTCGATCTGGACGACGTTGAAGGCACCGACACCCGACCGCCGGGCGTGTGCGGAACCGGTGATGGCGTCGGTCGGGCTGAGAGGCACGGTCTTCTCCACGGCAGCGCTGGGACGGAACTCCCCGTACGGTGTCGCACTGCTCGCGTGATGTCAATAACTGCTCGATTCTGGCTGCTTACAAACAAGTGCGTGCATGGCGGGTGTGCGGGCCGGCCGGTGCGTCAGGCGTCCCGGGAGCGCAGCAGCGCGCCGCCCGCGGTGAGCGCGCCGACGGCCCAGAGGGCCAGCACGCCGAGGCCCTCCCAGGGGCCGATGGGGAGCTCGTCCACGCGGACGGTCGTCTGCACGGAGAGACCGGCCGGCATGGGGGCGAACTGCTGGAGGTGCCGCTGCCAGTCCGGGTCGCTGATCACCTGGGTGAGGACCGGGAGGAAGAAGAGCAGCCCCAGGACGATCCCGATGGCCGCCGTCGAGCTCCGCACCATCAGGGCGATGCCGAGGCTGAGCAGCCCGACCAGGACCAGGTACAGGACGGAACCGGCAGCGGCGCGCAGGGTCGGGGCGTCGGCCAGTGACATCGCGTCGTACCCGTGCGCCTCGGTGAAGCCGCGGCCCGGCTGCACCGTCCCGCCGGCCAGCAGGGACCCGAGGACGCCGATGGTGCCCGTCACCAGCACGACGGCGCTGAGCACCGCCGCCTTCGAGAAGAGGACCGTCAGCCGGCGCGGCACCGCCGCGATCGTGGTCCGCATCATCCCGGTGCCGTATTCGTTGCCGGCCATCAGCACGGCGACGATCGCGACGACCACCTGGCCGAGCACGACGCCGGTGAGGCTGAGCTTCGTGGGGTCCTGCCCGCAGCCCACCGCGTCACAGCGGGAGGTCATCGCCACCGCGGCGCCGACCGCCAGGGTCAGGGCCACGAAGCCGAGCAGCAACCAGCCGTTGCCGGAGTCCGTCCGCAGCTTGGTCCACTCCGCGCGTCCCGCGTACCTCATACGTCCCTCCGGCGGATCAGGGCCCAGGCAGCGGCGTACGCCAGAGCGGCGTACGCGCACAGGACGGCCAGGCCCGCCCACGGCGTCAGCGGGAAATAGCCGTGCGCGGGCGAATAGACGGTGACGACCTGGTCGTACCGCTCGACACTCTGCTGGATGGCGAACCCGGCGGCCGGTGTGACCTTCAGGAGCCAGTCCGACGCCGACGGGGGCAGGACGGACGCGGTGGCGAGCAGATAGGGCAGCACCATGCCGACGACCACCAGGGTGATGGCCACGGCGCTGCGACGCAGAACGGCTCCGAGGGCCAGCGCGAACACGCCGGCCGCCGCGAGCAGAAGGCCTGTTCCCGCGATGACCCGCAGCTCGGTCGCCGACGGCACGGTCAGGACGGGGAAGCCGTTCGCGAGGGACCGCGCTCCTGCGAAGGGCACCATGACAGCGGCCGCGACCGAGCCGACGAGGAAGGCCGCGCAGCCCACCACGAGGGCCTTCGCCGCCAGCACGCGCCCTCTGCGCGGACTGGCCGCGAAGCTGGCGCCGATCAGTCCTCGCCGGTACTCGACGGTCATGTACCCCGCGGCCACGACCACCATCATGATCAGCCCCGCGAACGCGCCGACGAGGAAGTCCGAGACGAGGCGCACGCCGCTCGCGGCCGGTCCGCCGACCACCGGCGCGATGTCCCCGGCCCCGGTGATGCGGTAGCCCGTGCCGGAGGGAACCACCTCGCCCTTCGTCGACCGGCTGTAGCTTCCGCTCGTGCCCGCGCCACCGCCGACCTGCCGTTCCTGCCAGGCGTCGCCGCTCCACCGGCCGGTCAGGGCGGGGGCTCCGAACGTGCCCGTGGCGACGGCGGGGTTGAACCCCGTTCCCGTACCGGTCTCCTCCGTCACCGACGGCGAGGCCACGAACAGTCCGACCTGCGGCGACCGCGAGAGTCCGGTGAGATGCGCGGTGCCCACCTCGGTCCACGTACTGCCGTCCGCCGACTGGTAGCCGGTGACGGTGTCGCCGGACCGCTGCAGCCGGAGCCAGCGCGGCGCGTTCGCGGGCACCGGGCCGGGCAGCCCTGCCGTGTCGTGCGTAAAGTCGTGCTGCATCCGCACGCCGTGGTCACCGGTGACCATCACCGACGCGTATGAGGACCCCGGTTCGAGGGAGTCCTTCAGGATGATTCCGGCCTTCGCCCAGGGCGCGAGACCGGGCCTGTTCTCCGTGGGCGTCGACGCGACGCGACCCGTCAGCGAGGACACGGAGACCGTGAGGGCGCCGTCTCCCCTCAGTGGCTGGTGCATGAAGTAGAAGGCGTCGTTGACCGCCTCGCCACCGGGGCCGACAGGCAGCTTCGAGGCGTTCGTGCCCCCCTCGTTGCCCGCTGCCGTGGCGAGCAGTCCGACCAGGCAGATGACCAGAAGCGAACCGACCGTGCCGAGCACCCAGCCGCGCACCGTCCGGAACTTCGTCCACTCCGCGTGCAGTACGCGTCCGAAGCCGCCCCGTCGCGGCCGGCCGGCGGCCGGTGGCGGCGAGAGTGTGGTGGTCATCGTCCGGCCTCCTCGGCGACGGCCCCGCGGTACTGCACGGCGTCCCGGGTGAGTTCCATGTACGCCTCTTCCAAGGAGGCGCGGTGCGAGGACACTTCCGAGAACGGCACCGTGTTCGCGCCGAGCACGGAGACGATGTCCTCGGCCGGCAGGCCGGTGACGCCGATCGTGTCGCTTCCCGTGGACGTCACCGTGGCACCGGCCCGTGCGAGCACCGCCATCGCCCGTGTACGAGCCGACGTGCGCAGCGTGACGCGTCCCTCGGAGACGGAGGCGAGCAGCTCGCGCACACTCGTGTCGGCGACGACCTTGCCGCGCCCGACGACGATCACGTGGTCGGCGGAGTCCTCCAGTTCGCTCATCAGATGACTGGACACCAGCACGGCGCGGCCCTGCTCGGCGAGCGAGGCCAGGAAACCCCGCATCCACATGAAGCCCTCGGGGTCCAGACCGTTGAACGGCTCGTCCAGCATCAGCATCGGCGGGTCACCGAGGAGTGCCGCCGCGATGCCCAGCCGCTGCCGCATCCCCAGGGAGAAGCCGCCCGCCCTGCGCCGTGCCACGTCCTGGAGACCCACCCTTCGGATCACCTCGTCGACGGCTGCGGAACCGAGGCCCTGCGAGTGGGCCAGCCACAGCAGATGATGGCGGGCCGCCCTGCCCGGCTGCACGGCAGCCGCGTCGAGCAGCGCGCCGACGTGCTTGAGGGGGGTACGCAGCGTCCGGTACGGGCGCCCGCCGACCAGCGTCGTCCCCTGGTCCGGGGCGTCCAGGCCGAGGATGACGCGCATCGTCGTGGACTTCCCCGCCCCGTTCGGGCCGACGAAACCGGTGATCTGCCCCGGTCTGACGACGAACGACATGCCGTCCAGTGCCTGAGTGCCGCCGAAGCGCTTGTAGACGTCCCTGACCTCGATCGTCGCCCGCGATCCATCGATCGTCTTCTCCATGGAAGAAGGCTAGGGAGAAGGAGGGGCACCGGTCGTCACGGTGAGGAGCGCAACTCCAGGGTGCTCGCGGGAGGGAGGGAGCGGGCAGCCCCTCCCCCGGAGGAGGGATCGGCCTGCCACGTGAGGATGACGTGCGGACCGCGTACGCACGCCGCCCCCCGGGGCTGGACATGGCGATGAGTTTCCGCCGCTCGGAGAGTCTTACCCCGTTGTCGACAACATCAGGAGAATCACGTGCCTCAACTGCTGAGAGTTCAGAACTTCAACGTCTCCAGTGACGGGATCGGTGCCGGTGAGGACCAGAGTTTCGAGCACCCCTTCGGCCACGTCGATCCCGGGGAGCTGTTCGCCTGGGCCGGCGCCACGGCGAGCTGGCCCATGCGTACCGACCCCGGGGGGAGCCGGGGCCTCGACGACCACTTCACACGGGACTACGCACGCAACATCGGCGCCGAGATCATGGGCCGCAACAAATTCGGGCCCCAGCGTGGGCCCTGGAACGACTACGAGTGGCGCGGCTGGTGGGGTGACGAGCCCCCGTTCCGCACCCCCGTATTCGTCATGACGCACCACAAGCGTCCTTCGTTCACGCTCTCCGACACCACGTTCCACTTCGTCGACGGATCTCCGGCCGTGGTTCTCGAGCAGGCGCGGGAGGCGGCGCAGGGCAAGGACGTCCGGCTCGGCGGCGGGGTGACCACCATCCGGCAGTTCCTGGACGCGGACCTCGTCGACACCCTGCATGTGGCGGTCTCGCCGGTGCGGCTCGCATCCGGACTGCGACTCTGGGAGTCCTCGGACGAGCTGCTCGACCGGTTCGAACGCGAAGTCGTGCCCAGCCCGAGCGGCGTGACGCACCACCTGTTCTGGCGAAAGTGACAGGCTGTGCCGCCCGGGGAGACGGCTTAGGTGGTTCTGCGGGTGCCCGGGACGACAAGTCCCGTTTCGTACGCGGCGATCACGGCCTGGGTGCGGTCCCGCAGGCCCAACTTGGTCAGGGTGCGGCTGACGTGTGACTTCACCGTCTCCTCGGTGACGACGAGCCGGGCGGCGATCTCCCCGTTGGACAGCCCGTCGGCGACGAGCAGCAGCACCTCGGTCTCGCGTGCTGTCAGCGTCCTCAGGCCCGGTGGCGGCTGGACCTCCGCCTTGGCGGGCAGTCGCGCGAACTCACCGATCAGCCGACGGGTGATCCCGGGGTCGAGCAGGGCGTCGCCGGCGGCGATGACGCGCACGGCGTCGAAGAGCCGCTCGGCGGTGGCGTCCTTGAGCAGGAAGCCGCTGGCTCCGGCGCGCAGTGCGTCGTAGACGTACTCGTCCAGGTCGAACGTCGTGAGGATGAGGACGCGTGGGGCCCCCACCCCGCCGGGCGCGTCGCCGACGAGCTGCCGGGTGGCCTCGATGCCGTCCATCTCGGGCATGCGGATGTCCATGAGGACGACGTCCGGGGCCGCCTCACGGCAGACGCGGACCGCTTCGACGCCGGTGGTGGCGGTCTGGACGATGGTGAATTCCGGCTGGGAATCGAGGAGCGCGGCGAATCCGGTACGGACGACCAGGTGGTCGTCCGCGATGACGACGCGGATCGGTGGGGGCGGGAAGCTCATGGGGCCCGTTCTGTCGTGGCGGGGAAACAGGCTTCGACGACGAATCCCCCGAAGTCCGCCGGACCTGTGCGCAGGAGTCCACCGACCGCTGCGACCCGTTCCCGCATGCCGAGCAGGCCGTGTCCCCCGTCCGCGGTCACGGCCGGCGGCCCGGGACCGCTGTCGCGGACGCTGAGGTGCAGGGCGTCGTTGGCGTAGTGGAGTTCCACGTCGACCGGGGCGCCTCTGGCGTGCTTGCGGGCGTTGGTGAGGGACTCCTGGACGATGCGGTAGGCGGCGAGCTCGACTCCTGGTCCCAGGGGGCGGGGGTCTCCGCTGAGGATGAGGCGGATGGTGGCCGTGGAGGCCTCGCGGGCCTCGTCGAGCAGGTCGTCCAACTGCGTCAGGCCGGGCTGCGGTCGTCGCTCGCCCGTGGTGTCGGCCCCGGTGTCGTCCCGCAGTACGCCGAGCAGACGGCGCATCTCGGTGAGGGCGGCACGGGCGGTGTCGCCGATGCCGAGCAGCCGCTCGCGGCCCTGGGCGGGCATGCCGGTCGTGGCCACGCGAGCGGTCTCGGCCTGGACAGCGATCATGGAGATGTGGTGACCCACCACGTCGTGCAACTCGCGGACGATGCGGGCGCGTTCCGCCTTGGCGGCGTTCTCCCACTGGGTGCCGGCCATGACCTCGCGTACGGCGTCGTGTTCCCGCTCCCTGCTGCCGGAGCGCCGGGCAAGGCCGGCGAAGGCGGCCATGGGCGCCAACGAGGCGAGGAGCACCACGCGCACCCGGTAGCCGGCGTCCGGCGAACCGGCGAGGAGGGCGAGCGCGAGGAGCGGTGCGGTGAAGAGCGTCGCCGCCAGGACATGCCCCTGGCGGCCGAGCCGGTACTGGGCCACGAGCTGGGCGGCGCAGCCCGCCAGCGTCAGCGTATGGAAGACCGTGAGCGAGCCGAAGCTCGCGGCGGTCACCGTGAACCCGGCGAGGACGGGCCGAAGGAGCGCCAGCGGCGGCGCGGTGCACAGGCACAACAGTCCGACCACCATGGCGAGTTGGATGCTTGTGCCGCTGCCGCTCTGGGTGGTGTCCGCGAACATGCGGGGGATGGAGCCGCGGCGGGCGACGAACTCGGCGAGCGACTCGGCGACGGCGAGAACGCACAGCGACGAGACGAACACGGCGTCGCGCGGGAGTTCCGCGGCCCGCCGCGCAGGCCCGGCCCAACTGTCGCGCCAGGCAGTCGCACGGTTCACGCGGATCATTATGGCAGCGGGCCCTCGGCGCGGTCGTCCCCCGGAACAGGGATCAGTACTCGCTCGTACGAGGGACAGGCGCGTCGCTCGTACGAGGGAGCGATCAGCGGATCGGCCATCGGCGGCTCGGTGCGGCGCTGCACGCGCGCCGCAAAAAATTACGTGATTGCGCAAGCCGCTCGAAAGCCGCAGTTCGGGGGGAGTGGCTGCTGCACCGCCCCGCTTGGCGGGGGTCGGGCCGATGCGCGGAACGTAGACGATGTAGCAGTTCTCTGCAACTCTCTGATCGCTCAACGCAAAAGATGAAGATCTTTGCTGGAGAGCCCGGTTTCATCCACCGCACCGACAGAGCCGCGCCTCGTCACCGTCAGGGTGGGGAGGCCGAAGATCGGAGACAGATGAGAACGCAACGCCGACGATCGCGCGGCCTGTGCGCCGCGATCGTGACAAGTCTTCTGACGCTCGGCTGGCCCGCGCTGTCCGCCTCGGCGGCCGACGGTCCCAACATCGCCGTCGGACGAACGGCCGCCGCCCACAGTTCGCACAGCGGCAACGGCGCGGCCAACATCACCGACGGCAACCAGGGCACGTACTGGCAGAGCGGGGGCACGACCCTGCCGCAGTGGGTCCAGACCGATCTCGGCGCGTCGAAGCGTGTGGACGAGGTCGTGCTCAAGCTGCCCGCGGGCTGGGAGAGCCGCAGCCAGACCCTCTCCGTCCAGGGCAGCGCCGACGGGACCAGTTTCGCGACCCTCAAGAACTCCGCCTCCTACACCTTCAGCCCGGGCGAGGCCAACACGGTCACGGTGGCCTTCCCGGCCGCCCAGGCGCGGTTCGTACGCATCGACATCACCGCCAACAGCCGCATGCGGTCCGCCCAGCTCTCCGAACTCGAGGTGCGCGCCGCCGGCGCGTCCTCGGTCAACCTCGCGGCCGGACGCACGCTGACCGCCCGCAGCCACACCGAGGTCTACACGGCGGGCAACGCCAACGACGGCAACCGGGCCACCTACTGGGAGAGCGCCAACAACGCGTTCCCCCAGTGGATACAGGCCGACCTCGGCGCATCAGTACGCGTCGACCGGGTCGTCCTGCGGCTGCCCGACGGCTGGGGCCCCCGCAGCCAGACCCTGAAGATCCAGGGCAGCACGAACGGCACCGACTTCACCGACCTGACCGCCTCCAAGGCGTACACCTTCGACGCGGCCGGCCAGCAGTCCGCGACGATCACCTTCGACGCCGCCACCACCCGGTACGTCCGCGTCCTGGTCACGGCCAACAGCGTCCAACCCGGGGCCCAGGTGTCCGAGTTGGAGATCTACGGTCCGCAGACGGGGGACACCCAGGCCCCGACCGCGCCGGCGAACCTCGCGTTCACCGAGCCGTCGAGCGGTCAGATCAAGCTGACGTGGAACGCGTCATCGGACGACACCGGGGTCACCGGTTACGACGTCTACGCCGACAACACGCTGCTGACCACGGTCGGCGGAAGCGTCACGACGTACACGGACAACCGGTCCGCCGACCAGACCGTGACGTACTACGTCCGGGCCAGGGACGCCGCGGGCAACCAGTCGGCCAACAGCAACTCCGTCACCCGCCGCGCCGACACGGGGGACACCCAGGCCCCGACCGCGCCGGCGAACCTCGCGTTCACCGAGCCGTCGAGCGGTCAGGTCAGGCTGACGTGGAACGCGTCATCGGACGACACCGGGGTCACCGGTTACGACGTCTACGCCGACAACACGCTGCTGACCACGGTCGGCGGAAGCGTCACGACGTACACGGACAACCGGTCCGCCGACCAGACCGTGACGTACTACGTCCGGGCCAGGGACGCCGCGGGCAACCAGTCGGCCAACAGCAACTCCGTCACCCGTAACGGCAGCGGCGGCGCGGGCTCCAACCTCGCGGTGGGCAAGCCGATCAGCGCCTCCTCCGTGATCCACACCTACGTCGCGGCGAACGCCAACGACAACAGCGTGAACACCTACTGGGAGGGCGCGGCGGGCAGCTATCCGAACACGCTCACCGTAAAACTGGGCGCCAACGCCGACCTCACGCGCGTCATCCTCAAGCTCAGCCCGGACACCGCCTGGGCCACCCGCACCCAGACCGTCGAGGTCCTCGGCCGGGAGCAGAACGCGTCCGGCTTCAGCGGCGTCGTCGCCGCCAAGAGCTACACCTTCGACCCGGCCGGCGGGAACACGGTCATCGTCCCCATGACCGCACGCGTCGCCGACGTACAGCTGAGGTTCACCGCCAACTCCGGCTCGTCGGCCGGACAACTCGCCGAGTTCCAGGTCATCGGCGTGCCCGCGGCCAACCCGGACCTCGAAGTCAGCGCCCTGACCACCTCGCCCGCGGCGCCCGTCGAGTCCGACGCGATCACGGTGAACGCCACCGTCCGCAACAGTGGCCCGACCGCCGCGCCGGCCAGCGCCGTCGCGCTGCGCCTCGGCGGCACCAAGGTCGTCACCGCACAGGTCGGCGCACTCGCCGCCGGCGCGCAGACCACGGTGAGCGCGTCCATAGGAGTCAGGGACGCCGGGTCCTACCAACTGAGCGCGGTCGCCGACGAGGCGGGCGCCGTCATCGAGCAGAACGAGTCGAACAACACCTTCACCCGCCCCGACCCGCTCGTCGTGAAGCCCGTCTCCAGCTCCGACCTCGTCGCGTCGGCGGTGACGACCACCCCGTCGAGCCCGGCCGCCGGTGACAGCGTGACCTTCCGCGTCGCCCTCAGGAACCAGGGCACCCTGGCCTCGGCGGGCGGCGGCCACGGCATCACCCTGACCGTCATCGACGAGCAGCGGAACGTCGTCAGGACGCTGACGGGTACGTACACCGGCACGATCGCGGAGGGCGCGACCACCGCCCCGGTGAACCTCGGAACCTGGACCGCCGTCAACGGTTCGTACACCGTCAAGGTCGTGATCGCGGACGACGCGGCCGAGCTGCCGGTCAAGCGCGGGAACAACACCTCCACCCAGCCCCTCTTCGTCGGCAGGGGCGCCCACATGCCGTACGACATGTACGAGGCGGAGGACGGCACCGCCGGTGGCGGCGCCCAGGTCGTCGGTCCCAACAGGACCGTCGGAGACATCGCGGGCGAGGCGTCCGGCCGCAAGGCGGTCAACCTCGACGCGACGGGGGAGTACGTGGAGTTCACCACCAGGGCCTCCACCAACACCCTGGTCACCCGCTTCTCCCTCCCCGACGCCCCGGCCGGCGGAGGCATCGACTCCACGATCAACGTCTACGTGGACGGAGTGATGAAGAAGGCGCTGCCGCTGACGTCGAAGTACGCCTGGCTGTACGGCGCCGAAGCCTCGCCCGGCAACTCCCCGGCAGCGGGTGCCCCGCGCCACATCTATGACGAGGCACACCTCATGCTCGGCGAGACGGTTCCGGCGGGGAGCAGGATCCGGCTCCAGAAGGACGCCGCGAACACCTCCACGTACGCGATCGACTTCGTCAGCCTGGAGCAGGTCGCACCCGTCGCCAGCCCGGACCCCGCGCGCTACACCGTGCCCGCCGGCTTCACCCACCAGGACGTCCAGAACGCCCTGGACAAGGTACGGATGGACACCACGGGCACGCTCGTGGGCGTCTATCTGCCGCCGGGCGACTACCAGACGGCGAGCAAGTTCCAGGTGTACGGGAAGGCCGTCCAGGTCGTCGGCGCCGGTCCCTGGTACACGAAGTTCCGCGCACCCTCCACCCAGGACAACACCGACATCGGCTTCCGGGCCGACGGGACCGCGAAGGGGTCCTCCTTCCGCGACTTCGCCTACTTCGGCAACTACACCTCAAGGATCGACGGTCCGGGGAAGGTCTTCGACTTCGCGAACGTCAGCGACATCGAGATCGACAACATCTGGAACGAACACATGGTGTGCCTCTACTGGGGCGCCAACACCGACCGGATCACGATCAAGGACTCGCGCATCCGCAACATGTTCGCCGACGGCGTCAACATGACCAACGGGTCGACGGACAACCTCGTGACGAACAACGAGGCGCGGGCCACCGGCGACGACAGTTTCGCGCTCTTCTCGGCGATCGACGCGGGCGGCGCGGACATGACGGACAACGTCTACGAGAACCTGACCACCATCCTGACCTGGCGGGCCGCGGGCGTGGCCGTGTACGGCGGCTACGGCAACACCTTCCGCAACATCCACATCGCGGACACGCTCGTCTACTCCGGGATCACGATCTCCTCGCTCGACTTCGGCTACCCGATGAACGGCTTCGGAACCGAGCCGACGCTCTTCGAGAACGTCTCGATCGTGCGCGCGGGCGGTCACTTCTGGGGGTCCCAGACCTTCCCGGGGATCTGGGTGTTCTCGGCCTCGAAGGTCTTCCAGGGGATACGGGTGAACCACGTGGACATCGTCGATCCGACGTACAGCGGGATCATGTTCCAGACGAACTACAGCGGTGGGCAGCCCCAGTTCCCGATCAAGGACACGGTGTTCACCGACATCTCCGTCTCGGGCGCCCGCAAGAGCGGGGACGCGTACAACGAGAAGTCGGGATTCGGCT
The DNA here is from genome assembly GCF_056430475.1 of Streptomyces sp. NPDC045968. NCBI lineage: Bacteria > Bacillati > Actinomycetota > Actinomycetes > Kitasatosporales > Streptomycetaceae > Streptomyces > Streptomyces sp. NPDC045968. The sequence continues at coordinate 426,361 of NZ_JBWKLF010000002.1, read as the reverse complement.
TGTGGGCGAACGAGATGCCCGAGTCCGGGCAGGGGCCGGCCGTGGGTGAGGTGACGTTCAACGGGCTCGATCTGAGCGGCAACGCGGTGGACATCCGCAACACCACGTCCACCTTCAAGATCAACATCAACCCGTAGGGCCCGCCGCCGGGACCGGGCCGGAAACGCGGACTAGCGCAAGCCGCTTGCGTGGCTTGCGCTAGTCTTGCGTGTATGACGCGACGACTTGCTCAAGTAGCCAAGAAGGTGGGGGTCAGCGAGGCCACGGTCAGCCGGGTCCTCAATGGCAAGCCCGGGGTCTCCGAGGGCACGCGGCGGTCCGTGCTCACGGCGCTGGACGTGCTCGGCTACGAGCGGCCGACCCAGCTCCGGGGTGAGCGCGCGCGGCTCGTGGGGCTGGTCCTGCCCGAGCTGCAGAACCCGATCTTCCCCGCCTTCGCCGAGGTGATCGGCGGCTCGCTGGCGCAGCAGGGTCTGACGCCGGTCCTGTGCACCCAGACCAAGGGCGGGGTCTCCGAGGCCGACTACGTCGAGCTGCTGCTGCAGCAGCAGGTGTCGGGCGTCGTCTTCGCCGGCGGCCTCTTCGCCCAGGCCGACGCCCCGCACGACCACTACCGCCTGCTCGCCGAGCGGAAGATCCCGGTGGTGCTCGTCAACGCCCCCATAGAGGGCCTGGACTTCCCCTGCATCTCCTGCGACGACGCCGTCGCCGTCGAGCAGGCGTGGCGGCACCTGGAGTCCCTCGGGCACCGTCACATCGGCCTGGTCCTCGGCCCCGGGGACCACATCCCCTCCCGCCGCAAGCTCGTGGCCGCCCGGCAGGCGGCCGAGGCGTCGGGCGGGGAGCTGCCCGACGCGTTCGTCGAGCGCACGATGTTCTCCCTGGAGGGCGGCCACGCGGCGGCCTCGCGGCTCCTCGACCGGGGGGTCACGGGCATCATCTGCGCCAGCGACCCACTCGCCCTGGGGGCCGTCAGGGCGGCCCGCCGGCGCGGGCTGGCCGTACCCGGCGAGGTCTCCGTCGTGGGCTACGACGACTCCGCTTTCATGAACTGCACCGAGCCCCCGCTCACCACGGTCCGTCAGCCCATCGAGGCGATGGGGCGTGCCGCTGTCGAGCTGCTGTGCGCCCAGATCCAGGGCGGTGAAGTGCACCCCGGAGAGCTGCTGTTCGAGCCGGAGCTCGTGGTGCGCGGCTCGACGGCGCAAGCACCCCGGTAGTTCAGGGACAGCATCCTGTCCCTGTCGTTTCGAGGGCCCCGTCCGCCGGACGGGGCCCTCGGTGCGTCCGGCCCTGTGCAGGGTACTGTCAATCTTTTACGAAATCAGCGCGAGATATTGCGTTCATCTAGGGGTGATGGTTGAGTGTGCCGCGCCCCCAAGACGCATCGGCGGTGGGGCGACCTCCACGTTCATGCCCGAAGGGGACCACCCATGAGAACTGCCCGGTTCCGTCGTACGCGCCGCGCCGGCGCGGTCACCCTCGTCTCCGCGCTCACGCTCACCGCGCTCGCCGCCTGCGGCACGAGCAGCAGTGGCAACGGCAGCGGGGGTTCCGAAGGCGGCGGGTCGTCCGACCCCGCCGCCCCGCTGGACCCCAAGACCAAGGTGACCATCACGATCGACTGCATGCCGTCCACGGCGAAGGCGGCCGAGCTCAAGGAGTGGAAGGAGGACGTCGCCGCGTTCAACAAGACGTATCCGAACGTCACCATCGAGGGCCGCTCCACGGCGGGCCAGTGCCTGGAGCCGCCGCGCTTCACCGCGATGCTCAAGGCCAAGTCGCAGCCGGACGTGTTCTACACCTACTTCACCGACCTGCCGCAGGTGCTCGACAACGACGGCGCCGCGGACATCACCGCGTACGTCAACGACAAGAGCGTGCCCCTGCTGAAGGACATCGATCCGGGCGTCCTCGGCTCGCTGAAGCAGGACGGCAAGCTCTACGGCCTGCCCACCAGCAACTACACGATGGGCCTGCTGATCAACCGCAAGCTGTTCAGGGACGCGGGTCTCGACCCCGACGCCCCGCCGCGCACCTGGGAGGAGGTCCGCGCCGCGGCGAAGAAGATCGCGGGCCTGGGCAAGGGCATCGCGGGCTTCGGCGAGTACAGCGCGGGCAACACCGGCGGCTGGCACTTCACCGCCCAGATGTACAGCGTCGGCGGAGAGGTCGTCGACGCGAGCGGTACGAAGGCGGCGTTCAACAACGAGACCGGCAAGCAGGTCGCCGAGAACCTCCACGCCATGCGCTGGCAGGACGAGAGCATGGGCAAGACGCAGCTGCTCAAGTGGGGCGACCTGCAGAAGCAGATCGCCACCGACAAGCTCGGCATGTTCCTCGCCGCACCCGACGACATCGCGTACATGGTCCAGCAACTCGGCGCGAAGTACGAGAACTTCGGGATGGGGCCGATCCCCGGCGAGAAGAACACCCTGGCCGGCGGCAACAACTACATGATCAAGAAGGGGATCTCCGGAGACCGGATCAAGGCCGCGATCGCCTGGCTGAACTTCAAGAACCTCACCGTCGCCAAGGGCCAGTTCGACTGGGCGCGTACCAAGGCGGACGGCCTGCCGGTCGGTATCCCGCAGCCCAACTTCTGGCTGAACGAGTCCAAGACCAAGGACGACGCCGCACGCGTGGAGCACGCCACCATGCCGGTCGCCAACTTCAAGCCCTTCATGGACAACCCCGTCGCCGGCAAGGCCGAGCCGCCGAAGGCCCAGGAGGTCTACAAGGTCCTCGACAACGTCATGTCCGGCATCCTCACCAACAAGAACGCCGACATCGGCAAACTGCTCGCCACCGCCGAGGCACAGGTCAACCAGGTCCTGGCCGGCCAGTGACCCCACGGGGGCCGGGTCCGACCGGCCCCCGTGACCGTCTTCCCTCCAGCGCACCGCACCAAGGAGCGACGATGTCGGCCCCCACCCTCTCCACGGCCCCCACGAAGCAACCCCGCCGGACCCCCGGACAGGACACCGGCGGGAAGCCGGCCCGCGGCTCGCTCGCCCAGGCGCTGCGCCGCAACCTGACCGCGCACGCCTTCCTGATCGGCGCGGTCGTCTGCTTCGCGTTCTTCTCGTGGTACCCGATGGTCAGGGAGTTCCTCCTGGCCTTCCAGAAGACCGAGGACGGACGGACCAGCTGGGCCGGCTGGTCCAACTTCACCACCGTCTTCAACGACCCCGCCATCTGGCAGGCATGGCGCAACACCCTGCTCTTCACGCTCCTCGCGCTGCTCCTCGGCTTCGTCGTCCCGTTCGTCGTCGCGATCGTCATCAACGAGCTCCGGCAGGGCAAGGGATATCTGCGGCTCCTGGTCTATCTGCCCGTCATGCTGCCCCCGGTCGCCTCCGTCCTCCTCTTCAAGTACCTCTACGACCCCGGATACGGCCTGCTCAACGAAGTGTTCCGGCTGCTCCACCTGCCCGAGCAGCAGTGGCTCCAGGACCCGGACCTCTCCATGCTCTCCGTCGTCGTCGCCTCGACCTGGATGAACATGGGCGGCGCGGCGCTCATCTACCTCGCGGCACTCCAGGGCATACCCGGCGAGCTGTACGAGGCGGCGGAGCTGGACGGAGCCGGACTGCTGCGCAAGATCTGGCACGTCACCATTCCGCAGACCCGGCTCATCCTCCTGCTCATGCTGCTCATGCAGATCATCGCCACGATGCAGGTGTTCGTCGAACCCTTCCTGCTGACCGGCGGCGCGGGCCCGGAAGGCTCGACGACCACGGTCGTCTACCTCATCTACCAGTACGCCTTCAACTTCAACAACTACGGCGCCGCGGCGGCGCTCGGCCTGGTCCTGCTCGTACTGCTGGCCGGATTCTCGGCCGCGTACGCGAAGTTCAGCCGCACCGACGAGGAATAGGACCGGGGGAGACCACCAATGTCCACACGCACGCTCATCTCACCCGCCCAACTCGCCAGACCGCGCGGAAAGCTGCTCTACCGGGTGACCTTCACCCTGGTTGTCGGAGTCTTCACGCTGGTCTTTCTCGGGCCCCTCTACTGGATGTTCTCCGGCGGCCTGAAGAGCACCCAGGAGGCCGTCCAGACCCCGCCGACGCTGGTGCCGCACAGCTTCGAACCGCAGAACTACGCGCAGGCCTGGGAGGTCATGGACCTCTCCGGGCTGCTGTTCAACACGATGTACTACGCGTTCGGCGCCCTCGCCTTCCAGCTCGTGCTCGACGTCGCGGCGGCCTACTCGCTCTCCAGACTCCGGCCCGTCCTGGGCAAGGCCGTCCTCGGCATGATGCTGGCGACCCTGATGATCCCGGCGACCGTCCTGGTCGTGCCGCAGTACCTGACGGTGCTCGACATGCCGATCGTGCAGCGCAACCTGCTGAACTCGCCCTGGGCGATCTGGCTGCCCTCCGTCGCGAACGCCTTCAACATCTTCCTGCTGAAGCGCTTCTTCGACTCCATCCCCAAAGAACTCCTCGACGCCGCCTCCCTCGACGGCGCCTCCCCGATGCGCACCCTGTGGTCGGTCGTGGTGCCCATCTCCCGGCCGATTCTCGGCGTCGTGTCCATCTTCGCCGTCGTGGGGGTCTGGAAGGACTTCCTCTGGCCGATGCTCACGCTCCCCGACCCGGCGGCGCAGACACTCAACGTCGGCATCTACTCGCTGTCCAACGGAGTGCCCGAGAACGTCCTGATCGCCGCTCTGGCCATCGCCTCCCTCCCCACCCTCCTGCTGTTCGTCCTCTTCCAGCGCAACATCATGAGCGGTCTCACCGCGGGGAGCCTGAAGGGCTGACACAGCCCGCGCGGGCCCGCCTCCCGGCCCCCTCCCCTCCACCGTCCGCCCCACCCAGCCTCCGCCGCCGGTCCCGCCTCGACGCCTCGCTGTCGGGGGCCGGCGGCGTGGCCCGGCACTGCCCGAAAGGACCGTCACGTGGCAGCCCCTCACTCGCATCGCACCGACGACTGGTGGCGCGGCGCCGTCATCTACCAGGTCTACCCACGCAGCTTCGCCGACGGCGACGGAGACGGCACGGGGGACCTCGCGGGCGTCCGGGCGAGACTGCCCTACCTCGCCGAACTCGGCGTCGACGCGCTCTGGTTCACCCCCTGGTACCTCTCGCCCCTCGTCGACGGCGGCTACGACGTGGCCGACTACCGCACCATCGACCCCGCCTTCGGTACGCTCGCCGAGGCCGAGAAGCTCATCGCCGAAGCCCGCGGGCACGGCATCCGGGTGATCGTCGACATCGTCCCCAACCACGTGTCCGACCAGCACCCCTGGTTCCAGGCCGCCCTGGCCGCCGGACCCGGCAGCCCCGAGCGCGAGCTGTTCCACTTCCGCCCGGGCCGGGGCGAGCACGGCGAACTCCCGCCCAACAACTGGCCCTCCCAGTTCTCCGGGCAGACCTGGACCCGGGCCGAGGACGGCGAGTGGTATCTCCACCTCTTCGCCCCCGAGCAGCCCGACCTCAACTGGGCCCACCCGGCGGTCCGCCAGGAGCACGAGGACGTGCTCCGCTTCTGGTTCGAGCGCGGAGTCGCCGGCGTACGGATCGACTCGGCCGCACTGCTCGCCAAGGACCCGGAGCTCGCCGACTTCGAGGAGGGCGTCGACCCCCACCCGTACATCGACCAGGACGAACTGCACGACATCTACCGCTCCTGGCGCACCGTCGCCGACGCGTACGGGGCCGTCTTCGTCGGCGAGGTCTGGCTGCCGGACTCCGAGCGCTTCGCCCGCTACCTCCGCCCCGACGAACTGCACACCGCCTTCAACTTCACTTTCCTCGCCTGCCCCTGGGACCCGGACCGGCTGCGCCGCGCCATCGACGACACACTGGCCGAACACGCCCCGGTCGGCGCCCCCGCGACGTGGGTGCTGTGCAACCACGACGTCACCAGGACCGTCACCCGCTACGGCCGGCGGGACACCGGCTTCGACTTCGCCACGAAGGCCTTCGGGACCCCCACGGACCTCGGGCTCGGCACGCGGCGCGCCCGCGCCGCCGCCCTGCTCACCCTCGCCCTGCCCGGCTCCGTCTACGTGTACCAGGGAGAGGAACTGGGCCTGCCCGAGGCCGACATCCCCCTCGACCGCATCCAGGACCCGATGCACTTCCGCTCCGGCGGAACCGACCCGGGGCGCGACGGCTGCCGCGTACCGCTGCCATGGACCGCGAACGCCCCGCACGCCGGGTTCGGCGCCGGGGCCGAGCCGTGGCTGCCGCAGCCCGGGGGCTGGGCCCGCTACGCGGCCGACCGGCAGCTCCTCGACCCCTCCTCGATGCTCGCGCTCTACCGGGAGGCCCTGCTGCTGCGCCGTACCGAAGCCGGGTTCGGTGACGGTCCGCTCCACTGGCTGCCCGCCGCGGAAGGCGTGCTGGCGTTCAGCCGGGCCGAAGGCCTGATCTGCGTGGTCAACCTCTCCCCGCTGCCTGCCGAGCTCCCCGGGCATCGCACGTTCCTGCTCGGGAGCGGTCCGCTCGGTACGGACGGGCGGCTGCCCCCGGACACGGCGGTCTGGCTCCGCTCCTGACCGTCCCCCGTGCCGCACCCCCCACCTGCCCCCCATGGAAATGAGGACACCATGAGATGGAAGCCAACAGGCCGACGGCTGATCACCGGTCTGGTCATGGCCGGCCTGATCGCCGTCGGACTCGTTCCGGCCACGGCCCACGCCGCCGCCGAACCGGGTCCCGATCTCGCGCTCGGCAGACCGGCGACCGCGAGCGCGTCCCACGGCAGCTACCCCGCGGGCAACGTCACCGACGGCAGCCAGCAGTCGTACTGGGAAGGCCCGGTGAACGCCTTCCCGCAGTGGGTGCAGGTCGACCTCGGCAGCCGCACCGCCATCAACCGGGTGACCCTGAAGTTACCCACCACCTGGGAGGCCCGCGGCCAGACGCTCAGCGTCCAGGGCAGCACCGACGGAAGCGCGTTCACCGCACTGTCCGCCTCCGCCGCCCGGACCTTCACGCCCGCCGCCGCCAACACCGTCACCCTCGACTTCCCGAGCACGCAAGCCCGGTACGTACGCGTCCAGGTGAGCGCCAACACCGGGTGGAACGCCGCGCAGCTCTCCGCGCTGGAGATCTACGGAGAGGGCGGTGATCCGGGGACTCCGCCGGCCGACGGGACCAATCTGGCGCGCAACAAGCCGATCGAGGCGTCCTCGACGACCCAGACGTACGTCGCCGCCCACGCCAACGACGACAGCGTCACCACCTACTGGGAGTCGGCCGGTACCCCCGCGACCCTCACGGTGCACCTCGGGTCCGACGCGGACGTCGAGGCCGTCGTCGTCAAACTGAACCCCGATGCGGCGTGGGGGCCCAGGACCCAGGCGATCCAGGTCCTCGGACGTGCCCAGTCGGGCTCCGCCTTCACCTCCCTGCGGGACCGGGCCGACTACGCGTTCAGCCCCTCCGGCAACCGGAACACCGTCACGATCCCCGTCACGGGCCGCGTCGCCGACCTCCGGCTCGCCTTCTCCTCCAACACCGGCGCACCGGGCGCCCAGGTCGCCGAACTCCAGGTCGTCGGCACCGCGGCACCCAACCCCGATCTGACCCTGACCGACCTGACATGGACTCCCGCCGACCCGTCCGCGAACGACGACGTCACGGTCCGGGCCACCGTCCGCAACTCCGGCACGGCGGCCTCCGCCGCCTCCACGGTGGCCGTGAGCGTCGAAGGTGCCGTGGCCGGCAGCGCCGCCGTGGGCGCACTGTCCGCGGGCGCCTCCGCGACGGTCCCGGTCGGCATCGGCCGGCGTCCCATGGGTACGTACACCGTGTCGGCCGTCGTCGACCCGGACAACACCGTCGTCGAGCAGGACGACACCAACAACAGCAGGACCGCCGCCACCCGACTGACCGTCGGCCGGAGCCCCGGACCCGACCTGGAGGCCCGCTCGGTCACCACCCACCCGGCCAACCCCACCGTCGGCGCCGCCGTCACCTTCACCGTGGCGGTGCGCAACAGCGGAACCACGGGCGTCCCCGCCGGCACGGTCACCCGGCTCACCGCCGGAACCACCACGCTGAACGGCGCCACGGGCGCGATCGCCGCCGGACAGACGGTCGACGTGCCCATCTCCGGCAGCTGGACGGCGACCAGCGGCGGCGCCACGCTCACCGCCACCGCCGACGCGACCAAGATCGTCACCGAGACCGACGAGAACAACAACGTGTTCGCACGCTCGGTCGTCGTCGGACGCGGCGCGGCCGTGCCCTACACCGAGTACGAGGCGGAGGACGCCCGGTATCAGGGCACCCTGCTGACCGCCGACCGGAAGCGCACCTTCGGCCACACCAACTTCGCCACCGAGTCCTCCGGCCGCAAGTCGGTCCGGCTCGACGCGGCCGGCCAGTTCGTGGAGTTCACCTCCACCACCGCGGCCAACTCCCTCGTCGTCCGCAACTCCATCCCCGACGCCCCGGCCGGTGGCGGCACCGAGGCCACGATCAGTCTGTACGTGGACGGCTCCTTCAGCCGGAAGCTGACGCTTTCCTCCAAGCACAGCTGGCTGTACGGCAACACCGACAGCCCCGAGGGACTGACGAACCAGCCCCAGACCGACGCCCGCCGGCTCTTCGACGAGTCCCACGCCCTGCTGTCCCAGTCCTATCCGCCGGGTACGAAGTTCCGGCTCCAGCGCGACGCGGGCGACACCGCGGCGTTCTACATCCTCGACCTGATCGACCTGGAGCAGGTGGCCCCGCCGGCCGCCCAGCCCGCCGGGTGCACCTCGATCACCGCCTACGGCGCCGTGCCCAACGACGGCATCGACGACACGGACGCCCTCCAGCGTGCGGTGACGGCGGACCAGAAGGGCGAGATCGGCTGCGTGTGGATTCCGGCCGGCCAGTGGCGGCAGGAGCAGAAGATCCTCACCGACGACCCGCTCAACCGGGGCGAGTTCAACCAGGTGGGCATCCGTGACGTGACGATCCGGGGCGCGGGCATGTGGCACTCCCAGCTCTACACGCTCACCCCGCCGCACCAGGCCGGAGGCATCAACCATCCGCACGAGGGCAACTTCGGCTTCGACATCGACCACAACACGCAGATCTCCGACATCGCCATCTTCGGCTCGGGCACCATCCGCGGCGGAGACGGCAACGCCGAGGGCGGTGTCGGCCTCAACGGCAGGTTCGGCAAGGACACCCGGATCAGCAACGTCTGGATCGAGCACGCCAACGTCGGCGTCTGGGCCGGGCGTGACTACTCCAACATCCCCGAGTTGTGGGGCCCCGGCGACGGACTCCGGTTCAGCGGCATGCGCATCCGCAACACCTACGCCGACGGCATCAACTTCGCCAACGGCACCCGGAACTCGACCGTCTTCGACTCGTCCTTCCGCAACACGGGCGACGACGCGCTGGCCGTCTGGGCCAGCCGGTACGTCAAGGATCCGTCCGTGGACATCGGCCACGACAACCACTTCCTGAACAACACCATCCAACTGCCCTGGCGGGCCAACGGCATAGCGGTGTACGGAGGTTACGGCAACACGATCGAGAACAACATCATCTCCGACACGATGAACTACCCGGGCATCATGCTGGCGACCGACCACGATCCGCTGCCCTTCTCCGGGCAGACCCTGATCGCCAACAACGCGCTCCACCGGACCGGCGGCGCCTTCTGGGGAGAGGACCAGGAATTCGGCGCCGTCACGCTCTTCGCCGCGGCCCAGGACATCCCCGGCGTCACGATCCGCGACACCGACATCCACGACTCGACCTACGACGGCATCCAGTTCAAGGGAGGCGGCGGCGCGATGCCCGGAGTCCGGGTCGAGAACGTCCGTATCGACTCATCCGTCAACGGCTCCGGCATCCTCGCCCAGGGCGGGGCACGCGGCAGCGCCACCCTGACGAACGTGACCATCACCGGCTCGGCGGAGGGCAACGTCCTCGTCGAACCGGGCTCCCAGTTCACCGTCAGCGGCTCACCCAACTCCGCACGCTGACACACCCCCTCGGCCCGAGGCGTCCCTGACCGGCACCACGCCGGTCAGGGACGCCTCACTGCGCACCGGTGGAGACCGCTCGCCCCGCCGCCCCCGCCCGGTACTGGCCCGGAGTGGTCCCGAACTCCCGGCTGAAGGCATGGGAGAAGGCGTACGGCGTGCCGTAGCCGACGCGGCGGGCGACGGCGGCCAGAGGGTCCCGGGTGTCGCGGAGCAGGGTGGCGGCGAACGTCAGACGCCACCAGGTGAGGTACGCCATCGGCGGCCGCCCGACCAGAGGGGTGAAGCGCCGTGCCAGGGTGGCGCGGGACACGCCTGCCTCGGCGGCCAGGCGGTCGTTGGTCCAGGGGGCGGCCAGGTCCGAGTGCAGCGCCCGCAGCGCGGCAGCCGCCACCGGGTCGCCCAGTACGGCCGGCCAGACACCGCTCGTGCCCTGGGCCGCCCAGGAACGGATCATGTAGACGAGGAGGAGGTCGAGCAAACTGGGCACCGCGATGCACGCACCTGGCCCCTGTGTGCTGAGCTCATGGCCCAGGAGGCCGACGGCGGCGCGCAGTTCGGGATGGGCGCCCACGCGGTTCGGCAGATGGACGACCTCCGGCAGTTCGGCCATGAGCGGGTGCACGTGAGAGCGGTCGAGCCGGTACTTGCCGCACAGCATCTGCACCTCGCCCGAGGCGGAGGGCGGCCGGCGCGGCGCCCTCTCGTCGAGCCACCGCTCGAAGGGCACCGCCCGCTCCACGGCCGCCGCGTCGACGGGGGCGTCGGCGATCACATGCCCCGTGCCGTGCGGCAGCAGCACCACATCACCCGCGCCGAGCACGACGGGAGGGCCGCCGCCGTCGGGCCGCAACCAGCAGCTGCCCTCCAGCACCACATGGAAGCCCGCACCGTCGTACGGAGGGAGCCGTGCGCACCAGTTCCCGCTCACCCGCACCCGGTTGGAGGAGGGACGCCCGATGCGTACCGCCGCGACCGCGTCGCTCACCACATCCATCGGGCCAGAATACGCAGGGCCTCAGCGATGAGACGGACACGTATCCGGATGAGCCGCACAGGCATTGGGCGGCTCATCTGTCGTGCCTAGAGTCGAGGACATGAAGAGCGAGAGCGGGCAGAGCATCGTGTTCGGTGACGTAGAGGTCATCCGAGTCGTCGAGTGGCAAGGGGCGTTCGCGCCCGCACGCGGCCTGGTACCGGGGTCCACCGCAGAGGTGTGGAAGGGCAACGAGGAGTGGCTGGCGCCGGATCACTGGGAACCGGACGGCGACAGGGCGGTGATGGCGCTGCAGTCGTGGGTGCTGCGCAGCAGCGGACGGACCGTCCTGGTCGATACGGGGGTGGGGAGCGGACGCGAGCGGCCCGGCTCGCCGCACTTCCACCACCGGGAGGGCGATCTCCTGGCTGCGCTGGCGCGGGCCGGAGTCCGGCCGCAGGACGTCGACGTCGTCGTCAACACGCACGTCCACGCCGATCACGTCGGTTGGAACACCGTGGGCGCGGAGGGCGGGTGGGAGCCTGCGTTCCCCAACGCCCAGTACCTCGTTCCGGCCGCGGGCGACCTCTACTTCGGCCCGGACAACGCATACGGGAACGGCCGGACCGAGGACGACAGGCTGGTCTACGAGGACAGCATCGCGCCCGTCCACCGGGCCGGGCAGACCCTCCTGTGGGACGGCACCCACCGCATCGACGAACACCTCACCCTGGAGTCCGCCCCCGGCCACACCCCCGGCTCCTCCGTGCTGCGGCTCGCCTCCGGGAGCGACCGGGCGGTCTTCGTCGGGGACGTCCTGCACAGTCCGGTGCAGATCCTCACCCCCTCCTGCAACAGTTGCTTCTGCCTGGACGCGGAACAGGCAGCGGCCAGCCGCCACCGCATCCTGGAACGAGCGGCTACGGAGAGGGAGTTGGTCATACCCGCACACTTCGGCGGGACCGGCGCCGTCGAAGTCCGCAAGGACGGCAGCGGGTTCACCCTCGGACAGTGGGCCGCCTACGGCACGGAGTAGACCACTGAGTGGGAGGTACGCGCCCGGCGCGGACGGGTCCGCTCCGTCACTCCGGCCAAGAGCCCTGTTCGTGTCCTGCTGAGATGGGGGATTCCCAGGACAGAGGACACGGCCGTCTGTGACGCTCGGAGAAGCCGGAGCGACGGAAGGACTCGAATTGTCGAGCGTGCCGCAGACGGGTGGCACCGCCACCAACCCCGTGGTCCCCGGGTTCCACCCCGATCCCAGTGTCTGCCGCGTCGGCGAGGACTACTACCTCGCCTGCTCCAGCTTCGAGTACTTCCCAGGCGTTCCCCTCTTCCACAGCCGTGACCTGGTGCACTGGACCCAGATCGGCAACGCCCTGGAACGGCCTTCGCAGTTGAGCCTCCCACGGGAGACGCCGTCCTCCGGCGGGATCTACGCCCCCACCCTGCGCCATCACGAGGGCCGGTTCTGGCTGATCACGACGAACGTGAGCGACGGCGGCAACCTGCTGTTCCATGCCACGGACCCGGCCGGACCCTGGTCCGACCCGGTCCGGCTGCCCGGCGTCCAGGGCATCGATCCGGATCTCGCCTGGGACGAGGACGGCACCTGCTGGTGCACCACCGCGGGAGTCGCGCAGATCCGGATCGATCCGTACACGGGGGAGTCCTTCGGCCCGCCGATCCGGCTCTGGTCCGGTGCTCCCGGCGCCAAGGCGCCGGAAGCGCCGCACCTGTACCGGATCGGCGACTACTGGTACCTGCTCATCGCCGAGGGCGGCACCGAGCGCTGCCACGGCGTCTCGATCGCCCGGGGCCGTACGCCCAACGGCCCGTTCGAGCCCTGCCCGGCCAACCCGGTCCTCACGCACCGCGGGACCGACCACCCCATCCAGAACACCGGTCACGCGGACCTGGTCCAGGGCCCCGACGGGTCGTGGTGGATGGTGCTGCTCGGGGTGCGACCGCTCGGCGGCAGCCCCGGCTGGCACGTGCTGGGCAGGGAAACGTTCCTGGCGCCGGTGCACTGGGCCGACGACTGGCCGGTCGTCGGCGACGTGTCACCCGGCATACCCGCACCCCCGTGGCCTCTCCGGCCGGCTGCCGCCGTACCGGCCCGGGACGACTTCGACCTCGGCGAGCTCGCCCCGTACTGGATCTCCCCCCGACACCGCTCAGCCGATGACTGCACCACGGAGGAACGCTCCGGCTGGCTGACCCTGCGTGCCCGCGGCACCTCGCTCGACGCCCCCGACGTGACGTTCGTCGGCCGGCGTCAGCAGCACCTGTCCTGCCGGGTACGCGCCCTGCTGGACCCGGCGGACGGCGCCGGCGGTCTCGCCGTACGTCTCGACGAGCGGCACCACTACGACATCGAGGTGGTGTCCGGCGAGGCGCGCGTGATCGCCCGCGTCGGCCCGCTGCGCACCGTCGTGGCGTCCCGGCCGCTCCCCGCCGGACCCCGGATCCTCCGGGTGGAGGCGATCGCCACCCGGGCCGTCACCGACTCACGCAGCGGTCCCGACACCCTTCTCCTCGGTGTCGAGGAACAGGACGGCACCTTTGCCGAGCTCGCCCGGCTGGAGGGCCGGTACCTGTCCACCGAGGTCGCGGGCGGCTTCACCGGCCGGGTCATCGGGATGTACGCCTCGACCGGCACGGTTCACTTCGACTGGTTCGACTACGAGCCGCAGGATTCCTGAGAGCGTGGGGCCGGCCGGGGTCAGCCCGCCCACGGAGCTTCGATCGCCCACGTGGTGTCGGGCGTGAAGTCGGCCGGGTTGTCCCAGGCATGCGTGCCGCCCGGTGTGGCCAGCCACACCTCCGAGTTGATGTGGCGGAGGTACTGGCCGGGGAAGTTCCAGGCGGAGAGCCGTACACCGCCGCTGCCCTGCACGGCACAGAACGTGGCGTCGGCCTTGAAGAGGGCCGACCCGTCACCGGCCTCCTTGTGGACCCGGAAGTCCCGGTGCCGCAGGTACTGGCCGGGGTAGTTGCGTGATTCGAACGAATAGCAGCCGGTGCCGGCCAGACCGGGGACGATCTTCCAGGTGGCGTCGCTCTTGAGCAGACCGGAGCTGTTCGCGTCGACGACTGCGGTGAAGGCCAGGCCGTCCTGGTGGCGCAGGTACTTGGTGGTGTGGCCCGGCGTGGTGACCCGCAGGGACGTGTGCTGGCCGACGGGGAGAGTGACCGGGGGCGGAGGGTTGCGCGAGGCGTTGACGAGGGCGAGGTTCGCGGCCCTGACCCGGGCGGCGTCGACCTTGACGACCTGCCGGTCGTAGGTCAGAAGCCCGTTGACCTCGTTCTCCACGTCGGTGATCTCGGTGTAGACGGACGCCGAGAGGCCGAAGGGCATCTGGTTCTCCCGCAGCGCGTCGAGAAGCCCGACGAACCGGTTGTTGAGCGCCGTGGCGCTGGGCTGGTCCTCGTAACTGAATCCGCCACCCGGGTACCACTCATGACCCGGCACCCGAAGGCCCAGGCCGCCGAACTCGCCGAGGACGGCAGCCCGGGTGGCGGTCGGTGTGGTGGTGCCCGGACCCACGTAGATGTGGTTGTCGATCACGTCGCCGTTGCCGCCGTCGACGGAACCGCAGCAGTTGACGCCACTCATGTTGTTCACCAGCCGCGAGGGGTCGTACGCCTTGACCTCGTCGGCGATGCGCGCCTGGTCGTACTGGCCCCAGCCCTCGTTCTGGTTGACCCACATCACCACGGACGGCGAACTGCGGTGCTGGTCGATGATGCGGTCGTACTCCGCCTCCCACTGGGTACGCGACGCGCTGTCGGAGGGGGTGTTGTCCATGGACGGCATGTCCTGCCAGACCAGCAGGCCCAGCTTGTCCGCCCAGTAGAACCAGCGCTGCGGCTCCACCTTGATGTGCTTGCGGACCATGTTGAAGCCGAGGTCCTTGTGCGCCTGGAGGTCGTACTTCAGCGCGGCGTCCGTCGGCGCGGTGTAGATGCCGTCCGGCCAGTACCCCTGGTCGAGGGTGCCGGTCTGGAAGACGAACCTGCCGTTGAGCAGGGTGCGTTGTACCCCGTTGACCTTGCCGACGGAGATGGAGCGCATACCCGCGTAGCTGCCGACGGTGTCGACGGTGGCGCTCCCGGAGAGCAGGTCGGCCTTCACGTCGTACAGGAACGGGTCCTCGGGGGACCACAGGTGGGGGTCGGGGACCGGCACCGGGATCTGGCTGCCGACCGGGCCGGTCGCGGTGGCCACGGGGCTGCCGCCGGAGGTCACCGTCACACGCGCGGTGTGGCCGCTGACACCGGCGCCGCGGACGGTGACCTTCAGGGTGCTGTCGGAGAGGCTGGGCACCATGTCGAGCCGCTCGATATGGGCCGAGGAGGTGGGCTCCAGCCACACCGTCTGCCAGATGCCCGACGCGGCGGTGTAGAAGATGCCGCCGCCGGGATGCGGCGCGACATCGCGGATCCGCTGCTTGCCGACAGCCTGGCTGCCCGTCTCGGTGGGGTCGTAGACGGAGACCACTACGGTGTTCGTGCCGCCGTTCAGGAACGGCGTGATGTCGTGGCGGAAGGAGTCGAACCCGCCGCTGTGGACGGCCCCGGCCTGCTGACCGTTGACCCACACCGTCGTACGCCAGTCACTGGCGCCGAAGTTGAGCTGGACGCGACGGCCGTTCCAGGCCGACGGGACGGTGAAGGTGCGCTTGTACCAGAGCTTGTCGTTCTGGGTGATCTTCCGCTGGATGCCCGAGAGCGCCGACTCGGCGGCGAACGGGACACGGATCTGCTCGGGGAACACCGCCGGCGGACCGGCGTCCGCCCCGGTCACGGCGAAGTCCCAGATGCCGTTGAGGTTCGTCCAGTCGGGACGGGTCAGCTGCGGGCGCGGGTACTCGGGCAGCGGGTTGTCGACCGACACCTGGCTGGTCCACGGTGTGGTCATGGGGGAGGGCTTGGGGGTCCAGGCAGCGAGGGGCGCCGCCTGCGCGGTGCCGTCGGTGGCCAGCAGGCCGAAGCACATCAGGACGAGCGCGCTCAGCCACGCCGTCGCGCGGGACCACCGCATTCTGTGGTGCGACGATGGCAGAAGGTGCATCAGGGCTCCTCGGTCTCGGTCGGATGGGGCAGTGCGGGTGCGGAGCAGGTACGAAGGAGTGCGGGGCCGCGCCCGCGCGTCAGCGCAGGCGCCACAGATGGTCGGCGGTGCCGTTGTCGGCGTACTGCACGATGTGGGCGCTGTCGGCCTGGGACATCCCGTCCACGCCCAGCACCTTGCCGCTGTGCCGGTTGCGGATACGGAAGTAGCCGCCCCCGTCGTGCAGCAACCGCCACTGGTGGTCGGGGGTGCCGTTGTCGGCGTACTGCACGACGTGGGCGCTGTCGGCCTGGGACATCCCGTCGACGCCCAGCACCTTGCCGCTGTTGCGGTTGCGGACGCGGTACCAGCCGTCGGCGTCGGGCACGAACGTCCACAGATGGTCGGCGGTGCCGGTGTCGGCGAACTGCACGATCTGCGCGCTGTCCGCCCCCGACATACCGGCCACCGCGAGGACCTTGCCCGAGTGCCGGTTCTCCAGGCGGAGTTCGCCGTCAGGCAGCCATCGCCACAGGTGTCCGGCGGAGCCGTTGTCCGTGTACTGGACGACGGGTGCGCTGTCCGCGCCGGAACCGCCGAGCACCGCCAGCACCTTGCCGCTGTTGCGGTTGCGCAGCCGGAAGAATCCGTCGTCCGTGTCGACCACCTCCCACAGATGGTCTGCGGTGCCGGTGTCACCGAACTGCACCACCCGGGCGTCGTCGTCCTTCGACATCCGGTCGACGCCCAGCACCTTGCCGGAATGGACGTTGCGCACCCGGTACCAGCCGGCACCGTCGTCCACCAGCCGCCACAGGTGGTCGGCGGTCCCCGTGTCACCGAACTGGACCACCTGCGCACTGTCCGCCTGGGACATGCCGTAGACGCCGAGCACCTTCCCACTGGACCGGTTGGCGATCCGGAAGGCCGCACCCGGTACGGACCAGGGGAGCCCGGTGGGCGAGGCGAGCGGAAAGGCGGAGATCCGGAGCCGTGCGGCGCCGAGCGGCACCAGGGTGACGTTCTCCACCACGGCTTCGGAGCGTGCCGGGCTCTGCTGCAGCGGGCTGACGACATGCTGGCTGTCGGCCTGCCACTCGGCGATCCGGCGGGCGGGCGCGGTGATGCGGTACGGGGTGGTGGCGTGGGTGAACGGGTTGGCCGCCAGGGCCCCCGCGGTCGCGGAGAAGGCGAGACCCGCCGTGAGATCACCGGGGTCCAGGGCAAGGCCGTAGTTCCACGGAGTGGTCGCGTGGACGTCGTACTCGGGAAAGCTGTCGCTGCCGCCGGTGCGCGCGTACTCCTCACCGATGCGCAGCGAGTAACTCAGCGGGCCCCGGTCGACGGTGACCGAGCCGCCGTTGGCCGTCCAGGTGCGGACGGCGATGCGCTGCGGCAGCCGGAGCGTGACGGTGTCGCCGGATGACCAGGTGCGCCGTACGACGGTGAACGCCGGACCTGCCGGAGCGCTGGCGGACTGCCCGGCCACGGTCAGCACCGGCTTGTCGCACCAGCCCGGGATACGCAGGGCGAGCGGGAAAGCCACGGGCCCGGGAGTGGTCACGGTGAAGGTGACCGTGTCGCCGAAGGGGTAGTCCGTGTCCTCCCGGACCGTGACCGCGACACCGTCGGCGACCTCGGCGGTGACCGAGCTGGGGGCGTACATCGTGGCGCACAGCCCGTTGTCGGGGGTGGCCGCCCACAGCTCCTGGGCGAACCAGGGCCAGCCCATGCCGTAGTTGTGGGGGCAGCACCGGTACTGGTCGATCCCGGGCCGGTAGGACTGCATCGCGAAGCCGTTCTGGAACTGACCGAGGGACTTCGGCACGTTGTCCAGGTCGACGCTGTTCGCACTGGTCACGTAGTGGACTGCCTTGCCCTGCGGGTCGAGCGAGGGGGGCAGTGAGTTGAAGGCCAGCTCCTCGCAGCGGTCCGCCCACACCGGGTCGCCGGTCAGCCGGGTCAGCAGTTCGTGGCTGGCCATGAACTCGACGACGCCGCACGTCTCGAAGCCCTGCCGGGGATCGGTACGGCCTTCACGGATGTTCTCGTCCCCGGCGAATCCGCCACCGGGGAACTGCCCGTAGCGGCGCATGACGTTCTCGTACGTCGTGTACGTGGCCCGGGTGTCGGCGGACGCTCCGGAGCGCAGGGCGAACTGGGCGGGTTCTCGGAAGCCCTGGGCGATGTTGACGTTGTGCGGGTCGGGCAGGGCGCCGGTCCAGTCGGCGCCATGGGTGTGGATCTTGTCCATGAGCGCGAGGAGGAAGGCGTCGCCGGTCCGGTTGTAGAGCCAGACCGCGGTGTCGAGACCGTCTCCCCAGCGCAGGGAGACCCAGCTCTGGTTGAACGCCGAGGGGCCCTGGGCGTTCATGAAGCGCAGGAAGCGGGTCAGGAAGGGCACGATCACGGTGCCCTGGGTGTGCTCCTGCCAGGAACGCAGTGCCTGGAGCAGCGGCAGGAAGGGCCAGAAGTCGGGACCGCCGCCCAGCGCGGTGCGCAGTGACTCGGGTCCGAAGAAACCGTCCGCCCGCTGGGTCGCGAGGATGCCGTCGATCCAGCGGCGGGAGGTGGCCAAGGCCTCGGGGTCCCGGGTGACGATCGCCAGGTCGACATAGCCGCGCAGCCAGTAGGGCACCTCCTCCCAGCCGGCCCGTTCAGGGTGCACCCAGCCGGAGTCGTCGAAATCGAGGAAGTGCGAGATCTCCTCGAAACGCCCGCACAGGCCGTCGAGTTGCAGACGCAGCTGGCCTGCCAGCCAGCCACGGGGGGTGACGGCGGTGGTCGGGAGTCTGAGCAGAGCGGTGGGCCCAAGAGGCGCCGCGTTGGGGTGGTACCGGCCCCCGGGCGCGGGGCTCAGCCCGGGGGCGGCGGCGTGGGCGGGAGAGGCCGGTGCCAGGCCGAGGCCACCGGCGGCGGCTGTCGTCAAGGCGGCCAGCTGGACGAACTGGCGGCGGCTCAGGGGCATGGAGGTCTCCGTGGGGGGCTGGGATTCGGGCCCGCGCAAGAGGGCGCGCGGTGGCGGAGCCGCGGTGCGGAGGTGGGGGCCGAGACGGGGGGACTCGGATTCCAACGTTGGAAAGAGGTGTCATGCGGAATGACAGCACGCTCTTTCTGGCGTGTCCATGCCTCGCGCAGAGATTCGTCGAGCGCCGAGCGCGACTCAACTGCTCTGTGGGGCCCCGGACTTCACATGGGTCCGGGGCATGACGGCGCGATATGAGCGAGGAAACTGGGTGTGCCCTCCGCGCGCGTGGCAGGGCAGCGGACAGCACCGCGACTGCTGCCATGTGCATGGCAGGGCGGCGGACAGCATCCCCACTGCTGCCAGACGCGCGGCGAGTCGGTCAGGGGACACGACACCTCGACCGACCACGCCCGGTCCGCGGTCCGCAGGCCGCGGACCATATCGTCACGGCTTGAGCGGCCGCACCTTGGTGTCGGTGCCGTTCACCCGCACGGCGACGCTCCCCTGACCGCGTGCCCGGTCGGCCACGATCCGGTAGGACGTCACCTTCCCGTCGCGCCACCGGCAGCTGACCTCGTAGCCGCCGCGGGCGCGGAGCCCCGTGAAGGAGCCCTCGGCCTTCCAGGCGTCCGGGCAGGCGGGCAGGAGGTGGATGACACCGTCGTGGCTCTGGAGGAGCATCTCCGACACGGCACCCGAGATGCCGAAGTTGCCGTCCATCTGGAAGGGCGGGTGGTTGCAGAAGAGATTGGGCAGGGTGTTGTAGGCAAGCAGTCCGCGCAGCATGGTGTGGGCGCGCTGCCCGTCACCCAGCCGGGCGAAGAGCGCGGCTCGCCAGGGCCAGGTCCACGAGCGACGGCTGTCGCCCGACACGGTGCCCGCCGTGAACGGGACACCCTCCTTCTCTCCGCACCGCGCCTTGAGCGAGACGAGCGCGGCGGCAGCGAACGCGGGGGTGCGTGGCGTGATCTGGCGACCGGGGTAGACCGCGAAAAGGTGCGAGGTGTGGCGGTGGATGTCCTTGGGGTCGTCGATGTCCGCCTGCCACTCCTGCAGTTGCCCCCACCGGCCGATCCTGTTCGGCGCCAGGCGGGCCTGCATCTCGGCGACCTTGGCCCGGTAGGCGGGGTCGGTGTTGAGAACCGCCTCGCAGTCGAGGTAGTTCTGGAAGAGGTCCCAGATGATCTGCTGGTCGTACATGACTCCGTCCTCGCGAGGGCCGTGCTCCGGCGACCACCCGTTCGGCGCGACGAGCAGACCGTCCGGCCGCTCCTTGAGCTGGTCTTCCCAGAACTCGCAGATCTCCTTGATCATCGGGTACGCGACGGCGCGGAGATAGCGCTTGTCCTGCGTGAACGCCCAGTGCTCGTAGAGGTGTTGCGCGTACCAGGCGCTGGCTACGGTGTTCCATTCCCACGCGTTGCCGCCGAAGACGCTTTGGCTGGTGCGCGCGGTCCACCCCCGCGTGTCCTGGCCGAAGGCATTGCGCGTCGCTGCGCGGCTGGGCACCGCCACCTGCTCGATGAACCCGACGAGCGCCTCGTGACACTCCGGCAGATTCGTCGTCTCCGCAGCCCAGTAGTTCATCTGTACGTTGATGTTGGTGTGGTAGTCGCAGGCCCAGGGAGGCTGGTTGCTGTTGTTCCACAATCCCTGGAGATTCGCGGGCAGGCCGTTCGCCCGTGAGGAACTGATCAGCAGGTAGCGACCGTAGTCGAACATCGTCTGTTCAAGCGTCGGGTCGTCCCCGCCTGCCGCGTAGCGCTCCAGCCTGGCATCGGTCGGCAGGGCGAGGACGGCATCGCCGGTCGTGCCCCAGCCCACGGACACACGTGACATGAGCGCGCTCATCTCGGCGGTGTGCTCGGTCCGCAGATCGCCGTAAGGCCGCCCGGCCACCGCGGCGAGGGACTGCGCCACGGCCGGCACGGGGTCCTCGCCGCGCCAGCCGGCGGCTGCGTCGAGTGCGTAGTCGGTGCGGGCGTCGAGGAGCAGGGTCAGTGTCGTGCAGCCGTCGAACCGTAGGCGCGACCCCTCGGTGCGGACGCTTCCGTCGGCGTGCACGACCTTGACGGTGCACGCGTACCTGAGGCCGTTGCCCAGGGCGCCGTGGAAGCCGACCTCTCGGGAGACGGCGTCGGCGGTCGACGGTGCTCCGTCCTGCCCGGACGTCAGGGAAACCGTTCCCGTCAGCCCCTGGACGCTGTCGGTGGTGTAGCGGAAGACCATGACGTCCGCGGACCGGCTCGCGAAGGCCTCGCGCAGGACGCGTCCTCCCGGGGTACCGAAGCGCGTGACGTGCATGCCTTCGACCGGGTCGAGCGCGCGCTGATAGTCGATGACCGAGCGCTGCGTACGGGAGTCGAATCCACCGGCGCCCGCGAGGGCGATCTCCGCGATCTGGAAGCCGTCGGAGGACGCGCCGCAGGTGAAGGCGAGCCGGTAGGAGCGGTATGCCGTGGTGTTGGCGAACGCGAACGTACGGTTCTCGCCCCTTCCCGCGAAGGGTGCTCCCGGGCTCCGCTCGTCGAGGACCACCCAGGTGCTCCCGTCCTGGGATGCCTCGAGCGTCCAGCCCAGGGGGTCCTCCTGCGGTGCGTCCGGCGCCGCCGTCAGCGCGTAGGAGGTGACGGCGACCGGGCGTGGCAGATCGGCCTGCCAGACGACCGCCGACGCCGGGGCGTCTACGCGCCACACCGTGGCCGGATCCCGGTCCACCGACCGCGAGAGGTCGGTGGACCGGGACTCGGAACCACCGGAATGCCCGCTCGGCGACGACAGGTACAGGGGGCTGGGCGCGCCGAGGTCGACGCCTGCCAGGCCGATCTCCGCCACTTGGAAGTGGCTCACTCCGTGTGCCGGGACGAAGTCGAACCGGTAGAAGCGGTAGGCCGCGGTGCCGGCGCACACGAACTCCTTCGTCTGGCGCCGGCTTTCGAAGGGGGCTGCCAGTGTCCTCCGGTCCAGCGTCACCCACTCGAATCCGTCGGCGGACCCGGTGAACGTCCACTCCCGTGGGTCCCGCTCGGGCACGTCGTCGGCGCTCGTCAGACGGTAGCTCGCGACCACGACGGGCTCCGGCAGCTCGACCTGCCAGTGCACGGTGGGGCCGGGGTCCACGACGCACCATTTGGTGCCCGGGTCTCCGTCGCACGCCTGGCCGAAGCCCTCCGTCGATGAGGTCTGGTACGGCCCGCCCGGCGCCGTCACCTTCGGTCCGGGCGCGAAGGAGACGACGACGTCACCGAAGGTGCGGTACGAGCCGAAACCGGTCATGCCGGTGTCGAAGGCGTCGTCGGGCACACCGGCGAGGGCGTTGTCGTAGTTGTTGCGACCGCCCCACAGGCTCTGCTCGTTGAACTGGACGCGTTCCTCGTCGGGGCCGGCGAAGAGCATCGCCCCGAGTCGTCCGTTGCCGATCGGCAGGGCCTGTGACTGCCAGTCGGCGGCAGGGGCGAGATACCGAAGGGCCTTGCGCGACAGGGACGGCCACCGCACCGCGGCCGGCACGAGACCGGCTTCCGGGGCGGCACCGAGGGCCTGTGCCGCGGGTGTCCCGCCGACCAGCTGACTGATCACAGGCGTGAGCGCGAGGGCGCCGCCGAGCTTGAGGATGTTCCGTCGCTGCGGTCCGTCTTCGGTGGTCAAGGCGAGGCCTCCCGAGCTGATTGATCGGCTCTTTGATGCGGTTGATCACGGCAGCACTGGCTCTTTTGGTGGGTCAACGCCATCTTTGCGGGCAAGGCATCCGATGTCTAGGCCCCTGCATCCGTGAGGCGCTCGAAGCCCTCATGGGCGGGCGCGACCTGGCCCGGACGCTCCTCCGCGGGCTCCCTCAAGCGGTGGGTGTGAGTGTGACCTTGCCGTCGGCCGAGTGTCGGGTATCGCGTGGGGTGCCCCGGCCCGGCGGGTTCGAACGACGTCGGGGAGCTGCTCCATTAGTCCAGACAATTGACGTGTACATTACTTTCGGTTAGCGTCTGCGCACGCCCTTTCCAAGGAACAGCCCCTGTGCCCCACCGCAGTGTTCGGCAAGCCTCGGGAGTCCTTCCATGCGCGCCAAGCGATCACTATCAGCCGCACTCCTGCTCACCGTTCTGACAACGATGTCAGTCTTCCTGGCGCCGACCGCCTCGGCAGCCGCCGAAGCGGCGGTGTGCAACACGTACTGCGACGCGCGGGACCCGGCCCTCAGCGGCCAGGACCGCACGCCCGTCACCGCCACGCTCTTCTCGCGCACCTTCGTGCTGCACTTCGACGACGCCGACGCCATGGGCTGGGCGTCCATAGGCAACGGCAGCTCCGGCGACGAGGTGTGGCTGGACCGCTCGTTCGACGGCGGTCGCAGCTGGTCCTCGGGCAGCAGAATCGGCGCCACCACCATCCCGGCGGGCCGGACCGGCTGGCGGACCATGATGTACAACGTCGACGACTGGGCGAACCACGGCGTCGGTGCCCTGCGCGCCTGCGGCAAGGCCGCCGACCGCTCCGACATCGTCTGCACGCCCTGGGCCCGCTCCACGTGGAACGCCGCCGACCGGCGCACCGCGGCGGCCACCGCGCAGATGCAGTTCTACGACTACGGCACCGGCCTGTTCAGCACCACCGGCTGGTGGAACTCCGCCAACGCGCTGCACGCCGTCATCGACAACGCCCGCGTGACCGGCATGAAGAGCTACACCTACGCCATCGGCCGCACCTACGACCTGCAGATCAACGCACAGGCCGGACAGTTCCGCAACGACTACATCGACGACACCGGGTGGTGGGGTCTGACCTGGATCGCGGCCTACGACCTGACCGGTGACAGCCGTTACCTGGCCACGGCCCGGGCCGACGCGGACCACATGGCCTCCTACTGGGACGGCACCTGCGGCGGCGGGGTGTGGTGGAGCACTGCGAAAACGGTGAAGAACGCCATCCCCAACTCCCTCTACATCGAGCTCAACGCCGCCCTGCACAACCGCATCCCGGGCGACACGACGTACCTTGCGCGGGCGAAGGCGGACTGGACCTGGTTCCAGGGCACCGGCATGGTCAATTCCGACAGCACGGTGGGCGACGGCATCAGCCTGAGCACATGCAAGAACGACAACGCCACCGTGTGGTCGTACAACCAGGGCCAGCTCGTCGGAGGTCTGACCGAGCTGTACAAGGCCACCGGCGACTCCTCCGTGCTCGCCGCCGCCCGTCGGACAGCCGACGCCAACACCACCTCCAGCAGGCTCAACACCTCGGCTGGCATCCTCAAGGACCCCTGCGAGAGCGGTGACTGCGGCGCCGACGGGCCTTCTTTCAAGGGCGCCGACGTACGCGGCCTGGCCAAGCTCAACGCGATCCTGCCCGACCGCCCCTACTCGGCGTACCTCACCAAGCAGGCCGCCCAGGCCTACGCCTCCGACCGCAACGCGCTCGACCAGTACGGCGTGCACTGGTACGGCCCCCTGGACAAGACCGACGCCGCCCGCCAGCAGAGCGCCCTCGATCTGATGAACGCCGCCTCCTGACCCCGCACCAGCCGCCGGCGCCCCCGGAGAAGAACCCCCAGGGGCCGACATGCGAGGAGTCCGCGAGATGCCGCAGTGACGGTAGTCACGGAGAGCCCGCGGGGGACGTTGCGTAGGCTTGGGCCGTCGCGACGGTGGGGGAGTGACTGGGTCGGCGAGACCTTGTGATCCCCTGCCCGGCGATGCGTCAGGAAAGTCGGGAAACAGCACTTGACCTGCAAAAACGCAGGCAGGTAGCCAACTGCCAGGAGTACCTCGATGATGCGAACCATGTTCAAGTCCAAGATTCACCGTGCCACCGTCACCCAGGCCGACCTGCACTATGTCGGCTCCGTGACGGTCGATGCCGCGTTGATGGAGGCCGCCGACTTGCTGCCCGGCGAGCTCGTGCACATCGTGGACATCGACAACGGTGCCCGCCTGGAGACGTACGTCATCGAGGGCGAGCGCGGCTCCGGCGTCATCGGGATCAACGGTGCGGCCGCCCACCTCGTCCACCCCGGCGACCTGGTCATCCTGATCAGCTACGCCCAGGTCGACGACGCCGAGGCCCGCTCGCTGACCCCGCGCGTCGTCCACGTCGACGCGGACAACCGCGTCGTCGCGCTCGGCGCGGACACCTCGGCGCCGGTGCCGGGCACCCGGACCGAGCGCGCCCCGCACGCCGTCCCCGCGCACCCCTGACCCGAACGTACGAGGGAGCAGTCCGCCATGGCAGAGAACGCCGCACCCGACATCCGTGACGACCGGGGCCGCGGCCGTCTCGTGGCCTACGAGGGCGGCGAGGCGGCCGGGGTCATCGCGTACTTCGTGACGGACCCGGCTCCCGGCGCTCTCGTGGCCGTCCACACGGTGGTCGAGCCGGAGCACGAGGGCAAGGGAATCGCGGGCGCTCTCGTGCGGGAGTTCTACGCCATGGCGGCGCGGGAGGGCGTGCCGGTCGTGCCGCTCTGTCCGTATGCGGCGAAGTGGGCGGCGCGCCACCCCGACGACGCCCCCGAGGCACCGGCCGAGCTGGTGCGGGAGGCCGAGCGGCAGCTCGGGTCGCACCCGGAAATGTTCTGAGACCGCCGGTTCACGTGTGTGGACTCGGCAGGCGCGGGCAGCCGCTCCGGGAGACGGTGGAGATGAGTTCCACCCGTACGAATCCGGAGGCTGAGGACCGAGATGACCCATCCCTACCCCGACCCGCTGCCGCCCCCGCCGACGCCCAACCCCGTCCCCGGCCCGCCGGGGCCGCTGCCGGGCCCGCCGCCCACTCCGCCCGCTCCGCCGGCGCCCGGACCGCCGGCCCCCGGCCCCACGCCGCCCAGTCCCACCCCGCCCGGTCCGGCGCCGGACCCGATTCCGCAGCCGCCCTCGCCCAATCCCGAGCCGGTGCCGGACCCCGAGCCCTCACCCCAGCCGGCCGGCTGAGGGGGAGTGCGGGCCGGTCACACGGCCTCGGCGAGTACGGCGTTCGCCCGCGCCGTCACCGCGGTGAGCACGCGGCCCGCCACTGCCAGCTCCTCCGCCGGCAGGTCGGCGTACAGCCGGGCGGTGACGGCCGCGGTTCCGGCCCGGATACCCGCCTGACGTTCGCGGCCGCTCTCGGTGAGCGCGACACGGGTCCCGTCGCCGGGCGCTTCGTGGAGCAGTCCGGCCGTGGTCAGTTCCGCGAGGGTGGCCTCGGCCGTCGCCGGGTCGATCTTGAGTGTGCCGGTCATCCGGGTGACGAGCCCGGCACGTTCGGTCGTGCCGCCGTCGTCCGCGGTCGCGTTCAGCGCCACGCACTGGTGGAACGTCGTCCCTGACCCGGCCAGCAGCCGTTCGAGAACGGCC
The DNA here is from genome assembly GCF_056430475.1 of Streptomyces sp. NPDC045968. Classification (NCBI taxonomy): domain Bacteria; kingdom Bacillati; phylum Actinomycetota; class Actinomycetes; order Kitasatosporales; family Streptomycetaceae; genus Streptomyces; species Streptomyces sp. NPDC045968. The sequence goes on along the minus strand of NZ_JBWKLF010000002.1, from coordinate 400,075 downwards.
CGGGTGGCCTAGTGGGCCTGGCCGATGATCTGGCCGTTGACGGTGGATGTGCTGGACATGGCTACTCCTCGTTCGTTGATGGTGCCTGCGGAGGTACGTCGAGCAGGGCGGTCAGATCGCGGGCGAAGGCGGCGGTGTCTGGGCCGCCAAGGCCGCCCAGCGGTTCCAGCAGCCGGTCCATGAGCTGCTGGACGAGCACCACCGCGCGCGAGACGAGCGCGCGCCCCTGCTCGGTGAGCGACAGCTGCACCGCCCGGGTGTCGGCCGGGTCCGGAGTGCGCTCCAGAAGGCCGGCGGTCTCCAGTGCCCGGGCCAGCTTCGACACGTAGAGCGGTTCCAGGCCGGTATGGTCCGCCAGCCGGCGCTGGCTGGGCCGGGTCCCGTCCCGCTGGAGTTCCAGCAGGGAACCCAGCAGCGAGTACTGCGCGTGGGTCAGCCCCAGGGGTGCCAGCGCGCGGTCCATGGCGACGCGCCACTTCATCGAAAGACGCCAGACGAGGAAACCAGGGGTCGGGCCCGCGGGCGGCCGGCTCGCGCCGTCATTGCTGCTCATGAGGAATAATGTACATGGATACTATGTACATGGCTACTAAATATGTGGCCCCCCGGCTCCGAGCCCGGTCAGCGCATCGGCATGCGCCAGCCCGCTCTCCGCCGCGATCGAGTCCAGCGACTGCGCGTCGCGCACGGGAGCGAAGCGCACCGTCTCCCCGCCCGCCCCACGGCTGAAGCCGTACACGGCGGGCCTGGGCAGGCTGTTGTACGCCCACGGGGTGGAGAAGTAGTACGCCCCGGTGTCGTACAGCACGACGAAGTCGCCCTCCCGCAGCTCGGGCAGTTCCCGGCCGTGCGCCACGACGTCTCCGGCGAAGCAGCACGGTCCCGCGATGTCCTGGACCACGAGCGGCCCGGTGGCGGGACGCCCCTGCGCGTCGAAGGCCCCGACGCGCAGCGGCCAGGCGCCGGGCATGAAGACCGTACGGGTGGCGGTCTGCGCACCCGCGTGGGTGAGGGCGATCCTGCGTCCGCCCGCGTCCTTCGTGTACTCCACGAGAGCCCCGATGAAGCCGTTCTTGGCAAGCAGCGACCTGCCGAATTCGGTGACCAGCTCGTAGCGGCCGTCGAAGAGGCCGGGCACCGCTTCCCGGAGCGCGGCCACGTAGTCGGCGTACGAGGGCCGGACCGTGTCGTCGGTGAAGTTGACGGGCAGCCCGCCGCCGATGTCGATGCTGGTGATCTGCTGGGTGCGCAGCGAACCGTTGATCTCCTCGGCGAGCGCGTACGTCTCCGCGATGCCCCGTGCGATCAGCTCCAACGGGCAGCCCTGGGAACCGACATGGGCGTGCAGGCGCGTCAGCCATGGCCGCCCGGTGAAGGCCCGTACGACGGCTTCGCGGGCACCCTCGTCGCGGAGCGCCACACCGAACTTCGAGGTCGCCGTCGCGGTGCTCATCGCTCCGATGGACCCGCTCCCCACCTGCGGATTGACCCGCAGCCCGAGGACGGACACCGAGTCCGGGGTGCGCAGTTCGTCGATCCGGCGCAGCTCGTCGAAGCTGTCGGCGTTCACGGCCACCCCGAGGGCGAGCGCGAGCCTGATCTCCTCACGGGTCTTGGCGGGGGAGTCGAGCACGATGTCCGCGGGGGCGAATCCGGCGTCGAGCGCGATCCGCAGTTCACCGGGGCTCGCGACCTCGCACCCCATGCCGCAGTCGGCGAGCAGGCGCAGGACGGGGATGAGGGAGGCGGCCTTCGCGGCGAAGGTGTGGAGTGTGCCGGGCAGGGCGGGGAAGGCGTCCCGCAGCGCCGCGACGGACTCGCGTACGCCGTCGGTGTCGATGAAGCCGGCGACGGGCTGATGTTCGCCCAGCAGGCCTCCCGACACGGCCTGGCGGACCGCGTCGGCGAATCGGGCGGAACCGGAGCCGGCTGGAGCGACCGGACCGACAGGAGTGAGAGGAGTCATCTGCGTCATACCGCGAGCGTCGTTGATGGCGGCCCCACAGGTCTTTGTCCAACGGGCCAAGAGTCGCGCCGAACCTTGGCCGTACGGGCAACGCCCCTGTCAAATCCTACCGAAACGCTCAGTTCTCCGCCGTCAGGCGGACGGCGAGCGTGAGGAGCAGCCGGGTGTCCGGGTCGTCGATGTCCACGCCGAAGCGTTCCCTGGCGCGCCGCAGCCGGTAGCGCAGGGTGTTGGGGTGCAGGACGAGGCGTTGCGCCGCCCGGGCGACATCGCCCGAGACGTCGAGATAGGCGGCGAGGGAGCGGACGAGCTCGCCGCCGGCCGCCAGATCGGTCCGTACGAGATCGTGCACGGGCCCGCTGCCCGCCTCCCACAAGGGCCGTACGGCGTCCAGGACCCGCAGGACGTCGAGCGAGGGACCGACCTCGGCGGCCGTCGCACAGCGCGGTTCGTCCTCCGCCCGGCCTCGGCTCTCACGCGCGCGCAGCACCCGTACGACGAGGACCGCCTCCTCGCACGAAACAGCGGCCGCCAGGGCGGAAGCGACGACGGAGCCCGCGCCCACCCGGACGGGGACGCCTCCGGGCAGCGAGACCGCGAGCGCGTCGAGTTCCCTGGCCATCCGTACGACATCGCGGTCCTGGGCGTTGCCCACGGGCAGCAGGATCAGTAACCGTTCCCGTTCGCGGAGCACCAGCACCGTGGAACGGTAGGAGGCCGCCTGCAGGGACAGCACGTCCAGGGTGCGATCGGCGGACGGCCGGGCGCCGTCGGCCCGCTCCACGACCAGCACCGCACAGGGGGCGTCGGGGGAGAGGCCCAGCGACCAGGCGTGCGTTCGCTGGTCACCCCGGCCGTACAGCAGTCCGCGCAGGGCGTGGTCGCGACGGCGTACGGCCGCGCTCTCGCGCAGCCGGTGCCGGACCAGATGCGGGGCCGCGACCTCAGCCGCCCGGCGCAGGGCGTCCGGCGCCTGCGGGGAGAGGCTGCGGCCGTCGGCGGCCACCCAGATCGAGCCGAGCACCTCCGGCCCGCTGCGGACGGCGATGATCAGACGTTCGGGGCTGTCGCCGTGTGCGGGGCGGTGGATCACGTCCCGGGAGGTCCACAGCGCGTGCAGAATCCCGCTGCGGCGCAGCTCGGCCACCCGCCACTCGGGGACGCGGCCGCCGAGAATCGTGGACCGGCGGACCCCGTCGGCCTCGGGCCGGGTGGCGGAATGGGCCAGTACGCGGAACCGGGTGTCCTCGATGGTGATCGCACCACCCGTGTACTCGGCGATGGCCGAGGCGAGCGCGCTCAGACCGCCCGCCGTGCCCTCGGATTCCCCGGGTGGCTCCTCGGCACGTGCCGTCCCCGCGTACGACAGCGCGGAGCGCAGCAGCGCCGAGGTGTCGGTCCAGTCCGCCCACGCGGCCCGGGTCAGCAGGGCGAGCCCCGACTCCTCGGCCGCCGCCAGGACTTCGGGCGCCGGGGGCCCGCCCTCCGTCTCGCGCAGCACCACGGCCGCCGCTCCGCGCCTGGCCGCCTCGCGCACGGGCGCCACGGCCTCGGCGGAGGAGACCGGCGGGCCGACCGCGAGCACGGCACACGCCTCGGCCGACTGCGCGCCCTCCTCGTCGCCGAACACCACACCCCGGACGGCGACGTCCTGGCCGGCGGGCGCGAGCAGGAGCCGCAGCGTCCCGCTGTCGTCGAACGCGAGAACGTCCCGAAGGGTGCTGCCGCGAGGCTGGCTTGTCACGCTCCCGAGCATAGGAGCGCGGCAGGGGCGGGGACCAGGAATGGCGACAGGCCGAGCGTGGAGAGTGACCGTGCACCAGCGGGGGCCCGCCCCGCGACAGGATGAGCGCGGAGAGCGGCCCGTGCGCCAGTCCCGGGGGCCCGCCCGGCGGTGGGCACACCGGGCAGCGGGGCCCGACCTGCTTCAGGGAGCGCCGTAGGGCTGCGGCTGCTGCGGGCGTACGGGCGCGGGGCCCAGGGTGGTGCTCCCCGGTGAGGCCCGGTGACCGAGCCCCGTGCGGTACGCGTCGAGGGCCGCCTCCGTACGGCCCGTTCTGCGCAACAGGTCGCCCAGCAGACGGCAGATGTCGGCGAGATCGCCTGCCGCCCCCGCCCGTTCCAGCAGCGCCAGCGCGTTGACGTAGTGCTCCTCGGCCGCTTCGAGCGCGTCGCTCTCCTCGCAGATCAGCCCGAGGAGCCGGTGCGCTCCGGCCGCGTGGACCGATCCCCGGTCCGGGTGGAGTTCCCCGATCAGGCGCTCCAGCAGCTCCTCGGCGTCCCGCGCCCGGCCCTGTCTGCGGAGCACGTCGGCCAGCTCGACCTCGACCTGCGCGGTGTAGAGCGCGGCGCGCTTGGACGCCAGCATGTCGCGGGCGGCGCGCAGTTCGCTCTCGGCGCCGTTCAGATCGCCGTCCTGGGCGCGGACGTAGCCGCGCATCCAGTGGCAGTGCGCCATCTCCGTCCGGATCTGGAGCTGTTGGTAGATCTCGGCCGCCTTGGCCAGTGAGGCGTCGGCCTCCGCGATACGGCCTGCCGCGATGAGTGTCCGGGCGACCCCGCGATGGAGCCCCGCGACCAGCTCCGGATCGGAGACCCGCGGAGCCAGGGCCAGCGCCAGTTCGCCCGCCTGGGCGGCGCGGGCGTGGGCGCCCATGTCCATGTACGGCGCGATCGCCGCCGTGTAGAGGAGCAGGAGCGCGCCCGGGTCCTGAAGGCCGGAGTGGTTGAGCTCGTCGATCGCGCTCTCCAGCAGATAGCAGGCGTACCGGAGTTCACCCGCCAGCAGATGGGCGACCGCCCGTCCCCGTACGGCCGGGGCCCGCTGGGGCAGCGGAGCACCGGCGAGCGCCTTCTCGGCCGCCTCGAAGTGCCGGCGGGCGGCGGGCAGATCCCCGGTCTCCAGTGCGCACTGCCCGAGCCCCAGCAGCGCGGTGGCACGTTCCGGGTCGAGCCGCAGCCGTCCGGCCTCGCCCAGCAGTACCGTGTACTCCTCGGCCGCGTCCTCGGCCGCTCCGGTGGCCAGGGTGCGCTGGGCCTCCACGAGCCTCAGCCGGAGTCCGGTGGCGAGATGGGCGGGGCGGCCCGTGGCCAGCTCGTCGTACGTGACTCCGAGGCGCTCGGCGAGATGGCGGACCGCGGCCTCCGAGGGGCGGACCCGGCCGGCCTCCAGGGTGGAGATGTACGCCGGTGTGTACGCGGGCTCCGCCAGTTGACGCTGCGTCAAGCCCCGTTCGGCGCGCAGGCGTTGAACGCGCCGACCGATGGCTCCCGGATCGTCGGAATGGTTGCGGCCGGGACCCTTCCCTGCCGTGTGCTGCTCGCCCACTGCGTCACCCTTCCCGCCCTGTCCCGCGTCCCGCCCCCGAGTGAGGACACCGCCCCCGGGGGTCAACCCCCTTGCTCCCAGGTCTTGTTCCGCGCCGCCACGGCCTCTAGGTTAAGCGGCACATTAAATCAGATTAACTCGCCGGTTACATGCCGGGACTTTCCGCTTCCCGTGCCCACTCGCCGCGCCGAACACCGCGGGGACTTGAAGGAGTTGTACATGCGCATACGCCTCGGCACGCGCCGAACCGCAGGATTGACGGCAGGATTCGCCCTCGCCGGTCTCCTGGCCACGGCCGCGGTCACAGCCGCCCCCGCCGCCTCGGCCGCCCCGTCGGACCGTGCGGCCCTGGCCGCCGGGGACACGTCGGACCGGCTCAGGGCCGAGTACTTCCCCGAACCCGGCGGCGAGGGCCGCACCGTGGAGGTGCCGGCGGACGGGCACGGACAGAGCCGACACGGCGGTCAGGGGGCTCGCACCACCGCACCGCTCTCCGCCGCGGAGGCCGCCGCGGACGGCACGGCGGGAGAGCTCGCGGTGACCGGCGGCACCGAGGACCGCCTCGACATCGTGATCGTGGGAGACGGCTACACGGCCGGCCAGCAGGACGACTTCCACGCGGACGCCACCGCCAAGTGGGCCGCCATCACCGCCATCGAGCCGTACAAGAGCTACCAGGGGCTCTTCAACGTCTGGACCGTCGACGCGGTCTCCAACGAGTCGGGAATCACCGGCGACCCGGCCGCCGGCCAGGTCAAGGACACCGCGCTCGGCAGCTACTTCTGGTGCGAGGGCATCGAACGTCTGATCTGCGCCGACATCGACAAGGTGGCGTCCTACGCGGCCGAGGCCCCGGCCGCGGACCTCGTGGTGGTCGTCGCCAACTCCACCAAGTACGGTGGCGCGGGCTACTCCGGCCTGACCGACGAGGGCTACCCCTTCAACGGCGTCTCCACGCTCTCCTCCGACCACGCCTCGTCCAGCCTGATCGCCGCCCATGAGATCGGCCACTCCGTGGGCCTGCTCGACGACGAGTACACGTACGACGCCTACGGCACGTGGACCGGCGGCGAGCCGGCCGGCATCAACTCCACCACCTACACACCGGCCCAGCTCACCGCCAAGCGGGCCAAGTGGTACCGCTGGCTGGGCCGCCCCGACCCCACCGGCGGCACGGTCGGCACGTACGAGGGCAGCTCCTACTACCCGTACGGCATCTTCCGGCCGACCGGGACCTCGATCATGCGTGAGCTGAGCAGCACCGAGTTCAACCTGCCGGGGCGCGAGGCGATGATCGCGGGCTTCTACCGCGCGGGCAACGCGCTGAGCAGCACCGTCGGCACGGACTTGGCCGTCGGCTCCGCACAGCGCATCACGGTGGGCGTGGCCCCGCTCGGCGCGATGGCCAGGCCCGAACTGCGTTGGTACGTCGACGGTGTCGAGAAGGCCGCAGCCCGGGGACGTACCACCGTCACGCCCGCCTCGCTCGGCGTACGCAAGGACGGCCGGGGCCACCGGGTGACCGCGGCCGTCACCGACCGCACGGACGCCGTCCGCGACCCCGCGGTCCGTGACCTGGCCACCAACCGGCTGAGCTGGACCGTCGCACCGCGCGCCCGCAGGGGCTGAGCCACCTTCCGACGGCCGTGGTCCTCACGCGATGAGGGGGACCACGGCCTCCGGCGTCAGCAGCCGGAAGGTGAACGCCTGGTGGAAGTAGAGATGGATGCTGGTCGCGTCGTGGGCCTCGTAGCCGATCGACAGGTCCTGGGCCAGGCGCAGTTCGAAGTCACCGCCCCGGGTGGACAGCAGCACGCCGCCGGTCACGGCGGGTGCCCACAGGATCTGGTCGTCGAGCAGCCGGCCCAGATGCGTCGCGACCGGATAGCCGTGGTCGGAGGTCTCCGTTGCCTCGGTGAACGCGTCCGCCCCCAGCAGCAGCCGGTACGGCCCGTCGACACCCGCCAGCCGCAGCCGGGTCAGCGCCTGGCTGACCGCGGCCGGATAGTCACGCGCATCGGCGGGCAACGGCTGCGGGGCGTGCGAGGAACCGGAACGCAGACCAGTGATCCCGGCCGCCTCGTACCCGTCGATGACGGCCATGTCCTCGGCGAACGCGCAGGTACGCGCGGCGTCCTTGACCGGCTGCCAGTCGCTGTCGTCGGAACCGCGCTCGACGTCGTCGACGGCGGCCCGGGTCACGGTGAACGGCACCCGCCACTCGACGACCGGCGTCGAGGTGCGGGCCCTGGCCAGTACGTCGGGAGCGGGCGGATCGATGTCGCGCAGATGACCGTCGCCGACGGCTGCCAGCGTCGGCCCGTCGGGGCCGGTGACATCGACGACCCGGCGGCCGGCCACATTGCGGCGGAAGGTGCGCCGGGCCTCCTCTTCGATCTGTTCCCAGGCGGCTTCCGTGACGGGGGCGAGTTCGCGGTGGAGGTTGTTCATCGCGGGGCGCTTTCTTGCAGGCTGCCGATTCGCAGCGAGCCCTCGTCCGGCACCGCCGGGGCCGTGGACCGCGGTTCCGGCGCGGACGCCGGTTCCGGCAGGGCCTCGGTCCCGGCGAGGGCGGGCGGGGGCGGCGGGGCGTCGAAGAAGTCGGCGCCAGGAGCGTAGAAGTTGGATCCGGTGATCGCGGTCGAGAAGTCGAGAATGCGGTCGTGCGTGGCGGGGGGCTTTCCCAGGAACATATTGCGGAGCATCTGCTCGGTGATATCGGGATCGGCCGCGTAGGAGATGAAGTACGTCCCGAACTCGCCCTCCTCGAAACTGCCGAACGGCATGTTGGCCCGCAGGATGTCGTGCTCGGTCCCGTCCGGATCGGTGATGGTGTTCAGGGCGAGATGGGAGTCGGCCGGCTTGACGTCGTCAGGCATCTCGATGTCGGTGAGTTTCGTGCGCCCGATGACCATTTCCTGCTGTTCGACGGTCAGTGAGTTCCAGGACGCCAGGTCGTGCACGTACTTCTGCACGATGATGTAACTGCCTCCCGCGAACTCCGGATCACTGTCCCCGACGATCGCCGCCGAGCGCGCGTCGGCACCGACCGGATTCTCGGTGCCGTCGACGAAGCCGAGCAGATCGCGGTGGTCGAAATAGCGGAATCCCTGCGTCTCGTCGACGATCCGCACCGCCCCGCCGAGCCGGTCGAGCAACTGCGCCGCCCACTCGTAACAGACGTCCATCCGCTCGGCCCGGATATGGAAGATGATGTCGCCCTCAGTCGCCGGTGCGTGGTGACGGGGCCCGCGCAGCTCACGGAACGGATGCAGTTGTGCGGGCCGTGCCCCTGCGAACAGCCGGTCCCACGCCTCGGACCCGAACCCCATCACACAGACCAGCCCCGAGTCCGGGTAGCGGAAGCCGAGCGACCGCGCCACCGCCGGGAGATCCGGCAGTATGCCGCGTACGGCGTCCTCGCCGCCCGGTTCGATCGTGGCGACCAGAATCAGCGCGGCGTTCGTGAGCGGGGCCACGACGGGCTGGACCGCCACGGGGTCGGGGACGGCGTCGGGCATGCGCGCACTCCAGGGGTCGTGTCGGCGGGACGGACAGCGGCACTCGTCTGCTACTAACGCACGCCCGGCGCCCGCCCGCACCCCGGGCGGGCCGCCCGGACGAACCGCTCAGCCCGCGGAGACCTCCGAGCGGTCACCGCCCCAGAGCGTGTGGAAGGCCCCCTCCCGGTCCGTGCGCCGATACGTGTGCGCGCCGAAGAAGTCCCGCTGGCCCTGGGTCAGTGCGGCGGGCAGCCGGTCGGCGCGCAGCCCGTCGTAGTACGAGAGCGCGGCCGCGAAACCGGGCGTCGGCACGCCCTGGCGCACCGCCTCGGTGATCACCGTCCGCCAGTCGTCCTGGGCGGCCCCGATCTCCTGGGCGAACTGCTCGTCGGAGAGCAGGCTCAGCAGCCCGGGGCGCGCGTCGTACGCCGCCCTGATCCGGTCGAGGAACGCCGCCCGGATGATGCACCCCGCCCGCCAGATCGCCGCGACGGCCCCGAGGTCGATGTCCCAGCCGTACGCCTCGCTGCCGGCCCGGATCTGGTGGAAGCCCTGGGTGTACGACACGATCTTCGAGGCGTACAGGGCCTGCTCGACCCGGTCCGCGAAGGCCGCGGCCGCCGCCCGGCTCAGCGGTACCGCCGTCGGGCCTTGCAGGCCCCGGGCGGCCTCACGGAGATCCGCGTGGCCGGAGAGCGACCGCGCGAAGACGGCCTCGGCGATCCCGGACACGGGAACGCCCAGGTCGAGGGCGATCTGCACCGTCCAGCGCCCGGTGCCCTTCTGCTCCGCCCGGTCCTGCACGATGTCGACGAAGGGCTTCCCGGTCGCCGCGTCCGTGTGGGCGAGGACATCGGCCGTGATCTCGATCAGATACGAGTCGAGGCGTCCGGTGTTCCAGGTGCGGAACACCTCGGCGATCTGCGCGGGGGAGTACCCCCCGACGGTGCGCAGCAGGTCGTACGCCTCCGCGATCAGCTGCATGTCCGCGTACTCGATGCCGTTGTGGACCATCTTCACGAAGTGCCCGGCGCCGTCCGGCCCGATATGGGTGGTGCAGGGGGTGCCGTCCTCGGCGCGGGCGGCGATCTTCTCCAGCATCGGGCCCAGGGACGCGTAGGACTCCGTGGAGCCGCCCGGCATGATGCTCGGCCCGTTCAGCGCGCCCTCCTCCCCGCCCGAGATGCCGACGCCGACGAAGTGGATGCCCTGCTCGCGCAGCTCCTTCTCGCGGCGGCGGGTGTCCTCGAAGTGGGCGTTGCCCCCGTCGATGATCACGTCACCCTCGTCCAGGAGCGGGGCGAACTCCTTGATCACCGCGTCGGTCGGATCGCCCGCCTTCACCATGACGACGAGGCGGCGCGGTCGCTCCAGCGCGGCCACGAACTCCTCCGGCGTGCGCGCGGGGACGAACGTGCCCTCGTCCCCGAACTCCTTGACCAGGTCGTCGGTCCTGGCGGTCGTGCGGTTGTGCACGGCGACGGTGTAGCCGTTCCTGGCGAAGTTGCGGGCGAGATTGCGGCCCATCACCGCGAGTCCCGTGACGCCGATCTGCGCAGTGCCGGTCATCTGTGGTGTGCTCCTGAGCTCTCTGGGGTTCCCGGTGGGTCTTGTGCCGGGACAGCCGAATGGATACGTGCGGGGGCGACGACGGGTTCAGTACGCCGTCACCTCCCCCGCGGGCGGGGACTCGTCGTCGAGCGGGGTGCCGTCGAGGGGTTCCTCGTCGTCCTCGACGACATGCATGGCGGCTTCCTCGGCCGAGGCGGCGGCCCCGTCGATCCCCACGTCCCGGGCGGTCAGCGTGGCGGGCACGCTGCCGTCCGCCTGCTGGGTGAGCCGGCCGGCACGGACGACGCCGACCTCGGCGTCCCAGAGCTCCCCGTCGCCCTCGACCAGGTCGCCGGGGCCCCGGTCCGCGTCGGAGACGTCGGGCAGCTCCCGGGTCAGTCGCCGGTCCAGGGACTCCCCGTCGTGCTGTTCGGACGCCGTGGTCCCCTCCTCGTCGACGGCCCACGGCCGCTCAGGCGGCGAGTAGCCCGCATCGAGGACATCGGTGACGCCCGAGGTGTCCAGGGTGTCCTCGACATCGAGAAGATCGTCGGGGTCGGAGGCCTCCGGTCCCTGGGGCTGGTAGACGTCGTCCCCCCGGTCGCTGTCAGTCATGGCATGTCCTTTCGGTCCGAGGGCGACGTTCCCCCTGTATGCAATTCCACTCCGGTCTAGGAGGAGCCGCCAACGGAAGGGCTCGGCATCCCCCGCTCCGTGGCGAGGGCAGCGGGACCGGGAGCGGAACCGGAAAGGTCCTACCGGACGTACACTCGGCCCATGGGTCGTACACGTGCCACGAGGGAGAGCCTGTCGCAGGCCGCCTCCGTGCTGCGCCCGGCCATGGCCCGTCCGGTGTGTACCGGAGCGGTGGACACCGCCGGCACCGGCACACCAGGGACCGGCCGGACCGCTCTGCACGGTCACGGCTAGCGATCTTCTCCCTCCGGTCACGTTCCGTGGCCACCAGCGGTTCATGCGGGGGCTCCGCCCCTGACCGCTGCCCCTCCACGAACACGGCGGGCCTCCTGTCCCGCTGAACTTCCGCGTCCCGTTCTCCGGACGCGCGATCCACCACCGGCTCCACATCACCACGCAGCCCCCGGAACACCGCCGGTGCTGCTGTCCGGCGACGGCCGCACCACGGGCCGAGCCACTTCGAAGGGATCACTGTGAAGCTGAGCGAGCTGCTGGCCGGACAGGAACACCAGATTCTCCAGGGCGACCCCGCGCAGACGTCGATCACGGCGGGCACCACCTTCGACGCCGAACTGGCCGCGCCGGGCTCGCTGTTCGTCGCCGTTCCCGGCTACCGGGGCGGCGGCCCCGAGGCTGTCGCACCGGCGGTCGCCCGAGGCGCGGCCGCGGTACTCGTCGGCGTCGGCACACCGGAGCAGCCGGCGCCCTCGGCGGACGTGTGTGTGGTCAGGGTGCCCGACATCCGGGCCGCGGCGGCCGTCGTCGCCTCGCGCTACTTCGGTGAACCCGGCCGTCAGATGGACATGATCGCGATCACCGGAACCAACGGGAAGACGTCCGTCTCGTACATGGTGGAGTCCGTGCTCCGGATCGCCGAAGGTGTGAAGGCGGGCGTCATCGGCACGGCGGGCAGCCGGATCGGCGACGAGCTGATCCCCATGCCGCAGTCGGTCCTGACCACACCGGAGACGCCGGACCTCCAGTACCTGCTGGGCCACATGCGGGACCGCGGTGTCGCCACCGTGGTGCTGGAGGCCACCTCGATGGGCCTGCTGACGCACCGCGTGGACCGCACCTTCATCGACGTCGGGGTCTTCACCAACCTGACCCAGGACCACCTGGACGACCACGGAACGATGGAGAACTACCGCGACGCCAAACTGCGGCTGTTCCAGGGGCTGTGCCGGCACGCCGTGATCAACGTCGACGACCCGGTCGGCGCCGCGATCCGGGACGCGGCGCCCGGCGCCGTGACCACGTACGCCCTCGACGCCGAGGCCGACTACCGGGCCACCGATCTCACGGTCGACGCCTCGGGCACGCGGTTCACCCTGCATCACGACGGCCGCAAGTATCCGGCCGCGATCCCCTCGCCGGGCCGCTTCTCGGTGGCCAACGCACTCGCCACCGTTGCCGCCTGCCACGTCCTCGGCCATGACCTGGCCGGACTGGTCGCCGCCCTCGAACAGATGCCGCAGATCCCGGGCCGCTTCGAGCGGGTGACGACCCCCGCCGGGGCCTCGGTGATCGTGGACTACGCCCACTCCCCGGACTCCCTGAGCAAGGTCCTGACGACCATTCGCGGATTCGCCCGTGGGCGGGTCATCACCGTCTTCGGCTGCGGAGGCGACCGGGACACCACCAAGCGGGCCGACATGGGAACGATCGCGGGGGCCGGCTCCGACCTCTGTGTCCTCACCTCGGACAACCCCCGCCACGAGGACCCCGAAGGCATCCTCGACCAGATCGCCCCGGCCCTCACGGCGACCGGGACCCCCTTCGAACGGTTCGTGGACCGGCGCGAGGCGATCGCGTTCGCCCTCGCTGCCGCAGGCCCGGACGACATCGTCCTGATCGCGGGGAAGGGGAGCGAACCGCACCAGATCGTCGGCGACGCGCTGCTCCCCTTCAGCGACATGGCGACCGTGCACGAGCTCACCGAAGCGTAGAACGCGCCGCGCCACGGGCCGACCCACAACCCGGATGCGTCAATCGCGACGATCAAGGTGTTGGCCGCCGCGCCCGGCCCCCTGACATGCTGATCCGGCGCCCGGGGGTGGCGCACGGGTGGTGAGTGGGGGAGTGGCGATGACGGTGTTCACGACGGCGGCCGGGCAGGTACGGGGAAGGCCGGCGGCCCCCGGCAGCGGGATCGTCGCCGTGCTCGGCATCCCGTACGCGGCACCGCCGTTCGGCGCCGGCCGTTTCCGGGCGCCGCGTCCGGCCCCCGCGTGGCACGGCGTACGGGACTGCGCGGAGTTCGGCCCCGTCGCACCGCAGTCGGCCGAACTCCCCGGCGCGCCCAGCTGGTCGCCCGGAGACGAGGACATCCTCACCGTCAACATCTGGACCCCGGGAGGAGCGGGCGACGCGCTCCCGGTCCTGGTCTGGATCCACGGAGGCGCCTACGTCTTCGGCTCCTCCGCGCAGCCCGACTTCGACGGTGCCGCGCTCGCCGGGCAGGGGCTGGTGGTCGTCACCCTCAACTACCGTCTGGGCTTCGAGGGATTCGGCCATGTTCCGGCCGCCGAGGGCGAGGACGCCTGCCCGGACAACCGGGGGCTGCTCGACCAGATCGCCGCACTGGAGTGGGTACGCGACAACATCGCCGCGTTCGGCGGAGCCCCCGGCCGGGTCACCGTGGCCGGTCAGTCCTCGGGCGCGACAGCGGTCGCCTGTCTGATGGTGATGGACCGGGCGCGCGGGCTCTTCCACCGTGCCATCGCCCACAGCGCCGTCAACGCCTGCGCCCCGTTGGACGCCGCCGCGCGGACCACCGCCGAGGTGGCCGCCGCGGCAGGCGTCTCCCCGTCCCGTGCGGGCCTGCTCGCCGCATCCCCGCAGGCACTCGTCGCCGCCGCCGACCAGGTCGTCGACGCCTACCGTCGAAACCCCGGGTCCGGGCAGCGCCACTACGATCCGGCGATCTACGGGCCGGTCGTGGACGGCGACTGGCTGCTCACCGACCCCCTCACCGCGATCGCCGCGGGGGCCGGCCGCGAGGTGGAGCTGATGGTCTGTCATACCGCCGAGGAGTCCTGGCTGCTCGATGCCGTGGGCAGCAGCGCGAAGATCACCACCGAAGACCGACTGGCCGCGTTCGCGACGGACTTCGGACTGGCGGCCGAGCTGATCGACGGCTACCGCACGCTCCTGCCGGGCGCTCCCGTCCTCGACGTCTTCCTCGCGGTGTACGGCGATCTGCTCTTCGCCGAATACAGCAGCAGACTGGCCGAGTCCCACGCCCGGGCGGGCGGCACGGCGTACATGTCGCGCTTCGCCCGCCGCCGCGGCGGCCGGGGCGGTCCGGTCCGGGCCTGGCACTGCGCGGACGTGCCCTTCGCCTTCGGCACCCTCGACGAGGAGAGCGTCCACTTCCTGATCGGCGGTCCTCCCGGTCCTGGCGACCACGCGCTGTCCGGGCGGATGATGCGGGCCTGGTCCGACTTCGCCGCCACGGGTGACCCCGGATGGGCCAGGACCGGCCCCTCCACCGGCGCGGTGATGGTCTGGGGGGCCGAGGACGACGCGGGTGAAGCGCCCGGCGACGCGTTCCGCGAACTGTGGCGCACGGCGGGATACCCCCTGCTGGCACCGTGAGCGCGTGCGTACGCCGACCCGTTCCGGAAAGGCGCCTCCATGAGCCGGGCGTGCGGGGAGCGGGCCACCGCGCGCCCCTGGCTCCCTTGTCATCACCCGTCCCGTGCGCCTAAGTTGGCCGATTGCGACATGTCCTTCTGTCAGTGGGGGAGCCACGTATGGCCGCGAACGGACGGCACCGCAGATATCAGCCCAGCCGCATCAACCGTGCCTCGCTCACGGTGACGGCGGGCGGCGCGGGCATCGCGCTCCCGCTCATCACCGCCGCGTCCGCGGGTGCGGCCCCGACGGATGTGTGGGAGAAGGTCGCCGCCTGCGAGTCGACCAGCAACTGGCACATCAACACCGGCAACGGCTATTACGGCGGCCTGCAGTTCAGCGGGTCCACCTGGGCCGCGTACGGCGGCACCGCCTACGCGCCGCGCGCCGACCTGGCCACCAAGGACCAGCAGATCGCGGTCGCCGAGAAGGTGCTGGAACGGCAGGGGCCGGGAGCCTGGCCGACCTGTTCCGTACGCGCGGGCCTGACCCGCGGGGGCGACGCCCCCGACATCGCTCCGCAGTCGCTGGGAACCAGGCCGGCCGACGCGCCGAAGAAGACCACCCCGCGCGCGCAGCCGAAGGCAGCCGCCCCCGCCACACCGACGACGGTGCCCGGTCAGTGGGAGTCGTACACGGTCGCCCGCGGCGACTCCCTGTCCGGCATCGCCACCACCGAACAGGTCCGAGGCGGCTGGCAGCGCCTCTACGCGGCGAACCGGCAGGTCGTCGGGGACGACCCCGACCTCATCCTCCCCGGACAGCGGCTCAGCCTGGACGTGACCACGGCGCCCGGCGCAGCCCCGAGACCCGCGGCGGCCGCCCCGAAGCGCTCGGCCGCTCCTGCGGCGAAGGAACAGGCGAAGCCCGCACCGAAGCGGTCGGCGGCCCCCAAGGCGAAGCCGGAAACGAAGCCGGAAACGAAGCCGGAACCGAAGAAGGAAGCCAAGCAGGAGCCGAAGAAGAACGCGCGTTCGGACCGGTCGTCGGACCGTGCCGAGAAGCAGTCCGGCCTCAGCGCGCCGGTGGCGGCCCGCACGGGCACGCCGTACCGCCAGTCCGGCTCCTGGGCCAGCGGCTACCACACGGGCGTCGACTTCCCCGTCGCCACCGGTACGTCGGTGAAGGCGGTCTCCGCCGGAAAGGTCGTCTCGGCCGGCTGGGCGGGGGCGTACGGCTACGAGGTCGTCATCCGGCACGGCGACGGCAGGTACAGCCAGTACGCGCATCTGTCGGCCCTGCACGTACGCGCGGGCCAGCAGGTCGGCACCGGCCAGCGGATCGCCCGCTCGGGCTCCACCGGCAACAGCACCGGCCCGCACCTGCACTTCGAGATCCGTTCGGGCGCGGGGTACGGCTCCGACATCGACCCGCTGGCCTACCTCAGGGCGGGCGGCGTCAAGATCTGAACCGAGCCGGCCTCCTGCCGGGTGCTCCCGGTCGGCGGCCCGCCGCCGAACTTCACGCTCCCCACACCGCGCCCCGGTGGCAGCGTCAGGGTCAGCGGCAGTGAGTCCGGCGCCGGAAAGGAACCCGCGGACGCCACCTCGGAAGATCTACGGCCGGAAGCTCCGGGGCGAGTGCCGACGGGCGACGACGGCGCGGGCGGGTCCACGGGCTCCGGCAGGCGACCCGCACGGCTCCGGGGCGTGGGCAGGGCCTCGCCCGGGTCGCCCGGCAGTGCGTCCGGCATCGCGTTCTTCCGTTCCGCCCCGAGCCGCTCCGTGGTCAGCAGGATCAGCCCGCCCGCCGTGACCGCCCCGGAGACCAGGGCGAGCACGGTGCCCGTCATGCCGTAACGGAACTGCTCCCCGAAGAGGGTGATGCCCACCGCCGCCGCGACCACCGGATTCACCACCGTCACGATCGCCAGCGGCGCGGTCAGGCCGGCGCCCCGGTACGCGGACTGGGACAGCAGGAGCCCGGCCGACGCGAGACCCGCGATCACCAGCAGGGTCGGCAGCCCCGAACCCACCGAACCCGACGTCCACTCCACGGCCACGGTCTTGGTGAACACCGAGCCCATGCCGAACGCGATTCCCGCACCGGTGGCCAGCAGGACGCTGCGCACCATCGGGCTGCGCAGGCCCTTCGCGAGGAGGAAGAGCGCCGCCACCCCGCCGAACGTCACCGTGGCCAGCATCACCTGCTCAGGTCCGCCCAGCGTGTGCGACCCGGCGCTCCCGGTCAGGGCCAACAGGCCGGCGAGGCCGACGGTGGCCATGACGGCGCCGCGCCAGGCCGTCGACCCCGCCCTGCGGCGCACGAACAGAGCGGCCATGGGCAGCGCGAAGACGATGGTCAGGGCACCGAGGGGCTGGACGAGGCTGAGGGGGCCGTACGCCAGGGCCACCACGTGGAGCACCGCGCCCACCCCGTTCAGAGCGACAGCGGCCCACCAGGCGGCGTTGCGCAGCAGGGCGGCGTACGAGCGGCCGTCCCGGCCCGCGGCGACGCGCTCCTGGACGATCGCCCCGGCCGCGTAGGCGACCGCGGAGACCAGTGACAGCAGCACAGACAGCGCGAGGGAGCTCATGTGGACCACGATGTCCTGTCGGGGCCGCCGAGTCGTCGTCCCAGAGGCGGCGATTCGACGTACTGCTCTAGTAGTACGAAAGCGGGTCCTGCGTCCTCCTCCCGACGGTAGTCCTCCTTGCCCAGGACCTCAGAAGTTCGCGCCCGGCGGGTACCGTGAGCTCCGGACCCGGCACAACGGGTGGCCGAACGGGGACGGACCGACAGGAAACGGGTCCGAGGGGGAGCAGACGATGGACCGGACCGAAGCGCCCGCGCCCGGAGGCTTCTTCGCCCTGCGTACCGCACCGGTACCCGGCGGCGCCCACCGTCCGCTGGCCGACCTCTACGCGGGGGACCTGGCACCCCTCACGGCCCGTGTCGACACGGTCGCCGGCCGGCTGCGCACCCCCGAGCGCAGAGTCGCCGCGTCCATCGCCCACCTGGGACTGGCCGCACGGCTCTGGTCCATCGCGCTGGGCCCCGCGGCCCTGACCGGCAGCCTGCCGGACCTCTCGCCCGCCCGGCTCTCCTGGGACCCGGCGCACACCTCGCCCGACGATCTGTGGCTGTCGGGCACCGTCACACTGGAGGGCACCGCCGAGCGGATCAGGGAAGCCGTCCAGTTCGGGCACCTCGTGCCGCTCTCCGACGCGCTGCGCGCCGAGGGAGCCATCTCCCCGCGCCTGTTGTGGGGCAACGCGGGCTCGGCGCTCGGCGGCGCCGTACGGGAACTGGTCGGGTGGGCGCGCGTACACGGGCGCCCCGACGTGGCGGCGCGGGCGCGGGCCCTGGCCGCCGAACTCTTCGGCCATCCGGACCTGTCCTCCAGCGGAGCCCCGCACGGTCCGGCGTTCCGGCGGCGCAGCTGCTGTCTGTACTACCGGTGCCCGGACGGGGGACTCTGCGGCGACTGCGTCTTCGACAGCAGGCCGGGGACCGCGATCACCGCGCGTGGGTGATCCGGTCCCCGGTCCGGCGTCTCACGTACTGAGCTGGAACTCGGCGCGAATGCGCTTGCCCACCGGCACGCGCTCGGCGGTGAGCCGGTCGCACAGGGCCACCACGATCTCCATCCCGTGGCCGCCGAGGCGGGCGGGGTCGGGAGCGTAGAGGACGGGAAGGGCGGTGCTGCTGTCGTACACCGTCACGCTGATGCTCTCCGCCGTGCCTTCCAGCTCCAGCAGGTACGGGCCGTGGCTGTAGCGTTCGGCGTTGGTGATCAGCTCGCTGACCGCCAGCATCAGATCGCTGCGCGTGTGCTCACGCAGCACCGCGCACCACTCCGCCACGAGACGGGTCAGGAAACGGTCTGCCAGCGCACGGGCCTGCGCTATGCAGCCCGGCTCGCCCGCGAACACCTCGGCGGTGTGCAGTACCTCCGTGCACCGCAACCCCTGACCGGGGTCGTCCGGCCGAGAGGTGGCCTGTTCATTCATAGCTCCAGCCAAGGCGCCGCAGGGAGGTCGGAGACCTTTTCTCGGCGTTCGTCTACCCGCGTCGAGAGATCCCACTCCGGGGGATGTCCCCAGATCTTAGACGGTTCACACGTGATCGCGCCGCTGTTCAGGCCTCCACGCACATTCCCGTACGCAGCCGCTTCACGATCCGGTTCAGCAGACGCGACACATGCATCTGGGAAACGCCGAGATGGTCACCGATCTGGGACTGCGTCATCTCCTGGCCGAAGCGCATCTGCACGATCTTGCGGTCACGGTCGTCGAGCTGCTCCAGCAGCGGCGCCAGCGTGTGGAGGTTCTCCACCGTCTCCATGCCGGGGTCGGGCTCGCCCAGCACATCGGCGTACGCCCGCTGGTCCTGACCGGAGTCGCTGTCCGCCGAGGGCGTGTCCAGGGAGCCCGCCGAGTAGCCGTTGGCCGCGACGAGACCCTCGATGATCTCCTCCTCGGGGAGGTCCAGATGCGCGGCGAGCTCCGCGACCGTGGGATCGCGGTCCAGCTCCGCCGACAGCTGCTCCTTGGCCTTCGCCAGATCGACCCGCAGCTCCTGGAGGCGGCGCGGCACATGCACGGCCCACGTGGTGTCACGGAAGAACCGCTTGATCTCGCCCACGATGTACGGCACCGCGAAGGTCGCGAACTCGACCTCCCGGGAGAGGTCGAACCGGTCGATGGCCTTGATCAGACCGATCGTGCCCACCTGGATGATGTCCTCGGCGTCGTCACCGCCGCGGTTGCGGAAGCGGGACGCGGCGTAGCGCACCAGGGAGAGATTCATCTCGATGAGGGTGTTGCGCGCGTACTGGTGCTCGCGCGTCCCCTCTTCGAGGGTCTGCAGCTCGTCGAAGAACATCCGCGACAGCGCACGGGCGTCCTGCGGGGCCACCTTGCCGGTGTCCTCGATCCAGGGAAGTACCCCTGTACCGGCAGCTGTTGCGGCATATGTCCCCGAACCTGCCTGGTGGTTCTCCGGCATCGCTGCGCCGACCGTTCCAGTGGTTCGCACTGACATCGCCGTCATGGTGTCACCCTCCTCGTTGCCGATCGTGTGGAACGGCGTATGCCCGCCCCAAACGAAATCATGCCTTCCGGATTCAAAGTTGTTCTCGGAGCGCGAAACGGAGCCGCGTCCGGCCGTGGCAAACTTGATCGGGGCGTTCGGCCCGTAGTAACGCGGCCTGGCGCAGCCTGTGGCCGGCATCTCCGAGTACAGAGGAACGGCCATGACGGTAACAGTGGACAGCCCGGAGCTCGATTCCGGTGCCGGGGAGTTCGGTCCCGGTATCGATCCGGAGCGGCTCGCCGTCTGTCTGAGCGTGCTCGACGAGCTCGACACCATCGACATCGACCACCCGGACGCGATCGCCGTACGCCGGGCCACCGCCGGTGTCTACCGCACGGTGAAGCAGCGCCGCCGCCAGGAGCGCAGGGCCGCCAAGACCGCCCACGACAAGGCGGTCACCGAAGCCACCGCGACCGGCTCCGCCGAGCGCATCGACGACGAGACCCAGGGTGTACTGCCCTCGTCCTCCGCCTCCGCCGAGATCGCCGGGATACTCCAGCGCCCGCGCTCCTGCTACATCTGCAAGACGCGGTACGTCGAGGTCGACGCCTTCTACCACCAGCTCTGCCAGTCCTGCGCCCGCGAGAACCGCGCACGGCGCGACGCCCGCACCGACCTCACGGGGCGACGGGCGCTGCTCACGGGCGGCCGGGCGAAGATCGGCATGTACATCGCGCTGCGGCTGCTGCGCGACGGCGCGCACACCACCATCACGACGCGTTTCCCCAATGACGCGATCCGCCGCTTCAAGGCGATGCCGGACAGCGCGGAGTGGATTCACCGGCTGAAGATCGTCGGCATCGACCTGCGCGACCCCGCCCAGGTCGTCGCCCTCGCCGACTCGGTGGCCGCCGAGGGCCCGCTGGACATCCTGATCAACAACGCGGCCCAGACGGTGCGCCGCTCCCCGCAGGCGTACAGCGAACTGCTGAGCGCCGAGTCGGCGCCACTGCCCGCGGGTGAGCTGCCCGCCGCCGAGGTCATCGGCACCTTCGGCAGCGGAACGGTCGACCGCGTCGCCGCTCTGCCCTCCGCCCGCAAGGAGGGGCTGACCGCGCAGGACGTCACCGAGCTGGCGCTCGTCACGGGCTCCGCCTCGCTGGAGCGGATCGCGGCCGGCACCGCGATCGACGCCGGCGGGCTGGTCCCCGACCTCCACCACACCAACAGCTGGATCCAGACCGTGGAGGAGGTCGAGCCGATCGAGCTCCTGGAGGTCCAGCTCTGCAACTCCACCGCCCCGTTCATCCTGATCAGCCGGCTGCGGCCGGCCATGGCCGCGACGGCGGCGAAGCGGGCGTACGTGGTGAACGTGTCCGCGATGGAGGGCGTCTTCGGGCGCGGGTACAAGGGTGCGGGCCACCCGCACACCAACATGGCGAAGGCCGCCCTGAACATGCTGACCCGGACCAGTGCCCAGGAGATGTTCGAGAAGGACAACATCCTGATGACGGCCGTGGACACGGGGTGGATCACCGACGAGCGCCCCCACCCGGACAAGATGCGTCTCGCCGAGGAGGGCTTCCACGCCCCGCTCGACCTGGTCGACGGCGCCGCCCGGGTCTACGACCCGATCGTGCGCGGCGAGGACGGCCAGGACCTCTTCGGCTGCTTCCTGAAGGACTACGCGCCCGCGAACTGGTAACCCCCGGCACAGCGAGTACGACGACGGCGGTCCGTGTCCACGGGCCGCCGTCGCTGTGTCCCGGTATGCCCCCGTACGGCCCCGGCCGAGTGTGATCGTTGGCTGAAAGTGACCCAGGCCATACGTTCTGTCGAGCGCAGGGGCGCTCATTTGGTTACTCTGGTGTGAACGGACGCCACCAAGGAATCCACAAAAATTCCTCGGCCGTCCTGGGACAGGTCTGCTAACCGGGCCGCCGTCCCGCCCCCTACGGGCGCCACCGCGACCGAACTGTTCCTGCCCCTGCCCCGGGGCGGCCGACGCAAGGTTTCGGCCGTGCGTCTTCATCGCCCGGGGTTACGCGACACAAAGGAGTGCGCGGTGACACCAGAACTGACGGAGTACGAGAAGCGACCGGACGAACGGTACGGAGAGCGGGCCCGCAGGCCCGAAAGACTCCGGAACATCGAGGTCTGGGCCAGATCCGCACCGATCCGGCTGGCCGGCTACGAGGACGACCTCGCCGAGCCGCACATCCTCCCCGGCATCGACTGACCGCTCGCACCGGTCCGCTGTTCTCCGAGCCCCGCCCTCCCGCACCAGCGGGAGGGCGGGGCTCAGTGCCGCATGCCCGGCCCGCCCGCCGACGAGGTGGGGCGCATGAACTCGCGCACATGGTCGCGGTGCCACCAGCTTCCGGTCTCGCGCAGCTCGCGCCAGGACGTGAACCGGTAGCGGTACACACGGGCTCGGACGTGTACGGGCGGGGCGCCAGGGAACGGGTTGTGCCGCAGCAGCCGCAGGGTGTCGCGGTCGTTCTCCAGGAGCCGTTCGACGAATGGCCCGAACCACGACCGGGCGTACGCGGGGGAGAGCGCGGCGAACCACATCATCCAGTCGAGCCGCAGGTGGTACGGGGCGAACTGGCGCGGCAGCCGCCGGGGATCGCCGGGTTTGCCGCGGAAGCCGTACTCCTGCCAGCGTGTGCCCTCGTGGATCACCGGTTCGGCCGTCCCCTCGACGACGACCTCCAGGCGTACCCGGCTGATGCTCCCGAACGCCCCGTAGGTGTTGACGAGGTGGAGCGGGTCGAAGGAGCGGTTCATCACCTGGCGGCGGGAGACCAGATTGCGCGCGGGCCGGTAGCTGAGGGCCAGGATCAGAACCGTGACGGCGATGACCACCACCTCGTACCAGAGGGGCGGCGCCGCCTGGGCGGGCGGCTCCCCGGCGATGAGGGACCAGTCGACGGCCGACAGGGCCAGCGTGATGGTGAGCCAGTTCAGCCAGGCGAAATTCCCCGACAGCACCAGCCACAGCTGGGTGACGATCATCAGTCCCGCGGCCGCGCTCGCCACCGGTTGCGGGGTGAACAGCAGGAACGGGACCAGGAGCTGGGTGACATGGTTCGCCGCCACCTCCGCCCGGTGCACGGGCTTCGGCAGCCGGTGGAAGAACCAGCTCAGGGGGCCCGGCATCGGCTGGGTCTCGTGATGGAAGTCCAGACAGGTGAGCCGTCGCCAGCAGGAGTCACCGCGCATCTTGATGAGCCCGGCGCCGAACTCCACACGGAACAGGAGCCAGCGCAGCAGCCACAGCACGAGCACCGGCGGTGCCGTGTCGCCGTTGCCGAGGAAGACGGCCAGGAATCCCGTCTCCAGCAGGAGTGACTCCCAGCCGAATCCGTACCAGACCTGACCCACCTGGACGATCGACAGATACAGCACCCAGGGCAGCACCCACAGGAGCATCGCCGCCCAGAGCGGAACGTACGCGTCCACGCCCGCTATCAGCGCCAGCGAGAGGGCGCATCCGGCCCAGGCCACGAGGGCGAAGAAACGGTCCGAGTAGTGGAGCCGGAAGAGGCCGGGGGCGGCGCGCCAGGAAGTGTGCCGCAGGAGGGCGGGGACGGGCAGCATGCCGCGTTCGCCGATCAGCGCCCGGAACTGGAGTGCCGCGGCGAGGAACGCGACCAGGTAGAGCACGGCCAGAGCCCGCTGGAAGATCAGCCGGCTCAGCCAGTAGCCATCTGCGGTGAACCACTCCATCGCTTCCAGTATCGGCCAGGCCGCGGCCGGCGCTCAGCGGTTGGCGACGATCCGGCGCAGGGTGCGTCCGAGGCGGCGCGCGTACCAGTGCTGGACCGGCGGCACCAGCGGGCCGGCGAGCCGGGCGTACCAGCAGGCGGGCCGGGAGAAGGCCATGACCGTGAACCACACCGACCCGTCGTCGGCGAGGTCCACCACGAAGCATTCCTCGCCGCGCTCCGGATGCCGGTCCAGGGTGCCGTAGGCGAAGCCGATGCGCTGACTCTCGTACACCGCCCAGACCACCTCGCAGGGGGCGGTGACGCGGAGCGGCCCGATGCCCAGGGAGACCGCGACGCCGGTGCCGGCCCCGGCCCGTGGTGCCGTCGCGTTCACGCCGGCTCCCGATGCGCGGTGCATGCGCCAGCCGGTGACGGCTGCCCCTGCCGCCTCGAAGTCGTCCCGGCCCCTGCCGACCAGGGTCCGGTGGTGGAGGTGGTGGTAGCCGTCGGGGAGCGGGCCGAGGAGCGTGGCGCCGACCTCGGGGTACGTGAGGGCGTTCATGCGGTCCTGCCTTCGGGAGGGGTGCGGTCCTGGAGCCGGCGCCAGGCAAGCACCGAGCAGAGCGCGAAGCCCAGGGCGTTGCCGACGCCGTGCGTGGCTGCCATCCAGGTCAGGGTGGGGTGGGGGATTCCGGTGGCCTCGCCGAGCGCCCAGCTCAGCGCGAGCACCATGGTGGCGACGAGGACCGCGGCCGAGGTGAGGAGCAGCATCCGGGTGGTGGGGTCCGGTCCGCCGGTGCGGACGGTGCGCAGCGTCAGCAGGGCGACCGTCCACATGCCGGCCGTCAGGACGACTGCCCCGGCCAGCTCCGCCCAGTCCCCGATGAAGTAGCCGACGAGTACGAGCAGCGTGCCGAGCGGCACACTCAGCGCGGCGAACCGGGCGGCCGGTGTACCGGTGGCCCGGCACACGAGTCCGGCGACCAGTGCGGCGGCGAAACCGGCGAAGTGGAAGTGCGGCACGGTGAGCGCGAGGATGCCGAGATCGAAGCCGAACAGCTCGTGCCCCGACCGCTCGGCGACCAGGGCGAGCGCGGCGACCGACGGGGCCGCGAGCGCGGTGTACAGGGCGATCTCCGTGGGATGCGCGTTGCGGGTACGGACCGCGCGGAGCGGGGCGTGCAGCGCCAGGGCCACGGCGCCCAGGGCGTAGACGGCGGCGAGCGCGGTGGCGGGGACGCCTCGCGGCAGCCAGAGAGCCACGGCGCCGGGGGCGGCGAAGAGCGGCCAGAGCCGCCCTGCCCGGTCCAGCTCGGGGGCGTTCATCAGCCGCAGCCCGGCGGGTACGACGACGAACATGCCCAGCATCACGATCAGGTTCACCAGCACGGACATGACACCCCCCATTTCTTGAACGCGTTCAACCCATAGCTGGAGACTAGAGCCTTTCTTGAACGCGTTCAAGTCCTCTTGGTCGACGGGGGGAGCCGGTCGTTCGGCTTGCGAAGGGGCCCGCGGTGCGGCACAGATGGGGGGACCCATCGGTTCGATGTGAACAGGCAGGAGAGCTCAGTGCGCTCACCCCAACGTCGGCGGCGTACGGCGCTCGCCGTCCTGTCCGTCGGTGCCCTCTTCGTCGCGGGCTGCGCCCAGGACGCGGGAGGCGGCGAGAACGGCACGCCGGGCACGGCAGCGGCCGGGGAGCTCTTCCTCCAGCCGGTCACGGCGCCCGGCCCCGGCCCGTTCACGGGGTCGACCGCCGGGCCCCCGCCCCCGGCGGCCACCGCGTCGCCCGCGCCTGTCACCGGGGTGAAGGCGCGTGCCGTGTCCGGGGCCACTCCCGGGCTCTACGGCGGCACCCGGGCGGTGGCGAGCTGCGACATCGAGGCGCAGGTGCGCCTCCTGGCCGCGGACCGGGCCAAGGGCCGCGCCTTCGCCGAAGCCGCGGGCATCCGGCAGAAGGAGATCCCCGTGTTCCTGCGCGGGCTCACTCCCGTACTGCTCCGGACTGATATCCGCGTCACCAGCCACCGGTACGGCGACGGGGTGCCCACCGCCTTCCAGTCCGTACTTCAGGCAGGCACCGCCGTGATGGCCGACCGGCACGGCGCGCCCCGCGTCCGCTGTGTGAGCGGCAACCCGCTCGGCGCACCGGTCGTCATGAAGGGCTCCCTGGTGCACCGCGGCAAGGAGTGGGCGGGCTACGACCCCAACCGGGTCCTCGTCATCGAGTCCAGCACGCGGGCGGTCACCGACTTCGTCCTCGCGGACGTCTCCGACGGCACCTGGATCGAGCGGCCGGCCGGCGACGACGGGGCGCGGGACCGGAGCCCCGACGATCCTCCGCCCTTCGGTCCGGGTGAGGGCATCGTGCCGAAACCGGACGCCCCCGCGGCCCGGCAGACGCAGACCCCCACGTCCCCGGCCCCTCCGGCGGAAACGAGCACTCCCCGCCCCTCCGCGCCGCCGAGCGGGGAGTCCACCGACGAGGTCGTGGAGACACCCCCGGACCTGCCGCCGGACGAGGTGGCGGAAGCGCCCGCCGAGGAGCTGTACGACATCCCGCCCGACCTTCCGGGAGAGCCGGGCGCGGAGGTGTCCGACGGGGGCCGGGGCCCCGACGGAGCGGCAGAGCCGCTGCCGGGCGGGCCCGACGCCGCGCCGCCCGCCGAGGGCTGAAGGCGGCCGGGCGGTGCGGAGAAGGAGCGATGGGGCGCCCACGTTCGGATCGCTCGAAGAATCAGACAATTGATGGCAGAGTGATCCATATGGATGATCGGGTAGCGGGTGCCCTGTCACTCCCGGACGACTGGCCCGCCCACCCGGACCTCAGCCTCGCCCTGAACCGAATGGGCAGCTTCGACTGGGATCTGGACAGTGGACTCATGCATATGGACGGAGCCGCGCTCGATGTGTTCGACGTGCGGCCCGACGAGTACGACAACCGGCCCACGACCCTGTCCGTGCGCGTACCGGCGGACGAGGGCGTGCGGCTCGACGGGATGGTCTCGGAGGCCCTCAAGGGCGGACGCAGCAACTACGGCGCGTACTTCCGCATCCTGCGGCGCGACGGCACCATGCGCTGGACCCACACGCAGGGCTTCATCCGCAGGGACGACACCGGCCGGCCCCGCCGCATCATCGGGATCGTCCGCGACGCCACCCAGGAGCTCTCCGACTCCAGGGCCCGCCGGGAACTGGACGAGGAGCGCCGTAAGCGGACCAGCGTGGTGGAAGGCACCACGGCCGCCCTCGCCCACGCCCGGACGGTCAAGGACGTCACCGACGTACTGAAGAACTCCCAGGGCGGCCTGGCCAACCTCGGTGCGGCCAGCCTCGTCATGGGGCTGCTGGAGGCCGGGCGCATCCATCTCGTGGCCGACGGACCCGACGGCGCCTATGTGCCGGGCACCCGGTACACCCGTACGGACGAGCCGTACCCGATGAGTGAGGTCGTCCGCACCCTCGCACCCCGCTTCATCGAGTCGGCCGACGACTTCGCCGCCTCGTACCCCATCCTGTGGCCGCACATCAGCCACCTCGGCATCACCGCGGCGGCCTACCTGCCCCTGATCGCCCAGGCCCGCCCCATCGGGGCGCTCGGGCTCCTCTACAGCGACAAGGCGGGGTTCACCGCCGACGAGCGCAATCTGCTCGTGGCCCTCGGCAGTTCGATCGCCCAGAGCCTCCAGCGCGCCATGCTGTACGAGCAGGAGCACGACCTCGCCGAAGGGCTCCAGCAGGCGATGCTGCCCCGCAGGATCCCCGAGGTGCCGGGGGCGCAGGTCGCCGTCCGCTACCGCTCCGCGCGGCTCGGCAGGGACATCGGCGGTGACTGGTACGACGTCATCCCGCTGCCCGGTGGCCGGGTCGGCGCCGTCATCGGGGACGTCCAGGGCCACGACACCCACGCCGCGGCGGTCATGGGGCAGCTCAGGATCGTGCTGCGCGCCTACGCCGCCGAGGGGCACAGCCCCGCCACGGTCATGGCGCGGGCCTCCGTCTTCCTGCACGAACTCGACACCGACCGCTTCGCGACGTGCAGCTACGCCGAGGTCGACCTGCGGACCGGCGTGGTGCAGCTGGTCCGCGCGGGGCACGTCGACCCGCTCGTACGGGACGTCGACGGAAGCTGCCGCAGGCTGCCGGTCGAGGGCGGGCTGCCGCTGGGGCTCTCCGCCGAGTTCGGGCAGCTCGACTACCCGGTCAGCACGGTCGAGCTGGACCCGGGCCAGACGATGGTGCTCTACACGGACGGCCTGGTGGAGCTGCCGGGTTTCGATCTCGACGAGGGCATGCGACTGGTGGTCGACCTGGTGACCCACGGGCCCAGGGACCTCGAACCACTGGCCGACCGTCTCTGCGAGGCGGTCGACGAGCGGGGCGGCGAGGACGACGTGGCGATGCTCCTGCTGCGCCGCAGGGCGGCGCACGCTCCGCAGCCCGGCGGCCGGCTCCAGCAGCATGTCGCACAGAACGACCCGGAGGCGCTGAGTTCCGCCCGGCACATGATCAGGGCCGCCGTGCGGGCGTGGGGTGCGGCGGAGCGGGCCGACGAGATCGAACTCGCCGCCGACGAGCTGATCACCAACGCGCTGATGCACACCGACGGCGGGGCGATCGTGACGATCCGGGTTCTCGCGGGCCCCGAACGGCGGCTGCGGGTCGATGTCGAGGACCGTTCCAGCGCGCTGCCCCGGCGCAGGGACGCGGGGGAGTCGGGGGTCTCGGGGCGGGGGCTGCTGCTGGTCGACCGGCTGGGCGATCTCTGGGGCGTGGAGTCCCGGGGCACCGGCAAGTGCGTGTGGTGCGAGTTCCTCGTCCCCGAGCGCACGTAGGCATCCGTGAAAGTAACGTTACGTGACATGTCTGTGCTTGACCGTAACCGTTGGTCAGCGATTGACTGCGAGGGTGCGGTGGAGCGCCCGGGCTGCGAGCCCGGCTCTCCGGTCCGCGTCCGGTCCTGCCGTTCTGCCTTCCCTGACATGAGGACCCCTTGGGTACCGAACTCCTGGCACCGCTTGATCTCGCCTTCTGGCACCTCGAATCCGACGCGCACCCGATGCATCTGGGCGCACTGGCCGTGTTCTCCCCCGCGCCCGGCGTCGGCCCCGCCGACATCCTGGACCTTCTCGGCACCAGGGCCGCCGCGATTCCCCGCCTGCGGATGCGCGTACGGGACGTCCTGCTGCCCGTCGGCGGCTCGGCCTGGTCGGTGCACAAGGAGTTCGACGTACACCGCCATGTCGTACGGGTGGTCCTGGACGACGGCGACTTCATGGCGGAAGCGACCCGGCTCGCCGGGGAGCTGATGGAGCAGCCGCTCGAACGCGGGCTGCCGCCCTGGCAGATGTTTCTGCTGAGCGGCGCCGACGACGGGCCCTTCGCCGTGCTCGTGAAACTGCACCACGCACTCGCCGACGGGATGCGCGCCGTCGCCATCGGCGCCGGGATCTTCGACCAGATCGCCGCTGCCGGAGCCGGCCGGGGCACGGTGCGCCGACGCGTTCCCGTGCCGCCTCGGTCCTGGATGCCCGGGCCGCGCCAGGTGGCGGGTATGGCCCTGGACCGGATCGGGGAGGTCGGGCGGGCGCTGGGGGTGGGTGCCTCCGTCGTCCGGGCCAGCCGTCTGGACCTGCACGTCTCGACCGCGCTCACCGCGGGCTCCAGCGGCACCCGGCGGCTGGCCACGGCGGATCTGGACGCCGACGCGGTCCAGGACGTCCGCCGGGCGGAGGGCGGGACGGCCAACGACGTACTGCTCGCCGTCGTCGCCGGAGGGCTACGACGGTGGATGGTCGAACGCGGCGAGGAGCTGCCGGGCGCGGACCCGCGCGCCCTGGTCCCCGTCTCCCGGCGCAGGCCGCGTACGACGACGGGCAACGGCAACAGGCTCTCCGCCTACCTCCTGGGGCTTCCGGTGCGCGAGCCCGATGCGCGCAGGCGCCTGTGGGCGGTGCGGACGGCCATGGACCGCAACAAGTCGGCGGGGCCGCTGCGGGGCGCGGGAGCCGTTGCCGTACTCGCCGATCAGCTGCCCGCGCTGGTGCACCGGTTCGGCGCTCCGCTGGCGGGGAACGCGGCGCGCATCCTCTTCGACGTCCTGGTCACCAGCGTGCCCCTGCCGCGCTCGGCGCTCTCGCTCGGCGGCTGCCCGCTGAGTGCCGTCTACCCGATGGCGCCCCTGGCCCGTGGCCAGGCGCTGGCCGTGGCCCTGTCCACGTACGGAGGGCGGGTCCAGGTCGGCCTGGTCGCCGACGGCAAGGCGCTGCCGGACCTCGACAGGCTGGCCGCCGCGATCGAGGACGAGCTCACGGAACTGCGGTCGCTGACCGCTTCCCCGGTCGTGGCCGCGGAGGACTCCTCCGACCGGCAGACGGCCGCCACCGTCTGATAGGTCGGACTGCTGCCCGGAAACATGCGGTAGTCCGTCCGTTCTTCTCCTGTTCAAGGTGTTGACGCGCCCCAGTGATCCGATGAATATTCGCTGTGAATGCCAAGCGATCATCGGCGGGACGGCAGAGACATGCACGGCAGGGACATGCAGCGGAACAGACTCGGGCGCAGTCAGGTCGAGATCACCCGGCTCTCCTTCGGGGCAGCGGCCATCGGCAACCTCTTCACCGCCGTCGACCCCGCCCAGGCCGCGGCGGCCGTGGACGCGGCCTGGGACGAGGGTGTCCGCTACTTCGACACCGCGCCGCACTACGGACTCGGTCTCTCCGAGCGGCGGCTCGGCGAAGCACTGCGGCCCAGGCCCCGTGATGCCTACGTCGTGTCCACCAAGGTCGGCCGGGTGCTCGACCCGGCGCCGGCCGGCGAGGCCGCGGCCGCCGACGGGCTCTCCGAAGGGTTCGCGGTACGCGCCACGCACCGGCGCCGCTGGGACTTCAGCGCCGACGGCGTACGGCGTTCCATCGAGGACAGCCTCCAACGGCTGGGCCTCGACCGCATCGACATCGCCTACCTCCACGACCCCGACGACCACGAGGAAGCCGCCTTCCGTGAGGGCTACCCGGCGCTGGAGAAGCTCCGGGCGGAGGGCGTCGTCGGAGCCATCGGCGCGGGCATGAACCAGACGGCGATGCTCACCCGTTTCCTGCGCGACACCGACGTGGACGCCGTGCTCTGCGCGGGCCGCCACACCCTCATCGACCACAGCGCCCTGGTGACGCTGCTGCCGGAGGCCGCCGCCCGCGGCCGGAGCGTCGTCGTCGGCGGCGTCTTCAACTCGGGCCTCCTCGCCGATCCGCGCCCCGGCGCGACGTACGACTACGCCGCAGCGCCCCTGTCCCTCCTCGACCGGGCCCTGCGCATGAAGGCGGTCGCCGAGGGGCACGGCGTCCCGCTGCGCGCCGCCGCCCTGCACTACCCGCTCGCCCACCCGGCCGTCGCCGGAGTGCTCGTCGGCACCCGCTCCGCGGACGAGGTACGGGACGCGGCCGCTCTGCTCCGCACGGAGATCCCGGACGCGCTCTGGGACGACCTGCGCGCCGAAGGACTCCTGGACGACGAGCCGGGCGGCGACGGCCACCGGGAAGGGAACTGACATGAGGATCGCGCTGCACACCAAGGTCCGCGCCGACCGCGTAGAGGAGTACGAGGCGGCGCACCGCGAGGTGCCCGGGGAACTCACCGCCGCGATCCGCTCGGCGGGCGCCACCTCCTGGACGATCTGGCGCAGCGGCACCGATCTCTTTCACCTCATCGAGTGCGAGGACTACGCCCGCCTCCTCGCCGAACTGGAGAGTCTGCCCGTCAACGTGGCCTGGCAGGCACGGATGGACCAGCTGCTCGACGTCGCTCACGACTACACGTCCGGCGGAGCCGATGCGGGTCTGCCGATCGCCTGGGAGCTGTGACGTGACCCCCGCCGAACCGGCCGCCGCGGTCGACGCCCACCACCATGTGTGGGACCTCTCCGTACGTGACCAGGACTGGATCACCGGCGAGGAACTGGCCCCCATCCGGCGTACGTTCACCCTCGCCGACCTGGAGCCCGAGGCACGGGCCGCCGGGGTGCGCGCCACCGTCCTCGTCCAGACCGTCACCGTCGCCGACGAGACTCCCGAATTCCTCGCACTCGCCCGGAGCAGCGGCCTGGTCGCGGGTGTCGTCGGCTGGACGGACCTCACCGCACCAAGCGTCACCGACACCCTCGCCGCTCTCCGCGCGCTTCCCGGCGGCGACCGGCTCGTCGGAATCCGGCATCAGGTGCAGGGCGAGCCCGACCCGGAGTGGCTGTTGCGCCCCGACGTACGGCGTGGCCTGACCGCCGTCGCCGACGCCGGACTCGCCTACGACCTGATCGTCCGGCCCCACCAGCTGCCCGCCGCCGCGAAGGCCGCCGCGCTGCTCCCCGGCCTCACGTTCGTACTCGACCACGCGGGCAAACCGCCCGTCGCGGCGCGGCGTACGCGCCCCTGGGCGGATGGCCTTCGGGCGCTGGCGGCCCACCCCAACACCGTCTGCAAGCTGTCCGGTCTGGTGACCGAGGCCGACCCCCGCTCCTGGACCGTCGAGGACCTGCGGCCGTACGCGGAGACGGTCATCGACGCCTTCGGCCCCGACCGGCTGATGTTCGGCTCGGACTGGCCGGTGTGCCGGCTGGCGGCGGAGTACACCGAGGTCGTCGAGGCCGCCCGCACGCTGACCGCCGATCTTTCCGGCCCGGAACAGCGGGCCGTCTTCACGGACACCGCCACCCGCGTGTACGGCCTGGGCTGAACCGCCGACAGCGCGCGGGGAGGCATCCGCCGCGGTGCTGCGGCAGGCTGGAGGCATGCCCGAACTGCCGGAAGTCCAAGCGCTGCGGGTCTTCCTCGACGACCACCTGGTCGGCAAGGAGATCGCCCGTGTCCTGCCGCTCGCGATCAGTGTCCTCAAGACGTACGACCCGCCGGTGTCCGCCCTCGAAGGCGCAACCGTCACGGCCGTGGCCCGGCACGGCAAGTTCCTGGACATCACCGCCGGGGACCTGCATCTGGTCACGCACCTCGCGCGGGCCGGCTGGCTCCAGTGGAAGGACAGCTTTCCCGCCACACCGCCCCGGCCCGGCAAGGGCCCCCTCGCGCTGCGCGTGGTCCTCGCCGGAGGCGATGGCTTCGACCTCACCGAGATGGGCACGACGAAACGGCTCTCCGTCCACCTCGTGCGCGACCCGGCCCAGGTGCCCGGCGTCGCGCGCCTGGGACCCGACCCGCTCGACGACTCCTTCGACCGCGAGGCCTTCGCCGCCCTGCTCGCCGGGGAACGCCGCCGGATCAAGGGAGCCCTGCGGGACCAGTCCCTCATCGCTGGCATCGGCAACGCGTACAGCGACGAGATCCTGCACGTCGCCAAGATGTCCCCGTTCAAACTCACCACGAGCCTGAACGAGAGCGACATCACCGGGCTGTACACCGCGCTGCGCACCACCCTCACCGATGCCGTCGAACGCTCCAGCGGCCTCGAAGCGGGCAAGCTCAAGGCCGAGAAGAAGAGCGGCATGAGGGTCCACGGGCGCACCGGCCTGCCGTGCCCCGTCTGCGGCGACACGATCCTGGAGGTCTCCTTCAGCGACTCCTCGCTCCAGTACTGCCCGACCTGCCAGACAGGCGGCAAACCGCTCGCCGACCGCCGCCTCTCGCGGCTGCTGAAATAGCCGGGCACGCGGTACGGGGTCAGCGGGTGAGCGTGACGAGCCGCTGACCCCGCCCCGTCCGTACCTCGAACCGGTCGATGGCGTCGGGCCGCAGGGCCGCGCCCCCGCTCACCCGCAGCGGCTCACCCCCGGAGCGGCCGGCCGACCAGGTGGTCACCGTCTGCTCGCTGCCGTCCCGCCCCACCACGACCAGCGCGCACACCCCGGTCACCGGAACCCGCGTCACCCGCAGGTCCACGTCCGTCCCCCACTCCCGCGCCCCGGTCGTCACCGCGGCCACCACCCCCGACGCCGCGTCCCGCCCGCCCCACCGCTCGGTCCGCGCCCGCCCAGGAGCGTCGTGGAAACCGGCCGCCACCAGAGGGCCGCCCAGCACGAGCACGGCCGCGGCCCCCACCAGCGCCGCCCGCCGCCACCGCGACCTCCGGCGCAGGGCGGCCACCGAGGCGACCGTCCGGTCCAGGAGCCCGGGCCCGGGCTCCCGTACCGGCTCCATCTCCTCGGGCGCGGGGCGGCCGTGCTCCGCCAGCAGCGCCGTCACCGCACCGAACTCACGCACCTGCCACCGGCACGCGGGACAGTCGGCCAGATGCTCCTCGAAGCGGAAGGCATGGGCGGCACCGAGCACACCGAGCGCATAGGCGCCCGATGCGCGACGGTGTTCCGGGGAGTGCATGCCGTCAGATACGCGGGCCGCACGCGAATCACTCAGGCCACGTCCACGCGGGCCGCACCTCACTCCCTCACGCCGTCCCCGCCCCGGCACGCTCCCGGGGCTCTACACTCCGGCCTCATGCTGCGCGTACTCGCCGTCGACGACGAACAACCCGCCCTGGAGGAACTCCTCTACCTCCTGCGCGCCGACCCCCGCATCCGCAGCGTGGAAGGAGCCACCGGGGCCACCGAGGCGCTGCGCCGCATCGGTGGCGCCGTCGACGCGGGACCCGACGACCCGTCCGCCATCGACGTGGTCTTCCTCGACATCCACATGGCGGGCCTCACCGGGCTCGATGTCGCCCAGCTGCTCGCCGGGTTCGCCGCGCCACCGCTCATCGTCTTCGTCACCGCCCACGAAGGCTTCGCCGTCCACGCCTTCGACCTCAAGGCCGTCGACTACGTCCTCAAGCCCGTGCGCCGCGAGCGTCTCGCCGAGGCCGTGCGCCGCGTCGCCGAGCAGGTCGGCGACCGGTCCGCACCCGTCCACGACGCAGCCACCGACCAGATACCGGTCGAGCTGGGCGGAGTCACCCGTTTCGTCCCCGTCGACGACATCACCTACGCCGAGGCGCAGGGCGACTACGCGCGGCTCCACACCGTCTCCGGCAGCCATCTGGTCCGGGTCCCGCTGACCACCCTCGAGGAACGCTGGCGCTCCCGGGGCTTCGTACGCATCCACCGCCGCCATCTGGTGGCGCTGAACCGCATCGACGAACTCCGCCTCGACGCGGGCGCCATGAGTGTCCGCGTCGGTACGGCGGAACTCGCCGTGAGCCGCCGCCACAGTCGCTCCCTGCGCGACCTCCTGATGCGCCAGACCGGCCGCTGACCAGCACCGACCCCGGGGCCGGCCCTTCCCAGAGCGCTCCCGCGACGCCTACACTCCGAGCCCATGTCCGCAGAGCCCATACCCCGGCGCGAAGTGGTGACGGGGGAGCCCAGGCGGGTGCGCCCGCTGCCCCGCTACCGCGCCCAGTCGGAGATCGACGAGCAGACCGCGCTCGGCGGTGCGTACGTCCGCTCGCTGATGCGCAGCCAGCTGCGCGCCGGACTCACCGCGTTCGCCGTGCTCGCCCTCGTCGCGGGCACCCTGCCCCTCGTCTTCGCCGCCCTGGACAGCGCCGCGGTCGTCTGGGCGGTGCTCGGCTTCGCCACCTGCCCGCCGCTCACCCTGATCGCCTGGTGGTACGTACGGCGGGCGGAGCGCAACGAACGCGACTTCGCCAGACTCGTGGAAGGCCGCCCCGCGCCGTGAGCCGGCCCGACCACCTGGCGTCGGTGGTGGCGGTCGCGCTCGTCGTGCTCGCCACCGTCCTCGTGGGCGGATTCGGACTCCGGATCTCACGGACCACGTCCGACTTCTACGTCGCGTCCAGGTCCGTACGGCCCCGCCTCAACGCGGCGGCCATCAGCGGCGAATACCTCTCCGCCGCCTCCTTCCTCGGCATCGCGGGACTCGTCCTCGTACACGGCCCGGACATGCTCTGGTACCCGGTCGGATACACCGCCGGCTATCTGGTCCTCCTGGTGTTCGTCGCCGCGCCGCTGCGCCGCTCGGGGGCGTACACCCTGCCCGACTTCGCCGAGGGCCGGCTCGAATCGCGCCAGGTGCGCAGGCTCGTCAGCGTGTTCGTCGTCGGCGCGGGCTGGCTCTATCTCGTACCGCAGCTCCAGGGCGCCGGGCTCACCCTCCAGATCCTCACCGGCGCGCCCGGCTGGCTCGGCGACGTGCTGGTGGCCTCCGTCGTGGTGATCGCCGTCGCCGCGGGCGGCATGCGTTCCATCACCTTCGTCCAGGTCTTCCAGTACTGGCTGAAGCTGACCGCCCTTCTCGTGCCCGCGATCTTCCTGGTGCTGGCCTGGCGGGGCGACGGACAGCCCCGTGTCTCGTTCGACGCGCAGCTCTCCGTCTTCCGCGCCGACCATCCGCTGTACGCGACCTACGGACTGATCGTGGCCACCTGCCTCGGCACGATGGGACTGCCCCACGTCGTCGTCCGCTTCTACACCAGCCCCAACGGGCGCGACGCCCGCCGTACCACCGTGGCGGTCCTCGCGCTGGTCGGCGGCTTCTATCTGCTGCCGCCCGTGTACGGCGCACTGGGCCGGCTGTACGCCCCCGAGCTGATGTACGGCGGGGACGCCGACGCCGCCGTACTCCTGCTGCCCGCACGGGTCATCGGCGGTACGGGCGGCGATCTCCTCGGCGCGCTCATCGCCGGTGGCGCCTTCGCCGCGTTCCTGTCGACGGCCTCCGGGCTGACGATGGCCGTCGCCGGAGTGATCACCCAGGACGTGCTGCCCTCGCGCGGTGTACGTCACTTCCGGCTGGCCACCCTTCTCGCGATGGCCGTGCCGCTGGCCGGCTCGCTGCTGGTGAGCCGCGTGCCGGTGGCCGACGCGGTGGGGATGGCGTTCGCCGTCTCCGCCTCCTCCTTCTGCCCGCTGCTCGTGCTCGGCATCTGGTGGCGGCGGCTCACCCCGCCCGGCGCGATCGCCGGACTGCTGCTCGGCGGCGGCTCGGCGCTGCTGTCGGTGGCCATCACGGTCAGCGGGGCGGTGCGCCCGCCCGGCTGGCCGCACGCCCTGCTCGCCTGGCCCGCCGTCTGGTCCGTCCCCGTCGGCTTCCTCGCGATGATCCTCGTCTCGCTGGCCACCCCTGGCCGGATACCGCCCGGCACCAACGCCGCCATGAGCCGCTTCCACCTGCCCGAAGCACTGACCTCGGGACGCGAGCGATGACCGGGGCCGGTATCGCGGTGGTCGCCGTGATCGTCCTGCTGCTGTTCGGCACGGGCTACCTGCTGGGCCGCACGGGCCGGCCCGTACGCACCAGTGACGTCGGCACGCCCGTGGAGCACGCCACGTTCGAGACCCTGCACACCGCCTCCCTCGCGGCGCCCCCGCTGCGCGCCGGCCTCACCGAGGAGAGCGCGCGACGGTCGGCGCGACGGCTGCGCTCCCTGCTGGGAACGGACGCGCTCTGCCTCACCGACCGCGACCGCATCCTGGTCTGGGACGGTGACGGGGACCATCACGGCAAGGGGGTGATGGAGCACGTCCAAGGGCTCCTCGCCAGCGGCCGGGACACCGCCTTCCACACCGGCTGCGCGGACCTCGACTGCCCGCTGCGCTGGGCCGTCGCCGTCCCGCTGACCGTCGACCACCGGGTGCTCGGCACGCTGGTCGCCTACGCCCCGCGCGAGTCGGCCGTGCTGGCGCGGGCGGCGGGCGAGGTGGCCCGCTGGGTCTGCGTACAGCTGGAACTCGCTGAACTCGACCGCTCCCGTACGAAGTTGATCGAGGCGGAGATCAAGGCCCTGCGGGCGCAGATCTCTCCGCACTTCATCTTCAACTCCCTCGCCGCGATCGCCTCGTTCGTCCGTACCGACCCGGAACAGGCACGTGAACTCCTGCTGGAGTTCGCGGACTTCACCCGCTACTCGTTCCGTCGGCACGGGGAGTTCACCACCCTCGCCGACGAGCTGCACTCCATCGACCAGTACCTCGCGCTGGTGCGGGCCCGATTCGGCGAACGGCTGGCCGTCACGCTCCAGGTCGCCCCCGAGGTGCTGCCCGTCGCGCTGCCGTTCCTCTGCCTCCAGCCCCTGGTCGAGAACGCCGTCAAACACGGCCTCGAAGGCGCCGTGACCGACAGCCGCATCACGATCAGTGCCCTGGACGCCGGGTCGGAGGCCGAGGTCGTCATCGAGGACGACGGCACCGGCATGGATCCGGAACGGCTGCGGCAGATCCTGCGCGGCGAGGGCGGCACGTCGACCGGTATCGGCCTGCTGAACGTGGACGAGCGGCTGCGGCAGGTGTACGGCGACGACTACGGGCTCGTCATCGAGACGGGTGTCGGCGCGGGGATGAAGATCACGCTGCGGCTGCCCAAGTACCGTGCCGGGGTGCACGGTTCATGATTGCGCCGCGCGGGAGTTCAGTAGAGGTGGACGGCCAGATGGCCCAGCGGCAGTCCCAGCTGCCAGGCCGGAGTCCACACCTGGGCGGTCTCCTCCTCCGCGTGGTCCGGCGGCGCCCAGGACGGCGCGCCGATCGCGTCCAGATCCGCGGCGAGCAGCTCGGTCTCCTCCAGCCACCGCCAGGCCGCGCGCGCCAGCGCCGGACCGGGGTCGGGCGGGCCGCCGGGACCGGTCCGCCGGTCCAGCTCGTCGAGGCGCTCGCAGATCCACTGCCGCCATTGCGTTCCGTACGCCGTCAGCAGCCGTAACTCGTTCACCCGGGCGGCGGGCAGCACGTCGGCCACCGTTCCGTCGGACAGGAAGATCGTCAGGGCGAGCGCATCCCGCCCCGCCCGGTATTCCAGTGTCGTCGGCTCCATGAGATCGCCGGTCAGCAGCAGTCCATCCGCGAGGTACTCGGCGTACAGCCAGGCCATCGGGATCACGAGCCCGTCCCCACCGGCCCCATCCGTGCGTTCCGGATGCATCCTGCCTCGCCTCTTTCCTTACTCGGCACAGGGCTTCACGGAGCATTGAACCGGGGGCGCATGCCCCGCGTGGGCAGAAGAGCAAGTTCGTTCAGGAGATACGAGGTGGAGATGACCGTCGACCGTGCCGACGTCCCGCATGTGCGCCAGCTGCTCGGCGCGTACGTCCTGGACGCCCTGGCCGACGGGGAGTGCGTCAGGATCTCCCGGCACCTTCAGCACTGTGACGGCTGTGCGGGCGCCTATGTCGAGGTCGCCGAGGCGGCGGCCATGCTCGGCCTGCTCAACGCGGAGGACCTGCTGGAGTAGCCGGGCAGACTGCGGGACAGCAGCCGCAGCGCGTAGTACGAACGCGACTTGACGGTGCCCGCGGGTATGCCCAGCACCTGCGCCGTCTCTCCCACGCTCAGACCGCGGAAGTAGATCTGCACCAGCACCGCGCGGTGCTCCGGGCTGAGCGTCTTCACCGCCTCGCGCACGTCGAGCGCGCGGACCGCCGAGTCGGCGGTGTCCTGCGGTGCGGGGGCGCTCTCCAGTACGGCGTCGCTCACCTCCGCCGGACGGGCGAGGCGCGAACGGCGGGCGTCGATGGCGAGGCGCCGTCCGACGGTGAAGAGCCAGGGGCGCATCGAGTCGTAGGGGGCGTCGAACGCCTCGGGGTGCTGCCAGGCGCGTACCAGCGTCTCCTGGAGCAGGTCCTCCGCGCGCTGCCGGTCGCCGAAGGTCAGACCCAGCAGGAAGTGGAACAGCGCGGGCCCGTGCTCCCGCTGGAGATCCGCGAGGGCCCGCTCGCCGGTCTTCGTCGTGGTCATGGTGAACGTCCCTTCCCGGAGAGGCCCCTGCCGCCTCGCTGCCGCCTGGCGTATACGAACGCATTCGGGCCGTGAGGAACAGGGAGCGCACCGAGCTGTGCGACGAGCGGTCGCACGGAGCGGCGAGTGGTGCGGCGAACGGTCGGACGACGGCGATACGACCGATTAAGGGAGACGCGAGCCGTTGATCCTTGACTCGGCGGTATGACTATATGTGTAGTCAGTTGTCCGAAATGGGTCGAACTGGGAGCCGGGCAGATGACGAAGCGCATCCGACAGGGCACGGTGGCCGCCATCACCGTGCTGCTCGCCGCGGCAACGGCGTGCAGCGGGCAGCAGTCTCCGGACCCGGGGGAGTCCGGGCGGCACGCGACCGCCGCACCGGGTGGCCGGGGAGCGGCCGGCACCGCCGCCGACAAGGCGCGCGCCTTCACCCTCGTGGCCTCGGGCGACGTCCTGCCGCACTCCTCGGTCATCGACCGGGCAGCGGCGGACGCCGGCGGCCCGGGCTACGACTTCGCTCCGATGCTCAAGGGCGCCGCACCGGTCGTCTCCCAGGCCGACCTGGCCATCTGCCACATGGAGACGGTGTACGGGGAGGAGGGCGGCCCCTACACCGGCTACCCGTCCTTCAAGTCGCCGCCCGAAGTGGCGCAAGGCCTGCGCGCCACCGGGTTCGACTCCTGCTCCACCGCCTCGAACCACACGCTGGACGACGGAGTGGAAGGCATCCGCCGCACCCTCGACGCCCTCGACAAGCAGGGCATCGCGCACGCCGGCTCAGCCCGTTCCGCCGCCGAGGCGGCCCGCCCCACCCTCCTGAAGGCGGGCACAGGCAAGCACGCCGCCAAGGTCGCCCACCTCGCCTACACCTACGGGACCAACGACGTCCCACTGCCGCGGGAGCGGTCCTGGGCGGTCAACCTGATCGACGAACAGAGGATCGTCGCCGACGCGCGGGCGGCCCGGAGGGCGGGCGCCGACGTGGTGGCCGTCTCCCTGCACTGGGGCACCGAGTGGCAGGACGAGCCCGACGAGGAGCAGCTTGCCCTCGGCCGGCGGCTCACCGCCGCCGGCTCCGCGGGCAGCCCGGACATCGACCTGATCCTCGGCACGCACGCCCATGTCCCGCAGGCCTACGAGAAGGTCAACGGCACCTGGGTCATCTACGGAATGGGTGACCAGATCGCCGGAGCGATGATCAACTACGAGGGCGTCCAGGACCCGCGGGGCAACCAGAGCTCGATCGGCCGCTTCACCTTCGCGCCGCCGGCGGAACCGGGGAAGCGCTGGGCGGTGAAGAAGGCCGAGTTCCTCCCGCAGTGGTTCGACACCACGGTGGGCCGCGTCGTCGACCTCAACGCCTCGATCGACGAAGGCGCCGGCCACCACCGCGAGGTACGCGACCGCATCCGCGCCGTCGTCCTCGGCCGCGGCGCCGCCGAGGACGGACTCCTCATGGGGAAGTGACGGAGGCGCCCCCCAGGACGAGCAGCCAGCCGCGTCCCGGGGCGACCGGGACCGGCTCGCCGGCCGCGAACGACCGCTCCGGCTGGAACCCCTCGATCGCCGATGCGTACGCCGCCACACGTTCCTTCGCCGCCGTCAGCACGCACTCCACCGGCTCCGCCGCCCAGGAGGCCAGCGCGGTGACGGTCCCGCCGGGACCCTGCCAGGTGGAGGCCAGGACATCGGCACGGCCGGTGGAGACGGGCCCGGTCTCCGCCCACCAGCCGGTCAGCTCGGCCTCCGGCAGCCGCAGCGCGTCGAAGGCCCGCCACAGCGGGCGCACATCCGTCATCGGGGCCCGCGCCGTCATCCCGAAGACCAGACCGCGCCACGGGTTGCCGCCGCCCTCCAGCATCTCGCCCATCAGACCGAACGGAATCCCGGACAGCTCCACCAGCCAGTACGCGGGGTCCGTGTTCTCGTAGTCGAAGAGCTCGCCGAGCCAGAGCCGGTCGGTGTACGGCATCAGCTCCGCGTACAGATTGGCGCTGGAGGCGAAACCGTCCGGTTCCCGGTACTGGTTGCACGAGTGGAGATCGATGACCGGCGGGTCGGAGTCCGGCCGAGTCAGTGCCTTGCGTACCCGCTTCATCGTCGTCCGGTCGTACGCCACGTCGTCGAGGTACAGTCCGTCGACACCGAGCCGGTTCCGCAGCCGGTCGATCCCGCACACATAGGAGTTGTGCCAGCGGGAGTCACCGGAGGTGACCACGGCGACGTCCCCGACGTCCGGCGCCACCCACCCCGGCACGTAGTCGCTACCCAGATGCTCGCGCAGCCAGGCGTGTCCGCCGCCGGGCCCCGGTGCGAGGACCTCGTCCCCGAGCGAGGCCAGCGCGGGCAGCTCGGGAGTGTGCCGGGTCAGTTCGCGCACGGTGTCGTACACCTTGACCCGGATGCCGAGCCGGTGGGCGTCCCGTGTGTAGGCGCGCAGCACGTCGGCGGCGAGCAGCGGGTCGTTGATGTACGGGTTGGGCGGTGTGGCGTGGTGCAGATTGACGACGTTGGCGCCGTACGCGGCGACCTCCGCCGGGGACGCGTAGGCGTGGTAGTAGCGGTCGGCGAGCTGGCGCGCGGGCCCGAGCGGCTTGAACGGGGTGAGCAGCAGCCGCAGTTCGAAGCGGCGGCGCTCCCCGGCGGCGAGCCGCAGCGGCCCGCTGAACGCGGTCAGGGTCCGTACGCCGCCGGCGGTGCGCAGCCGGATGCCGCCGTCCCCGTCCCCGGCCCAGGAACGCGGCGTGACCAGCGGCTTCTCGCGGTAGTAGTTGGTGTTGAGCGGGCGGGTGTAGTGCTCGTCGCGGAGCGAGAGCTGGAGACCGGCGGACGGTGCGCCGAGCCAGAGGGCGTCCTGATTGCGGGTCGGGGTGTCCCAGCTCCAGTCGAAGGTGTCCGGACAGTTCTGCCCCGGCAGCCCCAGACCCATGGCGTACCGCGCGACCGTCGCGTGGAGCGGCACATCGAGGCGCACCTCCGTGCCGAGCGTCTCGGTGGCCTCCAGGGTCGCCCGCACGACGAGGAAGCCGTCGGCCTCCAGCTCGCCCTCGGTGCGCAGCCGGAGCCCCGGGCCGGTCGCCGTGGTGGACCAGCGCACCCGGGCGGGGCCCGGCTGTTCGAGCGTCAGCGGCCCCCGGTCGAGAGGGCGGCCGACGGTGAGCGCCACCGGCGCCGCCAGGAGATCGAGATCCGGGCCGTCGGTGCCGGTCACCCCGGGGGTGAACGAGGAGGTGAGACGGTGCGGCAGGCCGTCGTCGCCCAGCTCCACGGACCGCCCGAGGAGGTCCAGGCGGCGCCCCGCCACCCGCACCGGGGTGAACGGCGTGACCACCTCGTCGTCCTGGCCGAGCGTCGAGTCCAGCCAGCGCAGCCGGGCCAGCCGCTCCGGCTCCCCGGCGCCGTGATCGTCGACGCTCTCCGTACCGACGGTGAGGCGGAGCGGCAGCACCCGTTCCGCCGTGCCGCGGGCGCGCACGGCGATCTCGCCCTCGTACGCACCGGGCTCGGCGTCCCGCGGCACATCGAGCCCGAACCAGAGCGCGTGCACCCGCCCCGCACCGACGTCGATCCGCTTCTCGAAGCGCAGGCCGCGCGCGTCGGTGCCCCCGGTGCTGAGGCAGCGGGCGGGGAACGGGAGACCGCGGAGTTCCGCGGTGACCTCCTCCAGCGCCGCCACCGCGTGGATCCCGGTCTGGAG
The DNA here is from genome assembly GCF_056430475.1 of Streptomyces sp. NPDC045968. Lineage (NCBI taxonomy): Bacteria > Bacillati > Actinomycetota > Actinomycetes > Kitasatosporales > Streptomycetaceae > Streptomyces > Streptomyces sp. NPDC045968. The sequence continues at coordinate 357,377 of NZ_JBWKLF010000002.1, read as the reverse complement.
CACGTAGAACTCGCCCCGCGCCGCGGTACCCGAGAAGGCGGCGAACGGCGCCGACCTCGCCCAGCGCGCGGGCAACCGCTCGATCCGGCCGAGCGGGTGCGCCCGGTCCTCGCCGAACAGCAGGAACGGCTCGTGCGGATGCGTCGCAGTCAGCGCCGCGCGCTCCTCGGCGGTGGCCGCGAAGCCCAGCGGTGCGAACGAGTCGACGGCGCTCACCGCCTCGTAACGGAAGGTCTCCGCCCGTTCGAGGTGGGACCAGCCGCGCTCCGGGTCCCGGAGTCCGCACCGGTGCACCCAGCCCGGATCGGCTGTGGGGGTGGGCTGTCGGTAGGCGGCCTGCGGATAGTAGGGGCGGCCGGTGTGCGCGTACGGCAGATAGTGCACGGCGTACGTGCCGGGGCCCTCGGCCGGCTCGAAGGCGATCCGGCCGCGCTCGGCCGTCACCTCCGCCGCCACCGTGTTGCGTATGCGGCGGCCCGAAGGGGCGAGCACCAGTACATCGACGGAGCCCGGGTCCGGATCGGTGCGCCGCCAGGGCAGCTCGGCCCCCACCCCATCGTGGGCCGAGGTCACGCGGACCAGCATCCGGTGATTGCCGTAGACATCGCTGTCCCATGAACCGAGCCCGCACTCCAGCTCGGGATGCCGATCCCGCTCAGCCATCTCCGCACTCCCTCAAGGGCGCTATTTATTAGGTAAGTTGCTCAATTGCCATGGGACACCATGGAGAGCCGACGATCACGCTGTCAAGGGAGCTGCCATGGACCGGGGTGGGGACGCCTCGCTGTTGCGCCGGCTGAACGCGGCCGCGGCGCTGAGGGTCGTACGGGAGCGGGACGAGGTCACCGTGCCGGAACTCGCGGGGCTGATCGGGGTGTCCCGGCCGACGGCCCAGGACCTCACCGCCCAGCTGCTGCGCGAGGGCCGCCTCGTGGAACTGGGCGCCAACAGCGGGTCCGTGGGGCGCCCGGCACGCCGCTTCCGCTTCCGGGCCGAGGCCGGGCACGTCCTCGGTGTCGACATCGGGGCCCACAAGATCCTGGTCCTGGCCGCTGATCTGCTCGGCCGCACGGTCGCCACGGAGCGGATCGCCGTCACTCCCGGACTCCCGGCGCGGGAGCGGCTGGACGCGGTGCGTGGGGCGATCGCGGGATGCCTGGCGCAGCCGGCGGCGGCCGGGGTCGCCCCGCTCGCCACCGGCATCGGCACGAGCGGCATGGTGGACACCGGGGGACGCGTCGCCGAGAGCGACTCGCTGCCCGGCTGGACGGGTCTCGACCTGGCCCACGAGCTGGCGGGCGCCGGTTGCGGCCGGGTCGTCGTGGGCAACGACATCCAGCTCGCGACGCTCGCCGAATGCACCACCGGAGTGGCGGTCGGGGTGCCGGACTGCCTCTATCTCTACATCGGCAACCGGCTCGGCATCGGCCTCTGGCTCCGCGGCGACCTGCACCGGGGACACCACGGGGCGGCGGGGGAGATGGTCTCCGACGACGGATGGGCGCTCTCCTACCAGCGCCTGCTCGACTGGTTCGCCGGACACCGGGGCGACGGGGAACCCACCCGGGAGAACGCCGCACGTGCCGTGGTGACGGCCGCGGCGGCGGGCGACGGGGGCGCTCGCTACACCCTGCGCGCCTTCGCCGAGGCCCTGGCCGACAGTCTGGCGCGGCACGTGGCCGTGCTGGACCCGCAGGCGGTGGTGCTCGGTGGGGGCATCTCACGGGCGGGAGACCTGCTCAGCGAGCCGTTCGCTCAGCGGCTCGCCTCCCGCTGCCCCCACGCGCCGGCCGTGCGGATCTCCGCACTCGGAGAGGAATCGACCGCAATCGGGGCAGCCCGGCTGGCATTGGAACACATCGAGCACGGCGCGCAGAAAAGTCCAACTTCTCAGGACTGATTGGCTGTTGACGTGGGCCTGCGGCGATTCGATGATGTGGCCACTCTTTTCGGCAAGTTGATTTCCAAACTCGTCGTGCCGTCAGGCCCCCGTCATGCCGCCAGGCCAGGGAGAACGTGTGACATCCCCTGCAACAACCACCAGCCCCCGGGCTGCCTCGCCACCGAAAGCCCCCGAGGGCCGGAGTGCCAGCGGCGGGCTGCCGCCCCTGCGGCGGACACCGCTGCGGGTCCGGCTGCGCAACAACTGGGTGATGCTCGCCCTGATGGCCCCCGGCCTGCTCTTCTTCGCCGTCTTCTTCTACGTGCCGATGCTCGGCAACATCGTCGCCTTCCAGGACTACCAGCCCTTCATCGGCTTCAAGGAAAGCCCCCTGGTGGGCCTCGCCAACTTCCAGGAGGTCTTCGCCGACCCCGCGTTCTGGGAGTCGGTACGCAACACGCTCGCCTTCGCCGCACTTCAGCTGATCTTCTTCTTCCCCGCGCCGCTGGCCCTGGCGCTGCTCATCAACAGCCTGGTGAGCAGTCGCGTCAAGAAGTTCGTCCAGAGCGTCGTCTACCTGCCGCACTTCATCTCGTGGGTGCTGGTCGTCGCCCTCTTCCAGCAGGTACTCGGCGGTGCGGGACTGATCAGCAACTTCCTTCGGGACCACGGGCTTTCGGCCCTCGACGTGATGACCGACCCCTCCACCTTCCCGATGCTGATCACCGCACAGGTGATCTGGAAGGACATCGGCTGGGGCATGATCATCTACCTCGCGGCGCTCGCCAACGTCGACCAGAGCCTGTACGAGTCCGCGGCCGTCGACGGCGCCGGACGATGGCGCCGGATGTGGCACATCACCCTGCCGGCCGTACGGGGCGTCACGGTCATGCTGCTGGTCCTGCGCCTCGGTGACGTACTGTCCGTCGGCTTCGAACAGTTCCTCCTCCAGCGCGACGCCGTCGGAGCCCGGGCCGCCGAGGTCCTCGACACCTACGTCTACTACCACGGCGTCGTCTACGGCGACTGGGGCGTCGGCGCCGCCGCCGGTCTGGTCAAGGGCGTCGTCGGCGCCCTGATGATCTGGGGCGCCAACCGGCTGGCCCACGCATTCGGAGAGCAAGGGGTGTACAGCAAATGAGCATCGGAGCACCCCTGTTGAAGCCCCGGCAGGCGGACCGCCGCCCCGCCTGGGAGGAACCGCCCACCCGGCTCGGCTCGACCGCCAAGGCCCTCGTCATCACCGTCGTCGTGATCGTCATGACGGTGCCCTTCGTGGTCGTCCTGTCCACGAGCCTCGCCTCGCGCGAGGAGATCACCGCGGCGGGCGGATTCGTTCTCTTCCCGACCGAGCCGACCCTTCAGGCGTACCGCACCATCCTCTCCGGGGGACTGGTCACCCGGGCGGTCACCGTCAGCGTGCTGATCACCGCGGTCGGTACGGCACTCTCCCTGCTCACCACCGTCGCGCTGGCCTACGCACTGAGCAAGCGCGGCGTGCCGGGCAGCAAACCGGTCCTGCTGCTCGTCCTGTTCACCCTGCTCTTCGCACCCGGCATGATCCCGATGTACGTCCTGGTCAAGGAGCTCGGCCTGCTGGACTCCTACTGGGCGCTGATCCTCCCCGGCCTGGTCAACGCCTTCAACCTGGTGGTCATGCGGGCGTTCTTCATGAACATCCCCGAGGAGCTCTACCAGGCCGCCCGGATCGACGGCGCGGGGGACTGGCGCATCCTGACCCGGATCGTCCTCCCGCTCTCCAAGGGCGTCATCGCCGTCGTCGGCCTCTTCTACGCGGTGACGTACTGGAACGCCTTCTTCAACGCGATGCTCTACCTCAACGACTCGGGCAAGTGGCCGATCCAGCTGCTGCTGCGCACCTACGTCGTGCAGAACAAGCAGATGGCCGCCGACCAGCTCGGCGTGGCCCACATGCCGCCGCAGCAGTCGATCTCCATGGCGGTGGTCATGCTCGCGCTGATCCCGATCCTGATGCTCTACCCCTTCCTCCAGAAGTACTTCACCAAGGGCGTCCTCACCGGCGCCGTCAAGGGCTGACCCACGTCTCCCGTTCCGTCCCCTCATCCCGTTGCGGAGATCCCCATGACAGGCATGTCCCGACGCACCTTCCTCGGCCTGAGCACCGCGGTCGCGGCGGGCGCGGCCACCACCGCGCTCACCGGCTGCGGATCGTCCACGGCCACCGAGGGCGAAGCGGCCTCGGCCAAGGTGAAGCTGCCCTCGTACGTCCCCTTCACCAAGGTCACCCCCGACCTCCCGGCCAACGCCAAGGGGCTCTCGGCGGGCTTCCTCTCCTACCCGAAGGAGCTGATCCGGAGCGTCGCGAAGGCCCCCGGTGACGGCTCGAAGGTCTCGGTGCTCACCGAGATCTGGACCCAGCCGCCGCTGCCCAAGGGCTCCAACCCGCACTGGCAGAAACTCGACGAGGAGCTGAACGTCGAACTCTCGGCGATCCTCGGCACCGACCCCGGCTACGAGGAGAAGTTCTCCGCGACGGTCGCGGGCGGCGAGCTCCCCGACCTGATGTGGATACCGCCGAACCAGGGCATCCAGCACATCTCCGAACTGCTCCACGCCAAGTGCGCGGACATCACCGAGTACGTCTCCGGAGACGCGGTCAAGGACTACCCGAACCTGGCCGCCATGACCCCCGCCCACTGGAAGACGGCAGTCGTCAGCGGCAAGATCTGGGGAGCGCCCAGCCCCTACCCCGCCTTCGGACAGGTCTACGCGGGCAACCCCACCGTCTGGGAGAAGGCGGGCGGGCTCTCCGCGAGCGGCCCCGACGAATTCCTCGCCAAGTGCAAGGAGGTCACCGGCGGCAAGGTATGGGCCCTGGAGCCGATCTACGTCAACGCAGTCAGCGTACTCAGCCAGTGTTACGGCGCCCCCAACAAATGGCAGCTGAACAAGGACGGCTCGCTCACCTGGTTCCAGGAGACCGACGCGTACATGGAGGCCCTGAACTTCGTCATCGGACTCAAGAAGGCCGGGGTCTTCTACCCGGGCGACCCGAAGATGGCCGACGCCTATCTGAAGATGGCCCAGGGCACGATCGGCGCCACGGTGTTCGCCAACCCCTCGGGGGCCCGCGCCAACCTCCGTACCAACGACCCGTCGCTCGGCGCCGAGATCATGGTCCCGTTCGCCGCCGGGGGCGGCCGGCCCAACCACCACTACCACCTGGGCACGATCGGCTACACGGCCATCAAGAAGGGCGACGAGAAGCGGGTCCGCATGCTGCTCGGCCTCCTCGACTACCTCGCCGCGCCCTACGGAACGAAGGAGCGCGAGTTCGTCGAGTTCGGCACCGAGGGAGCCGACTTCACCTACGACGCCAAGGGATTCCCCCAGCGGACGAAGAAGGGCAAGCAGCAGGTCGAAGGGCTCTACAGCGGCCTCGCCACCGCCACGATCGCGCCCTTCGTGCTCCAGCCGTCGCTGTTCCCGGGCACCCGGGGGCCGCAGGACGTCGAGACCGTCTACGCCGTGGAGCAGAAGCTCACCGAGACCGCGATCGCCAACCCGACCGTCGGGCACTACTCCGACGCGTACACCGAGCACTACGGCCGGATGTCGACGGAGGCCACCGACCTGGTCAACGACATCGTGAGCGGCCGCAAGAGGATCAGCGAGTGGAAGCCGTTCTGGTCCGAGTGGCACTCCAAGGGCCTGGACCGGATGGCCGGGGAGTTCCAGAAGTCGATCGAGCGGAACGCCTGACGGGCGGTGGCGCGGGCGGCCGTTCCCGGCGGAACGGCCGCGCCGCCCTGTCCCGCTACGGGACGACGGTGACCGGCCAGCGGCCGGCCTTCACCAGACGGACGGCCACCGAACCGACGAAGCGGTGCCCGGCCGACTCCGACGCACCGACCACGACGGCGTCCGCCTTCAGTTCGTCGGCGGCGGTGACCAGCCCGTTGTACGGATCGCCGCGGAAGGTGTGGAACTCCCACCGCACGTTCCATATGTCCTTGAGCCGCTCCGTGGACTCCCGGATCTCCCGCACCAGGCCGTCCGCGACCTCACCGGTGACATCGGCGACCGGCGCTCCGAGTGCCGCCCCGGCGGGCATCACCGGCTGGACGTAGACGAGGGCGAGCATGGCGTTCTGGCGCCGGGCCAGTCCGGCGGCGTACGCCGCGGCGCGCATGGAGGAGTCGGACCCGTCGATGCCCGCGACGATCACTTTGGGGCCGTCGGTGCCACGTTCGAACTGATGACGTTGCTGGTCTGTCACGGAGGTGAGGCTATCCGCTCCCCTCGCGGCCGTCCGGCCGGGTCGCACCGAAGCCCCCGCAGGGCCGCCGGTCAGCGGTGACGCGCTCGTCCCATCGGGTGCAAAACGACTCCCTCACGGTGTCGGGGGTACGAGCGGACGGACACCCGTGCGAGCAGTTGGCCATGAAATACGATCAGCATCCCCTGGGACGCCGCCCGCTGCTCCGGCTGGCTCTCGGCCTCGGAGCCGCCACCGCCGTCCATGTGATCGCCGCCGACCCCGCCGCCACGCCCGTCCGCCCCGGGGGCGCGCCGCCCGCGGGGGCCGCCGGGCCACCCGCACAGGCGCGGGCGAGGCCCTCCGCGTACCGGCTCCAGCCCATGACGGCCCAGACCCCGCCCCGGTTCCGGCGGGCGGCACCTCCCGTACGCACCAGACCGCTGGAGGAGCTGCCGGACCTCGGGCGTTCCATGGTGCTCAGCTTCGACGACGGCCCCGATCCCCGGTACACCCCGGGCATCCTGTCCACCCTGCGCAGGCACCGGGTCCGGGCGATGTTCTTCGTCTGCGGCGAGATGGCCATCGACAACCAGGACCTGCTGCGCGAGATGGCGGCCGACGGCCACGTCGTCGCCAACCACTCCTGGTCCCACCCGCTGATCCCGCGGCTGTCCCGGGCAGGCATCCGTGACGAGCTGGGCCGCACCAGCGACATCATCGAGAAGACGCTCGGTGAAGCGCCGCTCTGGTACCGGGCGCCGTACGGGGCGTGGAACCGCAACTCGTTCGAGATCGGCGCCGCCCTGGGCATGGAGCCCCTGGCCTGGACCGTCGACACCCTCGACTGGACGGAGCCGGGTGCCGGCACCATCGTCCGCCGGGTCCTGGACGGTGCGGCGCCCGGCGTCGTCGTGCTGTCCCACGACGCGGGCGGCGACCGTTCGCAGAGCGTCGCCGCGCTGCGCCGCTATCTGCCGGAACTGCTCGCCGACGGCTACCGCATCACGGTTCCGCACCGCAGGTGAGGACGGTGGCCGCGACGCGCTCGTACGCTCAGCGCGTCGCGACCATCCGGGCGAAGACGACCACGTTCCCGTCGTACCCGCCGGCCTTGGAGTAGCCGCCGCCGCAGGTGATCACCCGGAGCTCCGCATGGCCGGTGTCGCCGTACACCCGGGCTCCGGGGAAGTCGTTCTTGGCGAACACCTCGACCCCGTAGACCTCGAACACCGCGACCCGGTCGTCGTAGCGGGTCACCTCCACGCGCTGCCCCTTCTTGACGGCGCCGAGGCCGTAGAAGACGGCGGGCCCCGACGTGTTGTCGACGTGGCCGACGACCACGGCGGTGCCGCGCTGGCCGGGCGAGATGCCGTTCTGGTACCAGCCCGCGAGGTTGGGGTCCTCCGGGGGAGGCGCCGCGATCCAGCCGTTGGGTTCCAGGTTGACATCGATCATCGGTGCGTCCACCCGGATCGAGTCGATCTTCACGCGGGCGGCGGGCGCGTACGGCAGGGGCTGGACGGGCTCGCCGACGAGGGGCATCGCCGCGGGGTCCTGATGTTCTTTCAGCGAGGCGGCCGCCGCGGGCTGCGGTGGCCCCGCGGCGACGTCGGTGCCGTTCCGCATGAGGGCGAGGCCCGTGAGCAGCACCAGGGCGACCGCGCCCCACGGCGCGCGTCTGGTCCGCTCGGCTCCCCAGTGGTCCCGGCCCATGGTTCTCCCTTCGTCGCGACGATTGGAACGCTAAGCGCGGGACGGGGCGGCGGCGATCAGGGAAGGGCGAACGGGTGGCGGCCGGATGCGGGACCACCGGGGCGATCACTCCTTGTGGCCCTGGGAGCGGGCTCTTCGGAGTAATGAGCAGATAAAACTTCTGACGGTCTGTGACCTGCGGGTCCGTCAGATTCAGAGGCCCTCGCGCGGCGTGTCGGCTCACCAGGGTGGAGCAGTGCCGAAGTGCGACAACCGGAAGATCTGGTGAGTGTTCGTCATGGGACGCGTATCCGTCGATCCATCTCGGAGGACATGACTCCGGGGCGCTTCCCGCTGGAGGTTCAACGATGCGTGCTTCACGCGCTCTCGCGGTGACCGCGACCGCCTTCGCGGTTATCGGGCTCGCCGCGCCGATGGCTGCCGCGACCAACGGTTCGGGCGGCGCTTCGGGCGGCGGTCCGGGCAATGGTTCGAGCAACAGTTCCAGCAACGGTCCGACCAACGTCACCGTCAACCCGTCCTCGGTCCACCAGGGCGCCACGATGCAGGTCAGCGCCATGGGCTGCGGCCGCGCTGGTGGCAAGGTCTGGTCGAACGCCTTCCCGAAGGCGAACCTCTCCCCGGGCTCCACCGGATACGCCACCGTCCACATCCGGCCCGACGCCACCCCCGGTAACTACAACCTGTCGGTCAAGTGCAACGACAGCGACCGGATCGCCACGCACCAGTTCACCGTGCTCGCCGGCCAGGGCGCCGCGGGCGGGCTCGGCGGCTCCATGGGTCCGAGCTCGGTCGAGATGCAGATCGGTGGCGGACTGGTGGCCGCCTCGGCCATCGGTGGCGCCGTCTTCATCGTCCGTCGTCGACGGACGAGCCATGCGGCGATCTAAGGCGTCGAACCTCCCGCCCGGCCCGATACGCCCGTCGCCCCGAGTCCTGGATCAGGACCCGGGGCGACTGTCGTGTGTCCGGCGGTTCATGCCGGTCAGTGGCTGCCTCGCCGCCTGCGCACGACATAGACGGTGCCGCCCGCGGCCGCCAGCACCAGGGCGCCGCCGGCGGCGATCTCGCCGGCGTCGATGCCGTCGACGCTCCCGCCCAGACCACCCTGCACCCCGCTGGGGGCCAGAGCGGTGGAACTGACGGTCGGAGCCGTCCGGGTGGGCGTGCTCGTGGGGCTGGGTGTGCTCGTCGCGCCACCGGTGATGGTCAGGCTGACCATCCGTACGGTGCCGCCGCAGTTGAACGTGACTTCGTAGACGGCACCCCGCTTGGCGTCCCAGTCGACGGTGGCCGTGGCCGACTGTCCACTGGGGATCGTCGTCGTGTCGAACACGCCCGACGCCGCCGTCGCGACCTCGTCGCAGCCCATGGCGCCCAGGGTCACCTGGCCGCCCGGCGCGACCGCCGAGGGGGTGACCGAGGGGGTGAATGAGGTGGTCGTGCCGTCCGAAGCGGCGTATGCGGCCGTGGCCGGTGCCGTCAGTGCCAGAGCGACGGAGCCGAGCAGGGCTACGGGTGGTGCGACGCGTATCGCGCGCATGGTCAATCCTCCGGGTCCCCGAGGAGCAGTTGCGGAACGGTTCCACAAAGCAGCAGAAATGCACCTCGATGCCCGGAATGCTAGAAGTGCCCCTTATCACCCGCGATCGGGGTCCGGCGAATGGGGCAGCCTTGTCCCCCGGCCGGCGCACCGGAGAGGTGTCGGCCGGGGGCGAAGCGGGGCGTGGGGCGGGGTGGGGCGGCTATCCGCCGGAGGCGTGCGGGAACAGATCGACGAACGGTGCGGTGGTGGCCGAGATGCCCCGTCCGAAGGGTGAGTCGAAGTCCCAGATCAGGAAGAGCAGGAAGGCGATCAGCACGCTGAAGAGGCCCGCGAGCAGCAGTTCGCGGAACGTTCTGCGGATCTGCAGCGTGAAGATCAGCCCCACCGTGACCATCGCTCCGGTGATCAGACCGAACCACACCACCCCGGGCATCGTCGCGCCCGCGCTCTGCCCCCGGGAGCCGCGGGCGTCATCGGCGGCGGCCACCTGGTCCACCAGTGGCTGGTACGCCTGCCCCTCGTGGTCGGTCTTCGGCTCGTAGTCGGTGACATCGGCCCGTACGCGGTCCAGCAGCCGGGTGCCCTCGTCGGTGAGGCTTCCCGTCTCGGTCATGGCCTTCCACTCGTCGTCGATCACGTACGTGACATAGGCGTCGACATCGGCACGGATCCGGTCGCGGACCTCGGCCGGATAGACGGAGGACCGGGCGCTCACCTCGTGCAGGGCCTGGGCCTCCAGGCGTACGGACTCCTGGGCGGCACTGCGCCCCTCCCAGACGCCCGCGATGGCGAGACCGAGGACGATCGCGTACACCACGCCGATCATCATCGTCATGTACTCGATGACGTCCGGAGTCTCGGACGGGTCGTCGTCCTCGCCGATACGCCGGTTGTTGAGGACGGCGATCGTGAGGACAACAGCGCAGGCCGAGGCCATGGCAATGGTCAGAACAAGCCATTCCGACATGGGTATCTCCGTGGATCAACGGGACGAGCGCGGCCGCAGGACGGCGACGGCGAATACGGCGGGTGCGGTGATCACCAGGGTGAGCGAGACCAGGGACGGGCCGCTGCGGGGTGCCTTACGGGTGGCTTTGCGGTAGGTGGGGAGCGCGACGGGCTTGGGCGGTGCGGGCTTGGGGCGCGCGGACGGGGGCGGCGGTGTGGGTTTCGGTTGTGGTTCCGGCGGCGCGGGGGCCGGGGGAGGCGGGGGCGGAGGTGGCGGGGGCTCCGGGGCCGGTGGTGGCTTGGGAGCGGGCGGTGGCTCCGGGGCGGGCGGTGGCTCCGGGGCCGGTGGAGGCGGAGGCGGCGGGGGAGGCGGCGGTGGCGGTGGCTCCGGTGGAGGGGGTGGCGGTGGTGGTGGCGGTGGCTCCGGTGGTGGTGGAGGAGGCGGGGGCGGCTTACAACTTCCCCCGCCCGCGACGGCGATCGACGAACTGCCGTCGTCCTGCCCGATGGAGGCCACCGCGCAGCTGTCGCCGGCCGCGGGCACCGGCACCGCGCACAGCCATACGAGTGCGGCGGCTGCCGAGAGCCGCCCTATGCGTGATCCGTACACGAGCGGGAGCATGGACCGGGGCGGGGCCGGACACGCCCGGCCGGGCGATGATTCCCCTGATGGTGGGGATCTTGTTCGATTCGCGTTTGCGGGCGTGGGAACTTTCTGCGCGACCGTTGAACACGGAGCACCCGGCCGCCCGTACCTAGGGCCATGAACGACGCGGACTCGCGTCGTAACTGGCCGAAAGACAACGGGAGTCGACATGAATACCTGGCGCAACGCCTCGCTCGTGGTGACGGCGACGGCCCTGCTGGTGCTGACGACGGCGTGCGGTCAGGAGAAGGGAACCGCCTCGCCGAACGGCCAGGCCGTGGGCAACGCCGTCCCCGCCGAGCAGCCGGCCGACAGTGGCTACGGCTCCGACGGCGGCTACGGCTCGGACGCCGGAACGGAAGCCGCCGCACCCAAGGAGGCCGGGCAGCTCGCCGTGTGGGACAGCAAGAACCTGGGCAGGGTGCTGACCGACAGCGCGGGCTTCACGCTCTACCGTTTCGACAAGGACACCGCGAGTCCGCCCGCGTCGAATTGCGAGGGCGAGTGTGCGAAGACCTGGCCGGTGGTGCCCGCGGGCGATGCCGTGGCCGCGGCAGGCACCGATGCCGCACTGCTCGGAGAGGTCGTGCGCGCCGACGGAAGCAAGCAACTCACCGTCGGGGGCTGGCCGATGTACCGGTACGCCAAGGACACCGGCCCGGGAGACGCCAAGGGGCAGGGTGTCGGCGGGACGTGGTTCGCCGCCGCGCCGGACGGGAAGAAGGCAGCGGCGAACGCCGTGGAGGGCGGCGAGGCGGAGCCGGCGGACCTCGCGGGGCTTTCGGTCCGTAAGGACCCGGAACTCGGGGACATCGTGGTCGACAAGCGCGGTATGACGGTCTACCGGTTCAAGAAGGACAGCGCGTGGCCGATGAAAACAGCCTGTACGGGAGACTGCCTGGAGAAGTGGCCCGCGGTCGAACCGGTGGCGAAGAATGACGTCGCGGGCATCACCACGAAGGGCTTTGTCACCTTCGACCGGCCCGATGGAATCAAGCAGCAGACGCTCGACTGCTGGCCGATTTACACCTTCTCCGGTGACGCCAACCCCGGAGACACCAACGGGCAGGGTGTCGGGGGAACATGGTACGCGGTGTCGCCCGACGCCAAACTCGTCGGAGCGCCCAAGTAGGGGAATCCGAGTGCCGGGCGTGCCGGTCCGTCGCTGATTGTTCACCCGCAGCGACGGACCGCCGCACATGCTCCTGGTGTGTGACCAATAACGGACCGCGAATTTCCGTTTCCGCTCGCTCTCTTGGCGGTCGATCAGTAGCCTCTGGTCAACACTGACCATGAACATGGCCGGATCGCCGTGGCGACTTGTTGGAGACATCGATGGAGCGTCCCGCCTGGGCACCGCAAGGCATTGACATTTCAGTGCCGAGCGTGTCCCGCATGTATGACTTCTATCTGGGCGGCTCGCACAATTTCGAGGTGGACCGGGAAGCGGCCCGTAAGGCAATGGAGTTCATGCCGGGCCTTCCCAAGATCATGCAGGCGAATCGCGCCTTTATGCGCCGGGCCGTGCACTACGCCGCAACCGAGGGCATCAGTCAGTTTCTGGACATCGGTTCCGGCATTCCGACCTTCGGCAATGTTCATGAAGTGGCCCAGGCGGCCGACCCCGGGGCCAAGGTGGCGTACGTCGACCACGACCCGGTCGCCGTCGCCCACAGCCAGGCGGTGCTGGAGGGCGTCGGGAACACCGTGATCGCCGCCGCCGACCTGCGCCGCCCCCAGGACATCCTGAAGAGCCCCGAGATCTCCGGACTCCTCGACTTCGACCAGCCGGTCGCACTGCTCCTCGTCGCGGTACTGCACTTCGTCGAGGACGCCGACGCCCCGTACACCGCCGTCGCCGAACTGCGCGAGGCGCTCGCCCCCGGCAGCCTGCTCGTCCTGACCCACGCCTCGTACGAGGGAATTCCGCTCACCGAGGAGGAGGCGGGCGGCACCGTCGGTGTCTACCGCAACATCCGCAATCCGCTCGTCATGCGGTCGCGTGCCGAGGTGTCACGGTTCTTCGACGGATACGAGCTGGTCGACCCGGGCCTCGTGTCGATGCCCAACTGGCGTCCGGAGACTCCCGTGGTGGAGGGCCAGGAAGATCCATTCGCCTTCTCGGGCTTCGCAGGGGTAGGACGCAAGGCGTGAGCATCCCCGCCCAGGCGTCCGGTGCCCCGGACGCGGAACCGGACGGCCCCGAGGGCCGGCTCCGAAGATTCGCCACCATCTGGAGCCGGGCGATCTTTCCGTCCACGGCCACCTCCATGACACGCCAGGAGTTCGAACAGCATCTGCTGCCGCTGGCACGTGAGCTGAGCGAGATCCTGCACGCGCGGCCCTTCGACCCGGCGCCCGCGCACGGGGTCGGGGCGGCGCTCGTCGCCGCGCACTGCACGGACCCGGAGGCCCTCAGCTCCACGCTCGGCGTCATCGACTCGTACCTGGTGCTCTACTGCGGAAGCAACGGCCCGCTGGAGCTCTCGACCGAGGACAGCAGGGCCCGCTGCGCACGGATGCAGCACGCGCTCGCCGGTGGATTCACCCTGGCGCTGCGCGAGCGGACGCTCGCCGAGCAGGAGGCCATCGCCCGCTCGGCGCTCACCGCCCGCTCCCACGCCGAACACGCACTCCACGCGACCGAGGCACGGTTCCGCGCCGTGTTCAAGGACGCGGCGATCGGCATCGGCATCGCGGACCTGGACGGCAACATCCTGGAGGTCAACGACACCCTCACCCGGATGTTCGGCGGCCTCGAACACCACGTCCGCAGCCACAAGGTGAACGAGTGGGTCCACCCCGAGGACTCACCCCAGGTGTGGAAGTACTACAACGAGCTGGTACGCGGCGAACGCGAGCACTACCACGTCGAGAAGCCCTACTACCGCAACGACGGCACCGTCCTGTGGACCAACCTCACGGTGTCGCTGCTCCGCGACTCCGAGGGCCGGCCCGAATACCAGCTGGCGCTGATGGAGGACACCACCGAGCGCCGGCTGCTCAACCTGCGGCTGCGTTACGAGGCCACCCACGACGCGCTCACCGGGCTGCCCAACCGGACCCTGTTCTTCGAGCGGCTGGAGAAGACGCTCGCGGCGAAGGGCGGCTCCCGCTTCGGGCTCTGCTACCTCGACCTCGACGGCTTCAAGGCGATCAACGACAGCCTGGGCCACGCGGCGGGGGACCGGCTGCTCGTCGAGGTCGCGGACCGGCTGCAGAGCTGTGCGACCGCACCGGGCGAGATGGTGGCGCGGCTCGGCGGCGACGAGTTCGTGGCGCTGACGACCGGGCCGCACACCGAGGACGAGGTCGACGAGCTGGCCTGCCGGATCCTCGGGGTGCTCGCCACGCCGATCCGGCTCGACGGCCGTGAGCTGACCGTACGGGGGTCCATTGGCGTGGTCGAAGGCCCGGCCGCCGGTGCCCGCACCGCGGCCGAGGTGCTGCGCAGCGCCGACATCACGATGTACCGGGCCAAGTCGGCGGGTGGCAACCGCTTCGAGCTCGCGGACGCGGAGGCCGACGCGCGCGCGATCACCCGGCACGGGCTGACCACGGCGCTGCCGGCGGCGCTGGACCGGGGCGAGTTCTTCATCGAGTACCAGCCCCTGGTGCACCTCGGTGACGGCAGCGTGCACGGCGCGGAGGCGCTGGTGCGGTGGTGCCATCCGCAGCACGGCGTGCTCGGCCCCGACCGGTTCATCCCGCTCGCCGAACACACCGGTCTCATCGTGCCGTTGGGGCGGTGGGTGCTGGAGGAGTCCGTGCGGCAGGCCAACTTCTGGCAGGAGCGGCACAGCGACGGCGGCCCGCTGCGGATCAACGTCAACCTCTCGCCGACCCAGTTGCACCACCCCCGGCTGGTCGCCGAGACGGTGGACGTACTGGAACGCTCGGGTCTCGAACCGGGGGCGCTCTGTCTGGAGGTCACCGAGTCCGCGCTGATCGGCGCCGACGACGATCTGCTCAAGCCGCTGCGGCAACTCGCGGAGATGGGTGTCGACATAGCGCTCGACGACTTCGGTACGGGCTACTCGAACCTGGCCAATCTCCGGCGGCTGCCGGTGAGCGTGCTCAAGCTGGACCGGTCGTTCACGCAGGGCATGCAGCAGCACCCGGCCGACCCGGTCGACCTGAAGATCGTCGAGGGGATCGTCTCGCTCGCCCACAGTCTCGATCTGGCCGTGACGGTGGAGGGCGTGGAGACCGGCGCCCAGGCCGAGCAGCTCAGGCAGCTCGGCTGCGACACGGCCCAGGGCTGGTACTACGCCCGCCCGGGCGCCCCGGACCGCATCCACGCCCTGCTCCTGGCCGACGCGGTGTGAGAGACGCCCTCACACGCCGGACGGGCTGAAAAGCTGTCCTCAACGGCCGGACGGGCTTGGTTTCGCACCTGTCACGGGGCACCGGTCAAGCCCGTCCGGCGATCGAGGACCCAGTCATCCGGGCCGCCCCGGCCGGACCCGGTCCGGCCCGTGGGTCAGCAGCACCCGCTGCAGCTCCCGCGCCGCACGCGGCGGCGCGACGTCGCTGCGGTGGGCCAGCGCGATCGTCCGCCGCAGACCCGGCGACGCCAACGGCGTGGTCCGCAGATCCTGCCCGGCCCGGTTCGCGACCATGCTCGGCACCACCGCCACGCCGAGCCCCGCCCGTACGAAGCCCAGCACCGCGTCCATCTCGCCGCCCTCCACCGTGAACGACGGCTCGAAGCCCTCGGCGCGGCACGCGGCGACGGTCAGCTCCCGCAGGTCGTAGCCGTGCCGGAACATCACCAGCGGCTCGTCCTGGAGATCGGCGATCCTGACCCTGCCCTTCCGTCCGGGCGCGGGCTCCGAGGCCGACGACACGACGACCAGGTCCTCGTGCAGCAGCTCCACCGTGGTCAGCGCGGGCGACGCGGCCGGCAGGGGCAGCACGACGAGCGCGAGATCCAGCGCACCACGGGCCAGCTGGCGAACGAGGTCGTGCGAGCCGCCCTCCTCCAGGAGCAGCTGAATCCCGGGGTGCAGATCGTGGAAGGCCCGCAGGACGTCGGGCAGCAGGCCGGTGCACAGGCTCGGCGTGGCACCGAGCCTGATCCGCCCCCGGCGCAGCTGGACCAGCTCCTGCACCTCGTGCCGCGCGGTATCGGCGTCGGCGAGGATCCGGCGGGCCAGCGGCAGCAGCGCCTCGCCCGCGTCGGTCAGGGTGATGTTGCCCCGGGCCCGGCTGAACAGTTCGGCGCCCAGCTCGCTCTCCAGCGCCTTGATCTGCTGGGAGAGCGAGGGCTGCGAGACGTGCACGTCCTCGGCGGCGCGGGTGAAGTGCCGGGCCTCGGCCACGGCGACGAAGTAGGCGAGCTGCTGGAACTGCATGAGCCGACGATAGCCTCCCATGATAGGCGCAGGCTATGGATATGACCCATTCCATGTCTTGGACTGATGAGGCCTTCCGGCCCTAGCGTCGTGTCCATGGCATTGGCAACACGGACGGCCCGGCGGCCGTCCATGACGCGCACGCTCTGGGACTCCACCGTCGGCAAGAAAGTGATCATGGCTGTGAGCGGCCTGGTCATGCTCCTGTACCTGGTCGTCCACATGATCGGAAACCTGAAGATCTTCTTCGGGCCAGGGGAGTTCAACGGCTACGCCCACTGGCTGCGCACCATGGGCGAGCCCTTCCTCCACCACGAGTGGGCGCTGTGGCTCGTCCGCGTGGGGCTGGTCGCCGCCGTCGTCCTGCACGCGACGTCCGCGTACCAGCTGAGCCGCCGCGACATCAGGGCGCGCCCCCGCACGTACGTCCACAAGAAGCCACGCGCGAGCTACGCCACGCGCACCATGCGCTGGGGCGGAATCATCCTCGGCCTGTTCATCGTGTGGCACGTCCTCGACCTGACCACCGGCACCGTGCACCCGGGCGGATTCCAGTCCGGACACGCGTACCAGAACGTCATCGACACCTTCTCGACCTGGTACGGCAACGTCATCTACATCGTCGCGGTGCTCGCCCTCGGCCTGCACGTCCAGCACGGGTTCTGGAGCGCCGCGCAGACCCTCGGCGTGGGCAACGCGACCCGCGACCGCATCCTCAAGACGACGGCCAACGTCCTCGCGCTGGTGCTGACGGCCGGTTTCATCGCCGTGCCCGTCGCTGTCATGACCGGAGTGGTGAGCTGATATGAGCGACTACACGCAGTACGGGACGGGCGCGCCCCTCGTCGACGAGAAGGCCCCCGCGGGCCCCGTCGCCGACCGCTGGGACACCCGCCGCTTCGAAGCCAGGCTGGTCAACCCGGCCAACCGCCGCAAGCACACCGTCATCGTCGTCGGCACCGGTCTCGCCGGCGGCTCGGCCGGTGCCACACTCGCCGAACAGGGCTACCACGTCGTCCAGTTCTGCTTCCAGGACTCACCCCGCCGGGCCCACTCCGTCGCCGCCCAGGGCGGCATCAACGCCGCGAAGAACTACCGCAACGACGGCGACTCCGTGCACCGGCTCTTCTACGACACCGTCAAGGGCGGCGACTTCCGGGCCCGGGAGTCCAACGTCCACCGGCTCGCCCAGATCTCCGTCGAGATCATCGACCAGTGCGTCGCCCAGGGTGTGCCCTTCGCCCGCGAGTACGGCGGACTCCTCGACAACCGCTCCTTCGGCGGCGTCCAGGTCTCCCGCACCTTCTACGCCCGAGGCCAGACCGGACAGCAACTCCTCCTCGGCGCCTACCAGGCACTCGCCCGGCAGATCGCCGCGGGCAACGTCGAACTCCACGCCCGTACGGAGATGCTCGACCTGATCGTCGTCGATGGAAAGGCCCGTGGCATCGTCGCCCGCGACCTCGTCACAGGGAAGATCGACACCTACTTCGCCGACGCCGTCGTCCTGGCCAGCGGGGGATACGGCAACGTCTTCTACCTGTCGACGAACGCCATGAACTCCAACGCCACCGCCATCTGGCGTGCCCACCGCCGCGGCGCGTACTTCGCCAACCCCTGCTTGACCCAGATCCACCCCACCTGCATCCCGCGCACCGGCGACCACCAGTCCAAGCTGACGCTGATGAGCGAGTCACTGCGCAACGACGGCCGCATCTGGGTGCCGAAGGCGAAGCGTGACGAACGGCCGGCCAACGAGATCCCCGAGGACGAGCGCGACTACTACCTGGAGCGCATCTACCCCGCCTTCGGCAACCTGGTGCCCCGCGACATCGCCTCCCGTGCCGCGAAGAACGTCTGCGACGAGGGCCGAGGGGTCGGCCCCGGCGGCCAGGGCGTCTACCTCGACTTCGCCGACGCCATCGCCCGTATGGGAAAGGCGAAGGTCGAGGAGAAGTACGGCAACCTCTTCGACATGTACGCGCAGATCACCGCGGAGAATCCGTACGAGACACCCATGCGGATCTACCCGGCCGTGCACTACACGATGGGCGGACTCTGGGTCGACTACGACCTCCAGACCACCGTCCCCGGCCTCTTCGCGATCGGAGAGGCGAACTTCTCCGACCACGGAGCCAACCGCCTCGGCGCCTCGGCGCTGATGCAGGGGCTCGCCGACGGCTACTTCGTCCTGCCCTCCACGATCAACGACTACCTCGCCCGCAACCCGCACACCGACGAGGTCGACGCCACGCATCCGGCCGTCGCCGCGACGATCGCCGAGACCGAGGACCGGATCAACCTCCTTCTCTCCATCGACGGCGACCGGACCCCCGACTCCTTCCACCGCGAGATCGGTGAACTCATGTGGGAGTTCTGCGGCATGAGCCGCACGGAGGAAGGGCTGCGCAAGGCGCTCGGCCGACTCCCGGAGATCCGGGAGGAGTTCTGGCGCCGCGTCAAGGTGCCCGGCACCGGCGAGCAGTTCAACCAGTCGCTGGAGAAGGCCAACCGCATCGTCGACTACCTGGAGCTCGCCGAGCTCATGTGCCTCGACGCCCTGCACCGCGCGGAATCCTGCGGCGGCCACTTCCGTGAGGAGTCACAGACCTCCGAGGGCGAGGCCGCCCGCCGGGACGAGGAGTTCTCGTACGTCGCCGCCTGGGAGTTCTCGGGCACGGGCGACGCCCCCGTCCTGCACAAGGAAGACCTCGTCTTCGAGTACGTCCACCCCACTCAGCGGAGCTACGCATGAAGCTCACCCTGCGCGTCTGGCGCCAGCAGAACGCCGAAACGCCCGGTGCCATGGCCACCTACGAAGTCGAGGGCATCTCCCCGGACATGTCGTTCCTGGAGATGCTCGACACCCTCAACGAGGAGCTCATCCTCGACGGGGACGAGCCCGTCGCCTTCGACCACGACTGCCGCGAGGGCATCTGCGGCGCCTGCAGTCTCGTCATCAACGGCGACGCGCACGGCCCGGAGCGCACCACGGCCTGCCAGCTCCACATGCGGTCCTTCCAGGACGGTCAGACCATCGACGTCGAGCCGTGGCGGGCCTCCGCCTTCCCGGTCGTCAGGGATCTGGTCGTGGACCGCTCGGCGTTCGACCGGATCATCCAGTCAGGCGGCTACATCTCGGCCCCGACCGGCACCGCGCCCGACGCGCACGCGACCCCCGTGCCCAAGCCGGACGCCGACTTCGCGTTCGAGCACGCCGAGTGCATCGGCTGCGGGGCCTGTGTGGCGGCCTGCCCCAACGGCTCGGCGATGCTCTTCACCTCGGCGAAGGTCAACCACCTCAACGTGCTGCCCCAGGGCGCACCCGAGCGCGAGACCCGGGTCCTCGACATGGTCGCCACCATGGACGAGGAGGGCTTCGGCGGCTGCACCCTGACCGGTGAGTGCGCCACGGCCTGCCCCAAGGGGATCCCGCTGCCGTCGATCGCCGCCATGAACAAGGAGTGGCTCCGGGCCGCCCGCAAGGTCCGGCGGTAGCAGTGTGTCCTCAGTCGCCGGACCGGCCTGGAGATCAGGCCCGGTCCGGCGATCGAGGGCGAGGCGGCGGCCGGACGGCCCGGTGCGCCTTTCCGGTCACGCGAGCCCCATCGCCCGTGCCAGATACGGCGCCGTGCGGCTCCCAGCGGCCCGCGCGACCTCCGCCGGAGTGCCCTCGGCGACGATCCGGCCGCCCTGGGCGCCTCCGCCGGGTCCCAGGTCGATCACCCGGTCGGCGCCCGCGACCACGGCCATGTCGTGCTCGACGACCACCACCGTGTTGCCGGCGTCGACCAGCCCGTGCAACTGCCGCATCAGCACCTCGACATCGGCGGGATGCAGCCCGGTCGTCGGCTCGTCGAGCAGATACAGGGTGTGGCCGCGACGGGTGCGCTGGAGTTCGGTGGCCAGCTTGATCCGCTGGGCCTCACCGCCGGACAGCTCCGTCGCGGGCTGGCCGAGCCGCAGATAGCCGAGCCCCACATCGAGCAGCGTGCGCAGGCTGCGCCCGGCCGCCGGGGTCCCGGCGAAGAACGCGGCCGCCGACTCCACGGTCAGATCCAGCACCTGCGCGATCGTGAGACCGCTCAGGGTGACCTCCAGGGTCCGCGGGTTGTAGCGCGCGCCGTGGCAGTCCGGGCAGGGCGCGTACGTACTGGGCAGGAAGAGGAGTTCCACCGAGACGAAGCCCTCGCCCTGGCAGGTCTCGCACCGGCCCCCCGTCACGTTGAACGAGAACCGGCCCGCCTTGTACCCCCTCTCCCGTGCCGTGTCCGTCTCGGCGAACAGCTTGCGTACGACGTCGAAGAGTCCTGTGTACGTGGCCAGATTGGAGCGCGGCGTCCGCCCGATCGGTTTCTGGTCGACCTGGACCAGGCGGTCCACCGCCTCCAGTCCCTCCGCCGACGCGCAGCCCGCCGTGTCCGGGATGCCGGGGAGGTCCGAGGCCGCCGACGCCTGCCGGTCGGCGAGCACTCCGGCCAGGACCTGTCCGACCAGCGTGGACTTGCCCGACCCCGAGACCCCGGTCACCGCTGTGAACACCCCGAGCGGGAAGGCGGCGTCGACACCGCGCACATTGTGCCGGTCGACCCCGTTCAGCTTCAGCCATCCGGATGGCGTGCGGGGTTCCCGGACGGGAGCCGGGTCCTCGTCGAAGAGGAAGCGGCGGGTCGCGGACTCCGCCACGTCCGCGAGCCCGGCCGGGGGACCGCTGTGCAGCACCCGCCCGCCGTGCTCACCCGCCAGCGGTCCCACATCGACCAGCCAGTCCGCCTGCCGCACCACGTCGAGCTGGTGCTCCACGACGAACACCGTGTTGCCGGACTCCTTCAGCCGTCCGAGGACCGTGAGCAGGGACTCGGTGTCCGCCGGATGCAGTCCTGCGGAGGGCTCGTCGAGCACGTAGACCACTCCGAAGAGCCCGGACCTCAGCTGCGTGGCGAGCCGGAGGCGCTGCAACTCGCCGGAGGAGAGCGTCGGGGCCGTACGGTCGAGACTCAGATAGCCGAGACCCAGCTCCGTGACCGTCTCGATCCGGGCCAGCAGATCAGCGGTCAGTACGTGTGCCGTCTCCCCTCCGCCAGCCCGGTGGAGCACCCCGGCGAGAGCGGCGAGGGGGAGCGCGGCCAGTTCGGCGATCGTGTGTCCGGCGAAGGTGACGGCCATCGCCTCGGGCCGCAGCCGGCTGCCCCCGCAGACCGGGCAGGGCGCACTGGTCAGGAAGCGTTCCGCCTTCGCGCGCAGCGTCCTGCTCCGGGAGTCGGCGAAGGTGTGCATCACATAGCGCCGTGCGCTCATGTACGTACCCTGGTAAGGGCGTTGGATGCGGTTCGCGTCCCGTACCGGATGGACCGTCACCACCGGCTGTTCGTCCGTGAAGAGAATCCACTCCCGGTCCCGCGGGTCCAGCTCCCGCCACGGCCGGTCCACGTCGTAGTCCAGTGCGTCCAGCACATCGCGCAGATTCTTGCCCTGCCAGGCGCCGGGCCAGGCGGCGATCGCACCCTCCCGGATCGACAGGGAGGGATCCGGGACGAGCAGTTCCTCGGTGGTGCGGTGGATGCGGCCGAGCCCGTGGCATTCGGGGCACGCCCCGGCGGCCGTGTTCGGTGAGAACGCGTCGGAATCGAGCCGCTCGGCGCCCGGCGGGTAGTCACCGGCCCGTGAGAACAGCATGCGCAGGGAGTTCGACAGGGTGGTGACCGTGCCGACCGACGAGCGCGATCCCGGGGCGGAACGGCGCTGCTCCAGGGAGACGGCGGGCGGAAGTCCGGTGATCTCACCGACATCCGGAGCGCCGACCTGGTGGATCAGCCGACGGGCGTACGGGGCGACGGACTCGAAGTAGCGGCGCTGGGCCTCCGCGTAGATCGTCCCGAAGGCGAGCGAGGACTTGCCGGAACCGGAGACGCCGGTGAAGACGGTGAGCGTGTCGCGCGGGATGTCGACGTGCACATCCTGGAGGTTGTGCTCACGGGCGCCGCGCACCCGGACGTACGGATCGTGGGGGGTGTGCATGCGTGCGGCTCCGAACCGGTCGGCAACGGGATCGACGTTTGATTCCAGGGGGCGAGAGAGGGGGCCGGGTGGCGCCGCGGGTTCACGCACCGGTCAGGCCCGCGAGCCGCGCCAGTCGGCGCAACGAGTCCTCCAGGCCCTCCCGGTCGTACGAACTGGTGGTGACCAGGACCTCATCAGCCCCGGTCTCCTTGATGGCCAGGCCGAGTTCCGCGGCGACCTGCTCCTCCGTCCCGGCCACATGCCCGCGCAGCCCGCTCTCGTAGAGCTCCCGCTCCTTCGCGGTCATGGTCAGCGCCTCGATCCGCTCGGCGGGGGCGAGCGGCGGGAAGGAGCCGTGCGTGCGGGAGTACGCCATGGACCAGGCCTCCGGGACGAGCAGCCGCCGCGCCTCCTGCGCCGTTCCGGCGACGGCGACGGTGCCCGCCACGACGACGTAGGGGGCCTCCGACCAGGCGGACGGGCGGAAGTCCCTGCGGTAGCCGTCGACGGCGCGCACCAGTTTCTCCCGGCCGCGCAGATCGCCCACGACCAGCGGGAGACCGGCCGCCGCGGCGATGGCCGCACCCTCGCCGGTCGCCAGGACGTACGGCGGTACGCGGAGCCCCTCGGCGGGATGGGCGTGCACCTGCGGGTAGCTCCGCTGGGAGCCGTCCAGCCAGCCGAGCAGCTCGGTGAGCTGCCCGGCGAAGTCGTCGGCGTCCTCCTTGTCGCGGCCCAGAGCCCTGCGGATGCCGTCCGTGAAACCCACCGACCGGCCAAGGCCCATGTCGATCCGTCCGGGGAACAGGGAGGCGAGCACCCCGAACTGCTCGGCCACGACGAGGGGCTGGTGATTGGGCAGCATCACGCCACCGGTGCCCACCCGGATGGTGGAGGTGGCGGCGGCGACGGCCGCGGCGAGCACGGTCGGCGCCGAACCGGCGACACCGGGCACGCTGTGGTGCTCGGAGACCCAGAAACGGTGGTATCCGAGCGCCTCGGCCGTACCGGCCAGCCGCACGGTGTCGCGCAGCGCCTGCGCGCCGTCGTGCCCCTCGCGCGTACGGGAGCGGTCCAGGACGGAGAAACGGGTGCTTGCGATCACAGAGCTCACGTTCGGTTCAACGCGTGCGCTTCCGGAGGATTCCCCGGCGCGCCGGTCGTTCCCGTCTCCTAGGCTCGCCCATGTGAAAGACCACGCCCGGCCGCTGGCCGTATTCGACCTGGACGGCACCCTCGCGGACACCGCCCACCGGCAGCACTTCCTGGAAGGCGCCCGGCGTGACTGGCAGGGCTTCTTCTCCGCCGCCGTCGACGATCCCCCCTTGGCGGAGGGCATCCGGCTGGTACTGGCCGACGCGCGGGAGTGCGACGTCGTGTATCTGACCGGTCGGCCGGAGCGGTGCCGACGCGACACGCTGGCCTGGCTGGCGCGCCAGGGGCTGCCGGAGGGGCGCCTGCACATGCGTCGCGACGACGACCGTCGGCCGGCCCGCCGCACCAAGCTGGAGATCCTGAAGCGGCTGGGCCGGGAGCGTGACGTCCGGGTCCTCGTCGACGACGACGAACTGGTCTGTGACGCGGCCGAGGCGGCCGGGTTCACGGTGCTGCGCGCCCGCTGGGCGATGCCCTCGCCCGTGCTGGAGGAGGCCCAGGAACGCGAGGGGCGTACCTGATCAGGTGCCCTCATCGAGCCGGAAGCCGACCTTCAGGCCGACCTGGTAATGCGCGATCCGGCCGTCCTCGATATGGCCGCGCACCTGCGTCATCTCGAACCAGTCGAGATTGTGCAACGTTTCCGAAGCCCTCGCGATGCCGTTGCGGATCGCGGCATCGATGCCTTCCTCGGAGGTTCCTACGATTTCGGTGACCCGATACGTGTGATTGGACATCTTATGTCTCCTCTCGTGCCTCCACGTTGCCTCACCTGAGAGCGACGCGCGAGGGATCGGTTCCCGAGGGCCGTCGTCGACCGGGCCTTGACCTACCCATTGGTCCATACCAAAATCCAGCCACACGCCCGTGCGAGCGCCGCCCGCAGTCCCCCACACCGGGTTCCTGTTCCGTCGTGCCGTCTCGCAGAAGGTGACCGCGTGAAGAACCGCATGCTGGCCGGAGCCGTCGCGCTCGTCTCCTCCGTCGCGCTGAGTGGGTGCGGCCTGCTCCCGGGTGCGGGCGGCGGCGATGTGACGGTGACGATATGGCTGATGAAGGACAGCGTCTCCCGGGAGTTCCTGGACCGCTTCACGGAGTCGTACGAGAGTGAGAACCCTTCCGTCCAACTGGAGTTCAAGATCCAGGAGTGGGGCGGTATCGGCCCCAAGGTCACCGCGGCCCTCGAAAGCGACGACGCGCCGGACGTCATCGAGGTCGGCAACACCCAGGTCGCCCAGTACGCGGAGAGCGGCGAGCTCCGCGACCTCACCCTCGAATCGATGCGCGATCTCGGCAGCGAGGAATGGCTGCCCGGTCTCGCCGAGCCCGGCAGCATCAACGGCATGCAGTACGGAATTCCCTGGTATGCCGCCAACCGTGTGG
Source organism: Streptomyces sp. NPDC045968 (assembly GCF_056430475.1). Lineage (NCBI taxonomy): Bacteria > Bacillati > Actinomycetota > Actinomycetes > Kitasatosporales > Streptomycetaceae > Streptomyces > Streptomyces sp. NPDC045968. The sequence goes on along the minus strand of NZ_JBWKLF010000002.1, from coordinate 332,504 downwards.
TGATCTACAACAAGGAACTCTTCGCCCGGGCGGGCATCGAATCGGCGCCCAGGACGCGCCGCCAATGGATCAAGGACACCGAAAAGCTCAACAGCCACGGCAGCCAGGGCATCTATCTCGCCGGCCAGAACTGGTACGTACTCGCCGGGTTCATCTGGGACGAAGGCGGTGAACTCGCCGACGAGAACGGCGGCGACTGGAAGGGCGCACTCGACTCGCCCGCCGCGCTCAAGGGCATGAACTTCTACAAGGAACTCCAGTCCCACGGCAACGGACCCAAGGACGCCGACGAGGAGAAGCCCCCGCAGACCGACGTGTTCGCCAGGGGGGATGTCGCCCAGATCATCTCGGTGCCCGGCAGCGCCGCCCTGATCGAGCAGAAGAACCCCGAACTCAAGGGGAAGCTCGGCTACTTCCCGATTCCCGGCAAGACCGCCAAGGCGCCGGGTTCCGTGTTCACGGGCGGCTCCGACCTCATCGTGCCGAAGAAGGCGGACCACCGCAGCGCGGGCATCGAAGTGATCAAGGCGCTGGCGGGCGAGACCTGGCAGACCGAGCTGGCCAGGGCCATGAGCTACGTGCCCAACAAGCCGGGCCTCGCCCGTGTCATCGAAGGCCAGGAAGGCACCGCGGCGATGGCCGAGGGCGCCACCCGGGGCCGCGCCACCCCCAACGCGCCCCAGTGGGCCGCCGTCGAGGCCGCCAACCCGATCAAGCCGTACATGACCGCCGTCCTCGAAGGCGGCGATCCCGTCGCGGAGGCCACCTCGGCATCGGAGCGCATCACGGCGATACTCGCGCGCAGCTGACCGCCGGAGGCGGGGAAGAGGTGCCGCCCGCCGTGCTGTCGGTGTGGACGCCATCGAGTTTGCGGAAGGCAAGACGCGGGAACTCCTGGCCCAGGCCGAGGTCTCACGCGAGCCGGGCGGCAACCCGGCCTGCGGCGACACCCGCGCCCGGGCAACACGCGCCGCGCCCCGCCCGAGGCGGAGGCCGCGGCAGGGCGCATCTTCGACAGCATGGAGGTAGGGGCAATGCCGCTCAAGGGCGAGTACGAGCCGAGCACGACGCAGTTGGTACGTGACCAGGTGGAGCTGTACGAGAGCTCCGGCGGCACGGAGGGGACGACGCTGGGCAGCCTGATCGGTCCGGGCGACGAGAAGCGGCGGGATCTGCCCGTCGTCATCCTGACGACCGTGGGCGCGAAGAGCGGCAAGATCCGCAAGACCCCGCTCATGCGGGTGGAGCACGACGGTTCCTACGCAGTGGTCGCCTCCTTGGGGGGAGCCCCCACCCACCCGGTCTGGTACCACAACGTGGTGGCCGACCCGCGGGTGGAGCTCCAGGACGGCCCGGTGCGCCAGGACATGCTGGCACGCGAGGTGACCGGGGACGAGAAGGCCCTGTGGTGGGCCCGGGCCGTCGAGGCGTTCCCGGACTATGCCGAGTACCAGAAGAAGACGGACCGCGAGATCCCGGTCTTCGTACTGGAGCCGGCGGCCGAGGAGCACTGACCGGCACGGCGGGCCGGCTCGCGGATCTCCGCCGCCCCGGCCCCGGCGGCACCAGCTGAGCTGCGCCTTCACCCGCTCCCCAGCCCTGCCGCCACCCGCGGCCATGTCTCCGCGCCGCCGCGCCCGAGGAACCCTGAGCCCGGGATTCAGCCGTCGCACATCCCCGCTCTCCGTTGCGGTCACGTCGAGTCCAGCCGGTCACGGAAGAAGTAAGGGGCCGGGCCGTCGCAGCACCGCGGCGGCCCGGCAGCCGCCCTCGCTGATCCGTCCCCGGAGACTGCCATGACCGCGCTGCCGCTCACCTCCCTCGCCCCCGTGACCGCCCCCGCCTCCCACACCGTCCCCGCCTACCGGGTCTCCCTCGCCGTCGATCAGGCAGACGTACGCGCCGCCCAGCGACTGCGTCACCAGGTCTTCGCCGGAGAGCTCGGCGCCCTCCTCGACACCCCCGAACCCGGCCTCGACAGCGACGCCTTCGACGCCTACTGCGACCACCTCCTGGTACGCGAGACGGCCACCGGCGACGTCGTCGCCACCTACCGGCTGCTGCCCCCCGAGCGGGCCCGCATCGCCGGACGCCTCTACGCGGAGAGCGAGTTCGACCTCGACAGGCTGGCCCCCATCCGGGACGACCTCGTCGAGGTCGGCCGGTCCTGCGTCCACCCCGCCCACCGGGACGGCGCCGTCATCGCCCTCATCTGGGCCGGACTCGCCCGCTACATGGAACGCAGTGGCCACAGCTGGCTGGCGGGCTGCTGCTCCATATCCCTCGCCGACGGCGGCGCGCTGGCAGCGTCGAGCTGGGACACCGTACGGGCCAAGCACCTGGCGCCCCAGGAGTACTGGGTCACCCCGCACCGCCTCTGGAGCGCCACCGGGCCCGCCGGAGCGCCCGCCGCCCGCGCCGCCCTGCCGCCGCTGCTCCGCGGCTATCTGCGCCTCGGGGCCTGGGTCTGCGGAGCACCCGCGTACGACCCCGACTTCAACGTCGCCGACCTCTACGTCCTGCTCTCCCTGCGCCGTACGGACCCGCGCTACCTGCGCCACTTCCTCTCCCTCGCCCCGCTGCGATGAGCGGCTGGCTGCCCACCGCGCCCTGCACACCGCACGCCTGCGCAGGCCACCGCGGTGCGACGCGGGGGCCGCTGCCCGCCATCGTCCTGCTCGTCGCCGGCTGCGTACTCACGCTGACCGGAGTGGCGTGCGTCCCCGCCGTCCTGCTCCTCGGGGCAGCCCGCCGTGAACGGCTGATCCGCCGGTGGGCGTACCTGGTGGTGCGGGCCTTCGGCGTACGGGTGCTGATCACCGGAGAGCAGACGGAGCGCGCGGCGGCGGGCGAACTGGTGGTCGCCAACCACGTCTCCTGGCTGGACATCCCGCTCGTGGCGGCCGCGCTCCCCGGCCGGATGCTCGGCAAGAGCGAGATCCGCGGCTGGCCGGTGCTCGGCCCGCTCGCCTCCCTCGGCGGCACGCTCTTCATCGAACGGGACCGTCTGCGCGCACTGCCCGGCGCCGTGCGCACCGTGGCGCAGGCGCTGCGAGGCGGGTCCCGGGTGGTGGTCTTCCCGGAGGGCACGACCCGCTGCGGGCGGGGGCCCGGCGGACGGTTCGGGCCCGCCGTGTTCCAGGCGGCGATCGACGCGGGCGCCACCGTCCGGCCGGTACGCGTCGGCTACCGCGCCATGCGAAGGGGCCCCGTCCCTGGGGACGGGACCCCGGCCGGGCCCTGCGGCGGCCCGTCAGCGGGCCGCCCGGGTCATACGGGAGCGGTCGCGTTCGTCGGCGACGACCACCTCGCCGCGTCCCTCTGGCGCGTGGTGACGGCTGCCGGGCTCACCGCGGAGATCAGCCTGCTCCCGCCGATCCCCGCGGCGCGTGAACCCGGCAGACGCGCCCTCGCCCGTGCCGCTCAGAACGCCGTCGCCAGCGACAGCGCGAAGCGGCCCGCCGTATCCGTCCACCAGTGATCCAGCCGCAGCCCCGCATCGGCCAGTTCGCTCCGTACCCCCTCCTCGCGGAACTTCGCCGACACCTCGGTACGCATCTCCTCGCCCGCGGCGAACGTCACCACCAGATCCACCTCGGGAATCTTCACCGTGAGTGCCCGGCGGGCGCGCAGCCGCATCTCGATCCATTCCCTGCGCGGGTTCCACACCGCCACATGGTCGAAATCGCCGAGCTGGAAGTCGGCCCCCAGCTCGCGGTTGACGACGGACAGCACGTTCTTGTTGAACGCCGCCGTCACCCCGGCCGAGTCGTCGTACGCCGCGACGAGTGTCGCCTCGTCCTTCACCAGGTCCGTACCGAGCAGCAGACTGTCGCCGGGGGAGAGGAACTCCCGTACGGAGCGCAGGAACTCCTCCCTCTCCTCCGGCAGCAGATTCCCGATCGTCCCGCCCAGGAACGCGACCAGCCGCGGCCCCGGCGTGTCGGGCAGGCGCAGGGAATGGGTGAAGTCCGCGATGAGCGCGTGCACGGAGAGGCCCGGCCGCTCGGCGAGCAGGACGTCGGCCGCGCCCTTCAGCGCGCTCTCGCTGACATCGACGGGCACGTAACTGTGCAGCCCAGGAAGGGCGTCCAGCAGATGCCGGGTCTTCTCGGACGAGCCCGAGCCGAGCTCGATCAAGGTTCTGGCACCTGATGCCTCGGCGATCTCCGGGGCCCGGGCCACGAGGATCTCGCGCTCGGCGCGCGTCGGGTAGTACTCGGGGAGCCGGGTGATCTCCTCGAACAGGTCACTGCCGTGCGCGTCGTAGAACCACTTGGGCGGCAGTGTCTTCGGCTGCCGGTTCAGGCCGCTGAGCACGTCGGCGCGCAGCGCCGCGTCCGTCGCGTCCAACGGGAGGGTGCGGGTCAGCTGGAAGGGACTCACGCGGCGGGCTCCTTGAGCGGGGTCAGCAGTACGTCGGTGCGGGTCGCGGTCAGCAGGGTGCGGTCGGGAACCTCGCGCCACAGCGGATCGTCGTCGTACGGCTCCGAGGCCACCACCGCGCGGCGGCCCGGCTCCGTGAGATACCAGAGGGTGTCGCCCCAGGCGGTCGCCACGATCGTGGAACCGTCGGTGAGCAGCAGATTCAGCCGCGACCCGGGTGCCGAGGCCGCGACGTCGAGGACGGTGTCGGCGACGGCCTGCGCGGTGGTGTCGCCCTCGGCGATCCGGTGGCGCACGAGCGCCCAGATCAGTGCCGAGTCGCTGCGGGCGGCGAGGGTGAGCAGTGCGGCGGCGGGCAGGGTGCCGGCCAGCGGCGCCAGAGAGGCCGGCCAGCCCTTCACCGCTCCGTTGTGGCTGAACAGCAGACCGTCCGCGGCGAAAGGCGCGGCAGCCGCCTCGCCGTCCGCGCCCGCCTCGGTGGCGTCACGGACGGCGGCCAGTATCGCCGTGCTCCGGACGACCCGGGCGAGGTCGGCGAACGTCTCGTCGCCCCAGACCGGCCCCTGCCGCCGGTACCGGCCCGGTGCCGGGTCGCCGTCCGCGTACCAGCCGACGCCGAAACCGTCCGCGTTGACGGTCCCGTACCTCTGGCGGCGCGGCTCCCAGGACTGGCGCACCAGGGAGTGCACCGGCGACATCAGCACAGCTCCGAGCGGCACCGGAGCTCCCACGTAGGCGATATGACGGCACATCAGGCATCCCTCGCGGTACGGAATCCGGAGAAGATCTGCCGGCGCACCGGAAGGTCCCAGTTGCGGAACGTACCGCGGCAGGCCACCGCGTCCACGGCGAAGGAACCCCCGCGCAGCACCTTGTGCTCCGGGCCGAAGAAGACGTCCGAGTACTCCCGGTAGGGGAACGGCGCGAAGCCGGGGTACGGGAGGAAGTCGCTCGACGTCCACTCCCACACGTCGCCCATCAACTGCCCCACACCGAGCGGCGAACGGCCCGCCGCGTAGGCGCCCGCCCCGGCGGGGCGCAGATGCCGCTGGCCCAGATTGGCGCGGTCCGGGGTCGGGTCCTCGTCGCCCCACGGATAGCGCAGCGAGCGCCCCGAGGCCGGGTCGTGGCGTGCCGCCTTCTCCCACTCGATCTCCGTGGGCAGCCGCCTGCCCGCCCAGCGGGCGTACGCGTCCGCCTCGTACCAGCTGACGTGGAGCACCGGCTCGTCGTGGGGTACGGCCTCGGTCACCCCGAAGCGGCGGCGCAGCCACTGCCCGGCGTCCCGGTGCCAGAACAACGGCGCGGTGAGACCACGCTCGTTGATCATGTCCCAGCCCTCCGGAGCCCACCAGCGGCGCTCGGAGTATCCGCCGTCCTCGATGAACCGCTGGTAGTCACCACAGGTGACCGGAGAGGTGTCGATGAAGAATCCCGCCACCTCCCGCCGGTGTGCGGGCCGTTCGTTGTCCAGTGCCCAGGGATCGGCCGACGTGCCCATCGTGAACGGCCCCTCGGGGATCAGGACTTCGGCGGGCAGCCCGGCCGCGTCGGTGGGCGCGGGAGGCTCGGGCGCGGAGAGCGCGGCGGGCCCCGAACGCAGCTGGTGGGTGATCAGCATCGTCTCGTCGTGCTGCTGTTCGTGCTGCGCGATCATCCCGAAGGCGAACCCGGCGCGCACGAGCGGCCGGCCGCCCTCGTGCAGCGGGGTCCCTTCGAGGAGGTCCAGAGCCCGGCCCCGTACGTCGGCGGCGTAGGCCCGTGCTTCCGCGGGCGGCAGCAGCGGCAGCGAAGGACGGCTCGCCCGCGGGTGCTCGAAGGCGTCGTACAGGCCGTCGATCTCGGGGCGCATCGCCTCGCGGCCGCCGACGGCCCGAAGCAGCCACTGCTCCTCCTGATTGCCGATGTGTGCCAGGTCCCAGACCAGAGGAGACATCAACGGGGAATGCTGCGCGGTCAGTTCGCCGTCGTCCACGCAGTCGGTGAGGAGCGCGGTGCGCTCGCGCGCCGTCAGGAGCGCGGCGAGCGCCCGCTGCCTGAGAGCTTCCGGGTCCAGGTCCACGGCCTCGGACGGGATGTCCGGGAAGCCCTCGGCGGAGAGGTCGGTCATGAGCGGATGCCCCTTCCCTGGAGCGGTGCGAACCCGTCGGGTGTGCGGTCGGTCAGATCGTCGGCCGGACATCGTCCCCGGGCGACGTACCGTTCGTGGAAGGCCGCGACGGCGTCCCGCACGGTCTCGCTCGCCCCGATGCGGGGCAGGGCGTCCAGAGCCACCTCGAAGCAGGTGATCGCCGCGGCCCCCAGTTCCGGGTCGGTCAGACCGTCACGGGCGGCGGCGGTCCACAGCGGATTGCGCGGTGCGGCCGGCGGGCCCGCCGTCTCGGACAGCGGCTTCACGGTGCGGTACACGGTCTCCGCGGCCTCCGGATCGTCGAACAGGGCAGTGGTGACGGCGAGCGGCACCAGCCACCCGTCGGCACCGCTCTGCGCGTCGATCATGCGCAGCTCAAGATGTCCGCGCGGCCGGACCGGCGGAAAGAGCGTGGTGAGGTGGTAGTCGAGATCGGCCTGTACCGGTGGCCGCGGGCCGCCGCCGCGAATCCAGTCCCGGAAGGTGAGCCCGTCGGGCACCTCCCAGGGCCCCTCCCCGCCCCGTACGCACATGACGGGGGTGTCGAGCGCGTGGGCCGCCCAGGCCTCGCGCGGCGCGAGACGGCCGGACGGAGCGAGCGTCCGTGCGGGATCGAGCTCGGCCCAGAGGGCCTGGCGGGTGGAGCGCCAGCCCGTGGCCCGGCCCTGCTGGAACGGCGAATTGGCGAACGCCGCCACGAGCACGGCACCCAGCAGATGGGCCAGCTGCCAGCGCCGCCCGTACCCGAGCGGTCCGGGCTCCTCCTCGCCGGCGTCCAGGCAGACCTGGATGGACGCGGAGGTACACATCATGGCGCGCCCCGAGGGACCGGACCGGTCGAGGGCGCACTCCATGGCCGCGTAGCGCGGTTCCCGCAGCAGACGGCGCGGGGGGTGCCACGGGTCGACTCCGAGGCCGACCAGGACGAGGTCCGCGCGCCCGAGCGTGTCGCGTACGGCGGCGAGATCCGTGGCCATGGCGTCGACGCACTCCGTCAGGGAGTCCGCAGGCACGGAGCTGAGCTCCAGCTGACCGCCGGGTTCGAATGTCAGGGACGAGACCAGGGGCAGGGCCCGTACGGCGTCGGCAGCCGCGCCGAGCCGGTCCTCCGCCACCGGGACGTCGGAATGCTCACGGTCGTGAATGAGCCATTCGAGTTCCACGCCGACCTTGCGCGGGGGGCCTGTCTTGAAGCAGATACATCGCAGTAAATCCTCGGCCTCCCCCTCACCGAGGGGTACGCCGCGCGCCGCCTGGCCGTCTGCTCCGGGGTTTTCCGGGGGCATGTTCGGTCCTCCTGTCCGGGTACGTCCGTACCACCCAAACCCCTTCCGGGAGATCGCACAAGGGTGCCCCCGCGGTGCGTTAATCCGCTTGCGTCCATGCCGGTAGAACGCCGAGCATGCCCCGTATGCACCACATGGGGGCGCGCCGATGAGCGCGAGACTGCGCGGCATCGCGCGCGAGACCGAGGCCATCGTCGAAGCCGGCCGCTACCGCACGTCCGACGGCCGTGAGGTGAGTATCGAACGCGCGCTGACGGCCGCGCTCTCCGGCACCCGGCTCTACGGCCCCGAGCCGGTCCCCGTCGCCGTCCTGGACACCGGCCGTGTCACCGCCTTCGAGGTGACGGGCGAGAGCAGTCTGCAGGCCGCACACCGGCTGACCAGCGAGGCGGCGTCCAAGGTCGCCGTCCTCACGTACGCCTCCGCACGCAATCCCGGCGGCGGATACCTGAACGGTGCACAGGCCCAGGAAGAGGCCCTGTGCCGTGGCTCCGCGCTCTACGCCACCCTGCTGCGAGCCCCCGAGTTCTACGCCCACCACCGCGCGGAGCGCAGCACCTTCTACACCGACCGGGTGATCCACTCACCCGGCGTCCCGGTCTTCCGGGACGACCGGGGCCACCTCCTCGACACCCCGTACACCGCGGGCTTCCTCACCTCTCCGGCACCCAACGCGGGAGTGATCCGCAGCCGGACACCCGAGGAGGGGGACCGCATCCCGGCCGTGCTCGCGCGCCGCGCCGAACGGGTCCTCGAAGTGGCGGCCGTGCGGGGCTACCGCAGGCTCGTGCTCGGAGCCTGGGGCTGCGGCGTGTTCCGGAACGACCCCGCGGAGGTGGCCGGCGCGTTCCACACGCTGCTCGCCGGCGGTGGCCGGTTCGCGGGCCACTTCGACCGGATCGTCTTCGCCATCCTCGACCGCAGCCCCGACTCCGCCGCCCGGGCGGCGTTCACCCGGACCTTCGCCGGTCAGCTCCAGCCGTAAAGCTCCCGCAGCCGCACGGCCACTCGATCGAACCGCTCCCGGTCCAGCGCACAGGCCTCCCGTCGCATCCCGTCCTCGTGCACCCGCAGCAGCCGGTCCAGATCCACCCAGGACTGACGGCCCGAGCTGTCCCACGGCCCCGCCCCGAGCGCCACCCACTCCCGGTCCAGGTCGTGCTGCTTGCTGGAGAGCTGGACGGCGAGCAGCGTCCTGCCCTCCTCGCGCGCCACGACCAGCACGGGCCGGTCCTTGCCGCGCCCGTCGTTCTCCTCGAACGGCACCCAGGTCCAGACGATCTCGCCCGGGTCGGGATCGCCGTCCCGGTCGGGGGCGTACGAGGTGCGGACCGGGCCCGCGTCGCGCGGGTCCGCCTCCCTCGTGGCGGTCGGGCCGTTGCGGCCGGGAAAGTCGGACGAGCTGTCAGTGGTGGCTGTGCCGTGCGGGAACGTCATCCGAACACCGTAGAACCTGTACGGCCCATTCCATGGAGCGGGGCGGCTGAATGGGCATCAGGCTCGACCTCATGGTCATCGGAGTTCTCACACATCCCTCCCGTACCGTCGCCCTCACCGTCGCCGGTCTGCTCGCAGCGGCCCTGCTCCCAGCGGCTTCTGCCGCGGCGTCAGCCCCGCTGCCGTCCCAGCCGCTCCCGCCCGCCTCCCTCTCGACGAACGAACCGGGCACGGAGCCCGGGCCCCACCAGGGCGGCGGCGCCGCCCTGCCCCGCACCGTGTCGGCATGGCTGCCCTACTGGGACCAGGAGGGCGCGTACCAGGACGCGCTGCGCCACTCGGAGCAACTGCACACCGTCAGCCCCTTCTGGTACCAGGCGATTTCGGCCAGCCGGATCGACCCGCACCCGGGCGCGGGCGAGCGCCGCATCATCGACGGACTCCATCGGGCCGGGGCGAAGGTCGTGCCCACCGTCATGGAGACGATGAAGAAGGGAGACCTCGCCGCGATCCTCACCGACCCCGCGCAGCGCGAGGAACACGCCGACGCGCTGATGCGTACCGTCGGCACACGCGACTACGACGGCCTCGACCTCGACTACGAGTCCATCGCGGCCACCGGCGAGAGCACCTACCGCCAGGTCCGCGACGGCTTCACCGCGCTCGCCACCGACCTGTGCGGACGCCTCCACACGCTGGGCAAGCAGTGCGTGATCACGGTCTTCCCGAAGACCAGGACAACCGGCCGGATCTGGGACTACGAGGCGATCGGCCGCGTCGCCGACCGGATGCGGATCATGGGCTACAACCTGCACTGGTCGAGCGGCACCCCGGGCCCCATCGCCGACACCGCCTGGTACGACGACATCCTGACCCGCGCCACCGCCCTCGTCCCGGCGGACAAACTGGAGATGGGACTGCCCGCCTACGGCTGGGACTGGCCCGCCGATCCCGACAGCACGTCCAAGACCGGGCACGTGACGTGGAAGACCGCCGAAGCCCTCCGCCTCAAGGAGGGAGCGCCGTACCAGCTCGACGAGGTCTCCGGAACGCCGCACTTCAGCTACCTGGACGGCGACGAGCGCCGCGAGGTCTGGTACCAGGACGCCCGCGGAGTCGCCGCGCACATGCCGGTGCTGCGCCGCCACGGCGTCCGCAACACCGCGATCTGGGCCCTGAACTTCGAGGACCCCGACCTGTGGCCGGTTCTCGCCCGAGGATGACGGAGCAGACCCGGACGCGGCCCTTCCGAGTGGCCGCGTCCCCGGGTGCCCCCGGCACACGGACCCCGCGAACGGGTCTGGAAGACTGCCGGACGCCATGAGCCAGTTACCCGAGCAGCCCGCCGAGACCTCCGTCCCGACCAGCGCCGACGTGGCGCGCCTGGCCGGAGTCTCCCGGGCCACCGTGTCCTACGTACTGAACAACAACGTGACCGTACGGATCAGTGAACAGACCCGCCGCCGGGTCAGGGAAGCGGCGTCCGACCTCGGCTACGTCCCGCACGCGGCGGCCCGCAGCCTGCGCGCCGGACACAGCCGGATGGTGCTCCTGCCCACCTGGCACATCCCCGCGAGCCCGCTCCACCAGCGCTTCTTCCATGAGCTCCAGTCGGATCTGCGCCGACTCGACTACACCGTCGTGCAATACGGCAGCGCGGGGCTCGACGCCGACGGGGCGGCCAGGGCCTGGGCCGAGCTCCGCCCCGTCGCAGTGGTCTCGCCCGGCGGGCCCGCCCTCACCCCGTACGGCATAGACGTCCTCACCCGTTCCGGCGCCAAGGCCGTCATCACGCTCGGACCGCAGCCGGTCGACGGCGCTCACGCCCTGGTCATGGACCAGCGGGTGGTCGGCAGCTGCGCGGTCGCCCATCTGCTGGCCCGGGGCCGCCGCCGGATCGGTGTGGTCGTGCCGCAGGAACCGGGCCTCGCCCTCTTCGGCGAACCACGACTGGAGGGCGCACGCCGCACCGCGGAAGCGGCCGGTGCGCGCGTCCATCCGCTGCCCCTGCGGTACGAGGAGGAGCCGGCGGCCGAACTCGCCGCCGAATGGCGCACATTGGGGCTGGACGCCGTGTTCGCCTACAACGACGAGTACGCGATGCTCCTGATGACGGCGCTCCAGGACGCCGGCATCTCGGTCCCGGGGGAGACGGCCGTGATCGGCGCGGACGACCTCATGCTCGGCAGACTGCTCCGCCCGCGGCTCAGCAGCGTCCGGATGGAACTGGCGGCCGGGCAGCCCCCGGCCGAGCTGATCGACCGACTGGTGCGTCGGCCCGGCGGAAGCCCGGAGCGCCACGACCTGCTGCGCGCCGGGGCCGTACCCCGCGAGTCCAGCTGAACCGGTCGCCCCGAGGCGCGACGACATGCGCCGCAGACACCGGATGTCTAGCGTCGTGGGCATGAGCCATCCGCAGAGTTACGAGATCCTGCTGATCCCGGAGTTCGCCGAGTCCGGCGACCAGGGTCCCCGGCCCGGCACCGCCATCCGCTCGGCGGTCGTGGCGGCCACCGGCGACACGGGGGCTTCCGGCTACCCCCGCTACGCCGGGGACGGCATGGAGGCCGACATCGACCCGGCGACACATACCGTGGAGGCGCTGCTGGTGGACGGTGCGGAAGTGGACTACGGGCTCACGGTCCGGATCGCCGAGAAGCCCCAGGACTAGAACCCGGCGTCGGGACCTGCCCCGCGAAACGGCGGCCCGGCGCGCGTGCGGCCGTGCGATCCTGGACGGGTGACGCTTTCGGACCTGGTCCGGCTCCGCCGGGCACGCGACCAGATGGACCGCGACTACGCGGAACCGCTCAACGTGCCCGCACTGGCACTCACGGCCCACATGTCAGCCGGCCACTTCTCCCGCAGCTTCCGCGCGGCGTTCGGGGAGACGCCGTACAGCTATCTGATGACCCGCAGGATCGAGCGGGCCAAGGCCCTGCTGCGGCGCGGCGACCTGTCGGTGACGGATGTCTGCTTCGCGGTCGGGTGCACATCCCTGGGGACGTTCAGCACGCGGTTCACCGAGCTGGTGGGCGAAAGCCCGAGTGCCTACCGGGCGCGCGGGCACGAACAGGGCGACGGCGTCCCGGCGTGCGTCGCCAAGATCCACACCCGACCCGTCAGGCACAGGGCCCCGCTCGGCGACCCGGACACCCGGTAACCGCGACCCGGACGGCCCCATGCCGCGCGGCCCGGTCGGCGCACACCCTCGACCGGGCCCTCACCGCGCCAGAGGAACACGCGGTCACCGCAGCATCGGCACGGCCTACTGCTGACCCTGCTCCTGAGCCTTCTGCTGCTCCTCGACGGACTTGCGTACCTCGTCCATGTCGAGATTCCGGGCCTGCCCGATGACATCCTCGAGAGTCGCCTCGGGGAGCGCCCCGGGCTGGGCGAAGACCGCCACGTTGTCCCGGACGATCATCAGCGTGGGAATCGACTGGATCTCGAAAGCCGCCGCCAGCTCCTGCTGGGCCTCCGTGTCGACCTTGGCGAACACCAGGTCGGGGTGACGCTCGGAGACCGAGTCGTACACCGGGGCGAACTGCCGACACGGGCCGCACCAGGAAGCCCAGAAGTCGATCAGTACGAAGTCGTTGTCGCTCACGACCTGATCGAAGTTTTCCTTGGTGAGCTCTACGGTGCTCATGCTCTGATACCTCTTCCTGGGCCCGTTCGGACCTGTCGGGCACAACGGTGACTGCACTGGCGCTATTCCGCATGCCCATGTGGCCATCACGCACACCCACGACCAGACTGTCCGCATGACTGAAGCTGTGGAGAACGCTGAATACGACGTCGTGGTGATCGGCGCGGGTCCCGTCGGCGAGAACGTGGCGGACCGGGCCAGGGCCGCAGGGCTGAGCACGGCCGTGATCGAGTCGGAGCTCATCGGGGGCGAGTGCTCGTACTGGGCGTGCATGCCGAGCAAGGCGCTGCTGCGCCCCGTCGTCGCCCGGGCGGACGCCCGCCGGGTCCCGGGCCTCAGCGCCGCCGCGCAGGGACCGCTGGACACCGATGCGGTCCTGGCCCACCGCGACACGTACGCGTCCCACTGGAAGGACGACGGGCAGGCCGACTGGCTGGAGGGCATCGGCGCACACATCTACCGGGGCGTGGGCCGCCTGACCGGCACGAGGCAGGTTTCCGTCACCACGCGTGAGGGCACGGAGCACCGGCTCACCGCCCGGCACGCCGTAGCCGTCTGCACCGGCAGCCGGGCCGTGATCCCGGACCTGCCCGGAATCGCCGACGCCCGCCCCTGGACCAGCCGTGAGGCGACCAGCGCCAAGGAGGTCCCCGGCCGGCTGATCGTGGTGGGCGGTGGCGTGGTGGGCGTCGAGATGGCCACGGTCTGGCAGGCACTCGGCGCCGAGGTGACGATGCTGATCCGCGGGAAGGGGCTGCTCCCCAAGATGGAGCCGTTCGCGGGTGAACTGGTCGCCGAGGCACTGACCGAGGCCGGTGCCCATATCCGTACGGGCGTGTCGGCCACCGCGGTGCGGCGTGCGGCCCCGGACGGTCCGGTCACGGTGGACCTGGACAACGGGGAACGACTGGAGGCCGACGAGATCCTCTTCGCCACCGGCCGTGCCCCGCGCACCGACGGCCTCGGCCTCGAAACGGTGGGCCTGGAACCCGGCTCCTGGCTCGACGTCGACGACAGCTGCCGCGTCCAGGGGAGCACCTGGCTGTACGCGGTCGGAGACGTCAACCACCGGGCGCTCCTGACGCATCAGGGCAAGTACCAGGCCCGCGTCGCGGGCGCCGCGATCGCGGCGCGCGCCGGAGGCGTCCCCCTGCTGGAAACCGACCGCTGGGGTGCCCACGCGGCCACCGCGGACCACGCGGCCGTTCCCCAGGTCGTCTTCACCGACCCCGAGGCGGCCTCGGTCGGCCTCACCCTCAAGGAGGCGGAAGGCGCGGGCCACCGGGTGCGGGCGGTCGACTACGACCTGGCCTCGGTCGCGGGCTCCGGCCTCTACGCACAGGACTACCGGGGCCGCGCGCGCATGATCGTGGATCTCGACCGCGAGATCCTCCTCGGGGTCACCTTCGTCGGCCCCGGCATCGGCGAACTGCTCCACTCCGCCACCGTCGCGGTCGCGGGCGAGGTCCCGATCGACCGCCTGTGGCACGCGGTGCCGGCCTACCCGACGATCAGCGAGGTGTGGCTGCGGCTCCTGGAGACGTACCGGGGGTGAACCTCCGGCCATCTCCCCTCCGGCGGGTTTGCCGGGCTCGACGGTCGCGTGGGGGCGCGCACCCGGCGCACGGGGGGTCGGCGTGATCTCCGGGTGTAACAGAAGTGCGCGGGCGCACACCGGCGCATATCCGAAAGTGCATGGTTCATATCAAGTTCTACCCGCACTATAGGGACATCGGGTGGCTGATTGTTTCTCCACAAGGCCGGCCGAAATATGTCACGGGCATGCGCGCTCCCGGGCGACTGGTTTAGTACCTGTGAGTAACCAGGCGCATACGGGCCTTTCTTTGCCCCGAATCCTCTAATGTGATTGGCGTGAACCGGTGAAGTCGGGCTAACCCTGGATCGGTCATGGGGCCGGGGCTCGGCGATGTGTCGCGGAAACGACCGAAGCGGCATGCCCGGACACAGCTGATGAACATGTCGTGGAACGTGTGAGAACAGGTGGGGGGAACAGTCGTGACCAATCCTTTCGATGATGAGTCGGGACGGTTCGTGGCGTTGGTGAACGACGAGGGTCAGTACTCGCTCTGGCCCGCGCACATCGAAATTCCGGGTGGCTGGCGTGCCAGCGGGCCCGAAGGGTCGCGTCAGGAATGTCTGGACGTGATCGAAGGGGCCTGGACCGACATGCGTCCCGCCAGTCTGGTGCGGGCGATGGAGGCCGACGCCGGATAAGCCCCCGATCGGGCCGTCGAGGTGACCGCCCAGGTCGAAGCGCTGTGTGGGTACGTCACCCTGATCGATTTCGCTGTCATTTTGAGCGAAATCGATCAGGTGTGATCAGGTGATTGCCGCGTCTCGCTCGCGCGTGCTCATGCCTCCTTCATGTGGCGTTCATAAATCCCGAGGGTCGCCTCGTGGCTGCCCTTGTGAGGCGGCGAAGTCCCCCGTCGGGTCGGCATGACCCGATAGGCGATCCCCTGCACCCGGAGCCGTGGGTGCGCATGTCCCTTTCCGCTTACGCCGACCCCAGGCGTCGACGAGCGGTGCACTGGCGTGGTCGGTTGTGGCCGGCCCTTCTTCACCGTCCCCGAAAACTCTCCCCAAAGGTGTGGATCGGCATGCAGGAAAACAGTTCCCCTCCGACGGACACGGTTCCCGGCGAATTTCTCGAACTGACCACGGCTCAGCAGGGAGTCTGGTACGGGCAGCTCGTCGACCCGGACAGCCCGAAATACAACATCGGGGAATGCTTCGAGATCCGCGGAGACCTCGACGGGGAATTATTCGCCGCGGCGTTCGGCCGCGCCGTCGCCCTGTGCGACAGCCTTCACGTCGAGTTCGTAACGCGGGGCGAGACCGTGCGTCAGCGCGTCGCCCACCGCCCCACGGCCGACACCGACCGGCTCCACCGGGTCGATCTGTGCGGCGCCGACGACCCCGCCGCGGCGGCCGAGCGCTACATGGCCGACGACATGTCCACCGTCGACCGGCTCGACGCCCCGCGCCACCACTTCGCGCTGCTGCGTCTCGGCACCCGGCTGCACTACTGGTACGTCCGCTTCCATCACATCGCCGTCGACGGCCTCGGCGGCGCCGTCTTCGGGCGCACCGTGGCCGACCTCTACGGACGTGCCGTACGCGGTGAGAACCTTGCCGCGGCCGAGCTGCCCGCGGCGTCCCTGCGCGACCTCGTGGCCGACGAGGCGGCCTACCGCGGCTCCGACCGCTACGAGGCCGACCGCGCCTACTGGACCGGCAAGTTCGCCGACCTGGCGGGCACCGACGCGGCGCACCCGGCCGGTGCCGGGGCCGACTCGCCCGCGCGCGGCGGCACGGCGCTCATCCGTCGGCGCGCCGGCACACCAGCACCCGCCGCGGCCGCCGGAGCGGACGTCCGGATGCACACCGGCGAGACGCTTCCCGTCACCGTTCACGACGACCTGCGCAGGCTCGCCGCGGCCGGCCGCACCCGGTGGAGCGCCGTCCTCGTGAGCGCGGTCGCCGCCTACGTCGGCCGGGTCACCGGCGCGCAGGACGTCACCGTGGGCCTGGCATCCAACGGCCGTCACGGCGGACTGCGGCACATCGTCGGGATGACCTCCAACATCCTCCCGCTACGCCTGACCGTCACCGCCGACATGACGGTCGGTGCCCTGGTTAGTTCAGTCGCCGCCGAGATGGGCGCTGCCCTGCGCCACCGCCGCTTCTCCCGCGAACAGCTCGCCCGTGAACTGAATATGACCGACGGCGGGGCGCACCTGACCGACGTCGTCGTCAACATCATGGGCTACGACTACGACCTCGACTTCGCCGGCAGCCCCGCCCCCTCGCGCGTCCTGTCCATCGGCCCGGTCGACGACGTGTCGCTCTTCGTCTCCGAACGGGCGGAGGGCAAAGGGCCGTTGATCGGCTTCGACGCCAACGCCGAGCTGTACCACCCCGAGGACGTGCGGCTGCTCCAGCAGACGCTCGTATCCTTCCTGACGGCCCTGGCCCAGGCAGACACCGACACCCCTCTCCGTGACCTGCCGTTCCTCGACGACACCGCCGCCAAGACGCTGCTCGCTCAGGGACAGGGCACCGGCCTGCCGCCCCTGAGGACGGCTTCGAGCCTGCCGGAGGCCTTCGGCGTGCGGGCACGGCTGACCCCCGACGCCCCGGCAGTGGTGGACGGTGCCGTCACGCTCTCGTACGAGCAGCTGGCGAGGGCGGCGGACGACCTCTCCGGCGCCCTGGCCGGCTGGGGCATCGGTGCCGAGGACGGCGTCGGTGTCCTCCTGGGCCGGTCGGCGGCCCTGGTGACCGCCACCGTCGCCACGGTCGGCGCGGGTGCCGCGTACGTACCGATGGACGCGGCCTGGCCGGCCGAGCGGCTCGGCCGCGTCGCGGAAGTGGCGCGCGTCCGCGCTCTGGTGGTCGACGAGGCCACCGCCACTCGGCCCTGGGTCGAGGAGATGGCCACCACCCTGCCGGTCGTCGTCGTCGACGGTCTGGGCGGCGTCGTGCGCGGCGCCCCACCACGGCCGCGACCGCTGCCGGGAGTGATCCGGGCCGACCGGCTCGCCTACGTGATGTTCACCTCCGGCTCCACCGGTCTGCCCAAGGGTGTCGGTGTCACCCACGCCGACGTCCTGGCGCTCGCCGCCGACACCGCCTGGACGGACGGTGCGTGTGAGGCGGTGCTGCTGCACTCGGCGTACGTGTTCGACGCCTCCACCTTCGAGATCTGGGTGCCGCTCCTGAACGGCGGCTCCGTGGTCGTCGCGCCCGGCGGCGTCCTGGAGGCGCCGGCCCTCAGAGACGCGGTGGACCGGCACGGGGTGACCGCGCTGTTCCTGACGACGGCTCTGTTCAACGTGGTGGCCGAGGCCGACCCCGCGGCCTTCGCCGGGCTGCGCCTCGTCGCCACGGGGGGCGAGGCCGCCACCCCGGGTCTCATGCAGCGGGTGACCGCGGCCGCGCCCGGCACACGTGTCCTGCACGTGTACGGGCCCACGGAGACCACGACCTTCGCCACCCGCCACCAGGTCGCACCCGGCACGCAGGGCGTCCCGCCCATCGGCCGGGCCCTCGACGGGATGCGCCTGTACGTGCTCGACGGCGCGCTCGGACTGGTGCCGCCCGGAGTCGTGGGGGAGCTGTACGTCAGCGGCCACGGTGTCGCTCGCGGCTACCAGGGCCGCGCTGCGCTGACCGCCACCCGGTTCGTCGCCGACCCGTACGGCCCGCACGGTGGCCGCATGTACCGCACCGGCGACCTCGTGCGCTGGACCGCGCGCGGCGACATCGAGTACGTCGGACGCGCGGACGGGCAGGTAAAACTCCGCGGGTTCCGCATCGAGCCGGCCGAGATCGAGAACACCCTGCTCGCCGACCCGGATGTGCGTGCCGCGTGCGTCCTGGTCCGCGAGGACACTCCGGGCGACCGGCGGCTCGTCGCCTATGTCGCGCGGACGCCCGGCGCCCCGCTGGACGACGCCGCCCTGGCCCGCCGCGCAGGACGCACGCTGCCCGCGTACATGGTGCCGTCCGTGTTCGTCCACCTCGACGCGCTGCCCCTGAATCCCAACGGCAAGGTCGACCGCCGCGCCCTGCCGGCCCCGCGCGCCGCCGCCACCACGGGCCGTGCCCCGCGCACGGCCTACGAGGAGGTCGTGGCCGGCCTGTTCGCCGATGTCCTGGGCATGGCCGTCGTCGGCATCGACGACAACTTCTTCTCCCTGGGCGGCAACTCCCTGCTCGCCACCCGCCTCACCGGCCGGCTCAGGGCCGTCCTGGGCGCCGAACTCGATCTGCGTACCCTCTTCGACCATCCCACGGTCGCCTCGCTGGCCGCCGCCCTCGACACCACCGTCGCGGCCCGGCCGGCCCTCACCCCGCAGCAACGGCCCGAAGCGGTGCCGCTGTCCTTCGCGCAGCAGCGCCTCTGGTTCCTCAACCGCGTCGAGGGCCCCAACGACACCTACACCGTCCCGCTCGTCCTGGAACTCGAAGGCGCCTTGGACACGGACGCACTGCGCGGCGCCCTGGCCGACGTGGTCGTCCGGCACGAAAGCCTGCGCACCGTCTTCGCCGAGCACGACGGTGTGGCCCGTCAGGAGGTTCTGGACGCGTCCGTCGCCGCGGCGCTCGTCCCCCTCGTCGTCGAACCGGTCCCGGACGGGGAGACCGCCGACGTCTGGGCCGGGGAAACGGTACGCCGCCTGTCCGCGGTGCCCTTCGACCTCACCGGCGACCTCGGCGTCCGCGCGCATCTGCTCCGCCTGGGCCCGGCCCGCCACGTTCTGGTCCTGGTCCTCCACCACGTCGTCGCCGACGGCTGGTCCCTCGCCCCGCTCAGCCGTGACCTGGGCGCCGCCTATCGCGCGAGGAGCTCGGGTACGGGTACGCCCGACTGGCCCGTGCTGCGTGTGCAGTACGCCGACTACGCGCTCTGGCAGCGCCGGCTGCTCGGGGCCGACGACGACCCGGACAGCCTGGCCGCACGCCAGCTCGCCTTCTGGCGGGAGGCGCTGCGGGGCGCCCCCGACCTGCTCGACCTGCCCCTCGACCGGCCACGCCCGGCCGTGTCCAGCCACCGGGGCGACGCGGTCCCCTTCGACCTGCCCGCGCCCGCGCACGCCGCGCTCACCCGGCTCGCCCGCGCCACCGGCTGCACCCCCTTCATGGTGATCCAGGCCGCCCTCGCCGTGACCCTGCACGCCCACGGCGCCGGTACCGACATCCCGCTGGGCACCGCCGTGGCCGGGCGCACCGACGAGGCGCTCGACGACCTGGTCGGGTTCTTCGTCAACACCGTCGTCCTGCGCGCGGACCTGTCAGGCGACCCGACCTTCCGCGAACTGCTGGAGCGGGTCAAGGAGTTCGACATCGCCGCCCTGAGCCATGGCGACATCCCCTTCGAGCGGGTCGTGGAGGCGCTCAACCCGGAGCGGTCCGGCGATCACCACCCGCTCTTCCAGACCATGCTGGTGCTCCAGAACCAGGAGCGGGCGGGGCTCGATCTCCCCGGAGTCACCGTCCACGACCGGTCCCGGCACACCGGGGTCAGCAAGTTCGACCTGACGTTCGCGCTCACCGAAGTCACGGAAGCCGCCGACGCCACCGGGCTCACCCGTGCCACGGGAGCCGGACCCACCGCACACACCGGCCCGGCCGAGCGCGCGTCCGCGGGCACCCCCGCCGGCGGCATCGGCGGGTACCTCGAATACGCCACCGACCTCTTCGACGCCGCCACCGCCCGCGCTCTGTGCACCCGCTTCGCCCGCGTCCTCACCCTGGCCGTGACCGACCCCGACCGCGCGGTCGGCGACCTCGACCCCCTCGCCCCGGGCGAGCGGGACCTCCTCCTCGGCCAGGGACGTGGTGCGGAGCTTCCGCCGCCCTCCCGCACCGCCCCCGAAGCGGTCAGGGAGTGGGCCGTGCGCACCCCTCACGCCGTCGCCGTGCGTGACGCGCACACGAGCCTCACCTATGCCGAACTCGACGCCCGCGCCGACGCGCTCGCCCACGTCCTGCGCGAGCGGGGGGCGGGCCGTGAGGACCGGGTGGCCCTTGCCGCGCCGCCGTCCGTGGACACCGTCGTCGCCATGCTGGCCGTGCTGCGGGCCGGTGCCGCCTACCTGCCCGTCGACCCGCAGTACCCGCCCGCCCGCATCCGGTACATGCTCGACGACGCCCGCCCCGTGCTGCTGCTGACCACCGCGGACGTCCACGCGGGCCTGCCCGGCTGCGACATACCGTGGCTCGCCCTCGACGACCCGGCCGTCCGCCGGCCCACGGGCCCCACTCCGCCCGTCCTGGACACCCCCCACCCCGCGGACCCCGCCTACGTCATCCACACCTCCGGCTCCACCGGCCGGCCCAAGGGCGTCGTCGTCACCCACGCCTCCCTGACCAACCACATGGCGTGGATGGCGCGGCACCTGGCCATCACACCGGACGACCGGGTCCTCGCCCGTACCTCCACCAGCTTCGACGCCTCCGTGTGGGAGCTGTGGCTCCCGCTGATGAACGGAGCCGAAGTCTGTGTGCTGCCCGACGACGCCAATCGGGAACCGGCCACGCTCGTCTCCTGGATGAGCCGATTCGGCGTCACCGTCGCCCAGTTCGTCCCCTCGCACCTGGCCCTCGTCCTCGCCGAGGCGGCGCACGCCTCGCCGCTCCCCGGCCTGCGCGCCGTCCTGTGCGGCGGCGAACCGTTGCCACGTACCCTCGCCGACGACGTCGCCGAGCTGTGGCGGGCCGAGGTGCACAACCTCTACGGGCCGACCGAGGCGACCATCGACGCGACCGCCCACCGCGTCGGCGGCCCGGAGACCGGCGGAGACACGCCCGCCCGGACGCCGTCCGAGACCGTGCCGATCGGCCTTCCCGTCGACAGCACGCGCGCCTACGTCCTGGACAGCCGGCTGCGGCCGGTACCGCCCGGCGTCACCGGGGAGCTGTACCTGTCGGGTCCCAACCTCGCCCGTGGCTACCTGGAACGCCGGGGCCTGACCGCCACCCGGTTCGTCGCCGACCCGTTCGAAGCCACCGGTGCCCGCATGTACCGGACGGGCGACCTCGTACGGTGGAACCGCCATGGCCTGCTCGACTACGTGGCCCGCGCCGACGACCAGGTCAAACTCCGCGGCTTCCGCATCGAGTTGGGCGAGGTCGAGGCCGCACTCCTGGCGAGGCCGGGCGTCACCGCCGCGTGCGCCGTGATCCGTGAGGACATACCCGGCCGGCGCGGACTCGTGGCCTACGCCGTCACGGGAGACCACGCCCCCCGCCCCGCCACTCTGCGCGACGGCCTCGCCGAGGTCCTGCCGCACTACATGGTGCCGGGGGCCGTCGTCGTCCTGGACAGTCTCCCGCTCCTGCCCAACGGCAAGGTGGACCGGCGTGCCCTGCCGGAGCCCGAGGCGGGCGGCGGCACTCCCGCCGGACCGGGCGGGAACCTCCAGGAGGACATGCTCGCCGGCATCTTCGCCGACGTCCTGGACCAGCCCCTCGTCGGCCCGCACGACAGCTTCTTCGACCTCGGCGGGCACTCGCTCCTGGCCATGCGCGTCGTCAGCCGTGTCCGTGCCGTCCTGGGTGCCGAGATCGCCGTGCGCACCCTCTTCGAGCACCCGACGGCCGCCCGGCTGGCCCGCGTCCTCGGCACGCCGGGCCGGACCCGCCCCCCGGTGGTGCCCGTGACGCGACGGCCCGACCCGCTGCCGCTGTCCTTCGCGCAGCAGCGTCTGTGGTTCCTGGGCCGGCTCGAAGGCCCCAGCTCCACCTACAACATCCCGCTCGTCCTCGAACTCGGCGGCGCCCTGGACACGGACGCCCTGCGTGCCGCCCTGCTCGACGTCGCGGAACGGCACGAGGCCCTGCGCACCGTCTTCCCCGAACGGGACGGTGTCCCCTACCAGATGGTGCTTCCCGCCGACGCCGCCTCGCTCCCGCTGCCCGTCGTCGTCTCGGCGCCCGCCGAGCTGGAGGACGCCGTCCTGGCCGCCGTGCGCGAGCCGTTCGACGTCCTCACGGACCCGCCGTTGCGCGCCCTGCTTCTGCGTGCCGCACCCGGCCACCACGTCCTGGTACTCGTACTGCACCACATCGCGGCCGACGGCTGGTCACTCGCCCCGCTCGCCCGCCAGCTCGGCGAGGCCTACCGGGCCCGGCTGGCGGGCCAGGAGCCCGCGCAGGCGGCCGGCACCCCGCTCCAGTACGCCGACTACACCCTCTGGCAGCACGAGGTCCTGGGGGACGGCGTCGCGCCGCAGAGCCTTCTGCGCCAGCAACTCGACCACTGGCACACCGCGCTGGCGGGACTGCCGGGCCTGATCGACCTGCCACTGGACCGGCCTCGCCCGGTCACGACCGACCCGAGGGGCGCCGTCCACACCTTCGACGTTCCGGACCACCTGCACACCCGTCTTCTGCGTCTCGCGGCGGAGTCGGGCAGCAGCATGTTCATGGTGCTCCAGGCGGCGGTGGCCGCCCTGCTGCACCGGCACGGCGCGGGTGACGACATCCCGCTCGGCTCACCCGTCGCCGGCCGCTCGGACGAGGCCCTGGAGGATCTGGTCGGGTTCTTCGTGAACACGCTCGTCCTGCGGACGGATCTGTCGGGCAACCCGACCTTCCGTGAACTGCTCGTACGCGTGAGGGAGTTCGACCTGGCCGCGTACGCGCACCAGGACGTCCCCTTCGAGCGCCTCGTCGAGAGTGTCAACCCCGTCCGGGCGCGCAACCACCACCCGTTGTTCCAGACCATGCTGGTCCTGCAGAACCAGGAGACGGCCCGCGCCGACCTGCCCGGTCTCACGGTCGAGGACCGGCTCGTCCACAACGGCCTGAGCAAGTTCGACCTCACCTTCGCCTTCACCGAGGAGCGGGCCGGGGGCGGCCTCAGCGCCGGGATCGAGTACGCCACCGCGCTCTTCGACCGGACCACCGTCGAGACCCTCGCGGACCGCCTCGTCCGTCTCCTGGAACGGGTGGCGGACGACCCCGGTCTGCCGCTGGCGGCCTACGACCTGATGACGCCCGACGAACACGCCCGTGTCACGCGCTGGGGCACCGGCCGGCGCCTGCCGGCGGACACCGTGGACGCCACCCTGCCCGCGCTCTTCGCGGCCCAGGCACACCGCACACCCGGCGCCGTGGCCGTGACCGGCGGCGACGCCACCCTCACGTACGCCGAGCTCGATGGAATCTCCGCCGACCTCGCCTGCACCCTGGCGGGCCTCGGCGTCGGCCCGGAGTCCGGGGTCGGCGTGCTGCTCACCCGGTCGCCGGCCGTGGTGTCGGTCTCCCTCGGCGTGGTCCGCGCGGCCGGCGCCTACGTCCCGCTGGACGCGCGCTGGCCCGGGGAACGGCTCGACCAGGTCGCCGGGGTGGCGGATGTGCGCGTCCTCGTCGTCGACGAGGAAGCCTCCACCACCCCCTGGGTCACCGCGACGGGACGCCGGGTGCCGCTCGTGGTCGTGGACGGGCTCGGCCGCGTCCTGCGGGGTGCGCCCCGGCAGCCGGGCCGCCCGGCAGCCGTACCGGGCCCGGGCGCGCTCGCCTACGTGATGTTCACCTCCGGCTCGACCGGCCTGCCCAAGGGCGTCGGCGTCACGCACGCCGACGTCGTCGCGCTCACGGCCGACTCCGCCTGGGACGGCGGCGCCGCCGATGCGGTCCTCATGCACTCGGCGTACGTCTTCGACGCCTCCACGTTCGAGGTCTGGGCACCGCTCCTGCACGGCGGCCGGATCGTCGTCGCACCGGACGGCGTCCTGGAGGCCGACGTCCTCGGCGACGCCGTCCATGAGCACCACGTGACCGCCGTCTTCCTGACCACGGCCCTGTTCAACGTGATCGCCGAGACCGATCCGGGCGCCTTCGCCGGCCTCCGGCTCGTGTGCGCCGGTGGGGAACTCGCCTCACCGGACGCGATGCAGCGGGTCGCGGGCACCGCGCCCGGGGTGCGCGTCCTCCACGTGTACGGGCCCACCGAGACCACCACCTTCGCCACCCGCTACGACGTGGCGGCCGACCTGCCGTCCGGCCCGCCACCCATCGGCCGCGCCCTGGACGGCATGCGCCTGTACGTCCTCGACGGCTCCCTGGGTCCCGTTCCGCCGGGCGTCGTGGGCGAGCTGTATCTCGCCGGGCGTGGTGTGGCACGCGGATACACCGGGCTGCCGGGTCTGACCGCCGCGCGCTTCGTGGCCGACCCGTTCGACGCGGCGGGCGGACGCATGTACCGCACCGGCGACCTCGTCCGGTGGACCCACGACGGTCAGATCGCCTACGTCAACCGCGCCGACGGGCAGGTGAAACTGCGCGGCTACCGCATCGAACTCGGAGAGATCGAGGGCGTGCTCGCCTGCTGCGACGGCGTCGCCGACTCATTCGCCGTCGTCCGCGAGGACACCCCGGGCGACCGGCGGCTGGTCGCGTACGTGGTGCCCGCCCGCGGGGCGCGCCCCGAACCGGGCGACCTCGCCCGCGCCGTCGGCCGGTCCCTGCCCGCCTACATGGTGCCCTCCGCGTTCGTCCTGCTCGACGCGCTGCCGCTGACCCTCAACGGCAAGGTGGACCGCCGCTCCCTGCCCGCCCCGGCACACCAGGCTCCGGCCCGCGGACGCGCCGCCCGCACCGCCCGCGAGGAGATCCTGTGCGGCCTCTTCGCCGACGTGCTCGGCCTCGACGGGGCGGGCGCCGACGACGACTTCTTCGCGCTGGGAGGCCACTCGCTGCTCGCCACCCGCCTCACCGCGCGCATACGCCCCGCGCTCGGGGTGGAGGTCCAGGTCAAGACCCTCTTCGAGCACCCCACGCCGGCGGCGCTCGCCGCCGCGCTGGACGGTGCCGAAACGGCCAGGAGCTCCCTGGAGCGCGCCCCGAGCCGTCCCGATCCGCTGCCGCTGTCCTACGCACAGCAGCGCCTGTGGTTCCTCAACCGGTTCGAGGGGCCCAGCGCCACGTACAACGTGCCGCTCGTGCTCCGTCTGCGCGGCCCGCTCGACGCGGACGCCCTGGAGAGCGCCCTCGCGGACGTGGTCGAACGCCACGAGAGCCTGCGCACCGTCTTTCCCGACACCGATGGCGTGGCACGTCAGGTCATCCGCGACGCGGCCGGAGCGGACCTCGACCTGACGCCCCGTGACACGGTTCCCGCCCGCCTCGACGAGGTCCTGAGCGCCGAGGTGGCGCACACCTTCGACGTGGGTGCGGACGTCCCCGTACGGGCCCGGCTGGTGCGGCTGGGCGCCGAGGACCACGTCCTCGTGCTGGTCGTCCACCACATCGCGGGTGACGGCTGGTCCCTCGCCCCGCTCGCGCGCGACCTGGGCGAGGCGTACCGGGCACGTACCGAGGATGTGGAGCCCTCCTGGACGGAACTCGCCGTCCAGTACGCCGACTACACCCTGTGGCAGCGCGCGCTGCTCGGCGACGAGAACGACCCGTCCAGCCAGGCCGCCCGCCAGCTGGAGTTCTGGCGCACCGCGCTCGCCGGCGCTCCCGACCTGCTCGACCTGCCGTGCGACCGGCCGCGACCCGCCGTGACGGCGCACCGCGGCGACGCGTTCGCCTTCCCCGTCGACGCGGACACCCACCGGGCCCTGGCGGAACTCGCCCGTGCCCGCGGGTGCAGCCTCTTCATGGTGCTCCAGGCGGCCCTGTCAGTGCTCCTGTCCCGGCACGGCGCCGGTGAGGACATCCCGCTCGGCACCGCCGTCGCCGGACGCACCGACGAAGCCCTCGACGATCTGGTCGGCTTCTTCGTCAACACCCTTGTCCTGCGCACCGATCTGAGCGGCGACCCGACCTTCGACGAGGTGCTCGACCGTGTGCGGGAGTTCGACCTGGCGGCCTACGCCCACCAGGACGTACCGTTCGAACGACTGGTGGATGCCCTCAGCCCGGTCCGGGCCCAGAACCATCACCCGCTGTTCCAGACCATGCTCGTCCTCCAGAACCAGGGGGACGCGGTGGTCGATCTCCCCGGGCTCACGGTGACGGAACAGCCCGTGCGCACCGGCATCAGCAAGTTCGACCTGACCTTCACCTTCACGGAGACCCGTGACGGCGCGGGCCTGCCCGCCGGCCTCGACGGCGTCCTGGAGTTCTCCACCGAACTCTTCGCCCACGCCACCGCGCACACGCTGGCCGCCCGGCTGACCCGTCTGCTCGCCTCGCTCGCCGCCGCCCCCGGCCGGCGCGTCCGCACGGTCGACGTCCTGGACGCGGCCGACCTGCGGAGCCTCGACCGCGCCGCGCGGGGCCCGGTGCGGCGGGTGGAGGCCCGCACGGCGCCCGAGGCGTTCCGCGCCCAGTGCGCACGCACCCCCGCGGCGATCGCCGTGCTGGACGGCGCGCACCGCCTCACCTTCGGCGAACTCGACGCGCTCTCCGACGATCTGGCGCACCATTTGCACAGCCGGAACATCGGCCGGGGCGACCTCGTCGCCCTCGCCCTGGAAGGCACCGCCGACCACGTCGTGGCGATGCTGGCGGTGGCCAAGGCCGGGGCCGCGTACCTGCCCGTCGACCTGGAGTACCCCGAAGCGCGCATCACCCACATGCTCGACGACGCCCGCCCGGCACTGCTCCTCACCCACGGCACCGCGCGCACCGCGCGGTACGGCCCGTCCGTGCCCTGCCTCGCCCTCGACGACCGGGCCGCCTGGTCCACCGGGCACACGGCGCCGCCGGCCGCCGCGCCGGATCCGCGCGACGCGGCGTACGTCATCTACACCTCGGGATCCACCGGCCGCCCCAAGGGCGTCGTGGTCACCCACGCGTCCCTGACCAACCACATGGCGTGGATGGCGGACCACCTCGGCCTCACCGACGAGGACCGGGTCCTCGCCCGTACGTCGCCGAGCTTCGACGCCTCGGTCTGGGAGACCTGGCTGCCGCTCCTGCACGGAGGCGCCACCTGCCCTGTGCCCCCCGCCGTCAACCACGACCCGGCGGAGCTGCTGGCCCGCATGCGCGACACGGGCACGACGCTCGCCCAGTTCGTGCCCTCCCACCTCTCGCTCGTCCTCACCGAGACCGCTCGCGAGGAAGCGCCCCCGACGCTGAGGGCCGTCCTGTGCGGCGGAGAACCCCTGACCCGGAGCCTGGCGGAGCGAGCCGGCTCGGCCTGGCGGGTCGAGGTGCACAACCTCTACGGGCCCACCGAGACGACCATCGACGCCGCCGCCCACCACTACCGAGGCGGCACGGCGGAGGCGGGGGAGGGGACCGTCCCGCTCGGCCGCCCCGTCGACAACACCCGCGCCTACGTCCTGGACGCCGGCCTCCAGCCGGTGCCGCCGGGGGTCACCGGTGAGCTCTACGTCGCGGGCGACGGCCTCGCGCGCGGCTACCTGGGGCGCCCGGGCCTGACCGCCGCGCGGTTCGTCGCCGACCCTTACGGCCCGGGCGGGAGCCGCATGTACCGCACGGGCGACCTCGTCCGACGGGACGCCGACGGCCTGCTCACCTACGTCTCCCGCGCCGACGACCAGGTCAAGCTGCACGGCTTCCGCATCGAACTCGGCGAGATCGAGGCCGCTCTCACCGCGCTCGACGGTGTGGCCGCCGCCTGTGCCCTCGTCCGCGAGGACAGCCCCGGAGAGCGGCGTCTGGTCGCCTACACGGTTCCGGACGAGCACGGCGGCACGGCTCTCACCGACAGTGAGCTGCGCGCCCGGCTGATGGCGGTCCTGCCGCCGTACATGGTGCCCGCCGTCCTCGTCCCCCTCGACGCGCTGCCGCTGCTGCCCAACGGCAAGACCGACCGGCGCGCCATGCCCGCCCCGGAGCGCCCCGCCGCCGGCCGGCCGGGCGGCCGGCCGCGCACCGCCCAGGAAGGCGTCCTGTGCGAGGTGTTCGCCTCCGTCCTGCGCACTCCCGCCGTCCGCACCGACGACGACTTCTTCGCGCTCGGCGGTGACAGCATCCTCTCCATCCAGCTCGTCAGCCGCGTCCGCGAGGCCGGCCTCGGAGTCACCCCGCGCGATGTCTTCGTCCACCGCACACCCGAGGCCATCGCGGCCGTCGCCACCTCCCTGGACACGGAGACCACGGAGCCGGCCGGGCAGGGCACCGGCGAGATGCCACCGACGCCCATCGTCGCCTGGTTCCTGGAACGGCCGGGCACCACGGACGGATACAACCAGTCCGGCGTTCTGCGCACGCCCGTGGGAGCCGACGAGGACTCCCTCGTCGCGACCCTCCAACTCCTCATCGACCACCACGACATGCTCCGCCTGCGGACCACCCGGTCGGCCGACGGCGCACCCCTCCTCGAAACCCTGCCACCCGGCTCCGTGCCCGCCCGGCGCCGCTTCACCCGGGTCGACGTCGCGGGTCTCGACGACGACGCCGTCCGCGCCGCCGTCACCGAGGCGGGGGAACAGGCACGCAGACGGCTGCGGCCCCCGCACGGCGAGGTGGTCGAGGCCGTCTGGTGCGACGCGGGGCCCCACGCCCGCGGCCGGTTGCTGCTCGTCGTGCACCACCTGGCCGTCGACGCGGTCTCCTGGCGCATCCTCGCCTCCGACGTGGCCACCGCCTGGCAGGCCGCCACCGAAGCCGCGACCGCCGACGGACGGCCGGCGGCGCTGCCCCCGGTCACCACCTCCTACCGGCAGTGGGCGCGGTTCCTGTCCTCCCAGGCGCACGAGTCGGCACGCAGGAGCGAACTGACGCTGTGGCAGACGGCGTCGAGTACGCCCGATCCGCAGCTGGGATACAGGCCGCTCAACCCCGACCTGGACACCGCCGACCGGACGCGCACCCTCGTCACCCAGCTGCCCGCCACATGGACGACGTCCCTGCTCACCACAGCCCCCGCCGCCTTCCACGCCGGAGTGGACGACGTCCTGCTCACGGGCCTCGCTCTCGCCGTCTGCTCCTGGCGTGCGGAACGGGCCGCCGCCCCCGGCGGTTCCCAGCCGGCCGGCACCGCCGTCCTGCTCGACCTGGAGGGACATGGCCGCGAACAGATCGCCGACCACCTGGACCTCTCCCGTACGGTCGGCTGGTTCACCAGCCTCTACCCGGTCCGGCTCGACCCCGGACCCGTCGACGCCCGCGACCCCGGACGCTTCGACGCCGCACTGGTCGAACGCGCCCTCAAACGCGTCAAGGAGCAACTGCGCACCATCCCCGACCACGGTGTCGGCTACGGAATGCTGCGCCACCTCGACCCGGCCACCCGCCCCCTGCTGGCCGCCGCGCCGGACCCCCAGATCGGCTTCAACTACCTCGGCCGGTACGCCGCTTCGCCCAAGGCGGCGGACGGGGGCGACGGCGCCGACTGGGACGTACTGCTCGACGGCGGCGGACCGCGCAGCCAGGACCCCGACATGCCCGTCCACCACGTCCTCGACATCAACGCGCACACCGAGGACCTGCCGGACGGGCCGCGCCTGGTGACCCGCTGGACCTGGCCCAGTGACCTCCTCAAGGAGGAGGACGTGGAGTCCCTGTCCGACGCCTTCACCCGCGCTCTGCGGGCCGTTGCCGAACACGCCGAACGACCCGACGCGGGCGGCTACACGCCGTCCGACCTTCCCCTGGTCTCGCTCGACCAGGCCCAGATCGACCGACTGCAGAACAAGTGGGGTGGCCGCAAGTGACCGGGTTCCAACTGGAAGACGTACTGCCGCTGACGCCGTTGCAGGCAGGCATGCTCTTCCACGCGCTGTACGACTCCCGCGCCGTGGACGTCTACACCGCGCAGTTCGTCTTCGACCTCGAAGGCCCCGTCAGCGTCCCGGCCCTGCACGCCGCCGTCGGCGGTCTGCTGCGGCGGCACGCCAACCTGCGGGTCGGCTTCCTCCACGAGGGACTGGACGAGCCCGTGCAGGCCGTCGCCGCCGAGGTTCCGGTGCCGCTGGAGGAACTGGACCTGACCGGGGCGGACGGTACGGGCACGGCACAGGAGCGCCTCACCGCGTTCCTCGCAGCCGACCGCACCCGCCGCTTCGACCTCACCACCCCGCCGCTAATGCGGTTCACCCTCGTGCGTACCGCCCCGGAGAGCCACCGGCTCGTCATGACGAGCCATCACATCCTGCTCGACGGATGGTCGATGCCTCTGCTCGTGCGGGAACTGTTCGAGCTGTACGCCCACCGGGGCGACGACAGCACACTGCCGCGTGTCGTCCCCTATCGCACCTACCTCGCCTGGCTCGCCCGCCAGGACCGTCCCGCCGCCCTGGACGCCTGGCGCACCGCCCTGGCCGGCATCGAGGCGCCCACCCTGCTCGCCGGGCGCGGTGCGGGGGGCGTCCCGGGCTCCGGCGATCTGCCCGACACCCTCGTCCTCGACCTACCCGCGGCCACGACGCACCGGCTGCGCGAGACGGCCCGCACCCACCGGCTCACCCTGAACACCCTGGTCCAAGGTGCATGGGGTCTGCTGCTCGCGTACCGCACCGGACGCCCGGACGTCGTGTTCGGCACCACGGTCTCCGGCCGCCCGCCGGAGATACCCGGCATCGAGTCGATGGTCGGCCTGTTCATCAACACCGTGCCGGTACGGCTGCGCCCGGCGCCCGGCGAGACGCTGGCCGCGCTCCTCACCCGGCTCCAGGAGGAACAGAGCCGCCTCCTCGGCCACCAGTACGTGGGCCTGACCGAGATACGTGACGTCACAGGCCTGGACGAACTCTTCGACACCCTGGCCGTGTTCGAGAACTACCCGATGGACGCCGAGGCCCTGCGCACCGCGCAGCGGGGACTGTCCGGTCTCGCCGTGACCGGATTCAGCGGCACGGACGCGGCCCACTACCCCCTCACCCTCACCGTGGCTCCGGGGGACACCCTGAGGATCACCTTCGGTTACCGGGCCGCCGTCCTCGACCGCGACGAGGTGGCCCGTACGGTCGCCCGCATGCGGCGTCTGCTGACTGCGATGGCGGACGGGCTCGACCACCGCGCCGACGCCGTCCCCGTCCTCCTGGACGGTGAGCGCGAGACGCTGCTCTCCCAGGGGATCGGCGCCGAGCTGGCATGCGCCACCCTGGGTGAGAGCATCCCGGACGCCGTTGCCCGGCGTGCCGCCCGCCACCCGGATGCGGTGGCCGTTTCCGATGCCGACAGGCAGCTGACCTACCGGCAACTGGTCGACGTGTCAGCGGAGTTGGCCGGGGTCCTGACGGGCACCGGCACCGGCGCCGAGGGCGGCGTCGGTATCCTCATGGGCCGTTCGACGGCTCTGGTCACCGCCTCCCTGGCGGCCCTGCGCGCGGGCGCCGCCTATGTGCCGCTCGATCCGCGCTGGCCCGCCGAGCGACTCTCCCGCGTCGCAGAGGTGGCCGCCCTGCGCGCCGTGATCGTCGACGAGACCACCCGCACGCACCCGTGGGTGCGCCTGCTCGGGCCCGACGTACAGGTAGTGACCGTGGACGCCGCGGGCCAGGTCCGGCACGGAGGACCCGCGGCCCCGGGGGGCCTCCCCACCGTCACGGGCGGCGACCGGCTCGCGTACGTGATGTTCACCTCCGGTTCCACCGGGCTGCCCAAGGGCGTCGGCGTCACCCACGCCGACATCACCGCCCTCGCGTCCCACCGGACATGGGGTGACGGCGCGGCCGACGCCGTCCTGCTGCACTCCGCGTACGTCTTCGACGCCTCCACCTTCGAGATCTGGGTCCCCCTCCTCAACGGCGGCCGTGTCGTCGTGGCGCCCGAGGGCGTTCTCCAGCCGGCCGCACTCCGCGACCTCGTCGCCAGTGACGGCGTGACGGCGGCGTTCTTGACGACGGCCCTGTTCAACGTCATCGCCGAGACCGATCCCGCCGCCCTCGGCCTGCTCCGTCTGGTCGCCTCAGGAGGAGAGGCCGCGGCGCCCGGCGTCCTCCAGAGCCTCGCCGCGGCGCACCCGGGCACCGCCTTCCTGAACGTCTACGGGCCCACCGAGACCACCACTTTCGCCACTCTCCACCGCGTTGGCCCCGGAGACGCTCGCGGCGGTGTGCCGCCGATCGGCCGGCCGCTCGACGGCATGCGCGCCTACGTCCTCGACGCGGCGATGCGGCCCGTGCCGCCCGGCGCCGAGGGCGAACTGTATGTCGCGGGACCCGGTGTGGCGCGCGGCTACCTGGGGCGCCCCGGCCTCACCGCCTCCCGGTTCGTCGCCGATCCGTTCGCCGGCACCGGGACACGGATGTACCGCACGGGCGACCTCGTACGCCGGGACTCCGACGGCACCCTGCACTACGTGGCCAGGGCCGACCAGCAGATCAAACTCCGAGGCCACCGCATCGAGCCCGCCGAGATCGAGGCGGTGCTCCGCAGCGACCCGTCCGTGCGCGCGGCCTGCGTCCTGGTCCGCGAGGACCTGCCCGGCGACCGCACCCTGACCGGTTACGTCGTCCCGGCTCCCGGGCACACTCCGGACCCGGACCAGCTCGCCGCCCACGTCGGCCGCCACCTGCCCGCCTACATGGTGCCGACCGTCATCCAGCGACTCGACGCACTGCCGCTGACCACCAACGGCAAGCTCGACCGCTCGGCCCTGCCCGCGCCCGCCACCCCGCCCGGCGCGGCGGGCCGGCCGCCGCGCGGTGCCCACGAGGAGATCCTCGCCGGGCTGTTCGCCGACGTACTGGGTGTGGCCCGCGTCGGCATGGACGACAGCTTCTTCGCCCTGGGCGGCCACTCCCTGCTCGCCACCCGGCTCGTGGGCCGCATCCGCACCGCGCTGGACACCGAGACCGAAATCCGTACCCTCTTCGAGAACCCCACCGTCGCCACGCTCGCCACCGCCCTGCAGGAGGCGGACCGTCCGGCCCGTCCCGCCCTCGTGCTACAGGAACGACCGGCCGTCCTCCCGCTGTCCTACGCCCAGCAGCGCCTGTGGTTCCTCCACCGCCTCGAAGGCCCCTCCGCCACCTACAACATTCCCTTCGCCCTGCGCGTCGACGGACCGCTCGACACGGAAGCCCTGCGCCAGGCCCTCCGCGACGTCATCGACCGGCATGCCGCCCTGCGCACCGTCTTTCCGGAGCGCGACGGCCGGCCACGCCAGCACATCACCGCCCCGGACGCAGTCCGCCTCCCGCTCGCCCTCGAAACCGTCGAGGAGGAACGCCTCCAGGAAAGCATCAGAGCCGCCGCGACCACACCGATCGACATCGAGCGGAGTCTCCCGCTCAGGGCGACCCTGCTGCGTCTGGCCGACGACGCCCACGTCCTCGTCCTCGTGATCCACCACATCGCCGCCGACGGCTCGTCCCTGGCCTCCCTCGCCCGCGACCTCGGCGTCGCCTACCGCGCCCGCGTCCGCGCCGAGGCACCGGCATGGACGGAACTTCCCGTCGACTACGCCGACTACACCCTCTGGCAGCGCCGCCTCCTGGGCGAGGAGCTCGACTCCGGAAGCCTTGTGGCCAGACAGCTGGCCTACTGGAAGAGCGCGCTGGACGGGCTGCCGGAGATGGTCGACCTCCCCTGGGACCGGGCGCGTCCCGCCACGCCCCGGCACACAGGCGCCACCCATGACTTCGCCCTCGACCCCGCCACCGCCCGGCGGGTCGCCGACCTCGCCCGCACCAGCGGATGCAGCGTCTTCATGGTGCTCCAGGCCGCCCTGTCGACCGTGCTCTCCCGGCACGGCGCGGGCGACGACATCCCGCTGGGGACGGCCGTCGCCGGACGCACCGACGAGGCCGCGTCGGACCTCGTCGGTTTCTTCGTCAACACACTCGTCCTGCGCACGGACCTGACGGGTGACCCCACGTTCCTCGAACTCCTCGACCGTGTGAAGGAGTTCGACCTCTCGGCGTACGCACATCAGGACGTCCCCTTCGAGCGCCTCGTGGAACTGCTCAACCCCGCACGCTCGCAGAACCACCACCCGCTCTTCCAGACCATGCTCATCCTCCAGAACCACACCCCCGCCGCTCCCATGGACCTGCCCGGCCTCACCACCGAGGGTGTCCCGGTCGACCCCGGAGTCAGCAAGTTCGACCTGTCGTTCACCTTCACCGAGACGTACGACGACAGCGGCGCGCCCAGCGGTATGCGGGCGGCCGTCGACTACGCGACGGAACTCTTCGACGAGGCCACGGTCCGCGACCTCGTCGGACGGCTGGTCCTCCTGCTTACCGCCGTCACCGCCGACCCGGACCGCCGGCTGAGCACGTACGACGTGTTCACCGCCGCCGAGCGCGCCCGGCTCGCCGTATGGGAGACCGGTCCCGTCGAGAACGTGCCCGAGTCGACGGTCCCCGCGCTCTTCGAGCTGTGGGCCCGGCGTACCCCGGACGCCCCGGCCGTCCGTGACGCGAGCACCACCCTCACCTACGGCGAGCTCAACACCCGCGCCGATGCTCTCGCCCGTCACCTCGTGGCGCGGAACATCGGCCCCGAGGACCGGGTGGCCGTCGCTCTGCCCCGCACCCACGACCTCGTCGTCGCTCTCCTCGGCGTGCTCAAGGCCGGGGCGGCGTACGTACCGCTCGACCCGGACTACCCGTCCCAGCGCCTCTCCTACATGCTCGACGACTCCCGGCCACGCCTGCTCCTCACCACACCCGCCGTCCGCGGCCGCCTCCCGGCATCCCCGGTGCCCTGCGTGTACGTCGGCGACCCCAGCACACCGACGTCCGGCCGCTCCGGCCCCGCTTCGGTCCTGCTCCCGGCGCACCCGGCGTACGTCATCTACACGTCAGGCTCCACCGGCCGCCCCAAGGGAGTCGTGGTCACCCACCGGGGCGCCGGCGCCATGGCCAGGACCCAGAGCGAGCGGCTGCGCGTCGCCCCGGGCAGCCGGGTGCTGCACATGGCGTCCGTGAGCTTCGACGCCGCGTTCTGGGAACTGTGCATGGGGCTGCTCTCCGGCGCCTGCCTGGAGATCGACGAACGCGAAGCCCTGCTGCCCGGCCCCACCCTCGCCGCCCTGGTCCGCGAGCGGGGCGTCACCCACCTCACCCTGCCGCCCGCCGCTCTGGCGGTGATGCCGCCCGGCTCCCTGCCCCCCGGGACGACGATGGTCCTCGCCGGCGAGGCGTGCCCGCCGGCCCTGGCGCGCGCATGGGCGGGGGACCGGTTCCTCGTCAATGCCTACGGCCCGACCGAGACCACCGTCTGCGCGACCATGAGCACCTTCCAGCACGCCGACGGGCCGCTCGCCCCCGACCGCGCCGTGCCCATCGGCGTCCCCGTCAACGGCACCCGCGTCCATGTCCTGGACGGCCGGCTGGCACCTGTGCCGCCGGGCGTCGTCGGCGAACTGTACGTCGCCGGTGAGGGAGTGGCCCGGGGGTACCACGACCGGGCCGCCCTCACCGCGTCCCGCTTCGTGGCGGACCCCTTCGACCGCGCGGGGGGCGGCCGCATGTACCGCACCGGTGATCTGGTGCGCTGGACGGCCGACGGGGAACTCCTCTACGTCTCCCGCGTCGACGACCAGGTCAAGCTTCGGGGTTTCCGCATCGAACTCGGTGAGATCGAAGCCGCGCTCACCGCGTTGCCCGGCGTCGCCTCGGCCTGCGCCGTCGTCCGTGAGGACCGGCCCGGCGACCGGCGTCTGGTCGCCTACACCGTGCCCGCGGCGGGCGCGGCCGGTCCGGACGACGACGAGGTGCGCGCGCACCTCGCGGCCACCCTGCCCGACCACATGATCCCCGCCGCGCACGTACGGCTCGACGCACTGCCCGTCACCCCCAACGGCAAGACCGACCGGCGCGCTCTGCCCGCACCCGGCCTGGTCGTGCCTGCCGGTGGCCGTGCGCCGGGCACCGCGCGCGAGCGCGCCCTGTGCGAGGCGTTCGCGGAGACACTCGGCGTGCCGGAGGTAGGCGTCACGGATGACTTCTTCGCGCTGGGCGGCCACTCGCTTCTCGCCGTCACCCTCGCCCAGCGGATCGCGGAACGGTGCGGCCGACGCCCCTCCCTGCGCGCCCTGTTCGCCGCGCCGACCGTCGAGGGCATGGCCCGTCTGCTGGGGGACACGGTGGACGACGGGAGCCGGGAGGACGCCGCCGCGCCGGACCTCGCCGCCGAGGTCCGGCTGGCAGCGGACATCACCGGCCGGACCGGCGCGAACCCGGCGTCCGACCGCAGGCGCTCCCGCCCTTCCGTCCGGCCCTTGCTGACCGGCGCCTCCGGCTTCCTCGGTGCCTTCCTCCTGCGCGATCTCATCGAGACCACCGACGGCCCGGTCGACTGCCTCGTACGGGCCGAGGACGAGCAGCGCGCCGCGCACCGGCTGCGGGCCAACCTGGAGCGCTACGGCCTGTGGAGCCCCCGGTACGCGGACCTGATCCACGCCGTCCCCGGGGACCTCGCGTCGCCCGGCCTCGGTCTGCCGGCCGAGGACCGCGCCGCCCTGGTGCGTCGCCTGGGCCTCGTCATCCACAACGGCGCGCGCGTGAACTTCGCCGCTGGATACGGTGATCTGCGCGCCTCCAACGTGGCCGGAACCGAGGAACTGCTGCGGCTGCTCGCCGACTCCGCCTCACCCGGGATGCACTACCTCTCGACCACGAGCGTCTACGCTCCGGTACCCGGCCCCGATCCCGTCACCATCACGGAGTCGACCCCGACGGGCCCGGCGTCCGGCCTGCCCGACGGCTACGCGCAGAGCAAGTGGGTCGCCGAGCAACTCGTGGGCCTGGCCCGTGAACGCGGCCTGCCGGTCACCGTCTACCGGCCCGGCCGCATCAGCGGCGACACCGCCACCGGCGCCTGCCAGGACCGCGACCTGCTGTGGCAGCTCATCAAGGGGTGCCTCCAGGCGGGCGCGGTGCCGGACCTGCCGCACGGCACGACCGACTGGGTGCCCGTGGACTACGTCAGCGCGGCGGTCGTGGCGCTCTCCGCGTCCGGCCAGACAGGCGCCGAGACCTATCACCTCACCAACCCGGACGCGCCGGGTCTGGACCGCGTCTTCGAAGCGGCCGAGCGCCTGGGCCACGAACTGCGCACTCTTCCCGCCCCGAGCTGGCAGGCCCGTGTCGCGGCCCAACACGACAACGCGGCGCAGCTGTTCCTCGGCGACGAAGGCCGGGCCCGGCACGAGGCGGTGGAGCACCGCGGCTTCGACTCCAGCCAGACCGCCAAGGCCGCAGGGGCCCTGGGCATCCACCTCCCGCCCCTGACGGACGACGTCCTGACCCGCTACCTGACCTACTTCCACGGAACAGGATTCCTGCCGATCCCGCGGGGGCCACGGGCCACGACGTAACCGGTCCGCGAAGCGACGGGGGCGCCGATGGCTCAACGGCAGCGCGCGCGATGTCTTGACAGTGCCCCCGTCCCATTCCACTCCACTCCTCTCCCTCGTCGCCGCGGTCGGCACCGCCCAGGCCGCCCCGGTGAGCATCGTCAACGCCACACAGTTCACCGACCCGGCCGGCGACCCGGTGCACGCCCACGGCGGAGGGGTCATCAAGGTCGGGCAGTACTACTACTGGTTCGGCGAGAACTGGAACGCCGACAACACGTTCCCGTACGTGTCGGCCTACCGCTCCTCCGACCTCAGGACCTGGGAGTTCCGCAACCATGTGCTGACGGAGGTCAGTGATCCGGAGCTGGACTTCGCCAACATCGAACGGCCGAAGGTCATCTTCAACGAGGCGACCGGCCGGTTCGTCATGTGGATGCACAAGGAGAACGGTTCCGACTACGGCGAGGTCAGGGCCGCCGTCGCGACGTCCGCCACGGTGGACGGTGACTACACCTGGCAAGGAAGCTTCCGGCCGCTCGGCCACATGTCCCGCGACATCACCACCTTTGTCGACACCGACGGCACCGGCTACATGATCTCCGCGGCCAATGAGAACGCGGACCTGCACGTCTACCGCCTGACTGCCGACTACACGGCGGTGGAGTCCCAGGTGCGGAGACTGTGGCCCGGCAACTGGCGTGAGGCGCCAGCGATGTTCAAGTGCAACGGCGTCTACTTCCTGCTCACCATGGACTACTTCTCGAACGTCACGATCGACACCGCCGCCGGAACCGTGACCGGAATGGACGTGACCTGGGAGACACTGACCGCCCGCCACAGCGGCAAGTGCCTCGACGTGGTGAATCAGTCCACCGCTGACGGTGCGGCCCTTGATCAGTGGACCTGCAACGGAGGCCACAACCAGCACTGGAAGCGCACCACCGTCTGACGCCCGTACCCCCTGGCGCACGCCCCCACCACCTCGGGGGCGTGCGCTGCTGCGTGTTCCGGAGCCGGCCGCGCCACGACAGGCGTGGCCATGTCTACCGGGCCACAGGCCGCCGCGGCCCCTCCTGGTCGAGGAGGTAGTCGTGCACCGTCGTCATGGGGGCCAGCGTGAGATCGGTGACGATGTGGCTGGCCGAGACCACCTCCAGCACGGGCAGGTCCGCCAGTGGCGCCATGACGTGCTCGAAGAGTTGCAGTCGGGCCGGGCCGGTCCAGGCGGCCTTGACCGTGAGGTCGGTGATCCGGGTGCGGACCAGCTCGCAGACCCGGCCGGGGACGATCTTCACGGCGTAGGTCGGCGCACCGATCTGCGCGTGGGCCTCGGCCGGGTCGAGCGGCTGCCACTGGTAGGCCATGGTCGCGGTGGCGACCCGCTGGGTGCCGTAGTCGAGGGTGCCGACCAGGGCGCCCTGGTCGGGGAAGAGCGCCGGGCTGCCGATCGTCTTGGGGTAGGCGGAGAGTTCGCGGCCGGCGGCGGTGGCGCCGAAGTGGTTCAGGTGCATCGCGTGCAGGTATTCGCCGTGCTCCTCCCCGTACCGGACCGGGATCACCTGCCCGCACTCCAGGTAGGGGCCGAAGCCCTCGACATCGCCCATCTTCATCACCTCGAACCGCACCAGCGGCTCGTCGCCGAGCTCCAGCGGCTCGGGCACGGCCTCCCGCAGCGCGGCCGGGTCGGTCCGGTAGACGACGTTGAGGTACTCCCGGTCGGTGAACCGGGGGGCGCGAGGGGGATAGACGGGGGTCCGCAGGGGGGTGCTGATGTGGCGGCGGACGTCTTCGGCACGCATGGGGGGCTCTCTCTCCGGCCGGGGGCCTATTTGCATACATCGTGTATCCGATACACCATGTATCCGATGGGTGGTGTCAGGCAAGTCGAACGGCCTCCGGCACCGCGTCCCGCTCCCGAAAGAAGCACAGCCATGACTTTCGTCCTCCCCACCGGCATCACCTCGCGCCCGGTCACGGTGATCGGCGCCGGCACCCTCGGCCGCCGGATCGCCCTGATGTTCGCCACCCGTGGCGGCGAGGTGCGGATCTACGACCCCAACCCGGCCGTCGGTGCCCAGGCCGCCGCCTTCGTCGCCGAGCATGTGGCCGAGGTCGCCGCCAAGGTCGAGGGCGGCCGTCCCGGCACGGCCGTGGCCTGCACCGACGAGACGGCGGCGCTGGCCGGCGCCTGGCTGGTGGTGGAGGCCGTGCCCGAGCGCCTCGACCTGAAGAAGCGGGTCTTCGCCCAGCTCGACAAGGAAGCGGATTCCGACGCGATCCTGGCCAGCAACTCCTCGTCCTACCCGACCAGCCAGTTCATCGACGGCGTGGCCCACCCCGAGCGGGTGGTGAACATGCACTTCTACATGCCGCCGCGGCAGGCCGCCGTCGACCTGATGTCGGACGGTAGGACCGACCGGGAGGTGCTGGACTTCCTGCTCCAGGAGCTTCCCCGGTACGGCGTCCACCCCTTCGAGGCGCGCAAGGAGAGCACGGGCTTCATCTTCAACCGCATCTGGGCCGCCATCAAGCGCGAGTCGCTGGCCGTGGTGGCCGAAGGCGTTGCCACCCCGGGTGACGTGGACCGGATGTGGGAGATCAACATGGGCCTCGACGCCGGGCCGTTCCGGATGATGGACCGGGTCGGCCTGGATGTCGTGCTCGACATCGAGAACCACTACGCCGTCGAGAACCCCCACTTGCCCGAGGGGCCGCGTGAGCTGCTGAAGCGCTACGTGGATGCGGGGCACCTGGGGGCGAAGACGGGGCAGGGGTTCTACGACGACTACCGATCCAGCGGTGCGTAGGCTGATCCGACCCGCCCCCAGGAAAGGCCCCGCGTGCCCAAGACTCCGACCAAGCGTCGCCCCGTGACCCGAGCCGCGCTCATCGACAGCGCGCAGGCCCTGTTCACGGAGCGGGGTTTCCATGCCACATCGATCAGTGACATCGTCGAGCGCGCGGGGCTGACCAGGGGGGCCTTCTACTCCAACTACCGCGACAAGGAGGAACTCTTCCTCGCCCTCTACGACGTGCACACCGACAACCTGCTCGCCGCGTTGCAGGAGGCCGCAGCCGGCCCCACGGCCGGCCCTGACACCCTCGACCGGCTGCTCGCCCGGATCGGCGAGCGGGCTCGTGAGCCGCAGTGGTTCCTCGCCTCCATGGAGTTCACCCTGCACGCGGCCCGCCACCCGGAGCTGGCCGCGGCGCTGGCCGAGCGCGAGGAGCGGCTGGTCGAGGGCCTGGCCGCGCTGCTGACGGCGGCACTGGCCCGACTGGACCGCCGGCCGGTGATCGCTGTGACCGACCTGAGCCGCCTGATGATCTCGCTGTTCGAGGGCCTGGC
Source organism: Streptomyces sp. NPDC045968 (assembly GCF_056430475.1). Taxonomy (NCBI): domain Bacteria; kingdom Bacillati; phylum Actinomycetota; class Actinomycetes; order Kitasatosporales; family Streptomycetaceae; genus Streptomyces; species Streptomyces sp. NPDC045968. Next base: position 291,608 of record NZ_JBWKLF010000002.1, on the reverse strand, counting down.
CGCACTCCGCGCCAGCCACGGCACCCGCGACGACGCCCAGCAACTGCCTGAGCGCGTCGCACCACGCATCCTGCAGGCCCTGACGGAACCGCTGGGGAAGCCCGGCGGTCCGGAGGGCTCTTGAAGATGCTTTCGGTGGAGCCATGGCACCCGGCCCGGTCTGAGACGCACCGCGCCTGAAGGGGCCCGCACACCGGATGGTGCGGGCCCCTTCAGGCGCAACGCGTGTGACGGGCCGGGGAGGCCGGTGGGACTACTTGTTGACGGTGAAACCCTGGTCGGCGCCGTACTTGACACCGGCCTGCTGCCAGGACTTCAGCCCCTCGGCGAGCGAGGTGGACGACACATAGGCCTTGCCCACGGTGTCGTTGAAGACGGAATTCGCGTACACCTGGTAGGGCAGGTAGGACCAGTCGGCGCCGACGTTGCGGGCGGACTCGGAGAAGATCTGGTTGGCCTTCTGGCCGCCGAAGTACGGGAACTCGGTGTCGAGGAACTTCCGCGACTGGAGGTCGGCACGCGTGGCGGGGAAGGCACCCTCGGCGACGCGGGCCGAGGCGCCCTCACCGGTGGTGACGTACTCGGCGAAGGCGTAGGCCAGTTCCTTGTTCTTGGCGGCCTTGGGGACGGCGAGCGAACTGCCGCCGTTCTCGGCGCTCGCCTCGGCGCCCGGCGTCCACTGGGGCAGCGGGGCGACGCGCCAGTCACCGGAGGCGGAGGCGACGCCGGAGGTGAAGTTGGCGGGCATCCACGCGCCTATGGACAGGGTCGCGATGGAGCCGTCCGCGAGGCCCTTGTACCACGCGTCGCTCCATGAGCTGATGGGTGCGACCAGGTCCTCGTCGAGGAGCTTCTGCCAGGTGGAGGTGTACTTCTTGGTGCCCTCGTCGCCGAAGTCGATGGTGACGTCGGTGCCCTGCGTCCTGTAGGGACGGCCGCCCGCCTGCCAGATGAGGCTGGTGGTGGCGCCCGCGTCGCCGGTGTCGTTGGTGATGGAGATCTTGGGGTCCGCCTTGTGCAGGGCGCGGGCGGCCTCCACGTACTCGTCCCACGTCGTGGGCACCTTGATGTGGTGCTTGTCGAAGACCTTCTTGTTGTAGAACAGCGCCATGGGGCCGGAGTCCATGGGCAGGGCGTAGATGGCCTTGTCCTCGGTGACGGCGTTCCACGGGCCGGGGGTGAAGGCCTTGTCGTGGGTGGTCGCGCCGTAGCCGGAGAGATCCTCGACCGTCTTGCCTATGGCGAACTGTCCGAGCGCGTAGTACTCGATCTGTGCCACATCGGGGGCGCCGGATCCTGCGGCGACGGCGTTCTGCAACGCCGTGTACTGCTCGTCCCCGGTGCCGGCGTTGACCAGTTCGACGTCGACCTTCGGGTACTTCTTCTCGAAGTCCGCGGCCGCCTTCTTCAGTGTGGGTTCCCAGGCCCACACCGTGACCTTGCCGCCCTTCTCCAGGGCGGACTTGACGTCCTGGGGGCTGCCCTGCGGGGTGTCCTCGGGCGAAGACCCGCATGCCGTCGCGCCGAGCGTGAGCGCGCAGCCCGCGGCGACCGCGCCGAGGAACCTGCGGGTGGTGTGGGATCTCATGGCGTGTGCTCCTGGTGGTAGTTCGGTGTGAGGAGAAACAAGGGCTGGGGGAAGGCAGGGACGGAGGGGAGGCCGGTGTGGTGGAAGTCAGGTGGGGTGGAAGGCGGTCAGCGCCAGTGAGGTCTACTCCTTGACGCTTCCTGCCGCGAGACCCGACTGCCAGTACCGCTGAAGCAGCAGGAAGACCGCGACGATGGGGATGATCGTCAGCAGGGAGCCGGTGATGACGAGGTCGAAGACGGCGTCTCCGCCGGCGGTCTGCGCCTGGGCGTTCCAGGCGTTGAGGCCGAGGGTGAGGGGGTACCAGTCGGGGTCCTTGATCATGATCAGCGGCAGGAAGTAGTTGTTCCAGGTCGCGACCATGGAGAAGAGCAGCACGGTGACGGTCCCCGGCATCAGCAGTGGCAGCGCGATGCGGAAGAAGGTGCGCAGTTCGCCGGAGCCGTCGATGCGTGCGGCTTCGAGCAGCTCGGTGGGAACAGCCTCGGCCGCGAAGACCCACATCAGATAGAGCCCGAAGGGCGAGACCAGAGACGGGATGATGACGGCCCACGGTGTGTTCGTCAGCCCCATGTTGCTGAACATCAGGAACGTGGGCACCGCGAGGGCGGTTCCCGGGACGGCGACGGCTCCGATGACCACCGCGAACACCGCACGGCGGCCGGGGAAGTCGTACTTCGCCAGTGCGTATCCCCCCAGGACGGCGAGGACGGTGGCGCCACCGGCCCCCGCGGCGACATAGAGGAGCGTGTTCAGCAGCCAGCGGACGAACACCCCGTCTTGATACGACAGGGTCCGGCTGACATTGCTCCAGAGGTCGAAGTCGTCGCTGAACCACAGGCCGAAGGAGTCGAGCAGCCCCTGTTGGTCCTTGGTGGCGTTGATGAAGAGCCAGGCGAGTGGAAGCAGCGTGTATACGAGAACCAGGCCGGCCAGCAGGGTGAGTGACACGCTCGGGCGCGGATTCAAGGGTGTGCGCAGGCGGCTGCCGCGGTGCCCGAAGGAGGCGCGGCCCGTGGCCGTCTTCCGGGAGCCGGCCGGAGGTGTGGGTTCCTGCGGGGGAGGGGCCGCCGAAGCCCTTGTGCCGGTGAATCCGGTGGTGAGGGGGGTGGTCATCGCTCAGCCCTTCCGCATGCCGCGCAGCTGGACCGCGTAGGCGATGATCGCGGTGATGACACCCATCACGATCGCCACGGTGGCCGCGTAGTTGTGCTGCTGGCCCGAGAAGGACAGCGAGTAGGTGTACAGGTTGGGAGTGAAGTCGCTGGTGATCGCGTTCGGCGCGAGCTTCTGCAGGATGCTCGGCTCGTTGAACAGCTGGAAGCTGCCGATGATCGAGAAGATCGTCGCGATCACCACCGCGCTGCGGATGGCGGGCAGCTTCACGGACGTCACGACGCGCCACTCCCCGGCGCCGTCGATCGCGGCCGCCTCGTAGAGCGAGCGGGGGACGACCTTGAGCGCCGAGTAGAAGATCAGCATGTTGTAGCCCACGAACTCCCAGGTCACGATGTTGCCGATGGAGGCCAGCACGAGAGAGGGAGAGAGCGGGTCGGGCAGCGTGATGCCCAGGGCGTCGTTGACATTGCCGACCAGGCCGAACTGAGTGCCGTACATGAAGCCCCAGATGAGGCTCGCCACGACGGCGGGAACCGCATAGGGGAGGAAGATCGCCACACGGAAGAAGGACGCGCCGTACAGCCTGCCGCTGTCGATGGCGAGGGCCGCGAGCAGCGCGATGCCCAGCATGACCGGCACCTGCACCGCCAGGAAGAGGCCTACTCTGACCAGGCCCTCCCAGAAGTGCGGGTCACCGAGGGCGTCGCCGTAGTTGTCGAGGCCGACGAAGGACGTGCCCCCGATGAGCCGGTCCCGGAACAGGCTGAGGTACAGGGCGTAACCGATCGGCGCGAGGAAGACGAGCGCGAAGACCGCGACGAACGGACCGGCGAAGCCCCAGCCCACGAGAGACTGTTTACGTGGACGGAAGCGGAGCCGTTGGCGGGGCGGCGGGGCTGCCGTGGCGCGCGTCGACAGGAGCGTCATGGGTGGGTCCTTGCGTCGGTGACCGATCGGTCCGAAGACGGGGAGCTGGTGACGGGGCCTGGGCCGGAAGAGGCCGGGACCGGGGCTGGTCGATGAGAAATGTTTACGTAATCATCGGTAGCGTGATGGTGACACTCCCGGTGGGGGGCGTCAAGCACGTTACGGTGGTCAATGGGAGGGATTCCGGTGGCGGACAAGAGCACGAGTGGGTCGGTGAATACGGCCGGTGGCGGCGGTCGACGCGGGTTGAGAGGCGGGCCGCGCCGCGTCTCGATGGCGGACGTCGCCCAGCTCGCCGGTGTCTCGTCGCAGACGGTCTCACGTGTTTCGAACGGTGATTCGGCCGTCGTCGACAGCACGCGGGAAAAGGTGCTGGCCGCGATGAAAGAGCTCGGATACCGGCCCAACAGCGCGGCGCGCGCCCTCAAGCGCGGTGACTTCCGCACCATGGGTGTGATCACCATGGGGCTGTCCAGCACCGGCAACGTGCGGACGCTCGAAGCCATCGCCAACTGCGCCTCGCGCGAGGGGTACGCCGTCACGCTGCTCCCGCTGGACGCGCCGACCCAGGACAACGTCAAGGGCGCGTTCACCAGGCTGGACGAGCTCGCCGTGGACGCGGTGGCGCTGATCATGGAGGTGCACCTGCTCGACACGGCCTCCCTGACCCTGCCGCCGCATGTGAAGGTCGTCGTGGTGGACTCGGACTCGTCGGGCCGCTTCCCCGTGGTCGACACGGATCAGCGCCAGGGCGCCCACTCGGCGGTGCGGCATCTGCTGGACCTCGGTCACCGCACCGTGTGGCATGTCGCGGGACCGGAGGAGTCGTTCGCGGCCGGCCACCGTGCCGCGGCCTGGGAGGAGCTCCTGCTCCAGGAGGGCCGCACGGTTCCCCCGCTGCTCAGGGGTGACTGGACCCCGGACGCCGGTTACGAGGCCGGTCTGCGCCTTGCCGACGAGCTGGACTGCACGGCGGTCTTCGTGGCCAACGACCAGATGGCTCTCGGCGTGCTGCGGGCGTTCCACGAGCGTGGCCGACGGGTGCCCGAGGACGTCAGTGTCGTCGGCTTCGACGACATTCCTGACGCGGGCTCGTTCATCCCGCCACTGACGACGGTTCGTCAGGACTTCGCCAAGGTAGGCCAGTTGTGTGTCGACGCCATCCTGCGTGAACTGCGTGGCGAAACCCTGAGGGGTACCACGCTGGTGCCGACCGACCTCGTGGTGCGCAGGAGTACGGCGCGGTACACAGGGGGTTAGCCGCACGGGGGGTGAGGAGCCGGGGCGTGCGCCGCGGTGGGCCCGGCCGGGACGCTTCCCGGGTGGCACGGTGCGGCGCGTTGCCGGCGCGACGGACCGGGCCCTGGTTTCGCGGCCCCGTTTCGCAGGAGTTGGCGGCCGTTCTGGGAGGTCATGATCTGGCCGAAGACGGGTTCGACGATGGCTTTGCGGCGGCTGTAGGGGGCCTTGGCGGGCTTGGTCCGCAGCTCGCGGACCATGCGCTCCTTGGGGGTGCGTCCCCGGGGCACGGGCGGGACCTGTTCGTCGCGGGAGAGTCGGCCGGTGGCCATGAACGTGTCGGTGCCGCATGCGAGTTGGCGCTCTTCGACCAGTTCGGCCACGAATCGGGCCAGATGCCCTTCGGGCAGCCACTCGTCCAGTGACGGCGGCAGCATCAGCATCTGATCGGGGACGAACGCCCGGAAGGTCTTCTTCACCGCAACCGTCGGCGCGGTCTCCGGCTTCACCACCGCCGCCGGATCCACCTCGAACAGGCCATCCCCACCAGACATACCAGGATGCTCCCCGATGGAAGATCACGAACAGGAGGCGGCGTCGAGCTCAATCGCCTGATCGACCGCCAAGATCCGCGGACAGCGCCGCGTAGATGTACTCGCTGCCCCAGCGATCCCCGTCGAGGTCGTTCTCGACCAGGTGTGCCTCCCGGCGCATCCCGAGGCGCTCACAGACCCGCACAGACCCGGTGTTCTCCACATCCAGCCGTGCGTAGAGCCGGTGCACGCCCAGCGTGTCGAAGGCAAACCCGGCCAGCGCCGCGGCCGCCTCGGTCGCGTAGCCGTGCCCCTGGTGGCCTGGGTCGAGCGTCCAGCCGATCTCGGCCTGGGCGGCGCGGGCATCGGCCAGGCGGAGGCTCACCTCGCCAAGGACGCCGGGCTCATCGCGTCGGCAGACAGCGAGCGCCAGCTTGTCCCCGTCGGCGCTCCAGGCCGTCTGCGCCGCGCGCTCGGCGGCAACCTGCTCGCTGCGCTCACGCGTGTGCGCCGGCCGGTACAAGTAGCGCGCCACGCTCGGCAGACTCTGGTAGGCGTACAGGTCGTCGGCGTCGCCGGGAGTGAACAGGCGCAGCGACAACCGGGCCGTGGTCAACGGCAGCAGCGAGGCGACGTCCATGCGGACCTCCGGGACGCGGATGTGGATCAAGTTGCGGACTGATTTTCGCATCACGACTGCCCGGCAGCCACGCCTTTTCAAGAGCAGCGCTCGGCAGCCGCACTTCACCACGAGGCGCGGCATTCCAGGAGTTGTCTACTGACCCACGCTCCCAGTTCGACGTTCTGGTGCTTGTGTGGGCATGTGTGCGACGCCAGGAGCCGTCCGGTCGGCTGCCGCACGAAGGGCCGTCACCTCGGGGCTCCTGGACGGTTCGGCTGTTGTCCTGACCGTACGGGACGCGCGGCGCGCCTACGGGCGCGTGTGGCCAGCGATCTGACGAGTGGTCAGGTCGCGTTCGCCGCAGTGGGCGAATGTTGTGCCCCTCCTTGACAGAGCCCTGAGTCGCTTTCAGACTCTCCTCGGACCGCTCGTGTTTACGTGAACATGAAGGGGTGGCTCGCAAGACGTCACGCGGCGGTCATTTCGGTCAGGGGTGCCGGGAGCTGTCTTCGCTGTGCCGTCCGTACGTGCGCGGCGTATCTCCGCGGGCGCTCATTCACCCGCACGCTCGCCATAGGGTGCGCGCTGCCCGCTGCTCCCGGTGACGAGGAAGGCGATCGTCCGCCGCCGGTCAGCGGTTCGGGCTTGAGTACCTCGCGAACGTCCGGGCTTGTCCCTCGCGTACGACTGCGCGCGGACCGCGCTCTGTCGCGGTGGCAAACGCCCGATGCGAGTGGTGTCCCGGCAGCGGGCGGGCGGCAGTCATCCGCAGGCCCGCTACGGCAGTGCCGACCGGAAGCAGTGTCACGCACACATCCCCCTGACCGGCGCCCCCATGTGCACCAACGCCGTTGTGCCGCAGTTGACTTGCGGGACAGCGGCGCCTCCCCCCGCACACTCACAAGGAGCCGTACGTGTGTCCCTTGCCCCTGTTCTCGGTGCCCCGCCCAAGGCGCCACCCGGGCCTCCGTCGTCGCGGAGCTGCCTTGACCTCCTCAGGTATCGCCGCCGCACTCGTCGTACCCGCACTGACCGCAGCGACCGCGCCGTCCGCCGTCGCGGCGGATACGACCGCCTCCGTGGTGAACGTCCGTCTCGACCCCAGTTATCAGCAGCCGGCGTTCGAGGGCTGGGGCACCGCACTGGCCTGGTTCGCCAATGTCACCGGCGGTTGGCCCGAGGCGCAGCGCGCCCGCCTGGCTGACGCGCTCTACGGGTCCGACGGTCTCGGCTTCACCATCGCCCGCTACAACATCGGCGGCGGTGACAGCCCCGAGACCGTCCCCTACATGCGCGCCGGAGGCGCAGTCCCCGGCCACTGGAACCGACCGGGGCCGGAGAGCCCCGACTGGTGGGACCCAGAGAACCCCACGCACTGGAACCCCCAGGCCGACGCCAATCAGCGCTGGTGGGTGACCGCCGCCAAGGCTCGCGGCGCGGACACCTTCGAGGCGTTCTCCAACTCCGCCCCCTACTTCATGACCAACAGCGGCCTCGTCTCCGGGGCGGTGGACCCGAAGCAGGACAACCTCCGTTCCGACCAGTACGACCGGTTCGCCGCCTACCTCACGGGCGCGCTTCAACGTGTCCAGCAGAACACCGGCGTCGCCTTCGACTCGATCTCCCCGGTCAACGAGCCGAACACCGACTACTGGCGTGCGGGCGGCGGCCAGGAGGGCAGCCACTGGAGTCCCGCATCCCAGGCGCGCATGATCACCACCCTCCGTGCCACCCTCGACGCCAAGGGCATATCCACGCCGATCGCCGCCATGGATGAGACCAACCCGGGCACGTTCCGGGCGAACTGGGAGCAGTACGCCCCCACCGTGCGCGACGCGGTCGGCCGGCTCAACACCCATACCTACGGCACCGGCGGCCGCACCGGAGTGCGGGACATCGCCAAGGGTGAGGACACTGCGCTGTGGATGTCCGAGGTGGACCTCGGCGGCAGCGTCGGACAGAGCTTCACCGACATGAGCCCCGCATTCGACCTGACACGCCGCATCAACGACGACATCAGGGAACTGGAGCCCCGGGCCTGGGTGCTGTGGCAGGCCGTCGAGGACTACCAGAACATGACCCCGGACCACGAGAACTCCAACTGGGGTCTGATCCAGACCGACTTCACCCCCCAGGACGCGGCCACCGAGCCGCTGCGCAAGAACAAGAAGTACTGGGCGATGGCCCAGTACAGCCGCTTCGTGCGCCCCGGCGCCCGCGTCATCAACACCGACGACACCCAGACGCTTGCCGCCCTGCGCCCCGGCGGGCAAGGCGTGGTCGTGGTGCACACCAACCCGAGCGGCGAGGCCAGAGAGGTCGATCTCGATCTCACGGGCTTCCAGACCGTCGGCACCGCGCCTGTGGAGCGCTACACCACCGACGCCGCCCAGAACCTTCGGCGTGGGAGCGACCTGGCCACCTCCGGCAAGAGCCTGAAGGCCACCGTCGGCGCAGGATCCGTCACCACGTTCGTGCTGCCGGGGGTCACCGGCGTGGACACCACGGCCACCACCGCGCCCATCGGGGCTGTGCGGCAGCTCGTGAACGACCACAGCGGGATGGCACTCGCCGTCGGCACGGCCGGTGGCACGAGCGCGCCCGTCCAGCGTGCGTCCGACCCGTCGGACAGCGCGCAGCAGTGGGCCCTCACCAAGGTGGCCCCGACCGACTGGGGCAGCACGGCCGCCTACCGCGTCACCAGCGCCAAGTCGGGCAAGGCACTCTCCGTTTCCGGCGACGCGCTCGTTTTCGCCACGCCCGGTACGTCCACCGCCCAGCAGTGGGTGCGCTCCACCACGGGCGACGGGCACGCCACACTGATCAACAAGGCCACCGGCCTGCTGCTCGACGTCCTGGGTGGGGCCACAGGGGACGGTGCGCCCGTCGGGGTCTACCGGCCGACGACGGGCGCCAACCAGTCCTGGAGCTTCCGTGGTGCGGCCGCCGACGTCTGGCAGCCGTTGACGTTCCGCCACAGCGGAAAGTGCGCCGATGTGACCGGGGGTGCCACGGCCGACGGGGCAGCCGTGGTGCAGTACGCGTGCAACGGCGGAGCCAATCAGCAATGGTCCCTGCGACCCACGGGCAGCGGTCATGTGACCGTGGTCGCCCGGCACAGCGGCAAGTGCCTGGATGTGAGCGGCGGTTCGACCGCGGACGGCGCTGACGTGTTCCAGTACGCCTGCAACGGCGGCCGGAACCAGGAGTGGTCGGTCCGCGAGCTCGCCGACGGCCACGTCTCGTTGGTGGCCCGGCACAGCGCCAAGTGCCTGGGGATCACCGGGGGTGCCCTGGAGAACGGCGCGGTCGTAAGGCAGTACACCTGCGACGGCGGCCCCGGCCAGCAGCTCCGGCGCGGCTGACGAGAGGGCCGGCGCCGAGCTGACGCGAGGGCCGGCACCGACCAGGGTCGGTGCCGGCCCTCCGCATCGGCGGCCACCTACTCGTCGGTGGGCCCCAGATCGGCCGTATCCCGGAGGTCGATGGTCCCGGCACGGGGGGAGGCGTGCAGTTCGAGGACCACGACCTCGTTCACCCCGGCGCGCAGCACCGGAGCGGGGACGTAGAGAGAACGCTGCGGGCCCCGTGACCAGTAGCGTCCGAGAGGGAACCCGTTGATCCACGCATTGCCCTTGATCCATCCGTCCAGGTGGAGGAACGAATCGGCGGTCTCCGTCAGTTCGAACGTACCGCGGTGGAACGTCGGCCCGGTCGCCGTCGACGATGTAGCGGCGGCGAACGGAATCCCGTCGAGCGTCGCCATCGGCAGGGACCGGTTGGTCCAGCCCGCGAGCTCAACGCCGTCCAGGAGAACCGTCCCGGGCAGTCCCTTGCGGTCGTGGATGCCCTGGCCGTAGTTCACGCGTCCCTGGTTCTCCACCAGGATGCTCAGGACGCTGCCGGCGCGGGGCACGGTGAAGGCGAGGGCGGACTCGTGGTTCTCGCGTTCCAGAACGCCGACGGGCTGCCCGCCCACGAACACCTGGGCACGGTCGCGCACCTGCTCCAGTTCGAGCAGAGCGGGGCCCTTCAGGGGGAGCGCGGTTTCGTAGAGGACGAAGCCGAAGTCCTGCTCCATCTCCTCCATGGTGAGAGGGCGCCGTGAAGCGACGGCGGGGGCGAGCGCGCCGGCGTTCGTGAGCAGTGCGGCGCGCTCGGTCAGCGCGATGCCGGGTACGGAGAGCTTGGGGGCGGGTTCCGGTACGGCGTCCGCGGGGACGGGCGCGTACTTGGCGATGACGTCGCGGAACGCGGTGTACTTCTCGGTGGGGTCTCCGGCCTCGTCGAGAGGGGCGTCGTAGTCGTAGGACGTGACCGTGGGACGGTAGGTGTGCTTGTCATTGGCGCCGTTGGTGAAGCCGAAGTTCGTGCCGCCGTGGAACATGTAGAAGTTGACCGATGCCCCGGAGGCGAGCAGTTCGTCGAGTTCGGCCGCGGCCTGATCCGGGTCCCGGACGATGTGGTATCCGCCCCAGCGGTCGAACCACCCGATCCAGAACTCGGTCGTCATCAGCGGCCCCTCCGGCCGCTGCGCGCGCAGGTCGGCGAGGTGCTGCGTGGCGCGGCTGCCGAAATTGGCGGTGGCGAGGACCCCGGGCAGTGAGCCGCGCTCCAGGTCGGCGGGCTGGTCGCAGGTGAACAGCGGGACGTCGACACCGCAGCCGCGCAACGTGCCGGCCAGGTGCTCCAGATAGGCGGTGTCGTCGCCGTAGGCCCCGTACTCGTTCTCCACCTGCACGGCGAGAACCGGTCCGCCGCGCGAGGCGAGGTAGGGACGGAGGGGAGCGAGGAGGCGGGCGAAGTAGTCGTCGACCGCCGCGAGGAATCGGGGGTCCCGCGAACGGAGCCGGATGTCGGGCTCAGCCAGCAGCCAGGACGGCAGACCGCCCCCTTCCCACTCGGCGCAGATGTACGGGCCGGGGCGCAGGAGAACGTACAGCCCCTCGTCGGCGGCGAGTTGGAGGAAGCGTGGCAGGTCCAGCGAGCCGTCCATGTGGAACTGATCCGGCCGCGGCTGATGAAGATTCCAGGGGACATAGGTCTCGACGGTGTTGAGACCCATGAGCCGGGCCTTGCGCAGCCGGTCCGCCCACTGCTCGGGATGGACCCGGAAGTAGTGCAGCCCACCGGAGAGGATCCGGAAGGGTTGGCCGTCGAGCAAGAATCCGGCGTTGTCTATCTGCAGAACGGACATGGGTTGCTGCTCCTGGCTGAAAGGGGAACGCGGCCAGTCGGCGCTCACGAGCATATGTTTACGCAAACATGAGGTAATGGCAAGCCCTTGCCGAGCCGACGGGCGAGGTGCGCGTGCCCGGCCTTGGGCCACCGGTCCTTAGCAGCCAGGGGTGACGCGCGTCGGCGCCCGGCCGGGTCCGCTGGTGGGAACGCGCCTGCCTGTGCTCCAGGGGCCGCGGCGCCGACAGAACCCCGACGAGCACGTCGCCGAGCAGCGGTAGCCACGGCCCGCGCAGCCTCCACCACGCCGCGGACCCGAACGCGGGACCCGCCAGGCCTTCCTGCGCTCCGCTCCGGAGCGGCCTGTGAGGATTTCTCACCCCGTGGGGAGTTCTACGGCAGAAGGGCCATCTCCCGTGCGTTCTTGATCGCGACGGCGATCCGACGCTGCTGTTGTGCACTGATCCGCGTGACCCGGCGACTGCGGATCTTGCCTCGGTCGGAGATGAACCTCCGCAGCAGGTCGGTGTCCTTGTAGTCGATGTACGTGATCTTGGCGGCGTCGAGCGGGTTCGGGCGGGCCTTCAGGGGCTTGTGGGGGACGGGTCGGCGTGGCATCGGTTCTCCTCAGAAGTCATGGGGGCGGTTCGGAATGGCGTGCGGTCAGCGGACCGGGTCGAGGAGAGAGTCGAAGGCGCGGGGCAGGCTCTTCCACGCCTCGCGTCCGGCCTCGTACTCGTCGTCGGTGAGCAGACAGGAGTCCAGCAACGCCGTGAGGCCGTCGCGGTCGAGCCCGGGGGAGACGAAGACCAGGTGCTGGCAACAGTCGCCGTGCGCGGGGTGCCAGTCGAGTGCGGCGGCCGCTTGCCGGAAGGGCGGCACCATGTCCCAGGCGGCGTCCGGCAGCGAGGCGAGCCAGGGGCCGGTGTTCTCGACGCAGAGTGCGCCGCCGGCGGCGTCCCAGGACAGCAGGGTGTCGGGCCGGTCGGCGAGCCAGAAGCGGCCCCTGCTGCGCGCTGCCGCACAGCTCAGGTCCTCCAGCGCCGCGTACAGGCGCTCGGGGTGGAAGGGACGGTGCCTGCGCCACACGAGGGTGCTCACCCCTGCCTCGTCCGCGTCCTGCGGGAGCAGCGCGCAGGCGGGGTGCTGGGCGGCACCGGCTGCCTCCACGTCGAACCCGGCCAGGGCGAGCGCCGTCAGGGCGTCCGATCCCGCTGCCGCCTGCCGGGCCGTGGGATGCAGTTGTCCGATCAACGCACGGTCCTCGTCGTCGGCTTCTCCGCTGTCGACGAGGGCGATGACGGACGCGTACTCCAACTGGCGGGCCCAGGTGTCCCCGACGGTGCGCTGATCGTTTGCCGCCGCGGCCAGCCCGGCCTCCGCGAGATCGTCGCCGTTGGCGAGACAGGGCAGGACGAGCGCGGGGTCGACTGCGGTGACCACACTCGTCACCTCGGCCCACCCTTCCGCGTGGACGGCGATCACCTCGGCCATGGCCTTCGGCTCGACGGAGTCCCAGAGTTCGAGGACGGCGAGCGCGGTGAGTCCGCCGGCCGCGAGCCGTTCCAGTTCCGGGATCACGTCCTCACGCAGCGCGCAGCAGGCGCAGTCGTTGACGAGGGGCACCTCGCCGCCGGACTGTTCGCCCGACAGGTCGCGGACGGTCCGGCGCACGGTTCCCTCGCCCGCTGTCGTCAGATCGTGGTGCAGCGCGACGCTGTGAGGAACACCCCTGAGCAGTCCCTCCACCACCTCGCGACGGGCATCGGAGTGCAGTCCGCCGACGATGACGACGGGCAGCTTCTGGTTGTGCCCCATCACCGGCCCTCGCGGCTGCCGTAGCGGCGCTCGAAGCGCTCCACGCGGCCGGCGGTGTCCAGGACCCGGGCGGTGCCGGTGTAGAAGGGGTGGCTCGCGGAGGAGATCTCCACGTCGACGACCGGGTAGGTGTTGCCGTCCTCCCATGTGACCGTGCGCTCGCTGGTGAGAGTCGAGCGGGTGAGGAAGGCGAAGTCTGCGGCCTTGTCGCGGAAGACGACGGGGCCGTACGAGGGGTGGATTCCGGGCTTCATGGCGGTGTCCTTGGGTCGGGATCGGGATGGGGGCCGGGACGCGGGGGTCGAGGTGGGGAGGGATCAGCGTTCTTCGCGGAAGTCCACGTGTCGGCGGACGAGCGGGTCGAACTTGCGCAGGACGAGCCGGTCGGGATTGTTCCGCCGGTTCTTGCGGGTGACGTAGGTGTAGCCGGTGCCGGCGGTGGAGCGGAGCTTGATGACCGGGCGGAGTTCGGTGCGAGCCACGGCGACACTATATGGCAATGATTTCCATGTTCAAAAAGAAACCCCTCATCGATGCATGGCGGTCGCCATCACCCAAGGAAGATGGGGTGAATTCGGTGCATCTCTGTATAAATGGGTACGTGGGAAGGTATGAGCACTGGAAATCCCGACCCGGATCCGCGCAATACGCCCGGCCTGGAGCCCGGTGGGGGCGTCCCCACCGGTGACACGCCCCCGGCCGAAAGCAGTACGTCGGAGGCGGGGCCGTGGAACGAACCACCCAGGGGATGGGCGAAGGGGCCGCTGATCGCCATCCTCCTCGTCGCGGTGGTGGTGGCGGCCTTCTTCCTCGTCTACGCCATCCTCGTATGAGCTGCGCAGGTCACCCGGTACGTATGAGCTGCGCAGGTCCCCCGTGCGTCAGCTCCGGTGATCAGCCCGGCCGGTGCGCGCACCGACCGGTGTCAGGGGCGGTACCGCAGAGGGTGATCGGCGGGCACCTCGGTCAGCACGATGCGGTGGCCGTCGGGATCGGCGATCCACATCTCGATCAGGCCCCAGGGTTCGCGCAGCGGCGCTCGCAGCACGTGCACTCCGCGGCTCGCCAGTTCCTCGTGCGCGGCCTCGCAGTCGGCGACCTGCATCCAGAGACGGAGGGTCGCGGTCGGCAGGTCGTGCGACCGTCCGGACACCTCAAGGAAGCCGCCACCGAGGAAGTAGACCGTCCCGCGCTCCGGCCCGGTGCCGAATTCCCGGTACACGGCCAGGCCGAGAGCTTCTCCGTAGAAGTCCCGTGAGGCCTCTGGGTCACGCGGTCGAAGCAACACCCGGCTGCTCAGTACATGCACCATGAACGCGACCCTACGTCGATACTCGGCCACCCCGCGGGCTCCGCGTGCCGAGTCGTCCGCAAGTCACCCGAAGCCGCCACCCGCGACTCACGACCGGCCGCCCGCCAACACGGCGAACACGGAAGATCGCAAGCACGCTGACACCCACCCGTGAGACGGTGAATTCGAACGAACTCCGTACCTGCGGAACGGAGTCACGCATCGGCCGACAGATCGGGAAGCGCGTCCATGAGTCCTGCGAGCGAGCTCACCCCGGACGGCACCCGGCACTCCGCGCGGGGAGCGGGGCGGCTGCTTGCCGTGAGCGATCTGCATGTCGGAATCGCCGACAACCGGCCGATCGTCGAGTCTCTGCACCCGACGTCCGACTCGGACTGGCTCATCGTCGCAGGTGACGTGGCCGAGCAGGTGAAGGACGTGGCGTGGGCACTCGAACTGCTCGCGGGGCGGTTCGCCCACGTCGTATGGACCCCGGGCAACCATGAACTGTGGACGACCGACAGGGACGCCGTAGCGCTCCGGGGCCGGGCCCGCTACGACCACCTCGTCGAGATCTGCCGCACGCTCGGTGTGTCCACACCCGAGGACCCCTTCCCCCGCTGGCCGGGCCCGGACGGGCCGGTGGCGATCGCGCCCGTCTTCGTCCTGTACGACTACACCTTCCGTGTCCCGGGGACGACGACCAAGGAGGAGTCGTTGGCCCGCGCGCACGAAGCGGGCATCGTGTGCACCGACGAGTTCGTGCTGCACCCCGATCCGTACCCGACCCGCGACGACTGGTGCCGGGCCCGTGTCACGCGGACCGAACAGCGGCTGGCCGCACACGACCCGGACGTCCCTCTCGTACTCGCCGGGCACTGGCCGCTGGTGCGGGAACCCACATCGGTCATGTGGTATCCGGAGTTCGCCCAGTGGTGCGGTACCGAGCTCACGGCCGACTGGCACCGCAGGTTCAACGTGACGGCCGTGGTGTACGGCCATCTCCACATTCCCCGTACGACCTGGTACGACGGGGTGCGCTTCGAGGAAGTCTCGATCGGCTACCCCCGCGAGTGGCGTGAACGGGGCCACCCCAGAGGGTTGTTGCGCCAGATCCTGCCGTACGAGGAAGGGCCCGGCACTCCTGACGGGACACGCTTCGACGCGGACGGAACGGCCCGCACCGGGCAGAAGGAGACGTCGTGATCGACCGGCTCCTCCCTCCGTACGTGGCCAGCGCCGCGACCTGTGAGGAGAACGCCCCCGCCGGAACCCTCTTCCCGGAGGAAGAGGCACTGGTGGCCACGAGCGTGGCGAAACGGCGGCACGAGTTCGCCGCGGCCCGCGCCTGCGCCCGTACGGCGATGGCTGCTCTCGGCCTGCCGCCGACTCCCGTGCTGCGCGGTCACCGGGGGATGCCGCTGTGGCCCACCGGATTCGTCGGCAGCATGACGCACTGCGACGGCTACCGCGCGGCAGCGCTGGCGAGAGCGGAGGATCTCCGCGGACTAGGGGTCGACGCCGAACCCAACGCGCCACTGCCGTCCGGCATTTGGGAGATCGTCTCACGCCCCTCGGAGCGGGAACGGCTCCCGGCGCGGCTCGACGTGGCGGGACAGGGGTCCGGCACCGACCCGGACCGGGTGCGGGCGGTTCACTGGGACCGGCTGCTGTTCAGTGCCAAGGAGAGCGTGTTCAAGACGTGGTTCCCGCTCACCCGCACCGAACTCGACTTCGACGAAGCGGACATCACCTTCCACCGCACCTCTGCGAGCGCCACAGAAGGCACCCTCACCGCGACACTGTTGCGGACCGCGCCCGGAATTCCACGGGTGCTCACAGGGAGATGGCTGGTTCACGACGGCATCACGGCCACGGCGGTCACCCTGCCCGTCTGATGCTCCTTCGGCGTGTGCGGCGCTCAACGGCGTCCGTACTCACAGTGCCTGACCGCACCTCAGATTCCAGCGGCCGTTACGGCCGCTGAGCTCTGTGAGGGTCAAAGGCGGCACGTCGAGGCGCCAGAACGCCTCCGGGGGCAGGCCGATTCCATGGACGATCGCGGCGCGCACGACTGAGGCTTCGGCGACGGCGAGCACCCGGCCGCTGTCCGCCGCCAGGCCGTCGAGCCAGCCGCCGACCCGGATGGACAGGTCCGACAGCGACTCGCCGCCGTGCGGAGCGGCGGACGGGTCGGTCAGCCAGGCCGTGACGGCCTCGGGTTCACCGGCGCTCACGTCGGACAGTCGTTCCCCGCGCCAGCGCCCCATGTCCCAGTCACTGAGGGAGGGTTCGGGAGCGGGACGAAGGCCGAGCGCCTCGGCGGTCCGCAGGCAGCGTTCGGAGCCCCCACTCACGTAGAGGTCCGCGCCCGGCACGCTGCCCGCGGCGGCACGGGCGCGACGTGTGCCGGCCTCGTCGAGGGGCGCGTCACCCTCGAACCGGGCCTCGCGCAGCGCGGCATTCATCGCAGGCGAGATCAACATCACTCGTACCGTCAATTCGCACTCCACTTTCCGCACCATGTCCGTTCCGACGCGCGACACATGGCGCGTTCGGGGTCCGCCGTCAGGCCGATTGCACCATGGCGGTGCCCAGCCACAGGCGATAGGGTCACGACGACCATGACGACGGTGTGACGGAAGCCGGTGAAAATCCGGCACGGTCGCGCCACTGTGAACTCGTATCTGATACGGGAAGTCAGACCCGGCACCGTCGTCTCAGGCACCACGATCGGGACGCGTGTTCCCACAGGAGGTTCTGTCATGGCACAGTCTGCTGCCACTGCCACCGGCGCACCCGCCATCACCCCCATCTCGCTGAAGGCCCTTGCACCTTGGGCGGCGTTCTTCGGCATCCTCATGCTCGTCCTGCTGTACTTCGTCGGCGCCGAGCAGGGTGCCATCTCGGTCATTGCCGGCGAAGGCGTCCACGAGTGGGTCCACGACGGCCGGCACCTGCTCGGTTTCCCCTGCCACTGAGATCCGATACGCAGGGGACATTCTCGTGAACTCCATATCTGTCAGGGCTGTGCTCGTCCGCGGGATGCTGGCTGGTCTCGTCGCGGGCGCGCTCGCCCTCGTCGTCGCCTACTTCCTCGGTGAGTCCCAAGTGGACGCAGCCATCGCGCTGGAAGCAGCCCATCATCACGACCACGGCGGCGGCGAGGAACTCGTCAGCCGCACCATGCAGGCCACCGGGGGACTCGCCACCGGCATCCTGGTGTTCGGCGTGGCGGTCGGCGGCATCGCCGCACTCGTCTTCTGTTACGCGCTCGGCCGCATCGGCGACTTCGGCCCCCGGGCCACAGCCGCCTTCGTCGCCGGCGCGGCGCTGCTGACGGTGTACGTCGTACCGTTCCTGAAGTATCCGGCAAATCCGCCGGCCGTCGGTGACCCGGGCACCATCGGACAGCGCACCGCCCTGTTCTTCCTGATGGTCGCGCTGAGCGTGCTGCTGGCCGTCGCCGCCGTCATCCTCGGCAAGCGGCTCGCACCCCGCCTGGGCAACTGGAACGCGTCGATCGCCGCGTTGGGCGGCTTCGTCCTGCTCATCGGGCTGGCCTATGCCTTCCTGCCCTCGTTCAACGAGGTCGGCAAGGACTTCCCGGCCACTCTGCTCTGGCAGTTCCGGCTGTCCACTCTCGCCATCCAGGCGACGCTGTGGGCGGCCTTCGGTCTCGTCTTCGGATATCTGACCGAACGCCTGCTGGAGCCGACAGCGGACAGCTCGCGCACGGGCACCGGAGCGGTGTCCCGGGCAGCGGGGGCGGTGAACTGAACGGTGGCAGGTGACCGGCCCGCCGGTCCCACGCGGCCCTGACTGATCCATACCGATCAACCACGCAACCCGCCGGGCGCTGCCCGGCGGGTTGCGTGGTTGTGGCGCGGGACCGCCGCCCGTTCATGAGGCTTGCTATGCGTCTTGCTGTGCGTCCCTTCCGGTCCAGTCGACCAGGTAGTGGTGCAGCTGGTCGTCCACCCCGACGAGCCGCATCCCGGCCGCTGTCATGACGCGGTGCGAGCCGATGTTGTCGAGGTCGGCGTCGCCCTTGACGGAAGCGACGCCTTGCGAGCGGGCGAACTCCAGCAGGGCGCGAAGCGCCTCGGAGGCGTACCCCTTTCCGCGGGCGCCGGGGGCCAGGCCGTAGCCGATGGTCACCTGACCGTTCTCGTCGGGTACGCCGTGAAATCCCAGGCCGCCGATCACCTGCCCGTCCTCGCGCAGCCTGATCTCGAAGGAGCCGAACGGCCGGGGGTCTCCGGCCGTCTCGCAGGTGCCGAGGTAGCGCCGAGCTCCGGACCTGTCGCCGACGGAGGGGTATCCGGGGGCCCACCGGGGATTGGCCCCTGGCTCGCTCTCCGCTATTTCTGCTGCTTCGACGGGGCTCATCAGGTGGAGCGCGAGGCGCGTTGTCACAAGGTCATCCATGAGTGGGGAAGTATCACGGCGCAAGGGCGGGGCGCATCCGAATATGCCCGGCAGGGGAGGGGTAGCGCTGACGAGTAACATCGCTATCGCGATGGGGTAGCGATGCTACGTGTCTGGTGTTAGCGTTGCTTCATGGGCTGGCGCAGGAAGCCGGCCCCTCCATCGCGAGGGAGCGTCGTCATGACTGAGCAGAACACCCCCGCCCGCCGGGTCGCCATCGTCACGGGGGGTTCGCGCGGCATCGGCCGCGCGAGTGCCGAACGGCTCGCGGCAGACGGCTTCGCCGTCGTCGTGAACTACGCGGGCAATCGCACCGAGGCGGAGGCCGCGGTCGCCGCCATCGTCGCCGCGGGCGGCGAGGCGCTCGCGCACCGGGCCGATGTGGCCGACGAGGTCGCTGTCGCCGCCCTCTTCGATGCGGCCGATGCGGCGTTCGGGGGAGTCGACGTCGTCGTCCACGCCGCGGGCGTGATGACGCTGGCACCTCTGGTCGACACGGACCTGGACGCCCTGGACCGGATGCACCGCACC
Source organism: Streptomyces sp. NPDC045968 (assembly GCF_056430475.1). NCBI lineage: Bacteria > Bacillati > Actinomycetota > Actinomycetes > Kitasatosporales > Streptomycetaceae > Streptomyces > Streptomyces sp. NPDC045968. The sequence goes on along the minus strand of NZ_JBWKLF010000002.1, from coordinate 272,331 downwards.
AACATCCGTGGCACTTTCGTCGTCGATCAGCAGGCTGCCCGCCGTCTGCGCGAGGGCGGAGCGATCATCAACTTCTCCAGCTCCGTGCTGTCGCTGTCCCTGCCGGGCTACAGCGCCTACGCGGCCACGAAGGGTGCCGTCGAGGCCATGACGCTGATCCTGGCCCGTGAGCTGCGAGGCCGGGACATCACTGTCAACGCGGTCGCGCCCGGCCCGACCGCGACCGCCCTGTTCCTCGACGGCAAGGACGAGGAGACCGTGGCGCGGATGGCGGCGCAGGCACCGCTGGAGCGCTTGGGCACGCCGCAGGACATCGCGGAAGTCATCTCCTTCCTGGCGGGCCCTGCCCGCTGGGTCAACGGCCAGGTCGTGCGCGCCAACGGCGGCATCGTCTGAGGCGATCCACCCTCAACCCATCAGTCACGCCACCGACAGGGGATACCGGTACTGCCATGAACAAGGTCATCGTGATCACAGGTGCGGGTTCGGGTTTCGGCGCCCTCGCCGCGCGTGCCCTGGCCCGAGCCGGCCACACCGTTTACGCGGCGATGAGGAACACCACCACCCGCAATGCCGGACGCGTCGCAGAGGCCGCGGCGTACGCGACCGAGCACGGAGTCGACCTGCGCACCGTCGAGCTGGATGTGCTGTCCCAGGACTCCGCCGACTCCGCGGTCGCCGCCGTTCTCGCCGAGGCCGGACGTCTCGACGTGGTCATTCACAACGCCGGCCATATGGTCACCGGCCCCACCGAGGCGTTCACTCCCGAAGAGCTGGCCGCTGTTTACGACACCAATGTGCTCGGCACCCAGCGGGTCAACCGAGCCGCACTGCCGCACCTGAGAGCCCGGCGGCACGGGCTGGTCGTGTGGATAGGTTCCACCTCCACCAAGGGCGGCACCCCGCCCTACCTCGCACCGTACTTCGCGGCCAAGTCCGCCATGGACGCTCTCGCCGTCTCCTACGCCGCCGAGCTGTCGCGCTTCGGTATAGAGACCACCATCGTCGTCCCGGGCTCCTTCACCTCGGGCACGGATCATTTCGTCACCGGTGGCCATCCGTCCGACCCGACGGTGCTCGCGGCGTACGAGGAGCGGTACGCGGGGCTGATGGACCAGATATCCGGGCGGCTGGCCGACCTCGCTCCTGCCGACGCCGATGTGTCCCAGGTCGCCGATGCCATCGTGGAGGTTGTCGACACCGAACACGGCAAGCGGCCCTTCCGGGTCCATGTCGACCCTGCGGACGACGGCAGCGAGGCGGTCAGTGCCGTCGCCGACCGCGTGCGTGCGGAGTTCCTGACCCGCATCGGACTCGACGACCTGCTGACCCCCCGTGCGGGCGTCTGAACTGCGCAGGGCACCACTTGATAGCGTCCGTCCGATGAGTACACGAGCGCGCATTCTCGAGGTGGCGGCCGAGCTGGTCGCGGAGTCCCCGGACGGCGATGTCTCCACGCGTGCCGTGTGTGAGGCCGCGCAGGTGGGGGCCCCCGCCCTGTACCGGCACTTCGGGGACAAGGAAGGTCTGCTGTCGGCCGTCGTCGACCACGGCTTCGACGCGTATCTGGCGACCAAGCGGGAGCGCGGCGAGTCCACGGACCCGGTGGAGGATCTCCGTAACGGCTGGGACAGCCATGTGGACTTCGCCCTGCGCAACCCGAATCTGTACCGGCTGATGAACTCGCCCGCGATGCGCACGCCGCCGGCCTCGGCGCTCGAATCGCACCGGATTCTCACCCGGGACCTGGAACGGGCGGCGGAACGGGGAAGGCTGCTGGTCGCGCCCGAACTGGCGGCCCAGATGATCATGTCGGCCAACGTGGGCGTGGCGCTCATGCTGGTAGCCCGCCCGTCGACCTTCTCCGACCCCACGGCATCGCGGCGGGTCCGTGACGCGGTACACGCTGCCGTGCTGACACCCGACCCGGCGGACGGCGACTCGGTGGACAAGGCGCCGCCCCGCGCCGCGGTCCCTTCCACCGCGGCGACCCTGAGCGCCTTGCTGCGGCAGTCCCACGGGGCGGGTCTCAGTACGGCGGAGGCGGCCCTGATGACGGAATGGCTGGACCGTGTCTCCAACACGCAGGGCGGCCCGGAGCCGAAGCCCCGGGCCTGATGGAGCGGTCCCGGAGCCGACGCCCGGGCCCTGACCGGGCGAGTTCCGGGCGTCGCCACCCACGTCTCGGTGACCACCTCTGACCGTTACCACCTGGGAGAGGCAGCCCCCTGACCATTACAACCTGTTAGGTGCCGTCACGGCACGTCCGGACCGAAATCCCCGGTCAGTGCCGCCGCCATCCGCAGATGGGGCACGGCCTCCGCTTGCCGTCCCTGCCGCTCCAGGGTGCGGCCCAGCATCAACTGCGCGTAGTCCTCCACGGGGTCACGCTCCAGTACGGCGCGCAGCTCCGCCTCGGCCTTGCCGAGGCGCGCCGAGTGGTAGTAGGCGCGGGCGAGCAGCAGTCGCGGGGCGACCTGCTCCGGCGCCTCCTCGACCAGGCCACCCAGGATGCGGGCGGCGGTGAGGTACTCCTTCGCGTCGAAGAACATCTGCGCCCGGTCCCAGCGGTCGGCTGCTGTACCGAACTCGTAGTAGGTGTCGTTCACTGGTCCTCCTCGGCCGGCCTGTCGACGGATCCGGTCCGCGGCCTCGCGGCGATCCGTTCAGGTGCTTCAACACAGCATAATGGTTGAACATTCCACTAACATTTTGGCGTGGGGACCGGCACCGAGGCCCCCACGGGATTAGGTTGAGCGCCATGAGCAATCTCGATCGCCAGGCCACGCCCTCCGTCTGCGGAGGGCGCGGCTTCGTAGTCGCCGAGCCGGTACGCGAACTACTCGCCCCGCGCCATGTCCAGTTGGGCGAATCCACCGAGGTCCGCAGGCTGCTGCCGAATCTGGGCCGCCGCATGGTCGGCGCATGGGCCTTCGTGGATCACTACGGCCCCGACGACATCGCCGACGAGCCCGGGATGCAGGTGCCGCCGCACCCGCACATGGGTCTGCAGACGGTCAGCTGGCTGCACGACGGCGAGGTCCTGCACCGCGACAGCGTGGGCAGCCTCCAGACGATCCGCCCCCGCGAGCTGGGCCTCATGACCTCGGGCAAGGCGATCAGCCACTCCGAGGAGAGCCCGAAGCCGCACGCCCGATTCCTCCATGGCGCCCAGCTCTGGGTCGCCCTGCCCGACGCGCACCGTCACGTGGAGCCGCACTTCCAGCACCACACCGACCTTCCCACGGTCACCTCACCCGGCCTCATCGCCACCGTGATCCTCGGAGAGCTCGACGGCGCCACCTCACCCGGCACCGCGTACACCCCGATCGTCGGCGCCGACCTGGCCCTGACCGGCGGCGCCGAGGCCCGGCTGCCCCTCGACCCCGACTTCGAGTACGCCGTCCTGTCGATGTCCGGCGAGGCGGAGGTCGACGGCGTCCCCGTACTGCCGGGCTCGATGCTCTACCTCGGCTGCGGCCGCACCGAACTGCCCCTGCGCGCCCTCTCCGACGCCGGCCTCATGCTGCTCGGCGGCGAGCCGTTCGAGGAGGAGATCGTCATGTGGTGGAACTTCATCGGCCGTTCCCACGAGGAGATCGAGGAGGCCCGGCAGGCGTGGGCGGAGGGCTCCCGCTTCGGTGAGGTGCACGGTTACGACGGAGGTCGGCTGTCCGCTCCGGCGCTGCCGCCGGTGGCTTTGAAACCGCGGGGCCGGGTGCGCTGACCTGGGGTGGTGTTTCCTTGCTGACCCTTTGCTGACCTAACTGACTCGTAATCAGGTCACAGGGGCCATCGGATGGTCGGCGCCAACCTTGCTTGGTCCGTGCTCACCCTGAGCTGCTCCCCCTGTGGGATCGGGGAGGTGAGAGAAGTGGCCGCACCGCTGCATTCGCTTTTCCTTTGTCGGCCCCTGAAACGGCGTCCGTCGAGCACGATGCGGGCTTGGCCCCCTGTTCGTCGGTGGCTGTCCGGGGCGGCCGGGGTGCGCGACGTCGAGGGTGTCGGTTCCCGGGGGCAGACCGGCTGTCCGCCGATGCGCGGAAGACCTCGTCGAGTAGCCGGGCGGTCATGCGGGGAGCCTTGAGCCGGATCGGCTCGATGAGCCTGCGGCGGTCGGCCAGTCGCGGGCTGGCCGGGGATCCGGGCTGCCTCGGCCCGGTTCAGCAGCCGCTTCGTGAACGAAGTTTCGAGGGGGTGAGTGAATAACGTATCGCCGGGCACAAGGGCTATTGCACCGAGGTCGTGGGATTCGGAGCCGGCCGGGACCTACCAACCAAGGAAGCAACTTAGGCCGTTGTGAAACTCATACGCACACGCGTCCGAGTCGGACTTGACGATGGGATCTTGAAATGATCATTCTTGGGCTTATTCTGCTGATCATCGGTCTGCTTGTCGGCATGGGGCTGCTGACGACGATCGGCGGCATCCTCATCCTGGTGGGCGTCATCCTGTGGCTCCTGGGTGCGACCGGTCGCGCGGTCGGTGGACGCAAGCATTTCTTCTAAAGTCAGGGCGCCTCACCAACACGCTGCGACGAGTGGTTCTGCCGAACTGTCCATGGCTCCCTCCGCGTCGCTGAAAAGACGCTTACTGCTGTGACGTATTCGGTCAGGCGCCTGGCGTTGTGCCAGGCGCCTGACCGTTCTTTGAGGTGTTTGACGCGATAGGCGTGGGTGTATACCGCGCGGGCTCCCCGCATGGCGGTTGGGAGATGCCGACCGTCGACGCAACCGCCCTGGTGTCTCTGCTCGGTTCATCCCGAGCGAGACTGCTCAGCATTCTGGAAGAGCCGCTGCCCACCGTAGAGCTCGTCCGCCGTCTCAGGGTCACCCCCAGCGCAGTCTCCCAGCACCTGCGTGTCCTGGACTCCACAGGGCTGGTCACCCGGACACGTGACGGACGGCATGTGCTGTGCCGGAGGAGCATGCTCGGCGACCGGCTCACGACCATCGCTGTCGGGCCACGCACTCACGACACCCGAGGCACAGCAGTCCGTCCCCGTCCGGCCGGGCACCCTTCCACTCCACCGAGCCCCGGTACAGGTTCCCCAAACGGGGTTCGACGACAGTCAGGGTCCGATCCTCCGTCCGGAAGGACCCACGAGTGGGGAACCTGGTCTACGAGCGCATCTCGACCGGCCAGCAGTCGACCGCCCGGCAGGACCTCGTCCTGACCGAGGCCGGGATCGAGTATCCGGTCGTCTTCGAGGAGGACCCGGGCACCTCCAGCCGCCTCCGCCCCCTCCCGCGCCCGAAGTTCCGCGCACTCCTCGACTACGCCCGGCCGGGCGACACCGCGCACATCTCCGAGATGTTCCGCGCCTTGGCGGATTCGCGGTCCTTCGCCTGTCGCGGGCATCCCGTCAGGCGGGAACCGGTTCGGCCTCGGTGTACGGGCTGAGCATGGTGTCGAAGTAGCCCTCCGGCGCTCCCTCCAGGAAGGTCGACAGGTTTTCCAGGAAGGCGCGCAGCGGGGGCGTCGCGTTGTGCCGGTCCAGGTCTTCCTGCGAACGCCAGACCTCGTACAGGAAGAAGCGGCCGTCCTCGTGCTCGTGGAGGTGGTACTGCAGGTTGCCGGGTTCTTGCCGGGTGGGCTCCACGAACGAGGAGAGGATGCGCCGCACCTCATCCGCGCGTTCTGGCCTGGGGCGAAGGAAACCGTAGAGGGCGATCGGGCGGTCCGCGCTGTTCGTCATGACCTTCACGTTAAGATCTCACATCAATGTGAGATTCAAGGGGTTGTGAGGAGCACCACATGAAGATCGGCGAGCTCGCCGCCGCGACGGACACGGCGGTCCGACTGCTCCGTTACTACGAGGAACAGGACCTCCTGAAGTCCCACCGCCTCGACAGCGGCCACCGCCGCTACGACGACAGCGCCCCCACCGTGGTCCGCCGCATTCGCGCACTGCTGGACGCCGGCCTGCCGACCAGGGTCATCCGCGACCTGCTCCCGTGCGTTCGCCAAGACGGCACGGTCGCCCAATGCAAGCTGGAGACCCTCCAGGAACACCTCCAAGGGCTGGACGACCGGATCTCAGCGCTGACGGAAACCCGCACCTCCCTGGCTGGTCTCATCTCTGCCGCCCAGGCCCGCTAGCCAGTACTCGGGTATGACCGTCACCGCGCGTCCGTGGCGGTGTCACTGGTGTGGTAGGTGGAGTTGATGGTGGTGCCCGGGGCGAATATGCCCAGGCAGGAGCCGTAGTTGGAGAACGAGGCGCGGGCGTCGTTGCTGTCGGTCGCGCCCGCGGTGATGGCGTTGGGTGTGGAGGCGGGGGATACGCGGCAGGCGTCGGTTGTGCTGTTCTCGCCATACGCTGCGCCGCATCCGTCCGGCCGTCTTGTTGGGCCAGCTCGCCAGATCGCAGTGAACCATCGAGAACCGGCTGCACTTCGTCCGCGACACCGCCTGCGCCGAAGACCCCTCGAAGCTCCGCACCGGACACGGCGCCGAGAACATGGCGACCCTCCGCAACCTGGCGATCAACACGCTGCGGCAGCACGGGCACCGCAACATCACCGCCGCCCCCGACACACCTCCTACGAGCCCTTCAGTTGCCCGCTCGACCTCCTGGGCGTCGCCTAACGAGACCTCCGACCAGCACACTCACAAGATCACGGGGCTTCGCAACGGCCCTGGGGTCCGCGGTTAGCCACACGGCAGCCGTGCGAGGGACCGTCAGGCTCGCAACCCGGACGGGCCAGAGCCCCGACCCTTCCAGGACCGGGCCCCGAACCCCAGCCGTTCCGCCACCGCTTGGGCGACGGTCGACTTCCCGACGTTCGAAGCCCCCCGAGCAACTCCACCCGCGCACCGTGCAGGCCGGCGACCTTACTGATCGTCACAGGGTGCAAAGGGGCGCCAGCCAGCCCACCGCGTCTTGCCCGGGAAGTCGGATCATGGGCCCGGACCGCTACGCGCCCGGCGCCCGGTACTGGACTCGTTCGGCTTTGCGCAGGGCGTCCATGGTTTCATCGACGGTCAGGAGAACCGTCGTCTCGAACGAGCTGAGCGCGCCGCCTCCACTGATCGCCAGCGCGACCGCGGCCATGGACACGTTGTCGGGGGCCTCCCACAGGTTGTAGCCGTCGTGCGTGCCGAAGGCGTACCAGAAGCCGTGGAGCTTCCCGCCGACGGACTCGATGTACGCCTCAGCGGCCTTTGAGCGGTCTTCGGGGTGGACGATCAGCCTCGCCCACGTCTCCGGTGTGTAGCTGAACCTCGATAGATAGAGCGGCATCATGTCTCCCTCTCGTTCCACCAAGGGATGCCCCGGCGGGGCGGGAGACGCGCCGGGTGCGGCCCGCGTGTCCCCCGAACGGCTGGGCACGACGACCGGCACGGCCGCAGCCAACGGGCACGTCCGCGTACGGTTCGGTCCGCGTGACGGCTACCGGTCGCACCCGGCCCACGCGGTGCGAGCTCCTTCCTGGCATGAACGCCCACCCCTCATGAGGTGTCGAAGCCGGGGCCCCGGGGCTGGTACCGGGGCCCCGGCACGGCGGGCGTCAGAGGACGGGTATCGCCCGTTAAGTCATTCCGCATGCTGACGGGGTGCCTGAGGACGGGGGACAGGCCTGGTGATCACGATCAACCTGGCCGTGGTCTTCCTCCTGGAGGGCTTCCCCTGGTTCCTGCCGGACGATCCGAACCGCTACGAGTGCGTCTACGACGTCGAGACCCTGGACCGAGGGCTCAGCCCGGCACCGAACTGCGCGGATCCCCGTGCGCCATCTCCCGCGCCACCTCGCGGGCGGCCCTGGCGAAGGCCTCGACCGGTCCGGTGCCCTGCCCGGTCCGCCACACCAGGCCGTAGCTGACCGGTTCCGCGTCGGTGAAGGGGACGTAGGCGACACCGGGGCGCGCGTAGTACGTCGCCGTGTGCGCGGGAGCGAGCAGCGCGCCTCTGCCGCCCGTGACCAGCATCAGGGCTTCCTGCATGTTGGTCACGACGGGGCCGCGCGCGATCGACCGGCCGGCCGGTGTGCGGAGGGGGACGTGGTGCTCCAGCCAGTAATCCGGCAGCTCGCCCGCGAGCGTGAGCAGGGGGACGTCGGCCAGGTCCTCCAGGGACACCGAATGCCGCGCGGAGAGGGGGTGCGCCGAGCCGATCACGAGGACCCGCTCCTCGGCGAGCAGCGCGGGCCCGCCGCCCAGATCGTCCTCGCGTACCGGGAGCTCCTGAAGCTGGACGTCGAAGTCCCCCTTGCGCAGCATCCCGTACGGGTCGGTGAGCGGTACCTCGCAGATCTCCACGGCGAGCCCGGGATGGCTGATCCGCAATGCCTCCGTCGTCTTCATGACGATCTCGCCGGTCAGCGGGTTGGCGAAGCCGACGTGCAGCACCGTGTCGATCCCGCGCGCGGCGGCGGCGGCCCGTGTGAGCGCGTCCTCGATGCCACGGTGGTGCGGTGCGAGGTCCGCGCGCAATTGCCGGCCGAGTGAGGTGAGGGCGACCCGGCGGCTGGTGCGGATGAACAGCGGGGCGCCGACCCGGCGTTCGAGCCGCTGCACCAGCTGGCTCACCCGGGCCCGGGAGAGCCGCATCTTCTCGGCGGTACGACCGAAGTGCAACTCCTCTGCGAGCAGGAGAAAGCACTCCAGTTCGTCGCGTTCCATCGAAGACCCCCAGGTAGAGCGGATCGGTAAGCCTGGTTGAACGAACGTTGCAATCATCGCCGTTGTTCCGCCTGACCGCTCTGGCCGAAGGTGAGGGAGCCGCCGGAAGGCGGCCCCAGCCCCTTCCCCCATCGAGGAACCACCATGACTTCGCTGAGTACGAATCCCCAGAAAACGGCAGGAGCCCTGAGCGCCCGGGACTGGGGCGTACTGCTCGTCCTGTGCGGCGCGATCTTCCTGGAGGGCATCGATGTGGCCATGCTCAATGTGGCCCTGCCGTCCATCCGCACCGACCTGGGTCTGTCCACTGGTTCCCTGCAGTGGGTGATGAGCGCATACGTCCTGGGATACGGCGGCTTCATGCTGCTCGGCGGACGGGCCGCCGACCTCTTCGGGCGCCGGCAGATGTTCGTCTTCTGGCTCTCGGTCTTCCTGCTCTTCTCCGGGCTGGGCGGATTCGCCACCGAGGGCTGGATGCTGATCGCGGCCCGGTTCGTCACCGGAGTCGCGGCCGCCTTCATGACCCCGGCGGGCCTGTCCATCATCACCACGAGCTTTGAAGAGGGCCCGCGGCGTAACAAGGCGCTGCTCTTCTACTCGGGCACCGCGGCCGGTGGCTTCTCGATCGGCCTGGTCATCGGCGGTCTGCTCACCTCGGTCGGCTGGCGCTGGGTCTTCTTCGCCCCGGTGGTGCTCTCCGCTCTGATCCTGCTCGCCGCGCTCGCCTTCGTACCCAAGTCGCCGCGACCAGCCCGCACCGGCCGGAGCGTCGACCTGGCGGGCGGCCTCACCGTCACCGCCGCGATCGTGCTGATCGTCCTGGGCGTGGAGCGTGCCTCTCACACCGATCTCACGCAGACCGTGCTCACCCTGGGTGCGGGCCTCGCGTCACTGCTCGCCTTCCTCGCCATCGAAGCCCGCTCCGCCAACCCCTTGGTCCGCCTCGGTATCTTCCGCAGCGGCGCTCTGGTCCGCGCCAACCTTGCCGGACTCCTTTTCGCCGCGGGCTTCTTCGGCTTCCAGTTCCTGGTTGTCCTCTACCTCCAGGAACTGCGCGACTGGTCCAGCCTGCAGACCAGCTTCGCCATGATCGTCATCGGTATCGACGCGATCCTCTCGCCTGTCCTCGTCCCCAGTCTGGTGACTCGCTTCGGCAGCGCACGCCTCATCCTCGGTGGCCTGCTCATCGCTTCGCTGTCGTACGCCCTCTTCCTGCCGGTCGGCGCCGACTGGACCTACCTGGCGATGCTCCCCAGCCTGCTGCTCCTCGGCGTCGCCTTCGCACTCGCCTACGGCCCGCTCACGATCGTCGCCACCGAGGGCGTCAAGGAGGAGGAACAGGGCCTGGCTGGCGGACTTCTCTACACGTCCTTCCAATTCGGTGCGGCGCTCGGCCTCTCGGCGACCACGGCCGTCAATGTCGCGGCCACCACGTCGAGTGCACCGGCCGCGCTTCTCGACGGCTACCGGGCGGCGCTGTGGGTGCCGCTCGCCGCGGCCCTGCTCGCCGTGCTCATCAGTGCCTTCGGGGTGCGTTCGCGAACCGACGGCACGGTGATCGCCTCGGATACGCCGGCCGCCGATGACCGTGCGGCCGTCGAACTCCCCGCCTCCCGCTGACCCTCCCCCTGGAAGGAGCACGCGCCGTGCCCACCACCCAAGCCGCCGCCTTCACCGATCTCCAGGACACCTTCTTCAGCTACGTCCGCGACATCAAGTACGCCACGATGATCACCGTCGATCGGGAGAACCGCCCCCGCGCCCGGGTTCTGCTCCCCGTGTGGGAGGTCGTCGACGGCCGCCCCGTCGGGTGGCTGGCGGCGTACAAAACCCCTGTCAAGACGGCCCACCTGGCCCACAGTCCCCACACCACGTACTCCTACTGGAACCCCCGCCAGAACACCGTCCATATCGATGCCCTCTCCACCTGGGCCGACGACGAATCCGCCAGGCACCACGCCTGGGACCTCTATGTCAGGGGCGGGCCGCCGGGGGTGGGGTACGACCCGGTCCACTACTGGCGGGGTGGCCCTGAGGACCCCGAGTACCACGTGATCCGCATCGAACCGTGGCGGATCCAGCTCGTACGCGGCTCGGATCTGCGGAGCACGATGTGGCGGCCGGCAACTGCGCTGATGTCCGGCGCGTAGATCAGGACGGGCCAGGGCTCTTCGTCGAGCCTTGGCCCACCTCACTGTCCCGCATCAGCGTCGGATTGCCTTGCCCCGGTCAACCCGGACCGCGGGCATCGGCTGCACAGAGGCCTTGGACCGCACGTATCCCACGCGAAGGAGCCTTCCCCCATGCGCAGACCTCTCAGGCGGGGTGCCTGGCCGGCCACGACGGTACTGAGGGCGCTGTCAGCCGCCGGTGCCGTCCCGCCGGCAGGGCCTTCCGGATCCGGTCACTTGGCACTGGCTCAACGGCCTCGTGGAGCCCCTATACGGCACCCTCATGAGCGGGGCTCAGGGGTGCCGGGTGTTCTGGGCCATCGGTCGGTGCGGCGGCACGCAGGGCCGCCTGGACCCGGCGGTTGCTGGTCATGGTCGAGGTGACGGCGGTCATGGTCAGCAGGAGGCCGGCGGCGGCGTAGAGCGGGGTGCGCACGTCGTACGTGGTGGCCAGCCAGCCGCCGAGGAAGGCGCCGAACGGGGCGGCGCACATGGCGAGCATGCGGGAGGTGGAGGCGACCCGGCCCATCAGGTGGGCGGGGACGATCGACTGCCGGAGGGAGGGGACGAGCACCATCGTGGCGCCCATGCCCGCTCCGCAGACGGCGAGCGAGAGGCCGGCGACATACGGGTTCGGGGCGGCGGCAAGGCCCAGGATGGCGAGTCCCTCCACCGCGGCCGTGCAGGTCAACGCGGTGCCGGTGCCGAGCCGTCGGCCGAGGAAGGAGGCGATGCCCGCGCCGAGCAGACCGCCGGCGGCCTCCGCCGTGAGGAGCAGGCCGAAGCCGAACGTGTCGATGCCGAGACGCTCGTGCGCGAAGAGAGCGAGCACGGTCTCCACGGCGAGGAAGGCGATGTTCCCGACCGCCGGACGCAGTGCGAGCCCGAGCAGCAACTGATCCCGGAACACGTACGAGGCACCGGCCCGCGCCTGCCGCAGCAGCGACTCACGGGCGCCTCCGGCAGGCCGGGGCGTCGCGGGCAGCGACCGTACGAGCAGTGCGGAGACCGCGAACGACACCGCGTCGGCGAGCAGCGGTACCGCCCGCCCGAGCGCGAGCAGAGCGCTGCCCGCAGGTGGCCCCGCGAAGCCGGACGCGGCGGTCTGGGTGCCGCGCAAACGGGAGTTGGCGCGCTCCAGCAGCGCGGCGTCGCGGCCGAGCAGATCCGGCAGATAGGCCGTGGCGGCCGTGTCGAAGAAGAGCCCGCCGAGGCCGAGCAGGAAGGCGACGCCCGCGAGCAGCGGAATGCTCAGCATGTCGAGCGCGGCCGCTGCCGCCGGTATCGCGAGCAGCACCGCACGCGCCGCATCAGCGACCCACATCGTGTGCCGACGGTCCCAGCGGTCCACCAGCGCACCGCCGAGCACCCCGAACAGCAGCCACGGCAGCGTTCCGGCCGCCGTGACGACGGCCAGCGCCATCGGATCCCGCGTCAACGTCAACGCGAGCAACGGCAGCGCGGCATGCGACACCCCGTCGCCGAGCGAGGACACCGTCTGCGCAGTCCACAGCCGTCCGAACCCGGTCGGCAACTTCCGTACGTCTGAGGTCACTTGGCGTCCTTTGCGGCCTGCTCGCGCGGTGCCGGGTGGAACAGCGCGAAGACCAGTGACGCGTCCGGCAGCGACGGATCGGACAGCTCCCTGTACTCGTCCGCCAGTGCCTGGAGCCGCGCGCCCAACTGCGCGAACTGCTCCTCGGTGAGCCGCAGATGCGCCATCCGTACATGCCGCTCGCCGTCCACCGGCGCTGCCTCCAGGTCTGCCACCGCATGCCGCATCAGCACATCCGGCCCTCCCTCGCCCGGATCCGGCAGCACGATCGCCCGCGCGGCCATCGCGTAGTACCGCTCGGTGACCCCCCGGACCTTCCGCGTCCGCACCACCTTGACCAGGCCCGCCCGCTCCAGCAGGCGCACGTGATAGCTGGAACTCCCCTTCGCGAGGCCCAGCCGTTCGGCGATCTGCGTAATCGTCGCGGGCTCGAAGCGGAGTACGGCCATGATCCGGTGACGCGTGAGATTGGAAACGGCGCGCAGTTGTTCGTCAGTGGTGACCCGGAACGTCTCGGGAAGATCATCGGTAGGCATGCCCCTAATAGTCAACACTTCTTGACCATTAGGCAAGGGGGTTTGGCCCGGGCTTCCGAAATCGTCTGTCCGGCACGTGACATCGGCTTCACGATGCTGCGCGGCGGGTGGGTGACCTGGGGTGGTGTGCCTCGGCCGGTCGTCCACCCGGTGCACGGCCGTGGTCCGTGGCCGTGCACCGGAGGCCGGTCAGGCCGTGTGCAGGGTCAGGCCATACCTGCCGAGGATCTCGTTGACGGGCTGGAACCACGTCTCGCCGCCGGAGGAGCAGTTGCCCCAGCCGCCGGAGGTGACGCCCTGGGCCTGGTCGCCGCTGATGAACGCGCCTCCGGAGTCGCCGCCCTCGGCGCAGACGCTGGTCTTCGTCATCTGGTGGACGGCGCCCTGGCTGTAGTTGACGGTCTCGTTCTTGGCCAGGACGGTGCCGCAGTGCCAGTGCGTCGTGGAGCCCGAGCGGCAGATCGAGGCACCGACCGGTGCCTCGGCGGAGCCGCGTACCAGCCGGTCCGGGACCGTGCCCCAACCGAGGACGACCGGTACGGTCCACCAGCCGCTGTGGATGCTCACGTACGCGTAGTCGTCGCCGGGGAACGAAGATCCCTGGAAGGTGCCCATGGCGGACCCGTCCCAGCCACGCACCGCGGCCCCGGCCCTCCCGCAGTGACCGGCCGTCACGAACCCGCCGTGCACGGAGAAGCCGATCGAGCAGCGGACGTTGCCGGTGTAGTACGGGTCGCCGCCGACGGTGCCCGCCGCGTACGTACGGGGCGCCGCGGCCGTTTCGGCGACGGTCACGGGGCCGTTCCCGCGGGCCTTCTCGACGAAGGCGCGCACGGCGGGCGTGTTCCGCTCGGCACGCACGACCGTGACGACGACGCTGTTGGCCTTGGGGTCGACATGCCAGCCGGCCACGCCCGCGGGTGCGGAGAGCGCGTCGAGCCGTGACTTGGCACGGTCCAACGCGGCGGCGCTGTGGCGGACGATCCGCGGCTCGGCGCCCAGGGCGCGCACGTCGGCCGCCTCGCTGCGGTCGGTGAGGGCGACGACGAGCCGCCCCGTGGCCGGTTCGAACCACGATCCGCCGTACGCGCCGCCCGCGGTCTGCCGGGCCGCCTGCTCGACGGCTGCGGCCGCCTTCTCGGCGCGGAGCCGCTTCTCCGCCTGCGGCCCGGTCAGTCCGAGGTCCTGGCCCATGGCTTCGAGCAGTCCGGCGGAGGCCGCGGGCGGGTCGGCGACGGGGGTGGCTTGGGCGGCTCCGGCGTGGGCGCCGCCGAGTCCGACGGTCAGCAACAGGGCCGCGACGGCGGCGTGCAGAGAGGTGGTGCGTTTCACGAGGCCTCCAGAGATGGGGGATCGAACGCATTGAGAGCGCTCTCAACGAAGCGCCGGAGGTCACGCTAGCGGGGATGTATTGTCAGGTCCATACCAGGAATCGGACACGCGGCCGGGCCGGGCGAGCCTCGCGTAAGAGGCATGGGGACCACGGCCCCTGGTCCGCGCACCTGTATCGCCAATCACCTCGACGGCTCACTCGCCGACGCCACCGGCCGCGCCAAGTGCCGTCATGGAGCGGTGTGTTCGGAGGGTCGACGCTGCCTGGGGCTCTCGTCGGCGGCACAAGCGGCGTTGCCGTCGAGCGCGATGGCGCAGCGACGTGTCCCGGGTCGGTGTCGATGGAACCGCCGCAGAGTGGGGGAGGGCTCAGTCCTGCCGTGGCCGTGCGACCGAGTGGGCGCTGTGCGCTCGCCAGTCGCAGTGGTCCGTGTCAAGCGCCGCCTGCGGGGCCGGGAGGCAGGTGCACGGTCATGATCAGGTGGCAGGTCTCGTCGCCTGCGCCCCGGTAGGTGTGGGGGGCGTCGCCGTCGAAGGCGGCGGTCTGGCCGGTCTCGACCGGGTGCTCGGTGCCGTCGACAACCAGGACCATCTGCCCCGAGGTGACGCTGACGGTTTCGACGACTCCGGCCTGATGGGGGTGGCTGGGGTACTCCTCGCCCGGTTCCAGGTGCCAGCGCCAGACCTCGACCGGGGCGGGGTTCGACGTCGTCAGCATCAGCCGGGCCTCGCTGCCCTGGGCTCCCACCCACAGTGGCATCACGGCGTCGGCGTCCACGACCCGGACGCGGCCTTCGGTCGGCCCCTCCATCAGGGCGGACACCGAGACACCGAGAGTGTCGGCGAGCCTGACGAGCGTGGCGAAGTTCGGGTTGCCCTGGGCTTTCTCGAGCCCGACCAGGGCTCCCTTGCTGACCTTGGCGCGCCGGCCGAGTTCGTCCAGGGACAGCCCGGCGCGGGTGCGGGCTGCCCTGACGTTGTGCGCGAGCGTCCGCAGGGCTGCCTCTGTCTCGGCCATCCGATCACCATCCTCGCGAGTGGACCACTGGAATGCACCGGCCGGTCGTTTGGTTGACACGGGTCGGTCGATCCGTTGTACGGTTTGGTCGTTCCATTGAATAGTAAGGGATGTACCGTGATCGCTCTGCTGCTGGCTCTGGGCAGCTCACTCGCCTACGGATGTGCCGACTTCCTCGGTGGCCTCGGCGCCCGGAAGGCCCATGTCCTGCGCACCGTGATGATCGCCGCCCCGGCCTCTCTCGTGGTCGAGCTGCTGCTGTGGCCGTTCCTCGGCGCCACGTTCAGCGCGCGGACCCTGGCCTGGGGCGCCGCCTCAGGTGTCGCGTCGGCCGCCGCGTTCGCGCTCCTCTACAAGACCCTGGCCATCGGCCCGATGAACGTGCTCTCCCCGGTGACGGCACTGGTCTCCGCCGCGCTGCCCGTCGGCGTGGGGCTGCTCCAGGGCGAGCACCTGGGCCTGGCCGGGCTGATCGGTCTGCCGCTCGCGCTGGCCGCGGTCGTACTGGTCAGCGCCGGACACGGCGCCGGTGCGGTACGCCCGTCCCGCACCGCGCTACTGCTGGCCCTCGGCGCGGGTGCCGCGATCGCCCTTCAGCTGATCTTCCTGCACCAGGCCCCCTCCGACAGCGGGGTCGGCCCGCTGATCATCGGCAGGGCGGTGTCCTCGGCCGTCACCCTGACCGCGGCAGGGCTGCTGTACCGCCGCTTGGGCAACGAGAAACCCGCATACGCGATGTCGGCCACCGCCGGTGTGCTGGACTCGGTGGCGAACCTGCTGTTCCTGCTCGCCGCCCGCAGCGGTGACCTCGCTGTCGTCGCCGTCGTCACCGCCCTCTATCCGGCCGGCACCGTCCTGCTCGCCCGCGGCGTCCTCGCCGAACGCATCCACCGCGGCCAGCTCATCGGGCTCGGCACCGCCGCGGCCGCAGTCAGCCTCCTTGCCCTCACCTGATCACCCCACCGCAGCACCGAGCAACGTGCCGACATCACCGACCGCCTCACCGAACGCGGCCAGGGACTGGACGTGCCGACTGCTCGCCGGCAGCGCCGCCGGCTGGACCGCGGCGGCCCCCGGAAATCCTGACCCCCCGTAGCCCCCCCTGCGCACGCACCAAGGCCCCCCGTAGTCCCCCCGCACGCATCAAGGAACGGAGCCCCGCCATGACCGCCTTCCGCATCGCCCCCGCCGTCGCTGACGCCTTCCCCGGCACCCTCATCGCCCTGGTCACCGCCACCGGCCTGCGCGGCCGTGAACCCTGGACCGACACCTCCACCGCGCTGGAGGAGCTGGAGCAGCTGCTCGCCGACGGCACCTGGCAGCCCGCCGACGAGGGCGATCCCCGCATCGAGGCATGGCACACCGCCTACCGCTCCTTCGGCACCAACCCCCGCCGCATCCGCCCCAGCGTCGACGCGCTCGGCCGCCGCATGGCCAAGAAGGGCACCCTGCCGCGTATCAACCCGGCCGTCGACTCCTACAACGCCGTCTCCGTCCAGCACGGTCTGCCCGCCGGAGCCTTCGACCTCGACCACGTCACCGGCGACGTCGACATCCGGTACGCGACCGGAAGCGAGGAGTTCACCCCGCTCGGCGAGCCCGACACGGTGGAGAACCCGAAGCCGGGCGAGATCATCTACGCCGACACCACCGGCGTCCTGACCCGGCACTGGAACCATCGCGACGCCCACCGCACCCGCGTCACCGAGGACTCCACCCACGTCGCCTTCGTCCTCGAAACCCCCCACGCCGGCCGCGACGGACACCTCCTCAAGACGGCAGCCGAGGAACTGCGCGCCCTGCTCCTCCCGCACACCGACCAGACACGCGTGTCCTACCTCGGTCCGGAACAGCCCGAAGCCACTGCCTGAGCCCTCTCGGGGTCAGGGGACTCCGTGCGCTGCACGCACCCTGACCGCCGCGACGGCTGTCTTCCTGTTGCTCTACGCCACAGACTGCGACTGCCTGTGAATTCACGTGGTGGTGGCCCATCCTCGGAGCGGGCGTTCTGCCCGCGCGGGCCCGGCGAACTTCTCGATGGCGGCCGACGTGACCGGGGTGAAGAAGTTGACGAGGTTGCCGTCGGGGTCGCGGAACAGGAGCGAGCGGTTTCCCCAGGGCATCGTGGTGGGCTTGTTGACGAAGTCCTCCACGAAGCCGCGCAGGTTCTCGTACACGCTGTCCACGTCGTCGACGAGGAATTCGAGGATGACGCTGTGGTTGTCGGCCGGGCGGGCGGAACCGGGCGAGAACAGGGGGACGGTGCGGGTGCTGCCGATCGCGAGGGTGGCCGACGTGGTCCTGAGCTCGGCGAAGTCCTCGTTGGCCCAGGTGGCTGGCACCGTGGTGGCGCGCTCGTAGAAGTCGACGAGGCGGGCGACGTCCTCCGTGATGATGCGGATGGATACGAAGTCCATGGGTTTTCTCCTCTGGCCGGTCGGTGCTGGTGAGCGCACGCTACGCGGAATACCGGGCGGAACCCGCCCGGTATGTGCGGGAGACTTCCACGTATGACCCGCCCCCTTGCCCGCGTCCTCACCCTCCTGGAGCTTCTGCAGTCGGGCGGCCTGCGGACCGTGTCCGAACTCGCCGGTCGGCTGAACGTCGACGAACGCACCGTACGGCGCTACGCACAGCAGCTCGTCGACCTCAACGTGCCCGTCGAGTCGGTGCGCGGCCGTTACGGTGGCTACCGGCTCGCCCCCGGTTACCGCATGCCTCCGCTCATGCTCAGCGACGACGAAGCGCTCGCCGTGCTGCTCGGCCTGGTCGCGGGCCGGCGATCGGGCCTGACGACGGCCACGGGCACGGCGAGTGACACCGCGAGTGAGACGGCGGCGGCCAAGATCCGGCGAGTGCTGCCCGAGCGGCTGAGCCGCAGACTCGACGCGGTGCTCGGCTCCCTTGCCTTCACCGATCCGCCCGGCAAGGCCTCTGCCCCGGAACCCGCGGTCCTCCTCCCGGTGGCCGATGCCGTGCACCACCACCGGCCGATCTCGGTCCGGTACACCGCCGGCGACGGCCGACGCAGCGAGCGCACCCTGCACCCGTACGGGGTCGTCGCCCACGCGGGCAGGTGGTACGTCACTGCTGCGGACCTCACGTCCGGCGAGGACCGGACGTTCCGGCTCGATCGCGTCACCGGTGTGAGAACCCTGCCCGGCTCGTTCGAGCCACCCGCCGGACTCGACCCGGCGAAGCGCGTCCTGACCGGGCTCGCCACAGCTCCGTACCAGCATGAGGTGACCCTGCGGATCCAGGGGACGGCCGAGCAGATCCACACCCGGCTTCCCACCGGCGTCGCGATCGTCGCGGAACTCCCTGCCCCGAGCGGCACAGATCCGGAGGCCGAGCGCTGGTCCCGTGTCGAACTGCGTGTGGACCGGCTCGACTGGCTGCCTGCCGTACTCGCCTCGCTGGACCGGCCCTTCGTCATCGAACGACCGGACGAGCTCCGCGGCCTCGTGGAAGCTCTCGCCGAACGGCTCGCGGACTTGGCCCGGCGAAGCCCACCTCAGGAATGAGACATCGGTAGACCGTCCACCGCCGGACAGGCCCTGGCCGGGTGCCATCCTCCGATCGCGGCCGCGGAGCGCCTCGACGGGACCCGGACAGCGGCTCGACGCATGGCCTGCCCCTCCCGGGGCATTTGCTGTCTGCGCCCACCGAGGCCCCGTGAGCGCATCGATGAGGTGAGGAGAGCACGCCATGGCAGCTTTGGGATCGTCCGCCAGACCGGGTGGAGCCAAGGGCCGCCTGAAGGCGGCCAAGGGCAAGGGTGGCTCCAAGATGCGGCGGGCGGCGAAGGGTTCCGCCGTCGACGCCGCTGCGCGCTGGGGTCTCGCCGCGCGTGGGGTGATCTACGTACTGATAGGGCTGCTCGCTTTGCGCGTCGCCTTCGGCGGTGGCGGAAAGGAGGCCGACAGCAGCGGCGCTGTCCGTGAGCTGGTGCAGCAGCCGTTCGGCACGCTTCTGGTGTGGGCTGTCGGGGTCGGCCTCATCGGGATGGCCCTGTGGCGCCTGACTGAGGCTCTGTTCGGAGCCCCAGGACCGAAGGGACATCATCCGAAGAAGCGTGCGTTGTGCGCTGCGCGCTGTGTCTTCTACGGATTCATGGCCTTCTCCGTGCTGTCGTTCGTCACCTCGGTGAAGAACAGCAGGAGCAGCGACGCGAAGTCGCAGGACATCACCGCCCGGGCGCTCGACCTCCCCCTGGGGCGATGGCTGGTCGGCGCCGTCGGCCTCGTCGTGCTGGGGATCGGCATCGGAATCGGTGTGCGGGCCGCCATGCGGAAGTACCACAAGGACCTCAAGAAGGCGCAGATGTCGCAGCGGGTACGCCGCATGATCGACGTCTGCGGCATCAGTGGTGGTGTGGCGCGCGGTCTGGTCTACACGGCCGCCGGCGCCTTCCTGGTGATCGCCGCCGTGGCGTACGAGCCCGACAAGGCCAAGGGCATGGACGGTGCCCTGCGCGCCCTCGCCGACACACCGGCCGGGCCGTGGCTCCTGGTGCTCGTCGCGCTCGGTCTGGTGCTGTTCGGCCTGTTCTCCTTCGCGCTCGCCCGCTTCCGCAGGGTATGAGCCGGCGGACCACGAACGTCCGACGGCAGGCAGTCATGGCTTCACGGAGCAGCCCTGTCGCGCGTCGGTCCGGAGGCTCGTACCGGCGAGAGGCCGGACCGTTCTTCGAGACCGCGGCCAACCGGGCTGCTAGCCCGTTCGCAGTCCGTCCGCCGGTTCCTCCCCTGTGAGCGGCCCCGCCCCGGTGACCTGCGTAAACGACGGGCTGCTGCGCCTGACGGAGTGACATGTGCGGCGTCATGTCCTGTTGCGGATGTGACGGACTGTCGGTTGCCTCAGGAACGGAGCACAGCAGAGGCGCCGCGCAGACAGGCCGGACCCTGCACCCGTTGGAGGAACCTCATGCGCAACACACGAGTTGGTGCGGGCATCGGTCTGGTCATCGGTGCCCTCGGTCTGTCGGTCCCGGCCGCTGTCGCCGCCGGCAGCCCGGCGGGCGAGTCGGGCATCCACATCCGCTCGGGGAACGCTTCCCCGGGGTCCACGGTCACCGTCGTGACCACGGCCTGTGGCTCCGAGACCTACGGCAAGGGCACGTCGGAGGTGGCGGGGGCGTTCCACCTCCTCGCGGGCGACCGCAAGGGGGAGCTCGTCGGCACGTTCGAGATCCCGGAAGGGGCCGAGCCGGGCAGCGACACCGTCACCGTCAAGTGCC
The DNA here is from genome assembly GCF_056430475.1 of Streptomyces sp. NPDC045968. Lineage (NCBI taxonomy): Bacteria > Bacillati > Actinomycetota > Actinomycetes > Kitasatosporales > Streptomycetaceae > Streptomyces > Streptomyces sp. NPDC045968. The sequence goes on along the minus strand of NZ_JBWKLF010000002.1, from coordinate 251,855 downwards.
CGCCGCGGATCAAGCTCACGGATACGTACAACGTCACCGAACGGGCCCCGAGGGGCGCGGTCGCCGCCGGCTTCGGCGCCGCCACGGACAAGGGCACCCAGCTCGCGGTCGGCGGCGTGCTGATCGCCGGAGCAGCCGCCGGAGGCGTGATCAGGATGCGCCGTCGCGTCAGCGGCATCGGGAGCTGACCGGCACCGACTCCCACCGCACCGGCCCTCGGACGCCTCATCGGTCCGGGGGCCGCGAGGTCCCCACCATCCCACCGGCTGCGACGCAGAGGCTCACACGCGATGGAAAACGGGCGCAAGACCAGCACACCCCCACCCGCGTACATCCCTTCGACCAAGCATCTGGCCGTGGCGCTGCTGGTGGGTATCGCGCTGGTGATCAGCGGGACACGCGACGAGACACCACCGCAGCCCTCGACGACCCAGGCGTTCACCGCTCCTGTGCGTACCGCTCCGAGCCGGACCGCCCCGGTCGCGCCCCTTGCCGTTCAGCCGGCGCGGTCTTCGCTGGCCCACTTGTTCACCGCGCCCGTGCGTCCGGCTCCGAGCCGCGCCGGGCTGGTGAGGCCCCCCGCCGTTCAGCCGGCGCGGTCTTCGCTGGCGCATCTGTTCACCGCGCCCGTACGCCCCGCGCCCGTACGCCCCGCGCCGAGCCGCACCGGTCTGGCCGCGCCCCCCGCCGTCCAGCCGTTGCCCCCGTCGGATCCCGTACGGCTTCGGATCCCCGCCATCCGCGTGGACGCCCTCATGACCGAGCTGGAGCTCGACGCGGCGGGGGCGCTGCGGCCCCCACCGGCCGACAACCCCGTTCTCGCCGGCTGGTACGGCGCGGGCACGTCTCCCGGAGCGGTAGGGACAGCCCTCATCGCAGGGCATGTGGACACGCGCGTCGGCCCAGGCGTCTTCCACGCCCTCGGGTCCCTCACCAAGGGCGCCACCATCGACCTGGTGCGAGCGGACCTGCGTACCGCCGTGTTCACGGTGTACGCCGTGGAGGTCTACGACAAGAAGGATTTCCCGGACAAGAAGGTCTACGGCCCCTCCCGCCGTCCGGAACTGCGGGTGATCACCTGCGGGGGCGGTTACACCAAGAAGACCGGTTACCAGAGCAACGTCGTGGTCTACGCGACGCTGACCGCGGTGAAGCGGCCGATGTCGTAGGGGCTCTGGTTCTTCCGCGGTCGGTCACCGAGCCCGGGCCACCTCATCGGCATCCTCCGCGGCGCCGACCGCCGGTGAGGCCCGCCGCGGGGTGCGGCACACGCTCATGTGCTCGGGTGGTCACCGGCTGGTCCGCGCCAGACGCCGGAGAAGGTAGACAGCCGCCGTCGTGACCAGGGCGGTCATGCAGGCGATGAAGACCAGCCCCGCACCCTCCAGACCGATCGGACCGGTCAGCACCCCCACGCCGATCACGGGCACCGAGATGCCCGCGTACGCCACCACGAACAGGGTGGAGACCACCGAGGCACGACGGTCCGCAGGAGATGCCCCGGCGACCGCGGACAGCGCCCCGCGAAATGACAGCCCCTGCCCGGCCCCGCCGACGAGGGCGCTCAGCACCACCAACAGCAGCAGGTCCCAGTGCAGCGCACCCGCGAGCAGTGCGAGCCCGGCGAGGAGTCCGGCGCAGCCCAGCGGCAGCGACCGGTCCGCACCGACCCGGCCGACCGCCAGCTGGCCCGCGGTCGAGGCGAAGAAGGCGAGCGCGACGACGATGCCGCTCACGGCGTGGCTGTGCACGTCCAGGGACTGCGCGAGGAACGCGGGGCTGACGGACGTGAACACCCCGAACAGTGCGAACCCCACGAACGAGGCTGCCGCGGCAGGACCGAACACCGCCCGCACCTGTGGGGGCAGGCCGGGGCGCTGCGGCCGTACGCCGCTCAGCGGCCGCCGCTCCCGTACGGTCTCCGGCAGCCGCCACAGGACGGCGGCCGAGCCGGCCACCAGCACCAGGTGTACGACGAACGGCAGGTACAGCGGCCAGGCGGCGTACTGCGCGAGCACCCCGGCGAGCAGCGGCCCGCAGCCGAGTCCGCCCATATTCGCGGCGGTCGCGACGAACGTGGCCCTGGAGGCGCCGCCGGGCGGTGCCAGCTCCATCACGTACACCGTGGCGGCCCCGGTGAACAGGCCGGCGGACAGCCCCGACAACAGCCGCCCCGCATAGAGCCAGCCCAGCCCTGTGGCGGACAGGAAGCAGACGGCGCTCGCCGCCGCGAGTCCCAGGCCGCACAGCAGCACCGGCCTCCTGCCCACGGCGTCCGAGACGTTGCCCGCCAGCAGCAGCACCGCGATGACCCCGAAGGCGTACACGGCGTACACCACGGTGACCAACAGCTCGGAGAACCCGAACTTCTCCTGGTAGAGGCCGTACAGCGGGGTCGGCAAGGTGGTGCCGGCCATGCACACGGCAAACACCGCCCCGCCGAGCCCACACCGGAGCCACCCTCGACGATCACGGTCCATGCAGCCGACGGTAGCCTCCGCGTCACCCATTGCCGGAGCGACGTGCCCGGCGCACCTGGGTGTCGGAGCTGCCTCTCCCGGCTCGCCGACCACGCTCCGCCGGGCCACCATGAAGTTACTGACCAGTCCGGGCCAGGCCCTGGGAGGCACCCGTGGCGGACACCCGAGCAACCGACGTGCTGATCGTGGGCGCCGGCCCGGTAGGGCTGAGCGCGGCCGCGGAACTCCGCCGTCACTCAGTACGCTGCCGTCTCGTCGACCGGCTGCCGGCGCGCCTCCCGTACGCCAAGGCGGTCGGGATCCAGCCGCGCACCCTGGAGATCTGGGACCGGATGGGACTGGCCCGCACCGTCCTGGAGGCCGCCGTTCCGATGCGTGGTCAACTGATCCACGTCAACGGGCGGGAGCAGGCGCGGATCGACCTCGCGCTGCCGCCCGAGGTGCCGTACGGATTCGCCGCGCTGCCGCAGTACGAGACCGAGCGGCTCCTGGAGGAGTACGTCGCGGGTTTGGGTACGGCCATCGAGCGCGGCACCGAACTGCTGTCCTTCACCCAGGACGCGGAGGGGGTCACCGCCCGGCTCGGCAGCACATCCGGCGTCGCCGAGGAGGTCCGTGCCCGCTACCTGATCGGCTGCGACGGCGCGCACAGCATCGTCCGCAAAGGTCTTGGCCTCACCTTTGAGGGCGGGGCCTTCCCCGAGGAGTACATGCTGGCCGACGTCGAGGCCGACTGGGACCTGCCGCGCGGATACGGCCTACGGTCCAGCCACCGCACCGACGACGGTTCCACCGATGATCTGCTGGTCTGCATCCCGCTGCCCGGTGCCGGGCGTTACCGGATGTCGATGCTGGTCCCTCCCGAACTCTCCGCCGGGGCGACGGCTCAGGCGCCCGCCCGGGCCGACGCCGTCGTGCACGGCCTGGAGGGCGCCCGCGTCCCGGAGCTGTCACACATCCAGGCCGTCGTCGACCGCCTCGCCCCCAAGCCGGTCGCCCTCTCCTCGATGCGCTGGTCCTCCGTCTTCCGCATCAGCCACCGCATCGTCGACCGCTACGCCGGCGGGCGCGTCTTCGTCGCGGGCGACGCCGCCCACATCCACCCGCCCACCGGCGCCCAGGGCATGAACACCGGCATCCAGGACGCATGCAACCTGGCCTGGAAACTCGCCCTCGCCATCCGCGGGGAGGCCGGACCGGCCCTGCTCGCCAGCTACGACGCCGAACGCCGCCCTGTCGGCGAGGAGGTCGTCGGCCGGACCGTACGCCACGCCACGCACGGCATCGAGGCCGGCTCCGACGACCTGCGGTCCCTGATGCTCCGCGAGGCCCAGCTGCTCGTCGGCTACCGGGACGGCCCGCTCGCGGGAAGCCCGTACGGACCGGCCGACGCGCCCCAGCCCGGCGACCGAGCCCCGGATTGCGGCGGCCTGACCATCCCCGTCGCCACCTATCCGCTGCGCCTGCTCGACATCCTGCGTGGTCGCACCCGGCATACGCTGATCCTGTACGCGGCCGGCACCGCCGACCTGGACCGGGCCGCCGAAGCGGCCGCCGGAATACGGCGGATGCCAGGCGGCAGCCCTGAGGTCTCGCACGACGCAGGCGTCGGGGCCGGCCTGGAGACCGTCGCCGTCCTTGCCCGCGAAGCCGAATCCGCCGCGGCCGACGTCGCCCTGACGGTCCCTCAATACCGCGATGCCTCGGGAGAGTTCGCCCGGCTCTACCGCACCGAAGGCCCGACCGGCTTCGTAGTCCGCCCGGACGGGCAACTCGGCGCCCGCTTCCCGCTCGCCGACACCGCCGCGGCACTGTCCCGCTACCTCACCGCCCTGTCCGTGCCCTCATGAGCACCGGGTCACCGGCCGCTCGGGCGCGCGTACGGAGTGTGCCCGCGGCCACACCGAGCTGGGCTTCGGCTGTCTCGATCGCCGCGTCGCCGAGATCCAGGCCATCCAGCGGTGCGTCGAGGTTGGCGTACGCGCCCAGGCCGTCGACGGTGATGAGGATGGTGCCCGCCGCCCTGAGTGCGTCGTCGGTCGTGAACTCTCCGTCCTGAACCCCTTGGCCGATGAGGGCCACGACAGCGGTGCGCGTCACCGACTCCTGCGTGCTCACCGCCTGACGCAGTGCCGCCTTGAATCTGCTGAGGTGGCGCGCGTTGAGCCAGAGGCGGCTGAGGTCCAGGTAGTCGCCGTCCGCGAGGCGTACGAGGAAGAGTGCGAGCCGGTCGGCGGCGGGGAGCTCCTCCTCGTGCGGGGGCAGGAGTGACTCGCGTTCCTTGGTCGTGGCGTAGGCGAACGCCTCGCTCACGAGATTGTCCGCGGCTGGGAAGTAGTGGCCGATCAGGCCGGGGCGGACGCCCAGCTCGTCGGCGACGCGTCGCAGCGTGATCAGTTCCAGCCCTTCCGCCAGTGCGATGCGTGCGGCGGTTTCCACGATCTCCGCGCGGCGCTGTTCCGGCTGCTTCCGGGTTCGTTGCGACTGGGGTCTTGACGTCATGGGGCACAGGCTATTGGATCTGTGACCAATACGCAGTTGGTCGCACGCCCAATAAGGGTGTCGCGCCGGCATCTCCGAGAGGTCTCGATGACGACAGAGCCCACCACCACCTCCGCAGGAGCTCTCGACGGGCAGGGCTGCGAGCGGGCGGGGCACCTGGAAAGCCGGGGGATCGAGCTGGTCCCGGCCGACGAGCGCATGGGTCGGCCGCGCCGGCTCTTCGCGGTCTGGGCGGCGCCGAACGTCAGCTATCTGAGCTTCGCGGTCGGCGCGACGCTGGTCCTCATGGGGCTCTCGCTCCCGCAGGCGGCCGGGGTGATCCTCGCCGGAAACCTGCTGTGGGCCTTCACCGGCATCGTCGCGGCGAGCGGTCCGGCCGCCGGCACGAGCGGTTCGGTCGTCTCGCGCGCGTTCTACGGGGTCATCGGCAACAAGTTCGTGCTCGTCCTGACCGGCTGGCTCATAGCCGCGGCCTACCTCGCCCTGAACTGGTCGGCCGCCTCGATCGCCGGCATCGGTCTGGCGGGCCGGCTGGGCCTGCCGGACGGCCCGGCCGTCGAGGCAGCCGTCATCTGCCTCATCGCCGGGACGACCCTGCTGATCGCGATCTACGGATACGCGACGATCGTCCGCCTCTACACCGCGCTCAGCGTCCTGCTGACCGTCGTGTTCGTCGTCGTGACGGGATACGTGCTCGCCGAGACCGACTGGTCGTACGCCCCGGCGGAGCCGCTCAAGGGCTCCGCGCTCGCCGCCACGCTCGGCATCGGCTTCACCATCATCGCCTCCACGCCGCTCTCGTACAGCAACAGCCCCGACCTCGCCCGCTACCTGCCCCGCACCAGCAGCCCGTACGCCATCGCCGGCTGGACGGCCTTCGGCGCGTACGTACCGAGCGTCGTGTTCACCTCGGTCGGCGCCCTCGCGGCCACCGGCCTCGACATGAGCGACCCGCAAGCCGCGCTGGAGAGCATCCTGCCGGGGTGGTTCGTCCCCGTCTTCGTCATCGCGGTCGTCGCCAACACCGTGGCGAACAACGGCATGACGGCCTACAGCGCCGGACTGTCCATCCAGTCGGTCGGCGTCCGCCTCGCACGCATCCCGGCGGTCCTGACCATCGGTGTCCTCGGCACGGCGATGACGCTGTACGCCATCCTCGTCCAGGACTTCCTGACGAGCGTCAACACCATGCTCCAGCTGGTCGTCGTCGTGACCGGCCCGGCCATGGCCGTGGCCGTGACCGATCTCGTCCTGCGACGCAACCGCTACAACGGGGCGGACCTGCTGGAGCAGGAGCGCGGCGGGCCCTTCTGGTACCACCGGGGAGTTCACTGGTCCGGAGTCCTCGCCCTCGCCGCAGGCGGCCTGACCGCCCTGATGTGGGTGAACACCAGTGTGTGGACCGGCCCGATCGCGAAGGCCATGGGCGGATTCGATCTGGCGATCCCGTCCGGCATGGCCGTCGCCGCCGCCGTCTACTGGGCGTCGGCCCGCATCCTCCGCACCGTTCCCCGCTCCTGACGAACTTTCACATCCCCGTGCGCCACCAGCAGTTCCCCCGCACCACCTTCAGAAGGGAAACCCCGTGTACGCCGACACCCTCGTGCTGGCCGGCCACGTAGAGAATCCGGCCGAGGAGACGCCCGGTCCGCCGGCGGACGCGGTCGCGGTCACCGACGGCCGCATCACCGCGGTCGGCACCACCTCGGCCCTCGAACCGCTGCGTGGTCCGGGCACGCTCGTCCACACGTTTCCAGGCGCCACGATCATGCCCGGCCTCACCGACGTCCACGCCCATCCCGTGTGGGGGTCGATCGAGATCGGCAGGGGCGTGGACCTTTCCGGAGCGGCTTCGCTCGACCAGGTCCTCGCGCGCCTCGCCGCTGCCGCGGACGGGTTGCCGCCCGACATGTGGATCACCGGCTTCGACCTCGACGTCAACGTCTTCGACGGTGATCCGGCCGGCACCGTCTTCGCGGAGTGGTTGCCCGGGCGGCCGGTCTCGCTGATGACCCGTGACGCGCATGCGCTCGTCGTGAGCCCCCGCGTCGTGGAACTCGCCGGGCTGACCGGCCGCGAGACGTTCACCGACGCCTCGTCCATCGAGGTCGGCCCGGACGGTCGGCCGACCGGCTTCGTGGTCGAGCTTCAGGCGATGGACCTGGTGTTCGACCACTATCCCGAGGTGCCGGTGCCCACCGCCGCCGCGTACGTGCTGGACCAGCTTCACGGCCTCGCGCGCTGCGGACTGACCGGTCTGCACGCGCTCGACTTCGCCGACCCCTCCGAAGCCGTGTACCGGTACATCGAGGAACGCGGTGAACTGCCGCTGCGCATCCGCTGCTCTCCGCTGGTGCCGGCCGACTCGGCCACCGAGGTGTGGCAGCACATCGCCGGTCTCCAGCGCCGCCGTGGACGGCGGTGGTCCGTCGAAGGCGCGAAGTTCATGCTCGACGGCACGGCGGACAACGGCACGGCGTGGTTCGAGCGCCCGGACACCCACGGCGAGAACCGCAGGCCGCTGTGGCGCGACCTCGACGCCTACCGTGCCGCCATGCGGTTCTTCGCCGAGCGCGGCATCCCGACCGCGACCCACGCCATCGGCGACCAGGCCGTCCGGTTCGCGCTCGACGTCATCGAGGACGTCGGCCCGGTCGACCGTGCTCCGCACCGCATCGAACACATCGAGTCCATCCCCGACGACCTCCTGGGCCGGTTCGCCGAACTCGACGTCGTGGCAAGCCTCCAGCCCGTACACGGGACCCGGCACACGCGCGCCGACGCCACGGACAACTGGTCGCGGCGTATCGGGCCCGACCGCGTCGCCCATGGCTGGCGCACCCGGGACCTCCTGGACCACGGCGCCGTGGTGGCCCTCGGCTCCGACTGGCCCATCGGCCCCGGTGACCCGCGCATCGGCCTCGCCGACTGCCAGTTGCGCCGGCCAGCCGAACTGCCGGACACGGCACCCGTGCAGCCCGGCCAGGCGGTCTCCGCCCGCGAGGCGTACACCGGCATGACGTCGGCAGCGGCCCACGCCGCCGGCGCGTCGGACGAACTCGGCAGGATCGCGCCTGGCCGCCTCGCCGATCTCACCGTGTTCGTCGCGAACCCTCTCGACCTCGCCCCCGACGCACAGCCCGCCAACGCCGTCCTCGCGACGGTCGTCGGCGGCCAGGTGCGGATCCATATGAACAGCGCAGAAGGAACGTCGTGACCCCTGTGTCCGTCCCCCGCCCCGAACACCGTCAGCACGTCGAGGCCGCCGCCACCGATCCGTACGACCGGGGCGTCGCCCGTGGTGAGCAGCTTCGTGACGGCATCCCCGCCGCGATCGAGGTGTACGACCAGCTCTTCGCACTCGGGGGCGTCACCCCCGCCCAGGTGCGTCAGGACGCCGAGCGTGCCGGCGAGGCGATCGGGCGGTTCCGCCCCGCGGCCCACTCCGAGATCTCGGGCATCGCCCACGGGGCCGGGGTCGACGAGTGGCGCGTCGCCGCCCTCAACGCCCGCACCGAGATACTCGCCCGCAGCGCCGCGGTGCCGCCCGGCGAGTGCACCACGATCGTGCGCCGCATCGGCGGCGACGACGCTCCGCCGCGTACGTTCGGCGTCCAGACATGGGACTGGCACGTCGAACTCAGTACCGCATGGCACACGTGGGAGTCACGCGGCGGACGGTACGACGTCGTCGGACTCACCGAGAACGGCATCCTCGGCAAACTGGGCGTCAACAGCGCCGGTCTGGCTCTGCACTTCAACATCCTCGGCCACGTACGCGACGGCATCGGCGGCATCCCCATGCATGTCCTCGCGGCCATCGTCCTGGCAGAAGCGGGCAGCGTCGCCGAGGCCGTCGAGATCGTCCGCAGCGCCCCCCTCACCTCGTCCGGATCATTCGCGCTCTTCGACGAGACCGACGCCGTTCTCCTCGACCTGAGCCCCGTCGGCATCTTCGGGGTACGCCCCGAGCTCGGCACGCTCGTGCGCACCAACCACTTCCTGACACCGACCCCGGCAGCCGGTGAGAAGACCTGGCTCTACCAGCCCGATTCCGGGGAACGCCACGACTTCGTGCGCGCCCGCCTCGCACACGGGCAGCCGCCGGCCACGGTCGACGACCTCGCGCGATGTCTGGTGACCGGGGACGGCGAGCCGCCGGTGACGTGCCTGCCCGACCTGGACGGGCCCCTCGGCCGACGGTGGGCCAGCCTCGCGACCATCACGCTCGAACCCGCGGCACGCACGGCCAGGATCCTCGACGGCACCCCCGCCGACATCGGCTCACGCGATTGGCGTGTCCTCACCGCAGGCTGAACCGGGCACGAGAACACCGACCGGGCATGGCGGTCTCCCGCATCCTGCCAGGGGACGGCCGGCTGTTCAGGGGACCGTCAGGACGAGCTTTCCAAGGGCCCGGTGGGAGCGCAGCCGGCCGAGCGCCTCGGCGGCGGTGGCGAAGGTGTGGATGCTGTCGATGAGAGGGCGGACTCGGCCGTCGGCGACCGCGGGCAGCAGCTGTCGGCCTGCGGCGGCGATGACGTCACCGAGTTCTGCCGCCCGGGTGAAGCCGAAGGAGACGCCGCGCAGACGTAGGTGCCGGTAGGACAGGAAGTCGAGGTCGATCGTGGCGGTGGCGGTGTCCAGGCGGCCGATGTTGACGAGCGATCCGTCGACGCGGGTGGCCGGCAGGCAGGCGGCGAAAACGGCTCCGCCGACGTGGTCGAGGACGACGTCGGCGCCCTGGCCGCCGGTCGCCTCCAGCACCGCGGCCGTGAGGTCCTGCTCCTCGGTCGCCACGACCGTGTCCGCACCGGCGCGGGCGAGCAGATCCGTCTTGGCCGCCGTACGAGTGGTGGCGATGACCTGCCCGGCGTCGAGGACCTCGGCGATCTGGAGGCCGATCAGGCCGATGCTCGAGGACGCACCGGTGATCAGTACCGACTGGCCCGGCCGGAAGCCGGCGGCCATGAGGGCGCCGTGCTCGGTGAGCAGGCCGGTGGGCAGCGCGCACGCCTCCTCGTAGGAAAGTTCAGCCGGGACGGGAAGGACATGCCGGTGGTCGACGAGGACGTACTGGGCGAAGGATGCGGGGCTGGTGCCCATCACGCTCCGGCCCACCGTGAGGGTGGGCACGCCGTCACCGACGGCCGCGACCTCACCGGCGAACTCATAACCGGCCTGGTACTCCTTACCTGTGCCGCCGCTCGTCGGGTCGGCACCGGTGACCATGGAGGCGTCGGCGTTGTTCAGCGCCACCGCGCGAGCGCGGACGAGGATCTGGCCGGGGCCCGGCCGGGGTACGGGGATCTCCCGGATCTCCCACGTGGGGCCGGTTCCGCCGAACAGTGCGGTCATGGTGGTGGTCATGGGTCTTCCTTCACAGGGCGCCGGGGGGGGGGGGGGGGGGGGGGGGGGGGAGGGAGGGGAGAGAGGAGGGGAGGGGGGGGGGGGGGGGGGGGGGTGGGGGGGGGGGGGGGGGGGGGGGGGGGGGGGAAGGAG
>NZ_JBWKLF010000002.1:182563-241361 GCF_056430475.1 Streptomyces sp. NPDC045968 | reverse complement strand
GTGGTGGTCGTGTTCCCTCCTCCAAGTCCCCCCCCTCCTTTTCCCCCCCCCCCCCCCCCCCCCCCCCCCGGCCGGCTCGGGTCAGTGGCTGCGGGTGCGGCTTCCGCGGTACTGAGCGTCGGTGACGTGTTCCAGCCAAGTGGTCTCGGGACGGTCGTCGTCCGGCGCGGTGCCGTCCCACAGCGCGAGGTGCTGCATAAAGCGGTCGGCGGTGGCGCCGTGCCAGTGCTCTTCTCCCGGCGGGCAGGTGACGGTCTCGCCGGGATGGGCCTCGAAGACCGTGCCGTCGCGGGTGCCGATCAGGGCGATCCCGGCGACGACGTGCAGGGTCTGACCGACCGCGTGGTGGTGCCAGGCCGTACGGGCGCCGGGGGCGAAGCGCACCATGTTGGCGCGGATACGGGACGGCTCCTGGCCGGCCTGGATGACGTCGAACCAGACGTCTCCGTCGAACCAGTCCTCGGGGCCCTTGCCGGTGGGCTGGGGCTTGACGAATTCCATGGGTGTTCCCTGCCTCGTACGTGGTGTGTGTGAGGAGCGGTGGGGTCAGGCCGCGTCGGCGTGTGCGAGGTCCAGACCGAGCACGCGGGAGGCGGTCGCCTGCTCGGTGATCTCCTTGCCCTTGGCCTCGGCGGTCGGGATGGCGTCGTCGCCGGCGACGAACCGCAGCGGCGGCTCTCCCAGGCCGATGACCTCCAGCAGCGCGTCGGCGAGCCTGGCCGGGTCGCCGGCCTGCTGCCCGTTCATCGACTGCCACATCGCCTTGGTGGTCCTGGTCCGCTCGGCGTAGTCGTCGATCGACAGCTCGGCCCAGCTGGTGGAGGCGTCCACCAGCAGTTCGGTGCGGAAGAAGCCGGGCTCGACGGTGGTGGTGCGGATGCCGTACGGCTCCACGTCGAAGCGCAGGGACTCCATCCAGCCCTCGACGCCGAACTTGGAGGCGGCGTAGGCGACGCAGAACTCCTGGCCGACCAGGCCGGCGATGGAGGAGATCGTGACGACGTGGCCCGAGCGCTGGTCGCGCATGGTGGGCAGGACGGCGCGGGTGATGTTCATCGGGCCGAACAGGTTCGTCTCCATCTGGGCCCGCATCTGGGCGTCCGAGATCTCCTCGAAGTAGCCGGCCTGGAAGGTGGCGGCGTTGTTGATCAGTACGTCGATGCGGCCGAACGCCGCCACGGCGGCGTCCACCGCGGACCGGGCGGCGTCCGGGCTGGTGATGTCCAGGGTGGTGACGAGCAGGTTGTCCTGCTCGCCGCCGAGTGCCTTGAGAACGCTCTCGGGGCGGCGGCCGGTGGCGACGACCTGGTGGCCGGCTGCCAGGGCGCGGCGGGCGATGTCGGTGCCGAGGCCGCGGCCGGCGCCGGTGACGAAGATGACCTTGCTCATGGAAACGGGGTACTCCTGCATACGGGGGTGGGGGGGGTGGGGCGGTGAAGGGTCAGTCGACCTGGGAGGGCACTTCTGCCATGACGTGCTCCAGATGTCGTCGGACCGGGGGTGCGGGCATCCGCTCCTTCGCCGCCCGTGTCCTCAGGGCCGGAAGGTCGTCCTGGGTGCCGCACCAACGACTCTCACACCGCACACGCACCATGAAAAGGGGAGAGGTTGTTCATGGGAGGAATTCATCCTGGGAAGAAACTCTCCCCCCTTTCATCCGGTTCGGTGATGCGAGACTGGGGCCATGAGCCCTGACCCGCAACTCAACGAACTGGGCGAGTTCCTCAAGGCCCGCCGGGCCGAGCTCAGCCCTCGCACCGTCGGCCTGCCCGAGCCGCCGAGGCCCCGCCGTGTCGCGGGACTGCGCCGTGAAGAGGTCGCCCAGCTCGCCGCGATCTCCACGGACTACTACACCAGGCTGGAGCAGGGCCGCCTCCAGGCATCCGCGTCCGTGCTCGGCGCTCTCGCCCGTGCGCTGCACCTCGACGACGACCAGCGCAACTACCTCTTCGGCCTCGCGGGCAAGGAGACCCCGCGCCCCCGGCGCCGTGCACGGCAGAAGGTCCAGCCGCAACTCCAGCGCCTGCTGGACGATCTCACCGCCACCCCCGCTGTCGTCCTCGGACGACGGATGGACGTCATCGCCTGGAACCAGCTGGCAGCCGCACTCGTCACGGACTTCGCCCGCATTCCCGAGAAGCAGCGGAATTACGTCCGCATTCTTTTCACCGACCCCGCGATGCGAACGCTGTACGCCGACTGGGAGAAAGTGGCCCGGACGGCCGTCGCCCAGTTCCGGATGGAAGCCGCCAAATACCCCGATGACCCGCGCCTGACCGCCCTGGTCGGCGAGCTGTCCGTCCAGGACACCCAGTTTCGCCAGTGGTGGGCCGCCCATCATGTAGCCGCCCTGGCCATCGGCTCCAAGACCCTCCATCACCCCGTCGTGGGCGAGCTGTCCCTCGACTGGGACACCCTCACGGCCAGCACCGACCCCGACCAGCAACTGGTCATCTGGACGGCCGCGGCCGACACCCCCACCCACGACCGCCTGCGGATCCTCTCCTCCTGGGCCGCCGACCAGGACCTCTCGGCGGCCGTGCCCTCGGAGTGACGCCGACCTCCGTCAAGGGCCCGGACCGGGCGCTGACACCCCGCGTACGTGCCCCGGCGTCAGGGGAGTCCGTAGGCGCGCGCGAGCACCTCCACGGTGGCGGCCATGGCCCGGCGGAGTTCTGCCGGTGCGACGACTTCGACGTCGACTCCGAGCCGCAGTAGTTCGCCGCAGGCGTGCTCGGTGCTCTCGGTCGGGATGACCGCCTCGATCCATCCGTTCTCGTCGGCGGCGGTCGCGGTGGCTTCGACAGCCCGGACGACCTCCGGGGGCACGTTGTCGGGCAGGCGAAGGCGTCCGCGGGGGGACAGGCGGATGGTGGCCGCGCCGGTGTGGCGGCGTGCCCGGAACTCGTCGAGGTAGGAGGTCCAGTAGGCGCCCAGGTCGAAGTCCCGCGGCCGGTCGAACCGCCCGTCGCCCAGTACGGCGTCGAGGACTTGGGTGACACGGTAGGTCGCGACGCCCCTCTCCGAGGCGGCCACGACGTACCAGACCCCGGATTTGAGGACCAGGCCGTAGGGGTGAAGGCGGCGGTCCACTTCCTGCGGGGCGCGCCAGCGGCGGTAGCGCACATCCACCGCACGCCGGGTGAGTACGGCCTCGACGAGCAGGGGCAGCTGTGGTGTCGGCTCGGCTTCCCGGTACCACCCGGGAGCGTCCAGGTGGAACACCGCCGCCGTCCGCGCCGCCTCCTCCCGCAGTCCTGCCGGCAGTGCGGCAAGCAGCTTCAGGCGCGCCGCCGCCACGTCGGCCGCGAGCCCCAGGTCGGCGGCGGGCCCGGGCAGTCCGGCGAAGAACAGCGCCCGCGCCTCTCCCTCGCTCATCCCGGTCAGCCGGGTGCGATAGCCGTCGAGGAGCTGGTAGCCACCGCCGCGGCCCGGCTCCGCGTAGACCGGAACCCCCGTGGCCTGCAGGCGCGCCAGGTCGCGGTACGCGGTGCGCACGGACACCTCGAGCTCATCGGCGATCGCCTGTGCGGACATACGGCCCCGCGATTGCAGTAACAGAAGCACCGACAGCAGCCGACCAGCAGACATGCGCGCATTCTCCCCGGAAACCCTGACAGTCCCTGTCACGCACCTCGCCTACCGTCCAACGGAGGCCGGGCCCCGGACCGATCGAGCCCGCCCACCCGCAGAGCAACGAAACAGGAGTTCCGCTGTGTCCACCGACCTCGTCGGCCCCTCACCTGCCGTGATCGAGCTTCGCCAGTACACGCTGCGTCCCCACCGGCGCGACGAGCTCATCGAGCTGTTCGACCGGGAGTTCGTCGAATCCCAGGAAGAGGCGGGCATGAGCGTGCTCGGCCAGTTCCGGGACCTCGATGATCCGGACCGGTTCGTCTGGCTACGCGGATTCCGGGACATGACGGCGCGCCATCGCGCGCTCACGGACTTCTACGGGGGCGCCGTCTGGGCCGAACACGGTCCCCAGGCCAACGACACCATGATCGACTCTGACGATGTGCTCCTCCTGCGTCCCGCGTCGGCCGAGAGCGGCATCGCGGTCTCCCCGTTCGAGCGGCCCCCGGTCGGTGCTCCGGCGCCGGACCGGTTGGTGGCCGCGACCGTGTGGACCTTTCCTCCCGAACAGAGCACCGGCATCGCACTGATCCGGGACGGCCTTCTCCCCGTCCTCCTCGAGACGGGGCCCACGCCACTCGCCTTCCTGACCACCGAGACCGAACCCAACACGTTCCCCAGGTTGCCGGTCCGCGCCGGAATGAACGTCGCCGCGATTCTCATCTCGTACCCCGACGGGCACGCGCACCGTCGGCATCTCGCCCGCGTAAAGGAACACCCCCTGGCACGGGCGGAGTTGCTTCCCGGCATCGAACGAGCACAGACAGGAACACCTCAGGTACTCCGGCTGGCCCCCACCGGGCGCTCGCTGGTCTCCTGACCTGACGGCACGGGAGGGCGGGTGGCCCGAACTCGAACTCCCGCTCGTACACGGAGCCGGGACGACGTCCGCATCTTTGTGTCTTCTGTCAGTACGACGGTCTGCCCGGGGTGCCGGAGACTGCTCGCCACAGGCCGAGGCGTGTCCCGGAGGCGGGGGCCGAGGCCTAGGACATGACGAGTCACAGGGGGACAGCACGGTGAGCACGCAGCAGTACGACGAGATCGGTGAGGCGTTCGAGGGCTTCAAGGCCCTGCCGCTGGCGCACTACGCGGAGGTGCCCGGTTTCCTGGACATGGTCGGGGACGTGCGCGGCAAGTCCGTCCTCGACCTGGCCTCCGGCACCGGCTTCTACAGCCGGGAGTTCAAGCGGCGTGGCGCCGCGGAGGTGCTGGGAGTCGACATCTCCGGCGAAATGATCGCCGCAGCCCAGAAGTTGGAGGAGTGCCATCCGCTGGGTGTGCGCTACGAGGTGGGCGACGTGTCCGAACTGCGGCCGCTCGGGCGGCGCTTCGACGTCGCCACGGCGGTACAGCTGCTCAACTACGCGGAGGATGTCGCCGCCATGGAGCGCATGTGCCGCAACGTGCACCGGAGTCTGGCGCCCGGCGCCGAGTTCTTCGTGCTCGCCCAGACGCCCGACTACCGTTTCGACGGGCCGCCCCTGGACAAGTACGGCTTTCTCGTCGAGCTGACCGGCGAGGAGGCCGGGACCGGACCGCGCATCCGGCTCACGGCGCTGCTCGACCGGCCGATCACGTTCGTCACCACCTGCCCGCGCCGCGAGGTCTACGAAGAGTGCCTGCGGGCGGCCGGATTCAGCGAGGTGACCTGGGTCCCGCTGACGGTCTCCGACGCCGGCATGCGGGCGTTCGGTGCGGACTTCTGGGCGGACGCCCTCGCCAACCCCCCACTGGAGATGCTGCGCTGCCGCGCCTGACGGCGCGCGGACATCCCGGTGGCCGTGCCGACCCGTGGTGGCGGCCCGGGCTCGGCGAACGCGCAACTCATGTGTCGTCCCGGTCCTTGCCCAGCGGGTGGGCGGTTCCCTCGCCGGGTTCGAAGACATCTCGCCGGCCTGCGGCCTTGGCCTCGTCGAGCTGGGTGATGGCCGGGTGGTGCAGGTCGAACGCGGGCGATTCGGAACGGATCCTGGGAAGCGTGAGGAAGTTGTGCCGCGGCGGCGGGCAGGACGTGGCCCACTCCAGGGAGCGGCCGAAGCCCCACGGGTCGTCGACGTCGATGCGCTTGCCGGTCTTCGCTGTCTTCCACACGTTGTAGAAGAACGGCAGCGTCGAGGCGCCCAGCAGGAAGGCGCCGATGGAGCTGAGGGTGTTGAGGGCGGTGAAGCCGTCGACGGACAGGTAGTCGGCATACCGGCGCGGCATGCCCTCGGCGCCCAGCCAGTGCTGCACGAGGAAGGTGGTGTGGAAGCCGACGAACAAGGTCCAGAAGTGAATCTTGCCGAGGCGTTCGTCGAGCATTGTTCCGGTCATCTTCGGCCACCAGAAATGGAATCCGGCGAACATGGCGAAGACCACCGTGCCGAAGACCACGTAGTGGAAGTGGGCCACGACGAAGTAGCTGTCGGTGACATGGAAGTCCATGGGTGGTGAGGCCAGAATGATCCCGGTGAGTCCGCCGAAGAGGAAGGTGACGAGGAATCCGATGGACCACAGCATCGGGGTCTCGAAGGACAGCGACCCCTTCCACATCGTGCCGATCCAGTTGAAGAACTTCACGCCGGTCGGTACGGCGATGAGGAAGGTCATGAAGGAGAAGAACGGCAGCAGTACCGAGCCGGTGGCGAACATGTGGTGGGCCCACACGGTGGCCGAGAGGCCGGCGATGGCGATCGTCGCCGCCACCAGTCCCACATAACCGAAAACCGGCTTGCGGGAGAACACCGGAAAGATCTCCGTGACGATTCCGAAGAACGGCAGCGCGATGATGTACACCTCGGGGTGACCGAAGAACCAGAAAAGGTGCTGCCACAGAAGTGCGCCACCGTTCTCCGGGTTGAACACCTGAGCACCGAAGCGCCGGTCGGCCTCCAGCACCAGCAGCGCCGCGGCCAGCATGGGGAACGCCAGCAGGACCAGCACGGACGTCAGGAGAATGTTCCAGGTGAAAATCGGCATCCGGAACATGGTCATGCCCGGGGCGCGCATACAAATGATCGTCGTGACGAAATTGACCGCGCCCAGAATGGTGCCGAAGCCGGCCAGGGCCAGGCCCATGATCCACATGTCGGCGCCGACATAGGGGGCGTGTTCTCCGCCGCTGAGCGGGGTGTAGGCGGTCCAGCCGAAGTCGGCCCCGCCCTGCGGTGTCAGCAGGCTGCCCAGGACGATCAGGCCACCGAAGAGGAACAGCCAGAACGACAGCATGTTCAGGCGGGGGAAAGCCACATCCGGAGACCCGATCTGCAACGGCATGATCGCGTTGGCGAATCCGGCGAACGTGGGCGTGGCGAAGAGCAGCAGCATGATCGTGCCGTGCAGCGTGAACGTCTGGTTGTACTGCTCGGGGGAGAGGATCTGCAGACCCGGGCGGGCCAGCTCCGCGCGCAGCAGCAATGCCATCAGACCGCCGACAACGAAGAAGAAGAACGATGCGCCGAGATACAGGTGCCCGATCTTCTTGTGATCGGTCGTGGTCATCCACGTGACCACGAGGCTGCCCCGTTTCCGGCCCTCGACAGGCACCAGAGTCGGCGGCTCGGTGGTGGATGCAGTCATGCAAAGCTCCCGTCACGGTTATGAGAAGAATCAGCTTGAGCACGAATGGAGCGCCCACAGACCGCCGACTGTCGTTCTCATGTCTTACCGGCACAGCGCGCCTGCGGCCGCCCTGCCACCCCGCGCGTCAGGGTGATACTCGGTCCAGACGTGAGCGGCTCACCCACGCGAAGGCGAGGAATCGGCCCTGGCTCCCGCGCACGACGAGGGTGCCGAGGTCGTCGTGCGCGGGGCGTGCAGGGGCCGTACGGGGCGGGTCGCCGGTGGTCGATGCCGCCCCGATGAGAGCGCTTGCTGTGAACGGGGCTCTCTGAGCTGCGGTCGTCATCGCGACCGTGCAACCGCCCCAGGGGCCTGGAGAGTTGGTCATTTTGTAAAGCGGCCAGAACCTTGCCAGCCCAACTGGAGCCGCCCTATGCTGCGCGGGCAGAAAGCGCTTTCCCTCTCAGGTTGCCGTGACGCGATGCATGAGCCGCTACCGGTCCGGCACGGGGAGGGTCCGTCGGGTGACGCGTCGGCGGTTTCGGCGGAACCTGACATGTCCATGGCGTGTAGACCCGGCTTTCGAAGAGACACGAGGAGACCAGGATGAGACGACCATTCGTACTCCGACTCTGTGCGGCGCTGGCCACGATGGCGGTCGCGGGCGTGGGCGGTGTGGTTCTGTCGACGCCCGAGGCGTCGGCAGCGACCGGCAGTGCCACCGGCTACGCGACCCAGAACGGTGGGACCACCGGCGGTGCGGGTGGGCAGACGGTGCGGGCGACCACCGGGACCGCGATCCACGCGGCCCTGTGCGGCCGGGCCGCGAGCAGCACCCCGATCACCATCCAGGTCGAGGGGACCATCAACCACGGCAACACCACCAAGGTGTCGGGCGGCAGTTGCTCCACCGCCGACGGTGTGATCGAGCTCAAGCAGATCAGCAACGTGACGATCGTCGGTGTCGGCAGCGGAGCGGTCTTCGACCAACTGGGCATCCACATCCGCGAGTCCAGCAACATCATCATCCAGAACGTGACCGTCCGGAACGTGAAGAAGTCCGGCTCGCCCACGTCCAACGGCGGTGACGCCATCGGCATGGAGAGCAACGTACGCAATGTCTGGGTCGATCACGCCACCCTGGAGGCGTCGGGCGGGGAGTCGGAGGGGTACGACGGCCTCTTCGACATGAAGGACAACACCCAGTACGTCACCCTGTCCTACAGCACCCTGCGCAACTCCGGCCGCGGCGGCCTCGTGGGCTCCAGTGAGACCGAGCTGTCGAACGGCTTCATCACGTACCACCACAACCTGTACGAGAACATCGACTCCCGTGCACCCCTGCTGCGTGGCGGCATCGCCCACATGTACAACAACTACTACGTGAAGCTCAACGAGTCCGGCATCAACTCCCGTGCCGGGGCCCGCGCCAAGGTGGACAACAACTACTTCAAGGACTCCAAGGACGTCCTGGGCACCTTCTACACCGACGCGGCGGGATACTGGCAGGTCAGCGGCAACACCTTCGACAACGTGACCTGGTCCAGCCCCGGTAGTGAGAACAACCCCGCCGGCCCCAACCCGCAGTCCAACACCACGGTCAGCATCCCCTACGCCTACAGCCTCGATGACGCCGGCTGCGTGCCGGCCGTCGTGGGCCAGACGGCAGGCGCCGACAAGGGGCTGAAGGTGTCGGACGGCAGCTGCTCGCCCCAGACACCGTCGCCGACACCGACCACTCCCACGCCGAGCCCCACCACCCCCACGCCGGGCCCGACCACTCCCACCCCGGGCCCGACCCAGCCCGGCGGGACCAACCTCAGCATCGGGGCCGGCTCAGACGGCTCCGGCAAGGCCGACGGGACGAGCTACGGCAACGTTCGGGACGGTGACATGAGCACCTACTGGTCGCCCGCCGGACCGACGGGTTCCATCTCGATCAAGTGGGGCTCCTCCACCGCCGTCTCCACAGCCAACATCCGGGAGGCAGCCGGTTCCACGGGCAGCATCGGGTCCTGGAAGGTCGTCAACGCCGACACCGGCGCCGTTCTGACCTCCGGCAGCGGGGCGGGCGTCATCACCTTCCCCCGGACCTCGCTGACCAAGCTCACCTTCCAGATCACCAGCTCGACCGGCACACCGAAGGTCGCCGAGTTCGAGACCTACGCCGGATAGCGGCTCGGGGGCCGTCGGACGCGAGGGCCCCCGTTCGCGGACTGTCAGGACCGGCGGGCATGCGCCCGTCTCCCTCGCCATGCCGACGGAGGCCATTCGCACCGCGGGACGCCGGTCTAGGCCGAAGGCCCGTGCCGTCCACGGCGTCGCGGCCGGGGCGAGGAGCGGTGCGACGCCGGCGGGTCTCCGATGGGTACGTCGGCGGCCCCCTCGTGCACGGCCTGCTCGGCCTGGTCCGCGTCCGCCCCGGCGAAGACCAGGATGTCTCCGGCGACCAGCCGTACGCTCTCCCACACGGCGACCGGGAGAGCTGGGCCCGCGTCCGGGGCGCCCCGGACGATGTCGAGCACCCACCGGGTCGCGTGCCGCCGCACGGCGGGGCTTCCGGGGGCGGCTGCCAGGGCTCCCAGGACTCCGGACAGGCCCCGAACGGTGTGGGCGAAGGCCTGCCTGTGCACCGTGTCGAGGGCCGCGGCACCGCGGATCAGGGTGAGGCAGCTGTTGCCGAGGAGGTCCAGATACCTCGTCGACGCGATCTCCTGGTGGACGGGTTCCTGCCGGCTCCGCCAGCGGGAGGTGCGCCGGGCGACGGCGACGGCCTCGTCCCGCGTTCTCCCGAGGTCGTTCAGCAGGGTGTAGACGGGACGCAGCTCCTCCCACGGCTGGGCATCCCGTTCCTCCTCCGACTCGTCCAGCGCCCGCGCCGTCAGTTCCAGCGCGCGGCCCAGTCCGTTCAGTGTGGTGGCCTCGGCCCGTCTCAGCAGGACGAGCGGGTGCGGCGGGAAGAGTAGCTGGCTGAACACCAGCGCCACTCCGGCGCCGAGCAGCGCGTCCAGCACCCGGTCGATGCCGGCCTGCTGGCCGGCCGCCACGGAGATCACCGCGCCCACGGCCGCCTGAGCCATCGTGATGCGCTCCCCGTCGACGACGAGCGCGACGAGGAGCGCGCACAGCACGGCCGCGCCGACGGACGCGGCGCCGTGGCCGAGAAGCCGGAAGGCGAGCTGTCCGACGATGACGCCCGCGATGACCCCTGACACGACGCGTACCGCGTTGGTGCCCCGCCCTCCGACGGGCGTGTTCAGCGCGACCAGGGTGGCGATGGGGGCGAAGAGGGGGACGTGATGATCGAAGACGTTTCTGGCGATCCACCAGGAGAGCGCCGCAGCCACGGCCTGCTGCAGCACAGGCCACAGGTTCTCCCTGATGCGCAGCCACGCTTCGTGCATCGTCCTCTCTTCGGCCCTCGGTGGGACGCAGGGAACATCCCGCGCGAACCCTCGAAGCCTCGCCCCGCGGGGCGGCCGGCGCATCCGCGGCGCGTCCAGGTGACGCAACACGTTCACCCGGTCCGGCGCGATCGCGGTCACGGCACCGAGGACGCTACGGCCGCGGGTCCGAGGGGGCGGAGCCGACCGCGGCAAGCCAGGCATCGGCGATCAGCCGGTGACCGAGGGGGGTCGGATGGACTCCGTCCGGAGCCAGGTCCGCCACGGCCGTCTCCTCCGCGGCACGCGGCAGGACCAGGTCCGCACGCACCACCTCGGCTCCGTTGGCCAGCGCGGCGCGAAGGACAGCGTCCGTGCGGGGTGCCAAGTCCTCGTACCAGCGTTCCTGGCCCGGGGTCACCGGGAGCAGGAACGGCGTGATGACGACCAGTCGCGCGGACAGCTTCCGGGCGGTGTCCGCGAGGAGGCGGTCAAGGCATGCCTCGAACTCGTCGACGGGGCTGATGAGCCCCTGGTCGTAGCGCCGCCAGGTGTCGTTGATGCCTATCTTGACGGTGACGACGGTGGGTTGCTGGTCGATGACATCGGTGGCCCAGCGGGACGCGAGGTCCCTTGCACGGTGGCCGCTGACGCCCTTGTTGATGACCGTGGGGCCGGCGCCGGCGCCCGCCCTGGTCCGCAGGACCTGCGCGATCTCGTGGACGTATCCGTTGCCGAGTGACGCGGCGTCCGTGCGGTCGCGGCCCGCGTCCGTGATGGAGTCACCGATGAACAGGAGCGTGTCGCGGTCTTCGATGGGCATCTCTACTGTCCTGTCGTCGGGGGAGCCGGAGGAGTGGGAAGCGCAGGGGGAGGAGACATACCGGGGCCCCCTGGCCGGTGAGCCGCCGCGCGCCGCATCGTCCCCGCCTCCCGCGCCAGCACGGCGGGATCGTCGTCCGGCACGAACTCCAGGAGCGCCTCGGTCGGGACGCGCCGCTTGTTCAGCAGGTCGAAGACCCCGGCCCACAGATCCTCACGATCTGCCAGCCGCAGGCGGTGATTGCCGGGCCACCACGAGAAGACATGCACCGCGGCGACCAGGTCGCCGAGTTCGGCGAGCCCCGCCACCGCCTCGTCGTCGGGGGCGTCGAGCGGCGGCTGCCAGTACGTGCGGAGATTGTCCGCGCCCACCTCGTCCAGCAGCCGGAGGGTCGAGGCGACGGTGTCGGTGAGCGTCTTCGAATGGAACTCCAGGGCGAGCTCCAGCCCGTGGTCCGCGCCGATCCGTGCGGCCTCCCGCAGGCAGGCCGCGGTCACCCGCCGCTCGTCCGCAGTGGCGGCCCCCGATCCGGCTCCGCCCGCCCAGACCCGTACCCTCGGCGCGCCGAGGATCACCGCCGCACGGGCGACCGCCGGGAACCCGGCCGGCTCGCCCGGGGTGGCACGGAAGTACGAACCGTACGAGCAGCAGGCGAGCCCGTTTCCGTCGGAGACCTCGCGGACCGCGCGGACGGTTCCGGGGTCCCCGGGGGGTGCGTGCACATCCGCTCCCCACTCGATGACCTCCAGGCCCGCGTCGGCCGCGTGACGTGCGACCTCGGCGGCGGGCAACCGCCGGAAGGTGACCGAGCACAGCCCCGGCCGGATCACGGCGTCACCCGCCCGGTCGGCCGACGGCTCGTAATTCTGTACCGCGCCATCGCGCACCGCGTCTCTCCTCCTGATGGTTTACTGCGGGCTTCCACTCCGCACGGGTGGAAGGTGAAGCGGTCCGCCCGTGCGGGCGGGCGGACCGCTTCACCGGTCGTTGCTCACGACGCGTTCGGACCCACGTCCGCGGTCGTGAGGGGGCGGCGGAGGGCTGTCAGTGCCGAGTACTCGTCGGCACCGATGTCCCGCGCGCTGCCACGCGGGTCGCCGTCGATGTCATCGGTCACGGCCGGGCTGCCCAGCGTGGCCGCGCCGATCGCCGGGCTTCCCGCCGACAGCCGGAGGACACCGTCCGGTCCCTGGCTGAGCCGGGGGTCGGCCCGGGTGTAGCCACCGGACGGGATGTTGCCGTTGGAGGCCGCACCCCACACCATGTTGCTCTGCCAGGTGAAGCCGGTGGTGGCCCCCATCGCGACGAGGCTGCCGGAGTCACCGACGAGCAGGTTGTCGGCGACGACAACGTTCCGGGGTTCGTACGTCCGGGTCTCGCCCGAGAGCGTACTGGCGTTGTCGAGCAGGGAGTTGTGCACGATCACCGCGCGGTCGCACGCGTCGTTCCCCCGCCTCTCGTCCGCCGTCTCGCCCGAGTTGTGGTCACGGGTGGTGCCGCTGCCGATCACCAGGGCCCGGCCCGACAGGCCGCTGAGGTAGTTGTTCACGATCAGGTGGTCGTTCCCGTAGAGGCGCACACCCTCGTCCCCGCCGATCAGGTAGTTGCCCTCCACCCTGGAGCGGTTGCCGTGGCGCAGTACGATTCCGCCGCCGCTGTCGCGGATGGTGTTGTACCGGACGGTGTTGTCGGAGGACTTCACGGAGATGGCCTCGGGGTCGCCGTTGCAGCGTTCGAAGAGGTTGTACTCCACGACCGCGTGCGCGCTGGACAGCGCCCGGGGGCTGACGCCGAGCCGGATCGGTTCGCCGCCGTTGTCGCCGGCGAAGCTGTGGTCGGAGAAGTAGTTCCTGAACACGTGGACGCGCTGGGCCATCGCGTCCGTGCCCGCGCCCTCGATACCGAGGTAGATGCCGAGCGTCGACTTGTTGTGGAAGTGGTTCCGGTCGATCTTCGTGTCGTCCGCCCGCACCATCACCCAGTGCAGGCCCTCGACATCGGCGAGCTGGAAGTCGTTGCGGGTGAGCCGGATCTGCGTGCAGTCCGCGGGGATCTCCAGGGTGCTGCTCTGGCGGAAGGCGAAGCCGCTGACGACGATGTTGCTGGAGTTGCTGAAGACGAAGCTGCGCGTGCCGCGCAGCACCGCGCCGCCGCGGGACGCCGAGACGATGGTGATGGGTGCGCTGCTGGTGCCGTTCCTGCCCGAGACGGTGATGGCACCGCCCGACGGGACGGTGTGGGTGCCGTTGGCCAGGATGATCCGGTCGCCGGGTACCGCGCTGTTGATCGCGCTCTGGAGTTCGGCCAGCGAGCCGACCGGCTTGTCGGCCGCCGATGCGCTGCCCGACAGCGTGGTGGTGAGGGGGACGGCGGCGAGCGCTGCCACCGCGGTGCTTCTGAGGAACGTGCGTCGTTGCATGATGCCTCCTGTAGCGAAAGGAACGTACCGGGCCGGTCCGCACAGCCCCCGCGGCTGGGCGTGCCGGGTGCAACCGGTGGCAGCCGGGGCGCGGCGGGCCGCGCCTCGTGCGGGCGTGCTCAGCGGGCGTGGGGACCGACGTCGGCCGGGGTCAGCGGCCCGCGCCTGGGCGCCTTGTCCATGTACTCGTGCGCGCCCACGTCCCGGACCCGGCCGCGCGGGCGGCCGTCGATGTCGTGGGTGACGGGTGGCCGCCTGAGCGTGCCCGCGCCGATCGCCGGACTCCCCGCGGACAGCCGGGCGATGCCGTCCGGGTCGGTCACCAGCTTCGGATCGACGCGGGTGCCACCACCGGCAGGGACGTTGCCGTCGGCGGCGGCGCCCCACAGGAGGTTGCCCGACCAGCTGAAACGTACGGTGTTCGCCATCGCGACCAGCTCACCCGCGTTCCCGACGAACAGGTTGTCGGCGATGGTCACGTCCCGCGGCTCGTGAGGGCGGTGACTCTCGCCGGACAGCGTGTCCGCGTTGTCCACCAGGGAGTTGTACGCGATGAGGACCCGGTCGGGAGCGTCGTTGCCGCGGCGCTCGGCAGGCGTCTCGCCGGGCACGTGGTCGCGGGCCGAACCGCTGCCGATGACCAGGGCGCGTCCGGAGAGACCGCCGAGGTAGTTGTTGACGATCACGTGGTCGTTGCCGTAGATCCGCAGGCCTTCCGTACCGGCGACGAGGTGATTGCCCTCCACCCGGTTGTGGTTGCCGTGCCGCAGGACGATCCCGCCGAAGCTGTCGCGGATGGTGTTGTGCCGGATGACGTTGTGGGAGCTCTTGACGGATATCGCCTCGGGGTCGCCGTTGCAGCGTTCGAAGAGGTTGTACTCCACGACCGCGTGCGCGCTGGACAGGGCCCGGGGGCTCACCCCGAGCCGGATCGGCTCGCCGCCGTTGGACCCGGTGAAACTGTGGTCGGAGAAGTGGTTCCGGTGCACGTGGACGCGCTGGGCCATCGCCTCCGTGCCCGCGCCCTCGATACCGAGGTAGATGCCGAGCGTGCTCTTCCCGTGGAAGTGGTTGTGGTCGACCGTGCTGTCGTCCGCCCGCACCATCACCCAGTGCAGGCCCTCGATGTCGGCGAGCTGGAAGTCGTTGCGGGTGAGCCTGATGTGCGAGCAGGTCTCGGGGACCTCCAGGGTGCTGCTCTGGCGGAAGGCGAAGCCGCTGACGGTGATGTGGCTCGACCGGTCGAAGACGAAGCTGTGGGCGCCGTCGAGGACGACACCGCCTCGGGACTCGGCGACGACGGTCACGGGCGCGCACTCGGTGCCCTGCTTGTTCCGGACGGTGAGGGGTCGGTCCGAAGGGACGGTGTATGTGCCGTCGGCGACGACGATACGGTCACCGGGCCGGGCCCGGTCGATCGCGGCCTGCAGTTCGTCCAGCGAGCCGACGGTGGCCGGAACAGCGGTCGCGCTCGCGGTGGTCGGACCGCCGACGGGGACGGCGACCAGTGCCGCTCCCGCCGCGGCGCCCATGAGGAACGTGCGTCGTTGCATGATGCCTCCGTGTAGGGGTGGATCGGGGGTGGGGCCGCCTCAGCCGCCGACGCGGTCCGCCGGAGCGTCCAGGTACAGCTCGATGACGGGAACCGGAGTGCCGGGGCGCCGGACGGGGAGCTGAAGGGTCAGCGTTCCGGCGGGCTGCCCGCCCATCTCGGTGTTGACGGCGGGCCGGTCCGGGTCGATATGGACCCGGGTGATCTCGGACGCGTCGTTCAGCAACTGGGCGTAGCGCACCCGGCCGGCGAGCCCCGGCAGGTGCAGATGGCGCAACGGCCAGGCGAACAGGTGGACGTAGAGCCGGTTGCCGCGCTGGGTGTACCGGCACTCGGCCGGGGCGGTGTACGGGGACGGGCCGCAGCCGCGGACCGACCGCTCGTGCAGGTCCATCCACCGGCCGATCTCCCCGAGCACCGCGACATCGCGCGGATCGAGGTCGCCACGGCCGTTGGGGCCCACGTTGAGCAGCAGATTGCCGCCCTTGGACACGCCGTCGACGAGCATACGGATCAGTAGATCGGCGCTCTTGTGGTCGAGGTTGTCACGGTCGTAGCCCCAGCTCCCGTTGAGCGTCTGGCACGCCTCCCAGAGGACCGGCCGCCCGTTCTCGGTCATGGGGCCGGACGGCTGGTACTGCTCGGGGGTGACGAAGTCGCCGGGAAGGCCGGTCCTGTCATTGACGAGGACATGCGGCTGGAGTTCGCGGATCATCTCCAGCAGCTTCGGGGAGTCCCAGTCGTCCGGGCCCTTGCCACCCCACCATGTACGGCCCGCGTACGAGAAGTCGAAGAACAGGTAGTCGACGCGTCCGAAGGACGTCAGCAGTTCACGGACCTGGCCGTGCAGATAGCTCTGGTACGCGCGGATGTCCCGGTCGGCGGTCGCGGCCTTGAACTCCTCGTCGTCGCGCTGAGGATGGGTGCCGTCCACGGGGAAGGACGGGTGGTGCCAGTCGATCAGGGAGTGGTAGAGGCCGACCTTGAGCCCTTCTGCACGGCATGCCTCGACGAAGGGGCCGACGAGGTCGCGGCCGTACGGGGTGTTGGTGACCTTGTAGTCGGTGAGGGCGCTGTCCCACAGACAGAAGCCGTCGTGGTGCTTGGTCGTCAGGACGACGTACCGCATGCCCGCCGCCTTCGCCGTCCTGGCCCACCGGACCGGGTCGTAGCGGTCGGGGTCGAAGTGGTCGAAGTAGACCTGGTACTGCTCGTCGGTCAGTTCCTCCCGGTTCTTGACCCACTCGTGCCGTGCGGCCAGGGAGTACAGGCCCCAGTGGACGAACATGCCGAACCGGGCCGTGGTGAACCACGTCGTCTCCGGGGCAACCGGGCTCGCGGCGGGCGTGGCCGGGGTATCAGCGCCGGGTTCGACGCTCGGATCAATGCGCGGGGTCATGGGGAATCGTTTCTTGTCGTACCGGAGGGCTGAGGGCGTGGGTGGTGCGAGGCGTGCCGGGTCAGCCCTTCAGGGCGCCGGAGGACAGACCGTGGACGAAGGAACGCTGGAAGAACAGGAAGACGATCACGGAGGGCAGCAGGGCCAGCAGAGACGCGGCCATCACCACTCCCGGAGTGACGGCGGGATCGATCCGCAGGGTCCGCAGCGCCAGCGGGAGCGTGTACGAGGAGGAGTCGGTGGCGACCAGGAGGGGGAGCAGGTACTGATCCCAGATCATGGTGAAGCCGAAGACTCCGATGACCCCGAGGGCGGGCTTGCACATCGGCAGGATGATCTGGGCGAAGATGCGCAGATCGCCGGCGCCGTCGATGCGGGCGGCCTCTTCGAGCTCCCGGGGCACGTCCTTCATGAACTCGGTCATCACCAGGATGGAGAAGCCCCAGGCGCCCAGCGGGACGATCATTCCGGCCAGGGTGCCGATGAGGTTGAAGTGGAGGACCGGCAGGTCGGCGAGGATCAGGGACAGCGGGAGGGCGAGGATCTCCTCGGGCAGCATCAGCGTCGCCAGGATGGCGACGAGCGCCAGCGTCATCCCGGGGAACACCTTCCTGGCCAGCGCGTATCCGGCCAGGACGGAAACGGCCACCTGGAGCAGCAGCCCGAAGCCGACGACGAAGAACGAGTTCAGCAGATACGCCAGCACGCCCTGGTCGAAGGCGATCCTGAAGTTGTCCAGTGTGGTGCCGGAGGGGATGACGCTCAGCTGTGTCGGGTCCTTGACGTGGGTGAAGGCACTGACCAGCAGGGCCATCAGGGGACCGGCGAAGACGATCAGGACCAGGAGGTAGGTGAGGGCCTTCAGTATCCGGCCACCCGGGCTCCGGCTCTCGGTCAGGCCCAGCGCGGTGTCGTTCGGCGCGTTCACTTGCTCTCCCTCCGTCGCAACAGGTGCACGACGACGGTCAGGACCAGCGTCGCGATGAACAGCAGGACGGCTCCCGCCGCGCCGACGCCGAGTCGGTTCTGCTCAAGACCGAGCTTGTAGATCAGGGTCATCACGACCTCGGTGGACCCGTCGGGCCCGCCGTTGGTGAGCAGGAACACCTCGGTGAACACGCGCAGTCCGCGAATCGCGGCGAGGATGAACAGGATCGAGAACACCGACCGCAGCCCGGGCATCGTCACGTGCCAGACCCGCTGCGCTCTGGAGGCACCGTCGACCTTCGCGGCCTCGTACAGACCGCGGTCCACGCTCGTCAGGCCGGCGAGGAAGATCATCATGTCGTAGGGCGCGCCCCGCCAGATGCCGGTGAGCATGATGGAGGCCATCGACGTGTCGGGGTCGTTGATGAATCCCGAGGGGCCGAACCCCACGACGCCGAGGATGGAGTTGAGCATGCCGTCCGCGGTGGGGTGGTACATGATCCGCCACAGCTCGGCGACGACCGCGATGGGTACCACCACCGGAAGGAACGCCGCGGAACGCACGAATCCCAGTCGGCGGCCCTGCCCTTCCATCAGCAGCGCGAGGGCGAGACCGAGCGCCATCGAGCCGGCGGTCTGCCCGGCGGCGAGGACGACGGTGTGCCACGCGGCCTCGCGGAATCCGTCGGACTGAAGCACCGTGGAGTAGTTCTCGGTGCCGACCCACGTGTTCCCGAGGTAGGGCTGAACCTCCTGGAAGGACATGGTCAGCGCGCTGGCCATGGGGATGAACTTGAAGTACAGGAAGAGGAGCAGCGCGGGGGCCAGGAACAGCCACGGCGTCCACCACCGGCCCGCCCGGCGGTTGTTTCTTCGGCGGCCGGCGGCCGGCCGGCCCGTTTTCCGGGTGACGGGCGCGGCCGACGCGGGGGCGGCCGTATCCGCCTGGTCGAGACTCATGAAGCGGCGATTCCCTGTTCCTTGAGGATGTCGGCGAGCTGCTTGTCGAGCTCGCCCAGCTCCGTCTCGATGTCCAGGTCGCAGTCGGCCATCAGCGCGTTGACGGTCTCCGCGGTCGTCTGTCGCACCGGGGTCCAGTTCGGGATGGACGGTGCGTACCGCCCGGAGTCGCGGTACACCTCGGAGTACGTCGTCCAGCGGGCGTCGGGACGGACCTTGGAGATGTCCACCGTCTTGTTGACGGGCAGTTGCACGGTGAAGCCGGTGTCGCCCTCCATGCCGGTCTTCTGGCCCTCGGGGGAGATGGCGAAGTCGGCGAAGGCGTCCTGGCCCGCCCTGTTCTCGGAGCCCGCCATCAGGTAGATGGAGCCGCCCTCGGCGAGCACGGTCGCGTCCTTCGGCCCCTTGGGCATCGGCACGACCTCGTACTTGTCCTTGCCGAGGGTCTCGTCGAAGCGCGGCAGCAGGTACGGACCGACGACGAACATGCCGGTCCGGCCGGCCTCGAACGTCTCGTTGGTGGGCGGGGTCTCCATGGTCACGGCACCGGGCTGGATCGCCTTGTCCTCGCAGCCGAGGTCGCGGAACCACCGCATCGCCTCGACCGACGCCTTCGTGGTCATCGAGGGCTTGTACGTGCCGTCCCCGGCATCGGTGATGAAGTCACCGCCCGCGGCCCAGAGGAAGTTGGAGAAGTACCAGGAGGCGTAGCCGCGCTTGGTGGACAGGGGTGCGGCGAGGCCGGCGGTGTTCTTCTTGCCGTCACCATCGGGGTCCTCGGTGGTGAATGCCTTGGCCATCGCGGCGAAGTCGTCCCAGTTCTGCGGGACCCCGAGCTTCAGCTTCTCCCGCCAGTCCTTGCGGATGAGCAGCGCGGACGCCTGCGCCGAGTACGGCAGGCCGAACTGCTTGCCGTCCACGCTCTTGCCGGAGGCCAGCCCCTGCTCGATGGTCTGTCCGCTGTTCTTGATCTTGTCCAGGTCGATCTCCCGGAGCAGACCCTGGCTGTGCATGGCACCGAGCTGTGTCACGTCGTTCATGACGATGTCGGGGAGGTTCTTCTGCGCGGCCCGCTGCTGCAGCTTGGTCTCGAAGTCGTCGAAGATGGCTGTGACCTTGACGGTGTGGCCCGTGGCCTTCTCGAAGGCCGCGGCGAGCCTGAGCGTCCCCTGCTCTCCCGGTCCGCCGGGTGTCGTCCTGGTCCACAGTTCGAGCGTCGCTTCGGAGTCCTGCTTCGCGTCCACTCCCGCAGGCCCGGACGTACAGCTGGTGAGGACCAGTGCCGAGGCGAGAAAACCCGCACCGATCCATCGCGATCTCTGCATGACAACTCCCGTTTCACCGCATCACAGCTGGCCTGGAAAGCGCTTGCCGGGGACGCTAACGGGGTCTGAATCCGCGGTCAATAGTCCGATGAATGCAAAAAATTCATGAGGGCCCGCGCGGGACTCCACAGACGCGTCTCCGTGCGCCGCCCGTGCGGCGCGAGGGAGCAGCCGAGACGATTCGCCGCCCGGGTTGTTGCAAGATGAAGTAACGGATCGGCTGCTCAGGGCCCTGATCACGCTAGGTGGAGGACATCGCACGCGATAGTGACAGTCGCTGGGGTGGCGAGCGCGAGGCAAGTGCGCTTCACTGGGCCGTTCCGTCAGTCATCCGATGTATCGTCCCTGCGGATGATCCGACCTATGTATCGAACAAGCCGCGCCAAATTTCGACAACCAGTCAGGCATCTCCCCACACATCCGATCAGATCGCGGGTCGATATGTGACGACCCGTCAGTACATGGCTGAGGAGTGATCCACATGAACGTGCCGGCCGCCAGACCGACAGCACTGTTGGTCATGGAGGAAGAACGCAGGGCGGACGTCTACCCCCGTGAGGTTCTCGCCGAGATCGACCGGCTCGTGCACTGGCAGGGGCCGCCCCTCACGCGACAGCAACTCGGCGAGGAACCCGAGGCGTTGCGAGGCGCCGACGTCCTGCTGACGGGGTGGGGCGCGCCCGTCCTCGATGCCGCCCTCCTGTCGCACGCACCTCGCCTGCGGGCCGTCCTCGTCGCAGCGGGGTCCGTCCGGCACCTGACCACGCCCGATTTCTGGGCCCGCGGAATTCCGATCGTCTCCGCCGCCGCGGCCAACGCCATCCCGGTCGCGGAGTTCACACTCGCCCAGGTCCTCCTCGGGCTGAAGCAGGTGCATCGCATCAGCCGGGACGTGGCGAGCAGCCGTCGCTTCCCTCACCATCCGGAGGTCCCGGGCGCCTACCGTTCACGTGTGGGCCTGTTGGGGCTCGGGCACATCGGCCGCCTCGTCGCGGCCCATCTCAGCCGGTTCGACATCGAGGTCCTCGCGGCCGATCCCGTCGCCTCCGCGGACACCGTCAGGCAGGCGGGCGCCCGGCTCGTCGGCATCGAGGAGCTCTTCGCCACCTCTCATGTCGTCAGCCTTCACGCGCCCCTCCTGCCCGAGACCCGCGGCACGATCGGGTCACGGCTGCTGAACTCCATGGTGCCGGGCGCGACGCTGATCAACACCGCGCGTGGCGCGCTCATCGACGAGACGGCCGCAGCGGAAGTCCTGTGCGCGCGACCCGACCTCACCGCCGTACTCGATGTCACCCACCCCGAGCCCCCGGCCCCGGACTCGCCCCTCTTCACGCTTCCCAACGTGGTCCTCACACCCCATCTCGGCGGCGCACTCGGAGCCGAACGCCACCGGCTCGGAAAGCTCGTCCTCGACGAACTCCGCCGCCTCACACGGGATGAGCCTCTCCAGCACGCCATCGACCCCGCACGGGCAGGGTCCCTGGCCTGACACCGCGCGGCGGCGGATGAGGCGGGGTGGCGTCCGCGTGTCCTCGCCGCCGAAGAGGCCCGCAGCTGATGCCGGTGCCGGTTCTCAGACGGTCTTCGTGGGCTGCCGGTCGGGCTGGTGGCCGAAGCGGGACCGCAGGCCCTCCTGGATCTGCTCGGGGTTCCGGCCGCGGGTCTCGGGCAGGTAGCGGCTGACGAAGAAGAACGCGAACACGCAGATCCCGGCGAAGATCCAGAACGTCTCGCCCTGGCCGATGAGGCTGGCCACGGGCAGGAAGGCGAGGCTGACGACGAAGTTGGACACCCAGTTGACGGCCGTGGACGCGCTGGACCCCTCGGCCCGGACGGACGGCGGGAAGATCTCACCGATCAGCGTCCAGAACACCGGCCCGAGGCCGCCCGCGTACGCGGCGATGTAGATGACCATGAACAGCAGCGTGAGGACCGAGTTCATACCGACCACGAACGCCAGCCCCAGCATGAAGATCGAGACCGCCATGAGGGCCAGCGAGGCGAGGACCATGATGCGGCGGCCCGCCCGGTCGACCAGCCGGATCGCAACCAGCGTCATGACGAGGTTGATCAGGCCGATGAACACCGAGTAGAAGATGGAGTTCGACGCGTCCAGGCCGGTCTGCTGAATGATGGTCGGCGCGTAGTAGATGATCGTGTTGATGCCGCCGAACTGCTGTACTGCGGCGAGGACGAGCCCCAGGATGAGGGCCGGCCGCACGTCCGGGGTGAGGAGCCGTCGCTTGGTGCTTTCGCCGGACGCCTGGGACTTCTCCTGCTTCTTGCGCTCGTCGGCGATCCTCTGCTCGGCCCGTTCGATCAGCGCGTCCGCCGTGGCCTCGTCGATGACCGCGGCGATTCCCCTGCGCGCCCTCTCGGCCTGGCCATGTGCAATGAGCCACTGCGGCGATTCGGGCAGAAACCACAGCGTGGCCGCCACCAGGAGCGCGGCCGGAATCGCCCCGACGGCGAACATGGCCCGCCAGTCCTCGCTGCCGGCGAAGGCGAGGTTGACCAGGTAGGCGATCAGGATACCGAGCGTGATCATCAGCTGGTTCAGTGTGAGCAGACGCCCGCGGATCTTCGTCGGTGAGATCTCCGACAGGTAGACCGGTACCGTCGCCGACGCGGCTCCGACCGCGAGGCCGAGAATCACCCGGCCCGCCATGAGTACCGTGTAGCCGTTCGCCGACGCCGCGATGGCCGTGCCGATGATGAACACCACGCCGACCAGACCCAGGGCCTTGCGGCGGCCCATCTTCTCGGACAGGTCGCCGGCCGACATGGCGCCGACCACCGCCCCGATGAGCAGGACGCTGACCACGCTTCCCTGCTCGAAGGAGTTCAGGTCGAAGTCCTTCTTGACGTAGAGCAGGGCGCCCGAGACGACGCCCGTGTCGAAACCGAAGAGGAAGCCGCCCAGGGCGATCGCGACCGCCCAGCGGGTGATCTTCCGCTGTCCCTCCGGCTGGACCTCGGTGAGTGGTCCGTGGGTGCCCGGTTCTCTGGAGAAGCCCTGAACCATGTCACTTCCTCATGTCTCGACAGCCTGTCCGCTCAACGTCACCACCTCTCGCGACCTTAGGACACAAATACAGGCAATCGAGTGGCTCACCGATCACTGAGCGTGGTGCCGACGTGGTCGGCCGGAGCCGCAGCCGACGCGCCGCCCGGGTGGCGCGACGCGGGCATGTGCTTCTGCTGTACGGCGGTGAGGGCACGGACCATGAGGGCGCCTGCCACGGCAGAACCGACGACGGCCGCGTCGACGAAGAGGAGCGCTGCGGGGTCGGTGTAGGCGCGCGCGATGACGGTGTCGGTCGTTTCGGAGTACATCAGGCCCGTCCCGGTCACCGTGCCGACCAGCCAGAGGCCCCACCACCAGTTCACGGAGCGCGGCAGGCGTTCACCGGGGGCGCTCGAACGGTGGATGTCCACGACGATCCCGCGG
The DNA here is from genome assembly GCF_056430475.1 of Streptomyces sp. NPDC045968. Taxonomy (NCBI): domain Bacteria; kingdom Bacillati; phylum Actinomycetota; class Actinomycetes; order Kitasatosporales; family Streptomycetaceae; genus Streptomyces; species Streptomyces sp. NPDC045968. The sequence goes on along the minus strand of NZ_JBWKLF010000002.1, from coordinate 217,940 downwards.
GGGATCCAGAGGTTGGCGACGGGGAGGACCCAGCCGACGTACATCCACGGCCAGGAGTAGCGGGCGGGCTGCGCCGAGAGAGCACGGGCGTTGTCGCGGACGCTCCACAGCCAGGCCAGGAAGACGATCGCGCACAGCGCGGTGGCACCTTCTGCCAGGGAACTGACGAGGTGGTACGAGTCCTCCAGGGCGTTCAGCGGGCGGTGCCGGCCGCCCCCCTGGTCCGGCGGCCCGGACGGCGGCTGCCCGGCCGCGGCAAGCCGGATGTGCCACACGCCCACGACCGCCCAGGCCGCTCCCGCGAGGGCGAGGGTGGCGACGGCGCAGTGGGCCACTCCCTTGACGGGGCGGAGGGGAGGCTGTTCTGCGGGGTCAGTCATGCGGTCATCCTGTCCTACGGGAGATCATCTGCTGACTCAGGGGGCAGTGGGCGCCGGCCCCTTCGAGGCCTTCGGCGGCTGCGCGTCACCCCGAGTTGTACCCCCACCTGGCCTGGCCGTCCTTGCCCATGAAGCACTTCGCGGGCCGCCCGTCGGAAGTCGTCGCGGTGCCGCCGACGGGGGAGCAGAACTGCCCGAACCCGACACCCGCGGTGCCGCCGGCGCTGCTGCCCGAGCTGCCGGAACCGCCGCCGCTGGAGCCGCCGGTGGTGGTGCTTCCGCCGGTGCTGCCCCCCGTGGTGGTGCTGCCCCCACTGGTCGTGCCTCCTGTGGTGCTGCCTCCAGAGGAGGTGCCGTAGGACGGCTTCGGCTTCGGCTTTGGTTTCGGTTTCGGCTCAGGTGTGGGCTTCGGCTTCGGGCTGGGTTCGGTGCAGGGGTCGTCGGGACCGATCAGCCACAGGTCGACCCGGGTGTGGGCCGAGACCTCGGTGTCGGGCTCCGGCTGCTGGCGACAGACCTGCCAGTCGGCCGGGTCGCGCGAGGTGCCGTCCAGACGCTTGCCGGTGTGGGCGTGGAAGGCGACCGCGCGATCGAGGCCGAGGTCCTCAAGAGCGCGCGAGGCGTCGTCGTACCACTCGCCGATGAGGTCCGGCATGACGACGCGGCGCGGACCGAGCAGCCGCGTCGGGCATTCCTCCCGGTCCGGGACCGCGTACAGGGTCAGCATCCTGGCCGACGGGCGGACCGTCCGGTCGCGGTCGGGAGTCTGGAAGCAGACCCGCCAGCCCCGCTCGGTGGGCTTCAGCGGCCGGAAGGCGGAGGAGGCGTCCATGGCCGAGACCTTCAGCCACGGGTGCGCCTCGGCCTCCGTCACGGCGGCGGTGAGAGAGGTCCCGGCGAAGTCGGGGACGGTCAGGGTGTGTTCCGTGTGGACCTGTGCCACGGCGTCGTCTCCGCCGGGGTCCGAGGCCAGGCCGCCGAGGACTATCGCGGCCACGCCGGTGGACATCAGCACGGGATGCCGGCGTATCCAGGTGGCCAACCGCATCCCGCGACCGGGACGCAGGGGGGACGCGGAAGGCAGGAGTTCCCCCATGGACTGGAGGAGTTCTCCCTTCGGGTCGAGCTTCGATCCGTCCAGCTTGTGCGGCTTCCCGTCGACGAGGATCTCGACGGCGTCGAACAGTCCGTACCTGCGGCGGAGTATCGGCAGGGGGCCAGGCACCCGGGTCACCTCGGGCGCCGCCCAGAGATTGCGCAGGAGGACGAGACCGTGCCCGGTGAGCGCCGCATGGCCCCAGCCGTCGCGGTAGAGCGCCCGGACTGCTTCACCGGGCTTCAGCTCTTCCAGGAGCGCCTTCTTGTGGGCGTCGGGCAGGGAGACGCTCTCGCCGGCGGCGACCGTGGCCGTACGTGAGTCCTTGGCCAGGAGGTCGGGCGCCAGCGTCCCGGCAGACAGGAGGAGTTGGCCGGACGTGTCGAGCTGCGAGCCCCACAGGCTCACGCTCCGCCCTTCCGCCGACACGTCCACGAGCTGCCGGACGCCGTGCGCGGGGCGCAGGATCGTCAGGGGCCTCGGAACGCGTGTGGCCTGCGGAGCGGACCCGCCGCCCACGAGGATGAGGGCGCTCTCGGTGAGCGCGGCGTACCCCAGCCCCTGGTGGTAGAGGGCGAGCACCTTCTCCCGGGCTCGGAGGGTACGGAGAAGAGCCTGCGCCCCGGCGGTCGGGAGCGCGAGGGTCTCGTGGGTCGCCACCCTTGTGGTGCGGGAGTCGTTCCGCAGGAGGCGCTGCGCGGCGGTGTCGGACATGCGGGGATGTTAACGGCCGGTGATCTTGGTCCGGACACCAGTACGGCACTTTCCGAGGGCCGCACACGGTCGCGCACGGCTGAAAAGAGTTGACCGGAAACCGGCGTATCAGGCCAGGTCGTTTACCGCTCTAGGCGTACGTAGTCCGGTCCGCCCCATCGAAGGAGAACCCGTGCGTTCGAGAAGCAAGCTGTCGGCTCTGGCCGCCGTATGTGTGAGCGCCCTGACGGTCGGTGGTCTTGCCCAGCCCGCGGTGGCGGACGGCACGTACGACCCCATCACGGACAACTGCAACGCCGCGAGCGCCGTGACACCGGGCTCGTACGGCACCGGAAGCCTGACGTGGTGCATCCTGGCGGCGCAGCAGAGCGGCCAGACGAAGAGGCTGGCCCGGGAGGCCTTCGTCAAGGGGCTCCTCGACATGCTGACGAACCACACCGGCGGCTACTACAACATCATGATCTTCGACATCAAGGGCAAGAACGCCTTCGGCGATCCGTGGTTCGTCAACCGCTACCAGCAGAACCTTCAGGACGTGGCGTTCCAGACGGACGTGGAGTACCACGACGAGACCTCGCGCGAGGACCAGACCTACCGGATCTGGGTCTTCTCCGGCGGCGGCAGCTTCACCAACGAGGGCGACGGAGGCTGGGGCAACTGGGCCTTCTACGGCCTGTGGGACCGCGCCGGCTCCACCGTGAACTTCCGCCCCACCGAGGTGCCGACGGTCCCCGGGGTGCCCAAGGGCGAGACTCCGGGCCCCGGGGACACGCCCATCACACCGGGTGTTCCCGCCAACCCGGGCCCCCGCCCCGGATACCGCTCCGACACGGCGGCCACCACGCCCACCGGCTCGGGCCGGCCGCCGGTGGGGGTTCCTGTGTACCTGAAGACCGTCAACAACCTGGGAGCCGTCGCGACGAACGCCGCCTCCGGTTCGACGGTGGTCGCCGGAAAGCTGGGCGCCGCGAACGCGCAGTGGACCTTCAAGGAGACGGACGGCGGCCGTTACGAGATCACCAACGGCCTGGGGCCGGACCTCACGGAGAACACGAGCACCTACTTCGCGAACATCGCCTCGTGGAAGGCGAGTTCGCTGCAGAAGTGGGAGGTGGTCAACCTCGGGGGCGACGCGTACCAGATCCGGATCAGTGATCAGGACTGCCTGACCTACGACGAGGACTACAAGAAGCTCGGCGTGTGGACGTGCGACGGGTCCGGGGCCCAGCGGTGGGTGATCGCCCGCTGAGCGACGCGGCACGCATCGCCCCTCCGGCGACGATCCGTGTCAGCGCAGGTCGAGCCGCATCAGGACGCGGGGGTGGCCGGCCAGCACCGAGGTGGTGTCGGCGGCGTGGGTGAATCCGGCGCGTTCGAAGTTCTTCCGGATTCCGGCGTACGCCATCGTCATGTCGACCTTGGCGTCGCCGTTGTCCAGGGGATACGCCTCGACCGCCGGTGCGCCGTGGGTACGGGCGAAGCCGACGGCGCCCGCGATGAGGGCGTGCGAGATCCCCTGTTTGCGATGCCCGGGGCGTACGCGGATGCACCACAGCGACCAGACGGGCAGGTCGTCGACGTGCGGGATCTTGCGGCTGCGCGCGAAGGAGGTGTCCGCACGCGGTGCGACGGCGGCCCATCCGACCGGCTCGTCACCGTCGTAGGCGAGCACTCCGGGCGGAGGCCGCGTACGGCACAGCTCCGCGACGTACTCACCTCGGGCCGGGCCCCGGAGCTCGTTGTTGAGCTTGGACGGGATGCGGTAGCTCAGGCACCAGCAGACGTTGGCCCCGGGCGACTTCGGGCCGAGCAGCGCACGGACGTCCCCGAAGTCCGCAGCCGGGCGTACGTCGATGGTCATGCCACCACGATGCCACGATGTATGACCTCAAGGGTGATACCGCGCGCTCACCGGCCGCCTTCCTCGTCGTCCTGGTCTCGTTCGGGCCCCGGCTCGGCGGTGCCCATGGCCCTATGGTCCTCGTCCGTCCATTTCCGGGTGTCGCGCGGTTCGACGTACGGCTCTTCGTCGGTGGGGTGGCCGGTGATGACCGCTCGTTCGCGTGCCATCTCCGCGTCGAACTCCAGGCCCAGCAGGATCGCCAGATTCGTGATCCACAGCCAGACCAGGAAGATGATGACGCCCGCGAGGGTGCCGTACGTCTTGTTGTAGGAGCCGAAGTTCGCCACGTAGAAGGCGAAGGCGGCCGAGGCGACCAGCCAGATCAGCAGGGCCAGCAGGCTTCCCAGCGAGACGAATCTGAAGCCGCGGTCCTTCGCGTTGGGCGCCGCCCAGTACAGGATCGCGAGCATGATGGCCACCAGCACCACGAGGAGGGGCCACTTGGCGATGGACCAGACGGTCATGGCCGTGTCGTCGACGCCCAGCGCCGTGCCGATCTGACGGGCGATGCCGCCCGAGAGCACCACGATCAGCGCGCTGACGCAGGCGAGGATCATCAGGACGAGGGTCAGGCCGACGCGTACGGGCAGTACCTTCCAGGCGGGGCGCCCTTCGGGAATGTCGTAGACGACGTTGGAGGTGCGGATGAACGCGGCGATGTATCCGGAAGCGGACCACAGCGCGACGAGCAGGCCGACGATCGCCAGGACGGAGCTGGTGCCGCCGCTGGACTGCAACTGCGTCACCGCGTTGGTGATCACGTCACGGGCCGCGCCGGGGGCCAGCTTCTGAATGTTGTCCAGCACGGTCCGGGTGGCGGATTCGCCCGCGATGCCCAGCAGCGCCACGAGGACCAGCAGGGCCGGGAACAGCGCCAGGATGCCGTAGTAGGTCAGACCGGCCGCCCGGTCGGTGAGTTCGTCCCGCTTGAACTCCTTGACCGTGCGTTTCAGCACCTTCATCCATGATGCTTTGGGGAGCTCGGTCGGCGAGTGGGGCGGCTCGCCCTTGCCGGGCTGTTGCACTGACATCACGACTCACCTGCCATCGGCATCTGGCCATGTCTGATCACGTCGCCCAGGTCGGGCACTCCTTTCCATGATGACCATCTTGATGACATGCGCCACATGAAATCACCACGACCGAAACCCTGGCCCCGGAGCCGGGTGCGAGGAAGACGGGCACCAGCCGGGCGGCGGGACCTGTGCCGTGGCTCACGTTTTGTGTGCGCCCGCTGGGCGCCGGGTTGAGCGTCGGGCATGCTCGCCCTGCGGCCGTGCCCGGAGGGGACACGGTCAGGGGGATGCATCCGGGGGGATACATGTCACAGGTGGATGAGACGCGCTCTGCCACGCCCGCACGCGGCCGAGGCGTGCTCGAAGGCGCGTTCGCGCTGCTGGACGCGCTGCGGCGGTGCGGTGGCGAGGCAGGACTGAGCGAGATCGCCGTGGAGTGCGGATTACCCAAGGGCAGTGCGCACCGGCTGCTCGATCAGCTGTTGCTCGTGGGCGCGGTGGAGCGGCGCGGCAGCCGCTACCGTGTCGGCTCCCAGCTCTACCGCCTGGGCCAGGCATGGCAGCCGTACCCCGGTTTACGGGTGGCGGCCCGCCACCCACTGCACCGGCTGCGCGCGGCCACGGGAGCCAGTGCGCTGCTGACGGTGCTCCACGACGGCCGGGCCCTCACCGTCGCCTCCGTACCGGGGGAGGCGGAACCGTTGGTGCCGGTCAGGAACGGGATGAGCTTCCTGCTGGACACGGCAGCAGGACACGTCCTGAGCGCACGAGGTGCCGGCCGCGCCGCCGGGCGTCTGCCGGGGGCGGTCCTGGAGCGCGGTGAGGTGATGGACGGCATCTGCTGCGCTGCGCTGCCGGTCCGCTCGCCGGACAACCGGACCGTGGCCGCGGTGGCGGTGATGGTCCTGTCCGCCCACCGGTTGCAGCGGGCGGCCCAGGAGGCGGTGCAGGCGGGCGCCGCCATCACCGCGGCGCTCGGGCGGGCGGCGGCCGCCTCACGTGATCTGCCCGCCGTCCTCCACTACTGACGTACGCGAGAGGCCTCCGGACCAGATGCCGGCCGGGACGTGACGGTGTTCGCCGCCGAGTTTCCACCGGGACGGTTCCGGTCAGCGGAACGCGCGTAGAACGGCCGGGGGCCGGCACGGCAGTCTGTAGCCAAGCCGGTCGGGGGACCGGCTGAATCTACCCGAATCGGGGGACAACATGACCGTCAGAAGCCTCACCCGCCTCGCCCTTGCGGCGACTCTCGGCCTCAGCTCGCTGGTGGGGGCCGCGGGCGCCGCACACGCCGACCCGGTCGACTACGTGCAGATCCAGCTGGTCGACCTTCGCTGCGGTGACGAGAGCGAGGGAGACCACGACGAGGCGTACCTGAACATCGCCGCGGGCGGGCAGCCGGTCAAGCTGTGGCCGGCGAGCGCCAAGTACCAGACCATGGGCACGGGTTACGTGCGCACGCTCACCGAGAGCAACAACAACTACATGCTCATTCTCGGCAAGCAGGAGAGCCGCACGCTCTCGCTGTGGGACTACGACAGCACGAGCGGTGACGACCAGATGGGTTCCGTGAACATCACGGGCAACGAGTTCGGCGCCGAGACGCAGTACCGGGTGCTCCAGGGCTCGGGCGGCGTCTACACCATCGCCTACCGGGTCATCGACATCTGATCCCGTCCGCCCGCACTGAACGGCCCGCCCGGTCCCCGACGGACCTGGCGGGCCGGATCGCGTTGTGCCGTCTGCTCCTGCTTTTAGGACATCTGCTTTTAGGACATCTATTCGAGAAATTGGATCATTCTCTCCGCTCGCGGGCGCTTCGTTGCGTAATCTGCACCGCGCGATCCATAAGCCGAGTTCGTTGTCCACGTCATGATTTCCGCATGTGCGCGTACTCAAGGAAGGCAGAGAATGAGACACGTTTTCCGACCGATCACCGCGATAGCCGCACCGGCCGTCGCGGCGGCCCTGCTCGTGGGCCCCGCCCCGACCGCCGTCGCCGGTGCGGAGCAGCCCCTGTACGGCGAGTTGGTGCAGAACGGCACCTTCGACTCGCTCACCGCTCCCTGGTGGGGTGCGGCGAAGGCCCCCATCGCCTCCGTCAACGGGGCGATGCGCATCACTGTCACCGGCACAGGGGCAGGGGGCAACCCCTGGGACGCGGTGGTGGGCCAGAACAACATCAACCTGCGTCAGGGAGCTACGTACACGCTCTCGTTCGACGCGAAGGCGTCCGTGCCGGGGACCATCAAGTCGACGGTTCAGCTGGGCACCGAGCCGTATCCGACGTCGCTGGACAAGAGCGTCAACCTGACCACGAGTACCCAGCGCTTCAGCTGGACGTTCACCTCTACGCTCCAGACGGGTGACGGCCACGTCGACTTCCAGGTGGGCGGGCTGCCCGACAAGAGCGTCATCACGATGGACAACGTCTCGCTGACCACGTCCACCGCACGCGAGGGCTTCTACACCGACCCGGCGAACAACGCGACGAAGTGGGCCCAGACGACCACGGACCCCCGCGCCGCGAAGATCAGGTCAGCGATCGGCGACAACAACACCGCGAAGTGGTTCGGCAACTGGGACGCCGACGGCAATGCGAACACCGGTATCCAGGCCGAGGTCGGCAACTACGTCGGTGCGGCCGCGGCCAAGGGCAAGCTGCCGGTGCTGGTGGCGTACAACATCCCCGGCCGAGACTGCGGTGGCGCCTCCTCGGGCGGTTCGCAGGACGCCGCGCGCTACAAGGAGTGGATCGACGCGTTCGCCCAGGGCATCGCCGGGCGCCCGGCCGTCGTGATCCTGGAGCCCGACGCGGTCGCCCAGTCGTCCGACCCCGGCTGCATCTCGGGCGAGGCGCTCGAAGCCCGTTTCGACATGCTCTGGTACGCCAACCAGCACCTGGCGGCCCAGGGCCCCTTGACGCGTACGTACCTCGACGCGGGTAACGCGACCTGGACCCTGGGGCCGGACTTCAACGACAACGGAGGCATCGGCCTGAAGCGGATGGCCTACCTGCTGAATCGTTCCGGCGTCTCCATGGCCAGGGGTGTGTCGATCGGTGTCTCCAACTTCGACGCCACCGACATCTCCAACCAGTACGGCGCCCGGCTGGCCACGCAGATCAAGAACGACTTCGGCGTCGACACCCGCTGGGTCATCGACACCGCCCGTAACGGCAACGGCGGGTACGTCACCCCCGGAGTTCCCTCCAGCGGTCACGTCGGGTTCTGCAATCCTCCCGGCCGCAAGCTGGGCGTGACGTCCCGCGCGGGCACGGGCGGCGCCGAGTACCTCCTGTGGATCAAGAATCCGGGTGACTCCGACGGCGACTCCCCGCAGTGCCCGGCAGGTTCCCCGCCGGCCGGCTCCTTCTCGCCGGACCTGGCGGAGGCGCTCATCGACGGTCGCTGACGACCGGCGGCTGACGACCGGCCACCGATGGGCGGCCGCAGCTGACGACCGACCGCTGAGCCGCCCCCCGGCGGCTCAGCGGCGGATCGTGAAGTCCCACTGGTGAGGCGGGACGTGGCCGACTTCAGCCCCGGCATCAGTCGGCCGGCGGCCCCTCCTCCCGGGCCCGGGCCGCCATCACCTCGTCCCCGTACTCGAAGGCCCACGCCCCGAACGCGTCGATCGGCCCCAGCAGGGTCCGGCCCAGTTCGGTGAGCCCGTACTCGACATGCGGCGGCGAACCCGGGTGGGCATGGCGTTCCACCAGCCCGTTCAGCTGGAGCCGACGCAGCGTCTCGGTCAGCACCTTGGGGCTGATTCCGCCGATCCGCTCACGCAGCTCGCCGGGACGTGCTGAACGGTCGCGGAGTGCCCAGATCACCACCGCGTTCCACGTGTTGGCGAGCAGGTCGAACGCGAGTCGGGCGCGGCAGTCGGCGAGAAAGCCCTGATCAGTGGTCACTTACCGAATGGTGCCGCAGCCGCTGCCTAGTGTCGTGCCGAATTCGTTGGTACGAGTGGGGAGTTCAGCATGATGAGCATCGGGATCGTCGGCACCGGCAGCATGGCGGAGGCGCTGGGCGGGCAGTGGGCGCGGGCCGGTCACGACGTACTGGTCGGCGGGCGGGACATGAGCCGGGCGGCCGCCCTCGCCGAGCGTCTGGGCGCCAGGGCGGGAAGCCTGCGGGACGCCGCCGAGCACGGCGTGGACGCGGTGCTGCTGGCCGTGCCGTACGCGGCCGCGCAGCCGGTGGTGTCCGGCCTCGCCGACGTCCTCGCGGACCGGACACTGATCGACTGCACCAATCCGGTGGCCCAGGGCTTCGTCCTGACGACCCAGGGCGGGCCGTCGGCCGCCGAACGCATCGCCGCCGCGGCACCCGGCACACGCGTCGTCAAGGCGTTCAACCTCTGCCACGAGAGCGTGTGGCGCAGGAACCCGCCGGTGTTCGACGGCCGCCCCCTCGCGGTTCCGCTCTGCGGTGACGACGTACGGGCCCTCGACACCGTACGCACTCTGGTACGCGATCTGGGGTGCCTGCCCCTCAACGGCGGAGGGCTCGAACGGGCGGCCCTGCTGGAGGCGACCGCCGCGTTCCTGATCGGTCTGTGGGTGGGGGAGGGGGCGGACGCCCAGGCGATCGCCCCGCCCGTCGAGTACGCGGGTATGGGTTAGGGCCTGCCCAGGTCTCCCCGCCCCGGCCGAGGACCGGGGCAGGGGGGCGGGGCAGGGACGTCCGGGTCAGGCGCCGACGTACGTCGCGAGGTACTCGCCGGTGAGCGTGGAGCGGGCCGCCACCAGGTCGGCGGGCGTGCCCTCGAAGACGATCTGCCCGCCGTCGTGGCCGGCGCCCGGGCCCAGGTCGATGATCCAGTCGGCGTGCGCCATGACCGCCTGGTGGTGCTCGACGACGATGACCGACTTGCCGGAGTCGACGAGCCGGTCGAGCAGACCGAGCAACTGCTCGACGTCCGCGAGGTGGAGGCCGGTGGTCGGCTCGTCGAGGACGTACACCCCGGCCTTCTCGGCCATGTGGGTGGCCAGCTTGAGCCGCTGCCGCTCGCCGCCGGACAGCGTGGTGAGCGGCTGGCCGAGACTGATGTAGCCGAGGCCCACGTCGGCGAGGCGCTCCAGGACGCGGTGCGCGGCAGGCGTGCGTGCCTCGCCCGCGGCGAAGAACTCCTCGGCCTCGCTCACCGACATCGCGAGCACCTCACTGATGTCCCGGCCGCCGAAGCGGTATTCCAGGACCGAGGCCTCGAACCGCTTGCCCCCGCACTCCTCGCAGACGGTGGCGACGCCGGCCATCATCGCCAGGTCGGTGTAGATGACACCGGCGCCGTTGCACGTCGGGCAGGCACCCTCGGAGTTGGCGCTGAACAGCGCGGGCTTCACGCCGTTGGCCTTCGCGAACGCCTTGCGGATCGGGTCGAGCAGTCCGGTGTACGTCGCCGGGTTGCTCCGTCGCGAGCCCTTGATCGCTCCCTGGTCGACCGAGACGACATCCGCCCCCACGGGGATCGACCCGTGGATCAACGAGCTCTTGCCGGAGCCCGCCACGCCCGTGACCACGCAGAGCACTCCGAGGGGGATGTCGACGTCCACGTCGCGCAGGTTGTTCCGCGTCGCGCCGCGGATCTCCAGCGCTCCGGTGGGCTTGCGCACGCTCTCCTTCAGGGAGGCCCGGTCGTCGAAGTGGCGGCCGGTGACGGTACCGCCGGTCCGCAGGCCCTCGACGGTGCCCTCGAAGCAGACGGTTCCGCCCGCCGTACCGGCACCGGGGCCGAGGTCCACGACGTGGTCGGCGATCGCGATCGTCTCCGGCTTGTGCTCCACGACCAGCACCGTGTTGCCCTTGTCCCGCAGGCGCAGCAGCAGGTTGTTCATCCGCTGGATGTCATGGGGGTGCATGCCGGTGGTGGGCTCGTCGAAGACATAGGTGGTGTCGGTGAGCGAGGAGCCGAGATGACGGATCATCTTGACGCGCTGCGCCTCGCCGCCCGACAGCGTGCCCGAAGGCCGTTCGAGCGCGAGGTAGCCGAGGCCGATCTCCACGAACGAGTCGAGTGTCCCCCGGAGCGCGGTGAGCAGCGGCGCGACCGACGGTTCGTCGAGGCCGCGGACCCATTCCGCGAGGTCGCTGATCTGCATCGCGCAGGCGTCGGCGATGCTGATCCTGCCGATCTTCGACGACCGGGCCGCCTCGCTGAGCCGGGTGCCGCCGCAGTCGGGGCACTCCGTGAAGGTGACCGCCCGGTCCACGAACGCCCGGATATGCGGCTGCATCGCCTCCCGGTCCTTGGAGAGGAACGACTTCTGGATCTTGGGGATCAGTCCCTCGTACGTGAGGTTGACGCCCTCGACCTTCACCTTGGTCGGTTCACGGTAGAGGAAGTCCTGCATCTCCTTCTTGGTGAACTTGCTGATCGGCTTGTCCGGGTCGAGGAAGCCCGACTCGGCGTAGGTCCGCACGGTCCAGAAGCTGTCCGACTTCCAGCCCGGGATGGTGAACGCGCCCTCGGCGATCGACTTGGAGTCGTCGTAGAGCTGGGAGAGGTCGATGTCGGAGACAGTGCCCCGGCCTTCGCAGCGCGTACACATGCCGCCGGTGCGGGTGAAGGTCACCTTCTCCGTCTTGGTCTTGCCGGCCCCCCGGTCGACCGTGAAACCACCGCTCGCCCGGACCGAGGCGACGTTGAACGAGAACGCGTTGGGCGATCCGATGTGCGGCTTCCCGAGGCGGCTGAAGAGGATCCGCAGCATCGCGTTGGCGTCGGTGGCGGTGCCGACGGTGGAGCGGGGGTCGGTGCCCAGCCGCTGCTGGTCGACGATGATCGCGGTCGTCAGGCCGTCGAGTACGTCGACCTCGGGCCGCGCCAGCGTCGGCATGAAGCCCTGCACGAAGGCGCTGTAGGTCTCATTGATCAGTCGCTGCGACTCCGCGGCGACCGTGCCGAACACAAGAGAGCTCTTGCCCGAGCCGGAGACGCCGGTGAACACCGTCAGCCTGCGCTTCGGGATCTCGACGCTGACGTCCTTGAGATTGTTCACGCGCGCGCCGTGCACACGGATCAGATCGTGGCTGTCGGCAGCGTGCGGCGCAGGCGACTGCGTGCTGGTTCTCTTGGCCGTGCTCATCGTGTCTCCATCTGTTACGCGGGGCCGCTCGCGGTGCCCGCGGGCGGCCCAGACTCGGTCCGGCAGGCTCCGGACCCTATAACTCCCGTGCGCCGGCACGCTGGGGATTCAGTGGTCCTGAAGCAGCCCGAGTACGTTTCCGTCGGGGTCGGTGACGGTGGCCACCAGGCGGCCGCCTCCCACGTCGTGGGCCTTCTCCCGCACGGTGGCACCCGCGGCGGTCACCTCGGCCAGCTTCGCCTCGATGTCCGGAACGTGCCAGTAGGTCACCGGAGAGGTCGTGCCCTGCGGCCCGCCGGCCGGTACCAGCCCGATGTGCTGGCCTGCCGCCTCGAAGCCGACGTAGTAGGACTCGTCGGTCTGCGGCGGAACGCCGAGCAGGGCGGTGTACACCTCCTTGGCCGCCGCCAGATCGGAGACGGGGTGGAGCACGGTCTTGATTCCCTGGGTGGCAGAGCCGGTCATGGTCACTCCTGTGGTCGTGGGTGGGCGAATCGTGCTGGCCGTGTCCGTCACGCTAGCCGTGGCCCGGGGGTCGCGCTTCTCGATTCCTGACCGGTCCTGTCACCCGGTTGGCGAGGTGTGCGGGACCCGCGTCATCGCGCGCGCCGCGTGGCGCCGGCAGGCGCGTGCTCCGGCAGACGGGCCGTTGTCAGTGCCCGGTGGAATGCTGTCCGCATGGACGAGCTCATGCGGCAGCGCCGGGTCTACGGCGCCGACCACGACGACCCGGACCCCGGCCCGAAGCCGGGGCACGACTACCGGGAGCTGGTCGGCGGCCCTCTCGACGGCCTGCTCCTGGACGTGACCGGGTGGACCGACGCGGCGCTGTGCGAGGGGGCGGCGCTGATCACGGAGATCGGCGCGTACGGTCCCGGCGGGCGGGCCGAGTACAGGAGCAGACAGGCCGACCCGTCGAAGTGGGACTGGTGCGGCGACACCCGCTGACCCGAGGGCCCGCGGAGCTTTCCGGGCCGTTCGCCGGATGGCTGGGGAGCCCGCGGTGAGAGAAAATCGGGGCACGGTGAACGAGATTCTTCCGAGTGCCGAGGATGGGTGATGATCATGGCTGACGAGATCGGCAACCGAGTCCATCAGATGCGCGAGAAGGCCGAGCAGCTTTCCAAGGCGGCCGAGGACGCGCCGGACGACAAGGAGAGCCGTCGGCTCAAGGAGAAGGCCGCCCGGCTCCGCAGCCAGAGCGAACAGCTGGGCTCGATGGCCGCGGGCGACGTCTACCCGAGCGACTAGAGCCTCCCGGCCGTGAGCGGCTGCCGGTTCACGGCAGGGGTCCGGCCCCTGCCGCGAACCGGGACGCCCGTCACCCGGTGAGCTTGCCGATCACCTGCCTCGCGGCGCGCTCGCCCTCGGTCGCGCCGCCCTCCATGAACCCCTGGAAGTCGTAGCTGCAGTGCTCGCCGCCGATGTGGATGTTGCCCTGCGGCGTCCCCTCGTAGCCCGCGTAGCGGTGCAGATAGCCGACGGGCCAGTAGGAGTACGCGCCCAGGGCGTACGGGTTGCGGTGCCAGGCCGACAGCTGTGCCTTGCCGGTCCAGGCCGCCTTCGTACCGGGGAAGAACGCGTCGATGCCGGTGAGACGGCGTACGGCGAGGTCACGGACGTACGGGTCGGATTCGGTGGCGAAGGGGGTGGCGGGAGCCAGCTCCCTGGCCAGTCGGCCGCTGCCGTACTGGATGAGGATGCCGCCGCTGCCGGGCTGGACCTTGGTGGTGTCCCAGGTCTGCTGGACGTCGCTGTCCGTGAAGCAGTCACCCGCGCTGACGCCGTGCCAGGGGCCTGTGCCGCGCCACGGCCGGGAGCCGAACTGCATGTTGAGCTTGGTGCAGTTGCCCATGCGGGCGTCACGGAGCAGATTCGTCATGCGTGGGTCGAAGCCGGCCGCCGACCGGTCGAGCCCCTGGAGCACGGGCAGCGGGACACACAGGATCGTGTGGTCGGCGACGACGGTCGTCACCGTGCCGGCGTCCGTGAACGTGAGGGTCTGGGTGCCGTTGCTGTTCGCGCGCAGAGCCGTCAGCTGCTTGCCCATGCGCAGGGTGCCGGCGGGCAGTGCCCGCGCGATGGCGTTCGGGAGTTGATCGTTGCCGCCCCTGATGTGGTAGCGCTCGTTGGAGAGCCCCCAGATGTTGAACTTGCCCGGATTGGTCTGGTAGCCCATGAGCAGGACCAGGGCGAGCGCGGACTGTTCGGTGGTGTCCGCGCCGTACTCGACGTTGTAGGCGACGTCCATGAAGCGGCCGAGCGGGGAGGCGTGGCCTCCGGGGACGCGCGAGTCGATCCACTCGTGGATCGACATGGTGTCGAGCGCGGTCCCGACGGGGGTGGTCTGGTTCCACTGCACCTCGCCCGCTTCCTGCAGATCGCGGTGCAGTGCCTGGTAGACCGCCTTGAAGTCCTCGTCGGCCTGGCTCCGCGGGTAGTAGGTCCCGTTGAACCAGAGGATCTCCTCGGCGCCGTTCGGGCCGCCGCCGAGGAAGTCCTCGGTGGCCAGGCCGAACCGGCGGCAGAGTTCGAGGATCTTCTTGTGGCTGGTGTCGATCAGCTCGCCACCGATCTCCGAGGTCTGGCCGTTGGCCCAGTGGTCGCGCTGCGTCCACATGCGTCCGCCGACCCGGTCCCGATTCGCCTCGTACAGCGTGCAGTTCAGACCGGCGTCCTGGAGCGTCAGCGCGGCGGTGAGTCCGGCTATGCCCGCGCCGACCACGGCGATGACCGGGGCCCCACCGCCCGTCACCGCCTGTGCGGCGGCAGGCCGGGTGGTGAGCCCGGCGCCCAGGGCCGTGCCCAGCCCGAGCGCCGCGGCCCGGCCGAGCAGTTGGCGACGGGTCGAGCCGCGGACATCGGCGACGGGCATGCGCAGCCTGCGGGCGGCGGCATGCTCAGCGGCGAGCCGGCGTAGTGCGTGCATCGTGTGCGTACGGGACACGGGTACTCCTCAGACGGTCGCGGTTGCCTGGTCGGGTTCGGTGTCGCTGCGCTCGGTCGCGTCGTCGAGGACGATGCGGCCGATGATCTCGTAACGCTCCGGCTGTCGGGCCTTGAGGTAGAAGCCGAGTCCGAGTCCGCCGAGGAAGACCACGCCGACGATCCACGGGATCAGCTCGAAGAAGAAGGACTCGGCGGCGAGCCCGGCCGCCGTCTTCATGTTCAGGACGAGCAGGACGACCACGGCGATCATGCCGATGCCGCCCAGCAACGGCGCCGTGAACGTCCGGAACCAGTGACGGTCCTCCGGGTGGTTCTTGCGGAAGTAGCCGATCACCGCGAAGGAGCAGAGGGTCTGGACGATGAGGATCGCCATCGTGCCGAGGATCGCGAGCAGCGTGTAGAGGTGGATGTACGGGTCCTCGCCCGCCAGCCAGAACGCGCAGACGAGCAGGGTGGCGATGCCGGTCTGGACGTAGGAGGCGATGTACGGAGAGCCGTGGGCGCGGTGGGTCCGGCCGAGCGCGGGGTGCAGGAAGCCCTCACGGCCGATGGCGTAGAGGTAGCGCGAGGCGCACTGGTGGAAGGCCATGCCGCAGGCGAACGACCCGGTCAGCAGCAGCCATTGGAAGGCGTCGACGGCCCACGGGCCGATGAAGGACTCGGTGGGGTTGAAGAACAGATCGAGCGGCGAGGCGGACGAGGACACCGTGACGGAGCCTTCGAGACCGTTTCCGGCGATCGTCATCCAGGAGACGTAGATGTAGAAGAGGCCGACGCCGACGACGGAGATGAGGGTCGCCCGGGGGATGACCCGCTTCGGATCGCGGGACTCCTCGCCGTACATCGCGGTCGACTCGAAGCCCACCCAGGACCAGAAGGCGAAGAAGAGACCGAGCCCGGCGGAGGTGCCGGTGAAGGCGTTGACCGGGTTCAGCGGCTCGACCGGGATACCGTCCGGGCCGCCGCCCGCGAGCAGGACGGCCGTGGCGACGGCGAAGAGCACCGCGATCTCGCCGACGAGCATGACGCCGAGGGCTTTGGCCGTGATGTTGATGTCGAAGTACGCCAGCACGCCGGTCAGAGCGAGCATCGCGACGGCGTAGACGATCCACGGGATGTCGATGCCGAGCTGGTCGGCGACGGTCGTCTGGCCGAAGTACGCGAAGATACCGACGATCGAGGCCTCGAACACGATGTACGCCAGGACCGCCAGCATGCCGGACGCCAGCCCCGCGATCCGGCCGAGGCCGTGCGAGATGTACCCGTAGAAGGCGCCGGCCGCCGTGATGCGCTTCGCCATGGCGACGTATCCGACCGAGAAGACGGTCAGCACCACGGTCGCGAAGAGATATCCGGCCGGGGCGCCCGTGCCGTTGCCGAACCCGACGGCGATGGGCAGATTTCCGGTCATCGCCGTGATGGGGGCGGCCGTGGCCACCGCCATGAAGACCACGCCGACCAGCCCGACCGAATTCGCTTTGAGCCGTTGGACCTCATGTGTGGGTTTGTCTGACATGGCGCACCCTCTCTCATCCTTCGCGGTCCCGTTGGTCCGGGGGCGACAGTCTCGGCCGGGGTGACCTGCGCCACAACCGACACGCGGTCACTCAAATGCCGCGCTGGGGCGACGAGTTGTCGGGGCGGAGGGCCCGCCGGTGTGGTCTGTAACCGCAGGGTGATGTCCAGGGAACATGCGGATGTGCTGTCTCGGGGCCGGACGGCGTCGGCGTGGTGTGCGGGGCGCGGGGGCGGACCCCGCCACCATGACGCTGAAGCCTCCGAAGGAGAGATGCCATGAGGAAGATCATTCTGATGATGTCGGTGTCCGTCGACGGATTCATCGAGGGCCCCGGCCGTGAGCTCGACTGGCACCTGGTAGACGACGAACTGCACCAGCACTTCAACGACGAGCTCAGGACGATGAGCGCGTTCCTGGACGGACGGGTCACGCACGAGCTCATGGCGGACTTCTGGCCGACCGCCGACGCCGACCCCGCGGCTGCCGGTCCGATGGCGGAGTTCGCCCGGATCTGGCGGGAGATGCCGAAGATCGTCTTCTCCAGGACCCTGGAGAGCACGGAGTGGAACACCACCGTGAAGCGGGAGGTGGTGGCCGAGGAGATCCTGGCTCTGAAGGAACAGCCGGGCGGAGACATGGCGCTCGGCGGGGCGAACCTCGCCGCGACGTTCATGCGCGAGGATCTGATCGACGAGTACCGCCTGTACGTTCACCCCGTCATCCTCGGCCGGGGCACGCGCCTGTTCCCCGAGGCGGAGAGCAGGACGGCGCTCACCCCGGCCGGGAGTCACATCTTCGGCAACGGGGTGGTCCTTCTCCGCTACACGAGGAACGCGGCATGAGCAACGCGTCATGAGGAACGCGTCACGAGGGGCGCACCGCCATGAGGGGCGTGCGCCACGAACAGACGATCACGACGCGCGGTCCCCCCGTCCCCGGGCTGCAATGGACCCGTGACCGCGCCTCCCGACGACTGCCTCGCGCGCAACGAGTGGATCTGCGGCGACTATCTGTCCAGCCGCAGTGAGATCCTCTGGGACGCGAGTGTCCAGCACGTCCAGCTGACCGTCGTCTCCGTGCTCATCGGACTCGCCCTCGCCCTGCCGCTCGCCCTCGCCGCCCGCCGTCTGCGCTGGGCGGCCGGGCCGGTCCTCGCCCTGACGACGATTCTGTACACGGTGCCCTCGCTCGCGATGTTCTCGCTGCTGCTTCCGGTGTACGGGCTCTCCGCCGCGCTCGTCGTCGCCGGGCTCGTCCTCTACTCCCTGACCCTCCTCGTACGCAATATCCTCGCCGGGCTGCGAGCCGTGCCCGAGGAGACCCGGCAGGCCGCGCGCGGCATGGGATACGGCCCCGTGCGGCTCCTCCTCACCGTGGAACTCCCGCTCGCCCTGCCCGCCGCCATGGCCGGGCTGCGCATCGCCACCGTCTCGGCGGTCTCCTTGGTCACGGTCGGGGCGATCGTCGGCCACGGAGGGCTCGGCAACCTCATCTACTCCGGGATGAACACCTACTTCAAGGCCCAGGTGCTGACCGCATCCGTGCTCTGCGTGGTCATCGCCGTCGCCGCCGACCTGCTGCTCCTGGGCGCGCAACGGCTCCTGACGCCATGGACGCGGGCCCGCTCATGACCACGCTCTCCGAGTCCTGGACCTGGCTCACCACCTCGTCCCACTGGGCCGGCGCCGACGGCGTCTGGCACCGGCTGGGGGAGCACCTCTACCTCACCGTCGTCTGCCTGCTGATCAGCTGTCTGATCGCCCTGCCGGTCGCACTGGTCCTCGGCCACCTGGGCAAGGGCGGAGCACTCGCCGTCAACATCTCCAACATCGGCAGGGCCGTCCCCACCTTCGCCGTCCTGGTGCTGCTGCTCCTGACACCGATCGGTACGTACGGGCAGTGGTCCACCATCATCGCGCTGGTGCTCTTCGCCATCCCCCCGCTCCTCACCAACGCCTACGTGGGTATGCGCGAGGTGGACCCCGATGTCGTACGGGCCGCCCGGGGAATGGGCATGACGGGCCGCCAGATGCTGCTGCGGGTGGAACTCCCCCTCGCGCTGCCGCTCCTGCTCACCGGCGTGCGCATCGCCGCCGTGCAGCTCGTCGCCACCGCCACTCTCGCCGCGCTCGCCGGAGGCGGCGGGCTCGGCCGGATCATCACCGCGGGTTTCAACCTGGCCTCCACCCCCCAGGTCGTGGCGGGGGCCGTCCTCGTCGCCGTGTTCGCCCTCCTCGTCGAGGGCCTCTTCGAACTGGGCCTGCGTCTCGCCCCCGGCCGGACCCGCGAGCGGGCGGCGGCATGACGTCTCCCCGTACGGCCGCCGCGCTTCTCCTGCTGCTGGCCACCACCGCCTGCGCCACCGGTCCCAGCCTGGAGAACCAGGGCGACGTGACCATGCCGCCCGGCGACAGCAAGGAGCTCACCATCGGCTCGGCGGGCTTCACCGAGAGCGACCTCCTCGCCCAGATGTACGCACTCCTGCTGGACCGGGCCGGATACTCCACCGAGATCATCTCGGTCACCAACCGGGAGATCTACGAACCCGCCCTGGAGAACGGCCAGATCGACGTCGTGCCCGAGTACGCCGCCACCTTCGCCGACTGGCTCAACGCCAAGGCCAACGGCGCCGACGCACGGCCCGTCGGCTCACCCGACCTCGGCACCACGATGAAGGCGCTGCGCGCCCTCGCCGCGCCCCGCGGCCTCCTCGTGCTCGACCCGGGCCGGGCCGTCGACCAGAACGCCTTTGCCGTCGCCTCCTCGTACGCCGCGAAGCACCACCTCAAGACGCTCAGCGACCTGGGCAGGTCCAGGCTCCCCGTACGGCTGGCGGCGGGCGACGAATGCGTACAGCGTCCCTACTGCGCCCCTGGGCTCAAGAAGACCTACGGCATCGACATCACCGCCGTCGACCCCAAGGGGGTCGGCACCACCCAGGCCAAACAGGCCGTCCAGAGCGGACAGGACCAACTGGTGCTGACCACCACCACCGACGCCACCCTCGACGACTTCGGCCTCGTGCTCCTCGCCGACGACAAGCACCTCCAGAACGCCGACCACCTCGTCCCCGTCGTCAACCGTTCACGGGCGGGCAGCACCGGCGTCCGCGACGGCCTCGGCGCCCTGAACACGGTCCTGACCACCGCCGACCTGGCCCGGATGAACGAACAGGTGGACAGCTGGCGCAGGCTGCCCGAGGACGTCGCGCGGAACTACCTGGAGTCCAAAAGACTCATCCCGCGCGACTGACCGGCAGGGGACGCACCTCAGGACGCGGGCGCCCAGCCCGCCGCGTCGCCGTGCAGAGCGCTGTAGTACGGGTCGCCCGCGGCGATCTCGCCCGCCCGGACGGTCTCTCCGGTGAAGGCCGCTTTGTAGAGAGCCGCGACCAGTTCCAGGCTCGTACGGCCGTCGGGGCCGCTGCTGCGCGGCCGGCGTCCGGCGCGCATGTCGTCGAGCAGCCCGCGCAGCTGCGCCTCGTGCGAACTGGGCACATCGGGGCCGAAGTCGCTCCAGATGTCGAACTGTTCCGGTGTCACACCAGGCGCCGGGGTGATGCGCCAGTCCGCGTTGCGGTGCCCGTACAGATGGGTGAGCTCGACCGTCGCGCGCTCGCAGTCGATGCGTATCCGGCTGACCTCGTCGGGGCTGAGGACACTGTTCACGATCGTGGCCATCGTGCCGTTCTCGAACCGGACGAGGGCGGTCGAGACGTCCTCCGTCTCGATGTCGTGCACCAGCCGCCCGGCCATGGCACGGATCTCCGACCACGGTCCGAGCAGATCGAGCAGCAGGTCCATCTGATGGATACCGTGCCCCATCGCGGGACCGCCGCCCTCGCTGCTCCACTTCCCCCGCCAGGGAACGGCGTAGTACGCCTCGTCGCGGTACCAGGTGGTCTGGCAGTGGGCCACCAGTGGCCGGCCCATCGCCTGCCGGGCCAGCAGCTTCCGGACATGACCGGAGCCCGATCCGAAGCGGTGCTGGAACACGATCGCGGCGAACGGACCACCGGCCTCCGGCCCCTCCGCCGCCTCGATCGCGTCGAAATCCTCCAGCGAAGGGCACGGCGGCTTCTCGCACCACACCCACGCCCCGGCCCGCAGCGCGGTGATGGTCTGGTCGCGGTGGAACCGGGGCGGCGTGCAGAGGGTGACCAGGTCGGGCCGCTGTTCCGCCAGCATGAGGCCGAGATCCGTGTACGGACGCCCCGCGCCCGCGTCCGCGCAGAACGCCTTCGCCGATCCGGCGTCCACATCGACCGCCGCGACCATCTCCAGCGGCTGCTCGGCGGCGAGCGCGACGAGCGCGGGCAGGTGGCTGCCGCGCGCGATCGCGCCCGTGCCGACGATCGCGACACGGACCGGCTTCGCGGCCGACGTGTGTGCGGGCATGACGAGCACCCCCTGGGCGGAGAGAGTGCGCCTGCCCGATAGCAAGCGCTTTCCCTCGGAACCTAGGCGTGATGGGGGAGCCGGGTCAAGCGTGGTCCAGGGCGCCGGACGGTCAGGCCAGCAGCTTCCCCGGCAGCCAGACGAGCTGCGCGGCCTGCTGGAACGGGCCGCCGCCCTCGTGGTCGTTGAAGGGGTACACCTCGATCTCCTTGTCCTCGTGGGCATAGGCGTTGAAGGCGGCGAAGACCGTCGACGGCGGGCAGGTCTGGTCCTCCAGGGCCACCGAGAAGAGGGCCGGAACGCGCCCGCGGGCCGCGAAGTGGACACCGTCGAAGTAGGCCAGCGTCGTCCGCACCTGCTCGGTCCGTCCCCGGTGGGTCTTGAGGTAGTTGCCCACCTCGCGGTACGGCGACCGGTCGGTGACGGTCAGGGCCCGCGGGAAGTCGCACAGGAACGGCACGTCCGCCGCGACGGCTACGAGGTCCGGTATCAGCCCGCCGACGGCGAGGGCGATCCCGCCGCCCTGGCTCTCACCGATGGCCGCGGTGCGCGTGGCATCGGTCAGGGGATGCGAGCGGGCCGCCTCCACCGCTCGTACGGCATCGGTGAACACCCGCCGGTAGTAGTACGTCTCCGGGGTCTCGACGCCCCGGGTCATGTAACCGGGGAAGGAGGGGGCGCTGCCCACCGGGTCGGCGGTGTCTCCCGGCTGCCAGGTGCTGCCCTGCGCCCGGGTGTCCATCACGAAGTGGGCGAAGCCGGCCGATGCCCACAGCAGATGGGAGTGCGGCAGCCCGCGCCCGCCGCCGTAGCCGATGAACTCCACGATGACGGGCAGCGGACGCGTGGTGCCCGCGGGGAGGACGAGCCAGCCCTTCACCGGGTGCCCGCCGAAGCCCGCGAACGTCACGTCGTACACCTCGACCGTGCTGAGCCCGGTGTCGGTACGGAGCTCGAAGCGGGCGTCCAGCTCGTGGGACCGGGCCTCGTCGAGGGTCTTCGACCAGAACGCGTCGAAATCCTCCGGCTCCACCGACCGGCTGCGGTAGGTGCGCAGCTCGTCGAGGGGCAGATCGAACAGGGACATGGGAAACCGCCTTGGTCGCAGGGCTGAGTGATCACACCCTACGGTCAGCGCTTTCTGTCAGGGAGCGCTGAGCGGTTCCCGGGCCCACGCGTGCGGATCAGGCCGGAGGCCACGGCACACCGGCCAGTGCGGGGAGCAACTGCTCCTCCTCGTAGGCGAAGTGGGCGGTCAGCTCTCTCGACATCCGGGCCAGTTCGGTGCGGAACCGCTCGGGGTCCGCGGTGGTGATGTCGGCCAGCAGTGCGGCCAGTTCGCCCTGGATGGCGGCGACGGTCCGGTGTTCCTCGCGGAGTCTGTCGAACGCGTCGGCGAGGTGCGGGTGGTAGCCGGCCATGACCGGGAAGACGTGGCCGTCCTCGGCGGTGTGGTGGAACTCCAGGGCCTGGCAGAACGCCAGACAGTGCTGCCGGATCTGCAGGCCGAGCCCGGGCGCGGGCGGTTCGCCCGGCTCCCCGGACCTCTGACGGTCCTCCCGCGCGGCGAAGTGGGCGTCGGTCTCGGCGCGCACGTGGCGCAGTTGGTGGCGCAGCCAGGTGTGCACCTCCAGGATCTTGTCGGCGAGCGTGGTGATCTCGGCGGGGCCCTCGCCCGCCGGGGCCTCGGAACGCTCCAGCACGACCACGGGCAGCACACGGTCCGTGCTCGCCTGGTAGTCGCCGTAGCCGGGTGCCACCCGGACCACCTGCTCGAACAGCCGGTCGCGCCGGGCTCCTTCGGCGGGGACGGCGATCGCCTCGAACCGCTCGGTTCCCACCTCGACGCCCACGGCGGGATGGGCGAGGAGGTTGTGGAACCAGACGGGATGCGCGGGAGCGCCGAGGTTGGAGCCGACGACCAGCAGCCGGCCGCCGTCGGCGACATAGCCGAGGGGTGTGGTGTGCGGTCGGCCGGTCCTGGCGCCGGTGGTGGTGAGGAGCAGCAGGTCGCCGCCCGCGAAGGGGCCGCCGACCTTGCCCGCGTGGGAGCGGAACTCCTCGATGACGGACTGGTTGAAGGACTGGGGCATGGGGTGCCGGATCTCCGTAAGTGTGTGCGGCGGCCCGGGGCGTCACTGGGTGGTCCCTGTGGGTTCCGGGCGGCCGGAGGCATGACGTATCGACGCGTCTGCGTTGCGGAGGGTCGCGCGGAGGTGCGGCGACGCGCAACAGCGCTGAGGTCAGAAGCAGGGGGCTGAGAGTGAACTCATGGCATCGTCCCTGAATGAAGGTGCCGGCCCGGCTGTCGGCCTGCCCACATCTCTCGGCCGGCGCCACGCTGCACGGGCACCATTAGAACGAGCCGACCGGCGGCTGTCAACGCGCGAAAACGCGTTGCCCGCCGCTCGGGCGGCTGCGACGCTTCGGGCCATGTCCGTCGAAGATTCCAGCAGCACGCGCCAGGTCACAGACCTCTTCTCGCGCGGCCGTCTGACCGCCATCCCCCGTAAAGCCGCCCGCCGCGAGCAGTTGCTGAACCACCTCGCGCAGAGCCTGTTCGAGCGCGACCGCGACTACACCGAGCACGAGGTCAACGAGGCGCTGCGCACCGTGCACGAGGACTGTTCCGCCCTCCGCCGCTATCTGGTCGTGGCGGGACTGCTGGTCAGGCCGAAGGACGGCAGCAGTTACCGGCGCGCCCGCTGAATGAGTGTCAGTTCACTGTTGCCCTGCTCGACGGACGCGTGCGCGACAGGGCTTGCAGAGGCCCCGCTGCCCCGCCCCTACGCGTCCGCGACCGAATCGAACTGCACCTCGTCGCGCCCGACCCCCTGTGCGTCGGCGTCCACGGAGCGCCGCAGCGCCTCGTGGAGCTTGGCCGGGGTGAGTACGCCGAGGAAGCGCGCCCCGTCCAGCACCGCGACCCAACCCGCATCGTGCTGGAGCATCTCGCTGAACGCCTTCTTCAGCGGAGCGCCGACCGGCACCCAGGCGTCCATCCGCCGGGCGAGCTCGCCGACCGTGCCGTACTCCCCGGCGATACGGAGCGTGTCCGCAGAGACCCAGCCGTGCAGGTCGCCCTCCGCGTTCAGTACCACCGCCCACCGCGCACCCGCGGCGTTCAGCCGCCCGGCCGCCGCGCGGGCCGGCTCGTCGAACCGGGCGACCGGCGGCTCTTCCAGGTCCTCCGGCTCGATCGTCGTGACCGAGAGGCGTTTCAGGCCGCGGTCGGCGCCCACGAACCGTGCCACGTACGGTGTCGCGGGCGTACCGAGCACCGCCCCCGGGGTGTCGAACTGCTCGATGTGCCCCTCCCCGTACACCGCGATCCGGTCGCCCATCCGCACGGCCTCCTCGATGTCGTGCGTCACCATCAGCACGGTCTTGCGCACCGTGGCCTGAAGACGCAGGAATTCGTTCTGCAGCCGTTCGCGCACCACGGGGTCGACTGCTCCGAACGGTTCGTCCATCAGCAGGACCGGCGGGTCCGCCGCCAGCGCCCGTGCCACGCCCACCCGCTGGCGCTGCCCGCCGGAGAGCTGGGCGGGGTAACGCGAACCGTATGTCTTCGGATCGAGGCCCACGAGATCCAGCAGCTCCGCCGCGCGCTCCCGGGCTCTGGTCCGCTTCCAGCCGAGCAGCGCGGGTACGGTCGCGGTGTTCTCCAGGACGGTCCGGTGCGGGAAGAGGCCGACCTGCTGGATCACGTAGCCGATCCTGCGGCGCAGCTTCACGGGGTCGATCGTGGAGATGTCCTCGCCGTCCACCAGGATGCGGCCCGAGGTCGGCTCGATCAGCCGGTTCACCATCATCATCGTGG
Organism: Streptomyces sp. NPDC045968; assembly: GCF_056430475.1. Classification (NCBI taxonomy): domain Bacteria; kingdom Bacillati; phylum Actinomycetota; class Actinomycetes; order Kitasatosporales; family Streptomycetaceae; genus Streptomyces; species Streptomyces sp. NPDC045968. The sequence goes on along the minus strand of NZ_JBWKLF010000002.1, from coordinate 193,050 downwards.
TCGTCTTGCCGCAGCCCGAAGGGCCCACGAGCGTGACCAGCTCCCCCTCGCCCACCTCGAAGGACAGGTGGTCGACCGCGGTCGTTCCGTCCGGGTAGACCTTGCCGACCTGCTCGAACCGGATCATGACTGCACGCTAGGAGCCTCCAGGGCGTCGCGCACACGGGCCGGGACTGTCCGAGTAACGGCCGTGTGCTGGACTGTCCTGGACCATCGGATCTCAGGAGCACCCTTTGAGCAGGTACCGGCACCCCGGCGTCGTCTTCACCGACCGTCGCTTCACCGTCCCCCTCGACCACACGGACCCGGGCGGGGAGCAGATCGAGATCTTCGGCCGGGAGGCCGTGGCGAGCGGCAAGGCGGACGAGGAACTGCCGTGGCTGGTGTACCTGGAGGGCGGCCCCGGCTTCGGCGCCCGCCGCTTCGTCGGAACGGAAGCCTGGCTGGGCCGGGCCGTGAGCGAGTTCCGGGTGCTGTTGCTCGACCAGCGCGGCACGGGACTCTCCACCCCGGCCAACCGCCAGACCCTCCCGCTGCGCGGCGGGCCGCGCGAGCAGGCCGACTACCTCGCCCACTTCCGGTCGGACGCCATCGTCCGCGACTGCGAACTGATCCGGCGCCGGCTGACCGGTGGTGCCCCCTGGACCGTCCTCGGCCAGTCCTTCGGCGGTTTCTGCGCGGTCCACTATCTGTCGGCCGCCCCGGAAGGGCTCAAGGCGGTCCTGATCACGGGCGGACTGCCTTCGCTCGACGGCCACGCCGACGACGTGTACCGCGCAGCGTATCCGCGGATCGAGCGGAAGGTCGCCGCCCACTACGCCCGCTACCCGCAGGACGTCGAGCGTGCCCGCGCGATCGCCGCGTACCTCTGCGAGCACCGCCCGGAGAGCGCAGGCCACCGCCTGACGGTGGAGGGGTTCCAGTCCCTCGGGATCATGCTGGGCAGCGGCAACGGCAGTCACCAGCTGCACTACCTGCTGGAGAACGCCTTCGTCCGTACGCCGTACGGCACCGAACTCTCCGACACCTTCCAGGAGGCCATGCGCACGGCCAACTCCTTTGCCGGCCACCCGCTGTACGCCCTGATGCACGAGGCGATCTACGGCCAGGGGGAGCGCCCGACCGGCTGGGCGGCCGAACGGGTCCGCGCCGAGTTCCCGCAGTTCGACGCGGCGGAGGCGCTCAAGGGCGAGGGGCCCGTGCTCTTCACCGGCGAGACGATCCACCCCTGGCACTTCGAGGTGGACCCGGCCCTTCGGCCGCTGCGCGAGACCGCCGAGCTGCTCGCGGGACGTACCGACTGGGCGCGGCTGTACGACGCCGAGCGGCTGGCGGCCAACGAGGTGCCGGTCGCCGCGGCGGTCTACCACGACGACATGTACGTCGACACCGAGCACGCGCTGCGCACCGCGGCGTCGATCCGCGGGCTGCGCACGTGGGTGACGACCGAGTTCGAGCACGACGGGCTGCGGGCCGGCGGGCCGCGTGTGCTGGACCGGCTGCTCGCACTGGTCAGGGACGAGATCTGACCCGTACGGCTCCGGACACGGAGGGAGCCGGCCGCGGGTGACACGCGGCCGGCTCCCTTTCCCGTGCGGGCACGGGGCCCGTGCGGCTCACTTTCGCGGGGCCCGTGCGGCTCGCTCTCGCGGCGCCCGCGCGGCTCACTTCTGGAGTGCCTCCAGCGTGGCGCCGAGGTCCGTGGCCGCGTGCGGGGCGCGGTTGTACGGAAGCTTCGACAGGACCGCGGCCATGCCGCAGGTGTTGGTCACCGCGGAGAAGACGAGCCCGGAACCGATGCCCGCGGACAGCCAGCGGGCCGCGGGGAAGCGGGTCCCCGCCAGCAGCCCGGCCACCACCAGCGAACCGGCGGCGAGCCGCACCTGACGCTCCATGGGCCAGGTGGCGCGGGCGCCGGCGGGGCGGTCCAGGTCGCGCCCGTCGCCCTCCCAGGCGGACGTCCCGCCGGTCAGCGTGGCGGCGTCGATGTCCGCGGCCGAGAGGATCTCCCAGGCCCGCGTCGAGCGGACGCCGGAGGCGCACACCACGAGCAGCGAGCCCCGGGCGGCGGCCGCCTTGAGAGCGGGCACGGCCTCCGGGAGACGGTCGAGCGGGATGTTCAGCGCACCGGGCACATGGCCGGAGACGTACTCGCCGGGGGCCCGCACATCGATGACGGTGAACTCGTCGAGACGGGCTGCGGCCTGCGCGGGGGAGAGGGAAGCGGGGCTGGTCACGATCGCAGATTCCTTTCGGTCACCGGGCCGGGCAGGAGACTCCGTCTCTCCTGCCCCGGACGGGCTAGAATACCCCCCAGGGTATTCGAGGAGGGTGTGTGGAACTCGACATGGCGGCCGACGAACTCAGATCGGTCCTCAACCGCCTGCGCCGCGCCCAGGGTCAGCTCACCGCGGTCATCAGGATGATCGAGGAGGGGCGGGACTGCGAGGACGTGATCACCCAGATGGCGGCCGTCTCGCGGGCCCTCGACCGCGCCGGGTTCGCGGTCATCGCCGCGGGGCTGCAGCGCTGCATGGCCGACGGCACCGCGGATCCCGCCGACCGCGAGCGGATGCGGGCCCGCCTGGAGAAGCTCTTCCTCTCCCTGGCCTGAACCGGGCCACGGCGACCAATGCCGACGGTCCGGCCCCTCGCGCCGATAGCCTGCGGGCATGACGCAGCAGTTGGAGCCCATGCCCACGGACTGGCAGCGCGCACTGGCCGTCGTCGCCCACCCCGACGACCTGGAGTACGGCTGTTCCGCGGCCGTCGCGAGCTGGACCGACGCCGGACGTGACGTCGCCTATCTTCTCGCCAGCCGCGGCGAGGCGGGCATCGACACGATCGCTCCGCGGGAATGCGCGCCGCTGCGGGAGCGCGAGCAGCGGACGAGTGCCGCGGTCGTCGGTGTCGGCACGGTGGAGTTCCTGGACCACGAGGACGGCGTGATCGAGTACGGCACGCGGCTGCGCCGTGATATCGCCGCGGCCATCCGGCGCCACCGTCCCGAACTGCTCATCACGCTCAACCACCGCGACACCTGGGGCGGAGTCGCCTGGAACACGCCCGACCACCGCGCGGTCGGGCGGGCCACCCTGGACGCCGCGGGTGACGCCGGAAACCGGTGGATCTTCCCGGAGCTGACCGAGCAGGGGCTGGAGCCGTGGGACGGCGTGCGGTGGGTCGCCGTCGCGGGCACCGACAGGCCCACCCACGCGGTGGACGCGAGCGAGGGATTCGAGCGCTCCGTTGAGTCACTGCTCGCCCACCGCACCTACATCGAGGTGCTGACCGAGGAAGACCCCGAGACGTACTGCCGCACGTTTCTGACCGGTATGTCCCGTGCCGCGGCGAGTCGGTTCGGTGGTCGTCCCGCCGTCGCGTTCGAGGTCTTCGCTCGTTGAGTTCCACGGCTGCGTAAGAAGTAACTCCAGGTCAGTGAGCTGGTGTTGTCCAGACCATTGACATGGCATCGTCATGATGTTGAATTCGGTGGTGTTGTGTTGCGCGACTCCGGTGACATCAGTGACCAATGGAGGACCCTTGACGCCTCACCCACCCCGCATCACCGCGCTCGGCGCGGCCGCGACCCTGCTCGTCGGCGGTCTGCTGACCGCCGCACCGTCCGTACAGGCAGCCGACGGCAGCGCCCGCAGCGGCACCTCGGTGAACCGCCCGACCGGCCCACGTGCCCCGGCCATCACTCCGACCCCGCAGTCGGTCACCGGGCGGCCCGACGGGATCACCGTCACGCCCACGGTCACCCTGGTGGCGGGTGAGACGGCCGACGCCGCCTCCGTCCAGGTCGTGGAGACCGCCCTGCGCGGAGCCGGCGCGCGGCGCGTCGTACGCGGCGACGGGCCCGGCAGCGGCGGCCTCACCGTCCACGTCGGCTCCCCCACGGCACTCGCTGCCCAGGACATCGAGGGCCCGGCCGCCCTGCCCGCCGACGGCTACGTCCTCGGTATCGGCGCCGGCCGCATCGTCCTCGCGGGGAAGGACACGACCGGTACCTACTACGCGGCCCAGACGCTGCGTCAGATCCTGCCGCAGCGCCGGACGCCCGGCGCCACGGTGGGGGGCCTCGCCGTCCGGGACTGGCCCGCGACCCCTCTGCGCGGAGTCATCGAGGGGTTCTACGGCACCCCCTGGTCCCACGAGGCGCGGCTCGACCAGCTCGACTACTACGGCGAGCACAAGATGAACATCTACGTCTACTCGCCGAAGGACGACGCGTATCTGCGCGAGAAGTGGCGCGAGCGGTACCCCGCCGACCGGCTTGCCCAGATCAAGGAGCTCACCGACCGGGCCCGTGCACGGCACGTCGAGTTCACCTACGCGCTCTCTCCCGGGCTGTCCGTCTGTTACAGCTCCGACGCGGACACGAAGGCCCTCGTCGACAAGTTCCGGACGATCTGGGACGTCGGCGTACGCACGTTCGCCGTGCCACTCGACGACATCAGCTACACCGACTGGAACTGCGCCGAGGACAAGGCGAAGTGGGGCACGGGCGGCGGGGCGGCGGGCGCCGCTCAGGCGTACCTGCTGAACCGGGTGAACAAGGAGTTCATCGCCGCCCACCCGGGCGCCCAGCCGCTCCAGATGGTGCCGACCGAGTACTACAACGTCTCACCGTCGGCGTACAAGAAGGCGCTCGCCGAACAGCTCGACCCGGATGTACTCGTCGAGTGGACGGGCGTCGGCGTGGTCGCGCCGACCATGACCGTCGCCCAGGCGAAAGCCGCCCGCGCGGTCTTCGGGCACCCGATCCTGACCTGGGACAACTACCCGGTCAACGACTACGCCACCAACCGGCTGCTGCTCGGCCCGTTCAACGGCCGGGAGAAGGGGCTGCCCGCCGAACTGGCCGGGATCACGGCCAACCCGATGATCCAGCCCTACGCGTCCAAGCTCTCCCTGCACACCGTCGCGGACTACTCCTGGAACGACACCGCGTACGACGCGCGGACCTCCTGGGGAGCGGGCCTCAAGGAGTACGCGGGCGGCGACCCGCGCACCGAGAAGGCCCTGCGCGCCTTCGCCGACGCCAACTACAGCTCGGCCCTCAACAAGGAGCGGGCCCCCGAGCTGGCCGCGGAGTTCAACCGCTACTGGGCGTCCGGCGACGCCCGGCGCCTGAACACGGCGCTGGCCGGCCTCGGTGAGGCCCCCGGCCGGCTGCGCGCCGGTCTTCCCGACCGAGGTTTCCTCGACGACGCGGGGCCGTGGCTGGATGCCACGGAGTCCTGGGCGACCGCCGCCCGCACCGCACTGCGCATGGTCGAAGCGGCCCGGCAGGGCGACGGGGCGCGGGCCTGGGAACTCCGCCAGAAGCTGCCCGCGCTCGTCGCCGACGCGCGGTCCTTCACCTACACCGGACTCGACGGGCGCGAGGTCCCCGTCCTGGTGGGCGACGGCGTCCTCGACGGATTCATCGACGCGGCCAACGCCGAACACGACCGGATTCTCGGCGTGACCGGCCGCCCCAAGGCATCGACCAGCATGGACACGTACCAGAGCAACGGCGTCGCCCGGATGCTCGACGGCGACGACACCACCTACTTCTGGAGCGACGGCGCCCCCGCCGCGGGCGACCACGTCACCGTCGATCTGGGGCGGTCCCGCGACATCGGGGACATCACGCTCGCCATGGCCAAGCCGGGCAGTACCCAGGACTACCTCCAGGCGGGCGTGCTCGAATTCTCCGCCGACGGTCAGAACTGGCGGGAACTCACCACGTTCTCCGGCACCCCGGACATCAGCGCGAGCCCGCCCGCCGGGACGCGGGCGCGGTACGTACGGGCCCGTGCGACGGCCGGCCAGGCGAACTGGCTCGTCGTACGGGAATTCCGCGTCGCGACGACGGAAGCGGCGGTGACCGGAGGCCCGCCCGCCGCCGCCGGATCGGCCCTGCGCTCGGCGGCCGACGGCGACACCGGCTCGGTCTACCGGGCCGCACGCGCCCCGGAGGCCGGAGAGGCGCTGGAGGTGGACCTCGTCGAGGCCCGCTCCGTGCACACCGTCACGGTCCTGCGGCCCGCGGGCGCCACGGGCGGGGCCGAGGTGCGGCTGCGCGGGACGGACGGCGTCTGGAAGTCGGTCGGGACGCTCGACGGCCCGTACACCGAACTGGACACGGACGGCGCTGGCGCGGACGCGGTGCGCCTGGTCTGGAAGGAGGGGTCCACGGAGGCCCCGCAGGTCGCCGAGGTGATCGTCAGCGCCGGGACCTGAGAAACACATGACAGCCGGGCGGGCCCGTTCTTCGGGCCCGCCCGGCGATCTTCCTATCCGATTGACAAATCCGTTTGCTGATCCTGCAATGGTCGGTATGAACGAACAGCACCGGGACGACCCGGAGATCGACGCCGTGCTCACCGGCGTGGGGCCCCGGCTGCGCCGCTTGCGCAAGGAACGCGACGTCACGCTCGCCGCCCTCTCGGCGGCCACCGGCATCTCCGTGTCCACGCTCTCGCGGCTGGAGTCCGGCGGCCGGCGCCCCAGTCTGGAGCTGCTGCTCCCCATCGCGCGCGCCCACGAGGTGCCGCTCGACGACCTCATCGGCGCGCCGCCCGTCGGCGACCCCCGGGTGAGGGCCAAGCCGATCGTCCACGACGGGCGCACCATGCTGCCGCTGACCGCCAGGCCGGGCGGCCTCCAGGCGTACAAGGTCGTGCACCGGGCCGGTTCCACGGAGGTGCCGGAGCAGCGCACCCACGAAGGCTACGAATGGCTTTACGTGCTCTCGGGAAAGCTGCGGGTGCTGCTGGCCGAACACGATCTGGTGCTGGAGGCCGGTGAGGCGGCCGAGTTCGACACGCGGCTGCCGCACTGGTTCGGGCCGGTGGGTGAGCAGCCGGTGGAGTATCTGAGCCTGTTCGGGCCGCAGGGGGAGCGCATGCACGTCAAGGCCAGACCGAAACGGGCGTGAGGGCACGATCGCGAGCCGCCGAGGTGTTCCCAGGCGGGCAAGCGACCGCTTAGTATGCGCCGGAGCAGTGGTAATGCCGACAGTGTTGTGGAGGCCCCTCATGCAGGCATGGCGAGTGCACCGGAACGGCGAGCCGAGCGAGGTGATGGAGCTCGAGGAGACGGACCGCCCCACCCCCGGAGACGGGCAGGTGCTGCTCAGGGTGCGCGCGGCGAACATCAACTTCCCCGACGCGCTGCTCTGCCGGGGGCAGTACCAGGTACGGCCGCCGCTGCCGTTCACACCGGGCGTGGAGATCTGCGGTGAGACCGAGGACGGACGCAGGGTGCTGGCCACCCCCGCCCTTCCCCACGGCGGCTTCGCCGAGTACGTCGTCGCGGACGAGGCGGCCCTGCTGCCCGCCCCCGAAACCCTGGACGACGCCGAAGCGGCCGCGCTGCACATCGGCTACCAGACGGGCTGGTTCGGACTGCACCGGCGCGCACACCTCCAGGCGGGCGAGACGCTGCTCGTACACGCGGCGGCGGGCGGCGTCGGCAGCGCCGCCGTGCAGCTCGGCAAGGCCGCGGGAGCCACCGTCATCGGCGTCGTCGGAGGTCCGGAGAAGGCCCGCGTCGCCCGCGAGCTGGGCTGCGACGTGGTCATCGACCGGCGCGGCGAGGACATCGTCGCGGCCGTCAAGGAGGCCACCGGCGGACGCGGCGCCGATGTCGTCTACGACCCGGTCGGAGGTGACGCGTACGCCAAGTCCGTGAAGTGCATCGCCTTCGAGGGGCGCGTCCTCGTCGTGGGCTTCGCGAGCGGCACCATTCCCGCCCCGGGACTGAACCACGCCCTGGTGAAGAACTACTCGATCGTCGGCCTCCACTGGGGTCTCTACAACACCAAGGACCCCGCCGCCGTGCGCGCCTGCCACGACGAGCTCACCAAGCTCGCCGCGCAGGGCGTCGTCAGGCCCCTGATCAGTGAGCGGGTCGGCATGGCCGACGCGGCGCACGCCGTCCAGCGCGTCGCCGACGGCACGAGCACCGGCCGCGTCGTCGTCCTCCCGGCAGGAGCCGCCCGATGACCGTCACCGTCGACGAGGCCGAAGTCCGCCGCCGCACCCTTGAGCTGCTGGCAGCCCACCCCCCGGCCACCACTGACCGCACCGACTTCCTGAAGGCCCGCTTCGACGCGGGTCTCGCATGGGTCCACTACCCGGCCGGCCTCGGCGGACTCGACGCGCCCCGCTCCCTCCAGCACGTCGTCGACGCCGAACTCGCCGCAGCCGGAGCCCCCGACAACGACCCGCGCCGCATCGGCATCGGCCTCGGCATGGCCGCCCCGACCATCCTCGGCTACGGCACCGACGAGCAGAAGCAGCGCTTCCTGCGCCCCCTGTGGGTCGGCGAGGAGGTCTGGTGCCAGCTCTTCAGCGAGCCCGGCGCCGGATCCGACCTCGCCGCACTGGGCACGCGCGCCGTCAAGGACGGCGATTCCTGGGTCGTGGACGGGCAGAAGGTCTGGACGTCTAGCGCCCATGTGGCCCGCTGGGCGATCCTGATCGCCCGCACCGACCCGGACCTGCCCAAGCACCGGGGCATCAGCTACTTCATCTGCGACATGACCGACCCCGGCGTCGAGGTACGGCCGCTGCGCCAGATCACCGGCGAGGCCGAGTTCAACGAGGTCTTCCTGACCGGCGTACGCATCCCGGACAGCAGGCGGCTCGGCCCGGTCGGTGACGGCTGGAAGGTCGCGCAGACCACCCTCATGAACGAGCGCGTCTCGATCGGCGGAGCCCGTATCCCGCGCGAGGGAGGCATGATCGGCACCGTCGCGCGGACCTGGCGCGAACGCCCCGAACTGCGCACCCACGACCTCCATCAGCGCCTCCTCACCCTCTGGGTGGAGGCCGAGGTCGCCCGGCTCAGCGGCGAACGGCTGCGCCAGCAGCTCGTCGCGGGGCAGCCCGGCCCCGAAGGGTCGGCCATGAAGCTCGCCTTCGCGCGCCTCAACCAGCAGATCAGCGGGCTCGAAGTCGAACTGCTGGGTGACGACGGCCTGTTGTACAGCGACTGGACCATGAGCCGCCCGGAGCTGGTCGACTTCACCGGACGCGACGCCGGCTACCGCTATCTGCGCTCCAAGGGCAACTCCATCGAGGGCGGTACGAGCGAGGTTCTGCTGAACATCGTCGCCGAGCGGGTGCTCGGGCTGCCCCCGGAACCGCGCAACGACAAGGACGTCGCCTGGAAGGACCTCTCCCGATGACCGCACAGACAGCACAGCCGGGACAGCACGAACCGGCGGCCCCCGTCCTCCTGTACTCCGAGGCCGAGGAGGATCTGCGCGCCGCCGTGCGCGCGCTCCTCGCCGACCGCGCCGACGCGCCGGGCGTCATCGCCCGCGTCGAGTCCGACACGCCGTACGACCCGCGGCTCTGGAAGGCGCTCGCCGCCGACATCGGCGCCGCCGGACTGCTCGTACCGGAGAAGCTCGGCGGTCAGGGCGCCTCCCACCGTGAGGCCGCCGTGGTGCTGGAGGAACTCGGCCGCAGCGTCGCCCCCACGCCGTTCCTGACGAGCTCGGTCGTCGCGACCGAGACGCTGCTCGCGCTGGCCGCCCAGGACGGCCCCGTCGTCGAGCTGCTGGGCGAACTGGCCGCAGGGCGCAGGACGGCGGCCCTCGCCGTGCCGTTCTCCGCCCCGACGGCCGACGAGGCGCAGCCCGCGAGCGCCGTGACCGGCAGGCTGGAGGGGACGGTCACCGGTGTCGCCGACGCCGCCACCGCCGATGTGCTGCTCGTGCCCACCACCGACGGGCTGTACGCGGTGGAGACGGCGGCGGACGGGGTCACCGTCGAACCGCTCGTCGCACTCGACCTGACCCGCCCGCTCGCCACCGTCGTCCTGACCGGTGCGACCGGTGTCCGGGTCGCCGACGCGGCGTCCGCCGTCCCCGCGGTCCGGCGCGGCCTGCTCGTGGGTGCCGGGCTTCTCGCCTCCGAACAGCTCGGCATCGCCGAGTGGTGTCTGACCGAGACCGTCCGGTACACCCGTGAACGCCACCAGTTCAACCGGCCGGTGGGATCGTTCCAGTCGCTCAAGCACCGGATGGCGCAGCTCTGGCTGGAGATCGTCTCCGCCCGGGCCGCGGCTCGCAACGCGGCGGGCGAGCTGGCCGTCAACAGTCCCGACGCGCCGCTCGCGGTCGCCGTGGCCCAGGCGTACTGCTCCGGGGTCGCGGTCCACGCCGCCGAGGAATGCGTCCAGCTGCACGGCGGGATCGGTATGACCTGGGAGCACCCGGCGCATCTGTATCTGAAGCGGGCCAAGGCCGACTCGATCGCCTACGGGACCGCCGGCCGGCATCGCGAGGTCATCGCGGAACTGGTCGACCTGCCGGCACCGTAACCAACGGGCGCGCCGGACAGAGGAGTTACGGGCGGGGGGGGGGAAAAACAGGGCCCCCCCCCCCCCCTCCCCGCCCAACCCAACGACCCCCCCCCCCCCCCCCCCCCGCTTTTTCTTTGCACATCCCCCCTCCCAACCGCTATTCCCCCCCCAATTCG
>NZ_JBWKLF010000002.1:113999-182554 GCF_056430475.1 Streptomyces sp. NPDC045968 | reverse complement strand
GGGGGGGGGGGGGGGGGGGGGGGGGGGGGGGGGGGGGGGGGGTGGGGGGGGGGTGGTGGGGGGGGGGGGGGGGGGGGGGGGGGGGGGGGGGGGGGAACCCCCCCCCCCCCCCCCCCGCTCCGGCATGTCCGGCCGAGGCCGGGTACCGCGGCCCCCGACCCGTGCGGTTTAATTGCGAAGCATTCGCAATAACGGTGGATCTTCAATAGGGATGTGCAGCGTATGAGGGCCCGATCGGTACGGGGAGGGGCCGCGATCGCGCTGGCGGCCGTGCTCTCGATCACCGCGGCAGCCTGCTCGAATCCGGGCAGTTCCGGCAAGGGGGGCGCTTCCGCGGACTCCGCGGTCGTGGGGATCGCGTACGAGCCCGACAGCCTCAGCCCCTTGCTCGGCTACGGCAAGGACGGCAACTCCAAGATATTCGACGGGCTGCTGGCCCTCGACGAGAACATGGAGCTGCGGCCCGCCCTCGCCACCGCGCTGCCCGAGGTCGGCGACAACGGGCTCACCTACACGTACAAGCTCCGCCAGGGCGTGAAGTTCAGCGACGGCAGGCCGTTCGGTGCCAAGGACGTCGTCTTCACCTACCGGACCATCCTGGACGAGAAGACGAACAACCCCTCGCGCACCGAGCTGGACGCCATCAAGGACGTCAGGGCCGTCGGTGAGGACACAGTGGTCTTCACCCTCAAGTACCCCTACGCGCCCTTCGCCCAGCGCACCGTCCTGCCCATCGCCCCCGAACACGTCGCGGGCAGGCAGGACGTCAACAGCGGGACCTTCACCACACGGCCCATCGGCACCGGCCCCTACCTCCTCACCAACTGGTCCAAGGGCGAGAAGCTGAGCTTCAGGGCCAACCCCGGCTACTGGGGCGGCGAGCCGAAGGTGAAGAAGTTCACCATGGCGATCATCAAGGACGACGACGTACGCGCCACCCGGCTGCGCTCCGGCGACCTCGACGGGGCGATCCTCCCGCCCAACCTCGCCGAAGGCTTCAAGGGCGAGGACGGTCTCAGCACGTACACCGCGAAGACGTACGACTACCGCACGGTGACCCTCCCGACCCACAACAAGGTCGCCGGAGACCGCGCGGTACGACGCGCCCTCGACCTCGCCGTCGACCGCGAGGCCATGGTCGACGCCATCCTCAACGGGGCGGGCAAGCCCGCCTACGGCCCCGTCCCGACCGACAGCGAGTGGTTCGCCAAGGGCACCGAACGCGTCCACGACCTCGACGCGGCGAAGAAGATCCTCGACGAGGCGGGCTGGAAGCCGGGCAAGGACGGCGTCCGTACCAAGGACGGTGTGCGCGCCGCCTTCCCGCTCTGGTACCTCACCGGCGACAAGCTCCGCCAGGAACACGCCCTCGCCTACGCGTCCGACGCCAGGAAGGCGGGCATCGACATCACCACCGAGGCCGGCACCTGGGAGGTCATCCAGCCCCGGATGAAGCAGGACGCCGTCCTCGCGGGCGGCGGATCACCCGCCGACCCCGACTTCGACCAGTACACGCTGCTGAAGTCCACCCTGGCGGGCGACGGCTTCAACAACATGGCCTGGTACGACAACAAGACCGTCGACGAGGCCGTCGAAGCGGGCCGAAGGAGCGGCAACCCGGCCGCCCGCAAGGCCGCGTACGACACCGTCCAGCGCGAGCTCGCCAAGGACCCCGGCTACACCTTCCTCACCCACATCGACCACGTGTACGTCGTCGGCAGCCGCTTCGGTGACCTCACCACCCAAATCGAGCCGCACGACCACGGGCTGGCCTCCGGCCCCTGGTGGAACGTCGAGAAGTGGACCCCCGAGGGCGCGGACTCGTGAGCCACCGCCTCCCCTGGGGGCCGATGGCACGGATGACGGCACGGCGGGCCCTGTTCGCCGTGCCCGTCCTCGTCGCCGTCACCTTCGGCGTCTTCGCCGTCGCCGCCGCATCCCCCTTCGACCCCGTCAAGGCCTACGCGGGCACGGCGGGCCTCACCGCCTCGCAGGAGAACCTCGACCAGCTCCGGGCCAACCTCGGCGTCGACCAGCCCCTGGTCACCCGCTGGTGGGACTGGCTGACCTCCGCCGTTCAGGGCGACCTCGGCGACTCCAGCGTGCTGCGGATGCCCGTCGCCGACGTCATCGGTGAACGCGCCGGCTGGTCCGTACTCCTGGCGGCCTGTGCGTTCGTCGTCGCCATCCTCCTCGGCACCGCACTCGGTGTCCTGGCGGCCCGCCGCCCCGGCGGCGCGCTCGACCGCTGCGTCAGCTCCGCCGCGTACACCCTGGAGGCGGCACCCGCCTTCTGGCTCGGACTGCTCGCCATCTGGTTCTTCGCCCTGGAGCTGGACATCCTCCCGGCCGGCGGACTCACCGATGCCGCCAGCGACACCGTCACCCTCGGCCAGGTCGCCACGCACCTGGTGCTGCCCGCGGGCGTACTCGGGATCTCCCAGCTGCCCTGGTTCTTCCTGTACGTACGCCAGGGGGTCGCCGACGCCCTGGACGAGGACCCGGTACGCGGCGCCCGCGCCCGCGGACTGCGCGAACGCACCGTGCTCCTGGGGCACGCCCTGCGCTCCGGAATGCTCCCGATGCTCACGCTCATCGGTTCCCGCGTCCCCGAACTCATCACCGGCGCGCTGCTCGTCGAGACGGTCTTCAGCTGGCCCGGCATCGCCGCGGCCACCGTGCAGGCCGCCACCTCCGTGGACTTCTCGCTGCTCGCCGCGCTCACCGTGCTCGCCACCGCGGCCGTGCTCATCGGGAACCTCCTCTCCGACCTGCTGTACGGACTCGCCGACCCGAGAGTGGGCTTCGATGGCTGACCTCGCGCTCCGGCCCGCCCGCGGCGCCGCCCGCCGCACCCGGGTCGTCACCTCGGCCGGCATCCTCATCGCGGTCGCGCTCGCCGTCCTCCTCGTGCCCCCGCTGGTCCAGCTCGACCAGCAGGCCGTCGACCTCGGGGCCAAACTCCAGCCCCCGTCCCCGGCCCACCCGTTCGGCACGGACGACGTCGGCCGGGACCTGCTGCTGCGCTGTGTGTACGGGCTGCGGGTCTCGCTGCTCGTCGGACTCGTCGCCGCGCTCACCGCCACCGTCATCGGCACGGCGGTCGGCGCGCTCGCCGCGGCGTTCGGCGGCTGGACCGACCGGGTCGTCATGCGGCTGGTCGACACCTTCTCGTCCATTCCGCACCTGCTGCTCGGCATCTTCATCGTGGCGATGTTCCGGCCCGGCGTCTGGCCCGTGATCGTGTCCGTGGCGCTGACCCACTGGCTGTCGACGGCGCGGATCGTCCGCTCGGAGGTGCTGTCGCTGCGCTCACGGCCGTTCATCGACGCGGCGATCTCCGGCGGCGCCTCACGCGGCCGCGTCATCGTGCGGCATCTGCTGCCCGGAGTGCTGCCGCAGGCCGGTCTCGCGGCGGTGCTCATGGTGCCGCACGCCATGTGGCACGAGTCCGCGCTGTCCTTCCTGGGCCTCGGGCTGCCCACCCACCAGGCGAGCCTCGGCAATCTCGTGCAGTCCGCGCGCGGTTCGCTGCTGGCGGGGGACTGGTGGCCGACCCTCTTCCCCGGCCTCTTCCTGATCATTCCGACCCTCGCCCTGGCGGGGATCGCCGGCGCCTGGCGGGAGCGGATCAATCCGCGCCGGCGATCGGAGCTGATGCTGTGAAGCCGATCGGAGCTGACGCTGTGAAGAAGACACCTGCGACACCGGCCACCGGAGGGACCCCGCCCGTTCTCTCCGTGGCCGGGCTGTCCGTCCGCTTCCGGATGCGCGGCGGCCGGCACATCGCCGCGGTCACCGACGCCACCTTCGACCTCGCGGCGGGGGAGTGCCTGGCCCTGGTCGGCGAGAGCGGCTGCGGCAAGTCCGTACTCGCCTCGGCACTGCTCGGGCTGCTGCCCGCGAACGCCGAGACCTCGGGCGCCGCGTTCCTCGGCGGAGGCACCGACGGCGGAGGCACCGACCTGCTCACGGTCGGCGAACGCACCCTCGCCCGCACCGTGCGGGGCCGCCGGATCGGGCTCGTACCGCAGAGCCCCGCCGCCCACCTCACCCCCGTACGGACGGTCCGTTCACAGCTGGAGGAGACCCTGCGCGAACTGACCGGGGCACGGGGAGCCGAGCTGCGGCCGGCGGCGCACGCGGCGGCCGAACGTGCCGCGTTCCCCGCCGACCACCTCGACCGCTACCCGCACGAACTCTCCGGCGGTCTCGCCCAGCGCGCCGCGACCGCGCTCGCCCTCATCGGGGACGCGCCGCTGCTCCTCGCCGACGAACCCACCACCGGGCTCGACCGGGAACTCGTCGAGCGGACCGTCGACGAACTGCGGCGCCACACCGACGGGGGCCGGGCGCTGCTGATCATCACCCACGACCTGGCGGCGGCCGAGCGGATCGCCGACCGTGTCGCGGTGATGTACGCGGGCCGCATCGTCGAGCTTGCCGGGGCCGATGCCTTCTTCGGCCGGCCCGGCCCCCGCCACCCGTATGCGCGGGGACTGCTGGAAGCCCTGCCGGAGCGGGAGTTCGCCCCGATCCCCGGCATGCCGCCCGAGCTCGGTGACCTGCCCGAAGGGTGCGCATTCGCCGCCCGGTGCCCCCGCGCCGACGCACAATGCGGGCGACAGCCGTCGTTCGAGAGCGGGGTCGCCTGCCACCACGTCACGAGCGACGACGTCCGCCGAGCCGAGGAGCACGCCGATGCTTGAGCTGAGCCGCGTCACCGCCGGTTACGACCGGCGCGACCCCGTCGTGCGCGACGTCTCGCTCGCTGTCGCCCCGGGCGAGTCAGTCGGGCTGCTCGGCCCGAGCGGCTGCGGAAAGTCGACGCTGGCGCGGGTCGCCGCGCTGCTGCACCGCCCCGATTCCGGCACCGTCACCCTCGACGGCACTCCGGTACGGGGCTGGCGTCACCGTGCCCCGCAGGCGCAGCGCACCGCGGTGGGCGTCGTGTTCCAGCAGCCGCGACTCTCCGCCGATCCCCGACTGAGCCTGCGCGAGCTCATCGCCCAGCCACTGAGGTCCACCGGGCGGCGCCACGAAGTCACCGGGCGCGTGGGGGAGCTGGCGCGGGAGGTCGGACTCACCGACGAACTGCTGGGGCGCCGCCCGCACGCGGTCAGCGACGGCCAGCTGCAACGGGCCTGTCTCGCCCGCGCCCTGGTGCTCCGCCCGAAGCTGCTGATCTGCGACGAGATGACGGCGATGCTCGACGCGTCGACCACCGCCGCCCTCGTCGCGGTCGTGGAGACGTACCGCGCGGAGTCCGGCGCGGCGCTGCTGGCCGTGGGGCACGACCGGGTGCTCTTGGAGCGCTGGTGCGACCGGACCGTGCGCTGGGGGGACCCCCTCGACGGGCTCGGTCTGCAAGCCCGTCCGGCGGTTGACGACAAGGCGGTGGCCTGACGACCCGGTGAACCTCTCCGGTCACGGCCTCGGGTGCGGCGCGGTCGACGAGCGGGTGACGGGCAGCCCAATTCTTGGCAGGTACCTGCCCGCAGGGGGCGGCGCGGCTCCATACTCGGTCGCGTCCACCCCTCCGGACGCAGCCACTTCGCTTCAGGGAGACGCCATGGCCCACCTGACCTGTCGCAGAGTCGTCACCACCGCACTCGCCACCGCGGCCGTGGGCGCGGTGATACCCGCTCAGGCGGCGGCCGCCGCCGCCAGGCCGGGCCCGCGTCCGCTGACCCACGCCCACGCGCACAACGACTACCTGCACCCGCGCCCGCTGCACGACGCGCTCGACCACGGTTTCACCAGCGTGGAGGCGGACATCTTCCTCGTCGGCGGCGACCTCCTCGTGGCCCACGAACCCGCCGGGCTCGACCCCACCCGTACCCTCGCCTCGCTCTACCTCGACCCCCTGCTGGCGCGCGTCACGGCGAACCACGGTGCCGTGTACCGCGGATACCGCACCCCGTTGCACCTCCTGATCGACATCAAGAACGAGGGCGCCGCCGCCTACGCCGAACTCGACCGGCAGCTCCAGCCCTACCGCAAGATCCTGACCCGCTTCAGGAACGGCCGCGTCCATACCGGGGCGGTCACCCCCGTCATCTCCGGCGACCGGGCCGCCCGCGTGCCCATGGAGGCACAGCGCACGCGATACGCCTTCTACGACGGCCGCCTCGACGACCTCACCGGTCCGGCTACCGCCTCCTTCATCCCGCTCGTCAGCAGCAACTGGACCCAGAGCTTCAGCTGGCAGGGCGCGGGTCCCTTCCCCGCAGCCGAGCGGGAGAAGCTCCGCACCCTCGTCGACACCGCGCACCGGCAGGGCCGACGCGTCCGCTTCTGGGCGACACCCGACGTACCGGGACCGGCCCGGGACGCGCTGTGGACGGAACTCCTCGCGGCAGGGGTCGACCACCTCAACACCGACGACCTGGCCGGACTGGAGACCTTCCTCCGCGCCCGTGCGCGGGACGGCCGCGCCGACTCCTGACCGTCTCCTGCGCGCCGAAACGGTCACGCCGAGTCAACACCCGTTCGGCGGACACGCCAGTGCGCCGGACAGCCCCCTCGCTACGCCACACTGGCGGCCGAATGCCGCAATTCAGGCGCGGCGGAGGAGGTTGGCATGGCCATTTCGATCTCACTGGTGCTGCTCCTGCTGATTCTCGCAGTGATCTTCCTGCGCAACGGAGGGCTGAAGGTCTCCCACGCACTGGTCTGCGCCCTGCTCGGCTTCTTCCTCGCGGGCACGAGCATGGCGCCGACCATCCAGGAGGGGATCACCGCGACGGCGAATGTCGTCAGCAGCCTGCACCCCTGACCTGCGCCTCTTCCCCGTACCCAGCCCTTTCAGCTACGCAGCTCCGTCCGATACGGGACAATGGCGACGGAACCCGGCCGCGCACTGCTCCGGACGGCCCCGCCACGTATCTGGAGAACGCAGCAATGTCCTTCCCACCCCCCGGACGGCAGTCGGGCGCCGCCCACCACGAGTACTGCAACACCGGGCTGTGCTGCCGGTGCCAGCAGCGGACCTGGACGACGAAACTGGGCAACGAACGCCTCTGCGGGCTGTGCGCCGCCTGCTGCCGCGAGTGCGGCAGGTCTCCCGCACCCCACCTGGACGGGCTGAACGACGGGCTCTGCGGAGAATGCCGCGGTCTGTGCGGCCGCTGCCACACCCCGATGCCACCCGAAGGCGAATGCGGATGCCGGACCTGGCACCAGCGGGCGGGCGCGGACCCGGTCGGATACGTCCTGCGCGCCATTCCGCAGCCGCTGACACAGGCGCTCGGCCGTCGCATGCCGCAGGAGATCCACGAGCTGATCCACCAGGAGCTGGGCCGCCGCACGCCCGCCCAGCTCGTGGACCGCATGGAACGCCGGTGGAACTCGCGCTGGTCCCACGCCCTGTACGAGAAGGACGAGGACGGCCGCCGCAGCTGGAGCGTCGAGGAGATCACGGAGCAGCTGCTGAGGCCGGGCCACTGCTCCGACCCGCAGTGCGAGGACGGCTACCTGGTCGCCACCGACACGCCCTGCGGACGGTGCCGGCAACCGACGCACCGCTTCGTCACCGCGGTGGCGGACCACACGGCGACCTCGGCACACGCCCGTGCCACCGCGGCCGAGATCAGACGAGCCATGCTGGACAACCGCTCCCGCAAGCAGCACCCGAAGCCTCCGCAGCGACCGCAGCGCTGATCGTCGCGGGCGCCCGACCGGCCCTCGGGCCCCGGATCTCAGCTGCCGACGAGCCGCGATCGGATCAGGAACCGCACCCCTTCGGGAGCCTCCAGCGAGAACCCGCTGCCGCGCCCCTCGACCACGTCGACGATCAGCCGGGTGTGTGACCACACCTCGTACTGGCTCCTGGACATCCAGAAGGGGACCGGTTCGGCGACGCCGGGGACGTCGAGGGAGGCGAGCAGCACGTCCGCGTCGCCCGTCCGGAACTCACCGGCCGGATAGCACATGGGCGCGCTGCCGTCGCAACAGCCGCCGGACTGGTGGAACATCAGCGGCCCGTGATCCGCCCGCAGCGTACGCAGCAGAGCGGCAGCCGCGGAGGTGATCTCCACGGCCGGAGCGGGTACGTCACCGGGGAGCTGGTTCGTCTCGTGTGCGTTCACCTGCGGGCCCTTCTCCGAACGCTGAAGTCAGCCGACCGCTGAAACCAGGAGCTGCTGCGCCGCCCCAGTGAACCCCCCTCGACGTTGCAGAGGGGTTGCGTGTCCCGCCACCCCTCCCCGCACGGCGTGTGTCAGCCCTCGAAGCCGTTGTCGCCCAGGATCGCGTCGATACGGGCGCGGTGTGCCGCCTCCCAGTCGTCGAGGGACTCGCCGGCCTCCTTCGCCTCCTTCGCCAGGGCGTCGGCGAGCACCTGCTCACGACGGGCTCCCGGAGTGACGACGATGCCCTCCTCGTCGGCCACGACGATGTCCCCGGCGCTCACCCGCACCCCGCCGCACCGCACCGGGTCGTTGAGCGGCGCCACGCCCTCCTTGGCCCCCGGGACGGGAATGACGCCCCTGGCGAAGACCGGGAAGCCCATCTCGCGTACCTCGGCGAGGTCACGGATCACTCCGTCGACCACGAACGCCGCGATCCCGCGCCGCCGGGCGACGGCGCACACATTCCCCCCGGCCACCGCGAAGTCCACATCACCGGCCTCGACGACGACCACCGAACCGGGCTCCGCGCGGTGGATGGCCGCGTGCAGCATGAGGTTGCCGCCCGGCGGGCACCGCACGGTGAAGGCCGGACCCGCGACGCGCGGCATCGGCTGCCACAGCGGGCGGATGCCTATGTCCATGACCTGTTCGCGCCCGAGGACGTCGGCGAGGGTGGTCGGGGAGATGTCCTGGAACCCGGTGACGTCGCTCATGCTCTTCTCCCGCTCGGTGCCGCTGAGATCAACAACGCCCCACCCTATTCGAGCACCGGATGCAGCTCCGGGCGTGCGTCCCACCAGGCCCGGTGGAAGGGGTTGTTGTCCACATTGGCCAGATACGCGCGGGCCGCCGCCCGGTAGAGGAGTTCCGCCTGCTCGGCGGAGACCGTCGAGCGGTTCCAGGCGAGGCGGATGCGGCCGGTGATCGGTGTACCGGCGAGCGGGCGCAGGACCGTGCCCTGCGCGTACGGTGCCGTCGGCTGGCTGAGGGAGATCGCGCGCCCTGCGGAGATCAGCCCGTAGTGCATCTTGCGGTCGGTGATCCGGTAGCGCAGCGACGGGACGAACCCGGCCTTGGCGCAGGCCTCGACCAGGGCCTCGGGGCCGCCGTCGTCGTCCTCGACCAGGGTCATCCACGACGCGTCGGCCAGGTCCGCGAGATCGATGTACTCGCGGTCCGCCAGGGGGTGTTCGGCCGACATCCGTATGCAGAACGGTTCCTTGGGAATCAGCGTCCTGGCCAGTACCCCTGCGGGAAGCGGTACTTCGTGCTCGTTGACCTCCCCATACACGACGGCGTCATACTGCCCCGCGCCGAGCATACGGAGCAGCGCGGTCGCCGAATGCTCCAGGTCCACGGTGATCTCCTGGCCCGACATGGTCAGATCCGTCTGCTCCAGCAGGCCGTCGACCAGTACCAGCAGGATGCAGCCGAGACGCAGCGGCCGTCCGGTGACGAAGGCACGCGACTCCGCGCCCAGCGCGTCCATCTCGTTGAGTACCCGGCGCGCCTTGCCCAGCACGAACTGGCCCAGTGAGGTGGGCTCCACGCCGTGCCGGGTACGGACGAAGAGCTCACCGCCCGCGACCCGTTCGATCCGGCGCAACTGAGCGGAGAGGGCGGGCTGCGACACCCCGAGCCGGCGCGCCGCGAGACCCAGACTGCCCGCTTCCGCTATCCGGCAGACGGCTTGCAGATGCCTCAATTCCAGCTGCATTTCAGCAGCGTACGCAGCGTGCCGCCGGCGCACCATAACGCGCGTCTTATGCCCGGCGGGATGTCCCCACTCGTCATGCTCACGCCCATACTCGGCGGCGACGAACCAGCCTCCCCCACGTCTTGGAGCCCCGAT
Source organism: Streptomyces sp. NPDC045968 (assembly GCF_056430475.1). Lineage (NCBI taxonomy): Bacteria > Bacillati > Actinomycetota > Actinomycetes > Kitasatosporales > Streptomycetaceae > Streptomyces > Streptomyces sp. NPDC045968. The sequence goes on along the minus strand of NZ_JBWKLF010000002.1, from coordinate 172,570 downwards.
GAAACGAAGAACGGTGACGGCCGGTCTGACACTGGCAGTGATCGCAGGGCTGACAGGTACATCGGTCGCCCAGCCGGCCGAAGCGTCGGCAACGACCGCCGACGCACGCACGACCCCGCTCTCGCGCGCGGTCGCCGCAGCCGACCGGGCCGTCGACAGCGGCCTCGACTCCCTGGTCAACTCCTCGCAGGAACAGTACGAACGGCGCCTCGTCACCCCCTGGGTGAAGGGCCTCTACTCCGTCGCCTACGAGCGCAGCTACCGCGGTCTGCCGGTCATCGGCGGCGACGCGGTCGTCCTCGCCGACGGCGACGGCGATGTGCGCGCGCTCCAGTCGGCGTCCTCCGCCCGCATCGACGTGGCGACGGACCCGACCGTCACGGCGAAGAAGGCCGAGACCGTCTCGCGGGCGGAACTGGCGAAGGTCGACAAGGTACGCGGCAGCCGGCTCGTCGTCAGACTCGACGGAGGCAGGCAGACCCTGGCCTGGGAGACGGTCCTCTCCGGCCGTACGAACAAGGCGCCCAGCAGGCTGCACGTCTTCGTGGACGCCCGCACCGGCAAGGTCGTCGGCACCCACGACGAGGTCGCCGCGGGCAGCGGGACCAGCAAGTGGAACGGGCCGGGACCGCTCACCATCGACACCACGAACTCGGGCGGCACCTACAGCCTGCGCGACCCCAACAGGGCCGGACTCAGCTGCGCGGACTACAGCACGGGCTCCGTCTTCTCCAAGTCCTCGGACTCCTGGGGCACGGGCAACCCCACCTCCAGGGAAACCGGCTGCGTGGACCTCATGTTCGCCGCGCAGAAGCAGTGGGACATGCTCGGCCAGTGGCTCGGCCGCAACGGGGTCAACGGCAGTGGTCGCAGCTTCCCCGCCAAGGTCGGCCTGCCCGAGATGAACGCCTACTGGGACGGCAGCCAGGTCACCATCGGCCGCAACAGCGCCAACGAGTGGATCGCCGGCGCGGACGTGGTGGCCCACGAGTACGGGCACGCCATCGACACCACCACCCCGGGCGGCACCAACGGCCAGGAATCCGGACTGGGTGAAGGCACCGGCGACATCTTCGGGGCGCTGACCGAGGCGTACATGAACCAGCCCTCCCCGTACGACGTCCCGGACTACACGGTCGGCGAGATGATCAATCTCCAGGGCCGGGGACCGATCCGGAACATGTACAACCCGCCGGCCGTCAACAACGACCCGGCCTGCTACAGCTCCGCGATACCCGGCACCGAGGTGCACGCGGCCGCGGGACCGCTGAACCACTGGTTCTACCTGCTGGCCGAGGGCACCAGCCCGGGCGGCGGAAAGCCCAACAGCGCGACCTGCAACCAGACCACGCTGACGGGCGTGGGGATCCAGAACGCCGGAAAGATCTTCTACGGTGGCATGCTGCTCAAGACCAGCAGCATGTCGTACAAGAAGTACCGTACGGCGACGCTGAGTTCGGCGAAGTCGCTCGACCTCGCCACCTGCGGTCTCTTCCAGAAGACCAAGGCGGCCTGGGACGCGATCAGTGTGCCCGCCCAGGCGGGCGACCCGACCTGTACCCCGTCCGGACAGAACAGTGACTTCTCCCTGGCGCTGAACCCGTCGGCGGGTACCGTCCAGCAGGGCGGCTCGGTCACCACCACCGTGCTCACCAACACCACCACCGGCACGGCCCAGTCGGTGACCCTCACCGCCACCGGCCTCCCCTCCGGAGTGACCGCCTCCTTCAGCCCGGCGACGGTCCAGTCCGGCCAGTCCTCGGTACTTACCCTCTCCGCCACGTCCAACGCGGCGCCCGGCGCCTCCCAGGTCGTCGTCAAGGGCCAGGGCGCCACCCTCTCCCACACCGTCGACTACACGCTCAACGTCGGCGGTACGCAGCCCGGCACCGACCCGCCGGACATCTCCGTCACCAACGTCCAGGCGCACCTGACGCAGTTCGGCACCATCGCCTCACAGAACGGCGGCCACCGCCGGGCCGGCAGCGCGGGACACACCCAGTCGCTCGCCTACGTGAAGGGCAAGCTCCAGTCCGCCGGATACACCGTCACCGAGCAGAACTGCTCCACCTGCACCTACCCGTCCAACAACCTGATCGCCGACTGGCCAGGCGGTCCCACCGAGCAGACCGTCATGTTCGGGGCGCACCTCGACGGCGTATCGGCGGGCCCGGGCATCAACGACAACGCCTCGGGCTCCGCGACCCTGCTGGAGAACGCGCTCGTCCTCGCGCAGAAGAACCCCACCATGACGAAGCACGTGCGCTTCGCCTGGTGGACGGACGAGGAACAGGGACTCAACGGCTCGGAGTTCTACGTCAACCAGCTGACCAGCGCCCAGCGCACCGCGATCAAGGGGTACTACAACTTCGACATGGTCGGCTCCACCAACGCCGGCTACTTCATCAACAACGTCAACTCCACCACCTCCGTCCCGCTCAAGGCGTACTGGACCTCGCTGAATCTCGCCCCCGAGGAGAACGTCGAGGGCCAGGGCCGCAGTGACGACGCGTCCTTCCAGGCCGCCGGCATCCCCACTTCCGGTTACGCGGCCGGCGCGAGCGCCCGCAAGACGTCGGCGCAGGCCGCCAAGTGGGGCGGCACCGCCAACGCCGCCTACGACCCCTGCTACCACAGCTCCTGCGACACGACGAACAACATCAACGCGACCGTCCTGAACCGCAGCGCGGACGGAGTCGCCTACGCCGTTTGGAAGCAGGCGGTCGGCAGCGACACCCCGGCGCAGGACTTCTCCCTCGCCACCAGCCCGGCGTCCGGCAGCGCCGCCCCGGGCGGCAGCGTCACCTCGACGGTGCAGACCACCACCCTGAGCGGCAGCGCGCAGACCGTGGCCCTGTCCGTCTCCGGCGCGCCCAGCGGCGTGACCGCGACCCTGAGTCCGTCCTCCGTTCAGTCCGGGAACTCCTCGACCCTCACCGTTCAGATCGGCGCCACGGTCCAGCAGGGCACCTACACCCTCATGGTCACGGGCAGCGGCACGGTGAGCCACAGCACCACCTACACGCTCACCGTCGGCGGGGGCGGCGGGACGTGCACCGCACGTCAGCTCGTCGTCAACGGCGGCTTCGAGAACGGCACCAGCCCATGGACCACCACCTCGGGCGTCATCACGAACCAGGCAGGACAGCCACCGCACGGTGGTTCCTACACGGCATGGCTGAACGGGTGGGGCAGCACCCGCACGGACAGCGCGTCGCAGTCACTGACCATCCCGTCGGGCTGCGCCGATCACCGGCTCTCGTTCCATCTGCACATCGACACCGACGAGACCGAGAACGTCGCCTATGACACCTTCACCGTGTCCCTCGGCGGCCAGACCCTGGCGACGCTGTCCAACCTGGACGCGAACACCGGATACGCGCTGAAGTCCTATGACGTCTCGCAGTTCGCGGGCCAGACCGTCACCCTGAAGTTCAACGGTGTGGAGGACCAGTCCCTCCAGACCTCCTACGTCGTGGACGACGTCACCCTCCAGGTGAGCTGACCCGCGGCAGACCCCGACGACCGGCGTCCGCCCCCGGCCCCACGGCCGTGACGGGCGCCGGTCGACTCGTCGGGGAGGCCCGACTGTCGTACCCTCCCGCTAGATTGCCCGCATGAGTGAATTCGTACTGGTAGCAGGCGCGTGGCTGGGATCGTGGGCCTGGGACGAGGTGGTGCCCGAACTGCGGGCGGCGGGGCACGGCGCGCACCCGTTGACACTGACCGGCCTCGCCGAGAAGAAGGGCCTGGCGGCCGGCCAGCAGACCCATGTCCAGGACATCGTCGAGGAGGTGGAGCGCCTCGGTCTGCACGACGTCGTCCTGGTCGGGCACAGTTACGCGGGCATTCCGGTCGGACAGGCCGCCGAGCGGCTGGCGGACCGGCTGACCCGGGTGGTCTTCGTGGACTCCAGCGTTCCGGCCGACGGCGAGTCGTTCGCCTCGGCCTGGTGGCAGGGCCGGGAGAAGCTGGAGACCCCGATCAGGGACAACGGAGGCTTCTGGGCGCCGCTTACCGCCGAGGACTGCGAGGGCCAGGACCTGACCGCCGAACAGACCGCGCGGATCGTGGCCGGAGCGACCCCGCATCCGGGCGCCACGCTGACCGAGCCCGCCGTCCTCGCGCGCCCGCTCGACGAGCTTCCGGCGACGTACGTCAAATGCCTGCTCGACGGCGCCGAGCCCAGCGAGGACGTCGCCGAGCTGCTCAGGAGCGAGCACTGGCAGCTGGTCACGATGGACACCGGGCACTGGCCGATGTTCTCCAGGCCCGCGGAACTGGCCGCGATTCTGCACCGGGCGGCCGTAGGCGGCTGACCACGGTGATCGATTGGCGGGGGTGGGAGCCGAGGCCTAACGTCGATGGGGTGAGCCACTGCCTTCACCGCTGATGCGAGGCACACCCATGACGAGCTCCCACGCGAAGCCCTCCCGTACTGCCGCCGCCCCGGAGCGGGGCCGCGGCAGCGGGATGGCGCTGCTGGTCATCGCATCCTGCCAGTTGATGGTGGTCCTCGACATCACCATCGTGAACATCGCCCTGCCGCACATCCAGACCTCGCTGGGCTTCTCCACCGAGACGCTGTCGTGGGTGATCAACGCCTACACGCTCACCTTCGGTGGTCTGCTCCTGCTCGGAGGCCGGCTGGGCGACATCCTCGGCCGCCGCAGAGTCTTCATGTTCGGCATCCTGCTGTTCGTCTTCGCCTCTCTGCTCGGCGGGCTCTCGCAGGAATCCTGGCAACTGCTCGCCGCACGCGCCCTCCAGGGCGTCGGCGGCGCCATCGCTTCCCCCACGGCCCTCGCGCTCATCACCACGACCTTCCGCGAAGGACCCGAGCGGAACCGGGCCTTCGGTGTGTTCGCCGCCGTGTCGGCGGGTGGCAGCGCGATCGGCCTGCTCGCGGGCGGGCTGCTCGTGGAGTGGCTCGACTGGCGCTGGATCCTCTTCGTGAACGTGCCCATCGGCCTTCTGATCGTGTTCGCGACGCCCCGTTACATCCGTGAGTCGGAACGTCACCCGGGACACTTCGACATCCTCGGCGCGCTCACGTCGACCGCGGGCATGGTGTTGCTCGTCTACGGCTTCATCCGCGCCTCCGAGGACGGCTGGCGCGACGGCCTGACGCTCGCCGCCTTCGCCGCAGCCGTCGTGCTGCTCGTCGTGTACCTGCTGATCGAGAACAGGTCGAGGCAGCCCATCACGCCCCTGTGGATGTTCCGCGACCGCAATCGCGCCGGCTCCTACGGAATGATGCTGAGCCTCGCCGCGGCGATGTTCGGCATGTTCTTCTTCCTGACGCTCTTCGTCCAGAACATCCTGGGCTTCAGCCCCCTGCGGGCCGGTCTCGCCTTCCTGCCGGTGAGCGTGATCATCGCGGTCGGCGCGGGAATCGCCTCGCAGCTGCTGCCCCGGTGGGGCCCCAAGCCGTTCATGGTGGTGGGCGCGGTCCTGGCTGCGGCGGGACTCGCCTGGCTGACGCTGACGGACATCGACAGCACGTACCTCGGCAGCATCCTCGGGCCCATGCTCGTGTTCGGTCTCGGCATGGGTATGCAGTTCGTCTCGCTGACGCTGATGGCGGTGTCGGGGGTGGAGCCCCGCGAATCCGGGGCGGCCTCCGGCATCCTCAACGCCACGCAGCAGGTGGGCGGGTCGCTCGGCCTGTCCATCCTCGTCACGATCTTCGGTACGGCCAGCCGTAACGAGGCCACCGACCAGGTCCCGCGCTTCATGGCGGAGGCGACCCCCGCCGAACTCCTGGAGTTCCGCAGGACAGGGGAACTGCCGGGGAGCTGGGGCGACCAAGTGCTGACCTCGGGCATTTCGAGCGCGTTCATCGGCGCCGCCGCCCTGGCGATCGTCGCGGCGTTGATCGCCCTGATCGTCATCCAGGTACGCCCCGGCGACCTGGAGCGCCTGCGCGGCGGCGGTGCCATGCCGCTCGGACCGGCCGGGGACGGCCCCGAGGAGGCGGCCGACGCCGGCGCGCCCTCCGGAGCACCGCCCCGCAGCTCCGGCCTGCCCGACGGACCGGCCGACGGACCCGCCGACAGGCCCCCACCCGCGCGCTGACGCGCCCCTCCCCGCCCGGACAGAGCATCCGGCGAGACCCCACACGTGATCATGGTGGCTGAGACGCGTTGTCGCGATACGGGCTGCGACGCGCGGAGCGGAGCACGTACACTCGGCCCGCACTCGCGCCCACCGGCGGGGAGTGTACGCAACTGATACACGGAGAAGTTCGACATGAGTTCCGCAGACAGGTCCGAGGCACCGATCTACGCCAGTCTCGTGCAGGAGCAAGGGGACGTACTGGCCGAGGTCCGCAGGGTGGCCGAAGAGGCACTCCGCGACGCGGAACGCGCGATCGACTTCAGCGACCTCCGGGCGCCGGTCGCCTTCCGGTGATCCCGGCCACACCCGCCGCCTGACCACCGACTACCCGGCCGAACGGCCCTGACTGGGAACCCGTTCACCCGTTCGATAGGTTGACCGGTCATGTGGGCTATGAGCGCTGTCGCATACCGTCGGCTCGGCACGGCCGGCTCCGTCGCGGCCGTCATGGGCGGCTGGGCCGCCGGAAAACTGCCGGCCCGCGACCCCTGGGGACTGTGGGTACCGCACGGGTCCGCGCTGACCACGTCCGCCGCCGTCCTCGCGTACGCCGGACTGACCCTTCTCGTCGTCGCCTGGTGGCAGTACGGCCGGGCGGGCGCCTCGGTACGCGAGTCGCTCGTCACCCTCGTCTGGTGGACGGCGCCGATGCTGCTGGCACCGCCGCTCTACAGCGCCGACGTGTACAGCTACATCGCCCAGGGCGCCATGGTCATCGAAGGGCACGACGTGTACGTCGTGGGGCCCTCGGTGCTCGACCCCGGCGGGCTCGGCGGCGACGCCGCCGCGAGCGTCGGCGGGCACTGGACGGACACCCCCGCACCGTACGGCCCCTTCTTCCTCGTGCTCGCCCGCGCCGTGACCTGGCTGACGGGCGGGACGATCGTGCCCGCCGTGCTGGGCATGCGGCTCATCGCCGTGGGCGCGCTCGTGCTGATCGTGTGGGGGCTGCGGCACCTCGCGCGCGAGCACGGCAGGAGCGAGAGCGCCGCTCTCTGGCTCGGGGCGCTCAATCCGCTGCTGCTCATGCATGTCATCGGCGGCATGCACAACGACGGGCTGATGATCGGGCTCATGCTGGCGGGCGTGGTCCTCGCCGTGCGGGGCCGCTGGGTCACGGGCAGTGTGCTCGTCGGGCTCGCCATGATGGTCAAGTCCCCGGCGGCCGTCGCGCTGCTGTTCATCGGCGTCCTCGTGGCCGGAGCCGCCACCGGCCCGTACGCCCGTCGGCTGGCGAAGGGCCTGCTGGGGCCCGGTCTGGTCGCGGCGGCGGTCGCCGTGGCGGCCACCCTCCTCGCCGGAACCGGCTTCGGGTGGCTGCACACGCAGAGCGTCGCGAGTACCATCCACACCGCCCTGTCGGCGACCAGCGACATCGGGCTCGGCCTGGGCCACCTGTTGCACCTGACCCTCGGCACCGACCCGGCCACGGCCAAGTCCGTCGTCCAGACGCTGGGGCTCGCGGCAGCGGTCGCACTGATCCTCCACCTGGCCTGGCGCGCCCATCGCGGACGTGTGGAACCGGTGCCCGCCCTCGGGCTCGCGCTGCTCGCCCTCGTCGCTCTCTCGCCGATGGTGCAGCCCTGGTACCTGCTGTGGGGGACAGCGGTCGTCGCCGCCACCGCCTCGCACGGCCGCGCCCGCACCGTCGTGACCGTACTGTCGGCGGCCCTCGTGTACGAGACACATCCCACGGGGAGCACCCCGCCCTACGGCTTCGTCCTCGCGGCTGTCGCCTGCGTGATCGGCACCCTGCTCGTCCGCCGCGACCGGACCGCGCCGGACGGAGTCCGGCTGCCGGGCCCGCGCCGTGCCGGGCCTGCCGGCGCCGGGGAATCCAGCGCCCGACGGGTGGGCTCCGGTTCCGTTTGACATGCGGTGGCCGGGTGGGAGGGTTGTCGGTGTGCCGGGTGCCGCTCCGTGCCCGGCCGTGTGACCGCCGCGCGGGCGACGCGAAGGAGGACGGGCGATGAAGGGTGACCGGACGTCCCAGATCTGCGGGCACCTCGACGACGTACGGCCCGTGACCCCCGACAGCCAGGACTCCTGCCCGGAGTGCGTGGCGCGGGGCGACACCTGGGTGCACCTGCGGGAGTGCCAGAGCTGCGGACACGTCGGATGCTGCGACTCCTCGAAGAACAAGCACGCCACCGCCCACTTCACCGCCAGCGGCCACCCGCTCATCCGCTCCTTCGAGACGGGCGAGGGCTGGTGGTGGTGCTACGTGGACCAGGTGTCCTTCGACATCGAGGGCGTCCTGCCGGCCCGCCCCGTCTGAACGTCCAGGGCGTCCAGGAGCCAGTCGTGGGCGGCGCCCGCCGTCGGCTGCGACGGCCCCGCCAGCTCGGCGACGAGCTGCCAGTAGCGGTCGATACGGGGATCCTCCGCGAGCACCCCGGCGAGCCGGCGCCGGAAGCCGCGAGTGTCGCGCGCGCCGTAGGAGCGGGCGTAGGCGGAGACGAAGCAGTCGAGTGCCTCACCCTCGCACCCCGGCCGCCGGGCCCGGAGCTCCGGTGACGCCAGGGCGTACGCCTCACGGAGACCTTCGTAGAGCACGGCCGGACGGTAGCCCTTGTCGGCCCGGTGCGCTTCCGGCTGGCAGTGCGCGGCGGCGACGTGCACGCCGGAGACGAAGGCGAACAGCCGGGCGAAGGACAGCACCTGGGCCGGGGTCGGATCGGCGGGTGGCTGCGGGATCGCCTGGTCGACGACCGCTGAGACCAGCGGTGCGGGAAGCCGAGGCGGCAGCCAGTGCCGCCAGAAGCGCGCAAGCAGGGTGGTGTCGGGCGGGAGCTGTACGACGCCGATCAGCGCGAGCCGTTCCGCGCGTTCGTGCGGGGTGCAGTCCTGGAGCAGTTGGAGTGCGGCCTCACGCCAGCGCAGGGCGGCGAGCCGGGAACCGAGCTCCTTCAGCCGGCCCGCGATGACGTCCTCCAGCGCGTCCTCCTCGTCGAGAACCCGGCCCACGTCCGGCACGGGCAGGTCGAGCGTGCGCAGGGAACGGATGAGACGCAGCCGGTCGACGGCCCCGGGGCCGTACCTGCGATGGCCGCCCGTGCTGCGGGTGGCCTCCGGCAGCAGCCCCCGGTCCGAGTAGAAGCGGACGGTCTTGACGGATACGCCCGCGTGCTCGGCGAGCTCTCCGATGCTCCACATGCCGTCAGGCGCCAACGCTTGTACCTCCCTCAGGGGGAGTTACTACGGTACCGGCGACGGCGGGCGGCCCCTGGGGCAGGGGCCCCGCGGACCCCACCTGCGAGGAGACGTACATGACGGCATTCATCCTGGTGTCCGGCACTTTCACCGGCGGCTGGGTCTGGCACGACGTGGCCGCGGGGCTACGGGAGTCGGGCGCAGACGCCTATCCGGTGACGCTCACCGGCATGGGAGAGACCGGCCCTCCGGCGGAGCCCGGCACGGACCTGGAGACGCACATCCAGGATGTCGTGAGCCTGATCGACCAGCTGGACGTGCCGGAGGTGGTGCTCGTCGGCCACGCCTACGGCCTGTACCCGGTGCTCGGCGCCGCCGGCCGGCGCCCGGACCGCGTCGCCCGGATCGTCAACATCGACGGGGGCCTGCCCCAGGACGGCGACCCGGCCCTGGGCCTCGTACCCGACCAGGCCGTCAGGGACCGGCTGCTGGGCCCCTCCGGACCGGCCGGGGACGACGGACTGATCATGCCCCCGCCGCTCGACGCGTGGCAGCGCTGGGGGAGCGTCGAGGGTCTCGGCGCGGAAGGACTGGCGAGGCTGGCCCGCCACGCCGCACCGCAGCCGGCGGGCACCCTCACCCAGCCGCTCGCGTTGTCCGCGGCGGTCGCGGAGGTGCCGCTGACCGGTGTCCTGTGCACCGCCAACGGGTCGAGCATCCAACTGGTCGAGTCCGCGGTGGGTTTCGGGGACCCCCGCTTCCAGGCGCTCATCGACCCCCGCGTGACGTTCTTCGAACTCGCCACCGGACACTGGCCGATGCTCTCCGTCCCCGGCGAACTCGCCGCGGTGCTGGTCCGGGCCGCCGCGGGAGAAGGCCACCGGCTGCCCGCGACGGTGAAGGAGCAGCCCGTCCATATGCGCCCCTTCCTCCTGGACGTACCGGAGCGGCCGCGCGAGCGGGTTGGCCGGGTCGACCTCCACCTGCCCGGGGGCGAAGGCCCGCGCCCCGCCGTGGTGTTCGTGCACGGCGGCCCACTGCCCGCCGCCGTGCGGCCGACCCCGCGGGACTGGCCGACCATCGCCGGCTACGGCCAGTACGTGGCGCATCTGGGCGGCGTGGGAGTGACGCTCGACCACCGGCTCCACGACTTCGCCGACTACGGGCGGGCGGCCCAGGACGTCGCCGACGCGGTCGAGCTCGTACGCGCCGACCCGCGTGTCGACGGGGACCGCGTGGCGCTCTGGTACTTCTCCGGCGGCGGCCTGCTCTCCGCGGACCCGCTCGCGGAGCCCCCGCCGTGGCTGAGGTGTGTGGCGGCGACCTACCCCGTGCTCGCGCCGCTGCCCAACTGGACACGTGTCGATCCCCGGTTCCGGCCCGTGGAGGCGGTGCGCGGCGCGGGACGGCTGCCGATCGTGCTGACCCGGGTCGGTCTCGAACAACCGGAGATCATGGCGACGGTCGAGGAGTTCCTGACCGCCGCCAAGGAGTGCGGAGCGGACGTCGACGTGGTCGACGTGCCCTCGGGGCACCACTCGTTCGAGGCGATCGACCACACCGACGAGGCGCGCGCGGCGGTGGAGCGCGCGGTACGGACCGTACTGGGGCACCTGCGGAGCTGAGGCGCCCCGCCGGTCGTGACTACTCGAACCGCGAGGGGTCGCCCGCCCCACGGCGTACGATCTCCGGCTCGCCGCCGGAGAAGTCGATGACCGTGGTCGGCTCGGTGCCGCAGTCACCCGAGTCGACCACGACGTCCACCACGTGGTCGAGGCGTTCCTTGATCTCCCAGCCCTGCGTCAGCGGCTCCTCCTCGTCCGGCAGGAGCAGGGTGCTGGACAGGATCGGCTCACCGAGTTCCGCGAGCAGCGCCTGCACGACGGCGTGGTCGGGGATGCGCACGCCGACCGTCTTCTTCTTCGGATGCATCAGCTGGCGCGGCACCTCCTTCGTAGCCGGGAGGATGAAGGTGTAACTGCCGGGTGTCGCCGCCTTGATGGCCCGGAACACGTCGTTGTCGACCTGCACGAACTGGCCCAGCTGGGCGAAGTTCTCGCAGACGAGAGTGAAGTGGTGCCGGTCGTCGAGGCCGCGGATCGACCGGATGCGGCCGATGCCGTCACGGCTTCCCAGCTGGCACCCCAGCGCGTAACAGGAATCCGTCGGATACGCGACGAGCGCGCCGGAACGGATGCTGTCGGCCACGCTGCTGATGGTGCGCCGCTGAGGATTCTCGGGGTGCACGTCGAAGTACTTCGCCATCCGCCGAGTCTAGGGCCTCAGGGCCGCACGCCCCGACGACCGGACGGCGTTCCCGCGCCCCGCCGCCCTCGCGGGGCACCGCCCGTGCGCGGAAGTCCTCCGCGCACGGGCGGCCTCGGCCTCAGCGCGGCAGTCCCCAGCGGCTGCCCTTCGCCGCCGCCACCAGTTCGGGCACGGTGCCGAGTTTGGCGCGTGTCCGGCCCTGGCCCCGGCCGCGCGATAGCTCGGCCCGGTCGATGGCCGCCAGACCGCGGGCGTCGACCAGCCGGCGGTTGCGGCTCCGGACGAGGCGCCGGAAGGCGGTGGCCGTCCGGGCCGGTGCGGGCAGGGCGCCGGCGACGGCGTCGGCGAGGAGTGTGCTGACGGTCTCCGCCGCGCAGGTGCGGTTGGCGCCGATGCCGCCGGACGGCCCGCGCTTGATCCAGCCGACGACGTACGTTCCGGGCTGCCCCGTCACGCGGCCGCCCTGGTGCGGAACGGTGGCCGTCGCCTCGTCGAAGGGCAGGCCGGTCACGGGCACCCCGCGATAGCCGACGGCCCGCAGGAGCATGCCCGCCGGTATCTCCAGGTCGCCTGAGGTCCCCGTCACCCGAGCGGCCCGGACGGTGTCCGTCCCGAGCACCTCCACGGTCGAGGAGTGGAAACGCAGGACGATGCGGCGTCCGTCGGCCGGGGCGAGGGACCAGTCGACCGTCCTCCGGGCCACGTTCCGCAGCAGAGCGGCCTTCTCCTTCGGCGCGGCGCCGTCGATCGTCGCGCCGGTCCGCGGATCGTGGTCGTCGACGACGAGTTCCACACCGGCGAGGTGCTTGAGGGCCAGCAGTTCGGAGGCGGTGTACGCGGCGTCCTCGGGGCCTCGGCGGCCGAGCAGGACCACCTCGCGCACCTTCGATGCCCGCAGGGCCGCGAGCGCGTGGTCGGCGATGTCGGTGCCGGCCAGCGTTTCGGGGTCCGTGGCGAGGATGCGGGCGACATCGACCGCGACATTGCCGTTTCCCACCACGACCACGCGCTCGCCGGAGAGGTCGACGGCGTCCGCGGCGACCTCGGGGTGAGCGTTGTACCAGGCAACGAACGTGGTGGCCGCGATGGAACCCCGCAGGTCCTCGCCCCCGACGCCGAGGCGCCGGTCCGCGGAGGCACCCACCGCGTAGATGACCGCGTCGTGGTGCGCGGCGAGCTCCTGAGTGGTGACGTCCTTGCCCACCTCGACACCCAGGACCATCCGCGCCCGTGGGTGGTCGTGGAAGCGGGCGAAGGTCTCACCGACCTTCTTCGTCGCCGGATGGTCCGGTGCGACGCCGTACCGGATGAGGCCACCGGCCACCGGCAGCCGGTCGATGAGGGTCACTTCGGCATTGGTGTGCAGCAGCAGGTCCTCGGCGGCGTACATGCCGGCCGGGCCGGTGCCGACGATCGCGACCCGGATCGGAGCGAAGTCGGACGGCACACCGCGCTCGAAGGACGGCTCGCCCCAGGCGTGGAAGTTCGGCCCCGCGCCGGCCGGTTCGGGCTCGGCGTCCGCGAAGTAGTCCGCGTTGATGGCGGCGTACTCCTGCTGCGCCGCGGGGAGGCTGTCCACCGGGAAGATCGCGTCGACCGGGCAGGCGTCGGCGCAGGCACCGCAGTCGATGCACGTCTTCGGATCGATGTAGAGCATCTCCGTGCTGCCGAACTCCCGCTCCTGCGGGGTGGGATGGATGCAGTTGACCGGACACACGGCGATACAGGTGGCGTCGCTGCAGCAGGTCTGGGTGATGGCGTAGGTCATGGCGTCGGCTCGGCTCCGGTCGGGCGATCGGCTCGGGTCAGATCTCGGGTCAGATGAGGTTGGCGCGCTTGTAGAAGAACAGCGCCGGCCGGGTGAGGAGACGTGCCGAGGACAGGAACTCCATGAGGCCCGCACAGCTGGAACGCATCAGGGACCTGTGGTGCTCGTTCGCCGCCGCCTCGGTGAGGGCGCGCTGCGTGTCGAGGCCGGCGTTCGCGTAGACGTCCCGGTTCACCATGCTGGTGACGATGAAGTAGGAGGCGATCGCGATCACGAGGGCGTTCAGCTGCCGACGCAGCGGGCCCGCGTGGCGGAGCCGCTTGCGGGTCTCGTCGCGAGCGAACTTCATGTGCCGGGATTCCTCGACGACATGGATGTTGTTGATCGTGCGGACGAACGGTACGACCCGCTCGTCGCGCATCCAGTCGCGCTGCATGACGTCGAGGACCTCCTCGGCGACGAGGATCGCGGCGTACGCGGCCTCGCCGAAGGCAAGGGTCTTGAAGGCCCTGCCGAGTTCGACGACTCCCCGGCGGGGCTTGTAGGCGGGGGCTCCCAGTTTGGCGGCGCCCCGGGCGAACATGATCGAGTGCCGGCACTCGTCGGCTATCTCCGTGAGCGCCCACTGGAATTCGGCGTCGGTCGGGTCCTTGGTGTAGATGTCGCGCAGCACCATCTGCTGCAGGATCATCTCGAACCAGATGCCGGTGCTGGCCACCGACGCGGCCTCCTGGCGGGTCAGTTCCTTGCGCTGGGCGTCGCTCAGCTCCTGCCAGTAGGCCGTTCCGTAGAGCGTGCTCCACTCGGGGCTCGCACCGTGGAAGTCCTTGTCCAGCGGGGAGTCCCAGTCCACCTCGGTGGCCGGGTCGTACGACAGCTTCGCGGACGAGTCGAGCAGCCGCCGTGCGACGTCCTGCTCCTGGAGCCGGTCCTGTTCCTCCGGCCGAAGTGTGCTGCTTGCCATGCTGCGGCTCCTTGAATCGAGAGGTCGACCCGACGCCGGCCGCCTCGTCGTCCCCATCGCGTGCCCGCCGATGGGACCGATGGCCGCCACGCGCCATCCACGCTTGTTAGACACCGCGTCTAGCAAGCTGTTAGGCGGAAGGTACAACACGACGGGCGCGTGGGCCTACCCCCGGTAACAAAATGCGTGGGATCTCTCCACGGGGCTGCCGCCGCGTCTCCATGCCTTGCTACTCGCGGTCGAGCCCCTCGGACGCGTCGGCCAGGTCCTCATCGGCGGGACGCGAGCGGCCGAGGCGCAGCCGGCCCCGGAGTTTGTCCACCAGCGGGTATTTCTCCCGTTGTTCACGGGACTGGCGGTCCAGTTCCTCCACCAGCCGCTGGGAGCGCTTCTCCACGTCCAGTTCGTCCAGAATCCGGTCGACCTCCGCCAGCAGCGCTCCGTGCAACTGCCACTGGCGCGGGTGCTGCTGTACGCCGCCGAGCAGCAGGAAAGCGGCGACCTCGCGGCTCTCGCGGCTGGCGGCCAGCTCTTTGAGCAGCCGGTCCTCCGCCGCGTCGGCGTTGACGCTGACCTGCGTGGTGATGAGTTCGGCGAAGCTCTCCACCGCACGGGCCATATGCGAGAGGAGCTTGTGCAGGGCGGCAGCGGTCTCGGGCTGGAAGAGCGGCTCGTCCGTCCGCGCCTTGGCGAGGTCGGTCAGGGTGCGGCACACCGTGCGGAGCACCACCGCGCAGATCTCCAGGGTGTCCAGCCCGGTCCGCAGGACGACCCGGAAGAGCATGCCCTCCTTGACGCGGGGGTTGAGCCGGAGACTGTCCTCGGCCTGCCGCAGTGACGCGTCCACCTGGACGATGTCGTGGTCCAGCCGCCGCGCCTCGTGCAAGCGGTCGGCGGCCACCGCCACGGTGGTGTGGCCGACCACCTCGTCGCTGAGGCAGAGCAGCAGCCGCCGCATGCGGCCCGCGAGGTGCTCGATGGCCTCGCTGGCCGGCTGCACCCATACCGGTGGCGCGAACAGGACGTTGAACAGCAGCCCGACGACCGCGCCGATCAGCGTTTCGAGCACCCGGTCCCAGGCCGTCGCGGCCACACGCGTCACGCCCAGCACCAGCATCGCGCTGATCGCCACTTCGGGTACGAACTCACCGGCACGGACGAAGCGCCCGAGCACCAGGGACGCGAGGATGATCAGTCCAAGGCTCCACCAGCTCAGCCCCACCAGAGAGCTGAAGCCGATGGCGATGACCACGCCGGCCACCACCGCGTTCACCCTGCGCATGCTCGTGGTGAGGGTGGAGTAGAGGGTGACCTGGACGACGAGCAGCGCGGTCAGGGGCGCGGTGAGCGGCGCCGGTTCGCTGCTCAGCATCAGGGCGACGACGTAGGAGATCACGGCGGCCACGGTGGACCTGACCGTCTGCACGACCACCGGCTCGTTGTGCCGCCGGACGAGATTCAGCAAGGGGTCGGTGACTTCGGGCACTCTGTGAATCCTCCGGGGCCTGCGGGCGGGGGGCAACAGCTGCCGCGGCCGGGGAACCGGTCACCTGCTGCCGAAGGGGCCCGCGCGGCAGAGCCTCCGTCACGCCGCCCGCGGCCCTTGGGCCGTGCGGGAGACAGTAAGTGGCGCTCTGCCGGGCGGGCCCGCGACATGCCGTCCGTTCGGACCCGGGCCCCGGTTGGGCTATCCGGGGACGGCCCCGGATCGGCTACCGGTCGTCCGTGCTCCTCTCGTCCCGGCCGCACGGCTCAGCCGAAGAAGCTCCTGCGCAGATGCTGGTCGAAGAAGCGCTCGATCAGGCCTGACGTCAGGACTCCCGCCTCGCCCGCGGTCGGACCGCCGTACCGGGTCGTGTGGACGGTCGTGCGCAGAGGCGGTGACTGTTCGAGCGCGCCGGTGTTGAAGAAGCCGTGGTCGGCGCCGTGGACCAGGACCAGGGTCGCCTCGCCGCCCGCCTCGGCCAGCGCCTCGAACAGCCGTCGGCTCTGCGCCGGGCCGACGAGCAGATCGGCGTCGCCGTGCAACAGCAGGAACGGCGGTGTTCCCCCGGCCACGTGGGTGACCGGGCTCGCCTCGGCCGCGCGTCCGGGACGCACAGTGGTCGGCCCGTCGAGCAGTCCCCAGGGCGGGGACGTGGGGTCGATGTCGTTGAGCACCCCGCCCGGAAGCCGGTCGCTGTCCAGATGGGAGAGCGAGGTGGGGCCATAGCCCTCGACGACGGCCTGGACCTCGCTCGACCAGCCCGGGTGCCCTCCCTCGCCTTCCCACTCCGGGGCGCCGCCGGTCGTGCCGAGCAGCGCGGCCAGGTGCCCGCCGGAGGAGCTGCCCCACACTCCGACGCGGTCCGCGTCCAGGCCGTACGTGTCAGCGACGGACCGCAGACAGCGCACAGCCGCCTTGACGTCGTGCAGTTGCGCCGGCCAGATCGCCGTCCGGCTCGACCGGTACTCGACGTCGGCCATGGCATAGCCCCGCTGCGCGAACAGCCGTCCCAGATGCGGGCCCATGCCGCGGGCGGCCCGCTGCCAGCCCCCGCCCGGCAGCCAGATGACGACGGGCCGCGGCCCGACGGCGTCCTGGGGCAGATACAGGTCCAGGCGCAGTTCACCGCCCGTGGCGGGGCGGGAGAAGACCAGGTCACGGCAGACGCGCACCGCCGCTTCGGGTGCGGTGGGGCCCGGTGGGGAGGTGGCGGCCAGGCCCTCGACGTACGCGTTCATCAACTCGGCGTTGCGGCGGCGCTGTGCCACGGCGGCGGGATCATTCGGAACCGGGTGCGTGCTCATGCGCCGTCCCACCGCTGCCCCGGGGCGGGGACGTTCCTGTACTGGGTGAACGCCTGCCGCATCCGGTCCGGAGAAGGCACGTAGGGCCGGCTGATGGGCAGATCGCGTTCCTCGGTCAGCGTGCCCAACGCCTGGAAGAAGCGTTCGAACCCCCCGGTGGAGACGCCGAGGACCTTGTTGTACTCGCTCTCGGTACGGTACGAGTGCACGATCCCGGCGGGTACGTAGCCGAAGTCGCCCGGGCCCAGCAGCCTGCTCTCCTGACGGCCGTCGGGGTGTTCGAGGAAGACGCGGGCGGAGCCCTCGACCACGTAGAAGATCTCGTGCACATCCTCGTGGGAGTGCGCGACGATCAAATCCCCCTTGGGCTGGCGCGTGGTGAAGACACCGAACTGCCCCTGCGTTTCGTCCGCCGACAGCAGGACGGTCACGATGCTGTCGAACAACGTGGCGCGTTCGCCGTCACCGTCCTCCAGGAAGAAGGGGGCGGGCTCGCCCGGAAGCACCCCCTGCCACGACGGCTGCTGCTTACTGCGGACCTGATCGAATGTCACGGGTGCCTCCGTAGGGCGGTGGTGAATACGATCGAGTCTGCTGAGGGGCCTGGGCCGAATCCACGACGCGTTGGCCCAAGCCTTATAAGGCTGAGCCTAAGATCGCAGGTCAGCGCGGTGGCCCGGCGGTCACTCGGAGCCGGCTCGCCGCGATTCACGACGGGCGACCCGCACGGCGAGCTGCTCGAATGCCCGGATCGCCGGAGCGGGGGCCCTGCTTGAGCGCAGCAGATAGATCGTGGCGTCCCGCAGACCGCGCACCGGTACGAAGGCGATACCGGACCGGCTGGAATCCGCTGTCGCGGACGCTCCCGCGATGTTGACCCCGAGACCGGCCGCGCAGAAGTCGAGGACTTCCTCGAAGGTGTCGGCGACGTACGCGACATCGGGCACGAACCCGTCGCTGCGCGGAAGGTCCAGCCAGCGCGTCAGGGCGTCGTCCCCCGCGGTGGCGACGAATCGCTCCTGCGCGATCTCCTTCACCGTGACGCTGTCACGACCCGCCAGTGGATGGGCGGTGCTCAGGACCAGGACTCTTTCCTCGGCCCACAGGGGCACGGCATGGATTCCGGGGTCGGGCGGGGCCGCCAGGCCGGGAGCGAAGGCCAGATCGACCAGGTCCGTCCGCAGCGCGTGCAGGGAGTCCGCGAATCGCAGCCGCCGGATCGTCCACCTCGCGTCGGGCAGCGCCCCTGCGGCCTCCTGGAGGATGGCCGAGGTGATACGCCCGCCCACCACCAGCCCCACGCGCACCGGGGCTCCGGCGGCTCGTCGCTCCTCGGCCCAGCTCACCACCTCGTCGAGGGCCGCGATGGAGCGACGGGCCAGTGGCAGCAGTTCGGCCCCGGGCCCGGTGAGCGTGACCTGCCGCGGGCTCCGCCGGAAGAGGGGCGCGCCGAGGCGCCGCTCCAGCGCGGCGATCTGCTGGCTCAGGGAGGGGGCCGCGATGCGCAGCCGTTCCGCCGCGCGGGCGAAGTGCAGCTCCTCCGCCACGGCGACGAAGTAGCGCAGCTGCTGGATCGTGAGATCCACGGAGATCCTCCCGAGGGGTCAGGGCCGGTCCGGGGCCCTTCGCCGTCGGAACCGCTGTGGTCGACCCCCGAGCTCACGCCGCACGCTACGCCGTTCGGGTCAGGACGCGCCCTCAGTGCTATGCGGCGAGCGCCTCGTCGATTTCCCGTACGAAGGGTTCCAGGTCGCCCGGGTTGCGGGAGGTGATGAGGTTCCAGCCGCCCGTGTCGTCGGTGACGACGGCCTCGTCGGTCCAGTCGCCTCCCGCGTTGC
The DNA here is from genome assembly GCF_056430475.1 of Streptomyces sp. NPDC045968. Classification (NCBI taxonomy): domain Bacteria; kingdom Bacillati; phylum Actinomycetota; class Actinomycetes; order Kitasatosporales; family Streptomycetaceae; genus Streptomyces; species Streptomyces sp. NPDC045968. Next base: position 153,669 of record NZ_JBWKLF010000002.1, on the reverse strand, counting down.
GGATGTCGGTCCGCAGCGAGGCGTAGGAGGTGAGCCGCTTTCCCCGGACGACGCCCGCTTCGACAAGAGCCCATGGTCCGTGGCAGATCGCCGCGACGGGGCGGCCGGACTCCGTGAAGGCGCGGACGATCTCGGTGGTGGGGCCCTGGAGCCGCAGGGTGTCGGCGTTCAGGGTCCCGCCGGGCACGAGCAGCAGGTCATAGCGTGCCGGGTCCACGTCGGCCAGCGTCAGGTCGGGCCGGACGGCCTTTCCCGGATTCTTGTCGCCGACGAGTGTCTCCACGTCGTCCATCGACAGGGCGGCGACATCGACCTGGGCGCCCCAGCCGCGCAGGTGCTCGACGGGGACCACGAGTTCGTCCTGCTCGACACCGTAATTGGTGACGATGGCGAGTACGTTCCGCTTGCTCACGTCATTCTCAGTCATCAACTGTCACCTTTCTCGACGCTGCGTATCCATGGTGATCGCGATTCCCTGGGTTCCCCCGAATTCCGAAGCCATACATAGGCGTCACCGGCCCGACGTCCCGTCGCGACGGGAGAAAGGGGCCGTGCGCCCCGACTCGGTCCATTGCAGATTCATTCCAACGGCAGCTCCGGAGATGCGGCGGAGTGACCGACCGGCAGGATCGATGTGTGAGAACCCGATTCCTCGGCCCGCAGCTCTACGAACGCCGGCTGGACGGGGAGGGTGGATGCCCCCGGGAGGCCGCCCATGACAGCGCCCAGGCACCGGCCGTCGACCGGCAGCCCCCTAGGGCTCCGGCCCGTGGCGGTGCTCTTCGACCGTGACGGCACGCTCGTCCATGACGTGCCCTACAACGGCGACCCGGAACGGGTCCGCCCGGTCCCGGGCGCCGCCGAGGCCGTACGCCTCGTACGTGAGGCCGGCATGGCGACAGGCGTCGTCAGCAACCAGTCCGGCATCGGGCGCGGGCTGCTCACCCATGACGACGTGCGCCGGGTCAACCTCCGCGTCGACGAACTGATCGGGCCGTTCGACGTCTGGGTCTACTGTCCCCACCACCCGGACACCGGATGCCCCTGCCGCAAGCCGCGCCCCGGACTCGTCACCGACGCGGCCCGGCGCCTCGGCGTGCGGCCGGCCGACTGCGTCGTGATCGGCGACATCGCGGCGGATGTGCTCGCGGCCAGGGCGGCCGGCGCGGAGGGCATTCTGGTCCCCAGTGCGGTGACCAGGCCCGAGGAGACGGCAGCGGAGGCCGATCCGGCCCATGACATCCTCGGCGCGGTCATGCGTGTCCTGGCCCGTCGCAGTCACGTCCAGGACGTCCCTCGCGTGGACGGGCGGCCGGGCTGACCGTACTCGTCGTACGCCTTGAGCGAGGGGGACGGCGCTGAGGCTGTCTTCCCAACCGTCAGCGCCTCCGCCGCCGCGTACGTCGGCGGCCTGTTGTACGGGGTACCCAGACAGCCCGGTACAAACGTGGCCGCCCCGTGAGCCACGTATCCCGATTGAAGCCGCGCATCGGGGGAACCCGGTCGCGCAGAGGAAGGCACCCGGCGCCGATACGTGACACGGCACAGGCCGAGGGAGAGACATGGGAAGGCACGCGGACCTCGTCCGGGCCATGGCCCGGAAAGCGAAAGCCGCCAAGCTCAAGGCGGAGGGCGCCGCACTGGACGACGAACGCCGCAGGGAAGAGGGACGGCGTCTGGACGTCGCTGCCCGGCGGGTGGAATCGGAAGCGAGAGCGACCCGAGGCACCCCCGGCCATTGACCCGACGCACGCCCCCGAGCCATTGCACGCATACGACTGAACCGCTGACGACTGAATTCCGAACGACTGAACCCGTACGACTCCCACGGGACCGGAACAGGGCCGTCCCACCGGGCCGGCGCGAGCCCACGTGAGCCCATCCGGATGACCCGGTGTTTGCCACGCCCCGAGCCGGATACCCAGCAGGGCGGCGCGCCGAGCGCGCGGCCCGTGCCGAGGCAGCCGAGGCATACGAACCGCCACCAGGAGAGCTGAATGACTGACGAGAAGAAGAAGCAGCTGGACAGCGTCCGTGCGCCCGACCCGGCGGACGGGCCGCTCACCACCGACCAGGGTGTGGCCGTCGAGCACACGGACGACTCGCTGACGGTCGGGGACCGTGGTCCCACACTGCTGGAGGACTTCCACTTCCGGGAGAAGATCACCCGGTTCGACCACGAGCGGATTCCCGAGCGCGTGGTTCACGCTCGCGGTGCTGGGGCCTACGGCTTCTTCCAACCGTACGAATCCTGCGCCGAGTTCACCCGGGCCGCCTTCCTGCAGGACCCGTCCGTACGTACCCCCGTCTTCGTGCGGTTCTCCACGGTGCAGGGCCCGCGCGGCTCGGCCGACACGGTCCGAGACGTACGTGGGTTCGCCACGAAGTTCTACACATCCGAAGGCAACTACGACCTGGTGGGGAACAACTTCCCGGTCTTCTTCATCCAGGACGGCATCAAGTTCCCGGACTTCGTGCACGCGGTGAAGCCCGAACCGCACAACGAGATCCCCACCGGGGCGTCCGCGCACGACACGCTCTGGGACTTCGTCTCCCTCCAGCCCGAGACTCTGCACACGATCATGTGGCTGATGTCGGACCGGGCGATCCCGCGCAGCTACCGGATGATGCAGGGCTTCGGAGTCCACACGTTCCGCTTCGTGACGGCGGACGGGCGCGGAACCTTCGTGAAGTTCCACTGGAAGCCCAAGCTGGGCGTCCACTCGCTCGTCTGGGACGAGGCACAGGAGATCCAGGGCCGCGACCCGGACTTCAACCGGCGCGATCTGTGGGACACCATCGAGGCCGGTGTGTACCCGGAATGGGAACTGGGCGTGCAGCTCATCCCGGAAGAGGACGAGCACTCGTTCGACTTCGACCTGCTCGACGCCACGAAGATCGTGCCCGAGGAACTGGTCCCGGTCCGCCCCATCGGCCGGATGGTCCTCAACCGCAACCCGGACAACTTCTTCGCGGAAACGGAACAGGTGGCCTTCCACACCGCCAACGTGGTGCCCGGCATCGACTTCACCAACGACCCGCTGCTCCAGGCTAGGAACTTCTCCTACCTGGACACCCAGCTCCTCAGGCTGGGCGGCCCGAACTTCGCCCATATCCCGGTGAACCGGCCCGTCGTCGAGGTGCGCAACAACCAGCGCGACGGCTTCCACCAGGAGCAGATCCACACCGGGACCAACTACACGCCGAACTCGCTCGGCGCGGGCTGCCCGGTCCTCGCCTCGACCGAGGCGGGAGCGTACCGGCATCTCACCGAGCAGGTCGACGGCCGGACGATCCGGCGCCGCAGCCCGAGCTTCGACAACCACTACCTCCAGGCCGCACTGTTCTGGCGCAGCATGACGGACTGGGAGCAGCAGCACATCATCGACGCGTTCCGCTTCGAGCTCGGCAAGGTCTCGGCGAAGGACGTACGCGCCCGGACGGTCGAGCAGCTGGCCCTCGTCTCGGCCGACCTGGCGAAGGCCGTCGCGCAAGGCGTCGGTGTGCACGCGCCCGAGGGGTCGCAGACCCCCACCCCCGAGCCCTCCCCGGCGCTGAGCATGGAGAACAACAAGGGCGACGGTTCGATCGCCACCCGCCAGATCGCCGTGTTGGTCACCGACGGCGTGGACGACGCACAGGTCACGGCGGTCAAGGAGGCGCTCACCGCGGACGGCGCCATCGTCGAACTGCTGGCTCCCCAGGACGGCACGGTCCGCACCGCCGGAGGCGGCACGCTCGCCGTCGACCGCGCGCTGCCCACCGTGGCCGCCGTGCTCTACGACGCCGTCATCCTGCCGGACGGGGCGCAGTTCTCCGACGACCCGGTCCGCAGGTTCGTCCGTAACTCCTACCGCCACGGCAAGCCCATCGGCGGATACGGGGGAGCGACCTCCGCCCTCGCGGACTTGCTGCCCGCTGCCGTGACCGGCCCGGAGGGCGACGACCACGGTGTGGTCACGGCCTCGGCAGGCGACAACGGCTTCAGCACGGCCTTCGCGGCGGCGGTCGGCAAGCACAGGTACTGGGACCGGCCGACTCTCGCCTGACCCGGCGGCGCGGGACGTACGGAGGCCGAAGAACATATGAGCTCTTCCCCGTACGTCCCCGCCCGTGGGGGCGTCGCCGTACTGGGTCACGGCGGCCAGAGCCCGCGCGAAGGGCGACGGCGGCCCGCGCCGGCCGCCGGTCGGCGCGCCTCGGCGGCGCGCCCCTTCGCGTACGGCATTCTCTGTGGCTGATCTGGGCCGATGGCGAACGGAACGCACCTCGGCAGATGGAGGACATCGGTGTGACAGTCACTTTCGGAACAGCATTTCAGCAGACAGGCAGTTCGGTTCTGATCAGCGCCGAGGGTGACCTGGATGCCGCCGCCGAGGCGTCTCTCGCGCGCGCCCTGGACAGTGTGCCGCCAGGCACCTCGGTGGTGGTCTTCGACATGTACGGGGTTCCGTTCATGGACTCGGCCGGTCTGTTGCTCTTCCTCGCCCTGCACAGGCGGGCCGAGTGCCGTGGCCTCAGGGTCGTCGTCGGCGGCTGGCAGTCGCAGCCGCAGCAGGTGATGGAAGCCCTGGCCGATCTCCCCGGCGGCAATGTGCACCCCCGTGAACGCGCCGCGCTCGTCGGCTTCCGCCGGATGGTCGAGGACCGGGCCCAGCGGCAGAGACACCTGGCCCGGAAGGCCGCGGCGTCAACCGATCTCCGCGTACAGCCCTACTCATAGGGAGCAGAACCATGGCGACCAAGGTTTCCGACTACGTCCTCCAACGCCTGCGCGAATGGGACGTCGAGCACGTCTTCGCCTACGCCGGTGACGGCATCAACGGCCTTCTCGCGGCATGGGGACGGGCGGACAACGACCCCAAGTTCGTCCAGGCACGCCACGAGGAGATGGCGGCCTTCGAGGCCGTCGGTTACGCCAAGTTCTCCGGCAGGGTCGGGGTCTGCGCGGCCACTTCCGGCCCGGGAGCCATCCATCTGCTGAACGGCCTCTACGACGCGAAGCTCGACCACGTCCCCGTCGTCGCGATCGTGGGACAGACCAACCGCAGTGCCATGGGCGGCTCCTACCAGCAGGAGGTCGACCTGCTCAGCCTCTACAAGGACGTCGCCTCCGACTTCTGCGAGATGGTGACCGTCCCCGAGCAGCTGCCGAACGTGATCGACCGGGCCATGCGCACCGCGTACGCCAAGCGGACGGTCACCGCGGTGATCATCCCCGCGGACGTACAGGAGCTGGACTACTCGCCGCCGACCCACGCGTTCAAGATGGTGCCCTCCAGCCTCGGTTCGAGCACCTTCGCGCCCGTCCCCGCCCAGGAGGACATCACGCGTGCCGCCGAGGTGCTGAACGCGGGCGAGAAGGTCGCGATCCTGATCGGGCAGGGAGCGCGGGGTGCGCGCGCCGAGGTCGAGGTGGTCGCGGAACTCCTGGGCGCCGGCGTCGCCAAGGCGCTGCTCGGCAAGGACGCGCTCCCGGACGACCTGCCGTACGTGACCGGCTCCATCGGCCTGCTCGGCACCCGCCCCTCGTACGACCTGATGCAGGGCTGCGACACCCTGTTGGTCATCGGCTCCAGCTTCCCGTACTCCCAGTTCCTGCCGGAGTTCGACCAGGCGCGCGCCGTACAGATCGACATCGATCCGTTCATGATCGGGCTGCGCTACCCCTTCGAGGTCAACCTGGTCGGTGACGCCCGCGCGACCCTGGCTGCCCTGCTGCCCCAACTGAAGCGCAAGAAGCACGGCGCCTGGCGCAAGCAGATCGAGAAGGACGTCGCCCGGTGGTGGGAGGTCATGCAGCGGCGGGCGGAGGTGGAAGCGGACCCCGTCAACCCGGAATACGTCGTGCACGCCCTCGACGACCTGCTGCCGCTCGACGCCATGATCGCCGCCGACTCGGGGTCCGCCGCCAACTGGTACGCCCGCCATCTGCGGATGCGCGGCACGATGCGCGGCTCGCTCTCCGGCACGCTCGCCACGATGGGACCGGGAGTGCCGTACGCGATCGGCGCCAAGTTCGCCCACCCGGGCCGGCCTGCCATCGCCCTCGTCGGAGACGGGGCGATGCAGATGAACGGCATGGCGGAACTCATCACCGCCGCCAAGTACTGGCAGGAGTGGGAGGACCCCCGGCTGATCGTCGCGGTCCTCAACAACGGGGACCTCAACCAGGTCACCTGGGAGATGCGCGCCATGTCCGGCGCACCGCAGTTCCTGCCCTCGCAGGCTCTCCCCGACGTGCGCTACGCGGACTTCGCCCGCTCCGTCGGCCTGGACGGGGTACGTGTGGAGAAGCCGGACGAGGTCGAGGCCGCGTGGCAGCGGGCCCTGGCCGCCGACCGGCCGTTCGTCATCGACTTCCGGACCGACCCGGCCGTGCCTCCGATCCCGCCGCACGCCGACCTGGACCAGATCGAGGCGGCGGCGCTCTCGGTCCTCAAGGGCGACAGCGACCGTGGAGCCGTCCTGCGCCAGGGGATCAAGGCGAAGATGCAGGAGATGCTGCCAGGCCACCGCCGGGATTCGGGGTCGGCCGGCCGGCCAGGGCAGTAGCCACCGCGGGCCCGGTTCGGTCCGGGCCTTCGCTCAGTGTGTCGCGGAGGGGCCGGCGAAGCGCGGATCGTCGGCCCCCACGTCTACGCGTCGTCACCCGTGGGCGCTGCGGGTGGGTCGGGGTGCCCGAAGAGCAGGTCGTACCCAGGGGGCAGCTGCAGCAGTAGGCGCCGTGTGAGGTCCTCGCCGGCGGCATCGGCCGCGACGCTCAGGACCGCGCCGACGTCCCAGAGGGCGGTCTGTTCGGTCGCTCCCTCGATCCACGCCGCCGTGGCGCGGACGAATCGTTCGGGGGAGAGCGGTTCGGCCGCCTGCAGAGGGTTCAGGAGGATCAGAGCGAACGTGTCGGGCAGTCGCGCGGCCAGTTCGGCACGCTCCTCGCCCACCAGATGGGCGCCGAGCAGCGCGAGGACGGTGCGCGCCGCCCGTTCCGCCTCGTGCGGCGAGCGGTAGCTGCCGCGCTCCCGGACGGCGTCCATGAACGCCGGCCAGCTCATGTGAGTCACCTTTCGACCTCCCTGCGGGTCGAGGGAAGGAGGCGGAGAGCGGACCATGGGAGGGGAGAACGTGCCCGCCCCCGCCGCACGGCTGATGCCAGCCGTGATACCTCCCTCCGTTGTAACATGTCGTCGAAGCGATGACAAACATGATGTCGCCTGATCGATGACGGCTCGGAAGGGGGTCCGCGCATGCGGGATCCGGCACGGACCGAGCCCGCGTCGGGGGCCTCCACGGCCCTGGCGGCGATGGACGCCCTGAGCGTCATAGAGGCGGCGGTGGCCGACGCTCAGTCCCGGGATGCGGGGCAGCGGCCCACCGGCGCCGCGTCCGCCCCGAACGCTGAGAAGTCTCTGGCGGCGCTGCTCCTGCTCCGCGAGATCAGGCAGCGGCTGGCCGCCTGGGAGCCCGCCCTCATCGAGGAGGCCCGCGCCGGCGGAGCGAGCTGGGCCGAGCTCGCCGGACCCCTCGGCGTCACGAGCCGCCAGGCGGCGGAGCGCCGGTATCTGCGCCTGCGCCCAGGCGCGTTGGGCAGTACGGGTGAGCAGCGCGTACAGGCCACACGGGACCACCGGGCGGCCCACCGCAGCGTCGCCGCCTGGGCCCGCGAGAACGCGGCGGGCCTGCGCCGGCTCGCGGGCCAGATCACCGCGCTGACCGACCTGCCCGCCCCGGCACGGGCCCCCCTCACGCGACTCACCCACGCATTGGCCCAGAACGACGCGGCGCTGCTGGTCGCCCCGCTCAGTGACACCCAGAGCCACCTGGGCCCCGGACACCCCGGCCTCGCGGCTCAGGTCGCGGACATCACGCGCACGGCCGAATCGCTGCGGCTGCACAGCAACAACCGGCGTCGCAACGGGGAATGACCCCGAAGGGGCCGTCCACACCGGCGTGAAGTCCGTGGCCACGCGCACTGGCCGCCACCGCCGATGGACCATCTCAAGATGCGAGCCGCGCTGCGTTCATCAGACTGGATTCATGGCAGAGCAACGTCGCAAGCGCGGTACGCAGACTTCGACAGCGACCCACTCCCGACGCGCCTCATCCGTGCGCGGGCCCGTGCAGGCCGCTCAGGCCGCCTGCGAGAGCCTTGACGGCTTGCTCGGCCACCCCACGGAAGGCGTGTCAGCCGTGCGGCGCAGCGATGACGGCTGGTGCGTCGTCGTCGATGTGCTGGAAGTGCCGCGTATCCCGGACACCACAAGCCTTCTCGCCTCCTACGAAGTGCAACTCGACGAGGACGGCGAACTCATGGAGTACCGCAGGGTCCGCCGTTACCGGCGGGGCGCCGCCGACGAGTGATTCCTGCGTGCCCGACAGCTGGAAGGACGCCTCATGACCACGACGACCTATTCGGACGAAGTGGCACCATGCCCGCCGCGCGCGGGCACGCTGTACGACGTACTCGAGCTCATCCTCGACCGGGGAATGGTGATCGACGTCTTCGTTCGTGTGTCTCTGGTCGGCATCGAGATCCTCAAGATCGACGCCCGCATCGTGGTGGCGAGCGTGGACACGTATCTGCGGTTCGCCGAGGCATGTAACCGGCTCGACCTGGAGCGTGACTCGGGCAGCACGACCGTGCCCGAACTCCTGAGCGGCAGTGCGGCCAAGTCCATCGGCAAGCGCAAGGTGCGCAGGGCCGCTGATTCGGTCGGCGACACCGTGCGCAAGGCGGTCGGCGCCAGGGAGGACTCCGACGAGCCCGATGAGGACGAAGAGGAGCGTGAGGAGCGGCCCAAGAAGCGGCGTGCTCCCGCTCGCAGCAGCAGCAGCAGTGGAGCGAGCCGCCGCCGACGTGTGGAGGCGTGACCGGTGACAGCCAACGGTGTGTACGTCTACGCGATCATCCATGCCGACAGAGCGCTGCCCGATGACGTCGGCGGGGTGGGTGGTCCGTCCGTGGCCGTACGGACCGTCGGACACGGTGCGGTCGCCGCCGTGGTCAGTGAGGCTCCCGCCCAGTTGCGTGCGCGACGACGTGATCTCCTGGCGCACCAGGACCTGCTGCTGCGCCTCACCGACGACGGCCCGGTGCTGCCGATGCGCTTCGGCATGGTCGCGCCGGACGAGGAGACCATCAGGGCGCAACTGGGCCGCGCCGAAGCCGCGCACCTCGCGACCCTCGCTCAGCTGGACGGCCGGGTCGAGGTCAACCTCAAGGCGTTCCCGGCCCAGGGCTCCCTCGCTGCGCTGGTGGCCGAGGACGGGAACGTCAGGCGGCTGCGCGAGGAAGTGCGACGCCGCCCTGCCTACGACGCCAGCGTGCGCCTGGGTGAAGCCGTGGCGGCGGCCCTGTCCCGCCGGGCGGCCGAAGCGGGCAGAAAGGCACTTCGCGCACTCACCCCCCTGGCGCGATCTGCTTCCGCGGGGCCGGAGGTGCAGGGCTGCGTGCTCAACGTGTCCTTCCTCCTCGACCGGAGCGACAGCGACGCCTTCCGTGCCAAGGCGCTCGTGCTCGCCGACAAGTACCGCGAGCACGCCGAACTGCGGCTGGCGGGCCCGCTGCCCTGCTACAGCTTCGTCGGCTCCGACTCCGCGACCGCTACGACGGCGGGTGTGTGACATGGGGCTGATCACCGGGCTCCTCACCCTGCCGCTGGCGCCGGTACGCGGCGTGATCTGGGTGGCGGAGAAGGTCAACGACGCGGCCGAGCGCGAATTGCATGACCCCGGGGTCATCCGTGCTCAGCTCGCCGCGCTCAACCAAGAGCTTGAAGACGGAAACATCGACCTGGAGGAATTCGAGCGGGAAGAGGAGCGGTTGCTCGACCGGCTGCACACGGCACGGGTCGGCCCTGCACCGCACGAACGAAGGTGACTCGGCTATGGAAGACACGACCAAGGTGACACTCGCGGCTGCGGTGGTGGGCGGCTATGTGCTCGGCCGTACGAAGAAGGGTCGTATGGCGATCACCGTCGCGACCTATCTCGCCGGCAGACGGTTCGGGCTCGAACCGCGACAGCTCGCGGCCGAGGGGATGCGCAGGCTCGGTGAGATGCCGCAGTTCGCTGCTCTGCAGGATCAGTTGAAGGGTGAAGTTCTCGATGCGGGCCGGGAGGCGATGACGGCCGCTGCCAATCGCAGCCTGAACTCGCTCGCCGATGTCATCGGCGAACGCACGGCCCGGCTCGGTGAGTCGAAGTCGGAAGGCGACGAGGACGAGGGCGAGTACGAGGACGAGGAGTACGAGGACGAGGACGCGCCCGAGGGCGAAGGCGCGGAGGACGAGGAGGAATACGAGGACGAGGAGGAAGAGCCGGAGGACGAGGAAGAGGAAGAGGAAGAGCCGGACGAAGAGCCGGACGAGGACGAAGAGCCGGACGAAGAGGAGGAGCCGGAGGACGAGGAGGAGCCGGAGGACGAGGAACCTGGCGAAGAGCCGGAGGAGGACGAGGAGCCGGAAGAGGACGAGGAGCCGGAGGAGGACGAGGAGCCCGCGAAGCCCCGGCGTCGCCCGGCACGTGCGACCGAGAGCCGGGCCCCTTCCCGTAAGCCGTCCGGTGCGCGCGCGAAGAAGGCCGCTCCGGCCAAGAAGGCGGCGGCGAAGAAGACCGCTCCCGCCAAGAAGACGGCCTCCGCCAAGAAGACGGCACCAGCGAAGAAGGCAGCACCTGCGAAGAAGGCAGCGGCCAAGAAGTCCGCTCCGGCCAAGAAGTCGGCTGCCAAGAAGACGACCCCGGCGAAGAAGTCCCCGGCGAAGAAGACCGCGGCCAAGAAGTCCGCCCCCGCGAAGAAGACGGCCGCGAAGAAGACCGCTCCGGCCAAGAAGTCGGCTGCGAAGAAGTCGGCTGCGAAGAAGGCGCCGTCGAAGCGAACAGCCGCGTCCAAGCGCGCGGACCGGAGGAGGTAGGCGGCCATGGCCAAGACGGAATCGGATGACCGCGAGGAAGAGGAGTCGGGCATTGACCGACTCCGCGGAGAGCTGACCAGCTACCTGGGCGCGCAGGCGGAGCGACTGGTGTCCAAGGCGGGCGACAAGCTGACGGATGTGACCAGTCAGCTCGGCGATGTCGCCGAGAACGGCGGGTCGCTTCCCGCTGTCGGCGCGCGCGTCCTGCAAGGCGAGTCCCCGTTGAAGGCGTTCGTCGGCCAGAAGGTCAAGGACGTCAAGGACAACGTCGTGGGCAAGGCCAAGGAAGCCTTCGGCGGCGGCGGCGGAAAGGGCAAACGCAAGTCGAGCGGCGGAAAGCTCATGAACATCATCGAGGTCCTCGATGTGGGAGTGTCGCTGCGGTTTGCCTATGACCACTGGACCCAGTACGAGGAGTTCAGCTCCTTCGCCAAGGGTGTCCAGGACGTCTCGACGAGCGACGAAATGACGAGCGACTGGAAGGTCAAGATCGGCCCTTCGACGCGCGGCTTCAAGGCGACGGTCCAGGAGCAGGTGCCCGACGACCGCATCGTGTGGACGTCCGAAGGGGCCAAGGGAACGACGCGCGGCGCTGTGAGCTTCCATGAACTGACGCCGAACCTGACGCGCATCGTTCTCGTCGTCGAGTACTACCCCTCCGGCTTCTTCGAGAAGACGGGCAACCTGTGGCGCGTCCAAGGGCGGCGTATGCGCCTGGACTTCAAGAACTTCCAGCGGCACGTCACCCTCGCCCAGGAAGAGGCCGACGGCTGGCGCGGCGAGATCAGGGACGGCGAGGTCGTCAAGTCCCACGACGAGGCCATGGAAGAGGAAGAGGCGGCCGAGTCCGAGGAGTCGCAGGGCGACGAGGACGAAGGGGACGAGGACTGGGCCGAGGAGGAAGAGGAGGAAGGCGAGGAAGAGGAGCCCGAAGAGGAGGAAGAGGAAGAGGAGGAGCCCGAAGAGGAACTCGAAGAGGAAGGCGAGGACGAAGAGGGCGAGGACGAAGAGGAAGGCGAGCCCGAAGAGGAAGAGGAAGAAGAAGAGGAAGAGGAAGAGCCGGACGAGGAGCCGGACGAAGAGGAGGAGCCCGAGCCCCGCTCCAGGAAGCAGCGGAAGGGCAGGGGGCGTCGGCGTGACTGATATCGACTTCCGGCAGGAAGCGCACCCGGTTCCCGGCCCGCAGACCACGAATCTCGCCGACATCCTCGAACGCGTCCTCGACAAGGGCATCGTCATCGCCGGTGACATCAAGATCGACCTGCTGGACATCGAGTTGCTCACGATCCGTCTCCGCCTCTTCGTGGCGTCCGTGGACACGGCGAAGAAGGCCGGCATCGACTGGTGGGAGACGGACCCCGCGCTGAGTTCGCGTGCGGCCCGCGACGTGCTCAAGGACGAGAACGCAGACCTGCGCAGACGCCTCGAGGAACTGGAGTCCAAGGCTGACGGGGCCGGGACGCCCGCAACGACCAAGGAGAAACGAAGCACATGATCCAGCGCGGGCCCGAGGCTTCGGAAGCCACCGCTCTCTACGTGTTCGCCGTCTGCCGCGCTCTCGATCCCGCAACGGTGGCCGGCCTGCCGGGCGTCACGCACGAGCAGCCCGTACGCGCTCTGCCCTTCGGCCCGCTCACGGCGGTCGTGCAGTCCGTACGCGCCGCGGACTTCACCGACGAAGCCTGGCAGGCGCGCCTGGCCGACGAGCGCGAGCTCGAACGCTATGCGCGCGCTCATCACGCGGTGGTGACCGCGGTTGCTGGGCAGTGCCCCACGGTCCCGCTGCCGCTGGCCACGCTTTATCACGGTGAGGAGAGGGCGCGAGAGGCGCTGGCCCGGGAGTCGGAGCGTTTCGGGGCCGCCCTCCGGCGTATCGCGCACCACTCCGAGTGGGGCGTGAAGGTGTACGCCCCCACGGCGCCGGCCTCCACGGCTCCCACCTCCACGGCACCCACCTCCGCCGCTCCTTCAGTCACCCCCGCTTCGGCGCCCGCCGAACGCACGCGTCCGGCCCCCGGAGCGGGTCTGGCCTATCTGGACCGCAAGCGGGGACTTCAGGAGAGGCGCGAGCGGCGACAGGAGGAGGCGGCCCGGACCGCCGAAGCGGTCGACGCCGAGCTTCAGCTGCTCGCCAAGGAGTTCCGGCGGCTGCGCACCCACAGTGCCCAGCTGCCCGGGGATCACCGCGTGCAGGTGCTCAACGCCACCTACTTGGTGGCTGAGGACAGAGCACATGAACTGGCCCGCCTGACAGAGGTGTTGCGGAGCCGTACGGGCGCCGAGATCGAACTGTCCGGCCCGTGGGTGCCGTACTCCTTCGTCGGCGAGGTGTAGCCCGTGTCCGGTCACGTGGTGCCCTGGGACAACCCCGAGCCGCTCAGCGGCCCGATCGGAGTGCCGCTCGTCGACCTCCTCGACCGTGTCCTCGCCACCGGGGTGGTCATCAGCGGGGACCTGGTCATCGCGATCGCGGACGTACCTCTCGTACGGGTGTCGCTGCACGCACTCCTGTCGTCCGTCAACGAACGCGTTCCCGCGCCCTGGTCGGACGGAGGGCCCCTGTGACGAGCGCGCGAGTGGATCTGGACCGGGAGCAGATGGGGCGCGACCTCGTCACCCTCGTGCTGACCGTGGTCGAACTCCTGCGGCAGCTGATGGAACGGCAGGCGATCCGCCGTGTCGAGCAGGGCGACCTCAGCGAGGAGAAGGCCGACGAGATCGGGACGACGCTCATGCTCCTCGACGAACGTATGAAGGAACTCTGCGAGCAGCACGGTGTGCGACCGGAGGACCTCAACCTCGACCTCGGGCCGCTCGGCTCGCTGCTGCCGCGCGACTGACCGACCGGCGTCCGCACGGCCCGGAGCACGGCCGTGGGCCGGCGATCCGGAGAGGATCGTCGGCCCACGGTGTCCGTGAAGTCACTGCCGTGCGCCCGTCCGGGAGTCCGACGGGCCGTTCGTTCCGCGGTACCTAGAAGATGCTCACGCCGTACGCGCTGAGCGCCTCGGTCACCGGCTGGAAGAACGTGGTGCCACCGCTGGAGCAGTTGCCGCTGCCGCCCGAGGTGAGGCCGAGAGCGGTGCTGCCGGAGAACAGCGAGCCGCCGCTGTCGCCCGGCTCGGCGCAGACGTTGGTCTGGATCATGCCGTAGACGATGTCGCCGTTGCCGTAGTTGACGGTCGCGTTGAGACCCGTGACCGTACCGCTGCGCAGGCCGGTCGTGCTGCCGCTGCGCTGGACCGACTGGCCCACGGAGGCGTTGCCCGCGCCGGTGATGTCGCGGTAGGTGCCGTTGTACAGGTAGACACGGCCGTCCGCCGCCGAGGCGTTGGAGTGACGGATGATGCCGTAGTCGTTGGTCGGGAAGCTGGAACCCGTACGGGTGCCGAGCAGCGTGGTGTTGGCCGAGTTGGTGTACCAGGTGCTGCCGATGTTCGTGCAGTGACCGGCCGTCAGGACGTAGTACGTGGTGCCGCTACGGACGTTGAAGCCGAGCGAGCAGCGCCCGCCGCCCGCGTAGATCGCCTGGCCGCCAGCGATGAGCTTGTTGAACGTGCCGGGGGTCCGCTTGATCTCCAGTGAGCTGGCGCGGTCGCCGGCCGCCTTCTTGATCTTGGCTATCTCGGCGGCGGAGACGGTGGAGTCGGCGGTGAGGACGATTCTTCCGGTCGCCTGGTCGGTGTACCAGGCGGTGCCGGCCACGTCGGCTCCGCGCACGGCGTCGCTGGCGACGGCGAGCTGGGCGCTGGTGGCCCGGCTGTCGGTGGTGGCCGCGGACGAGGTGGGTGCGGCAAGCGCTGCGGCAGCCAGGAGCGCGGTGGCCACGGCGATCAGCCGTGCGCCGTTCGCGACGCCGCCGAGGGGGGACAGACGCTTGAGGTTCACTGCATCCTCCGGTGGGAGTGGGGGGCTCGCTGGGTGGGCGGGCCGTAGGGACGGGAACGGCACGTCCAGGTGGGGATATCCGCCATGGACCTGCCAATCTCGACGAGACGAATCCTGGGTGCAGGTGGTGGGTCGCTGCAAGGACGCCTTTCGGCCGTCTACGCGCGTTCATGTGGCCCGGAGCCCGACGGGTACGGCGGTGGCCCGGCCGGACGAGCGCACCGGGCGGGGTGGGGGAGTGCACTGCAAACGCTTGCCGAAGTTTGCTGATGGTGTCTCAGGTGGCCGTGACGAGTCCGCCGGGATAACCCCGCCGGTACGGCAGCGGAGCGGAACGACGCATACCGTTTCTCCAGTTCAGTCGTCGCGCCGCGCCGACGCCCCACCCCGGCGATGACGGTCACCCGCGCCCGGGCGGCCCGCTCCCGGTGCCGATCCGAAGAGGAGGTAGCGGGCGCACAGATACGCGGACGTCCAGCCCCCGGGCCGGGGCCCGCAGCGGCCCGTTCCACCTCTGACGCTCCGCGCCGGGCGGGCCCGGCTGAGGGCACCGGTGCCTCGGGTATGCCCCAGTCGTTCCCCTTCGCCCGGGTCGGCCGGATGTCCTGTTCCCGTCATCGTCGGTCGCAGGGCGGAAGCCGCGCTTCACCACCGGCCACGCCCGTACGTTCCGGGACCGGCCGATGTGGTCGCGCCCCTCCTCCTGGACCTGCACAATTCGGTTGTGATGGATGACGACCCGTACCTGTGGCTGGAAGACGTCGAGAGCGAGGCCGCGCTCGACTGGGTGGCCGAGCGCAATGCCGAGACGGAGGCCGCGCTGACCGCAGACGCGGGTTTCGACTCCCTGAAGGGCCGCCTGCGGGAGGTGCTGGACGCTTCGGACCGCATCCCGTACCCCGTCCGTCGTGGAGCGTTCCTCTACAACTTCTGGCGGGACGCCGAACACGTACATGGGGTGTGGCGGCGTACGACACCGGAGCAGTACCGCAAGGACGTTCCCGAGTGGGAGGTCCTGCTCGACATCGACGCGCTCCGCGCCACGGAGGGCGAGAAGTGGGTATGGGCCGGTGCCCGGGTGCGCCACCCCGCCTACGACCGGGCGCTGGTGTGCCTGTCGCGCGACGGCGGCGACGCCTTCGTGGTCCGCGAGTTCGACCTCGCCACCCGGGCGTTCGTCGAGGACGGGTTCCAGGTGGGGGAGGCGAAGACGCGGATCGGCTGGATCGACGCCGACACCGTCTTCGTCGGTGCGGACCTCGGCCCGGACTCACTGACCGACTCCGGCTATCCCCGTACGGTACGCAGATGGCGGCGCGGCACACCGCTGGAGGAGGCCGACCTGGTCTTCGAGGCCGAGACGGCAGACGTCTCCGTCTGGGCCTGGCACGACAGCACACCCGGCTTCGAGCGCGACTTCGTGGCACGCTCACTGGACTTCTTCCGCAGCGAGACCTACCTCCTGGCCCCCGACGACGCGCTCGTGAGGATCGACGTTCCCGACGACGCCCGTGCGTACGCCCATCGCCGGCATCTGATCGTCACCTTGAAGTCCGACTGGCTCGGACACCCCGCGGGCTCCCTGCTGGCCTTCGGCTTCGACGCCTTCCTGGCGGGCGACCGCACGGCGGAGGTCCTGTTCACTCCGGACGAGCGGACAGCTCTCGCCGGGCACACATGGACCCGTCACCATCTGATCCTGGAGACGATGCGGGACGTCAGCGCCCGCATCGAGGTCCTCACCCCCGCTTCCGGCGGTGGCTGGGCGCGGAAGCCGCTCGCGGACGTTCCGGCGCTGTCAGCCGTGGCGGTGGTGGACACGGACCCGGACGTCTCCGACGAATTCTTCCTCGACGTGTCCGGTTTCCTTCAGCCCTCCACCCTCTACCGCGGGGAGATCGGCGCCGACACGGAGATCCTCAAGCAGGTCCCGGCCCGCTTCGACGTGTCGGGCCTGACGGTGGAGCAGTCCTTCGCGACCTCCCGGGACGGCACCCGTGTCCCGTACTTCGTGATCGGCCCCGACCGCACCGCGACCGGTCCCGGTCCCACCCTGCTCTACGGCTACGGCGGCTTCGAGGTCTCCCTCACCCCCCACTACGGCGCGGTGACGGGCCGGGCCTGGCTGGAGCGGGGCGGCACGTACGTCATCGCCAACATCCGGGGCGGCGGCGA
This sequence comes from Streptomyces sp. NPDC045968, assembly GCF_056430475.1. Taxonomy (NCBI): domain Bacteria; kingdom Bacillati; phylum Actinomycetota; class Actinomycetes; order Kitasatosporales; family Streptomycetaceae; genus Streptomyces; species Streptomyces sp. NPDC045968. Next base: position 136,696 of record NZ_JBWKLF010000002.1, on the reverse strand, counting down.
GTACGGACCGGCCTGGCACCAGGCCGCGCTCGGCGCCGAACGGCCGCGCGCCTTCGAGGACTTCGCGGCCATCGCGGAGGATCTCGTCGCGCGGGGCATCACGACCCCGGCCATGCTGGGGGCCGAGGGCGGAAGCAACGGGGGCCTGCTCATGGGCGCGATGCTCACCCGCTACCCCCACCTCTTCGGCGCGATCGTCACCCAGGTACCCCTGCTGGACATGCTCCGCTTCCACAAGCTCCTGGCAGGCGCCTCCTGGATCGCCGAGTACGGAGACCCGGACGACGCGGCCGACCACTCCCACCTCCGCACGATCTCCCCGTACCACCACCTCACCGCGGATCAGGCCTACCCACCGCTCCTCCTGATGACCTCCACCCGGGACGACCGCGTCCACCCCGGCCACGCCCGTAAGACGGCCGCACGACTGCGCGAACTCGGCCACCAGGTCCTGCTGTACGAGAACACCGGCGGCGGCCACGCGGGCGCCACCGACAACGAACAGTCCGCGTACAACAACGCGCTCGTGCACACCTTCCTGTGGCAGCAGCTCACCCAGCCGCGCGCCCCGCTTCCCGCTGCCGATTGACGACCTCGTGCACGATCGCGCCCGGACGGTCCGGGCGCAATCGTCCGTTTCGCAGCTCACTGTGAGGCCCGCGGTGCGCTGTTCGTATGAAATGAAGGACCATTTCGCACGTTCGGGTCCCGAGCAGATGTGCGGAATGCCGGAAGCCCGCAGAGTGGAGGGCGTCGGAAAGTGACGCCCAGCTCCGATGCGCAGGTCCGGGTCGTCACCGGTTACCCAGGGACAGGCGGTCCGCTGATTCCGGGGAGCGATGGAATGACTGCCCTTCAGCTATCGGTGGTGGTGCCGTGTTACAACGAGGCCGAAGCGATCGAGACCTTTCACGCCGCGTTGCTCGCCGCCCTCGAATCTCTGGGTGACGAGCTGGAAATCTGTTACGTGGACGACGGCAGCACCGACGGAACGCGCCTGCTGCTGGGCGGCCTCGCGGCTCTGGACCAGCGCGTCCGGTACACCGCGTTCAGCCGGAATTTCGGCAAGGAAGCCGCCATGCTCGCGGGGCTCCGTATGTCCCGGGGCGCGGCGGTGGTACTGATGGACGCAGACCTCCAGCACCCGCCCGAGCTCATTCCCCGGATGCTGGAGCTGCACCGGCACGGCTACGACCAGGTGATTCCGCGGCGCGACCGGACGGGCGACGGCGTGCTGCGCAACGCGCTCAGCCACACCTACTACGCACTGGTCCGCCGCTGCATGGACGTGGAGGTCGTCGACGGTTCCGGGGATTTCCGGCTGCTCTCCCGACGGGCGGTGGACAGCGTGCTCTCGCTGCCGGAGAGCAACCGGTTCTCCAAGGGAATCTTCTCCTGGATCGGATTCGACACGGTCAGCTTCCGCTACCGGAACAGGGAACGCGCGGCCGGCCAGTCGAAATGGGGAAGCAGAAGACTGCTGAACTACGGCATCGACGGATTGCTGTCCTTCAACAACCGGCCCCTGCGCCTCGCCATCTACACCGGATTCTGGGTCTTCGTCTCGGCGCTCGCCTATGCCCTCTGGACGATCGTCAACGTCGCGTTGAACGGCGCGGACACCCCCGGATACGCCACGCTGCTCACCGCCGTCGTGGCGCTCAGCGGGATTCAGCTGGTCACGCTCGGCGTCATCGGCGAATACGTGGGGCGTATCTACCACGAGGCGAAACACCGGCCGCCATATGTCGTACGGGAGACGAGCGAATCGTGCCCCGTGCTGCCCGGCACCCCGAAGCCCGTCGCCCCCGGTGAGCTCAGCGAGCTCGCGGCCGACCGGTCGCGCACCATGCGTCAGTTCGCTTCCTTCGTGTTGATCGGCTTCGTGAACACGGCGGTGTATCTCGCCGTCTACTACGTACTGAACCGATGGATGCCCTACCTGGCCGCCCACGCGGTGGGCTTCACGGTCAGCGTCATCGGCTCGTTCCTGCTCAACTCCTACATCACGGTGGGGACCAGACCGACCTGGCGCGGATTCGCGCGCTACCCCCTGTCGAGCGTCATCAACCTGGTGGCATCCGGGGCCCTGCTCCACCTCGCGGTCAGTGGACTGGGCATGGACAAGAACCTCGCCGCCCTGGTCGCGGGCGTTCTCGTCACACCTGTCTCTTTCCTATTGGCCCGATGGGCGATCACCTCGGGGCGGCGACGCACGGGCGTACCGCCCGGGCGGCCGGACGAAACCCCTTCCGAGCCTCCGATGATCAAGTCCGACAGTCTCTGAACGGTCCCTGAACGGCAGTCCGTGACACCGAGGCACTGACCCGAATGTCCCCCGGCGACGAAAGGCACCTCCGCACATGGTTGGCAGCGTCCCGGGAACCGCCGTGCCGGAACAGCCGGACGAGAAGCACGGGTCCAACGAGAAGTACGGGTCCGATGAGAAGAGTGGGGCCGACGGGGAGCGCGGGGCCGACGGGGAGCGCGTGCCGCCGGACGAACGGCCCCGGCAGTCGAGCACGCGCCCGTGGACCGGCCTCTGGGTAACCGCACTCGCCCTCCCGCCCCTCGGTCTGCTCGCCGCCGCGTCATGGTTCGGCCGCTGGGTCCGCCCCAGTGCCGACGACTGGTGCTTCCTGCCGGTCGTACGGGACGAGGGCATCGCCGGTATCGTCGGCAAGTTCTACCTCGACGACAACGGGCGGATCGCGAACGGTCTGCTGGTCGGCGCCTACGCGAAGTTCGGAGTCGCGGGACACCAGTGGTTCGCCCTGGTAAGCGGCGTACTGATGCTGGGCATCCTGTGGGCGGTGACCGTGGCGGCGCTGCGCGGAGCGGGAGTCACGGCGCCCCGTGGCACTGCGCTCCTGATCGCCTCCACGGTCACCGCGCTCTTCCTGTTCGTGACGACGAACACGTACAAGACGTTCTACTGGCCCGCCGCCTCCGTATCGCACACCGTGCCTCCCGTGCTCGCCTGCGCCGCGCTGATTCCGCTGCTGCGCGCGCGCTCCCGAGGAGGGAGGGTTCTCGCTCTGGCCGTCGCCCTCGTCATGGGTCTGTTCATCGGCACCCTGTCGGAGGAGACCACCGTCGTCGTAGGGGTCGTGCTCGTGGCCGTCATGCTGATCGGCCGCTGGGTCTTCCCGGCTCACGCCCGGTCCTACGCCTGGGCATGGTGCGCGGCCGGTCTCGCCGGGACCGGCGTCGGCGCCCTCGTCCTGCTCGCCTCACCGGGCTCGCGGGCCCGGCGCGAACGGTACGGCGCGCAGAACTCAGCCCTGCTCGCTCCCGACTCGCTGATCGGGTCGCTGCGAGGATTCGGAGAGATCATCGTCACGGTCGCCACGACCTGGCAGTACGTCGGAGCCGTCGCCGTGGGCCTGCTGCTGGGCCTGGTCGCCGACCGGGCCGACGGAAGCCCGACCCGCCCGCCCACCCATTGGCCCCTGCTCGCCGCCACCGGCACACTCGCGGTGCTCGTCTCCGGATACCTCTGTACGGTCATCACCTACCCGGCCTTCGGCGCGCGCGTCGCGACCGCCAACCGGCTCTGGAACGACTACCTGTTGCTGTACATCGCACTGCTCGTCGGCGCGGGTCTGCTCCTCGGGCAGGCCGCACGCCGGCTCGGTGGGCTCACCGTTCCTGTCAAGGCGGTCTGCGCCACGCTCTGCGTCCTGGTGTGCGTCGGGCCGGCCGTCTCGCTCGCCAACCTCGACACCAACATGCGGGCGCGCGCGCAGCGGTGGGACCACCAGGACCGATGGCTGCGGGAACGTGCTGCCGCGGGTGCCGAGGTGCTCCCGTACAAGCCGGTCACGGTGAGCGGAATGCTGGAGCCGTTCAGCCGCCAGGGGCGTAATCCCTGGCCGGCGGGGTGCGTCGCCGACTACTACCACCTCGAACGCGTCACGTACTCGACCGAGCTGCCCGGCTCTCCGTAACGTCGAGAAGCTTCGCGCACGACGCCGCCGTGCACTCGGGAGACCTGACCAGCGCACCCGCACCCCTGGGAGCAAGCGAGGCCGTCGCCCTGCACCCGGCCGGCCTCACGACAGCAGACGTACGCCTCGTCGTGGCATCGGATCTTGCCGGTGGGCTTGCCTGGCCGCAGCGCGCGGGACACACCGGTCCGCCTGCTCAGTGAGCCGTGGACCGGCTTAACCCCTCTGCCCTGGCCCGGAGTCCCGACGGAGGCGGAACAGCTCCACCGTGAGCCTCGCCGCCCGTAGCCCGACGGGCGGGCGGCGTATGAAGCCGGGCGGGCAGTATCTCAGGGGCGGTTGTCAGTGCTCCCCCTTACGCTGTGTCTCACTTCGCGATCTGTGAGGGGGGATACCTCGAGGTCGTCTGTTAACCCATGCGTACACGAGGTGATGCACCATGACTTCCGCCACCCCGGACGAAGCGACGGCGCCGGACGTCAACAGCTTCCAGGTCGACCTGCGCGGGCTGGTCGACCTGCTGTCCCACCATCTCTACTCCAGCCCCCGGGTATACGTCCGTGAGCTGCTGCAGAACGCCGTGGACGCCGTCACCGCCCGACAGGCCCTCGACCCCGCCGCGCGCATCCACATCCGGCTCCGCGCCGCCGAGGGCACGGTGTCCATCGAGGACAGCGGCATCGGTCTGACGTCCGAGGAGGTCCACACCCTGCTCGCCACCATCGGCCGCAGCTCCAAGCGCGGTGGGGAGCACGGACTGGAGTCCGCCAGGCGCGAGTTCCTCGGCCAGTTCGGCATCGGCCTGCTCGCCTGTTTCGTGGTGGCGCGGCGGATCAGAGTCGTCACCCGTTCCGCACGCACGCCCGGTGCCGCACCGGTGGAATGGCTCGCATCCGACGACGGCTCGTACACGGTCCGGGTGCTGCCGGACGAGGCACGGCCCGAGCCCGGCACCACCGTGTACCTGGAGGCGCGCCCCGGCGCGGGGGAGTGGATGGAGCCCTCCCGTGTCGAGACACTGGCCCGCGACTTCGGATCGCTCCTCCCGTACGACATCACGTTCGCCGACACGGACGGCAGCGAGCGACCGGTCACCGATCGTCCCGCCGTCTGGGACCGCGCCTACCCCACCCCGGCCTCCCGCCGGGTGGCGCTCGCAGGGCACTGCACACGCGTCTTCGGATTCACTCCGCTCGACACCATCGACCTCGACCTGCCGGTCGCCGGAGTACGCGGAGTGGCGTACGTACTCCCAGAGCCGACCAGCCCCGCGCACAAGGCCGGGCACCGCACCTACCTCAAGGGCATGCTCCTCACCGATCACGCGAGCAACCTGCTGCCCGACTGGGCCTTCTTCGTACGGGCCGTCGTGGACACGGACTCGCTGCGGCCGACCGCCTCGCGCGAGAACCTGTACGACGACGAGACACTCGCCGCCGTACGTGACGCGCTCGGCGCCCGCGTCCGGCAGTGGCTGACCGAGCTCGCCGCAGGTGACCCGCAGCGACTCTCGGACTTCCTGCGCGTCCACCACCTCGGTGTGAAGTCACTGGCCCGCCACGACGCGGAGCTCTTCGAGCTCATGCTCCCCTGGCTGCCCTTCGAGACCAGCGACGGGAATGTCGGCCTGGAGGAGTTCGCCGCGGCACACGACGAGATCCACTTCACCCGGACCGTGGAGGAGTTCCGGCAGATCGCACCCATCGCCGCCGCCCACGGCCTCGGTGTCGTCAACGCCGGCTACACCTACGACGCCGAACTGCTCGCCCTGCTGCCCGCCATCCGGCCGGGTCTGAAGGTCAGCGAACTCGACGCCGGAGCCGTCACCGACCGGCTCGACCCGGTCTCCACCACCGCTGAGCTGGCCCTCGCCTCCTTCCTCGCCACCGCCCGCACCCGCCTGGACCCGCACGGCTGCGATGTGGCGCTGCGCGCGTTCCAGCCGGTGAGCGTGCCCGCGCTGTTCCTGGACGACCGTCAGGCACGGCAGGAGCGGGACCGGGTCACCGCCCAGGAGAACGCCGACTCGCTGTGGAACGACATCCTCGGCTCGCTGCGCGGCTCCGCACCCCGGGCCCGGCTGGTCCTGAACCACAACAACCCGCTCATCCGCCGGATCGCCGGCCTGCCCGACGACGAACTGACCGGCACCGCCGTCGAGTCGCTGTACGGTCAGGCGCTGCTCATGTCGCAGCGGCCCCTGCGCCCCGCCGACTCCACCCTGCTCAACCGTGCCTTCCTCGGGCTTCTGGAATGGGCGACCCACTCGAACACCCAGGAGAACCAGAAGTGACCACCATGACCCCCGAGGAGATCCGCCGCGAGCTCGGCGAGAACGCCCGCGCCCCGCACGGCACGGCGCGCAACGCGCATGCCGAGGCGCTTGGCGCTGCCGCCGAGGCCACGGGAGACCGGGAGCTGTTCCGCCGGGCCCTCGTCGTCATGATCGAGGCCTACGAGTACAGCGCCGAGCGCACCAAGATGGTCGTCCCCTTCGCCAGGCTGCTCCAGGAGTACGACCGTGACCCGGGCGCCTTCGCCTCCCACGAAGTGCACCGCCTCTTCTGGCGGTTCAAGTGGGTGGCCGGGCGGATCGTCGAGTCCCCGGAGATCCCGCTCACGGCGGTGGACGGCTGGCTGACGGACATGGAACGCCGCTACCGGCTGGCCGGATACAGCGAACGAGCCGTGCGGCAGGCCGAGTTCTACCTCGCCGACGCGACCGGCGACCAGGCCCGGATGGAGCGCGCCATCACCCGCTGGGCGGCGGCCGAACGGGACGCGATGAGCGACTGCCATGCCTGTGAGATCAACACCCAGGGCTGGTACTGGGCGCGCAAGGGCGACGACGTGAAGGCGATCGAGGTCTGGCAGCCGGTCCTGTCCGACGGCTTGGGCTGCATGGAGGAGCCCCACCGGGTGCTCGCCCACGCCCTCCTTCCCCTCGTCCGCGCAGGCCGGACCGATGAGGCCCGGACGTACCACCTCCGCGGCTACCGCATGGTCCGCGGCAAGGAGAGCCTGCTGCGCTCCATCGGTGAGCACATCGAGTTCTGCGCGCTGACCGGCAACGAGTCACGAGGCCTGGAGATCCTCGCCGAGCACGCCGGCCACCTCGGCCCCCTCGCGGACGTCGAGTCGCAGATGGAGTTCGCCGGGGGCGTCCTCGTCCTGCTGCGCCGGCTCACCGACCTGGGACACGGAGACGGACCCACCGTCTCGTACCAGGGCGCGATCCGCAGCGCGAAGGAGCTGTACGAGCTGCTGTACACAGCGGCCACGGACATCGCCGCCCGCTTCGACGCGCGTAACGGTACGTCGCTCGTCTCCCAGCGGCTGGTCGACCGGGTCGGACAGCAGCCGCTGGTGGGGACGCTGCCCCTGGGCGTGCGCAGTGCGGAGCTGCCCACCGCGCCTCGCCGTGCCCAGGCCGTCCGGCCGGACGGAACCGAAGCACGCCCGACGGAACGTGGCACAGCGGAAGGCGGTACGGAACCGGCCTTCGCCGAGCTCGTCGACCGCGCCCGTGCGGCCCGGCAGAAAGGGCACCCGTCCGCCGAAGGGCTGTGGGCACAGGCGGTCCGGCTCGCCGGAGAGGGCGGGGAAGGCACGGACGACGCCGCCCTCTCCGACCCCGCGTTGGCCGCGGACCTGCTCGCGCACCGCGCGGCGACCGCGGCGGTCGCCGGTGACCCGACGGCCCGTTCCCTGTACGCCGAGGCGGCCGCGTCCTACCGAGCCGCCGGACAGCACAGCCGGGCCTGCCACGCGCAGCTGGCGATCGCGGGGTGTGCCACACAGTTCGACGCCGATCCCGCGGAGATCCGGGAACTGCTCGCCGTTGCCATGCGCTCGGCACAGGCACTGGAGGAGACCGACCCGGAACGCCCTCGACGCCTCGTCGGTGCCGAGCTCACCACCCTGCGCATCGAGTCGCACCTGCGGGAACGGGCAGCGGGCGAACCGGAATCACCCGTGGACGACCGTCTGGTGGCTGATCTGGAAGCCTTCGTCGCCGAGCACGGCCATGAGCCGGCGGCCTTGACGGCCGGTGCGGGAAGTGTGGCCGACCTGGTCGCGGACGGCGAACTGCTCCTGGCGAAACTGGCCCTCGCGGTCGACGACCTCGACCGATCGGTGCCTCTGCTCAGCTCGGCCGCACGACGCCTCCTGGCGGCGGAGCAGCCCTGGGACGCGGTGGAACCGCTGTCCATCCAGGCCAGTGTGCTGGCAGCGCGCGGCGAGCTGGAGGCCGCGGAGTCCACCGCCCGTACCGCGCTCGGCCACGCCGCCGAGTTGGCAGGGGGCGCCGACCAGGCCGGCGTACGGCTGACCCTCGCGGACGTCCTGCTCCGCCGAGGTGATCAGGCGGAGGAAGCGGTGCTGCACGCCCTCGACGCGACGCACTGGCTCGACCAGGCAGGGCTCGGGGCCACATCGGGGGCCCGGGCCAGACTGCTTCTGGCACGGGCCTACGCGGCGGCCGAACGCACCGTCGAGGCGGCGGAGGTGCTCGCGTCGGCCCTGCCGGACCTGCTGGAGCACGGCGAGGGGGAGGGAGTACAGGCCAGGGAACTGCTCGGCGGCCTGCTCCGGGAGCTGCACGACCCGCGCGCGGCGGCTGAGCAGTATCTGCTGGCCGCGGAGACCGCCAAGGGGTGGGACGAGCCCCGGTTCGAGGCCGGTCTCGCCCACTCGGCCGGCGAGGCTCTCGCCGCCGCGGGACTGCACGGGGAGGCCGAAGCCGCCTACGGGCGGTCGTTGGAGCTCTGGCGGCGCGTGGGCGGCAACCCGGTGGCGGAGGTGCGCATAGTGCGCTCGCTGGCGTGGCTGGCCGCGGAGGACGAGGATTCCGAGGCGGGGATCGCACGGGCGCGCGACCTGATGGAGCAGGCGTTGTCCGTGGTCGACGGGTCCGAGGAGCCCGGGATGCGATACGAGCGGGCCCAGACCTGGCAGCAGCTCGCACGGCTGCTTCGGGACGGGCTGGCGGATGATGACGACGACGATGACGAGGGTAGGGACGCGGACCAGTCCTCGCGGGAGGCGCATGCCACGCGGGAGGAGATGGTGAGCCTGCTCGATCAGGCCGCCGCGCTCTACGCCGGGTTCGGAGAGGACGCACTCGAGGAGCGTTTCCAGTGCGTGGCCTACGCGGCATGGACGGAAGAGGAGCTGGGGCGTGCGGAGAGCGGAACCGCCCGAGTGACCGCTCTCATCACTGAACTCGCCGCACTGGAAGGGCCGCAGGCCGCAGAACTGAAGAATCGTGCGGAGGGGCTGCTCGACCAGCTTGGGTAGGCCGGTCGGCCGGCTGCCCGGCCCAGGGCTCATCTCCCCGCGGCGAGATGAGCCCTGGGCCGACGGTCTACCAGATCGCCTCGACCCACTCGGGGTGGTCGATGAAGGGGTTGCGGTTCTTCTGGTAGGTGTCGTAGATGACCTGGTTGCGCTTCTCCTCGAAGGCGCTCGGCGGGTCCTGCTCGTTCCACTGCTTCAGAACGGAGAGGCGGCCGTGGTACGGGACGCTGCCGTTGGAGACCGAGTCGTTGGGCTCCAGATCGGCCCAGGCGTCGTCCCCCTCGTATCGGACGGCCATGTAGAGAATCATGCGGGCCACATCTCCCTTGTCCGCGTTGCGCGGCTCGAAGGAGTTGGAGTCCGTGTAACTGCCGGCCGCGCCGCTGACCGCGCTGCCGCCGGTGTCGAAGTCCTTGTTGCCGCGGATGCTGTTGACCTGCACGTCCGCGGGGCGCAGGTGGTGGAGGTCGGTACCGGGGCCGGCCGAGGTGCCGAAGTCGCCGTGCGACTGCGCCCACACGTGCTCACGGTTCCAGTCGCCGACGTCGCCGCCGTTGAGGGTCTTGCTGCGTGAGGTTCCGCTGTACAGCAGGATCACGTTGCCGCTGTTGTTCGGGTCCTGGTCGGTGACCTTCAGCGCGTTCCAGACCGCGTCGTACGAGATCTTGGTCTGCGGGCTGATGATCGTGTGCAGCGAGGACTTCAGGCTCGTGCCGGTCTTGCCGATCGCGTTCTTGTAGTACGTGCTGTCGTACGCGGTGGTCGTGGCGCTCGCGGGACTCGCGGCGACCGTCGGAAGGGTCAGGCCGATGAGGACGGTGGATATGGCCGCCGCCGCCACCTTCCATCTGCCTATCTGCGCAACGGACATGGGGGTGCCCTTTCCCGGGGGACGGTACGCGTCGGACTGCGGCACGATGCCTCAACGGCGCCGCGTTCTACGCGTGTTGACTTTTTGTAACCGGGAGCATGGCACGGGGCGGCGGCCGCTCGCGTAACCGGGAGAAGGCGATTCCGTGACGTTCTCGCATACGCCGCAACCCCGCAGGCGAAACGTTCGTCCGGCTGACCGTCCCTGCGGCCCAGGAAAGCGAATGATCGACGGCGAGGGGTCCACGCGCGGCCCGATCGGCTGCACTTACTGCTCCGTACGGGGCAATATGGCCGCCGCTGGGAACACGGCTCCGTGATCATCAAGTGCCCGAGTGATCAGCGCTCGGGCACTTGCTGACCCATGAGGAGATCGCGATGCGTGTTCGTCATTCGCTGCTGTCCATCGGTGCCGCGGCGGCCCTGTGCCTGGGCCTCGCTCCCGCGGCGACTGCCACTGCTGCCGCCGGCCAGGCCGTGACGGCGCTGAACCCCTGCGGGTTCTACGAAACAAGCTCCGACGCCCGCTACAACCACTGCACCTCCGACGGATCGAACGTCATCATCGAGGTGGAGGTCTTCGGCCCGAACTACGAGCGCTGCGTGGGCCCCGGCGACACCTGGCTCGGCTCGGCGAGCAGCATTCAGGGAGCCCACTACGTCGGCCGCACCTGCTGACGCCGGACTGCTCGGCACCTCAGGAGTCCGTCACCGGGACGTGAGCGGCGCTCTCGGCGTAGGCCCGTGAGGGGTTCGGACGGGGGAGGTCTCCGCCGAGTCGGGTGTTGTTCCCACCGACGGAGACCGGCCCGGTCCGACGATGTTCCGTCAGGCATCGTGAGCCCGAAACCGCACCGGAGACCAGAGAACGACAGGGCGGCAAGGTGTCCTGCCCGGGCGCCATTTCGGTGTGCGACCCGAGTATCAATAGGGTGACCCCCATGTCTGCCACCTTGAGCTCCATAAAGACGGCCGCCGCGCTCCGGACAACGGCTCGTGTCTCCGTCGAGTTGCTGCTGGTTCTCGTCGCGGCCGCGGCGGCCGTGTGGGCGTTGGGCTGGATGTGGCCGGTCGTCTGGCCGATCGTCGTCGGCCTGTTCCTCACCACCCTGACCTGGCCCCCCACCCGCTTCCTGCGTCGGCACGGCTGGAACCCCGCCCTTGCGGCGTCGGCCGTCACCATCCTGTTCCTCCTCGTGCTCACGGCCATCGTGGCGCTGATCGCGGTGCCGGTCGCGTCCCAGTCCGGCGAGCTGACCGACGGTGTGGTCGAAGGCATCCAGAGGCTGCGCGAGTGGGCTGCCGGGCCGCCGCTGAACATCGGCGACGACCAGATCAGTGGTGCCTTCGACACGGCGATCGCGCGCGTTCAGGACAGCATCGGCAGCATGGTCACCGCCGTCGCCACGGGCCTGAGCACCGTGTTGAACGGTGTGGTCACCGCATTCCTCGCGCTGTTCCTGATGTTCTTCTTCCTCAAGGACGGCCCGCGGTTCCTGCCGTGGCTCACCCGTCAGCTCCCCGGCCGACTGGCCACCGACGTCCCGATCGTGGCCGCGCGCGGCTGGGAGACCCTGGGCGCCTTCGTACGCTCCCAGGCATTCGTCGGCCTCCTCGACGCCGTCTTCATCGGCCTCGGTCTGTGGATCCTGGGAGTACCTCTGGCGCTTCCCCTGGCCGTACTGACCTTCATCTCGGCCTTCGTCCCGATCGTGGGCGCCCTGTTCGCCGGACTGGTCGCGGTGCTCATCGCGCTGGTCTCGAACGGCCTGACGGATGCGCTGATCGTGCTGGCCATCATCCTCGTGGTGCAGCAACTCGAGGGCAACGTGTTCCAGCCCATGATCCAGAGCCGCGGACTCGGCCTCCACGCTGCGGTGGTCCTGCTGGCGGTGACATTGGGCGGCAGCGTGGCCGGCGTCGTGGGCAGCCTGCTCGCGGTACCGGTGGCCGCGCTGGTCGCGGTGGTCTGGAACTACCTGCGCGAGCAGCTCAGCGCCCCGTCGGCCGAGCCGGAGCCCGACGACTCGTACGCCGCCGGCGCCGCCGTCCCCTCGTAGCCACGCGAGCACCGGACCGCAGCGCGAAGGTGCTGCCCGACGCGGTGGGTGCGGTGCGGACGCCCGCCCGGCCCTGGCGATTGCGGAACGTGCGGAGCGTCGATCGCTCCGCAGGTTCCGCAATGGCGGCATATGAACGCGGCGGAAGACCGGGCCCTGTCCAGCGGCAGCTGCGGCTCCAGAAGCGAACACTCCCGATTCGCTGGATCCCCCGACCCCTATCCGAACCAACGAGCGCCACCGGTCGGAAGGTCGCATGATCCGCCGGACAGTGCCCAGGCGGGTACGGCTGGTCTTCGCTCGTGGGTACGGTGGTCGGTGCCGTCGAGGGCGGAACAGCGCAGGTCGAGCCTGCGGCTTCGACCCGCTTCGGCCGGGCGAGGAGGCATCGTGATCACGTGGCGTCGGGTGACCGAGGGAGACTTCGGGTTGTTGCAGGAATGGCTCCTGCAGCCACACGTTCACCGGTGGTGGCACCATGACACGTCCGCTGAGGCGGTCGCACGGGACTTCGGGCCGGCGGCGCGTGGCGAGGAGCCGTCCGAGGATCTGCTGGTCATGCTTGACGGCACCCCGGTTGCCCTGGTCCAGCGGTGCCGGTTCGCGGACTACCCCGACTACCGGGCGGAGTTGGCCGGCCAGGTCGAGTTGCCCGACACGGCGGTGACGATCGACTACCTGCTCGGCGACCCCGCGCGGGTGGGGCAGGGGCTGGGCCCGCGCATCATCCGGACGATGGTGAAGGCCACGTGGACCGACTATCCGGATGCGTCCGCAGTCGTTGTCCCGGTCCACACGGCCAACCGCGCGTCGTGGCGGGCGTTGGAGAAGGCCGGGCTCCGCAGGACTGGCACCGCCGACCTGGACCCGGACAACCCGGTCGACGACCGCACCCATTACGTCTACCGGATCGACAGACCCGCCGACGCAACCCCCGGCCCTCCCGCCCGGCCCTGACCACGGCGGTCTGCGCCCGCTTACGCTGGCCGGGCACGAGGACACACGGACGACGGAAAGTGGGCACGCATGGCACGGGTTACGGCTGTGAGCAGCAATGGAACGTACTCGTTCAGCAAACCGAACCGTACGAGCATCACGCTGCTCGCCGGGCTCGGCGTGGAGGGTGACGTCCACGCGGGGGAGACCATCAAGCACCAGTTCCGTATGACGTACGAGCCGGATCTGCCCAACTTGCGCCAGGTGCACCTCATCCACGAGGAACTGTTCGACGAGCTCGCCATGAAGGGCTTCACCGTCGCCGCGGGTCAACTCGGCGAGAACATTTCCACTCGCGGAATCGACCTGCTCGGCCTGCCCACCGGGGCCTTGCTGCGCCTTGGTGAGGAGGCGATCGTGGAGGTGACAGGGCTGCGCAACCCGTGCGCGAAGCTCAACGAATTCCAGGAGGGCCTTCTGCAGGAGGTTTTCGCACTCGACGAGAGCACAGGGGATTTCGTGTTCAAGGCGGGGATCATGGGTGTGGTGCGGCAAGAGGGACGGGTGCGTCCCGGCGACACCATCGACGTCGAACTGCCCGTTGGTCCGCACCGCCCACTGGAGCGCGTCTGAAGCGTGTCGCGGAACGCTCTGGTCTGGGCAATTTCTGTGTAAGCGTGCGGTGTTGCGCGCAAGGTGGTGTGGGTTGAGGCGTTCACCGGTCTGCGGACGGGCCAGTTTGAGCGGTTGTTAGGGGTGGTGCGTGAGTGTGGTGGTGAGGGCCCGCGGGGGTCGGGCGGCCGTGGTGCCTGGCGTTGGCGGGGCGGGCGCTGCTGGTGGCTGTGTACTGCCGGACGAACCGCACGATGCGGCAGCTCGCACCGCTGTTCGACTGCTCGCCGGCCACCGTATGCGGGGTCATCCATCGGCTGCGGCCGCTCCTGACGATCGAGCCCGCCCCCCGCCCGGCTGACGCCGTGGAACGGCTGTGGAGCGTGGACGGCACCCTGATCCCGGTCCGGGACCGGAAGGCCGGCGCCTCCTCACGCCACTACTCTTCTCCGCGAACGTGCAGGTCATCATCGACGCCGAGAGGAAGCTCGTGATCGCGCCGGCCCGCCCGGTACCCGGCAACACATCGGACACCAACAAGATCCTCCGCGACTGCCGGCAAGGCGGCAACGCCCTCCACTATGCAGTCCAAGCCGTCGCCACACTCCACAACCACGCCCTGGCCACATGATCGACACGGCCACACAACAACCCGGCCCCGCATGCCCAGCCCAAGGATTCTGCAACACGCTTTCGGGCGTGTATCGAAAGTGCGTGTGGCGGCTGGTGTGGCGTAGTAGTTCTGGAGAGCCACAAGACACGTCTCTCGCTTGGAGTTGTCGATGGCCGTTCGCCGTGTTGTACCCAATGTTCAGTCGGAGGCTGTGGAGGAGAGCCGAGAGTTCTACGGTCTGCTCGGATTTGAGGAGGTCATGAATCACGGCTGGATCATGACGCTCGCTTCCTCGTCGAGTCCGGCGGCGCAGGTCAGCTTCATGTCCAGCGACAAGACCGCGCCGGTCACTCCCGACATGAGTGTCGAGGTGGACGATGTGGACGCGGCTTATGCAGTCATGCGGGAGAGCGGTGCGGAGATCGTGCACCCTTTGCAGGACGAGAAGTGGGGTGTGCGCCGGTTCTTCGTCCGTGACCCCAACGGCCGGGTGGTCAACGTACTGGGCCACCGCTGACGGTCCTCCCGAGGCACGGGGGGAAGGTGCTGGTCACAGCACTCGTGGATGGCCGCGACGAGGACGGTAGCTGCGTAGCGGGCAGCGAGTCCGTCGTTTCGCGTGGCGACTGCCCGGTGCCTTATCGGCGGCCGCCGCCCGCCGAAGTTCGACAAGATCGACTACCGGGAGTGCCGAGTTCCTTGCAGTTGGGGGCCTGGTCGGCCTTGTCCGGGGCGGTGGATCGGCTCCGGCGTTTGCGCAGGTAAGGCGCGGTTCTCGTGGGAGGCGTACGCCTTGTCAGCGAGTACTCGGCTCGGACCTTCTTCAGTACGGGTACGGACTGAGGGGAGTCGCCACGCTGCCCAGCCGTGATCACGATCGGCAAGGGTCTCTAGCCTTGCTCGACGGCCTGTCGGCGTACGGGGTTCTCTCCCCAGCTGCGTACTGATGAGCGTGGCCAGCTGTTGGTACGTGCTCCTGATTCTGGTGCGCCATGGGCCCGCCTGGACCGGGAACAGGTCCGCGATCTGCTGTACCGGTTCTACCGACGCAGGCCTTCCCCAACCGCAGCGCCTGGCCACAACCGTCGAGACGTGGTGGTCATCAAGACCGTCGCCCGCGACGCCTACGGTTTCCGCAACCCCATCAGCCAGCCCTTACGCACCCGCTGCGCAACCACCCGGCGAGCCTGTGGGCGCCTCGACGCCCACTAATTTCGTTGAGCCTGCACCTGTGATCGTGTTGGCTAGCGGCGCCGAACTGTCAGTCCCGCAGGTGTCCGCTTGGCCGTAGCAGGGAGTTAAACGTGCAGGACAATGTCGTCGACCCCGGTGCCCATAATCGGGCAGCCTGGGACAAGTATGTCCAGGAGGGCAACGAGTGGTCGAGGCCGGTGAGTGCTGAGGATGTCGAGCGCGCTCGCATGGGCGACTGGTCGATTGTTCTCATCGGGCGTGAGCCAGTCGACCGCTCCTGGCTGCCGACGGACCTGACCGGCAAGGACGTGTTGTGCCTGGCCTCCGGCGGTGGCCAGCAGGGTCCGATCCTCGCCGCCGCAGGGGCGCGGGTCACCGTGTTCGACAACTCGCCCCGTCAGCTCGGCCAGGACCAGATGGTGGCGGAGCGCGACGGACTTGAGCTGCGCACCGTCCTGGGTGACATGCGCGATCTCAGCGCCTTCGGCGACGCAGCATTCGATGTTGTGTTCCACCCGGTCTCGAACCTATTTGTGCCCGACTTGGCACCGGTGTGGCGTGAGTGCTTCCGCGTCCTGCGGCCGGGCGGAACTCTGCTCGTGGGCTTCCTCAACCCTGATGTGTACTTGTTCGACCACGAGGCCCTCGACGAGCGCGGCGAGCTGGTCGTCGTGCACAAACTGCCCTACAGCGATGTCACGCAGTACTCCGCCGAGGAACGCGCCACGAAGTTCGGCGCGGATGCCGCTCTTGAATACAGCCACACCCTCACCGACCAGATCGGCGGGCAACTCGCCGCGGGGTTCGTCCTCACCGGCTTCGCAGAGGCACCAGACCAATCCAACGCATCCGCCCAATACATGTCGAAGTATTTTGCGACCCTCGCGGTCAAGCCGGGCTGACCCAGCCGTGGCGCCAGGCTCACGCCTGCCAGGGGCCGCAGGGGGTTCAGGAACCTGTGCACGAAGACCGGCTCCCCAGCGAGTGCACCGAAACTGTCTCGTCCCGGGCCTGGCCGACCGACGGGTTCCAATAACCGCCGCCCGGCCGCCCGTCATGACGTGGGCAGAGCCCGCGCCACCGGCGAGGCGTACAAGCCGCCCCACCCACCACAAGAAGGGCAGCGAACCCCGGCGCACCGAGGAGGGGCAAACTTGACGGCCTGGGCCATGTGCAGCGGGCACGAGGCCGAAGACTTCACGGGGTACATCGGTGGATCTCAGCTCAGTGATCATCGCTGTGGCAGGCGTCGCAGGAACCCTGGGAGGGGCGCTACTTACCCAGCGCGGCTCCGAACGAGCGAAGCGCCTGGAGATGGAGCTCGTTCGAGACCACGAGGAGGTCCGCGAAAACCGTTCGCTGCGACGCAACTGCTATGTGGAACTCAACCGAGATGCCAGGCAGTTCACCACCGCACTCAACCGCCACCTGCACGTCATGAGGGAACGCGGCGTGGAGGAGGTTGACAGCGACGCACTTGAAGAGGCGAAGAACGCGCACCGCGATCGATACTCCGAAGCGCAGATGATCGCCCCCGAAGAAGTGCTCATGCGAGCCAGCGTCGTCAACCAAGCCCTGAACAAGGTCTATGGCCAGGTCAAGCGCCTCGAACGCGGTGCCCCCGAACCAGGCGAAACGATGGAGACCGCGGTCCAGTCTCAGTACGAGGTCTGGGAGATGCTCCGAACCATGAGAACCGCTATGCGCCACGACCTCGGTGTGTCGCACGAAGATTGAGAGCTGGCACTCAGCTCAACGCGAGCTCTCTTGTCTACCTCGACCAGCAGGAATCTGATCGAAGCAGAGGTTATAGAAACAAGCCAGGTCAGGCGGTCGCCCCGGGACCGTCCAAGCCCTTCGCTGGGGCGGTGTTTCTGGGGCGTCGTCCTCTTTTCGGGACCCGCGGCTTGGCTTTGCGGGGACCGGCCTCGCGCTGGTGGGCCCGGCAGGAGGTCCAGTCGACCCCGGCCATGCCCCAGTGATCCGGCCGGTCGGCCAGGTCGGCGTCGGGCTGGACCGCGTGCAGGATGCTGTCCCAGGTTCCGTCCGCGACCAGCGGCGATGCCGTGCGTAGAGGGTTTTTCCAGGAGCCGCATCGTTCCGGGAGGTCACGCCACGGGACATCGGTGCGGATTCGGAACAAGATCCCCTTGAGCCCGTGCGGTGGTTGTTCCACCGGCCCCCCGGCCACCTGACAGACCGTGCAGGTAGGCGAGGGGTAGTGCCTCGTTGACCTGCGGGACCCTCACCACCTCGATGGCGCCTTCCGCAGCTGGTGGAACCCGTTGCGCGCACCATCAGGGAGTCGCACCAGGAAGCCTGCGGGCCAGGCCGCCCCTCGTCAGTGCCGTGGACGGGCCGGAGCCAGACCAGCCGCCTTCGACCGCGACGCCCACAAGCAGTCTCCCAGTCAGATCACCCGGAAGGCGTGACCGAGGACCATACGCCGAACCACTGCTCGGCGCCGAACTCCTCGAACCGCTCCACCTCGGTGAACCCCAGCTTGGCCGCGAGGCGCATCGAGCGGTCGTTGGCGGTCTGGGTGCAGAGCACCACCGGCTCGCCGGGGAGTACGTCGGCGAACCAGTCGAGTGCCGCTGCGCATGCCTCGGCGGCGTAGCCGCATCCCCATGCTTCCGGCAGGAATGTGTAACCGAGTTCGGCCTCCCCGGCGTTCGGATGGACGTGTCCCGGGCGCTCTGCATCGCGCCGATCGAGCGCGACCATGCCGATCATCGCTCCGCCGAGTTCGATCACGAAAAGACCGCTGCGCCGCCCGGGCACCTCTGGGACTGCGCGCTCGAGCTCATCACGCGATCGAGGGCCCCCGAGGTAGGTACGCACCTCTGGCGAGGCGAACAGCTCGATGAACGCCGCACGGTCCCGGGCCTCGGACTCGCGGAGCACGAGCCGTTCGGTCCTTATCGGGGCAGGCGGCCAGGCGACGAGGCCGAGTCCAGTCATGGCGGGCAACCTATCGCACACCCGTGAGAGTGATCAGTAAGGGACGGCCTAGTGCTGTGCGGGAGCTGCGGGCCGGGCTGCTCTGCTCAGCTCGGTCCCCCTCACGGCCTTCTCGCGGAATCCGCGCTCCTGGGCGACGCCTCCGCCCAATCGGGGATCCGTACGACCTGGACGCCGTCTTCGCGCGCTGGGCATCATCGGATTCGGCCTCGACGGCGGCCTAGGACTTGTCCGGCCGATCATGTTCGGAGCAGATGAAACCGGTCCGGCCACGGGCAGGACCGGCAACGGCGACTTCAGCATTCGTCCGGCCCCGGCCTGGACCGGGTCACCAGCACGACCGTGGGTCTTGTACGTGCTCTGGCGAGTGCCGGTCCTCTCCCCTGCCCAGGCCGGTTTGGACCAGGAAACCGGGGTTCGCGTCGCGCGACTGGGCTGAGGTGTGCACCCGCTGGGTGCCAGGGATGCCCACCTCCACGAGGACCCCGCCGCGGAACATCCACAGACCGAACAGGTCGTCGTCCTCGTCGTGCAGCATGACCTGCACGCAGGCGGGATCGTTCCACGGCAGGGACTCCAGGTCCTTGAGCACGCCGCGGCGCCCGTTCCACCGCTCGAACTCGATGTGCCAGCCCCCTACGAACCAGGGAATCTGCACGAAGCAGCCGTGCCAGGTGCGGGCCTCGTCCGGCCGCGTCAGCGGCTCCATCACCTCGTCCTCGTACCGCGCCAACACGATGACCTGCGCCATTCTGCTCATGCTCACATGTCACACCGCGCCGGGTACCGAGGGCAATCGTTTTAGGACCCGGAGCCGTCGGGGCTCCTTCGGCACGCGGAGTCCGCCGCCTAGGACTTGTCCGATCGGTCATGTTCGGAGCCAGATGGTGAGGGCTGCAGGTCGCGGTGCCGAGGTAGACATAACGGCGTTTCTCGTAGCGGGTGGCGACGGCTCGGTGCTGCTTGAGCCGGTTGCTGGCCTGTTCGACGGTGTTGCGTTTCTTGTACCGGTCCTCGTCGAAGCCGGGTGGTCGTCCATCGCGTGAGCCTTTGCGCAGGCGGGCGGCCTGGCTGTCGGTCTTTTCCGGGATCGTGTGCCGGATACCCCTGCGCCGCAGGTACTCGCGGCAGGGGCCGTTGCTGTAGGCATTGTCGGCCGCGACGCTGTCCGGCGTCTTGCGTGGCCTGCCCGGGCCGGACTTCGGGACGCGGATCTTCTCCAGAACAGGCTTGAACTGGGTGCAGTCCGCCCGCTGACCTGGGGTGACGAGCAAAGAGAGCGGGCGGCAGCG
Organism: Streptomyces sp. NPDC045968; assembly: GCF_056430475.1. Lineage (NCBI taxonomy): Bacteria > Bacillati > Actinomycetota > Actinomycetes > Kitasatosporales > Streptomycetaceae > Streptomyces > Streptomyces sp. NPDC045968. The sequence goes on along the minus strand of NZ_JBWKLF010000002.1, from coordinate 116,904 downwards.
GCCATCCGCGCTCAGGTGAAGCTTGGTGGTGAACCCGCCCCGCGAGCGGCCCAGACCCTCACCTCCCGCACCACCTCCACCAGCCGGGCGTGCAGGCTCTGCCACGCGGTTTCGTCCTGGTGTTCTGGGACTTCCGCCCCCTTTGAGGCGGGTGCCGACGGGCGGGTCAGTGCGGGCGCCGGCCGCGTGCTGATGCGCCCGCACGATGGTGGAGTCGACAGAGATGTCCCAGTCGATCTCACCCGCTGCCTCGGCCTCGGCCTGGACCTGCTGGAGCAGACGCTCCCAAGTCCCGTCGCCCGACCACAGTCGGTGCCGTTCGTAGACGGTCTTCCACTGCCCGAACCGTTCGGGCAGGTCACGCCACTGAGCGCCGGTCCGGACCCGGTGTAAAATCCCGTCGATCACCTGCCGGTGGTCCCGCCACCTGCCACAATGCCCGCTGCTGACCGGCAGGAACGGCCGTAGCCGTTCCCACTCGGCGTCACTCAGATCACCCCGCCCCATGTCGGCATCAACCGCCCGGACACAAAGTGGTCACATGATCGGCCGGACAAGTCCTAGTCGGCCTCGAGGGTCGGCCGCCGACGCCCCGTAAGCCCCCCCTGGGAACCCCCGGCCCATCGAAACAGTGTGCGAAACATCCTGGCGTCCCTGGGGCGGCGCACGGCAGAATCCTCGACGTGAAGATCACCGCCCGCGAGCTCAATCGCGCCACTCTGAGTCGTCAACTCCTCCTGGAACGGGCGCCTCTGAGTGTCGTCGACGCGGTCCGTCGCGTCGTCGCGGTGCAGGCTCAGCACGCCCCCTCGCCCTACGTCGCCTTGTGGAATCGGGTGACCGACTTCGACGCGGCCGATCTGGACGCCGGGTTCACCGGCCGTGCAGTCGTCAAGGCGACGTTGATGCGGATCACGCTGCACACCGTGCATGCCGATGATTACCAGGTGTTCCGTGAGGCGATGCAGCCGACGTTGTACGGCTCGCGCCTGGGCTTCCGCTTCGCGGCTTCGGGGCTTGCTCCCGAGGACGGCGATGAGCTCGTGCCGGAGCTGCTGGCCTTCGCCGACCGGCCTCGCACGGCCGCGGAGATGAAGGCATGGCTTGAGGCGCGGCTCGGTGCGGACCGGCAACCGGGGGCGTGGTGGGGGATGCGGGCCTACGCGCCGCTGCATCATGTCGCCACGGGCGGCCCGTGGTCGTTCGCTGCCCGGTCGTCGTTCGTGGCGGCGGGGACGGGCCCCGTGCCCAGGGGGCGGGAGACGGTGACGCAGGCACTGCGGGCCCTCGTCCTGCGCTATCTGGAGGGCTTCGGTCCGGCCTCGGTCGCGGATGTGGCCCAGTTCGCCATGGTGCAACGGGCGCCGATCCGCCAGGCGTTGAGCGCACTCGGCGGCTCCGTCGAGCAGGTCGAAGGGCCCGACGGCGTCGTCCTGTTCGATGTCCCCGGCGCCCCGCGCCCGCCCGCGGACGTCCCCGCCCCGCCTCGGCTGATGGCCATGTGGGACAGCACCCTGCTTGCGTACGCAGACCGCAGCCGTATGATCCCGCCGGACTATCGCCGACTGGTGATCCGTAACAACGGCGACGTACTCCCGACGCTGCTGGTCGACGGTTACGTCGCCGGGGTGTGGCGGCCGGTCGACGGCGGCATCGAGGCCACGGCCTTCCACGATCTGTCGGAGGCCGTGTGGGAGGCGTTGGCCTCTGAGGCGCGGTCCCTGGCGGGGGTGCTGGCCGACCGGGATCCCCAGGTGTACAGCCGCTTCCATCACTGGTGGGCCAAGTTGCCTGAGGCCGAGACTCGCCTGCTGCCCGCTTAGGCCGCTCCGCAGCCCGCGTTGGGCTCCGGGCGTCCGCGATGCCAAGGCCAACTGGACCCACGTGTTGGCCGTCGCTTCACCGTGCTGACATCCCGAGGGATCGGCTCGGCAACGGGGTTCACCGAACCTGATATGGGCATGCCAATCTCGTCGCGTGCCCCACGCCGCGGTCGACGAGGAGGACACAGTTGAAGAAGAGTTCGCGGATTCGCAGAGTGTCGCTGACCCTTGGCAGCGCCATCGCCCTCGTCATCGCCTTCCCGGGCGGCGCCTACGCTGCTCCGCCCTCGGCGCTGCCCGCCGTCGCGGACGGCCTTGAGCAGACATTCCAACCGGCGTACGACTACGACACGGACGGGTGCTACCCCACCCCCGCCATCGGACCGGACGGCACGATCGCCACCGGTCTCAACCCGAGCGGCGCGCTCAACGGTCAGTGCCGTGACTCGTGGGACCTCGACAGCACCAACGGCTACGCGCGCTACAAGTGCAACAACGGCTGGTGCGCGATCATGTACGGCCTGTACTTCGAGAAGGACCAGGCCCTGGCCGGCAGCAGCCTCGGAGGCCATCGCCACGACTGGGAGCACGTGGTGGTCTGGGTGCAGAACAACCAGGCCCAGTACGTGTCCACTTCGGCCCACGGCAATTTCGACATCCATGGGCGTGACAGTGTCCGCTGGGACGGTACGCACCCCAAGATCGTCTACCACAAGGACGGTGTGAGCACGCACTGCTTCCGTCTCGCGAACGCCAACGACGAGCCGCCGGAGAATCATCAGCACAGCTGGCAGTTCCCCCGCCTCGTCGGCTGGAATGGCTACCCCGCCGGTCTCCGCGACAAGCTGAGCCAGGCCGACTTCGGAAGCGCCGTCTTCGGTCTCAAGGACGGCAACTTCAACAACCACCTCGAAAAGGCGAAGCCGGCGGGCATCGCGTTCGACCCCAACGCCTGACGAACAGCGACTTCCGGCGTCGGGGGGGGGGGGGGGGGGGGGGGGGGGGGGGGGGGGGGGGGGGGGGGGGGGGGGGGGGGGGGGGGGGGGGGGGGGGGGGGAGGGGGGTTCTGTGGGGCGGATGCA
>NZ_JBWKLF010000002.1:0-113989 GCF_056430475.1 Streptomyces sp. NPDC045968 | reverse complement strand
GTCCCGGACGCCCGCAGAGGTGGGGGGGGCCCCGGGGGGGGGGGGGGCCCCCCCCCCCCCCCCCCCCCCCCCCCCCCCCCCCCCCCCCCCCCTCCCCCCCCCCCCCCCCCCCCCCCCCCCCCCCCCCGACCGCAGGTTCCGGCGGAGTGGCCGGCTCGTGTCGCGTGGCCGGTGCAGGAGCCTCCTGGCTTTCCCGGAGTTCAGCGGAACCCTGCATGCGAGGATCTGGACGTGAACGATCCGAACGTGAACGACCTGCACTTCCGCCTCGCCGACGACACCGACCTTGCCGCTCTCGTACGCCTGCGCGACGACGCTGCCCGCTGGATGCTCGCCCGGGGCGTCACCGGACAGTGGCAGCCGGGCGAACTGGGTGAGGACCACTTCCGCCGCATCATGGCGGAAGGCGAGGTGTGGCTGGCGGAAGCCGACGGCGGCGTCGTCGGGGGCTGGGAACTGTGGTGGGCGGACGAGGATGCCTGGGGGCCGCAGCCGCCCGTGGCCGGCTATGTGCACCGGCTGATGGTGGACCGCGGCAGGGGCCGACCGGGAACGGGGCGGCTGTTGCTGCGAGCCGCGGAGCAGCGCGTGGCCGCTCAGGGGCGGTCACGCGTACGTCTGGACTGCCTGGCCGGAAACGAGCGCCTGAACGCCTACTACATGGCCGATGGCTACAGGATCGTCGGCCACAAGGCGGGGAAACCGCAGGCAAGCGGTGCGCCCAAGTCGTTCACACTCCTTGAGAAGCCCCTGCGGTCCGGCGGCCGGGCGGAGTGACCACAGCGGGGGCGGTGGACCGACCACGACGGGGTTTCCCGACTACGCCAAGTGCCTCGGCGACGACATCCGGTACTACGAGCCCCGCGAGCTCCTCGACATCGCTCTCCAGTACAAGGCCGACTTCATCGCTCTCCAGTACAAGGCCGGTTTCGCGCCCCGGGGCGACATGGGAGTGCAGCAACAGGGTCACGTCCGCCGCCGCGGGGCGGCCACCCGCTCCGTCACAGCGGAGCGGGCGGACCCGGCGGAGGCGACCTCGTGGCCTCGTGCCGCACAGCGAGCGGCTGGGCGTCATCCGGACGCCAGGTCTCAACTCTCCTTCGCGACCTCGGCGTTGCGCCAGATCGTGAGGTCCACGGTGAAGTACCTGCTCGGGTCCTTCGTCCCCGACTTGCCGCGGTAGGTCGCGACCGCGATGTGGCCCGCATCGCTGAGCACGCAGATCTGTGAACCGTTCGTGAGCTGGTCGAGGCCGATCTTCTCCGTGTACCGGGTCTCGCCGCGGCAGGTCTCCAGGGAGCCCTTCTGGGAGTTGTTCAGCAGGACCAGTTTCCCGTTGGCGGTGCCCAGTTGCTCGTCGCCGAACATGGTGTCGTAGTAGTAGAAGAGGTCACCGCCGCCGTAGAGAACGCCCCCCGAGTTGTCTTCGACCGGGCGGGGCGGGTTGTCGGCGAGCATGACGCTGTAGTTGGCCGTCACATCGATGTTCTTGTACGAGACCGGCTTGGGGTCCGTCCGGGGCTGGGCCTTGTCCGATGAACCGCTCGCGCTGGAGCCGGCCCTGGGGGACTTCGGGTCCTTGGGATCGTCGGGCAGCAGCGCACTGAAGACCGCGAGGACGCCGATCGCGGCCACCACGGATCCGGCGATGATCAGCCACTTCGGCTTGGGCTTCGGCCTCGGCGGGGCCGACGGGAAGCCGACGGTGTGGAAGGGCGCCGGCGTGGTGTATCCCGGCGTGTACCCGAGCGGCGGCCGGTAACCCGACGGCATCATGCCCGGAGGGGGAGTGGGGGCCCCGGCCGGCATGCCGTGCGTGCTCGGAGCGCCGGTCGGCGGGCCGAAGGCTCCCGGCGCCCTGGGCGGCATCCCGGGAGCACCCGGAACCCTGGGCCCCGTGCCCGGCCCACTCGGAGCGGCCTGCGTGGGCGCTGCGGCCGTGGAGTATCCGCCAGGTGCGGAGGGGTGGGCGGTACTCGGCGCCGGGTACTGGGGGGAGCGCTCGGTCGGAGTGGGTGTGACGGCGGGTGCGGCCGGTGCTGTGGGGGGCCGCACCGGTTCGGGCAGTCGCAGCCGCTCGGTGATCGAACCGGCGATCGTCTGGGGCAGCCAGTCCTCCCCCTGGCGCAGCGGGACGGTCGAGACGGCGTGGCACAGCTCGATGACTTCGGCGAGAGAGGGGCGATCGGCCGGATCACGGCTGAGGCAGCGTGTCACCAGGGGGCGCAGTTCGTCGGGCAGCCTGCTGAGATCCGGGTCCTCGTGAACGATCCGGTACAGCACGGCATGTGAGGGTCCGTCACCGAAGGCGGGCGCTCCGATCGCCGCGTAGGCCGCGATCTGTCCGAGCGCGAAGATGTCGGTGGCGGGCGTGATCGTGCCGGCCGCCGCCTGCTCGGGTGCCATGAACGCGGGAGTGCCGACGCTCACGCCGGTGCTGGTGAGGGCTGTGGCGTCGGCCGCGCGGGCGATGCCGAAGTCGATCACGCGCGGGCCGTCCGAGGCCAGGAGGACGTTGGCGGGCTTCAGGTCGCGGTGGACGATGCCCGCGCCGTGGATGACGTGGAGGGCTTCGGCGACCCCCACGGTCAGCAGCAGCACGCTGCGCAGTGGCAGTCCGCCGTGCTGGGCGACGGCGTGCGCGAGGGAGGGGCCAGGCACGTAGGCGGTGGCCAGCCAGGGCTGTGATCCCTCGGTGTCCGAATCGATGACGGGCGCCGTGTAGAGGCCCTGTACCCGCTGTGCGGCCTTCACCTCCTGCTGGAAGCGCCGCCGGAACTCGGGGTCACCGCTGAACTCGGGCCGGATCACCTTCAGCGCGATGGGTCGGCCGCCCGGCGTGTACGAGAGGTACACCTTGCCCATGCCGCCCGTGCCGAGCACTGCCGCGAGGTGGTATCCGCCCACCATGGCCGGATCGTCCTCTTTGAGTGGCTGAAAAAGGTCGGCCGAAGGTGCACTGCTCATAAAGGAACCATCCCCCTGCTAGCGGCGATTCGGAGCTTGTCGGCGCCCCGAAGTCGATCGAGAGCGTATCGAATATCCGGTCCGTTCAAGCCGCGCGGAGGTGAGGCTCGTGTGCGGGTACGTCGCGGGGCGCGGTCGCCCGTTCAGGGCCGGTGGTCCCCTTGCCGGTGCACGGGCATCGAGGCGCGTCGGTGTCGAGGCGTGCAGGCCGCCTCCCGGCATCCCGGCCGTTGTCGGCGTGCCGTCGATTCCCGGCTCGGACACATGCGAGATGGTTCCTTAGTGCCTTCGCCCGACCGGGCGGGTACTGCGCAATCAGGTGCCTGGAGTTCTTCAGCGCTGAAAGTTTCTGCCAATTCCGCGCGTTGGCGCAGCTAGCGCGCGGCGTCACAGGTCTAGGCCAAGCGGCCTCTTTACGCCCCTCATTACTCGTGCGTTACTCATGACGTGTCCATGGCATCCGATTATCGGATGCCAGACGCTCCGCTCCCACCAACGTGCCCGGAGGCAGCTATGCCCGCGTACAGTTCTCCGACCCGCCGACTCATCAGATCCAGAGGCGCCCTGCTGGCCGGCGTCCTCGGCAGCGTCGCCACGCTGCTCGTGACAAGCGCCGGCCCGGCGGCTGCCGCACCCCCCGGCCCCGACAAGCCGGTGCAGCCCGGTCAGGCGTGGATGGGGGCGGGGACCCGCATCGAGCAGGGCCCCGGCTCCTCTGCCGGCGGGGGCATGTCCACGATGGACACCAGTGGTGTCCAGGGCATCGACGTCTCCCACTGGCAGGGCTCGATCAACTGGGGCTCGGTCAAGGCGGCGGGCATCGACTTCGCCTACGTGAAGGCCACCGAGGGCACGAGCTTCAAGGACAGTGCCTTCAGCGCGAACTACACCGGTTCGTACAACGCCGGCCTGATCCGGGGCGCCTACCACTTCGCCCGCCCGAACGCCTCCAACGGGGCGACGCAGGCCAGCTACTTCGCCGGCAGCGGCGGCGGATGGTCCAAGGACGGCAAGACCCTCCCCGGTGTGCTGGACATCGAGCACAACCCGTCGGGCGCCATGTGCTACGGCCTGTCCACGACGCAGATGCGGACGTGGGTCAACGACTTCTACAACACGTACAAGGCCCGTACGACCCGGGACGTCGTCATCTACACGACAGCCAGCTGGTGGAACACCTGCACCGGCAACTGGACGGGCATGGCCACCAAGGCCCCCCTCTGGGTGGCCCATTGGGGCACCACCAGTCCCACCATCCCCAGCGGATTCCCCACCTGGACGATCTGGCAGTACTCGGCCACCGGTCGGGTCAGTGGCGTCGCCGGTGACGTGGACCGCAACAAGTTCAACGGCACGATGACCCGACTCCTGGCCCTTGCCAACAACACGGCGTAACCGGGGCCATGCTCCGACAGCGGCCGGGTGAGTACGTACGGGGCTCGCCCGGCCGCACCGGTGCGGCGTCGTCCGCCCGCCGCCCTCCACTGGCCACCCCACTGGCCGCTGCCGCCGAACGGCCGGCCGGAACGACCGCAGACCAGGAGTCCGCCGTGAACCTTCCGAAGCTGACCCGCCGCCACGTCCTGCTTGCCGGCACAGGCGGACTCGCTGCCGCCGCCTTTCCGCGTACCGCCCACGCCTCCAGCGTGGTCGAACCGGACATCGACAGCACCCTGCAGTGGAACGCCCGCCCGCCCCGGAGCCCGGTGAGCCTCGTGGGGAAGCGGCCGAACAAAATCATCGTGCATCACACCGTCAGCGCCAACACCGCCGACTTCTCCCGCGCCCAGGCCCACGCGCACGCCCACTGGGTCCAGGACCTGCATATGGACAAGAACGGATGGATCGACACCGGCTACCACTTCCTCGTCAGCCGGGGCGGCTGGATCACCGAGGGGCGGGCCCGCAGCCTCAGCACCTTGCAGGGCGGCAGCAACTTCGTCATGGCCGCCCATACGTCCGGACAGAACGACCAGGCCATCGGCATCGCCAACGAGGGCGCCTATCACGACGGTGCTCAGCCGCCGCAGGCGCAGTGGGACGTCCTGGTGGTGCTCTGCGCGTACGTCTGCCAGCAGTACGGCATCGCGCCCAGCCGGATCTACGGACACATGGACTTCGGCAGCACTCTCTGCCCAGGCGTGCTGCACGACATGCTGCCCCAGCTGCGCAGCGAGGTGGCGGCGAGTATGGGCTGAGCGCCACCGCGTGGCCGCGCCGGGACAGGCCCGGTCCGACGTGCGGCTCAGGCTCTCGCGGCGAATTCGTAGAGATCGAGCAGGCGGCCACGCGTCGCGTGCAGTCGGCGGGTGAGCACCATGCCCACCCACTGGCTGATCGCGAATCCGAAATCGGGGTCCGACCGGCACAATGACCGCACCTGGGACGCGTCGAATTCATAGGCGCGGACCGGACTGAGTGTTTCGGCACCCAGTTCCCACTCGAAGGGCGGGAAGAGCCAGGACAGGCCGACCAGCTCGCCGGACCCCAGGGTGTCTATTTCCGCGCGACGCCGCTGAGGAAGCTGTGCGTCGAGAGTCACCGCTCCCGTCTTCAGAATCCAGAAACGGTCGGCGACGGTGTGTTCCTCGAAAATCCGTCGCGCCGCCGGAAACATGACATCGTGGCCAAGATCCAGAAGATGCTCACGGTGGAGAGCGGGCAGGGATGTGATCTTCATTGTGGTGGTCATCGGAGTGCTCCTCCGAGGATCGGCGCTCTAGGGAGGGCCGGAGGAACACGAGGTCCTGCCGACCCCTCGTACGGAGGTTGTTCCCCGCCACGGAAGAATTACGCGACGCCACGGCGGTGTGTGGCGTGCCCTCCGACGCCGGGGCGGCGCGTCCCGCCGCGCACGGCATCCCGCCACGGGGGCAGGCGCGTGCCGCGGCGGGTGCGCGTGATCATTCAGCCGGAGTCGGCGTTACGTCGACGCGGCGAGGTGCCGTTCCGCGGCGTCGACCGCATCGTGCACAGTGGTTCGGCCGAGCAGCACGCACAGGGTGTAGGCCGCGTCGTCCAGTGCTTGTCTCGCGCTCCGGTCGGAGGGGGTGGCCGCGAGCAGGGACTGGCACCGCCGGAACTCGGACAGCACCTGCTCGGTCCGTGTACGGCTCGGTACGAGCGTCACGCCCCGCAGGACGTCGGCGGGGGGTGCGGGCGTGCGGGCCGCCTCCATCGCGGCCCGGAGTGCCCGTTCCGCATGCGCCGGAACCGGAACTCCTCGCGATCCCGCCATCATCGTGGCGGCCATGGCCGCGGGAGTGAGGTGCGCGGTCTCGGCCGCCACGGCCAGGACGCGCTTCGCGTCCCGTCTGGAGCACGGTGTCATCGCCATGATCATTCCGACGGCCCATGGTGTAGCCGGCTCATCAGGGAGCGGCTTCCATGTGGGCTCCGTCGTTGTGGACGAAGGTGAGCCACCGGATTCGGAACGCTGTTCGGCGTACGTGGACATAGCGAGGCCATCCCTTCGAACGGCGGTAATGCTGCAGTGGGAAAAGCATGCCCACCGTGCGGGAGGTCGGCTCACCCTCGCGTAACTCACTCTGGGCTAGTGGATTATTGCCCTTCGGAGCGCACTACGACACAACCGCGCCGGTTCGGCGGTCTTTCCCAATCCGCGATCCCTCTTCCGGGCGGTACGTCCCGTCGCGATGTTCCCGTCGCGCCTCGTGGTCCGGATCTTTGGATTTCCCGATCTGTCGACCTTTGGATCACAGCATTGTGTGCGGGTGATTCCTGAGAGGCGTGCTCCAGGAGTGCGGTGAGTGAATGAAGAGCATTGCTGCGGTGATCGACTTTGAAATGCGATCTCAACAATCCGGGACTTCTCCGTGGTGGCCGAGGCCACTGGTGGCGGCGTCCGAGGTGCGCGGCCTGGGGGCTCAGGGGTGACCGGCCCGGTCGGCGGGGTGCGCGTTCCGCCGCCTCATCGATTCGATGGACGTCTATGTTGACACTCGTCGATGTAAGTGCGAGGCTCCAGACAGAGCAAGATATCGACAGGCATCGAATCAGGGTCGGGCGGGGCCACGTTCCCGCCGATCCGGCTTCGCCCCCCTGACCTCGCCCCGCTTTGAGGAGACCACCCGCCATGAGCGAGAAGCAGCTTCCCGTCGTCGTCATCGGTGCCGGCCCGGCCGGCCTGGCCGCCGCCGCGCACCTCGCCGGGCGCGGTATCGACTCGCTGGTCCTGGAAGCCGGGTCCGCCGCCGGCAACGCGGTACGTGAATGGGGGCATGTGCGCCTGTTCTCCACGTGGTCCGAGGTCGTGGACCCGGCCGCCGAGAAACTGCTGGCGCCCACCGGATGGTCCGCCCCCGACCGCGCGGCCTACCCCTCCGGGGCGGACTGGGCCGAGCAGTACCTCCAGCCGCTCGCCGACGTCCTGGGAGACACGGTCCGCTTCGGGGCGACCGTGACCGGCGTCTCCCGCCTCGGCCGCGACCGGATCGTGGACGCGGACCGCGAGGCGCAGCCCTTCACCGTGCACGTCCGGAACGCCGACGGCCGCGAGGAGCGGATCATCGCCCGCGCCGTCATCGACGCGTCCGGCACCTGGTCCACCCCCAGCCCCCTCGGGGGCGACGGCCTCCCGGCGCTCGGCGAGAAGGCGGCGGCCGACCGCATCACGTACAGGGTCCCCGACCTCCAGGACCCGGCCGTCCGCGCCCGGTACGCCGGAAAGCGCACCGCCGTCATCGGCTCCGGCGCCTCGGCCTTCACCGCTCTCGCCTCCCTGGCCGCCCTCGCCAGGCAGGAGGCGGACACGCACGCGGTGTGGATTCTGCGGCGCGGTGTCACCGGTTCCACGTTCGGCGGCGGGACCGCCGACCAGCTGCCCGCCCGCGGGGCCCTCGGTCTCGCCGCGAAGGCGGCCGTCGACGACGGCTTCGCCGACGCGGTCACCGGCTTCCGTACCGGCGCCGTGGAGAAGGCGGGCGAGCAACTGGTCCTGGTCTCCGAGGGCGGCCGCCGCCTGGACCCGGTCGACGAGATCATCGTCCTCACCGGACTGCGCCCCGACCTCTCGTTCCTCTCCGAGCTGCGCCTCGGGCTCGACGAACGCCTCCAGGCGCCCACCGAGCTCGCCCCGCTGATCGACCCGAACCAGCACTCTTGCGGCACCGTCTACCCGCACGGAGTCAACGAGCTCTCCCACCCGGAGAAGGACGTCTACCTGGTCGGCATGAAGTCCTACGGGCGGGCGCCGACGTTCCTGGCCATGACCGGCTACGAGCAGGTCCGGTCCATCGCCGCGTCGCTGGCCGGAGACCAGGAAGCCGCCGAGCGGGTGGAGCTCGTCCTGCCCGAGACGGGAGTCTGCGGCGGCGCGGGCCTCTTCGAAGAGCCGGAGGCCGCCCCGGGCGACGGCGGCGGCTGCTGCGCCACCCCCGCCACGGTCCGGATCGGCAGTGCCCCAACCTCCTCGGGCGGCTGCTGACGTACGTGCAGGAAAGCCGGCCCGGTGAGGCGGCGCCCATGGCTACCGGACGTCAGCGGCACAGGGCGGTATCGAGCAGGGCATCGACCTTCGCGAAGCCCTGCTCGGTCGGCGGCAGGTCGGCGGTGACGGCGATCGTGGCTGCGCGGCCGTCGTCGGTGACGCCGGGGAGCGTGTGGTAGCCGGGCGTGTCACCACCATGGGTCCACATCAGACCGCCACAGCTCAGCGGAACACTGTTCAGTCCCAGACCGAACCGCAGGCCCGGCTCATAACCTGGGCCACTGGGGCCCTCGACGGTGGTGCGCATCTGGGCGAGCTGGGCCGGCTCGAGGAGCCTGCCGTCGATCAGGGCGGAGAAGAAGCGGTTCAGGTCCCCGGGCGTGGAGATCAGCTGCCCTGCGGCCCACCCCCAGGAGGGGTCTATCTCCGTGATGTCCTCCAGCGGTGCACCGGGCTTCGTCGCGTGGTAGCCGCGGGGGTGTGCTTCGCGGATGCTCTCGTCGCCGATGTCGGGGAAGTAGGTGTGGCGCAGTCCGGCGCGGTCGATGACGCGTTCGGTGATCTGCTCGGCCAGAGGGCGGCCGGTGACCTTCTCGATGAGCAGCCCGGCAACGATGTAGTTGGTGTTGCTGTACGCCACGCTGGTGCCGGGGGAGAACTGCCCCTTCTGTGCCAGCGCCAGGTCGAGCAGGGTGCGCGGCTGGTAGTAGGTGTGACGGCCCTTGCCGAAGACGGATTCGAGCATGACGTCGGTGTAGTTGGGCAGTCCGCTGGTGTGCTGGAGGAGCTGGCGGACGGTGATGATGCGGCCGTCGATTTCCTTGCCGCGTATCAGGTGGGGCAGATAGGTCTCGATGGGGGCGTCGAGGTCGACTTCTCCTTCGCCGACCAGTTGCAGGACGACCGTGGAGGTGAAGGTCTTGGTGTTGCTGCCTGCCCGCACCTGCCCGTCGACCGGAACCTTCGCCTTCGTCCGCACGTCGGCTACTCCCGCGGTGTAGTTGCGGGTGCGCCCGTCGCGGCCGACCGTGGCGGCCAGTGCGGCGGGGAACTTCTCCTCGCTCACCAGACGCTCCATGCCCTGGCGTACGGAATCACGCGGGCCGTGGGACTGCGCCGCCGACGAGGGCAGGGTGCCGCCGACCGCCAGGGCGGCAGCGATCACCGCCACCGCCGTGATTCCCCGCCTTCGCCCGGACGGCGAAAGGGCACGAACGCGCTGCTGAAAACGATCCGACATGGCTGAACTCCCTCATGAAACCTGCTGGTTGCACCGGTGAACCGGATGAGTCCAGCCTGCTCGTTCAAGATCAGCTGAGCCAACCTGCCAGCACGCCCATGCGGCCTACGGGCAGCCCCCGCCCCACCATGCAGCCAGGCCCCCGCACCGGCCTGGGGAAACGCTCTCGACGGAACTTCCGTACCTTTACCCGCCGTTCCGGACCACGCGATACTGGGCCCCACCGTGACCGGAGGGGTGTGCGATGGGCAGATCTACAGGGTGGGGGCCGGCGGCGGTCGCGCTGCTGGTGGCGGGTGCGGTCGGATGTTCCGGCGCTGGAGACGGCGAGGGGGAAGACAAGGGCAGCACCAAGGGCCGCGCCCCCGGGGTTCACCACTGGACGAGCGAGCCCTGCGAACTCCTCAAGAAGAAGCCGCTGATCGAGGGTTTCGAGGTGGGGAGCACCACCGACACCGCCGAGTCCGACGCGCAGGAGGACTTCGGCGAGAACGGGTCGCGCCCCCTGTACCAGAACGCGGCCTGCCTCACCGATGTGGCCGATCCCGACGGGCGGTACTGGAAGCTCAGCACGACGGCCCGGGTGTACGAGGAGGCGGAGCCGGCCCTCCACGCGTTCCGGGTCAAGGACGACCTGGACCGGGTCCGTAACCACAAGCAGACCAGGCTCGACGACTCGACGTACTGGTTCGCGGCCGAGGAAGGCAGCCTGCCGGGCCGCACCCTGCTGACGCGCAACGGTAATCTGCTGCTGACCGTGTCCGCCTACGGGCCGTACGGCAGCAAGGAGCACGAGGTCCAGGAGACGCTGGGCAAGATCGTGGAGAACGCGGCGAAGCTGATGGAGGACGGGATGCGGGCTCAACACGACGCGTCCATACCGTCGTCGACTCCTTCTCAGTGATTCTCGTGCGGTGAGCCGGATCAGTTGCCTTCCGGTCGAGCGGCCGGCGCCGTGCCGCTCAGTCCCTCACGTGCCATGCCGAACTCCCGGGGGTGCTCCCCGGCTCCGGGCAGGGAGAGGGCGGTCCGGAATTCCTGCCGTGCCTCGGCGCTACGGCCCGCCGCCGCGTAGGTGCTGCCGAGGCGGATGCGGACCTCCATCTCCAGCCAGGTGCTCGTGTGCTCGGTGAGCGTGGACAGAGCCTCGTGGTGGGTGTCGAGCGCCGAACGCAGATTGCCCTGCGCGTGTTCCGCGGCGGCGAGCTGGGACAGGCTCGCGGCGTGCAGGGGCGGGTCCCCGGCCTCGCGGGCCAGTTCGGCCGCCTGGCGCAGCAGGTTCGTGGCCTCCGCGTGCCGGCCGAGGGCCAGGTGGGCGTCGGCGGCGAAGCACAGGGTCTTGCTGATCATTCGGGGGCGGCCGTTCTTCTCGGCGAGGGCGAGGGCGGTGGCGTAGAACTCGAGCCCCTGCTCGTGCCGTCCCTGATGGCAGTGGATCGCTCCGAGATTGCAGGCCGCTATCCCGGTCAGCCAGTCGTCGTCGAGCCGGGCCGCCAGCTCCGCGGCCTCGCTCAAGTGGGCGACGGCCTCGTCGGTGCGGCCGAGCGGCCACTGCGCGGCGCCCATTCCGGCGATCGCCCGGGCCTGGTCCCGCAGATCGCCCTGGCTGATGCCATGGCGCAGCGCTTCGGTGAACCAGGTGTGGGCCTGCCGGAACCGCCCCTGGTAGATGTCGACCATGCCCATGCAGTTGCGCAGCGCGGACGGCATCCGCTGGTCGGCGGCCAGGTCCGCGCAGGACAGCGCACGTTCCAGGGCGGCACGGCACTCGTGGAAGTGACCCTGGCGGACCAGGTGGTCGACCAGGGCCTCGGCGATCCAGCAGGCGTGGTCGTACTGCCCGGAGGCCGCCGCGTAGGCCACCACGTCGACCAGTTCCCCACCCGCCGCGTCCAGCCACGCCGAGGCGTCCCGCCACCTGGGGAAGGGCGAACCAGCGACGTCCGGTCCGGTCAGGAAACCCTCGGGACCCCAGTCGCCTGCGATGCGGCCGGCGGCTGTATAGAGGTGCAGGACAGCGGAGCGGTCCGCGGCGGCCTCTCCGGGCGCCTCGTCACCGAGGCGCCTCGCGTGGGCGCGTACGAGATCGTGCAGCCGGTAGCGGCCGGGCTGCGGCTGCTGGAGCAGACTGGCATCGACCAGGTCCTCCAGGAGGACTTCGGCATCCTCACGGGAACGGCCGAGCATGGCGGCGAGGGTGAGCCCGTCGAAGCGTACGGTCGGAGAGACGCCCAACGCTCGGAAGCCGCGCCGTAGTTCGGGAGTGAGCTGGTCGTACGACACCCGGAACGCGGCCTCCACGCTCCGGTCCTCGGCCCGCAGCTCGCCAAGGGCGCGTGCACCGTCGGACATCCGGCCGGCCAGAAGGGCCAGGGTCCAGGACGGACGGTTCTGCAGCCGGGCGCCCGCGATGCGCAGGGCGAGGGGCAGACCGCCGCAGCGCAGGGCGAGTTCCCGCGCGGCCTCGGGCTCGCGGTCCGCGCGGGCCTCGCCGAGGAGATCGCGGAGCAGGCCGATCCCGTCGCCCGTGCCCAGTGGCTCCACGGTGAGCCGCAGATCGGCGTCGAGGCCGGGCAGGCGCTGCCGGCCCGCCACCAGGACTCGGCTCCCCGGCCCGGCGGGCAACAGCGGCCGCACCTGCTCCGCGCTGCGGGCGTCGTCCACGACGAGCAACAGCCGCAACGCACTCGTGGCCGCTCGCCACGCCGTGACGAGATCCGTCAAGTCATCCGGCTCGTCGGGAAGTTCACCGCGGCCGCCCCGCACCGCGCGGAGCAGCCGGCGCAGGGCCCGCTGCGGTCCGACGCCCGCGTGGGCGGCGCCGTGCGCGTGCAGGTCGACGAACAGACAACCGTCGGGGTAGGCATCGGCGAGGGCCCAGGCCGCGCGCACCACCAGGGCGGTCTTGCCGACGCCCGCCGTGCCGTCGACGGCCACCACGGACACCGCTCCCGGGGGCACGGGAGCGGTGAGCAGGGCGAGTTCCGCGTCCCGGCCGGCCAAGGAGGCGGTGTCTCCAGGGAGTTCGTTGCGGTGGGGGCGCCGGTGGCCGGTGCCCCCCGCCTTGCCGGTGAGAAGGAGACCGGACGGGGCGTCCTGGGGTTCGGTGGCGGCGGCCTCGTGCGACCGCGCCACTCGGCCGAGCAACAGCCCGTCGTCGCGGCGCAGGACGGCCTGGTGCACACGGCGCAGTTCCTCGCCGGGCTCCACGCCCAGTTCGTCGAGGAGACGGCGGCGGATCTCCTGGTAGGCGGTGAGTGCCTCGGCCTGCCGGCCGCTGCCGTACAGCGCGCGCATCCGCAGTGCGGCGAGCGGCTCGTCGTGCCGCTGCGCCAGGGGGACCGCCATGAGGTGGTCCAGGGCCTCAGGAGAGCGCCCGAGGAGTACCAGGCACTCCGCCCGGTCCTGGTGCAACGCGCGCCGCTGCCGGGCGAGGCGCTCTCGCTCGGTCTCGGCGAGCGGCCCCGGCAGACCGGGCAGAGGCTCGCCCCGGAACAGTTCCAGTGCCCTACCGCCGTGGTCAAGCGCGGCATCGAGATCACCTGCGGCCTTCGCACGCTGGGCGCGGGCGGCCTGCCCGGCGAGCTCGGCGAGGTCGGTCCTGGCCACCGCGGGCACGAAACGGTAGCCGCCGGGCCCACCGTGAATCACCGACCGGCCAGCGCCCGTACCCGCAACGTCCAGCGCCTTGCGCAGGGCGTAGACATAGCTCGGCAGGACACGGTGGCCCGTCCCGGGGGGTTCGTCCCCCCAGACGTCGTCCAGGAGTTGCTGGTACGTCACCAGGGCCGGCGTACGCAGAATCAGAGCGGCGAGCACCGCCTGCCGGCGTACCGGACCGAGCGCGAGCGGTGTCTCACCCCGGCAGGCCCGGACCGGCCCGAGCAGGTCGATCCGCACGAGCTCCCCGCCCTCAGCCGGGATCGTCCCCGCGCCCGCTGAATCCACGCCCACTTCCACGTCCCCATATCCCCCGTGCGGCCAGAGCCGCGCGGTAACTCATGTTTGTTGCTTCAGCAGGATTTCATCGGCATTCCAACGCCTCACGGCAGAGTCTGCCGAGTTGCGTCGGGGCCGACCGCACTGGACGGCGAGCGAGCTGCCCGCTCCGGGCCGGCTCAGCAGTGCCGCCATGTGGTCTGCGGAAACAGCCGACACGTCATCGAGAAAGGCCACACCACTATGTCGCATGGCAATCGTGCCCCGGGCGCCCGGCCCACCCGCCGCGGCGGGCGATGGGAGCGCTACCGGGTCACCCACCCGTTCTCCGCCCAGGACCAGGCGGGCCTGTGGGGCGCGATCGTGGGCGTCGTGGCGCTCGCCGTACTGTTCGGCTGGGCACTCGACATGAAGGGCGGTGTGATCATCGTCGCGGCGGCCCCCTTCATCATCGCCTGGTTCGAGAAGCGGCGCACAGCGTTCCAGTTCGACGCGGCAGGCGCCCGGTTCGGCAACGTACTGCTGCCGTGGACCGACGTGACCCAGTTCGTCGTGGCCACACCGCCGAACGACCGGAGCACGCTGATCGGTGCCCGGCTGCGTCCCGGCGCGTCCGTGCCGCCCGGAGCGATAGTGCCGCCGCCGAACCCGGCCATGCCCGCACCGATCCACATCGCCGTACCGCGTACCAAGTTCGACCTGGCGAAGATGGTCCACAAGGCTCGCAAGTACGCCCCGCCGCACATCCAGATCGTGGTCGCCGAACCGTCCGGCGAACGCGTCGCGGCCTAGAGGTCGAGTTGCAGTCTGCGAGAAGAGGGGGAGGCTGATGCCGCGCCCGCCACAGCCCTGGTACATGCCACGCCCGCCGCAGCAGCCGGTTCCGGGCAATCCTTACGCCCCGGAGGGCTACACCTCGCCGGAGCCGCCTCCCCGCCGCAGGCGCTTCGGCAAGGGACCGGTGACCGCCACCGTCGTCGCTCTTCTCCTCCTCGTGGGAGGTGGAGGGATATATGCCGTCAGCGACGGCGGACAGGACCGGGCCGCCGCTCCGGTGGCGGAAAAGAGCACTCAGCCCTCCGGGACACCCACGGGCCCTCGCGAGCCCGTCTTCCCCACCCGCGCGCCGAAGCGGATCCCGACATCGGAGGAGATCAACGCCGGGCGTTCGCCGGGGGACGCGACCGCGTGGATCGTCAACGACCCGGCCGATCTGCCGGGGCGCCATATTCCGTTCTACGACCTGTGGATCGTCGGCGACACGGCCGTCCAAGCCGTACACAGGAAAGTCACCGCCTACCGTCTCTCGGACGGTGCCGAGGTGTGGAGCGTGCCGCTGCCCGCCCCCGTCTGCGAGACACCGGTCAACCCGACCCCTGACGGCAAGGTCGTGCTGGTCTACAAGAGCAGCCAGGCACGGAACGGGAACCGGTGCAACCAGCTCCAGATGATCGACCTCCGAACCGGGAAGGCCGACTGGCACAAGGAGCTCGTCGAGACCGGCTCCGGGGACGACACGATCATCGTGAACAGCGCCGTCAGCGGCGACACCTTCGCGATCGTCCAGAGCATGAGAGCCGCTGTGTACCGGGTCGGCGACGGCACCAAGCTCTATGAGATTCCCATGGAGGACCCCGGGAAGTGCTATCCCGACGATGTGGCGGGAGGCGCCCGGCTGCTGGTGAGTTCCATGTGCGCGATCAACGTCGACCGCAGCAAGACCTACAGTCAGCTCCGGGAGATCGACCCGCGTACCGGCAAGGTCCTCTGGCGCTTCCGGACCCGGCCGGGCTGGCAGATCGGCAAGATGCTCTCCATCGACCCGGTCGTCTTCACCACCCTCCACAACGAGGAGCGCACCGACAACTGGCGGGTCGTCGCCCTGGGCCCCGGCGGAAAGCTCCGGACCACCATCGACGCCAGACCGAAGGGCTTCTCGTACTGCGCCGACACCGGGGAGTCGGACAACAACATGCAGAACTGCAAGGGCACGGTCGTCGGCGAGGACACCGTCTATCTGGGAGGCACCGACCGGGTCGGTGGCTACGACCTCGGGACCGGTGAACTCGTCTGGGGCGTGAAGTCGCAGGACAGCACCTTGCACCCGCTGCGCGCGGACGGCCGCTCGTCCGCGCTCGTCTACGAGGCCGCCACGTGGAACCGGCCGGGAGAGATCATCCGGTTCGGCCCGGGCGGCGTGGACACGAAGAAGCAGGTACTGCGCCACCCGGTATCGGCCCGGGCACCGGAGTCGGGAATGCTCGCCGGGAAGGTGGCCTACGTGAACGGCCGCATCATCATCACGCCGTCCGGCGTGAACGGCCGCGACGTGCCGCCCCCGGCCCGCATGCTGTCCTTCGCCCCGGAGGAGCCGTGAGCGGGCCGTGGATCGCGACGCTGCAGCCCCCGCCGGCGGTCAGGTTCCGCTGAGCAGCGGCTGCTGAGACGCGATCAGGTCCTTGTACCAGTGGTAGCTCGCTGTGGGAGTGCGCTGCTGCGTCTCGTAGTCCACGTGGACGATTCCGAAGCGCTTGCTGTATCCGTAGGCCCACTCGAAGTCGTCGAGGAGGGACCACACGTAGTAGCCCCTCACGTCCACGCACTGCGCGATCGCCTGGGAGACGGCGTGCAGGTGACCCTGGAGGTAGGTGACCCGGTCGTCGTCGTGGACCGTTCCGTCGGGCGCGATGGTGTCGTCCTTGGCCGAGCCGTCCTCGGTGATGTGGAGGGGCGGGAGGGTGGGCGGCGGCGAGTGCCGGCGTCCACCCCAAGGGCCTCGATCGGGACCTCCGGAGGTAGCGCAGGGTCGTGACGGGCGGGACCATACAAAATAATGAAGCGGTTCAGTGCATGTGTACAGGGGATATGCGGCAGGTAAGAGCGATTTGGCTAAACACGAACTAAACTGAACTTGTTTACTGGACAACGTTGTCAGGCCTGTGCAGAGTGTCTGCTCGACCACGGATTCGTGCTGACGGAAGGGCTGACCACGATGGTGTACGGAGCACTCGACATCGGCGGAACGAAGATCGCCGGAGCGCTGGTCGACGCGGACGGCCGCCTGCTGGCCCGGGCGCAGCGCGCGACTCCGGTACGCGGGTCGGGGGAGGTGCTGATGGGGACGGTGGATGCCGTACTCGACGATCTGTCGCGGCACTCGGAGTGGTCGGCCCTCGCCTGTATGGGTATCGCGAGCGCGGGTCCGGTCGACACGGCCGCCGGGACCGTGAGCCCGGTCAATCTTCCCGGCTGGCGCGGCTATCCACTGGTGGACAGGGTGTCCGCGCATCCGCGTATGCCCGTCGCCATGAAACCGCGGCTGGTGGGTGACGCGGTGGCGATGGCCGCCGCCGAGCACTGGGCAGGAGCCGCCAAGGGGGTCGACAACGCGCTGTGCATGGTGGTCTCCACCGGCGTGGGCGGCGGGCTGATCCTCAACGGCCGTCTGCACCCCGGGATCTCCGGCAACGCGGGCCACATCGGCCACATCTCCGTGGACCTGAACGGCCCGCTGTGTCCGTGCGGCGCCCGGGGCTGCGTGGAGGGCTTCGCCAGCGGCACCGCGATCGCCGCGCACGCTCTCGCCTCTGGCTGGACCCCTCCCGCCGGGCAGGCGCCGACCGCGGCGGCGGTCGACGCGTCGGCGCGTGGCGGAGACCAGCGTGCGCTGGCGGCCTTCGACCGGGCCGGGCAGGCGCTGGCCGCAGCCATCGCCGCGACCATCGCACTCGTGGAGCTCGATCTGGTGGTGATCGGCGGAGGCGTCTCCCAGGCGGGTGAGACTCTCTTCGGGCCACTGCGCCGCCGCATGGGCGAGTACGCGGTCCTCGACTTCGCCCGCAACGTACCGATCGTGCCGGCGGGGCTCGCCCTGGACGCCGGACTGATCGGTGCTGCCGCCGCCGGCGCAGCGGCGGCGGGGCTGTCCCGGGCCGGCGGCGTGGCCCGCGTGCCTGCTCTCCGCCTGTAACTCCGCCCACACGGCTGACTCCGCCCACCACAGCCAGAAAACTCCGCTCACCAACTAAAACGAAATCTGAACTTAACCGGTTCGGTTCGAAGTGTTGTGTGGGTTGGAGGGAGCCCATAACCTCTTTCTCAGCCGCCGGGCCGACAGCGTAAATAGCGTTCTGCGCACCTTGGTTGCGTGGAATCGTGCGCACGACCATCGGTTCGGTCGGCGCTCTTCCCGCTGTGCGGCGCGAGCCGCCTGCATGGCCGGACAGCGGGAATCGACCAGCACCCTCCGTACAGGAAATGCCGCGCGCCCGCGACATCAGAACCGGCCGCGTGTGCTCCGAGTTGGGAGAAATGGATGAGAAAGAAACTGGCCACCGCCGCGGGAGCGCTGCTGGCCGTCGCCGCCTCCATGTTCGCCGCGCCACCCGCCGCCCGGGCCGCGGAGCCCGCGACGGGATTCCACGTCCGTGACGGCCGGCTGCTGGACGCGAACGGCAACGACTTCGTTCTCCGGGGCGTGAACCACGCCCACGCCTGGTATCCGGGCCGGACCGAGCGCGCGCTGGCCGACGTCAAGGCACTGGGCGCCAATTCGGTGCGTGTCGTCCTCAGTACGGGCGACCGCTGGACGAAGAACGACACGGACGATGTCACGGCCGTCGTCCGGCAGTGCAGGGCGAACCGTCTGATCTGCGTCCTCGAAGCCCACGACACCACGGGGTACGGAGAGCAGGACGGGGCGGTGTCCCTGGACCGCGCGGTCGACTACTGGATGGACGTCCAGGACGCGGTGAAGGGGCAGGAGAAGTACGTCATCCTGAACCTCGGAAACGAGCCGCACGGAAACTCCGGATACGCCTCCTGGACCGCAGACACCTCGAAGGCGATCGGTCGCATGCGTACCGCCGGGTTCGCGCACACGCTCATGGCGGACGCGCCGAACTGGGGCCAGGACTGGTCATTCACCATGCGCGACAACGCCCCGAGTGTTTTCGGCGCCGACCCGAACCGCAATACAGTTTTCTCGATTCACATGTACGGCGTCTTTGACACCGCGTCCGAAGTCAGCGATTACCTGAACCGGTTCGTATCCCGCAGACTTCCCATTGTCGTCGGCGAGTTCGGAGACGCGCATTCGGACGGCGACCCGGACGAGGACGCCATCCTGGCCACCGCCGAGCAGCTCGGTCTCGGCTACCTGGGGTGGTCCTGGAGCGGCAACGGCGGCGGCGTCGAGTACCTCGACATGGCCACCGGCTTCGACGCGAGCCGGCTGACCCCCTGGGGGCAGCGGGTCTTCAACGGCCCCAACGGCATCGAGCGGACCGCCCGCGAGGCGAGCGTCTTCGGTGCGGGTGGCGGCGACACCCAGGCTCCTGCCGCGCCCGGTACCCCGTCCGCGTCCGCGGTGACCTCCCACAGCGTCCGGCTCGACTGGGCGGCTGCCACGGACAACACCGCGGTCACCGCCTACGACGTCGTCCGTGTCGACGGCACCCAGGAGGCGGGCGTCACCACCGCGGCCACCAACAGCGCCGTTCTCAGCGGCCTGACGTCCGCCACCCACTACACCTTCGCCGTGTACGCGCGTGACGCGGCCGGCAACCGCTCCCCCCGCTCCGCCCCGGTGAGCGTCACCACTGGGGAAGGCCCCGCGGCCGGGAACTGTGCGGTCACCTACCGCCTCAGTGACTGGGTCCACCAGTTCAACGCCGACGTCACCATCCGTAACACCGGCACCGAGGCGATCAGGGGCTGGCAGCTCGACTTCGACTTCCCGGGCAGCCAGACGCTCACGTCGTCCTGGAACGCGAAGGCCGCCCAGGACGGCAAGCACCTGCGCGCGACGAACGAGTCGTGGACCGAGACCATCCCGGCCGGCGGCGCGGTGAGCTTCGGCCTGAGCGGATCCTCCACCGGCGCGAACGGCGTCCCGGCAGAGTTCAGGCTCAACGGCACTCTCTGTACGCGGAGCTGACAAGAGACGGCTCAGGGCCGTGCCTCGACGACCGAGGCAGGGCCCTGAGCCGTGGACCTTGTCCGCCCTGAGCGGTGGACGTTGTCCGCCCTGAGCTTGAGCTGGGGGCGTTATCCGCGCGGCGGCGGACCGGTTGAGCCCCGGGGGGTGAGGGAAGGCGTGGCAGCCTGGAGCGAACCGCTGTGCGTGCCTGCGATGACCCCGAAAAGAGTGCGCGCGACCTCCTCGCCGAACTCGTGCACGTCGTGACTCATCGCCGACAGAGTCGGATGCGTCAGCCGGCACAGCTGTGAGTCGTCCCACGCGAGCAACGACAGGTCGTCGGGCACGACGAGGCCCATCTCCGCCGCGACTCCGGCACCCGCGACGGCCATGATGTCGTTGTCGTACAGAATCGCCGTGGGCCGTTCCTGCGACAGCAACAGCCCGCGGGTCGCCCGGGCGCCGTCCTCGCCTGCGAAACCCGTGGCCACCTGACGGTGCTGCTCCAGGCCGAGCTCACGGGTCGTGGACTCGAAGGCGGCGGCCCGGATCCCGCTGTGCCCAAGGCCCGCCGGCCCACCGACCCGCGCGATGCGACGGTGGCCCAGGGCGGCCAGATAGCGGACGGCCTCGGCCACCGCCGTGGCGTCGTCCGTCCAGACCGACGGGAACGATCCCGTCAGTGAGGGGTGCCCCACCGCGACCGCCGGAAGCCCGATGCCCTGAAGTGCCGGAACACGCGGGTCGTCCTGGTGGAAGTCGACGAGGATGGCGCCGCCGATCATCTTGCTGCGCCACCAGTTCTCGTACAGCGTGATCTCCTCGTCGAGATCGCGCACCAGGCGCAGCAGGAGCGAGCACGACCGTTCGGCCAGGACGCTTTCGATGCCGGAGATGAACTCCATGTAGAAGGGTTCGAGCCCCAGCAGACGGGCCGGCCGGCAGATGGCGAGTCCGACGATGTCGATGCGCTGGTTGGACAGGCTGCGCGCGGTCTGGTGGGGAGCCCAGCCGAGCTCGCGCGCGGCCTCGAAAATGCGCTCCTTGGTGGTCTGCGAGACCCCCGGCCTGTTGTTGAAGGCCATGGAGACCGCACCCTTGGACACGCCCGCCCGAGCGGCGACGTCGTTGATCGTGATGCGTCCGGAAGAGGGCTTCACACCGTACCCACACTGAAGAGCGCGGCTCGGACGGCGTCGGCGTCCGCCGACCCGTGGCCGCTGACCCCGATACGGGTCACCTCGCCGGGCAGCAGCGTACGCAGACCGCAGTCCGCGGTCGCCTCGGGGCCGAGGCGGTCGGCCTGCAGGAGGAGGTCTCTCACCAAGGTATGGGCAGTCACCACGACGTCGACCCTATCGCTCCGGCCGGGCACGGGTTCCAGCCGGACGTCGAGGCGAGGTTCCGGGTAGGAGAAGTCCTTGTCGGGGACGGGAAAGTGGACCGCGCGCAAACCGTCCGCGTCGGCTACCAGGAACTCCTTGGAGGAGTGCTCGGCCGGCAGGAGGTCCGCCGGGACCGGCAGGCGCACCACCGACCGGGGCTCCGCCACGACGTCGAGCACCGACTCCCGCACCACGGAGCCGTCCGCTTCCCACCGCCTGAGGGTCACGGTCGTCCGCCAGGGGCCGGCGGACTGGTTGACGACGGCGACGACGAGCCCTCCGGCTTCGGGCAGCAGCGTCAGCAACCGGTCCGCGTACACCCGGCGCAACTCGTGGTAGAGGGGCTTCAGCCGCCCGTCGCCGTCGATCGCGGCCCAGGAACTGACCGGCCAGCAGTCGTTCAGCTGCCAGACCACCGTGCCCGCGCAGACAGGCCAGTGCGCGCGCCAGTGCTCGATGCCCGCCGCGACCGCGCGCGCCTGGACGACCTGGGTGAGGTAGTGCCACCGGTCGAAGTCCCCTTCGGGGAGGGTGAAATGGCGTTCCACCCCCCGGTTGAGCTTCCCGTTGCCGTCCTCGGCCTTCTGGTGGTGCAGCATGCCGGGGGAGTCGGGGGCGAGGGTTTCGCCGGGCAGTGCCCTGCGCAGGGTCGCCATCGCCGGTGGGGCCTGCCAGCCGAATTCGGCGACGAACCGGGGGACGCTCGCGCGGTACTCCGCGTAGTCCTGCCGGTTCCACACCTCCCAGGAGTGGTGGGTGCCGTGGCGCGGGTCGTTGGGGTGGTGGTCCCAGGAACCGGACCAGGGGCTTCCCGCCGTGTACGGGCGGGTGGGGTCGAGTTCCGCGACGATCCGCGGCAACAGCCCGAGGTAGTACCCCTCCCCCCACGAGTCACCGGCGAGGGACGGTTCCCACTCCCAGTCCCTGAAGCCCCAGAGGTTCTCGTTGTTGCCATTCCAGAGCACGAGGCTCGGGTGCGGCATCAGCCGGACAACGTTGTCCCGGGCCTCCGCCTCGACCTCGCCGCGCAGCGGCTGTTCCTCCGGGTAGGCGGCGCAGGCGAAGAGGAAGTCCTGCCAGACCATCAGTCCGAGCTCGTCGCAGACGTCGTAGAAGGCGTCGTCCTCGTAGATCCCGCCGCCCCAGATCCTGACGAGGTCGATATTGGCCTCGGCCGCCTGGGTCAGGCGGGTCCGGTACCGCTCCGGGGTGACACGGCTGGGCAGGACGTCGTCCGGGATCCAGTTGACCCCGCGCGCGAAGATCCGTACGCCGTTGACGACGAAGGTGCATCCCGTGCCGTGCTCGTCGGCGGAGCGGTCCAGTTCGACCGTGCGGAAGCCGATCCGCCGGTGCCAGGTGTCGAGATCGCCGGTCTCGTCGAGCAGGGTCAGCCCGAGAGCGTAGAGCGGCTGTTCGCCGTACCCGCGGGGCCACCAGAGTCCCGCGTCGGGCACCTCCAGGCGGATCACCGCCTCCTCACCGTCGAGAACGACCTCGGTCCTGTCGAGAACGGCATCTGTACGGTTGGAGACTGCGTCGGCCCCGTCGGGCACCGCATCGGTCCTGTCGGGGACCGCGGTCCGTGAAGTGCCGGCCACGTGGGCGCGCGCGACCAGACGTCGTCCGGCGCCCTGCTGTGTGCGTTCGACCCGGATGCGCATCTCCACGTGCCCCGTGCCGTCCTCTGCGACCGTGACGAGCGGGCGTACCTGCGCGATTCTCGCGGTCGACCAGTGTTCAACCCGTACGGGGCGCCAGATGCCCGCGGTCACCACGGTCGGCCCCCAGTCCCAGCCGAAGTTGGCGGCCATCTTGCGGATGTACTGGAAGGGCTCGGGATAGACGTTGGGCCGCTCTCCGGTCAGTTCCCTGACCCTCGCCGCTTCCTGGTACGCGGAGGTGAAGCCGACCTCCAGTGTGCCGGTGCGTCCGGTGACGTCGAAGCGGTAACCGCGGTGCATGTTGCGCGTCGAACCGAGGACCTGGCCGGCGAGGCTGATCTCGGCTGCGGTGTCCAGACCGTCGAAAACCAGGTCGCTTCGTTCGTGGTCGGTGCTGTGGGACAGCTCCGTGACGTAGGACCACGCCCGCGCGCCGACCCAGGCGACCTCCGTCTCGTTGCGGCCGACGAACGGATCGGGAATGAGCTGAGCGGCCAGCAGATCGGTGTGCACGCAGCCGGGGACCTGCGCCGGGAGCAGCACCCCCTTGTGGCGCAGACTCCAGCCGTCGGTCAGTTGGGTGACGTCCTTCATGGTGCGGCTCCAATCGCCTGACTCGGGCCAGGTGGATGTACGACGCCGCACAACCTAACCCGGACCCAACTCCCTGTCCATAAACCGGTAAAGCCCGGTTCAGGCGCCAACACGTAACACACTGTGGCTATTTCGGGGCCTGAGTTAGCGGATACCGCACTGTTGGTAACGATTGGGCATCATGCTGGAAATCGCAGCTTTACCGGTTCACCACCGGCTGGCATAGTGCCGTCATCCCACCTGCACCACCTGAGCCGCAATCACTGAGCCGCAATCTTGAAGGAGTTGGGCACATGGGGAAGACGAAGTCGCTCACGGGCGCGCTACTGACCGTCGCGATGCTGACCGTGGCGGGGTGCAGCGGCGCAGGCACCCCCTCCACGGAGACGGCGGCCGCGCCGACCGACGCGGCTGACGTGTCGGGCGGCATCAAGGTCCTGACGGCCCGTACCGACCTGGTGCAGAGCGGGGCGATGAAGGCGTACGCCGCCGAGTTCAACAAGATCTACCCCAAGGTGAAGGTCACGTTCGAGGCGCTCACCGACTACGAGGGGGAGGTCAAGATCCGCATGAACACCAAGCAGTACGGCGACGTCCTGATGATCCCCGCCGCGGTCTCCAAGGGTGACTACCCGAAGTTCTTCGCCCCCCTGGGCCCCACGTCCGAACTCGCCGACAAGTACCGCTTCAGCGACAAGACGGATGTCGGGGGCAAGGTCTACGGCATCGCGCAGTTCGGTACGGCCAACGGCTTCGTCTACAACAAGGCCGTCTGGAAGCAGGCCGGCGTCACCGAGTGGCCGACCACGCCCGAGGAATTCACGGCCGGCCTGAAGGCGATCAAGGACAAGACCGGCGCGGTGCCGTACTACACGAACTTCAAGGACGGCTGGCCGCTCACCGCCTGGACCAACAACGTGGGCTCGGTCACCTGCGACGCGAAGGCCAACGACCAGCTCGCCGGCCCTGTCTCCCCCTGGAAGCAGGGCAGTGAGCTGAACGTCATCGACTCACTTCTCTACGGCATCGTCCACGAGGGGCTGGCCGAGAAGGACCCCACCACCACGAACTGGGAGAGTTCCAAGGGGCTCATCGCCAAGGGCGAGATAGCGACGATGCACCTCGGTTCGTGGGCGATCACGCAGATGCGTGACGCGGCGAAGGCGGCGGGCACCGACCCGGACGACATCGGCTTCATGCCCTTCCCCGTGCAGAAGGACGGGGCGTTCTGCGCCACCCTCGTCTCGGACTATCAGCAGGCCGTCAGCATCCACTCCGAGCACAAGACCGCGGCGCGGGCCTGGATCGACTGGTTCACGGAGAAGTCCGGCTACTCGCAGAAGGAAGGCGCCGTCCCCACGCTGAACGCGGCCGCTCTGCCGAGCACACTCAAGGATTACGCCGACAACGATGTCACGCTGGTGGAGCGCTCCGAGGCGGAGACCGAGAAGGTCAACGAGATCGACAACGCCGCCGAGATCGGCCTGGCCAAGCCCGACTACCGCCAGAGGCTGATCGACACCGCACGCGGCGCCCAGAAGGGCAGCCTCCAGGACTTCTTCTCCGACCTGGACAAGAAGTGGGACGAGGCAGCGAAGGCCGCCGGCTCCTGACGGACCACGGACGCGGGCCCCGACCGCACCGCACCGGTCGGGGCCCTTGTCGTACCGCATCAGCGGACAGAAAGGCCGACATGACCGAATCGACCGACACAGCGCCCGCGCAGTCCCCCGCAGGAGCGGCACTCATGACGCACAAGGCGCTCCGCGGGCCCTCGGGACCCGGCGCGCGCGGCGGCCCACCCGGCCGTTCCTGGCGCAGCAGTCCGCTCCGGCGGGCCACCCCGTGGCTGTTCCTGCTGATCCCGCTCGCCCTGCTGATCACGTTCACCTACGTCCCGGTGGCGAACATGGTCTTCTACAGCTTCACCGACTGGGACGGCATCAGCCCGGACCGCGACTTCACCGGCGTCGACAACTACCGGCAGATCTTCACCCGGCCGGAACTCTTCAAGGTCTTCCTCGTGAGCGGCTACTACCTCGCCGCGTCCGCCGTCCAGATCGTCGCCGCGCTGTACTTCGCGACCGTGCTGAGCTTCGACCTCAGATTCCGCAACCTGTTCAAGGGACTTCTCTTCTTTCCCTATCTCGTCAACGGCGTCGCCATCGGCTTCGTCTTCCTCTACTTCTTCCAGGACGGCGGCACGCTCGACTCCGTACTGTCCTGGTTCGGCGCGGACACCGACCACGCCTGGCTCGGTGACCCCACCTCCGCGAACACCTCGCTGGCCGGCGTCTCCGTGTGGCGCTTCACGGGCCTGAACTTCGTACTGTTCCTGGGGGCGATCCAGTCGATCCCGGGGGAGCTGTACGAAGCCGCCGACCTGGACGGCGCCGACAAGTGGCAGCAGTTCCGGCACATCATCGCGCCGAGCATCAAACCCGTACTCACGCTCAGCGTGATCCTGGCGATCTCGGGCTCCCTCGCCGTATTCGAGATCCCGTACATCATGACGGGCGGCGCGACCGGTACCTCGACCTTCGTCATCCAGACCGTGAAGCTCGCCTTCCAGTTCAACAAGACCGGCCTGGCCTCGGCGGCCGCGGTCGTGCTGCTCCTGATCATTCTCCTGATCACCTGGATACAGCGCCGTCTCGTGCCCGATGACAAGGTGGACCTCGTATGACCACGGCCCTGACCGCCCGCCGCAGCCGCCGTCCCCGGATCGGGCCTGCCCTGACCTATCTGTCGCTGGTCTCCGCCGGCCTGGTGGTTCTTCTGCCGCTCGCCGTCGTCTTCCTGACCTCGCTCAAGACGTCCGACGAGGTCGCCGACGGGGGCGCGCTGTCGCTGCCGGGCGACTGGCTGAACTTCGGCAACTACGTCACCGCGTTCAACGACGGCAAGATGCTTACGGCCTTCGGCAACACGGCCTTCATCCTGGTCTTCTCCATCGGCGGCACCGTCGTCATCGGCTCCATGACCGCCTATGCGATCGACCGGTTCGACTTCCGGGCGAAGAAGCTCGTCATGGCGCTGTTCCTCGTCGCCACGCTCGTACCGGGTGTCACCACGCAGGTGGCGACCTTCCAGGTCATCAACAGCTTCGGCCTGTTCGACACGCGCTGGGCGCCGATCCTGCTGTACATGGGGACGGACATCGTCTCGATCTACATCTTCCTGCAGTTCATCCGGTCCATCCCGATCTCCCTGGACGAGGCCGCGCGCCTGGACGGGGCCAACACCTTCACGATCTACCGGAAGATCATCTTCCCGCTCTTGAAGCCTGCGATCGCCACCGTCGTGATCGTCAAGGGGATCACCGTCTACAACGACTTCTACATCCCCTTCCTGTACATGCCGTCCGAAGGGCTCGTCACCATGTCCACCGCCCTCTTCCGCTTCAAGGGGCCGTACGGGGCGCACTGGGAGAACATCTCGGCGGGCGCCATCCTGGTGATCGTCCCCACGCTGGTGGTCTTCCTCTGCCTCCAGCGCTGGATCTACAACGGCTTCGCGCAGGGCTCCACCAAGTAACCGGGCCGGGGTGCGGCACCCTCCCCTGCGGCAGCCGTCTCGGCCCCCGCAGGTACTTACCACCGTGGCGCAGGACATCTTCGAGGGGCGCTGAGGCCGCGCGGCGTCAGCGCCCCTCGACGCTCGGGGTCACGCGAGCGGCTTGTCCAGGACCGCCTTGCGGTGGCTGAAGGTGTCCATCGAGTACCGGCCGTGATAGCTGCCCATGCCGCTCTCGCCGACTCCGCCGAACGGCAGCTCGGAGACGGTGAGATGGGCGAGGGGCAGGCCGAGTCCGAGGGCCCCGGACGAGGTCTCCGCGGCCAGGCGCTCGCGGGTGGTGGGGGAGTCGGTGAAGGCATACAGGGCCAGCGGCTTGTCCCGGTCGTTGATGAACTCGATCGCCTCGTCGAGACCCGCCACTTCCACGATGGGGAGCACGGGCCCGAAGATCTCCTCGGCCATGACGGGTGAATCGACGGGCACGTCGGCGAGGACGGTCGGCGCGATGTACTTGGTGGCGCGGTCGTGGATCCCGCCGACCACCGTACGGCCGGACGACAGCAGACCGGTCAGGCGGTCGAAGTGCCGCTCGTTGACGATCCGGCCGTACTCGGAGTGAGTGGCGGGGTCCGTGCCGTAGAGGGACTCGACGGCGGCCGTCAGCGCGCTCTCCAGGGAACGGGCGGTCTCCGGGTCGGTGAGTACGTAGTCGGGCGCGACGCAGGTCTGGCCCGCGTTGAGGAACTTGCCCGCTGCCAGGCGTGCGGCGACCACGGTGAGGTCGGTGTCCCGGTCGACGAACGCCGGTGACTTCCCGCCCAGTTCGAGGGTGACGGGCGTGAGGTGCCGGGCGGCGGCGGCCATCACGATACGGCCCACCGTGCCGTTGCCGGTGTAGAAGATGTGGTCGAAGCGCTCGTCGAGCAGTGCGGTCGTCTCGGGTACCCCGCCCTCGACGACGGCCACGGCGTCGGTGTCCAGGTAGGCGGGGAGCAGCCGGGCCAGGGCCGCGGACGTGGCGGGCGCCAGTTCGCTGGGCTTGACGACGACGCAGTTGCCGGCGGCGAGAGCGCCGACCAGCGGGGCGAGCAGGAGCTGCGCGGGGTAGTTCCACGGGGCGATGACGAGGACGAGCCCCAGCGGGTCGCGGACGGTCCAGGCGCTGGCGTCGCCGAGCGCGGCGGGCACGGGCGCCGGCTCGGGCCGCAGCCACTGCTCCAGGTGCTCCAGGGTGTGGTCGATCTCGCGGACGGTGAAGTCGATCTCGGTGCGGTAGGCCTCGGTACGACTCTTGCCCAGGTCGGCGCGGAGGGCGTCGGCGAGCACGTCGCCGCGCTCGGTCAGCAGCGCGCGCAGCCGGTGGAGCTGACCGGTGCGCCAGGCGAGCGGGACGGTGCGTCCGGTGCGGAAAGTGGCGCGCAGGCGGCGGACGGCGTCGGTGGGAGACTCGGAGTGGTTCATGGCGGTCCCTGTGGGGGTCGAGGAAAGCTTGAGATGCTCAAGCACCTTGTTATATGTAACGACCAATAGTTGAGAATGTCAAATAAATGCCCGAGCGCGGTGTCCGAGCGGCACGCCTCGCGCGCGAACGGTGTACGCGTGGGAGGGAGTAAGGCCATGTGGCCACGTATCAACGGTCTGCGCACGCTGGACCTCGGGACCGCGGGGGATCTGCGCGCACGGCTCAACGCTCTGGTGCTGTCCGGGGACAAGACGGCTAGGGCGGGAATCCTGGAGGCGGACTACCGTGCCGAGGGCGAGGTGGCTGCGCTCCAAGGGTCCTCCTGCCGACAGGAGGCCGCCATCTCACGGGAGCCTGGCCGGCCGATCATGGGCTGGGCCGACTTCCGTCGTAGGCTGAAACTCGCACGTGATGGACAGGAGGCTGTGGTGGCCGAGACGACGCCGGCCGAGGTGATGGCCGAGCTGGCCGGGCTTGAGGACCCGAGGGCACGTGCGGTGAACGAGAAGCACGGTGACGATCACGGTGTGAACCTCAGCAAGCTGCGTGCGCTCGCGAAGCGGCTGAAGACGCAGCAGGAACTCGCGTGCCGACTCTGGGAGACGGATGACACCACGGCGAGGCTGCTGGCGATCCTGATCTGCCGCCCGAAGGCGTTCGGGCGTGACGAGTTGGACGCGATGGTGCGCGAGGCGCGCACACCCAAGGTGCACGACTGGCTCGTGAGCTACGTGGTGAAGAAGAGCCCGCACGCTGAAGAGCTGCGTCTGGCCTGGTCCGCCGATCCGGATCCAGTGGTCGCGAGTGCCGGCTGGGCGCTGACCACCGAACGCGTGGCGAAGAAGCCCGAGGGTCTCGACCTCGCAGGACTGCTCGACGTCATCGAGGCGGAGATGAAAGACGCCCCGGATCGCCTCCAGTGGGCGATGAACCACTGCCTGGCTCAGATCGGGATCGAGCACGCCGAGCACCGCACCCGCGCACTCGGCATCGGTGAGCGCCTGGAGGTGCTCAAGGACTACCCGACTTCCCCGGGCTGCACGTCTCCGTACGCACCCATCTGGATCAACGAGATGGTGCGTCGGCAGCACGAGAAGTAGGAAGGTTCGTCCTCACGGACCGTGCGTCGCCCATGGCAGATGAGCACGCCGGGCCTGCCCAAGCCGGTTGAAACGACCTGGCCGTTCGCCGGGTGCGCTGTCCGCGTGGAGTTTGCCGGGCCTCTGCGCCGCCACAGCGCGGCACTGCTGTTTCAGGTCCTTCCCGAACGTGAGGTCCCGGCGAACCTGCGCCAGAGGGCAGCGGGCGTACCCGCATCTTCGTGGTGGCGCGGCGAGGTGGAAAACATGGGGGGCTATTCCCCATGCCGCGGAGGCCTCTCCCGTACCAGGATCGGCCATGGCGCCGAGCGGTCGGCCGGGTTGCGGAGGAGGGGCGATGGCGGCGGAGGCGGGACAAGGGCGGGCTGGAGCTTCTCTGTCGGCGATCGAGCGGTGGTGGGAGGCCGGGCTGGTCTGCGGTGACGGGGGTGGAGGGCGGCCGGATTGGGCCGCGTTCGCCGAAGAGGTGTCGGCCGCTACGCCTGTGGAGAGCGTGGCGCCTGACGGGGAGTATCCGGGGCTCAGCGGTTTCGAGTGGGTGCTGCGGCCGTTCACGGTCTGCGCCGGGGAACGGCTGGAGCGGGGCGTTTCGGGGCGGGCGCGGAAGCTCGTGAACATGACCGCTGTCCGGGGTGATCTGGAGCGGCAGCTCAGCGGCAGGCTGGCGCGGGCGGCGGCGCGGACGCTGGTGCTGGAGCTGTACGAGGCGCGGACCGCCGAGCGCCTCGTCGGGGACGACACGCGGGCCCGGTTCCGGGACTTCCTGGGGCGTACCGCGTCCCGGCACGGCCTGGCGGCCCTGCTGGCCGGGCGGCCGGTGCTGGCCCGGATCCTGGGGCGGGCGGCTCTCGACGCCGCGGACGCGGTGGCGGAGACGCTGGAGCGGCTGGCGGACGACCACGCCCGCCTGACCGCCGGCCTCCTGGCAGGTTCCGGCGGGGACCTGGGGCTGCTCGTGGGCGTCGAACCCGGTGCCGGAGACGGGCACCAGGGCGGACGGAGTGTGATGCTGCTGCGTTTCGCCGACGGGTCCCGGCTGGTGTACAAGCCCCGGCCTCTCGCCATGCACCGCCACTTCAACGTCCTCGTCGCCTGGTTCAACCGACTGCCCGACGCCGTGGACCTCCGCACACTGCGGCTGCTCGACCGGGGCGACTACGGGTGGGTGGAGTTCATCGCCGCGCAACCCTGCGTCCGTGCCGCGGAGGTCGAGACGTTCTACCGCCGCCAAGGTGCGCTGCTGGCCCTGTTGCACCTCCTCGACGGGACCGACCTGCACCACGAGAACCTGATCGCCGTCGGCGCCCACCCGGTGCTGGTCGACGTGGAGACCCTGTTCCACCCGCCGCTCCCGGGCGCTGACACGGACGACCCCGCCGCCCGCGCACTCCACGACTCGGTGTACCGGGTCGGGCTGCTGCCCCAACTGCTGGTGGGCGACCACAGCGCCCTGGACGTGTCCGCGGTCGGTGGCGGGCACGAGGCGGTGTCGCCCGTGGCCCGGGCGGACTGGGCCGACGCCGGCACCGACCGGATGCGCCTGGTACGCAGGGCCGGGAGGTTCGGTGAGTCCGCCAACCGGCCGCGTCTTGCGGGCGGCGGGCCCATCGAGCCGGGGGCCCACATCGAGGCGCTCTGCGCCGGGTTCCGCGCCGGCTACACGGCGATCAGCGCGGCCAGGGAGGAACTGCTCCACGAGACGGGCCCGCTGACGGCGTTCGCCGAGGACGAGGCGCGGGTGGTGATGCGTCCCACCTGGGTGTACAGCACACTGCTCGACGAGTCGACGCATCCTGACCTGCTGAAGGACGCGGACGCCCGACAGCGGGTCCTGGAGACCCTGCGGACCGACCTGTTCGGCACGGTCCTCGCTCCCGGCCTGGTCGAGGAGGAGATCGCCCAACTCTGGGCGGGAGACGTGCCGCTGTTCACCGCCCGCCCGGGCGGGGACCGGCTGAGGGGCGCGCCGGAACGGCCGCCGGCCGGCCGCACGGACCGGCCCGGGCTCGACCGCGTCGCCGCAAAGCTCGCCGCCCTGGACACGGTCGACCGGCAGGACCAGGAATGGATCGTGCGGGCCGCGATGGCGACGACCTCCCGCACGCCCGCGCACCGCCCTGCCGAGGGACGACGCACCCGTACGGCGGACCGCGCCCCGGAGCCGGAGCGGCTGCTGTCGGCGGCCCGGTCCGTGGGAGACCAGCTGGTCTCCCTCGCGTACCGCGACGGATCGCGCAGCAACTGGATCGGCCTGGAACTCCTGGACGACCGTTACTGGCGGATCGGCCCGATGCCGGCCGACCTGGCCGGTGGCTACACCGGACCCGCGCTGTTCCTGGCCCAGTTGGCGGCGCTCACCGGGGCCGGACACTACGCGGAGGCGGCTCGTACGGCCCTGGCGCCGGTGCCCGGGCTGCTCGACGCGCTGCGCGCCCGGCCCACGGACCTCGGAGCGGTCGGCTCGGGGGCCTTCTCAGGCCTCGGCGGCATCGCGTACGCGCTCTCCGAGACGGCACAGCTGCTGGACGATCCGGAGGTCGGCTCATGGGCGTCGGCCATGTTCCGGCTGGTCGGCACGGCGGCCCGCTCCGAGCAGGAGCACGGGGTCGGCGCGGGCGTCGCCGGCGGGCTCGTCGCCCTGCTGGCCGCCCACCGGGGCGGTACCGGAGCAGGCGCGGAGGGACTGGAGACCTGGCGGGCCGCGCGGGCCTGCGCGGACCGGTTGGCGGACGCCGGTCCCACGGCCGTCGGGCGGGGTTTCACCACAGGGGCGGCCGGATTCGGATGGGCCCTCCTGCGATTCGCCGAGGCAGAGGCCGAGGCCACCGCCGGGGCCGGGGGAGGGGCTGCCGCGAGCGGTGAGCGGTACAGAGCCGCGGGCCTGTCCGCGCTCCGGGCGGCAGCCGGGGGAGAGCCGGACGGAAGCCGGGGACCGGACGGCGGCCCGGAGGCCGGCCGAGGCGGGAGTCCGGGCGCGAGCCACGGAGGAGCCTTTGCCCGCTCATCGGCCGATGGACCCGTGGGCGGCGCCCGGGCCTCGGCGTGGTGCCGGGGGCGGGCGGGCATCGCACTCGCGGTGCTGGACGCGCCGGGAGCCCTGGACGACCCGTTTCTCGCTGACTGGTCCCGCAGGACCGTCGAGGAGCTGGGCCGGGCCCGGCCGGCTCCCGACGACAGCCTTTGCCACGGTGAGGCGGGACTGTGCGAACTCCTCGGTCACAGCGCGCTGCCGGAGGCCCGCCCGCACTGGATCCGTCGGGCCGGAGCGCTCCTCGCTTCCGTCGAGGAGGCCGACGCCCGGAGCGGCGCCCCGGACGGGGTTCCGCACCCTGGCCTGCTGACCGGGCTGGCGGGGATCGGGCACGGTCTCCTCCGGGCGGGGTTCCCGGAGCGCGTGCCGTCCGTGCTTCTCCTGCGGACGTCCGCCCGGTCGGGGCTCGGCCCGGAAGACGGGACCTAGGCAGCCGTGCCCGGCACCGGGCCGCCCCCGTGTAATGGACCGCCGCCGACCGTGATGCGACCCCACGGAGCACCTCGACCCCAAAGAGCGCCCCCGACCGCACAGAGCCCCCGACCGCACGACCAGACACACCGCACCACGCAGCACCGCACAGCTCAGCACGACCACCACTCCCGCGGATGAAGGACGAGTGAGGACCATGCAGATCAGTGACTCGGTGAGATACGTCGACGGCGGCGCAGGCGGGGAGACCGCGGCCCAGGACCACCCGGTGGGAGAGGTGACACTCGGGGCGAGCGGGGCGCTGGGCCTGCGCAGCAGGTTGCTCGGAACGGGGGAATTCGGCGCTGCCGCCTTCCTGGACTCGCCCTTCACCACCGCCACCGTCCCGTTCTGCTGAAAAAGAGGACGGCGTCATCGCCACGTGACGTGTGGTCGATGACCTCTTGACGGGGGGAGCGAGGGCCGGGGGGTTCCCCGGCCCTCTGCCGTGAGGGAAAGGGACCAAGTATCCTGCGCCCATGCGAGCGACGTCGTCGGTCATCGTGGGGCGGGAAGCCGAGATCGGGCTGATGGACGAGGCCCTGGAGAGCGTCAGGAGGGGGGCCGGACGCGCGGTGTTCCTCGTCGGCGAGGCGGGGATCGGCAAGTCCCGGCTGGCCGGCGAGTGCGCCCTTCGCGCGTACGACCTGGACATGCCGGTCCTGCGTGGCCGCGCCACGTCCACCGGGCTCGTCGTGCCCTTCCGGCCACTGATCGAGGCGCTGTCCTCGCGATTCCGGGCGGCCGGCGCCCCGGACGATCCGGAACTCGTGCCCTACCGGCCCGCGTTGGCCGGACTCGTGCCGGAATGGCGGGCCGGCGCGGTGGCGCCCGGTTACGCGATCTCCCTGGTCGAACTGGCCGAGGCACTGCTCAGACTGCTCGCGGTGCTCGGCCGCGAGCAAGGCTGCGTCATCCTGCTGGAAGACCTCCAGGACTCCGACACGGAGACGATCGCGGTCGTCGAGTACGTCGTCGACAACGTGGCGGACCTGCCGGTCATGCTTGTCGGCACGCTCCGGCCCGACCCCGGACCGGCCCTGGACCTCGCTCTCGCCGCGGACCTCCGCAACACCGCCTCGTTGAGGGAGCTGAGGCCGCTGGATGAGGCGGCCGTACGGGACATGGTGGACGCGTGTCTGGACGCCGGACCGGGTGAGGTGCCCCCTGCCGCGCATCGGCAGCTCTCGCAGCGGGCGGGCGGAAACCCGTATCTGGTGGAGGTGCTGCTGGCCGATCTGCTGGACACGCGGCGGCTGAGCAGGGCGGACGGCGGGTGGCAACTCGCCGATCAGGGCGAGGCGACGGTGCCGACGGGTGCGGTCCGCAGTTGGGCGCGTCGGCTGGACCGGCTCGATGAACCGGTGCGCGAACTGGTGCTGATCGCGGCGACGCTCGGCGGCCGGTTCTCCGTCGGTGCGCTCAGGGCGGTGACCGGGCTCGACGACCGGGCGCTGTTCGCGCACCTCCGGGCGGCCTCCGAGGCGGGGATCATCGCCCCGGACGGCGCCGCCCACGACCACTACACCTTCCGTCACGTCCTGACGGCGGACGCGCTCAGGGCGTCGCTGCCTCCTGCCGAGCAGGCAGCGCTGGCCCGGCGCGCGGCCTCGGCCATCGAGGAGTCCGTCGGCGTACTCTCCGGCGAGGAACGCCAGTTGGTGGCCACTCTGCGGCTGGCGGCGGGTGACAAGGTGGTGGCGTCCCGGCAGTTCGCCCAGGTCGGGCGGGAGATGCTGGACGCCGGTGCGTCGGGATCCGCAGCCGTGCTGCTGGAGCGCGCCCGAGGACTCGCGGCCGACGAGGAGCGGGACGAGGTCACGGTGCAGCTGGCGATCGCCCAGGCCGAGTCCGGGCGGCTCGACGCGGCGTCCGCGCTGCTCGACGATCTGCCGCCCGCGTCCGCCGGGTCTCGTGCGGCGGAGGAACGGGCCCAGGCGCACACACAGGTCGCGTGGGTCGCGACCATGGCGGAGCAGCAGGCGGAGGCGTACCGCCGTATCCAGGCGGCTCGTGCCCTGTTCGGGGTCGCCCCGCGCCCGGAGCAGGAGGCGGCGCTCGTGGTGATCGAGGGCCATCTCGCGCTGCTGCCGGAGCAGGACGGCCGGAGCGAGGGGCCCGGCCCGGGGGACACGGCCGGCCAGGACGGTCGCGAGCGGCTGAAGGAGGCGGAACGTTCCGCCAGGCGCGCCGCGCTCACTGCGGAGCAACGCGGCCGGCCCGTGGTGGCCTGCCAGGCGTGGCAGCTGCTTGCCCTGTTGTCCAGGGAGCGCGGGTTCGACGAGGCCGACGCGTGCCTGGTACGGATGCTCGCGGTCGCCGAGAAGCACCGGCTCGCGGGATGCCGGGCCGAGGCACTGGTGCGGCTCGGCACCAACGCGTTCATGCGGAGCGGGGAGGCGACCCAGCTGGAGACCGCCCGCGCGGCGGCTCACGAACTCGGTTCGCTGGTTCTGCTCCAGACCGTCGACGGGTTGCTCGCCATGCAGAGCGTGCTGGGTGGGCGATGGGACCGCGCCCGCGGGATCGTCGAGCGGTCCGTGGAAGCCAGCGCCCGCCTCCAGAACCTGTCGGCGCACCGCTATCT
Organism: Streptomyces sp. NPDC045968; assembly: GCF_056430475.1. NCBI lineage: Bacteria > Bacillati > Actinomycetota > Actinomycetes > Kitasatosporales > Streptomycetaceae > Streptomyces > Streptomyces sp. NPDC045968. The sequence goes on along the minus strand of NZ_JBWKLF010000002.1, from coordinate 78,661 downwards.
GCTTCTCGTCGATGCCGTGCTCGCCGCCCATCAGGGGCGGGCCCGCGAGCAGGAGCGGGCCCTGGCGCGGTTCCGCCGGGCGGGCGGCGAGGAGTCGATGCTCGTTCCCCTCCAGCGCGGACTGTGCCAGGCCGTGGGCGCGCTGATGGGGGAGGACCGGGCACGGGCGACGGCCGCCCTCGACGCGGCGTTGGACTGGGAGCGGGAGCACCCGAGCTTCTTCTACCTCAGCGGCCGGTACGGGCTGCGCCCCCTGCTGCGGATCCTCGACGGCAAAGGCAGCGACGGCGAGGGTGACGCGGGCGGCCGGGAGGCGTATCGGGAGGCGCTGGCATCGCCGGGCGGGCAGTTGGCCTGGAACCGGATGTTCCTCGGCATGGCGGACGCGGTGCTTCGCGGCCGGGACGGCGACGCGGACGGCGCGCGGCGCGCCGTGGAGGAAGCGGGCCGGGCAGCGGCGGTGTTCCCACAGGTGTGGCATCTCGCCCTGCGGCTGACCGCCGAGGCGGCGCTCCGCGATTCCTGGGGCGAGCCGGTCGCGTGGCTGCGGACCGCCGAGGAGTACTTCCACGAGGCGGGCGTACAACCGGTGGCCGGGGCCTGCCGGGCCCTCCTGCGGCAGGCCGGTGTCAGCGTCCCGCAGCGCCGGGGTGGTCGGGAGCGGATCCCCGCGGAGCTGCGCACCGCGGGCGTCACGCCGCGCGAGTACGAGGTGTTCGTGCTGCTCGCGGAGCGGCCCGGCAACCAGCAGATCGCGCAGCACCTGTGCATCTCGCCCCGAACGGTGGAGAAGCACATGGCCAGCCTGATGGCCAAGACCGGCTCCGTCGCCCGCTCGGCGCTGTGCGCGCTGTCGGCGGAGCGGGCGGAGGACCAGGAAGGGGCCGGCGCCCCTTCACGGGTGTCGTCGGCCTGATCCGGCCACCGGGGCCCGGCGTGCCGCGGCCCGGACCCCGGCGGTCCGGCGGGCCCGGCCCACGTCCGGACGCCAGCAGGCCGGACCGGCCCACGTCCGGACGCCGGTAGGCCGGCCCGGTCTCCTGCCGGGGCGGTGGCGGGCCGGAGCTGTCGGATCGGTGGCCGGAGGTCCGTGCCGTGGGGGCAGGCGGGGCCGGGATGGGGGAAGCTCCCCACTCCATGGGGGCCCGGACCCCATGACGCGGTGGCCGGCACCGTGACTCTGCGGGCCCGGTACCGATGTGCGGCAGACCCGGGCGGCGGATCATCGAGCGGACCGATCAACTCCCGTCCCCTTCGGAGGTTCGCTCGATGCCGCGTTTGTCCGCGCAGCCCGCAGCGTTACCCGGCACACTCCGGTTCTCCGTCCTCGGCCCGCTCGCGGTCCACCGGGACGACCGGGCGCTGCCCCTCGGCCCGTTGAAGCAGCGCGTCGTGCTGGCGACGCTGCTCGGCTCTGCCAACAGCCCCGTCTCCGTGGATGCGTTGACCGACGCCGTCTGGCCGGAGGAGCCCCCTCGTACCGCGCGCAAGAACCTCCAGGTGTACGTCAGCGCCCTGCGTGCCCTCCTCACTGAGGACGACCGGGACCGGCCGCGGCTCACCCACACGCATGGGGGATACGTGCTGCGCGTGGCAGAGGACGAGTTCGACCTCCTGCGGTTCCGCTCCCTGGTGCGGGCCGCCGAGGGGCAGCCGCCCAGCCAGGCCGCCCGGCTGCTGCGTCAGGCCCTCGACCTGTGGAAGGGGGCCCCACTGGGCGACGACCTGCGGCAGTCGCGCCGACTGGCGGAGGAGACCGAACGGCTGGAGCTGCGCCACCTGGCGGCGTACGAGAGTTGGGCGGAGGCGGAGTTGGACCTGGGCGGCGCGCCGGCGGTGGTCGAAGGGCTGCGCGACCTCGTGGAGCTGCACCCGCTGCGGGAGCGGCTCAGGTCTGCCTGGATGCGCGCCCTGAGCGGGGCCGGCCGGCAGGGCGAAGCGCTCGCGGTCTACGACGACTACCGGCAGCTCCTCGCCCGGGAACTCGGCCTTGAGCCCAGTGCTGTCATGGCGGCCCGTTATCGGGCGATCCTCGCGGGAGACGACCGGTCCGGGGGGAGCGCGCCCGCCGGGCAGCCGGGCGCGCGGGCCGTCTCCGGCCGCGCCGCGGCGACGGCGGCTCTGCCGTCCGACCTCGTCGACTTCACTGGACACGACGAGGAACTGCGGCACCTCCTCGACCTGTTGGAGGACGACGGCCCCGGTGGCGTCGTCCTGCTGTCCGGGCCCGCCGGGGCCGGGAAGACCACGCTGGCGGTGCGGGCCGCCCACCAGCTCGGCGACCGGTTCGCCGACGGGCGGATCTGCGTCTCCCTGCGGGACGCGGACGGCTGTGCCCGCCCGCTGCCCGCTGTGCTGGAGGAGATCGGTGAACGGACGGGCCAGGGCGCGCTGTCGGGGCCCGAGGCGTGGCACGCGTGGCTGGCGGCACACCGCGTGCTGGTGGTCCTGGACGACGTGCCCGAGGAACGCGCCGTACGCCCGCTGCTCCCGAGCGGCGGGCAGGGCAGGGTGCTGCTCACCGCACGCGGCCAACTGGGCGGACTGGCGCCCGTCCGCCGGATCTCCGTCCCGCCGCTCGGCACCGCCGAAGCCGTGCAACTGCTCGCCGGACTCGTCGGCCGGAGCCGGGTGCGAGCCGACCGGGAGGCCGCGTTACGTATCGTGCGTGCTTGCGGCGGGTCGCCGCTGGCGGTCCGGGTGAGCGGGATGCGTCTCGCGGTGCTCCGACATGTGCCGCTGCGGGAGTTCGCGGACCGGCTCACCGACCCCGCCGGAACGCTGGACGAACTCACCTCCGGGGACGTGTCCGTACGGCGCCGGCTGGCCCGGGGCTGGGAGGCGCTGCCGGAGGAGTGCGGCAGGGACGCGGGGCGGCTGGCCGCGGGGACGGGAGACGGTCCGTTCGGCCTGAGCGAGGCGGCCGAGGCCCTCGGGTGCGATGAGCGGCACGCCGTACGAGTGGTGGAGGGGCTCATCGACGCGGGGATGGTCACCTCACCAGGCGGCGAGGTCACCGCGCACGCGGCGCAGTACGAACTGCCGCACCTGGTACGGCTGTACGCGCTCGGCGCGGGGCACGCGACCCCGGTGCCGGTGCCGGTGCCGGTGCCGGTGCCGGTGCCGGTGGCGGTGCCAGTGCCAGTGCCGGTGTCGGGCTGATCGGCGCTGCCCTGCCGGGCGGGGGCCTCGTCGTGGCCGGCGGCGGCTCCTGCCTGGTGTGCGGCTACGCCTCGGCCTGGTGCGCGACTGCGCCTCGCCTATGCCGGATCTCGCACCCCCCGTCTCGCCCCCCGTCTCGCCCCACCGCCCGACTCCAGACCTCGTCCCCCGGTCGGTCTCCTGCCGTCCCCGTCAGGCGGCCGGAGGCCGACGTCTCACGTGGACGCCGGACCAGGACGTTCCGGGGCCGGAAGTCCCACATGTTCCGCGAGGAAGGCGAGGCTCTCGGCCTGCAACGCCGCCGCGCGGGACGCGGCCCGGTCGCCATGGCCGACGCCGCGTTCCAGCCTCAGCAGGACCGGGCCGGTGCCGGACGAGGCGTGCTGGAGCGCGGCGCACATCTTGCGGGCGTGCAGCGGATCGGTCCTGGTGTCGCCGTCCGCGGCGGTCAACAGCACCGCCGGGTACGCGGTGCCGGGTGTGACGCGGTGATAGGGGGAGTAGCCGAGCAGCGTCGGCAGCCGGGCGGGGTCCCGTGCACTGCCGTACTCGGGTGTCCAGCTGGGTCCGAGGCCGGACAGCTCGTAGCGGACCATGTCCAGGAGCGGAGACATGCACACCACGGCGGCGTACTTCTCCGGCTGCTGGGTGAGGGCGGCGCCGACCAGCAGTCCGCCGTTGGACCCGCCCATGACCGCGAGCCGGCCCGGCTCGGTCCAGCCCGCCGTGATCAGCTGGTCGGCGGCGGCGGCGAAGTCGTCGAAGGTGTTCTGCTTGTGCTCCCCGCTGCCCGCCCGGTGCCAGGCCTCGCCCTCCTCGCCGCCGCCGCGCAGACCGGCCCAGGCGAACACCCCGCCGGCCCTGACCCAGGCCAGGACCTGGGCGCGGTAGCGGGGTGACATCGTGCGCCCGAAGCCGCCGTACCCGGTGAGCAGCGCCGGGCGCGGCACATCCGGTCGTCCGGCGGGGGAGATCACGAACATCCGTACCGTCGTCCCGTCCCGTGACGGGAAGGCGACCTGGCGGGTGACCGCGCCGCCGACCGTCAGGGCGCCCGGCGCGTCGCGCTCCCACCGCGTCACGCGACAGCCGCGCGCGTCGAAGCGGAGCACCCGCGGCGGTGTGACGAAGTCCGTGTAGGCGAAATATGCCTCGTGACTCCCGGGCGGCCCGGCCGAGAAGTCGCCGACCGCACCCGTGCCGGGGAGGGGGACCGTGGCCACCTGCCGGCCCTCGACCAGATCGTGCACGGTCACCTCGGCCACCGTGTCACGGGTCCAGGCGGCCAGGCCGAGCGGCCGCTCCAGCTCCGGACCGGACAGGACGACGAGGTGCGTCAGCACCGCGTCGGGCCGTTCGGGGATCACCTCGCGCCACGCGCCGGGCCCCAGGTGGAGTTCGGCCGGCCGGCAGGCGACGACTCGACCGCGAGCGGCGCCGCGGTCCGTGCGCAGCCATACCCAGTCTCGCGGGCCGGTGCCGGGCACCGCGTGCAGGCGCGTCGCGGCTCCCATGCCCTCCTGGACAGGCCGCAACAGCGGACGGTCCGACGGCCCGGCGAACAGGTCGGCCAGGTAGACGTCGGTGCCCCGGCCGGTGCCGAGCGTTGCCGTGATGCCGAGCCAGCGCCCGTCGGCGGTCACGGAGACGCTGTAGAACTGGGTCCTGTCCCGCCCTTCACCGAAGACCAGGGCGTCCGCGTCGGGCGCCGTCCCCACCCGGTGGAGGTAGACCCGGCGGTGGTAGCGCTCCTCGCCTGGGTTCAGCCGGGGGTCCAGGTGCCTGACGTAGTAGAACGCCTCGCCCCCGGGCAGCCAGCCGACCGACGACTTCCGCACCCTGTCCACCGGACCGTCGACGACCTTCCCGGTGGCCACGTCTATCACCTGGAGCAGCGAGTCCTCCGTGCCGTCGCGAGAGACCTGACATGCCAGCAGATCGCCCTCCAGGGAGGGCTCCCAGGCGTCGAGCACGGTACGACCGGACGGGTCCAGGACGCTGGGGTCCAGCAGCACCCGCTCCGCCATATCCGTCCCGGCCTCCGCCACCACGAGCACGGGATGCTCCTGGCCGGCGTCCTGCCGCAGCCAGAAGGCCCTGCCACCACGGACCTTGGGCGGCCGGGCGCGGTCGACGGCGTTGAGCTCCGCCACCTCCGCCTCCCACCGCTCCAGACCGGGCCAGGACGCCCGTTCCGCCTCGTAGAGGGTCTCCTGCTCAGCGCCCCAGCGGAGTGTCGAGGGGTCCTCGGCGTCCTCCAGCCAGCGGTACGGGTCGGGGACGCGCACCCCATGGAGCTCCTGGACGACGTCCTGCCGCTCCGCATGGGGGTACTGGTGCCGTGTCGGTCGCGCGTCAGGGGTCACTCGATGCTCCCTCGTTCGTGGGGGGCGGACGGTGGCTGCGGTCCCCGGCGGTTCGGCGTGTTATGCCGAGAGCCGGACCGCTCGGTGCTGGGCACTCGACGACCGGGTGGCGAGGCTCAGCCCGGTCGCGGGCCTGGAGGCGCGGCCGTTTCGACAGGCGCGTCCTCGATAGCCTTCCCGGTGGTCTCTTCCGCCGTCTCCGTGCCGGGCAGGGCCATCCAGGCGAAGACGCCGGACACCACGACGATCAGTCCGGACACCGCGAAGATCGTGTCGATCGGGCCGAACCGGATGCCGCCGACCGAGCCCGCGACGTCCCGCAGCACGGAGCCGGCGAGCCAGCCGGACAGGACCGCGGAGAGCATCGACGCCAACTTCGTCACGGGATAGAACACGGCCATCACCCGGCCCAGGTAGTCCGGGGGCGCCGCCGCCAGCAGGAGCGGTGCCATCGCCGTGTTCAGTACGGTGAGCGGAACGGTGAAGACGAAGAGCAGGGCGATGCCGCCGATGAAGCCGGTCTGCCGGGAGTACGCGACCAGCAGAACGCCGCTCACCAGCAGGCTGATCCACGTACTCCGCCGCGCCCCGAGCCACTGCACGACCCGGCCCCCGCACAGCGCGCCGGTGATGCCTCCCACTCCCATCGCCATACCGATGTACCCGTAGAGGTGGGCGGACGCGTGGAGGTTGTCGGTGGTGAAGAAGACGTTGAGGGTGCTCAGCGCGCCGATCCCGAACTGGCCGATGACGGCGAGCAGGAGCAGCGCGACGAGGAACCTGCTGCGCGCGAAGAAGCGCAGGCCGTCCACGAACTCCCGCCGCACGCTTGTCCGTTGCCGCACCGCCGGCTTTCGCGTGGCACCCGGTCCGGCCGTTCCCGCGGTCGGCGGACGTACCCCGATGGAGCGGATCGCGATGTACGACACCGCGTAGGACAGCGCGTTGAAGAGCATCGCCCATTGCAGACCGGCGGTGAACAGCAGCGGCGCGGCGAGGGGCGGCCCGATGATCCAGGCCGTCTCCCCGGTCGCCTGGGCGATGCCGGCCGCCCGGGCGCGGTCGGCGTCCCCGGTCACGAGATCCGCGAGGATCGCGAAGCGCGCCGGTGAGAAGAACTGGCCGGCCGCGTGCAGCAGGAGCACAGTGACGTAGACGAGGGCGAGCCACGCTCCTGCCGGGAGCGCGTCGACCGGCAGGAAGGAGACGGTGGTCAGTACGGCGACGAGCCCGCCGCGGACCACTTCGGTGCGGAGCATCGTGACGCGCTTGTCCCAGCGGTCGACGAACACGCCCGCGAGCGGACCGATGACCAGCACAGCGACGCTCGACGCCATCAGGACGCCGCTGACCGCCATCGGCGCCCACGCCTCGTCCTTCGCCAGGACGGTGGCCACCCACAGCACCAGAGTGGTACTGAAGACGGCGTCCCCGACGGACGAGACGGCCTGGCCGAACCACAGCCGGGTGTAGTCGCGGTTGATCAGCGTCGGACGCGGTATCACGACGGCCTCGGCGACGAGACGATCAGTGCCATGAGGGCGGTCACCAGGGTCGTGTGGTACGCCTTCCGGAAGAACTCCCCGGCCGGGGCCGACGGGGGCGCCTTGAGCGCCGCCGACCGACCCGGGATCGCGCCGTCGGGCCGTTGGGCCCGCACCAGGCACTCCACGGCCGCCGCCCCCGAGGGCGTGCGCAGCGGTTCGCTCCCCAGGATGAACTGCGTGAGGACGAGTTCCGCGGCCAGGTCCCACCGGTCGTGCTCGACGCAATGGTCCAGCATCCGGGAGACCAGCGCCCGTGCGTGCGCCAGGGCGTTCCTGGTCAACCCCGGGGCGGTCCGTCCGAAGTCGCCGAGATAGAAGCCGGTATGGGTCAGGGAGTACGCCTCCGGGGTGGTGAGCGGCGCCGCGTCCAGTGACGCCGCGCCCTCGGGCCCGGCGGCGCGGAGTGCGACGAGCGGGCTTCGCGGGAGGAGTTCGGCGTACGGCTCCATGCCGTGGGGGACGCCGGCCTTGTCCGCGTAGTAGCGGATCTCGATGCGCCGGTAGGGCGACTTCCCGTGCGGCGAGAGGAGGTCGGGGGTCAGCCGTGCGAGCGTGGCCCGGCACTGGGTGTCGTCGATCCCGTCGGGGGCCAGCGCGGCGTAGATCAGTCCGTACGTGGAGGCGTAGGCGGGGACGTCGTCGAAGAGCCGCGGGAAGTCCGGATCCTGCCAGAGTTTCCTGACGAGGGCCGTCGCCCCGCTCAGCGCCTCCGGCACACCCTGCGGCCGTGCGGTGCAGTGGCAGAGCAGCGCCAGTTCCAGTGCGGCCTTCGCCCTTCCGTGCGTCTCCGGCCGGACGCTCGCCGAGAACGGGTCGAAGTAGTCGAGATTCCCTCCCAGCCAGCCGAGCGCGCCGGAGAAGAGCTGCTCCAGAGGTGGGGCCATCGCTACAGCCGCCCCGTCTCGTCCAGGTAGTCGAGCAGGGCCGTGTCGACGGTGTCACGGAATCTCGCGAGCGTCCGTGCGTCCTCGTCGTACCGGTAGAGGTCCTGGCAGGCGACCCAACGGTCACCTGTCACCGTGCCGGGCAGGTAGCCGTCGGAGACCGTACCGACCTCCCAGTCGGGCTTGCCGGCGGTCTCCCAGCAGCTGGCCAGGGTCCCGTCCGCGCTCACCACCGCGCCGTAGCGGCCGTCGGCGTGACCGCAGGTGACGCAGGTCTTCCGGGCACCGGGGCGGCTCACGGTGAAGCCGAGGTCGAGCGCCCGGCGCTGCCACCGGGTGAAGGCGGCCGGGAGTTCGCCCGTGTGCAGCAGGCTGTTTGCGTATCCGACGCCCACGTCGCCGATACGGGCGAAGTACAGGGTGCACCGTGCGGGGTCGAGGGCGGCCGCGAGCCGGTCGATCAGCGCGTCGACCCCGCGGAAGGTCTCCTGGGAGACGTTCACCCGCAGTGTCCACTGGAGCGGCGCGGCCTCGGAGGCCTTGACGATGTTGCGGACGATCTTGTCGAAGGTCCCGCTGCCGTCCGCCCTGCCGACCCGGATACGGTCGTGATCGGCCCGGTCACCGTCGAAGGTGACCTGGACGGACGTCAGTCCGAGGCCGGCGAGCCGTCGCGCCAGTGACGGTGTGAGCAGCGTGGCGTTGGAGATCATCCAGGCCGAGGTCGGCGCGATGGCCGCGGCCCGCTCCAGCAGTTCCAGGCAGCCGCTCGGGTTGAGCAGGGGCTCCCCGCCGAAGAGGAGGATCCGCAGCTTCTCCAGGCCGGCGGCGGCCATCTGCCGCTCGGTGAAGCCGAGGAGCGAGGTGATCGTCTCCGAGGTGAGGCGGGTCCGGGCGATCCGCGGCGGCCGGGTGCCGCCCGCCTGGTCCTGCGCGGTGTTCTGGAAGCAGTATCCGCAACCCAGGTTGCAGTGGGTGCTGGTGAGGACGGTCAGCGCGTAGGCGCGGACCCGGGCGGGGGTGAACATGCCGCTCTCGCGCAGCCGGTGTTCCGCCTCGGGACGCAGGGCTCCGTCCGCGGTGACGTGCCGGTCACCGAGACGGGCCACCCCGCCCGGGCCGAGGAACCACCAGTTCCGCTCGCCCTGGAGAAGACGTGCGCCGGAGGCGACGGGGGTGGCGGGATCGGGCGACCCGGGGTGCCCGGGGTCCACGCCTTGTGTGGCGTTCGCCGGTCGCGCGGGGTCCAGCGGACGTCCGGGTTCCACCAGTCGCCCGGGATCCACCGCTTGTGCAGGGCCCACCGGTCGTCCGGGGCTCACCGCTTGGTCGATGGTCACCGCGCCTCCCGCAGTGTCGATGCTCCCGCGGCACAGAGACCGTCGGCCCGGCCGCTCGTGATGATCAGCGTCGCCAGCGCCGTGACGAGGGTCGCCTGGTAGGACTTGCGGAAGAACTCCACCGGCGTCGCGTCCGCCGCCGCACGCCTGATGACGGACCGTCCGGGAATCGCGCCGTCGGACGACTGGACGTCGGCGAGCATCCGGAGCCCGGCCACCCCGGAGGGTGTGCCCAGCGGATCCGCGCCCAGGCAGAACTGCGCGAGCACGAGCTTTCCGACGAGGTCCCATTCGCCGAGTCCCACACAGCGGTCCGTGAGCCGTTCCACGACGCGTAGCGCCCGTTCCCGTGCCTCCATGGTCAGGGCGGGAGCGCGGCAGCCGAAGTCGGTGAGGTAGAAGATGGTGTGGGTGACCACGCAGACGTCCAGGTCGGCCACGGGCAGTGTGCTGGCCCGGGCGGGCAGGCTGGACGCGTACAGCTCCTCGTACGAGGCGAACTGGTGCTCCGCGCCCGCGAGATCGGCGTAGAACCTGGCCTCCAGATGGAGGTACGGCGGCTTCCGGCGCGGCGCCAGGTAGCCGTCGGCCGCCAGCCGGGCCAGCACCGCGCGGGGCGCTTCGGCGTCGGTCCCGGCCGGTGCCAGCGCCGCGTACATCAGCTCGAACTGCCGGGCGTAGCGCGGGTCGAGGGTGAGCAGGCGCGGGAAGTCCGCGCGCCGCCAAGCCCGTTCGACCACTGAGCTCACCTCGCCCAGGGCGGAGTCCGCAGGCGCGGCCTTCCCCCAGTAGCGGCGGAGCAGCCCGAGCTGGAGGAGCGCCTTGACACGCGGGGTCACCGGCAACTCGGTCTGGCCCGCAGGGGAGTCGAGGTAGCGCGCGTGCAGTCCTATCCAGTGCCGCGCACCCGCGGACAGACGTGCCACGGCCTCATCGAGGCCGGCTGATCGCGTACTCATGGTCCTCCTTCGGGGTCGCGGATGTCCGAGCCACCCGCTCGACGATGTCGGCCGCGAGCGCCGCGCTGTCCGGCGCGGCCAGCCTGCCGCCGAGCGCACGGGCCCGGGTCCGCAGACCGTCGTCGCGCCACGCAGACTCCAGCAGCGCCGACGGATCCACGGACGGGGTGTTCGGTACGCGCACGGCCACGCCGGCCCGTACACAGGCGCCGGTGAGCAGCGGCTGCTCGGAGCCGTTGGGTGAGAGGGCGAGGGGCAGGCCTCGCAGCAGAGCGGCCAGCACCGGAGCGGAGGTGCCGTTGGCCAGCACCAGCCCGGCCAGATCGACGAGCGGACCCATCCACGGCTTGCGGACGAGCAGGATGTCGGCGCCCGGAGCGGGCCGCGGGTCGGTGGACCGGCCCTGCTCGACCACGGCCTGGAACCGGCCGCCGGTGAACGCCTCGTTGAGCCGGGGCCACAGACTGCTGCCCCCGAAGAAGCGGCCCAGGTGGACATAGACGACGGGCTTGCCGCACCGCGCCAGACGATCCCTGACCGCCTCGGCCTCCGCCCGGTCGGGCGTCGGCTCCCAGGCCAGCGGGCCCACGTGCCGTACCCGCTCGGGGAGTTCCGCGCCCGGGTACTCCAGTGCCGGATCCCCGCGCAGCAGCAGCGCGTCACCCGGCAGCGGACTGTCCCGCCATCGACAGGCACGCCCCGCCAGGCCGGCTTCCTCCCGCACGGCGGCGTAGATCTGCCGGCAGTCGAGGGTCCGGCTCTCCCGGGTCCTGCCCAGATGCGGCTCGTCGGCGCCACCCGTCCGGTAGTCCCACAGATGGACCGAGAGCCCGACCACCACCACCGGAATGTCCAGTGCCTCGGCGGCGAGCAGCGCGCCGTTGCACAGCACGGAGGTGACCAGCAGGTCGGCTCCCGTCTCCCGGGCCGCGCGCAGGGTCGCCCGGTACTGCGCCAGGCCGGTCTTCCCCCACCACGTGGCGGAGAACGCCCGCCGCCCGCCGAAGTCCTCGGCCTTCGCGAACGGCAGTCCGGCCTCGGCCACGACGGGCGCGGCGGTGGACCGGCCCAGCACGCTGACGTGGTGACCGCGGCGCCGCAGCTCCCGCCCGGCCGCGATCGCAGGGTAGAGGTAGCCGCCGTCGCTGAGCGGGCAGAGCAGGATCTTCACGACGTGCGCGCTCCCTCGGGGTCTGGCGGGCGATGGGGCCGGTGCCGGGGTGGCCGCGGGCCCCCCGGCTCCTGGCACGATCTGCCGAGAACCGGGTGGCCCGCGCGGTGCTCAGAGCTCATGACCTCGCGTCAGGAGAGGTCACTGGAGTTGTTGACGATGCAGCCGGCCTCGGCCTCTTCGTCCTCGCTGTGGGCGACGACCTCGATGTCCTCGTCCTGGGTCGGCTGCTGGTTCGTGTTCTCGGGCATGTGTGTCCTCCTTGGTCGGCGGCGTCGCTGCGCCGGCTGGGAAGAAACGTACGGAGCCGCGGTATGGGAACGCCTGACCGTCGGTTCGGCGCCGGTATACGGCGACCACACGGGCGGGGGGCGGACCCGGAATCCGGCCGCACGCCCCGCCGCACCTCCACATCGAGCCGTCCGGCGCGCGTACGAACCCACCCGGAGCTGGGACTTAACCGATCACCAGGCGTTCGTGAACCGGAAGTCTGGCCCTCGGGTGCACGATCCGGAACATGCTGCGCGCGCGGCACGAGCACGGAGGAGGAGACATGGACCTGGCAGAGCTCATCGGCCTGCGGCCGGTGCCCTGCGGCGGCCTCCTGGTGGCGCTCACCCGTCGCTGCCCCATGAGCTGCGCACACTGCTCCACGGGGTCCTCCCTGTCGGTCGCCGAGCGGCCCGATCCGCGGCAACTGCTGCGCTTCATCGGCTCGTTCGGCGCCGAGGACCGTCCGGAGGTGGTCATGCTGACCGGCGGCGAGCCGTTGCTGCTGCCGGAACTGGTCGCGCGCCTGGCCGGTCTCGCGCACGCCGCGGGATCCCGGGTGGCGCTGCTCAGCGGGATGTTCTTCGCCCGTGACGGACGCGTCCCGGACCGGATCATGCGAGCGATCACGGCCCTCGACCACTTCTCGGCGAGCATGGACGTCCACCACGAGCGGGAGGTCCCGCGCGGGGACGTGCTGCGTGCTCTCCGGGCCGTGCTCGACGCCGGGGTCCCAGCCAGCGTCCACCTCACCGGCACCGGCCCCGACGACCCGTATCTGGCGGAGGCCGTCGCGGACGTCCGCCGCGTCTTCGCCGCCCGGGTGCCCATGCTGGTCAACGAGGTCCGGCCGCTCGGCCGGGCCGCACGTCTCATCGGGGCCACACCGCCCGGACCGGACGGCTCCCTCGCGGCGCCGTGTGCCCTCGCGGCCTGGCCGGTGGTCGCCTTCGACGGGACCCTGGCCGCCTGCTGCAACCAGTGGACGGTGGACCGGCGCCCCGTTCCCCCGCACCTCCGGCTCGGGCACATCGCCGACGACGACTGGCCCACCGTCCGCGAGCGCTCCCTCGGCTCCCCGGTACTGCGGATGCTGCGCGCCGTCGGTCCCCAGCGGCTGCATGCCCGGTACGAGTCCTCGCCCGCCCCGGCCGGCTACTGCCGCAGCTGTCACGCACTCGCCGACCGCCCGGACGTCCTCGCGGGCGCGGCACGCGACGCCGGTGGCCGGGTCGGCGAACTCCTGGACCGGCTCAGCGCCGAGCAGCAGTTAGCCGCCGGACCCGCCGCGCTGGTACGCCGCCTCGGCTGCGCCCGCTACGCGCACCTTGTCGAATCCGACGCCGTCCACGAGCCGCTTCCCGCGGGGGAGGGGAGCGGCCGATGACCACGCCCGCGTCTCTGGCGCTCACGACCAAACTCACGCCCACCACCCCCGTCCTAAGGGCCGCGACCGCGGCCCTGTGGCGACCGGACGGACTGCGGCAGCGGTACCTGCGCTATCTGGCCGCCATGTATCCGCTCGTACGGGCCTCGGTGCCGCTGCTGAAACGAGCCGCCGAGCGGTGCGCCGAACTGGACGACCCGCCCTCGCGGCGCCTCGCGGCGTACTACACCCGCCACGCCGAGGAGGAACGCGGTCACGACGCCTGGCTGCTCGACGACCTGGACGCCGCCGGTGCCGGGCCGGCCGCGGTGCCGCCGCCCGCCGTCGTCGAACTCGTCGGGGCGCAGTACTACCGGATCGAGCACGAGCACCCGGTCACCTTGCTCGGCTACATCGCGGTCCTGGAGGGCAACGCACCCGGGCCCCGGCTGGCGGACCGCCTCACCGAGGCCACCGGGCTCCCCGACGGCGCGTTCCGCACCCTCCGGGAACACGCGGAGCTCGACGGCGGCCACCTCGACGACCTGCACCGGGTGCTCGACGAACTCGCGCTGACCCCGTCACGGCAGACCGCCGTCTCCGTCAGCGCGCTGCACACGGCCAACCTGCTGACCCGGCTCTTCCTCTCCCTCGCCGCCGACCCCGGAGGGCACCCGTGACCGACGACACCACTCCGTACGACACGACTCCGTACGACACGACTCCGTACGACACGACCGCCCAGCACACGACCACCCACGACACGACCGCGTACGACGACGGCTCGTCCGGCGAGGCGGCGTCCGAGCCCACCCTGGAGGCGCTCGCCGCCGCCGGGTTCGACGTCGGCGTCCTCAGCGAGGAGCAGCACGAGGTCCTGCGCGCGCTCACCCGGGAGGAACTGGCCCTGCTCGTCGACATCAGGGGACGCCTCGACGCGGCGGCCCCCGAGGTACAGGCCCACGCCGACGTGGCGGGCGGCGCCCTCTTCTGACCCCGGCCGCCCCCGCGGTCCCCGCGCCCACCGGAGGAACCCATGCCCTGCGCCTCGTGCCGGAGCGCACTGCCGCCCGACGCCCGGTTCTGCCCCTCCTGCGGCAGCCCGTGCGCATCCGGGCCGGTCACGGCCAAGCCGACCGGCCGCAAGGTGGTGACCGTCCTCTTCTGCGACCTGGTGGGCTCCACGGCCCTCTCCGGAGCGCTGGACGCGGAAACCCTGCGCTCGGTGACGCTCCGTTGGTTCCACCTGATGCGGCTGCGGATCGAGGAGCAGGGCGGCACGGTGGAGAAGTTCATCGGGGATGCCGTGATGGCCGTCTTCGGCCTGCCGGCCGTGCGGGAGGACGACGCCCGCCGGGCGGTCGCCGCCGCCCTGGCCATGCGGGAGGCGCTCGCCGGGCTCAACGCCCGGCTGGAGGAGGCCGTCGGCGTACGGCTGGAGATGCGCATCGGCATCAACACCGGCCAGGCCGTGACGGGTTCGTCCACCCTGCGACAGGCGATGGTCTCCGGCGAAGTCGTCAACGTCGCCGCGCGGCTGGAACAGAACGCCGCCGCCGGGGACATCCTCATCGGACCCGACACCCTGGCAGCCGCCGGTCCGGGCCTCCGGACGGCGGAGACCGGCCCGCTGCTGCTCAAGGGCAAGAGTGACCGGGTCGCCGCCCACCGCCTGCTCGGTCTGGACGACGAGGACGGTCCGGAGGCGCTGCGCCGCTTCGACCTCGGATTCGTCGGTCGTACGCGCGAACTCGCCCTGATCAGCGAGGCGTTGGATCATGTGGTCCGGACTCGGCGGGCCGGTCGGCTGGTGGTGGGCGGGGAAGCGGGCCAGGGCAAGACCAGGCTCGTACGCGAGTGGCTCCACCGGGCCACGGCCGAGGGCCTGCGCCACGGCGTCGGACGCTGCCGGGACCGCGGCGAACAGCCCAGTCTCGGACCGCTCGCCGACGCACTGGCCCACCTGCTGAAGGCCGGAGGCACGCCCGTACCGTCGCCCGAACTGGACCTGCTCCACCGGGGCCTGCTCCTGGACGGGACGCCCAACCCGTCGCCGGCGGACACGTCCGCGGCGCTCGCCAAGGTTCTTGCCGAGCTGTCCGGGACGCAGCCCGTCGTGCTGGTGATCGACGACTGCCACTGGGCCGCGCAGCCGCTCTTCGACGCCCTCGACCGGCTGCTGAGCGCACTCACCGACGCGGCTGTCCTGATCATCCTGCTCACCCGCCCCCAGCTGTTCGACGCACGACCCGAACTGGCGCTGGGCGCCGTGCCGCTCGACGGGCTCTCGGACGCCGAGGCACAGCTCCTCGCGGCCGAGCTGAACGGGGGCGCTGCGCACGGCGAGCCGCTCGGCCCCGGGGTCCTGGCGCGGGTGGGCGGAAACCCGCTGCATCTGGAACAGTTGCTCGTCGCGGGGGTCTCCGTCGACGCGGACAGCGTTCCACTGCCGCTCCAGGCCCTGATCGGCGCCCGGATCGACGCGCTCGAACCGCCCGAGCACCGGGCCCTGGGCCTGGCGTCCGTCCTGGGCGGCGACTTCACCGCCGACGAAGTGACGGCGCTCGCCGAATCCCCCGCAGAGGCGTGGACCCGGTCCGAGCTGCGTTCCACGCTGCACCGGCTGGTACGGCACCGGCTGATCAGGCCGGACGGCGGGGCGTTCCGCTTCGCCGGAGGGTTGATCCAGGAGGTCGTCTACGCCTGCCAGTCCAAGCAGGACCGGGCCGACCGGCACGAGCGGGCGGCGCGTCTCGAATCGGTCCGGGAGCGGGGTGGCGCAGCGGTCGGGGCCCATCTGGAACAGGCGTACCGCTACCGGGTCGAGCTGGGTGCCCAGGACGCGCACACCGACGGGCTGCGCCGGCGCGCCGCCGAGGCGCTCTCCGAGGCCGGGCGGCTGGCGCTGGCTCACGCCGACCCCGTGTGGGCCGCCGACCTGCTGTCCAGGGCGGCCGCCCGGTATGCGGTGGGCGAGCCGGGCAGTCTGGCGACACGTCGGCGGCTCGGCCAGACGCTGCTGGACCTGGGGCGGGGCACGGAAGGCAGGGCGCTGCTCGAAGAGGTACTGGCCGAGGGGCCGGCCGGCGGCGGGGCCGTAGTGGAGGCCGCGCACGCCCGCCTCGCCCTGGCCTCCGTCGGCAGGTCCACGGGAACAGGATCTGCGGGCAGTGGCAGCCGGTCCCCGGAGACAGGGTGCGCGACGAGGGAAGAGTCACCCGCCGAGGCCGCCGGCGCCACCCTGCCGGTCTTCGCGGCGGCAGGCGACGACCTCGGCCAGGCCAGGGCCTGCCTGCGGCTCGCCCAGCGTGCCCAGGTACAGGGGCGGCACCGGTCGGCAGAGCGCCTGCTCACCCGTGCGCTGGACCACGCGGTACGCGCCGACGCCGAGCCGGAGCGCGCCGCGGCCCTCGGCGCGATGGGCGTCTCGCTCTGGCGGGGCCCGCAACCGGTCGCGGACGCCGTGGCCCGCTGCCGCGAGCTCCTCACCGACCAGGGAGCCGGGCGCCGCGCCGTCCGGCTGACGCTCAACTGCCCGCTGGCGGTACTGCTGGCCCTCCAGGACGACCGTGACGGGGCCCTGGCCTGCCTCGCGGAGGCGGAGCACCTCGCGAAGCGTCTCGGCTACGCGGAGGCCGACGCCTTCCTGCCGATCTTCACCGCGACCGTGACCGACCTGTCCGGCCGCCGGGAGGAGGCGCTCCTGAGCCTTGAGCGGGCCGCCGCCGCCGCGCGGGAACTCGGCGCCACGGCTCTGCTGCGCAGTGCCCTGCTGGACGCCGCCCGCATCCGGCTGGAACTCGGCGACTGGCGTACCGCCCGCAGCACCCTCACCGAACTGGAGCGCGAGAGAGGGGAGTCGGCCCGGCCGTGCGCCGAGTCGGCCGACCTCGACGGTCTGCGCGCCCGGATGGCCGCCGCGCGAGGGCAGGCCGCCACCGCGACCCGGCTGGCCGCCCGGGCGCTCGCCACCGCGGCCCGCACCGACTCGCCCATCGTCCAGGGCCTCGCCGCGCTCGACCTCGCCCGCACCGCCCTCACGCTGGGGCGCCCGGCCGACGCGGCGGAGGCGGCGACGCGCGCACGCCGGTACTTCGCGGCCAAGGGCCATCTCCCCGCCGTACGCCAGGCCGAGGCCGCGGCACCTCGCTGCCACAGCCGCCCCCCGGCGCACTCTCCTGCCGCCGGACAAGTCACCGGAGCCGGAGAGGAGGCACCACGATGACCACCGCCCAGCGCCAGGCGTCCGGACTCACCTGGGGTCTTCGAGGGCGTGGCCCCGCCGACGTACCCGTGGATGCCGACGATCCGCCGGACCTGCCCGAGGGAGGTCTCCTCGGCGGAACCGGGCGCGGCATTCGCGTCTGCGTCGTCGACTCGGGCGTCGAACGGGACCACCCCATGGTCGGCCCGGTCGCTCAGTCGTGGCGCGTCTTCAAGGAGGACGACGAGGTCCACGTCGAGGAGACGGAGGAAGGGGACTCCTGCGGTCACGGCACCGCCTGCGCCGGGATCGTCCGTCGCATCGCGCCGGACTGCGAGCTGTCCAGCATCCGGGTGCTCGGCGAGCGGTTCTCCGGCAGCGGGGACGTCCTGCTCGAAGGGATCCGGTGGGCTGTGCGCCAGCGGTTCGACGTGGTGAACCTGAGCCTGTCCACCAGCCGCGACCGCTTCGTGGAGGAGCTGCGCCGACTGGCCGACGAGGCGTACTTCCAGCAGACCGTGATCGTCGCCTCGGCGCACAACACACATGTGGAGAGCTTCCCCTGGCGCTTCTCCTCGGTGATCTCGGTCGGCAGCCACCAGGAGGACGATCCGGACCTCCACCTCTACAACCCCGAGCCCCCGGTGGAGTTCTTCGCTCCTGGCCAGGGAGTCCAGGTCGCGTGGCTCGGTGGCACGTCGATCCGCAGCTCCGGCAACAGCTACGCCACCCCGTTCATCGCGGGGCTCTGCGCACGGATCCTGTCGAGCCGCCCCCGGCTGACGCCGTTCCAGCTGAAGAACGCCCTGTACCTGTCCGCAGCCAACGTCCGTGTCCACGGCCGCCGGTAACGACCGGCGTCGGAAGGGAATCCCCATGGCTCAGACGATCGTCCCCGCCGTGTCCTCAGCACCCCGGCCGGATCCGGCCATGGCGGAGCTCCTGCAGTCGGTGGTGGACACCGCGCGCGCCATCTTCGGCGCCCAGGCGAGCTCGATCCTGCTCCTGGAGGCCGCGGCGGACGAGCTCGTCTTCGAAGCCGTCTCAGGACAGGGGCAGGACTTCCTGGTGGGCCGGCGGTTCCCGGCGGGCCGGGGCATCGCGGGGTGGGTCGCCGCGTCCGGGGAGCCGATGGTGGTCGACGACCTGTACGACAGCGCTTCCTTCGACAGGGACATCGCCGAGTCCACCGGCTACGTGCCGAACGCGCTGATGGCCGCCCCCCTCGTCCACGAGGACCGGGTCCTCGGAGTCCTGGAGGTGCTCGACCCGTCACCGCAGGCCCGGTCCAGCCTGTCGGAGCTCGACCTGCTGTGCCTCTTCGCCCGCCAGGCCGCCGTCGCCCTGCACGTCCTCACCACCCACGCGCGCCAGCGGTCGGCCCCGGACGCTCCGGACGACCCCTCGCGCACCGAACTCCTGCGCCTTCTCTCGGAAGCGCGCCGCCTGCTCGAAGAGTGAGCCGCGAACCTCCCGTGATCGCTCGGCCGGTCCTGCGACGGGTGATCCTCGCGGGGCTCCGGTACGGGAACGCTTGTACAGGGATATCTGTACGGGGCCGTCTGTACGGGGACGTCTGCACGGGGCGTATGTACGGGAAGAGCAGATCAGCTCGCCTCGTTCACCCGTCGGCGCAACCGCCGGTTCAGGGAACGTCGTTCGTTGTCGTCGAGGCCGCCCCACACTCCGGTCACCTGACGGGATTCGGCCATGGCCCACTCGAGACACTCCTCGCGCACGGGGCAGCCCTGGCAGACTTCCTTGGCCTCCTCGGCCTGGATCAGAGCGGGGGCACCGGTCCCCACCGGGAAGAAGAGGTCGGGGTCGGCGTTCTGGCAGGCCGCGGATGCACGCCAGTTGTCCATCATTCCTCCTGTGGTGTGAGGGTAGAACTCGATTCTTCTCGGCTCACCGGTCATCGGCACTTGAAACGCCGTCACCGCCCCGAGTCCGGAAAACACGGGTCTTCGGCAGCGGTGTTGACCTCTTCGGCTCCCCGTATCCGGTGTTCAACATCCGGTGTTCAACGCCGACTGCCGCGGCCGTCGGGCCGCGTACGGCACTCGCGTCGGTCTCCGACGCGGTCACCCTGGCACCGGACGGTGACCGCATCGTCGTGGACAAGCCGCAGGACAAGGCGACCGCCGCGCACAGCACCGGGGTCACGTTCATCCCCCGTGTCTTCGGCAGCCCGCACCGCGTGGTGGTCCACGCGCCCGGGTGGCAGCCGGGGGTTCACTATCCCGTGGCCGAGCTGGCCCCATCGGAGCCCGTAACGCTGGAAACGGTCACCCGCCCACCGGTCACTGAGCGGTCGGCCGGACAGCCGGCAGAGCTCGCCTGCTGGTGCGCGCCGGTCGGCGCAGGTGTAGAGAGGAGGGGTGGCACATCGGTTCGTGGAACTCCGCCGTGTGGCGCTGAGGGGACGCGCGATGGTGGCGGTCCCGATCGCGCTGATGGTGGCGATTGTCGCGATCGACGTTCTCGCGCCGCCCGATATTCATCTGGGTCCCTTGCTGGTCGCAGCCCCGGCCATCACCGCATCGTTCGCCGGCCCCTGGCTGACGGGATTGGTCGCCGCCCTCGCCGTGGTGGGCCAGGCGGTCATCGCCGTGCTGCGCGATCCCGACGACTTGTTCTCTACGAACCACCAGGCACAGATCGGCGCCCTGGTCCTGGTCGGATCGAGCGTCGTGATCTTCTGCGTACTGCGGGAGCGCCGGGCCAGAGAGCTCACGCAAGTGAGGTACGTGGCCGAGACCGCCCAGCGCGTCGTCCTTCGGCCGCTCCCCAAGCGGATCGGACCGCTGCGGGTGGCCTCTCTCTATCTCGCCGCCGAGGCCGAGGCGCAGATCGGCGGTGACCTGTATGCGGCCGTACGCGCCAGCTCAGGCACCCGGCTGATCATCGGCGACGTACGGGGCAAGGGCATGACCGCCCTCGGTGACGCCGCCCTGTTGCTCGGCGCGTTCCGGGCCGCCGCCCACCGCCAGGCGAGTCTGGTCGAACTGGTCACCTATCTGGATGGAAGCGTTTGCTGGGGCATGGCCGAACCCGGAGAGGCGGACCGGTCCGGAGAGACCTTCATCACCGCCGCCCTTCTGGACATCCCTGACCAGGGCAGTGAGCTCCATATGATCGACTGCGGGCACCCGCCGCCGGTTGTGCTGAGAAACGGCCGTCCCCTGACGGTTGAGGTCTCCCAGCCCGCTCCTCCGCTGGGCCTGGGCGAACTGGCACGCCCTCGCTACCACGTCGACGCCTTCACTTTCGAGGCGGGCGACCTCCTCCTGCTCTACACCGACGGGGTCATCGAGGCCCGCGACGCCACCGGTGCCTTCTATCCACTCACCGAGCGCATCACGGGCTGGACGGAGAGCAGCCCGGACGCGTTCCTGCGCCGACTGCGGCGTGATCTGCTCGACCACGTCGGCGGACGGCTGGGCGACGACGCCGCCGTGATCGCGATCGAACGCTCACCCACGCCCCCATGATGTCGAGCGCGACTCGGAGCGACCCGCCGTAGGCCGCCGGTCGTGCCGGGCAGATGGTCGAGCTCCGCTCGTGGAAGCGGCGGACTGGGCCCCGCGAGGACCACGCATACGTCGGCGCCCCCGACCGCGGTGGTCGGGGGCGCTGGTGTTCGTCACGTGTCGGCCGGCTCCGGCTCGCGGCGGCGGGGACGATGCGTTCGCCGAGGGCCTTGAGCGCGCAACGGGTGGATCACTTCCCCGTGGTGGCCAGCCGGGAGCGACGCATGCCGTACACGAGGTAGAACACGAGGCCGACGGCCATCCAGGCACCGAAGACGATCCACGTGTCCAGGTCGAGGGTGTACATGCTGTAGGCGCAGAAGACGAAGCCCAGAACGGGGAAGAGCGGACCGAAGGGCACCTTGAACGTGCGGTCCATCTCCGGCCGGGTGCGGCGCAGCACGACGACGGCGATGTTGACCAGCGCGAACGCGAAGAGCGTGCCGATGCTGGTCGCGCTGACGAGCTTGCCGAGGGGGATGGCCGCCGCGAGGACACCGCAGAAGAGCGAGACGATCACCGTGTTGACCCGAGGCGTCCCGGACTTGGGGTGCACCGTGCCGAAGACCTTGGGCACGAGGCCGTCGCGGGACATCGCGAAGAGGATGCGGGTCTGGCCGTAGAGCACCGTCAGGACCACGCTCGCGATGGAGATGACCGCGCCGCCCGCGAGCAGGGTGCCCCAGAAGCTCTGCCCGGTGACGTCGTTCATGATCGCGGCCAGTGTGGCCTCGGAGCCCGCGAACTTCTTCCAGTCCCAGGCGCCGACGGCCACGGCGGCGACGAGCACGTACAGCACGGTGACGATGACCAGCGAGAGCATGATCGCCCGCGGCAGGTCACGCTTGGGGTTCTTGGCCTCTTCACCGGCGGTGGAGGCGGCGTCGAAACCGATGTAGGAGAAGAAGAGGATGGCACCGGCGGCGCCCACGCTACCGACGCCGAGCGGCATGAAGTCGCTGTAGTTGCCCGACTTGAAGCCCATGAAGCCGATCGCGCAGAAGAGCACGAGCGCCGCGATCTTCACGACGACCATGATCGTGTTGGCGCGGGCGGATTCCTTGGCTCCGCCCAGCAGGAACATCATGGCGAGCACGACGACGATCAGGGCCGGGAGATTGAATATGCCGCCGTCGCCGGGGGGTGCGCTGAGCGCCGTGGGGAGGGTGACACCGAGGGTGCCGTCGAGCAGCTCGTTGAGGTAGTCACCCCAGCCGACCGCGACAGCCGCCACGGACACGCCGTACTCCAGGAGCAGACACCAGCCACAGACCCATGCGACGAGTTCACCCATCGTTGCGTACGCATACGAGTACGAGGAGCCGGCGACAGGAATGGTGCCGGCGAGTTCGGCGTACGAGAGGGCCGAGAAGAGCGCCGTGAGTCCGGCGAACACGAAGGCGAGAGTGACGGCGGGGCCGGCCTTGGGAACGGACTCGCCGAGGACCACGAAGATCCCGGTGCCGAGCGTGGCACCGATGCTGATCATGGTCAGCTGCCACATGGAGAGCGAGCGGCGGAGGCTGCCGCCCTCACCCTGCCCACCCTCGGCGACCAGGTGTTCTACCGGCTTGCGCCGAGTGAGGGCGGAGAGCACGGATGACCTTGGCGCGGGGGCCTTGGTGTCGGGCGCGGCTGTGCCTTGGTCCAGCACTGCGGGGACTCCTTCATCGCTGCGGGTCAGTGGACGGGACCTGCGGCGGTGACACGGGCGTCACGAAAGAGACCCGAGGGGGATGGGGAACCGCCGAGCAGACGGTCGCCGCCACTCCTGGTACGAGGCATGAGCCTAAGCCCCTGAGTTCGCGCTCGTAATGCAGGGTTGTTGCGCATCGGCGGATGATCATTGCGCATTTCCGGCACAGGCAGGGAAACATTGTGCCGCGCTGCATGAATCGACACATTGGGGGTGGCGCGGCCGCTGGGCCGCCGGCAGGGCCACGCTCCTCGAAGGGGTCGCGAGCTGCGCGCAGGCGCGGCCCTGCCGACGATCTCGATCACTCAGCGGTGCTACAGCCCCGGGCCGCCGTAGGCGCCCCGGTGCGGCTTCGTGCTGGTGGACACCGGGTTCGCCCAGTAGTCGCGGCCTCCGTTGCCGCTGATCACGGAGCCGTTGTTCAGTGCGGGGGACGTGGATCGCAGCTTGTAACCGTCGACGGAGTGAATCGTGTCGCCGCCGGTGCCGGGGTTCACGAAGTGCGGGTCGCCCACGATGCCGTTGGCGGTGGGCCTCGGCACGCCCTGGAAGACGTTCCACAGCCAGGAGATCCCGGGCCCCGTGGGCAGCCGGGAGTCGCTGGTGCCGACCCAGATGTTGTTCTCGACGACGCTCTCCTCAGGGAGCGTGATGGCGAACTTCTTGTCCGTGCAGTAGAAGACGTTGTTGTACATGTGCAGCGCGGAGCGGCCGGCGCTGACGCTGCTCATGCGACAGTCGTTCTCGGAGATGTTGTAGCGGATGACCTGCTGGGCGCCGCCGATGGTGCCGCACCCGTCGCAGTCGAGGAAGAAGCCGCCGATGTTGTCGCGGCTGAAGTTGTACTGGATCGTGCAGGTGCCGGTGTTGCCCCAGTCGCAGTCGAACGCCTGGCTGTCGGCCACGGACATCCGGGTGATGCCGTACACGGCGTTCTTCTGGATGGTCGGGTTGTGGTCGCCGAGCACCCATATGCCGGCGAAGTTGCCGCCGGAGAAGGGGTACGCGCCGTTGCCGATGCCGGAGGCGTTGTTGTACTGGATCATGGGCGCGTCCGCGTAGCTGGCGATGATGCCGTCACCGCCGA
Organism: Streptomyces sp. NPDC045968; assembly: GCF_056430475.1. Taxonomy (NCBI): domain Bacteria; kingdom Bacillati; phylum Actinomycetota; class Actinomycetes; order Kitasatosporales; family Streptomycetaceae; genus Streptomyces; species Streptomyces sp. NPDC045968. Next base: position 55,076 of record NZ_JBWKLF010000002.1, on the reverse strand, counting down.
CGTCCTTGATGATGTTGTGCTCGATCAGCACCCCGGAGCCCTTCACCGCCATGGCGCCGACACGGATCTTGAGGCCGCCGCCACCCGTGTTGCTGACCTGGTTGTGGTGGACGTGGACATCGTTGAGGGTCGAGTTCGTGCCGCTCGCGCCCGTGACGATGCCCGCGGACTGGACGAAGTCCTCGGTGGTGGGGCTGTTCTTGCTCGTCTGACCGGCAACGCGGTCGACGACGAGGTTGCCGATGTCGTAACCGCGGTGCGCCGTTCCATCGGTGGCGGAGATCCGCAGACCGGTGCGGCGGGCGAGAGAGGAGGCGGGGTTGGTCAACTTGAGGTTACTGATCCGCCAGTGGTCCTGGTTGGTGAGGGAGACGGCGTCGGGGGCACCGTTGCCGTCGATCACGGGCAAGGTGCCGGTGCCGTAACTGGTGAGGGTGATGGGAGCGGAGGCGGTACCGCTGCCCTTGGGGGCGAGGGAGCCGGTGCAGGTGGTGCCACCGGCGAAGGCGAGCGTGTCACCGGGGGAGTACGCCCTTGCGTTGGCCTGGCCGATGCTGTTGAAGGGCGAGGCCTGGCTGCCGTCGCCGGCCACCGCGCGCGAGCAGTCCACATGAGTGGTGCTGCCGGCGGTGGAGGCGGGTACGTCGGCCACGGCGACGCCGCCCGTGAGGGCGAGGGCGACAGCGATGACCCCACCGCTCACCACATGACGCCCTGGGAATACTCCGATGGACATGACGCAACACCCTTCTGGAGTTCGGATGACGCCAGAAGCTATGTGCGGTCGATGATCGAGTCAATGCATACTTGTCGATTGATCGAATTTCGATCAAAGAGCGGGCGATTGGTCGACTTGTGAGTGAATTGGCCAAGGGCTGCTTCGTCGGTGAGCGGATCGGACTGTGACCGCCTGACGGCCGGGCTCACGCGGGCGTGCGGACCCACGGCGTCAGCGCAGCAGGAGCCGCGCGAGTGCCCTTCCCGCCCCGCGTATCAGGGGCGGAAGGCGTCGGCGTGTTCGGCGGCCCATTGCGTGAAGGATCGCGGCGGGCGGCCGACCGCCTCCTCGGTCGTCAATGTCACGTGAGCCACCCCGTGCCGGCACCTGTTGCCTGCCATGCGTACGTGGGGGCGCGGCCCTCGCCGTAGCGGACTGGCGGACCGAGCGCGCCTGCCCTGTGTCCGGTATTTCGTACGTGGTTCGACATGACGGTGCCGAAACTAGGGCCGTACCCGGGGCGCGTCAATACCTTTCGCCCGGACTCGTGTCGAGGAGGAAAGAGGAGGGCGGAAGTCCACCGCCACGCTTCCGTCGCGTTACCCAAACGTGACGACCTCACTTCGGTAGGACCCCTTGACCGCCATGAATTGTTAGCGCTCACAATGACCTCCCCGTTCATACGTCGATGCCCAAGGAGGTGTGGCCATGGTGCAGTTGCAGGCGCGGTCCCCGCTTCGGCCGCCCACCATGGCCGATGTCGCCCGACGGGCGGGCGTGTCCCACCAGACCGTTTCGCGGGTGCTGGGGGGTCACCCCAACGTGCGGGACGAGACGCGGGCCAAGGTGGTGCGGGCGATCGAGGAGATGGGCTACCGACGCAACTCCTCCGCACGGGCGCTGGCCACCCGGCGCACCCGCACGCTGGGCGTGATCGCCTCCAACACGACGTTGTACGGCCCGGCGAGCACGTTGTTCGCGCTGGAGGAGGCGGCGCGGGCGGAGGGGTATCTCGTCTCGACCGTGAGCCTGCGCGAGATGACCGTCGGCACGTTCTCCGAGGCTCTCGACCACCTCAGGGACGGCGGGGTGGAGGGAGTGGTCGCCATCGCCCCGGGGCAGCCGGCGGTCGCCGCCCTGTCCGAACTCCGCCACCCCTTCCCCGTGGTGACCGTCGGGAGCGAACACGGTCTGGGGATCCCCGGCGTCAACGTGGACCAGCGTCTGGGTGCACGGCTGGTCACCGGGCATCTGCTGGCCGCCGGTCACCGCGACGTCTGGCACCTGGCCGGGCCGGGGGACTGGCAGGAGGCGGCGGACCGGGTCGCCGGATGGCGGGCGACCCTGGAGGCGGCGGGTATCGAGGCGCCGCCCCCGCTGAGCGGGGACTGGAGCCCGCTGTCGGGCTACCGGGCCGGCCAGGAACTGGCCGGCCGGGTGGCCGACGGGCTGACCGCGGTCTTCGTGGCCAACGACCAGATGGCGCTGGGGGTGTTGCGGGCGCTGCGCGAAGCGGGGGTGCGAACTCCGCAGGACGTGGCGGTCGTCGGCTTCGACGACATTCCGGAGTCGGAGTTCTTCGCCCCACCGCTCACCACCGTCCGTCAGGACTTCTCGGCGGTGGGTACCAGCAGCATCACCCTGCTGCTGGACCTGATCGAGGGCCGGGCCGCTCCCGGGGCGACCCGGACCGTCATCGAGCCCCAACTCGTCGTCCGCGAGAGCAGTTCCCCGTACCCACCCTGACAAGGTCGGCGTCTTCGCCGCACTCGTCCATCTACTGACACCTCTGTGCCGCGCCCGTGGCACTCCCCGTATGTCCGAGATTTCGAACAATGATCGGCAGGCTGGACGCATGATCGCCTGTCGCTTCGAGCACAAGGAGAAGAACATGCTCAACAGACGCAACTTCCTCACCGCGGCAGTCGGCGTGGCGGCCGCCGGCGCCCTGACGGCCTGCGCCAAGGGTGACACCGACTCGTCCTCCTCCTCCGGCGGCAGCGGCGGCAGCGGCGGCAAGGCCATCAGCCTCGGCTTCTCCCAGGTCGGTTCGGAAAGCGGCTGGCGCACCGCCAACAGTGACTCGGTCAAGGAGGCGGCCAAGGAGGCGGGTTACACCCTCAAGTTCTCCGACGCGCAGCAGAAGCAGGAGAACCAGATCTCCGCGATCCGCAACTACATCGCCCAGAAGGTCGACGTCATCGCCTTCTCTCCGGTCGTCGTCACCGGATGGGACGCGGTGCTCAAGGAGGCCAAGGCCGCGAAGATCCCCGTCGTTCTCACCGACCGCTCGGTGGAGACCTCCGACCAGTCCCTGTACGTCACACTGGTCGGCTCCGACTTCACCGCCGAGGGGGAGCGCGCGGCCGTGATCCTGGAGAAGGTGCTCGCCAAGGCCGGCCACCAGGGCGAAGTGAAGATCGCCCAGCTGGAGGGAACCACCGGCGCCGCACCGGCCATCGAGCGTGCCAAGGGCTTCAAGACGGTCATGGACCGGCAGCACAAGGACGACTGGAAGATCGTCGTCAGCCAGACCGGTGACTTCACCCGGGCCGGCGGCAAGCAGGTCATGGCCGCCTTCCTCCAGTCCAACCCCGACATCAACGTGCTCTTCGCGCACAACGACGACATGGCCATCGGTGCCATCCAGGCGATCGAGGCGGCGGGCAAGAAGCCCGGAAAGGACATCCTCATCGTCTCGATCGACGGCGTGAAGGACGGCTTCGTCGCGATGTCCGAGGGGAAGATCAACGCGATCGTCGAGTGCAACCCGCTCCTCGGCCCCCAGCTGATGGACGTCGTGAAGAAGGTCCACGCCGGCGAGAAGGTCGACCGCTGGATCAAGACCCAGGAGAGCGACTTCACGCAGGACCAGGCCAAGGCCGAGCTCCCCAACCGTACGTACTGACCGACCCACTCACCGGCAGGGAGCCCCCGACCGGCCGGACCTCCCGGTCCGAGATCCAGGGGGCTCCCCGCGGGACTGAACGAGATCCATGAGGAGCGCTGCCATGGCAGAGCCGCTGCCCGTCCTGGAGATGACGGGCATAGTCAAAGAGTTTCCGGGGGTACGGGCTCTGTCGGGTGTCGATTTCCGGCTCTTCCCCGGCGAGATCCACGCCCTGCTCGGCGAGAACGGAGCCGGGAAGTCCACGCTCATCAAGGTGCTGACCGGGGTTCATCCCCTCGACGGCGGCACGATCACCCTCGACGGCATGTCCGTACGGTTCGCCGGTCCGCCGCAGGCGCAGCAGGCCGGAATCAGCACGGTCTACCAGGAGGTCAACCTCTGCCCCAACCTCTCGGTGGCGGAGAACATCTTCATCGGACGCGAACCCACCCGCGGCGGCCGCATCCAGTGGAAGCGGCTGCGCCGGGAGGCTGCGGAGCTCGTCGACCGGCTCGGCCTCGACATCGACGTGACCGCGCCCCTGTCCTCGTACCCACTCGCGGTGCAGCAACTGGTCGCGATCGTAAGGTCGGTGGGCACCGGTGACGACGACGGCGAGAAGTCCGGCACCAAGGTGCTGGTCCTGGACGAGCCGACCTCCAGCCTCGACCGCGACGAGGTCCTCGAACTCTTCGGCCTGATGCGGCGGTTGAAGGGCCGGGGCGTCGCGATCCTCTTCGTCTCGCACTTCCTCGACCAGATCTACGAGGTCTGCGACCGGATGACCGTGCTGCGCAACGGCGCCCTGGTCGGCGAGCACCTGGTCCGCGATCTCGACCAGGTCGGGCTCGTCCAGCTGATGATCGGCAAGGACGTGGAACAGCTGGAGCAGCTCCACGATCACCAACTCCACGCCGAGGTCGGCGATTCGCTGCTCCGGGCCGACGGGCTGGGCAGGACCGGCGGCATCGCGCCCTTCGACCTGGAGATCAAGAAGGGCGAGGTCGTCGGACTCGCCGGACTCCTCGGCTCGGGCCGTACGGAACTCGCCCGGTTGCTCTTCGGTGCCGACCAGCCCGACAGCGGCCAGGTCACCATCGGCGGGAAGCGGGTCTCGATGAGCGCGCCGAACGACGCGATCGGCGCCGGGGTCGCGTTCTGCTCGGAGAACCGCAAGGCCGAGGGGCTCGTACCGGATCTGACGGTGCGGGAGAACATCATCCTCGCCCTCCAGGCTTCGCGCGGCTGGGCCCGGCCGGTCCCGGCCGCCCAGCGCGACGAACTCGTCGCCAAGTACATCAAGGCGCTGGACATCCGCCCGGCCGACCCGGAGGCGCGTGTCGGCCGGCTCAGCGGCGGAAACCAGCAGAAGGTGCTCCTCGCGCGCTGGCTCATCACCCAGCCGAAACTGCTGATCCTCGACGAGCCGACCCGCGGTATCGACATCGGCGCGAAGGCGGAGATCCAGAAGCTCGTGGTCTCGCTCTCCGAGGAAGGCATGTCCGTGCTGTACATCGCGGCCGAACTGGAGGAGGTGCTCCGGATCAGCCACACCATCGGAGTGCTGCGCGACCGCAGGCTCGTGGCGCGTTTCGCCAACGGGCCCGAGATCACCCCCAGTCACATCCTGGAGACCATCGCGAGCGGAGAACACCAGTGAGCATCCCTGCCCGAGGGCGGGCACTGACGCGCCATCACCTCTTCTGGCCGGTGACGGTCCTGGTCGTCCTGCTCCTCGTCAACGTCCCCTTCACCCCGGACTTCTTCTCGATCCGGATGACGGACGGGCACCTCTACGGCAGCCTCGTCTCGATCGTGCTGTTCGGCTCGCCCCTCATCCTGGTGGCGGTCGGCATGACCCTGGTGATCGCCACCGGCGGTATCGACCTCTCCGTGGGGGCGGTCGTCGCGATCAGTGGCGCGCTGGCCTGTTCGTACATCAGCGGCCAGGCCGACCAGAGCGCGCTTTCCGGTGTCCTGCTCGCGCTGGCCCTGGGCCTGGCGGCCGCGGTGGTCTGCGGGCTCTGGAACGGCTTCCTGGTCGCCCGGATGGGCATCCAGCCGATCATCGCCACGCTGATCATCATGGTCGCCGGTCGCGGCGTCGCGCAGCTGATAGCCGACGGCCAGATCATCACCGTCAACAGCGAGCCGTACAAACTGATCGGCGGCGGCTACTGGCTGACGCTCCCCTTCTCCATCTTCGTCGTGGCCGTCGTCGTGGCCGTCACCGTCGCACTGACCCGCCGTACGGCCCTCGGGCTGCTCGTCGAGTCGGTCGGCGGCAACGCCGAGGCAAGCCGCCTCGTGGGCATCAGGTCCCGGCGCATCAAGATCATGGTCTATGTGTTCTGCGCGGTCTGCGCGGGCATCGCGGGGCTGATGATCAGCTCCAACACCTCGGCCGCCGACGGCAGCAACGCCGGACTGTGGATCGAGCTGGACGCGATCCTCGCCGTGGTCATCGGCGGCACCTCGCTCGTCGGCGGCCGGTTCTCCATCGGCGGCACGGTGGTCGGCGCGCTCGTCATCCAGACCCTGACCACCACGATCTACACCATCGGTGTACCCACCCAGACCAACCTGGTCTTCAAGGCCGCCGTCGTCATCGTCGTCTGCCTGCTCCAGTCCCCGAAGTTCCGCGCCAAGGTGTTCGGCACGAAGGGCCGCCCGCGGGCGGCGAGCCCGGCGCAGACCGCCACGGTGACCGAGACCGCTCCCACGATGGAGGTGTCGCGATGAGCGCGACCACCCAAGTCCGTAAGGCGCCGGACAGCCGCACAGCGACCAGGGCCGCCCGCCTGCTCGGCGACCGGCGGCTGCCCGTCCTGGTCACGGCCGCGCTCTTCCTCGCGATGTACGTCGCCGGGCTGAGCCGGTACCAGAACTACGGCTTCGCCGAACCCCAGGTCTTCCTCAACCTGTTCATCGACAACGGCTACCTGCTGGTCGCCGCCGCCGGAGCCACCTTCGTCATCCTCTCCGGCGGCATCGATCTCTCCGTCGGCTCCGTGATCGGCTTCACGACCATGTTCACGGCCTGGATGGTGGAGCGGCAGGGACTGCCGATCCTGGTCGTGATCCCCGTGGCCCTGGCCGTGGGCGCCTTCGGCGGCTTCCTGATGGGCTATGTGATCCACAACTTCGAGATCCAGCCCTTCATCGTGACACTCGCGGGCCTCTTCCTCTTCCGGGGCCTCTGCCTGGTCATCAGCAAGGAGTCCATCGCCATCGGAGACGCCTCGGTCAGCAGCATGGCGCAGACCCAGGTGTCACTGGGCGGCGCCTTCCTGTCGATCGGAGCGGTCGTCGCACTGGTCGTCCTGGCCGTGGCGTTCTACGTGCTGCACTACACCCGCTTCGGGCGCCGGGTGTACGCCATCGGCGGCAACGAGCAGTCGGCCATGCTGATGGGCCTTCCCCAGGGCGGCACGAAGATCGCCGTCTACACGGTGAGCGGCTTCTGCTCGGCGCTGGCAGGCCTCCTCTTCACCCTGTACATCCAGTCCGGCGACCCCCTGCACGCCACCGGCATGGAGCTCGACGCGATCGCCGCGGTCGTCATCGGCGGCACGCTGCTCACGGGAGGCTCCGGCTATGTGGTGGGCACCCTGTTCGGCGTGCTCGTCCTCGGCCTGATCAAGAGCCTCATCCAGTTCGAGGGCACGCTCAGCTCCTGGTGGACGAAGATCGCCACGGGCGTACTGCTCTGCGCGTTCATCCTGATCCAGCGGGCGATGACGGCGCGCGGGAAGACCTGAAGACCCGGGAGGGCCTCCCCGGAGTTCCGCCCGTGACGCACTGCGGCCTGCCCGACGCACATGTCGGGCAGGCCGCGGTCATTCCCTCCCGGACCCGGGAACCGGGAACCTCAGGAGGTGCCGAACGGGACGCCGCTCGGGACCCGCGCGTACGGCGCGGTCGTGGAGGCGACGGACTCGTCGTCGGACACGGCGGGCCGGCCCGGCTGGTAGGCGCGCAGCAGCCGGTCGTACTCGCTCTGCGTCACCGGAAGGACCGTGCCGTGGCGGGGCTCGGCGGGAAGACCGTAGCCGGTGGACGGGGTCCAGACGCCGGAGGCGAGGTCCGTCGTCTCGAACGGCAGGTAGCCGCGGCCACCGAACTCGTCGAGGAAGAGGTACCACTTCTCCTCGGTGTTGGACTTGAAGACCAGAGGTCCCTCGGCTGCGCTCATCGCCCCCTTGCCGATGCCCTCGGCGACGAAGTCGTAGGAGGGGTCGAGGATCGAGTCGCTCTTCTCCGCGAAGACGAACTTGCTGTAGGGGGTGGAGGAACCGTTGTTCCGCTCGTCCTTGGAGAACCGGTAGTACTGGCCGTCGTGCTGGATCATCGTCGAGTCGATGACGGAGTAGCCGCGGTCGATCCAGACCTTGGGCTCGCTGAAGGTGCGGAAGTCGCGGGTGGTGGCGTACATCATGCGGTTGTACGTGTCGCCGGAGTGCTCGGCGTCGGCGTACAGCTTCGATGCCCAGAAGACCACGTACGAGCCGAGCTTCTCGTCGTAGAACGCTTCCGGCGCCCAGGTGTTGCCCGCCGTGTCGGGCGAGACCCTGACGAGGCGCTGATCGGTCCAGTGTACGAGGTCGGTGGATTCCCAGACCATGATGGACTTGCTGCCGGTGCGCTGGGCGGCGTCCCAGTCACCGTTGCCGTGGATCCGCAGGTCGGTGGCTATCTGGTAGAACTTGTCGCCCTCGGGAGAGCGGATGATGAACGGGTCGCGCAGGCCCTTCTCGCCGAGTGTGGAGGTCAGGACGGGCTTGCCGTCGTTCAACTCCTGCCAGTTCAAAGGGTCGTTGCCCTTGCTCAGGGCGGTGTAGAGCTGCTCGCCTTCGGCAGTCGCCTCGCCGGTGAAGTAACTGAACATGTAGCCCTTCAGGGCTTCCCTGACCGGGAGTTCGGGGACCTTAGCGGCCAGGACGCGGGTGGCCCTCGCGTCGCCCCGTGTGACGGTCGCGGTCAGCTTGACGGTGGTGCCGCCGGAGCCGTGCGCCGGGCGGTGGACCACACCGTCGGCGGCGACGACGGCCGGCTTCGCCGAGGTCCAGGTGACGCGTGTGCCGTGCGCGCCGCTCGCGGGGAGCGCGAGGTTGCCGCGTACGTCGTCGAGGTCGTGAACCGTGAGCGCCTTGGTCGCCTTCTTGACGGCGGTGGCGTCGTCATAAGCGGCGGGGACCGTGATGTCGAAGGTTTTGGTGTCCGTCACTGTGCCCTTTCTCAACGTCGCGATGAGCCGCGCGCGGCCGGCCGGCTCACCGGCGGCGGGGCGTGTCACCGCGCCGGTCGCGGAGACCACGGCGGGCGCGTCGCTCGCCCAGGTGATCGTGGAGCCGCCTGCCGTACCGGAGGCCGGCAGCGTCAGGTCGGCGATGACGGCTTTGGTTCTGCCGAGAGTGAGAGCGGCCTTGTCGTCGGCGACGCCTCTGGTGGCGACGGGGAGTGCGAGTTGTCCGACCTCCGGGCCGGCCAGCGCGCGGTCGTACACCCGGAAGTCGCGGATGCGGCCCTTGAAGAGCCTGTCCCCGGGATACACCGACTTGCCGATGTGGTTGGCGGTGGTGATTCCGGAGCCGATGGAACCGGGGGTGCGCGTGAGGGCCGTGTTGCGCGCCACCTCCACACCGTCCTCGTAGAGCACGCCTGTGGAGCCTGTCTGCGTGTACGTGACGTGCTTCCAGACGGAGCGGGCCAGGGCCCGCGCCGGGGAGGGCTGGGTGGTCTGCTCCGTCGACCAGTTGCCGGAGGCGAGGGAGGTCCGGAAGGTGTTGCCCGTCGTGAAGAGGTAGCCGTTTCCGGCCGTGCCACTGGTGTTGCCGAAGCCGTAGAGGAAGTACGGGGTGGCCTGGGCCGCGTCGATCCGTACGTCCATCGAGACGGTGATCGCGGCCATGCCGCTCAGGACGTTGTCCGGCATGGTGACGAAGGTGTCGGAGCCGTTGAAGCCCAGCCCCTCGCCGTTGCCGGACCAGGCGGCTGTGCCGTTGACCGTACCGTCGCGGCCGTGGCCGGAGACGTCGGTCACGGTGGTGCCGGCGGTGCCGGAGGGGGCGTCGAGCGTGTACCGGAGGGCCAGGCCCTCGGCGATCCCGGCGTCCTCCGTCGCGTGGGCGGGGGCGGCGGGGCCGACGAGGCTCAGAAGGACCGACGCGGCGGTGAGTCCGGCGAGATGACCCACCCACCGTGGTGTGCGGCGGTGTGGCCGTGCGAGCTGCATCGTTTCAAAGTCCCTTGCGGAGGGCGGCTGGAGGGGGGATTCGGGGCGGTCCGGAAGATTGGCTAACCGGCTAACCGGCTAACCGGCTAACCGGCTAACCGGCTAACCGGCGAATGGGAGAAACGGAACAAGGGACGACAGGGCCCCGGGGGATAGGTGCCCTGCCGTTTCCGCTGTGTGACATCGCGTTGCGCGAGTGTGAATCCGTGCGGAGGGCAGCGTCAAGAGGGGGAGGGAAATGCGCGACGGGTCGAACAGCGTGTAGATCGACGCCTCACGAATTTCCCCCAAAGCCGCAGATGAGAGCCGAATTGACGCCTCGTTCGACGCGTCGGACAAGACCGCTCGGCGGGTTCGCGGTCTCCGTCGCGGTGCGAGGCGCGGTATTCCTCGCGCGATGCTTCATGCGCCGGCAATCGCAGCGGCAATCGCGCCGACGGACGCGCCGGAATCAAAGTCGTCCGAACCGTTGACGCGTACAGGTCGGGTGCCTATGTTCTGGTCGAAGTTACGCACGTTGTCCGGTATTTCGAACAAGTCGTAGCCGGTGGCTGTCAGCTGCCAGCTGTCGAAAGGGACTCGCTTTGTTCCGCACCCGCTACTGGTCCACCCTCATGGCAGCGCTGCTCGTGATGCTCGCCGCGGTCGCCACGCAGCCGGCCGCGGCCGCCGAGGGGCGTCCGTATACGAACCCCGTCAAGTCGGTGAAGGGCGCCGACCCCTGGCTGGAGTACTACAACGGCCACTACTACCTGGTCACCACGTCCTTCACCGGCGTGCTGACCATGCGGAAGTCGCCCACCCTGGCCGGACTGTCCACGGCCCCCAGCGTCCAGGTCTGGAGCGACACCACCGCCACTCGGAACACCAACTTCTGGGCGCCCGAGCTGCACTTCGTCGACGGCCGCTGGTATCTCTACTACTCGGCGGGGCAGAGCGGTGTCGCCTGCTGCGACTCCCAGCGCACCTACGTCCTGGAGAGCGCCGGCAGCGATCCGATGGGCCCGTACACCTACAAGAACCAGCTCACCGGATCGAACCTCAACCCCGGGGGCTGGCTCATCGACGCCAGCGTGCTGCGGCACGGCGGCAAGCTGTACCTGCTCGGCAGCGGCTCCATCAACGGCAGTCCCCAGAGCCTGGTCATCGCCCCGCTGAGCAACCCGTACACGCTCAGCACCTCCGCCTTCACCGTCATCTCCAGCCCCACCCTGGGCTGGGAGACCCAGGGCGGCACGGTCAACGAAGGGCCGGAACCGCTCTACCGCAACGGCAAGACGTTCGTCGTCTACTCCGCGAGCGCCTGCTGGGGGCCGGACTACAAGCTCGGCCAGCTGGAGCTGACCGGCAGCAACCCGCTGCTGGCGTCCTCCTGGACCAAGAAGCCCACGCCCGTCTTCTCGCGGAACGACTCCGCGGGGGTCTACGGCCCCGGCCACAACGGCTTCTTCACCTCGCCCGATGGCACCGAGAACTGGATCGTCTACCACGCCAACGACTCGACCTCCGACGGCTGCGACAACGGCCGCACCACGCGCGCACAGAAGTTCACCTGGAACGCCGACGGCACCCCGGACTTCGGCGCCCCGGTCTCCCTGGGTGCCACCCGCCCCGGCCCTTCCGGAGAGACAGCGGCCACGCCGACGGCGTACACACTGGTGAACCGGAACAGCGGAAAGTGCCTGGACGTCGCGGGCGGCAACGCCGCGGACGGCACCAACATCGCGCAATGGAGTTGCAGCGGCGGCGCCAACCAGAAGTGGCGGATCGAGGACCTCGGCAACGACACCAGCCGGCTCGTCAACGTCGCGACGGGCAAGGTCATGGACACGGCCGACTGTTCCGCCGCCGACGGAGCCGATCTGAGGCAGTGGTCGTGGCTGAACAACAACTGCCAGAAGTTCCGGCTCGTGCACACGGCATCCGGTGACTACGTGCGGATCGTCAACGAGAGCAGCGGCAAGGTCGCCGACGTCGCGGACTGCGGTACGGCGAACGGTGCCGACGTACGGCAGTGGAGCTGGCTCAACAACGCCTGCCAGCAGTGGCAGCTCAAGCCGGCGGCATGACGGCCGTGAGAGAGAGGAAGACAGTGGGACGCGACATCACAAGGGTGATCATGGCTCTGCTCGCCACACTGGCCGTGCTGACCACAGGAACCCCCGCACACGCGGCCGCCCCCGCGTCACCTGCGGTGACCTTCACCAACCCGGTCGCCGAACAGCGCGCCGACCCGCACATCTTCAAGCACACGGACGGCTACTACTACTTCACCGCGACCGTCCCCGCCTACGACCGGATCGTCATGCGGCGGGCCACCACCCTCCAGGGGCTGTCCACCGCCGCCGAGACCACCATCTGGAGCAAGCACACCAGTGGTGAGATGGGCGCGCACATCTGGGCGCCGGAGATCCACTTCATCGACGGCAAGTGGTACGTCTACTTCGCCGCCGGGTCCACCAGCGACATCTGGAAGATCCGGCCGTACGTCCTGGAGACCGGCGCGGCCAACCCGCTGACGGGCGCCTGGACCGAGAAGGGCCGCATCGCCCTGCCGCTCGACACCTTCTCCCTCGACGCCACCACCTTCGTCGTGGGCTCGACGCGCTACCTCTCCTGGGCACAGAACGACCCCGCCGTCGGCGCCGGAACCAATATCTACCTGGCCAGGATGTCCAACCCCTGGACGATCAGCGGCAGCCCGGTGATGATCTCCCGGCCGACCCACGCGTGGGAGACGGTCGGCCACACGGTCAACGAGGGACCGGCGGTCATCCAGCGGGGCGGCAAGGTCTTCATGAGCTTCTCCGCCAGCGCCACCGACAGCAACTACTGCCTGGGTCTGCTGACCGCGGCCGCCGGGGCCGATCTGATGAACCCGGCCTCCTGGACCAAGAACCCGAATCCGGTCTTCACCAGCAACGCCGCGACCGGCCAGTACGGCCCCGGGCACAACACCTTCACCACGTCCGAGGACGGGAAGTCGGACGTCCTCGTCTACCGCGACCGCAACTACAAGGACATCAGCGGAGACCCGCTCAACGACCCCAACCGCCGTACCCGCTACCAGAAGCTCTACTGGAACGCCGACGGCACCCCGAACTTCGGTGTTCCGGTCGCCGACGGAGCCACCCCCGTCCGCTTCTCCTCCTTCAACTTCCCCGACCGGTACATCCGGCACTGGGAATTCCGCGCCAAGCTCGAAGCGAACGTCACCAACCTCGCGGACTCGCAGTTCCGCGTCGTCACGGGCCTCGCCGGAGCCGGCACCGTCTCCCTCGAATCGGCCAACTTCCCCGGCTACTACCTCCGCCACATGAACCACGAGGTGTGGGTCGAGAAGAACGACGGCGGTACGACCTTCAGGAGCGACGCCAGCTTCCACCGCCGCCCGGGTCTCGCCGACACGGCCGCAGGCGTCTCCTTCGAGTCGTACAACTTCCCCGGCCGCTTCATCCGTCACTACGAGAACCTGCTCGTGACGCAGTCGGCGGGGACGACGACCGCCAAGGCGGACGCGACCTTCTACGCCCAGTAGAAACGCGGTGCCGGCCGCTCCCGGCCTGGAGCGGCCGGCACCGACGCGAGTTCCTACCGGGGGGCTCCGGGGCCTCACGGAACCAGGTCACCCGGAAGGCGGCAGTCGTGCTGCGGCGGGAGCTGCCCCGGTCGCGGCCGGGAGGGTTGCGCCCGAGACTGCAGGTGAGCCGGATGTCGACCGGCAGGGACCCCGCCCTCCCGAGAGTAGGACGAGCATGCCGTTCACCCTTCCCACAGACGTGGAAACCCGTCCGGTCGCCGTGATCGGCGCCGGGACCCTGGGACGCAGGATCGCGCTGATGTTCGCCACCCGCGGCGGGGAAGTGCGGATCTACGACCGCTCGGACCAGGCGGGGGAGGCGGCGGTCGCGTATGTGAAGGAGAACGTGGCCGAGTTGGCCGCAGGGATCGACGGAGGGACCCCCGGGCGGGCCGTCTTCACCGACGACATGGCGGAGGCTCTCGCGGGCGCGTGGCTCGTCGTCGAGGCGGTACCCGAGCGGCTCGATCTCAAGAAGGACATCTTCGGCCAGTTGGACCGCACGGCCGACGCCGACGCGATCCTGGCCAGCAACTCCTCGTCGTACGCGACAAGCGAGTTCATCGACCAGGTCAAGCACCCCGAGCGCGTGCTCAACACGCACTTCTACATGCCGCCCAAGCAGAACGCGATCGACATCATGTCGGACGGTCACACCGACCGAGGCGTCATCGAACTGCTCGAGCGCGAACTGCCCCGCTACGGTGTCCACCCGTTCGAGGCGCACAAGGAGTCCACGGGCTTCATCTTCAACCGCATCTGGGCCGCCATCAAACGCGAGGCGCTCGCCGTGGTGGCGGAAGGCGTCTCCACACCGCAGGACGTCGACCGTATGTGGCAGATCAACATGGGCACACCGGCCGGGCCGTTCCGGATGATGGATCAGGTCGGGCTCGACGTCGTCCTGGACATCGAGAACCACTACGCCGCCGAGCGGCCCGATCTGCCCGCCGGCCCCCGCGATCTGCTGAAGAAGTACGTCGAGGCGGGCAAGCTCGGCGTCAAGACGGGCGAGGGCTTCTACGACGACTACACCACGTCGTAGGGGGGCGCCTCCGTGCGAGCCGAGGACGTTGTCCGGCACTGGACCACCCCGCTCGGTGCCCCCGCCTTCCCCGAGGCCAGGTACCGGTTCACATCGTGAGTACCTGAACATCACCTACCGCACCGACCCCGACGCGCTGGACCGGCTGGTGCCGGAACCCCACCGGGAACTGACGGATCAGGCGGCCCGCGACGAGCTGACCACGCCGATGTTCATGCTCAAGAAGTTGCCCGGATACGACGGGACTCCGCGTATCTGTGAGCTGGTACGGGCCCAGATCTCCGACCCGGCCGCGAAAGGCGCCTTGAGCGGTCCCGCGCGCCTGCAACTGTTCGCGCACGCGCTGGTCCCCCTCGCCGACCTGCCCGTCCGCGAGGTCGTCTCCGCCAGCCATCTCCTCACCGACCTCACCCTCGGCCGGCCCGAAGTCGTGCACGACTGCCTCGCTTCCTGAACAGCTCGCCGCCCATCGCGGCACTGCCCGTCTTCCGGTGTTCCGTTCGCTGTCTGTACGCGAACGCTTGACGGGTGCAGGGGTTGGTTCTAAGTTCCTGACTCGTCGAAGAGTTCACAACCCAGCTCGATGTTCATCTATATGAACTACGGGGGACGGGCGGGCTGTTGGACCACCTCCTCCGGAAGGCACCCCACATGCGTACCGGCACCATTGCGCGCGCCCTGGGCGTCACGGCCGCACTGGCCGCACTGCTCACCACGGCCGTCACGGCACCGGCCGTCGCCGGCCCGGCCGCCTCCGCCAAGCCTGCACAGGCAGCCGCCCCGGCCTCGTTCACTCACCCCGGCGTCCTGGTCAGCCGCCCCCAGCTCGACTTCGTACGCGAAAAGGTCCTGGCCGGTGCGCAGCCGTGGAAGGGGGCGTACGACCAGATGCTGGCCAGCAAGTACGCATCCCTCTCCCGGACCGCCAAGCCCCGTGCCGTCGTCGAGTGCGGTTCCTACTCCAACCCCAACTACGGCTGCACCGACGAGCGTGAGGACGCGATAGCCGCGTACACCCTGTCGCTGGCCTGGTTCATCAGCAAGGACAGCCGCTACGCCGAAAAGGCCATCCAGATCATGGACGCCTGGT
The DNA here is from genome assembly GCF_056430475.1 of Streptomyces sp. NPDC045968. Lineage (NCBI taxonomy): Bacteria > Bacillati > Actinomycetota > Actinomycetes > Kitasatosporales > Streptomycetaceae > Streptomyces > Streptomyces sp. NPDC045968. The sequence goes on along the minus strand of NZ_JBWKLF010000002.1, from coordinate 39,518 downwards.
CAGGTGTGATCAAGGACCACACGAACAGCAACGCACCGCTGCAGACCGGGTGGGCCGGCTCCTCCTGGCCGCGGGCGGCCGAGATCATCAAGTACACCTACAGCAGCTGGCCGAACTCCGGCCGCTTCGGCACGATGCTGCGTGACGTCTATCTGCCCGAGGTCATCAACGGCTCGCACAGCAACGGCAACTGGGAACTGTCCATGACCGAGGCCGCCATCGGCATCGCGGTCTTCCTGGAGGACCGCAGTGCCTACGACAAGGCCGTCACCAAGTTCCGTGGACGCGTTCCCGCGTACATCTATGTGACCGCGGACGGCTCCCTGCCGAAGGTCGCGCCCGGCAGCGGTCTCGACACGCGGGACGAGATCGTCAGGTACTGGCAGGGGCAGTCGACCTTCATGGACGGGCTTTCCCAGGAGACGTGCCGCGACCTCACCCACACCGGCTACGGGCTCTCCGCGATCTCGCACATCGCCGAGACCAGCCGCATCCAGGGGCAGGACCTCTACCCCGAGATCGCCGACCGGCTCCGGCATTCCCTGGGTCTGCACGCCAAGTACCAGCTGGGTGCGGCCGTGCCGTCCTCGCTGTGCGGCGGCTCGCTCAAGGACGCGCTCGGCCCGGTCACGGAGGTGGGCTTCAACGCCCTGCACAACCGCATGGGGTACGCCATGACGAACACGCAGACCCTCACCGAGCGGCAGCGGCCGGCAGCATCGAACAATCTGTTCGTCGCATGGGAGACCCTGACCCACGCCGACAACCCCAACTGACACGCACAACGGCCCGGGGAGGGGGAATCCTTCCCGGGCCGTTTCCGCGGTGTGCCGACAGGGCGTACTCCGCGTCGCAGTCACCGTGAGCATCGCTTTGGGAAATTTCACGAAAGGGTCGTTCTGCGAGTGACGAGGGAGGCAGGAGAATCGTTTCTACGACCATGAGTGCACCTGATGCTCCAACGGTAACCGGCAGCGGTGGTTCAGCATCGCTGATCCCCGGAGGCCAAGCGCGTAAGGGATGGGTCGCCGTCGTCCCGGGGCCCAGACGCGTCCACCCTGCCCCCCGGCCCATGTCGCCGCACATAGAACAGCTGATGACGAAGGGTGAGGCGGAGGCGGCACCGTTGTACGCGGAAATGCTGGGCCTGTGGGCAGCCTGCGGCAACACGCTTCCCGGCGTGCCGGACCCCGACTGGCGCCGCCTGATCTCTCTTCGGCACCTCCAGGAGGAGACGGAGCGGACACTGCGGATGCTTCGCTTGCAAAGCAATCGATCAGTTGCGCGGAATTTCGAACACAGTCGATGGAGCGAGTAGTCGATAAAGCAATATGTGGGATGGTCCGGGTGGTCAGGTGTTCGACTCTATAAACCCTGAAATCGTCCAATAGGGTGATTGCTGCACTCGGTTCGGTTCCATTTGGTTTCGGCAGCGTTGGTTCGGCGTGGAATCCAGGGAGTTGTGGGAGCGGCACGCGGTGTTGGCCGATGCCTTTTGTGGCGCGGACGACCATGTACGTGCGACGCAGTCCGTATTTGATGGAGCCCAGGCCGAACGCGTGAGGATACTCGCCGCCTTCGCTGTCACGGTGGGCAGTGATGGTGCGGTTGCTGAACTGCTGGGGCTCAATGAGCGTGAGGTGCGTCTTGCCCGTCGGACCGTGGGCAAAGCTGACGCCCGTTCCCTCGCCGCCTCACTGCTCGATCATCCGCCAGTCGGGGAGCAGGAACCGGAGGCGATGGTGAAGCGTGCCGCTGAGGCGCGTGATGCCTCGCTCCCTCCTGCGGCAAAGATCCCAGCCGTGCCGGCGGCTCCTCCGCGTTCCGCGATCCCGTCCCCTCGCCCGGACCGCCTCTCACCCCAGCCGGTGCCTCGGGTGTCCGAGGGGGCGCAGGAGTGGTCGCCCGCTCGGGACGCCTTCCTGGTGGACGGCTGGAGCAAGGGCATCGATGCCGCTGCTCTCGCATCCGAACTGGGCGTAGGTCTCGACCAATTGGTTGCCCGGGTACGGTTTCTTACCGGCGAGGGCCGCCTCCCACGGGCACCGCGTAACGAGGGCCGACATCGTCGGTCCACAGACGAAACGCCTTCCGCGACGTGGGCTTCAGCCGACCGCAGCAACGTTTCGCCTCCGCCTGTGAACTACTCCTGGCCGACAGCGACGGCCGAGGCGGACGTCCCGGGGCAAGCAGAAGACCAGCACCGACTTCTGTACGGTCAAGGCGGCGATGGATGGACGCCGAACCGCACCGGTCCACTGTCCCCACACAACTGGAATCACGAGTATGCGGCAGAGCGATGAAGAAACGTTCACGCCGACCGCGCCGTGCCTCGGGCATGCATCGGGCGTGTCTCGGGCGTGCATCGGGCGTGCATCGAAAGTGCTGCCACGTGCCTGAGCTGTGGGTGCGGACGGTGAGCGCGACTCGGTGGCGTCTGGTGTCAAAGTCAGGCAGGCTGGCGCGCATGGTTTCGGTATTGCAGAACGTGGCGATTGACTGTGCGGATGCCTACGAGCTGGCCCGGTTCTGGAGCAGGGTGACTGGCCATCCACTACATCCGGAGGACGAACCGGGCCATCGGGAGACTCAGGTGCTGCTGGCGGAGGGCCCAGTGCTGTACTTCAACGAGGTGCCCGAGCCCAAGAAGATCAAGAACCGGATTCATCTGTGTCTGCGCCCTGAGACCTCACGTGAGCAGGAGGTGGAACGGCTGCTGGGGATCGGTGCCACCCTGGTCAGCGATCACCGCAATCCCGATGGCTCCGGCTGGGCGGTCCTTGCCGACCCCGAAGGCAACGAATTCTGCGTTCTCCGCAGCGAGTCCGACCGAGCCGCGATGCCATCCTGAGGCTCACGCTCCGGCATCCCACCACCGCGCCCCGGACTCGTGCCCGTAGGCGCGGTCGGTGGCGTCGACGTCGATGTGCAGCCTGCACTTCCCCTGCTCGGGCTCATCCCTGGGAAGGCCGTTGGCCATGCAGTGGGGATGCTGGCTCCGGAGAAGCGAGTTCATCTTGCGGCCTATGCCCGCTGAGAACCCCTCGCATTCGTTCCGTCCGCCGACAGGGCAGCGATGCCACGGCTTTCGCTTCGACCGGGAGTTGTACAAGCGACGCAACACCGTCGAGCGATCCATCACGTCGGCATCTGCCTCTGGTCTGCTCGTTGATCAAACAGATGCGGAACACACGGGCGGTTTCTGCCACACGGACACGTGGGATCTGCTGGACGCGGTGAAAGGCGTCTCGTTCCAGTCGGCCCAACGCTCGGACAGTTCAAGGCCGGCGAGCTTGGCCATCAGGTCGAGTTCGGAGGGCCAGACGTACCGATGAGGTGAGAGGAACGTGGAGCCTCGACCGTCCGTGATCGTGTAGTGGTGTGAGACCACATGCTGGTTGACCAGGTCGTATGTGTCGAAGCCGACGTGCTGGTCGCCGATGTGGAACGGGCGTGCGGTCTCGCCTGGCGGCAGACGCTGCAGGTCGGGGACGAACACCTCGATCACAAAACGGCCGCCCGGCTCAAGGTGCTCCGTTGCATTACGGAAGCAGGCGACTTGTTCATCCTGGGAGAGCAGGCAGGTGATGCCGTTATAGACGAGGTAGACCAGGCTGAACGTGCCTGGAGCCCGAGCGACCGTCATGTCTCCGACGATCACGGTCACACCGCCGCCGCCGGGCTTCTTGCCAAGCTCCTGGGCCATGGGCTCCGACTTCTCGATCCCGCCCACTCGCACGCCTCGCGCGCTCAGCGGAAGCGCGACCCGGCCGGTCCCCACCGCGAACTCAAGGGCAGGACCACGGCGCGCCCGGCCTTCGAGGAAGTCAACCGTGGGGTCCAAGACTTCGGGCAGGTACATGTGCTCCGACAACTCGTCGTAGCTCCGTGCTACCTGCTCGGTCCATACGTCCGCATCCATGGCGACGAAGGCTGCCACGCTGCCAGGCACATGTGCCATCGGATTTCGCCCGCTTCTCGGGCTGTCCGGTGTGACCGTCGCGGTGGGCGCGGTTCCGGTCCTCGCTCGGGAGGATTCGTCTCCGTAGGTGCGTCCCCGGGTCGACAGGCTGCCGTTGCCGTAGGGATACGCGGCGAGGGCCATGGTCTGGCCCGGACGGCGAGCCACCCTTTGGAGGCATCGACGTCGCTTCCCCCTTGCGACTGCACGACGAAGAAGCGGCTAGTGGCTCGTGCCGGATCGTTGGCCGGGTATTGGATGAGCTTCTAGCGTGGGTCGCGGGCCGGCTTCGCTCTGGACCCGGCGACAGGCTTTGCCAAACGGTCGACCACTTGTTTTTCCTGGTCAGGTAGCTTTCAGGGCATCCATTGATCTTTATGTGCGGGCCCGTTTCGGCATGACCGACCGGGTCCGTGAGGAGGGGTGTGCCATGAGTGCGGTCGACCTTGCGGAGACGGCGGCCGGTCTACCGGAGGCATGGAGCTCTCGCAAGCTGGGCATGGTGGGGGCGGCCTGCGTGAAGGTACTGCGCATGGACGGGCTGCCGGTCGAGGAAGAGAGCCATGGGGCCGCCGAGGCTCTGCTGGTCCTCGACGGCCGGCTGGAGCTGGAGGTGGACGGCATGCCGGTGTCGGTGCGGGCGGGCGAGCTGTTCATGGTGACGGCGGGGACTGTACACGCGGTCCGCCCCGGAAGCCGGGGCACGTTGGTGATCGTGGAACTGCCGGAGGAGTAACGGCTCTTCAGGCGGCCTTGGCCGGGTACTTGGTCCAGGTGCGGATGGGCGAGTCCGGGGCGAAGTTAGCCTTCGGCCCGGCCTGGGCGTTGTGCCAGCGCACGTAGGCGCCGATGGCGGTGTTCTGCTCGTGGTGGCTGCGGTGGTCGGTGCCGTTGAGGGCGAAGTAGCGCAGGGCGGCGAACTCGGACTCGATCCAGTTCAGCCACGAGCCGTAGGTCGGCAGGAAGACCAGTTCGGCGTCGTTGGCCGCGGCCCAGGCCCGCACGTTGGCGTGCTTGTGCGGGGAGAAGTTGTCCAGAACGACGTACAGCTTCTCGCCGGGCCAGCGGGCGCGCAGGGTCCTGAGCAGGGCCAGGAACTCGCGCCATCGTTTGCGCGGCCTTATCCGGTAGTACATTCTGCCGGTGGCCAGATCGAGGGCGCCGAGCATGTGCATCACCCCGTCGTACCGGTTGTACGTGGCTCGCAGACGACGAGGCGAGCGGCGTAGACGCCACGCCTTGCCCTTGCGCGGCATCAGATTCAGCGGCCCGAACTCGTCCACGCACACCACCCGGCCATCGGCCGGCGGCGTGTCGTACAGCGCCAGGACCCGGTCCATCTTGGCCATGAAGTCCGGGTCGTTCGAAGATTTCCAGGTGGTGGTCGACGGCCAGGAAACTTTGCCCTCGCGCAGTATCCGCCGCAGGGCCTCGCGGCCGACCGCCGGGACGACTGACTGTTTCACCAGGTGCCCGGCCAGCTTGGTCAGGCTCCAGGTGGAGAAGGCGGTGATGCGCCAGTCGGTGGGAGACGTCCGTGCGATCAGGCAGATGTGCTCGCGCACCTCGCTACTGATCGTCCTGGGGCGCCCCCCGCTCCATTTTGGGTCCAGTGCCTCGAACCCCCGTTCGTTGAAGGCATGGATGACATCGCGCACATAGTCGGCGCTGACCTGTATCAACGAGGTGATGTCCGGCACTGACTGGCCCTGGGCAGAGATCATCACCACGATCGCCCGCCGCAACTTCACCGGGTCCCGCGCCGATGACATCGATCAAGCAGTTCAAGTCACCTTTGACTGCGCAGAACCTGAGCGCGTCGCTCGTTTCTGGTGTGAGGTGATGGGGTATGTCGTATCGCCGGTGCCGCGGTAGCCGCCGTCTGCGATGACTGTGGTCCGGCAACGGTATGCCGGGTCGTCCACGCGGCTGGGGACCACGCACTCGCCATATGATCAGGCGGGACCACAGCCCGGCGTCAGCGCGCCATCACCGTCTTCGCCGACACGGCTCAAGACCCCGACTGCCTGTCCTCCACGTGTGTCGGAACTCCGCTGGTGTCACTGCCCCGTGGGTGGTCTGGCTCGTGGCGGGTTGGGGCGGTGAGCGCCGAGAGCGTGATGACGACAAGGAAGCTTGCCGTCAGCGCGCCCACGGCCCGGGTGAGGATGCGGATACGTCGTTCGCTGCCGGCTCGGGTGGACCGCGCGCTGGGCAGCGTCGCCGAGGCCCCCTCGGCTACAAGCTTCCTCAGCACGCGACTCACCTCTTCGGAATCGTCGTCGAGCTCGGAAACGCGTTGACCAATGACAACACGTGCATGGAGCAGCCGATTTCTGGCGACGGTAGTACTTGCTTCCGTTTCGGCGGCCGCCTGAGAGACGCTGAGCCCCAGACCGTCGCAGAGCAGGGCGATGCGACGGCATGCCGCAGGCAGTTCGAGCAGGGCCCTCAGGACCGGATCGGTTGGGGCGGGTTCGGCGCGTCGGAGCACGGGACGGAATCGGTGCCACGGAGATAGTGCGTACTCATGCGCCTGAGCGCGCACCCATCCGACGGGGTCAGGATTGCAGGCGACCTCGGGCCAGTGCTCCCAGGCGTGGTGGAAGGCGTGCTCCACGGCTTCAAAGGCGAACCCTCGGTTTCCCGTGAGCAGGCGGATCTGGTGAACAAGCCCTGGGGCGGCATACACGTATAGACCGTCGAAGGCATCCTCCGGGGTCACGGCTGACCGGAACGGCGGCCTGTTCGGGTCACGGTCGCGATCGGGAGATGCGTCAAGAGGTCGCTGCGGGCGCTCGTCGGGGTGCGTCGAAACGTAGCCGCCGCTGGGTGTGTGTGAGGGCCGTAGCAGCTTGGCCGGGCTCCGGCCGCAGGTGAGGGCGGCGGAGGGCGCGCTCCTGTTCATGCTGGGGTGAGTTGATGAGTCTCCTCGCCCGAACACGGGGAGGTCCGTACACCTGTGGTGGTTCACGGAGGTTCGTGCGGTGTCGCGGATCTGGGCGACCGGGTTCTCTACAGCGCTGCGGCTTCGGCGCGGAGCGCCTTCTTGGTTGTCTGACGGCGGGACGTTGAGGGCGGGGCGATCCGCCGTGCTGTGACTCATCGGTGTGCTGGGCTGCTCCGGGTAGGGGTACACATATGCGTATCTTGGACGATGCAGGAAGCTTTCTCCTGGTACGTTACAGACACGTACGATCTTGGTGCGCTTTTCTTCGGTAATGATCGCGATCGATCTAATCTGCGAGGCATACGGGCCGCAGTCGCCGTTAAAGGTGACGGTTCGATGACTAGTAGATCAGGGGCTGAGTGGCTACTTGGCCAACCGCTGGCCACGCGCGGTAGGCCTGACCGGGATCGTCCTGGAATTCGGCAGTGGGCGTGAGCAAAGGCACTCTCCATTGCGGGTGGAGGGTCTCGGCCAGTGGGCGGCGGGTGGCACGCGCCGACGGGCAGACGAGGGAGTATCGCCAGGCTGGCCCCCGGCGCCCCAGGTCACCGCGGTCATTCAAGGCGTTACGTGGCGCCTCTCCGGCCAAGCGAAGCTGCGTTCCCCCATCGGTCAACCACCGGCGCCATGCGCGCATTCGGCGCGACCGGCACCCGGCACTGTCCGCCTCGGTGAACTCGGTGCCCAAGGAAGTGGGGCCGGTCGGCAAGGCATCGACGGTCTGCCGAACCCGTCCTCCGGGAGAACGTCGCGCTCGTCGACAACCTCCACCACCTGTTCGAGGTCGACAACGGCTTCTGTCTGCGCTGGTTGCTCACACGATCCTGTACGCAGGTGTCGGCGGCCTGATGGCGGCGCTGTTCAGCGCGGCGCCGGCTGCGCGTTCGACAAGCTGGCCTTCCCGGCAAGGAGAAGCTGGGTGCACCTGGCCCGGTGGTCTTCAGCGCGTCGTACGTCCCCGCAGAGGTCCTCGAAGCCGCCAGGATGGATGGAGCCGGCGAGCTACGGCCCTGACCATCTCGGCCTGAGCCCGGGCGGCGAGCCCCCACAGGCCGCTTGAGCGGTGGCTCGCCGCCCCGGCCCGACCCACGCTGAAACACGGAGTGCCAGCATGCACCAGATCCGCCACCTGTCGGACGTTCTCGTATACACCCGCACCACGGGCTACCGCCACGAATCGATCCCCGCCGGGCAGGCGGCTCTGCGTGAGCTGGGCGAGGCGCACGGCTTCACGATGGAGACCTCCGAAGACCCTGCGGTCTTCACCGACGCCTCGCTGGCGGGGCGCAGTGCGGTGGTCTTCCTGTCCACCAGCGGCGAGGTGCTCACCCCGGCCGGACAGGCCGCATTGCGGCGCTGGATCTCGGACGGCGGCGGCTTCATGGGCATCCATTCCGCCGCGTGCACCGAGTACCACTGGCCCTACTACGGCGAACTGCTCGGTGCGCGCTTCGCCGGCCACCCCGACTTCCAGCCCGGCACCGTGCTCGTCGAGGACCGGAACCACCCGGCGATGATCCACCTGCCGTTGCGGTGGGAGCGGAACGACGAGTGGTACGACTTCCGGAGCAACCCGCGCCGTCCCGGCGTGCGCATCCTCGCCACGATCGACGAATCCGGCTACGAGGGGGGTGGCATGGGCGCCGACCACCCCCTGGTGTGGTGCCAGGAGCTGGACGTCGGCCGCTCCTTCTACACATCGCTGGGGCACGCGGGCGATGCCTACACCGACCCTGCCTTCCGCCGCCATCTCCTGGGCGGCCTGCGCTGGGCGGCGGGCACCCCAGGCTGACCCGTCGGGCGGCCGGGGGCAGCAGGAGCGATCACGCTGCCGAGGCGCTGGAGGATCTTCTCGCGGGCAACGCCGAGATCACACAGATGCAGATCCCCGCCGCCGAGCCCTTGGCCGGGCTGAACCATCCCACGATCAGCCGGGCAGTACATCGATCCATCAGCACGTGCGCTGGGCCCGCACCTCCATGAAGCGCGGGCCCTTGGTGCTTGAGGACGCGTCAGCGGCGTTGCACTGCACGGCTCTTTCGTGTGTACACGACGGTTCCTCCGAGGACGAGCGCCACGCTCAGTGCGGCGGCGCCCATGAGGAGGGGATCACTTCCGGTGTCGGGTAGCTGGGGCGGCCCGGGGTGGGTCGGAGTCGGGTTCTCGCCCGGCTCGTGCGGGGTGGCCGGCGGTGTGGAGGGGGGTGCCGGTGTCGGCTCGTGGGGTTCTTCGCATCCTGGCGCGGGCTCTTTGCCGGGCTCTGGTTCCTCACATGGTTCGTTGGGGTGGGTGGGGGGTGTGGATGAGGACGTCGGAGTGGGTGTCGGCGTGGGCTCGCCGGGCCCGCCCGGGTTGCTCGGTGGTGTGGAGGGGGGTGTCGGTGTCGGCTCGTGGGGTTCTTCGCATCCTGGCGCGGGTTCCTTGCCGGGCTCTGGTTCCTCACATGGTTCGTTGGGGTGGGTGGGGGGTGTGGATGAGGACGTCGGAGTGGGTGTCGGCGTGGGCTCGCCCGGCCCGCCCGGGTTGCTCGGCGGCGTGGAGGGCTGTGTCGGGCTCGGCGCGGGGTGGTCGGGGTGCCCGTCGCCGTATTCGCCGTATTCCTCCGGGGAGTTGTCCTGAGCCTGTAGCGCCGGGGCGCACAGGTCGCCGACCGCTCCGGAGGCGAGCTCGCCGAGATCGAGCCTCTTGCAGAGGTCCCCGGGAAGCCGCCCGATCTCCTGGTGGTGGCCGCCAGAGGTGGACCCGGGCGTATCACCGGTGCTGCCTGCCGAGTTCGCCGCCACTGCGAGGCCGCCGGTCAGCGACAGCATCCCCGCCACCGCGGCGGCGGTCAGAATCTTCCTACTGATGATGGAACGCATACCGCTCTTCCTCGTGGGAGAGGGAGAAGCCGCGAGGGACACCTGCCCGCAGGGCCTCTCCGCTGCTCGTCAGTCACCGATCGACCTCTGCGGAAACGCGGGCCCGTGCCGCGGCGGCTGGGAGATGTCGGACGGCGCATCACAGCCTTCGTCCTCCACCGCTGAGGGGCCCGCCTTTCACGAGGGGTCGTTGGGAGCGTAGGAACACAGTGGGACGGGGATCGGTCACCACACGGCAGATGATCCGTAGATCATTCGATTAGCCGCATCGGGGGATACTCCGGGTGTGGTCCGGTTGGGCCGCTGACCTCGATGCCGCCGGCTCTGCGCCATTCCAGGAAGTGCAGGTCGTCCAGGATCAGCAGGCGGACCTCGCAGGCCAGTACGCAGTCCAGCGCCTGGAGCCCGAGCTGGGCGGCGGTGGGCGTCTGGCGTCTGGGGTGGCCGAAAAATTCCGGCCTCGCTCGGTTCAGGTCCTTCATGCCGGTGGCCCCGGTGACCCCGGTGACCCCTGTGAGGCCGGTCAGGCCCACCCGGCACACCTGTCGCCGCTCATGCCGCTGTGCGGTAATCGCTCCGGCCTCGGCGATCTCGCGGAGATGAAACTCCCGCTCGCCAGCGAAGATAGGGGCTGCGGACCCCGTCAGCTTCGTGAGGGCCGGCCCGGTGTACCGGCGTCGGTCGATCTCGACCACGTAGTGCTGCACGGTGCGCCACCTGGTCTGGAGGAATCACGCGCTGCGCAGACTGCGACCTCGTGTTGGTACCGGGTGCGAGCAGGGCAGTCATCCCGGCGAAGGCACGCGAGGAAGTGCCCCGGTTTGAGCGCACAGCGGCGAGCCTAGGAGGCGAGCCTTCCGGTCAGTTTCCTTTCCCAGAACACTTCGTCGTGCCATGCGCCGTCGGCGTAGAAGTGGTCATGGGCGATGCCCCAGGAAGTGAATCCGTGCTTGCGGAGGACTGCCTGGGATGCGACGTTCTCCAGTTGGGTGTGCGCCTCCAGGCGATGCAGCTTCAGCTCGTCCTCGGCGATCCGCAGCGCGAGGCCGACGGCACGGCTCGTGTGCCCGAGGCCCTGGTGAGGAGAGGAGACCCAGTAGCCGAGGAACCCCTTCTGGAACGGGCCGCGCAGGATCGAGCTGATGGCGACCTGTCCGATGACGGTCTCGTCACACACCACGACGCCGGGCCACGCGAGCCCCTGGGCATGGGAAGCCAGAAGGGATTCGATGACCGAGGCTTGCCCGTCGGGCGTGTAGAACTCCGCGGGCCTCGCGGGCAGCCAGCGCGCATACGCCTTCTTGTCCTGGGCGAGCAGGCCGGCGAGCGCGGGGCCGTCGGAGGGCTCGATCAAGCGGATCGACGTGGAGTTCACGGGGGTGCTCTGCTGTCTTGTCGGAGCGGGTTTTCGGTCGGTCGCGCGCGAGTCTTACGGAGGTCGCGCTCGATGCTACGCCGCCGTCAGCCCGGTGGCTTCGGGGAGGTCCGCCGGCCCACGTGTCCGGCGTGCCTGATCACCCCGACGCGTCAGCGGACACCACAGGGTCGGGCCGCGAGCCGATAGCTACACACGGAAAGTGCTTTCGTCTGGCGACGACAAAACCCCGGACTAGGCCCATCGTCCCAGCTCACGAGAGCGCTGTCGCGAGGCTAGGGCTCGTCCAGCACGTCGAAGCGCAAGCCGCTCGAACCGCCGCCGAAGCCGCTCACCTTGCGACGGGTCGTCCAGGAGTGTGGCGCACCGTCCTGCCACCGGGTGAACTGACGGCTGCGCTCGACCCTGATGCCGGAGCGCGGCACCTCCTCCTCGAACAGCCAGTCCGTCTCGCCCAGAAGCCGGCCGAGCGGCGCCCCAGGGGAGGACTCGTCGCGGACCAGACCGGCGAGGCGGAAGCGGATCGACTCCATGTCGGCGAGCACCTGCGGCACCAGCGGGTACCAGTGCGCGGGGACTTCGGTCGCCACCAGGTAGCGCGGGGCGGTGCCGGGCTCGGGCGTCGGACGTGGGCGGGCAGCGGTCGTCCAGCGTTCGTGGCGGTCGACCCGCTCGTCGGCACGGTCGGCCACGGACTCCTCCACGGCCCAGGCGAGGTTGGCCTGTTCGTCGCGCAGCAGAACCACCGATTCCACCGGACGGCTCTCCAGTCCGCCCGGCAGTGAGGCCGGCCGGTACATCCAGGGCGAGGGCGGGGTGAACATGTCGGGGGTGCGGAATGGGTACGCCGTGTCCCCCAGGCCGTAGAGGTTCCAGCCCTCGCCGTCGTCGGCGGTGGCGTGGTGGAGGGGGGCCTCGCCGCCGAACACGTCGGTGACGGTGCAGTCCACGACCCGGCTCAGGGAGCCGACGACGAGCGGCAGCGGGATGCAGAACCAGTCGCTGTTGTACACCGTGGCGAAGGCGACGAGCATCAGCCGCCCCAGGTCGGCGGGGGACGCGTCGATGGAGCCGAAGTCGGTGCGGGCGTCCTCCATCTCCCAGAAGCGGGACACGGGCATGCCGCCGTACACCGCCGGCGTCGGGATGATCCTGCGCCCTTCCCGCCGTGTCGCGCTCGCGTCGACGGGCAGTTGGGCATCCGGAGCGTCCACGGCCCACCAGTCGAGATGGCCACCGTGGTACTCGTCGGCGCTCAGTTCGAGGCCCGGCAGGCTGGAGGCGGACACCTCGAAGGCGTACTCGAGCCGGTTGGCGTTCCACGCCTCGGGCGGCGCGGACGCCTCGGCCTGCTCCACCACCGGCACGCGTGCCTGCCACCAGGACAGCCAGGCCGCCGCTGCGGTGGCCAGGGCGTCGCGGGCCGTGTCGGGGGCGTCGAACTCCTTGGCAGCTGTCTCGTCGCGATCGGCGAGGCGAGCGAGCCAGGGGGCGAGGGCGAGCGGGTCGGGGAGCCGGTCGCGGACGGCTGCGGACAGGCCGGTCGGAGCGAGCGGGCCTTCGGTGTCGAAGGGGCAGACCCGGGCGAAGGCCGGCAGCAGGGCAATGAGTCCGGCGGCAGCCAGCGCCCGGCGCCAGCGCAGCGCGCCCGCCACCAGCAGCCGGCTGTCGGGCCCCTCCACAGGTTCCTGTTCGACCAGTGCCTCCAGCACCATCGTGGCAGGGTCGTACGGCTGCCACTCGGCGTCGGCGTCGCTGCGCCAGCGGTCCAGCCTGTGGGTCTCCTGGGCGATCGAAACCGACACAGGGGAAGCGGCGTCATCCCCCCGGAACTCCCCGAACCCGTACTGGCGGGCGAGGAACCACGCGGCGTCAGCGGTACGGGCGGCGAGTGCCTCCTCCATACCGGTGTCACGCGGCACAGGCTCGTACCTGAACATAGTGCTCATAGCGGCAACATCCCATGCTCCGGCCTCAGCCACTGCACGGGCAGCAGTCCGCGCAGATCGAACAGGTCATTGAGGTCCATGCCGCGCAGCCGGGCCAGGGCGAAGGTCTCTTCGACGACGGCGTGGACGTCCTGCATCCGCCAGCCGCGCTGTGGGTCGGGTGGCACGGCCAGCAGCACTGCCTGCGGGGCCCGGGCGTCGGGCTGGTTGTAGTGGAAGGCGAGCCCGCCCAGCTCCTCCTGGTCGCCGGGGTCGCCCCTGGCGGGCTCGGGCACGTTCTCGGTCCAGGCGTCCACGACCAGCCCGGCGATCCGGTCCGGGTCGGGCGCGCCGTCGGCGCGCAGCACCGCACAGTGATGCGGGGCGGGGTTCTTGCGGGACGGTACGGGGGCCGGACCGCGTGCGATCCACGGTTGCCCGACGGGTAGTTGGGCCACGACGGCGGCGCACGGTGCCGTTCCGGACAGCGTCTCGGCGGCCGTCAGCGCGTCACCCAGGACGCGCGCCTGCGGCCTGACCCGTTCCATGTCCAGCAGCCAGTCCATGACCGCTTCCTCGTCGGCGCCCTGCGGGGCGGGACCGGTCAGCGCGGTTGCCGCGACGCTGCCGTTCAGACGGAGTACGGGCAGGACGGGCAGCGCCCGGCCGAACACTGAGGAGACGGTTGTACGGAGCTGTGTCACCCACCCCAGCACCGCCGACGGCTCCTGCGGCGGAGGTCCCGGCAGCGGGGGGAGCGGCTCGGCCCGGAAGCGGCTCAGTACTGCATGAGCCTGCTCGCGCAGCGCGTCCACCTGCTCGGCGCCCGTAGTCGGCCAGGCGTTGGACACCCCTAGGTCGGCGAGGAGCTCCAGCCTCCGCACCACCTCGTCGGCCGTGTCCGGCAACTCCTCGATCTCCTCGGCCAGTTCATCGAGCGCGGAGGTGACCGCCTCGTGCCAGGCGGTGATCCGGGACGCCAGTTCCGGAAGGTCGGCGGCCGACCAGTCGGCACCCGCTCCGGCGTCCAGATCGGTGAGGAGCAACGGCCGGCCTGCGGCCAGCACATCAGCCAACGACCGGCACAACAGCTGAAGTTCGGCGAACCGCGCCGCTCCGGCCTCCGTGACCCGCACGCCCGCGGGCGCCTGGCGCAGGAGCCGCCCCGCCAGGGTGCCGCCAGGGTCGCCCAGGGCGGTGGACGCCTGGTCCGCCCGGTTGCCGAACAGCCCCGCGCCCAGCACCGTCTCCAGCGCGCAGACTCCGAGCTCGGCCAGGCCGACCGGGGTGGGCGAGTCCGGGTCGCCGAAAGCGAAGCTCCAACCGGATGAAGGGCCGAGGCGGGTCTGGCACCAGCGCTCCAGGGCGGGATCGAGGGCGGCCAGCGGCCGGTCCGCCGCCCAGCCGTCCGTGCCGGTCGTGGGAGCCAGCAGGCCGAGGCGGTGCGTGATGTCGACGGCGGCGCGCGGGGTGCGCAACACCTCGAAGTCCTGGGGGAGGTTGTCGCCGCGCGCGATGCCGTCGGCGGCCTGTCCGGCGCGCTGCGGGTTGCCCGCGACGAGGTGGTGGACGCTCTCGGCGAGCAGCAGGTCGCCGACGGCGTCGATGGTGGCCTCCAAGTCCTTGACGAGCGGGAGGGCCTGGTCCAGCAGGGGCAGCAGGTCGGCGGTCAGCCGCAGGGAGACCAGATCCTGGAGCTGACGGCCGTGTGCCACGAAGTCGGCGACCAGAGCCTGGCCGTCGACGACGTCACGGGCGGCTGTCGCCGTACGGGCCTTCTCACTGTCCGGCGCTTCGGGATCGGCGAGGTGCGGTGTGGGATAGCCGGTGCGGAACGCGTTGATCAGCTGGTCCAGGTGGGCGTCGTGCAGGGCGCGCTCGAACCGGTAGCCCAGCAGCGCGCCGAGAGTCTGGCCCGACCGGATGCCGTCCACCACGGCGAGCGCCTTGCGCACGCGGTTCGCCCTGAGGTCGATGGAGAACGCCTGTTTGTCGGAGTGGCTGAGCCAGCCCGAGCGCAGGACGGCGGCGGTGGTGGCCTGGTGCATGGAGGGGGCCACGAGATAGCCGTCGTTGTTCTGCCCGGACGTGCCGTCCTCGTCCTCCCCGGAGTCGTCTCCGGTGTCGGCGGGGATTTCGCCCAAGAGCGAGGCCTTCCGGGCCTCCTCGTCCTCAGGGACCTCTTCATCTCCCTCAAGGGCCCCCTCACCGCCTTCGGTGACCTCGACACCGCCCTCAGGAGCCCCCTCACCGCCTTCGGTGACCTCCTCGCCACCCTCCCCGTCCTCTCCGGCCATCTGCTCGTCGTCCTCCGGATCGGTCGGCACGCTCGGCGGTTCCCAGCCCCGGGGATGCAGATCGGTGACCCAGCCGTACGCGCCGAGGTGGGTGCCTTCGGGGCGGTCGTGGCGCAGACGGTCGAGCCGGGCCGAGGCGACGGACGTGATCCACGCGTCCAGGCGGTGGGACTGGGCGTCCAGCACCTCGCAGAGCAGCCGCTCCAGCCGCGGCAGGTCCCCGCAGGCCAGACCTTCGGCGACGGCGAGCCGGTCGATGGCCATGGACGCCCAGTCGAAGAGGTCCGGAACCGTGTCGTCGGGGACCGTCACCCGACCGTTCAGCAGGCTCACGACGGACTCCAGCGCGCCACCGGACTGTGCGCGCTGCTCATTCCGCTGGTGGTACATGTACAGGACGATGCCGGCGAAGTGGTACCAGAGCCCCAGACGGCCGTCGCGCAGTCCCTTGAAGGCAGGGGCCAGGTCGAACATCTGCTGGAGGACCTCCGGCGGGACGTCGGCGTTCTGGGATCGCATCCGGCCGATCTCGCGCAGGACACCGAAGAGCGTGCTGAGCGGCCCGGCGTTCAACAGCTCCTGAAGTTCCGGCGTGGCCTCGGTGGCGACGGAGAACTCCAGGGGGAAAGGCGGGATCGCCATGTCGGGGGGCTCCAGCCAGGCGAAATTGCTCTTGACCGGGATACCGACCGGGGTGAAGGGCACAGGCTGGAAGGGCGGGTCTACGGGCACCTGCTGCACAAAACGCACCCGGCGTGAGGCGGGCAGCCGGTGCAGCAGGTCGTTGATGACCTCGTCGGCGTCTCCGCCGCTGCCGACGCTCGGCGAACGCCAGGACTGGAGCTCGACGTGGGTGCGGAATGCCTCTATGTGGTTGAGGATCCGCAGGTCGACCTCGGTGCCGTGCCACAGGTCGAGCGAGGTGACGGGCAGGATGCCGTACGGCTGGCGGCCGACGCGCAGCGTGGGCAACCGGCCCCGGGCGCGGACGTGGTCGATGAAGTGCGAGACGAGGAAGGTCAGATTGACGGGGGTATTGACGTCGTAGTCCTGCCATCTGGTGGATGCGGCGGCCATGGCGCCGATCGCCGCGTGCAGCTCGGTCAGCAGGTCGTGGTCGTCGGCGTCGAGCCCGTCGGCGGTCTCGGCCACTACACGTCCGGCGACAGGGCCGAGGGCCAAGGTGGTCCGGGCAGCGGCCTGGGGATCTCCGGGGGCGAGGTCGCCGAGGGCGGCGCGCTGCGCGTCGGCCTCCTCGGGGGTCGGCGGGGGCATGCGGGTGCGCCAGGCGGACCTGGTGGCCTCGGTGTTGTTCGTGGGTGTGCCGGTGGGCAGCACGGCCAGGCCGTCGGTGCAGCGGTGCGCGTCCAGCAGGGCGCCGATCAGCTCCGCAGTGTGCTCCGTGGTCCCGCCCCGTACCCCGGCGACGGTGACCAGTGCGAAGTCGGGCCGCATCTCGCCCTCGATGAGGACTTTGACCCCCATGCCCACGCGGACGGCCTCGTCGAAGTCGCTCAGCCAGGCGGGAGGCTCGGGCGAGCCCTGGCCGGGGCCGACGTCGAGCACCTCGGGGATGGGCGCGCCCTCCTCCCGCCAGAGCAGCACGGGTTGTCCGCCGCTGTCGGCCTCGTAGCCGGAGAACACCAGCCGGTCGGGCAGCACGTAGCTGTGCGCCGCCCGGGACCAGGCGCCTTCACGCATCTGCGGCTGCGCCGCCCACGGCTCCGGTGACGGCCCGATGGCGCCGGCCGGGGTCTCCGTGTCCGGCGGCTCCGTCCGGTCGGGCCGCAGCGCCTTCACCGCCCAGGCAGCACGTCCGGGGCCGATCGCGGCGACGAGCCGCGTCCAGGCTCCCTGGCGGCGCTCGTAGTGGGGACCCGCGGCCCACACCTCGCGCCAGTACGCCTCGGTTGCGGCGCGTTCGGCCGCGGTGAGGGCCGGATCGTGGGAGTCGACGTGGATGTCGTCGGGGTAGGCACGGATCAGCAGTTCCAGGGCGGCCTCTCCGGCGTTGCGGTACACCGTCTCCAGGCGGAGCGGGAGGAGGAGCAGCGGATCGGCGTTGCTGTCGTCGTCCCAGAGCTTCGGTTCCGCGGCGGCCAGTTCGTCGTAAGCCTCGCGAGCGGCGTCGTGGCGCGTCTCCTGTTCGGCTGCATCCTCCTGCGCCGCGGTCAACTGTTCGGTTTCCATTCCCGGTTCCCCAGCCACCATGCGCTTGGTGCACATGGACAGTTCCGTGCGGGCGCCCTGCAGGCTGATCCGGGCGTCGCGGACCTCCTGGCGGGCCCGAGCCAGTTCCAGGTTGATGCTCACCGCGGGTCTCCGATCAGTTTGCGGGCCGACATGAGGACCCGGAAAGGCCGTTGCAGGGACACCATCGCCACCGTGGCGGCGTTCCACCGGTCCGGTCCGGGCTGCTCCTGTGCGGGCACCTCGGGCATCGCGGAGAGATCAGCGAAGCCGCCTTCCGGGACCTGCTGCCAGGTGAGGTCCGACCAGTGCTCGTACGGAGGCGGCGCAGGAGCAGGTTGCGGGGGCGGCGGAGGCGTCACCGGGATGTCGAATCCGAAGCGCATCCGGTAGCTGTTCTCGGCGAGCACGAACCACCAGTCATGGATGTCTCCGTCCAGCACGAAGGTGTAGGCGACTGTCCGCTCATCCAGGGTGAGCACCATCTTCGGGTGCTGCCACGTGTCCTCCGCCAGGTTCTCTGTGTCGCTCACCGACGACGCCGGCACGGCGGCGACGATCAGGTTGGGATACCGGCGCACGAGACGACCCCGGATGAGCAGGACATCGACCTCGCCGGCGTCCAGGGCGAGCTGGGCGCCGAGTCCCTGGTCCCGTGTCCAGCTGTGCACGGGCGGGACGTCCGGCGCCCCGTCCGGACGTGGCCAGAAGTGGGTGAAGGGGCTGCCACGCAGGTCCGTGGGGTACTCGCGCCAGCGCATCTCGCGGTTGATCTCGTCGTTCACGCCGACCATGAAAGAGGCGATGAACGGCGCGTTGGCCTGAAGCAGCACGGCCCGGTCGTCGGGGATCTCCGCCGAGCCCGGCAGGAACCAGTCGGGGGCGTCCTTCTGCAGGGCCAGTGCCATGGGCGCGGCGAAGTCGGGGCACGCCATGATGGGTTCGCCCGGTGCCTCGGGCACGGTGAACGCGTTCTCCGACAGGACGGTGACCGAGCTGTCCAGCCTGGCCGAGAGCAGCGGGGCGGGGTCGAGGGCCTGGGTGAGGCGGCCGCCCATCGCGCCCGCGTCGACGGGCACGCCGAACTCCAGGATGTGCGTCGCGGGATCGTCGGCCATCGACGCGTCCGGCATCAGCGCCGTGTCGGGCTCGACCAGCGTCATGACGGCGTCCGGGGGACGCTCGGCGAAGGCCGGGGACACGTCGCCGACCAGGTTGGCCGGGTCGGCGACGGACAGTGCCCGGAACAACCGGCTCGCCCCGGTGAGAGGCGCGTCCTCCGGCGCGAGGGCCGCCCCGAGCGTGGCGGCCGGGCGGTCCAGGAGCGCGGTGATCGCGCTCGCCTGGGTGTCGAAGCCGTTCGCCAGGGCCGAGGGGGCCATGGCCGACAGAAGCCTGATCCGCTCGGCGTCGCGCAGCTCACCGGTGGCGCGCACCGCGTTGTTCACTGTTGCGTTGAGTGCGTTCGCGTCCTCCCCGTCCATCGGCTCGGGCTGCGTCGGCCGGGTCACCATCGCCGTCGGCAGCGACGGCAGCAGCTCGCCGCTGAGCGTGCGGCGTGCGTACGACTCGCTGTCGAGGCCCGCGTGCCGGGCCAGCGGCCCACGGCGGCGCAGCAGCCGCCGCAGGGCGGGAGCGACCAGCTCGTTCGGGGCCGGGCTGACCGCGACCTCCGTCTTCAGCGGCAGCTCGCTGTCGGTACGTACGCGGTCGCGCACCGGGGCTGCGAACCCGAGGGTCTCGTCCGGCGCGAGAGTCTGCACGTCGCGCCGGTGCACCGACCCGGACACCTCGGCGCAGAACGCGGTGCGGTTGCGCAGCCGGTTGGCTTCGCGGACGGCACCGATCTGGTCCCATGCCCTGGCCATCAGCCACTCCTGGTTGTCCCGCACCCAACCGGTGCCTAGGGAGGCCGCGATTCGGGTCTCCGGACCGAGATTGAGCTCCTCGAGCCACCCCTCCTCGCGGTCACCGATCCGGTCGCGCACGGCCGGATGGCCGCCGTACAGGGGCGGTGCGACCACGTCCTCCCTGCCCCGGTCGATGTACACGCCGACCCGCTCGGCGAAGTCGATCAAGGCGGTTCCCGGCCCTTCCGTGGGAGTGTCGACCAGCTGGAGCGCGCCCTGCACGGTGATGGTCTGCCGGGTGCCGGGCGGCCCGTCGGAGGCGAGCGGCTCGTCGTACAGCCAGGGCTCGGTGATGTCCACGGTCCGCCCCGCCAGCAGGGCGCTCTCCTCGGGCGACAACGGGACGATCGCGGTGGCGAGTTGCTCGAAGTCGCCCGGCGCGCCGGTGCGGAACTGCCAGCTGTAGTACACGGGCAGCTGGACGCCTGTCTGGCCCGGCCACCAGGCGTCGCCGTGGGGCTCGGCGTCGGTGAGACCGCCGGTGAGCCCCGCCACGACCCCGCCCTGGAAGGCGGGCACGACACAGGCCGTGTAGTCGGTGTCCGACTTCAGCCGTAGGGGACACAGCAGCCGTGAGGTCAGCGGCTCCGACCGGCCCGCCGGGCGCTGCACGTGGGCCCACTGCCAGGACTGTCCCAGCGAGGGCAGGGCGGCGGCGTCCACGTCCACGAACGGCAGCGCGCGGCCGCTCCGCAGCGGGTGCCCGGCGGTCTCCAGCGCTACCAGGACCAGCCAGGGCCGCAGCCTGTCGCCGTCGGGGCGGGCCGGCGTGAACAGCCACGGCAGTTCGGGCGCGTCGAACTCGACGCAGGCCATGTAGTTCGGCTCGGCGTCCTGGATGCCGGGTGGCGGGTCGACCCGTACCACCCGCCCGGTGTCGATGCCGATCACACCTTCGGGGCCGAGCATCCGCAGGCCACCGAGAGGCGGCCGGACCTTCATCTCCCTGTTGGGCCCGACGAGCGTGAGTTCGGGCGTGATCAGCGCCGGTCCGTCGGGCACCGTACTGCTGAGCGCCGCGCCGATGGAGCTCTGCATGTACGGGGCGAATTCGAGGTCTTCGGGCATCAGCTCCCCACCTCCCATGCCTCGACGGCTCGTACACCGGCGAGAGCGCCGCACCGCAGCAGCAGCTCCGCGTCCGTGGGCGTCGGCCCGTCCTCCGCTGTCTCCACGGGGGCCATCGACCACGTTGACACCGCGGCGATCGGCGCTCGGTCGGCCACGAGAAGGGTGAATTCGGTCTGCCACCACCGCGGGTCCCGTACGGAGGTCGCGACGGCCACGTCCTCGGCGTCAGCCAGAGACGCGATGCGCAGGAACCGCAGCAGACTCAGGGGCCGCTCGGGACGGGGGTCCGGGACCACCCTCGTCTCCCAGTCCAGCGTGGCCTTGACGAACGCGTCGTTCTCCGGCTCGGAGATGTCGGCCGCGAAGCGCCTGCCCGAGCGGTAGGTCTCGTACGCGGGACGGGTCAGCTGCTCGTCGTCGCTGAGCCTGCGGAACTGGCCGGGGGCGAAGACGTCCTCGGTCGGTCCGTCGTAGGCCTCCTCTCCGCCGAGGGTGGACAACGCGACGTCCCAGTTCTCCGGGGGGTCGACCACCGACGGGCCGAAGCGCTCGATGTCCACCCCGAAGGGCAGGACACGCTGCCGGGCGACGATGGTGCCGTGCGGGTGGACCAGACTGCCATCGCCGATCAGCCGGTTGGCGGCCGCGGACAGCAGCACAGGTAGGTATTCGCCCTTGGCGGGCGGTATCGCGCTCCACGCCTCCGGGCGGCTGAACGCCTTCTCCAGCCTGCCCTGCAGATTCGCCGGTTCGGCCGGCAGGGCGGGCGGAGGATTGCCCCAGCGCTCGTCGAAGCTGAAGGAGGCGCTGAACAGGAACAGATCGATACTGCCGTGCCCGACCGCATGCCAGGGCGCCGGCCCTTCCAGTGTCAGCGCGAAGGCGATGCCGAGCAGTGACTCACCGAACACCTCGACGGAGACCGAGCCACGCATGGCGGCGGTGAACGACAGGGTCGGTTCCCGCCGGATCAGTACATCGAGTCCGAACTGGCCGCGCAGACCGCAGTCGGCGATCTCCGCGACCAGCGAGATCCGGGCCCCGAACTGGAGGGTGTTGCTGGTGATCGCGAAGTATGCCTGGCAGCGCAGCTGGATCCAGGGCACCGGCGAGAGGTTCATGGTCAGCCGGTGCAGTGCCGGGACGCCGCGCGGGATGGGGTAGGCCGGATGGAAGCCGCCGGCGCTGAGGACGAACGTCGGGTCGCGTCCGCCCCGGCTCAGCAGCAGGACATCCCCTTCGAGAGGCACCCCCGCCATGTGCGAGCCGGTGAGGCTCGCCATCAGCAACGCGCTGGGCTCGGAGCTGTCGTACTGCCCGGCGAAGGTGGCCTTGAGGTCGATCAGCGGCACCGCCGGGTCGGGCACCGCGACGCGCAGCACGCCGAGCAGCGACAGCCGTACAGGGTCGGGCAGCTCGGCGACGACGGCAGCCGAGACGGAGACGATCCGTCCGCCCCAGGAGACCTGGAACATCGGCCCGACGACAGCGCGCCCGGGTGCGGTCGGGAACAGCGCCGGCAGCCGCGGCACGACGCGCTGTGCCGCGGCCACGGGGTCGGGGGGAAACAACAGGTCGTCGGCCGTGCCGTCGGCGATGGCGGCGATCAGGGCCTCCTGGTTCACCGCCTTGTTGATGCCCACCACGCCGCCGACACCGCCGAGCGAGAAGCCGAGGCCGAGTTGGAGGCCGGGCGGGGGGAGGACGGCGCCGATCAGCGCGACGAACGCCGGGCCGCCCGGTGCCGCGAGGTTCAGTTGCCCGAAGGCGGTCACCGTAGTGGCCGGCACGGCCGCACTCAGCACACCGGAGTACGAGTCAGGCTGCCGGCACTCCAGACGGCCGCGCAGCCGCACCGGAGGCAGTGGGATGTCGATGTCCAGCTTCGTCGGGTCGTCCGCCAGCAGTGCCAGGTCGAGTCCGAAGACGCCGCCCATGTCACACCTCGCCGTCAGCGTTTCCTGGGCAGTTGACCGTCCAGGGGCAGCAGGTCGAAGAAGTCGTATCCGGCCGCGGGTGTGTTCCGTACGGGCCCCGAAGTGGGGGAGTGCTGGTGAGCACCTGCGGACGTCATTACGGGTTATAGGGGTCATACGGTTTATGCGGTGAATCTGTCACCCCCTTCCGGGTACGACGCATGCTGCGGACCAAAGCCAAGAATCATGGGCAGGGCAGCCGACCGCGGCGGCGTCGATGCGCTTTGTTTCCGGGTGCACGATCGCGCCTGCTTCGACGGGGGTGGGGCCCGGGGCCGTGATGATGTGCCGACGGTCGCCGAAAAAGTGCAGATCGGTCACATGGGCGGTCGCATTCGTAAAAAGGATGCCTGCACGAACGGACTCGTCGCGGGACCGTGCGGACGAAAGCTCGTCGCGGAACCGTGTGGACGAAAGCAGCGCCATGACGGACTCCTTTTCCTGCCCGCACCGCGGCTCCCTTCCAGTATCGATCCGCAGCCGTCCCCATGCATGTCGTGTCGCCGTCCCTTCGAGCTCGTCACAGGATTGCTCGCAACAGGATGGTGAGCGGCCCTGCTTGAGGCCTCCGGCCGATGAGGCTGCGGGCCAACCCGCGCTAGCTGCCGGAGCGTCCGCTCTCCTGCTCCGCGGCGAACGCCGCGTCCGCCCGTTGCTCGCGTCGTTCAACAAGATCGACGAAACGGGCGACGGCGGTCCGCTCGGGTGGCGTGAGGTCGTCGACCGTCGCCTCGATGGCGGCACGGACGCCGGCGCCCACATCATGCGCAGAACGGAACTCGACCTCGGCGGCCCCGACCGTCGAGAAGTATCCGAGTTCGACGAGGCGTCGAACTGAGTCATGGGTCTCGGCTTCCGGCATGCCGAGTTCAGTGATCAGCCACTCGACATCGCCGTACGGCGCGCAGATGTCCAGAAGCCACCGGCAGCGCAGATATACGCCGAGGTCGGTCGCGGTAAGACGTGGGTCGGTGATGAGATCATGGGCGACGACAGCCACGTCGGGCCCGGCGCTTCCACTGTGAAGTTTCACCGGTCCGCCCCGGTCCCGGCCCGCCGGGGGACACCCACGAGCTCGGGCAGGGGGCGCCCCGACGCCTTGCCGAGCTTGTCCGCCACGGCTGGGCCCATTCCGTACCGCGGGGCCCCCGCCGCGCCCGTCCGGGCCTGTACGTCGGCCTCGTCGTCCGGCTGCGGCTCGCGGCTCAACATCCCGCCGTTCGTGGTGTGCTGCGCACGAACTGCCGTCCGCGCTCGCGATGTTCGTCCCATACCCCGTCAACGACCCACGCCAGTGAGAGATACGAGGTTTGAGCGAACCCTGTCCCGGTTGTCGGCACAGCGGCGCCACCTCCACCGGACCCGGCGCGGTACGGAACCCGGAAACCGGGTGCCCTTGGCCGCGGCCCGTACGGTCTGGTGACTGTTCCTCAGCGTTCCGAGTTCGCTGTGGAATCACCGCCTGACACGCCCCATTCTGTAGCCGCGCACCACCTATGAGGTGCCCTGCCACAACACGTCCAACTTCGGTATCAGCGCAGGTAAAGGGCAGGGCAACTCCGGTTATCCGTACGCGTGTTCACGTAAACTGCGCCCGTCCCTCTGACGCCCGAAGCGGCACATGGGCAACAAGGATGAACACGGCCATCCGTGCTGCGCTTGATGGCACGGAGAAGAAATATTTGAGGTGATGTGTGTGCACGGCATACGTAGATGGGGGCCGACGGCGGCTGCTCTGATGCTGCTGGCGGGAGCCTTTCAGGGAATTCAGGCGTCTCCGGCAGCCGCAGCCGACTGCTGGCGAGCCACTTGTTCGGGGAAGGACCCCATTCAGATGGGGTGTGACGACGACGCCGAGATTCTTCAGCAGGTGACCAATTCGGATGAGTCGGTCTCGGTGCGGCTGATGTGGTCACCGCAATGTCAGGGGGTATGGGCGAAGGTCTCACGCGATCTCGACACGTCGCCCGACTACGTGTACCTGACGCTGTGGACGACACGTGATCCCGACGGCGGCATCCAGGCCTACGACACAGCGGGCCTTCTCGCCGACGGTGTGGCTGGTGCCTACACCAAGATGCAGAACTGGAAGACCACGACGGCGAAGGCGTGCTGGAACGACGTCCACGCCCAGTACGACCCCGAGCCGATGAAGTACATCATCAACAACCCCAACTCCACCACAGACAAACCGGTCGACGTGAGCCTCCCGGCCGCACACGGCCTCTGCACGGACTGGCTGTAAGGAAGATCATGAGCAAACGACGTCTCAGAAGATACTTCTCCATGAACCCGCTGATAGCCATGAGCGTGGTGGCGGCATCCGCCGCCCTGGTCCCGCTCACTTCGGCGGACACCACGGTGGCTCCCACCGCCGCGGACGGCACGACGCCCCGCCTGTTCTCCACACCCAGCAAGGACCTGGGGTCGGGCTACGCTTCCTCATCCGACGCGATCGTGCAGGCCACCGGCGACGCCGAGGGACTGCACATCCTCGCGGCGAGGGAGAGCGACGGGTTCTCCTTCTACGAGATCGCCCGCCTCAACCGCAAGGGACTGTCCGACGTCGGCCCATGGACGGGCTACGTCTGCACCACGGGGTCAGGGAATTACGCGGCAGCGGTCTACGCCCCTTCAGTCTGGTCCAACGAGCCCGGCGCGTACGAGAACGGCGCGTTCGCCGCGGTGATCCGTCTCTCCGACGGCAAGGTCACCGAGGTTCCCGACCGGGTGCAACTGGCGTACTTCACGCCGGGCTGCGGAACGGGCGACGAGGTGGCGTTCACCTCCAGTTCGGCCACCGACAAGTCCGCCGGCTCCACGACGGTGACATCGGTCGACGCGGCAACGGGATCGGTGTCCTCCCGCCGCACGGTCGACGGCTACCTGACGCACGTCACGCCCACGCAGAAGGGCACCGTCGGCGTGCTCGGCGGCAACCTCGTCGACCTGAAGGGCAACGGCAAGAAGCTGTCCGCCCGCAAGCTCGCCGCGGTGCCCGGCCCGATGTTCGCGCTGACCGCCTCGAAGAGCGGCACCGTGGACGTCGGCACGGTCGACGGCAAGAGCAGCGTCATCTCCCGTTTCAACGGACGCGACTTCACCGAACTGGGCCGCGCCCCGAAGGGCGAGGTCAAGCTTCTCCCCGTGGCCGACGGCGCAGCGGTCGTCGGCGACGTGAAGGGAATCGACACCAGCAACGCCCCCGGGCTCTCCAAGCACGCGGTGGACGGCCGCGTGGCCGGGATCTCCCGTCAAGGTCACCTGGTGACCAACTCGGTCTTCTCCGAGCAGATGAAGGGCGTCACCACCCGCATCGGCTCGCCCTCGGACAAGGGTGTCGGATCGCTGACCGTCAAGGCGACCGCGCTCAAGACCGGTGCGAAGGCCACCAAGCTCGTCGACGCCGACCGCAAGCGGCCGAAGCCGGATTCCTCGCTGCCCATGGACCCGGCCGCGTTCACCGTGGCCGGAGACGATGACGATGATCCTCCCAACTGCGGTGAGGGCGGGCCGGAAACGCAGTGCCTGTCCGGATCCGGTGCGGCCGTCTACGGCAAGGTGGGGGAGATGGAATCCCCCTGCATCGTCAAGCGCAACGACCCCAAGCGCCAGGCGCTCCAGGCCAGCGCGAACATGGTCGAGTGGGCGACCGACCAGGCCGTTCACGGCAGACTGATGGTTTCCCGCCCGAAGGACTGGCATGACACCGGTCTTGCCGCCTACACCCCGCAGGGCCTGTTCCCCAAGCCGTCACTGACCGGCGGGGGTGAGATTCCCGCACAGGTCATGCTCGGCATCATGGCCCAGGAGTCCAACTTCAAGCAGGCGTCCTGGCACTCCGTGAACGGCGACTCGGGCAACGTCACCAAGTCCGACTGGTACGGCAACGAGAACGGTATCCACGGCTACCCCAACCGGGCCAAGGCGGACTGCGGTTACGGCATCGCCCAGGTGACGACCGGCATGTCCGAGGAGCACGCCGAGCAGCTCGACACCTTGCGCGCCGGCGCCGTCACCACTGACTACGCCGCGAACATCGCCGCCGGGCTCGGCATCCTGGCCGAGAAGTGGAACCAGCTCAAGGCGCTGGGCATGAACACCAACAACGGCAGCCCGGCCTACATCGAGAACTGGTATATGGCCCTGTGGGGCTACAACTCCGGCGTCTACACCTCCGGGTCCGTCGGCCTGGGCTTCTTCAACAACCCGATCAACCCGCGTTACCCCGCCGACCGGCAGCCGTTCCTGCGCTACAGCTATGACGACGCCTCCCACCCCGGCGACTGGAACTACTCGGAAAAGATCTTCGGCTGGGCGGAAGTCCCGCAGATGACCTGGGACGCGGAAGAGTCGTACTCCGAGCCGAACATGCCGCTCGGCATCGTCAAGGCCGCCCCGCGCACCCTGTTCTGTGACCCGTCCATCAACGCGTGCGACTCGGGCGCGGCCGACCCGTGCCCCAGCTGGAACTCGAGTTGCTACTGGGACGGCAGCGTGAACTGGATGGGCTCGCAGAGCACCGGCAACTCCAGCACCGAGAAGCTCAGCTACTCGCTCGGCTCGGGGGAACCCGAACTCAAGAGCAAGTACGGGCACGGCCCGTGCATCGACCACCCGAGCGTCTACACCAACGCCATCATCGTCGACGACCTCGGACAGCACGAGGACACCTACGACTGCGGGGACTTCGAGGCGGCCGACGACGGCAAGTTCACCCTCCAGGCCGGTGACAACATCACCACGCTGAGGGACGACGGCACCTTCCGTGCGACCCCCTACATCGCCCCCATCGACCTTCACCAGCTCGGCGCGGGGTACGACCACCACGTCTACTTCACGCACAGCTACGAATACACCGAGCCCTTCCACAGGGTCACCGGCCAGTGGCAGGTCAACCAGGACAAGCTCCCCTCCGGAGACCAGCCTGGCCAGCGCTACAAGGTCTACCTCCACCTGCCCAGCCACGGCGCGGAAGCGGTCGTCCGGTACGACTTCATCCCGGGCGACAACACGATGGGCGCCAAACCCGACTACTGCAATGTCAACCAGGGAACCCGCAGCGCGGGCAAGGACACCTGGTTCGAGATGGGCACCTTCAGCTTCTGGAAGGGTGGCCGGATCGAGGCGGACAACATCCATAAGGGCGGCACCGGAGACGACAACGTGGTGTTCGACGCGATCGCCTTCGTTCCGTTCAACTCCGCCGACCCCGGCGCGTGCGCCCTCGTCGACGGTGGCCTGTGATCCGGGCCGCCATCCGTGTTCCCGCCGTGCTGATGACTGTCGTCATCGGCACGGCGGGAGCCGTCTCCTGCAGTCAGAGCAGCCCCGGAACGGCAGCGTCCGAGCGTCCGAAGGCCGCAGCGCCTCATCCCGAGCCGTCCAAGACGCGGACTGCGCCGCGTGCCGCCGATCTGCCGAAGCATGCGGTGTCCGGCGACAAGCGGCCCAGCTTCGGTGCGGCGGACACGATGGCCGGCGGATACACCGGCAAGGAATTCCTCGCCGGGCTGGCGAAGGACTGGAAGCTGAAGCTGGACAAGCCCGTCGAGCAGGAGATGCCCGACGGGAAGAAGAGGACGTACGTCCACGGGCGCGGCGGAAGCGGGGTGACGGTTTCGGCGGGATACGCCGATCACGAGGACATGTCATCTCTTCTGTGCAAAACCAGCACGAACCAGTCCGATGGCTTTGGCTTCCTCGCCGCCTGCACTGAGCTGGACGTTGCGGGAGTCGACCACAGCAAGGCATCTTCGTGGCTCAAGCAGGCGAAGAGGGAGACTGATTCCCTGTATGAGAAGAAGGTTGCCGAGACCAGAAACAAAAAGGAATACGTCGTCAGCGGGGTGTTCACTTCGGGGCCGGTGGTGATGGTTCTGCACCGGGCGTACGACAAGTATTCGCTGAGGATTCTCGGAGGCGCGGTGGCGTAGGGAAAGTGGCCGGCTTCCGGTCGCGAAGGTCCCTGCCGACGACGGCAGGGACCTTCGCTGTGTAAGCGTGTGGTCTGCGCCTGGAACGTCTTGACGGTAATCCGCCGTACAGGTGTCAGCAGATGAGCTGTGCGGTCTTTTCCTTGTACTCCTGCATTTCGCCTGCCTCATAGCCCGCTTCCTTCAGGCTCTGCATCAGCGAGGCCGTGTCGCCGCAGAGGCGGGGACGCTGCTGATCAAGGTAGGACTTGACGCCTTCGGCGGGAAGTTGTTCCCACATCCGTTTGGTGTCTTTGTTCTTCTCGTGCGCGTAGGAAAACTCGACCCATTCCTTTTCCCGGTCGTTCAGGCGGGATGTGTTGACGGATGTGCTACTACCCCCGCATGAGACGACCATGAGAGTGCATACCATCGCGAGGCCTATGCGCGCTTTCTTCACAATGCTCTCTTCCGAGTAGATTCCAGGGGCGCATTCTACTGCATGTACGCGCCAATCAATCGACAGAAAAGTCCCGATTTACGCCTGCTCGCGCAAGCTGGGCGGGTGGCCTCCACGGCGGTGGTAAAGGTCGAGGTGAGCGCAACATCGGCCAGGTGGGGGCGGCGTAGTGCGCGAGCGCAGGCGGTGAGGGCCGTGTCCCATGTGGTGAGGCGGCATCCGGCCACGGAGCCTCCGCAAAAACCCGTCGCGAACCACGGGGACCACTGCTAATCTCCGGGAGGCCGTGCCAGAGAACGAGGAGGTGGTACCCGTGAACGCAGTATCGACATGGGTGCTCCCCTCCGGGGTCACGGTCGGGCGATAGGTCGTCCGGGAGCGCCGTTCAAGCGCACTCCCGAAAGGCACGACCATGCGATTCACTTCTGAACAGCGCCTCGACGACGGCGTCCTCGAGCGCGAGTTCACCCTCGGCGAGATTCCCGGCACCCTGTGGACGCCTGGATCCGCACCGGCCCCGCTGGTCCTGATTGCCCACAACAACGGCCTGCCCAAGGCGGAACCCCGGCTGGTGGCCCGGGCCCGGTACACAGCGGCGCGCGGCTACGCGGTGGCCACCATCGACGCCGTCGGATGCGGTGACCGTCCCCGTTCCGCCGCCGACGAGCAGGCCCGTGCCGACCTCCGTCGGGCGATGCGGGCCGGCGAGCCGGTCGACGAGATCCTGGAGTCCTTCATCGGCCCGCTGGTCGAAAACGCGGTTCCGGAATGGCAGACCACTCTGGACGCCCTCCTTGAGCTGCCCGAGATCGGCGGCCCGGTCGGGTACTCCGGAGGGTGGACCGCCCTGGGCATCCGGCTAGCGGTGGTCGAGCCGCGCATCGCGGCCGCAGGCTTCTTCGCCGGAGGCTACGTGCCCCGCGCCCTGCGCGAGGAGGCCCGGCAGATCACCATTCCGCTGCTGTTCTTGCTGCAGTGGGACGATGAAGGGAACCCCCGGCAACGGGCCCTGGACCTGTTCGACGCCTTCGGCAGCAAGGAGAAGACGCTGCACGCCAATCCGGGAGGGCACACCGGCACCCCGTGGTTCGAGCTGGAGGACGGGTGCCGGTTCTTGGACCGACACCTGAAGTGAGGCCGGGCCGTCCGGCGGGCGGCAGACGCTAGGCGATGCCGGCCAGGATGCCGTCATCGAGGACAGGCCCCGGCGCCCCTCGATGGCGGTGGCCGGCAGATGCACCCCGCCCCAGGCCGAGGCCGACCACGCTCACCCCATAGGGCACGGTGAAGGGGTGCCGTCCCTGCGCCGACTCAGGGCTCTGGTTTCCGGTGGCTCTGATCACCATGCGTTGATGACCGGCGCGTCGGGTTCGTGCTGCTGCCACGCCTCATTGAGGCGCGTGAGCCGGCCCGCGGCGGCGATGCCGCGCAGGGACGCGACCTTGCCGTCGCTGACTTCGAACGCCACGGCGCCCACGACCCGGCCCTCGACCACGGCCACGGCGGCGGGAGAGCCATTGACCAGCGCGATATGGATCGCGGGCGAGCCGCCGGCCAGCCGCCGCTTCGCCGCCGTGGGCTTGAAGCCGGCGCGCACATAGGAGGCGACCCGCTCGCGCGACGTGTAGCGCAACAGCCGCTTGCTCAGTCCGGCGCCGTCCGAGACCGCTGTCACGTCGTCGGTGAGCAGCGCCACCAGCCGTTCGGTGCGCCCCGACATGGCGGCGGCGAGGAACTCCTCGACGACCCGGCGAGCGGACGCGGAATCGGCCTCGCGGCCGCGGCGGCGCTCGGCGGCGACCCGGATCCGGGCCCGGTGGACATGCTGCTGGCTCGCGGACTCGGTGATGTCGAGAATCCCGGCGATCTCGGCGTGGCTGTACGAGAAGGCCTCGCGCAGGACGTAGACGGCCCGCTCGACCGGTGAGAGGCGTTCCATGAGGGTCAGTACGGCCAAGGACACCGATTCGCGCTGCTCGAAGGTGTCGGCCGGGCCGAGCATCGGGTCGCCCTCGAGAAGCGGCTCGGGCAGCCAGGCACCGGCCGCTCGCTCGTGGCGCGCCCGCGCCGAGCGGAGCCGGTCGAGGCAGAGATAGGTGACGACCTTGGTCAGCCACGCTTCGGGCACCTCGACCTGTTCGCGGTCTGCCGCCTGCCAGCGCAGGAACGCGTCCTGCACGGCGTCCTCGGCATCTGCGGCCGAACCGAGCAGACGGTACGCGAGCGAGGCCAGCCGGCCCCGGCTGGCCTCGAACCGATTGATCGCTGCGCTGTCCATGCGGAACAACTTAGGCGGTGACCCTCACACCGGCCCGGTCAGGTGCGGTGGCCAGGCGGCGCCTGCGCTTCGGCATGCCGAAGGTCGGATGGACGATGCCCCACCCGGCCCCCTTGAGGATGCCCGACTTGAGCCGCGCGGCGGGCCGGCCGCCCAGGTACCAGGACTTCGAGCGGACGTCCCCGTCCACCATCTGGAAGATCGCGTCCCGCCGGCCGAGGCTGATGTGGTTGCCGTAGTACTTCAGCCCGATGGCCGGGACCTTGCTGCCTGTCAGGCGCGCGATGATCGCGGCGGTCGCCTGCATGTTGGTGAAGCCGGCCGAGGCACAGGACATCGGCAGCGGCCGGCCGTTCTCGCCGATCGCGTAGGCGCAGTCACCGGCGGCGTAGACGTCCGGGTGCGAGACCGACCGCATGGTGCTGTCGACGACGATCTGGCCGGTGTCGGCGACCTCCAGGCCGCTGGAGGCCGCGATGGGGTGCACGGCGAATCCGGCCGACCACACGATCACGTCGGCCGGGATGGACGTACCGTCGGCTGCGATCGCCCGTGTCGGCTCGACGGCTTCGATGCCGGTGTGCTCGTGGACGGTGATGCCGAGCCGGTCGAAGGCCTGGCGCAGGTGACGGCGGGCCTTCGGGGAGAGCCAGGCGCCCAGCTCGCCGCGGGCGGCGAGCGCGACCGAGAGGTCGGGCCGGGACTCGGCGAACTCGGTGGCGGTCTCGACGCCGGTCAGCCCCTCCCCGACGACCAGCACGGTGCCGCCCCCGCCCAGGTCGGCCAGGCGCTCGCGCAGACGCAGCGCGGAGGACCGGCCGGTCACATCGAAGGCGTACTCGGCCACGCCGGGGACGCCGTGGTGGGCTACGGAGCTGCCGAGCGCGTAGAGAAGTGTGTCGTACGCGAGTTCGCCGTCGCCGTCCTCGCCGGTCACGGCGACGGTCCTGCGCTCGGGGTCGACGCCGGTGACGCGCGCCAGGCGCAGCCGCACCCCGGTGCCCTCGAATACGTCGGCGAGCTTGCGGAACGCGAGGTCCTGACCGCTCGCGAGCTGGTGGAGCCGCATCCGCTCAACGAAGTCGGGCGCGGCGTTGACGACGGTGATCTCGGTGTCGGCGGGGGAGAGCCGGCGGGCCAGGTTTCCGGCGGCGAAGGCCCCGGCGTATCCGGCTCCGAGTACAACGATGCGGTGCTTCATGGAGTCGCTCCTGTCTCGTTCGCGTGCCCTTTGAACGGGACGGCGCTGCGATTGCTGACAGGAGCGGAGTGTGACGTGGGTCACCAATTGGGGGCGAGTGGTTGAGCCCGTCTGGCCATGGCTGATTGGTCCCGCTCGGAGATCGGGGGGCATGGCTTCAACCTGAGCCGCGCGCGGTACGGCTCAGCACGGCACGGAACCGTTCCCGCCCCGCCTCGACGCTCGCCTCCCACAGTCCCGCGACCTCGCCGGACACCGACAGAATCTGAAGCCGTTCCTCCTCAGCACGGAAGACGGCGCCTCCCACGTTCTGGTCCACCATTCCCATCGCGGTGAGCACCGCATGGCCGCAGGAAACCGCGTCCTGCGCGCTCCCGGAGTGATTGGCCAGCAGGGCGTGGCGCAGGACGAGAGCGGCGAAGAAGGTGTACGTGCCGGCGACATCGGAGATCCCCTCGTCGCTCGGCTGAAGCTCGGGGAACCGTTCCAGCACCCGGACGCGCTCGGAGGCATCGGCGAGCGGGCGGTCGGCGTACCAGAGAGCGTGTCCGGACTCCACGTAGAAGTCCAGGTCGGCTTTCCGGCCTGGTTCACCGGCTCGCAACCCCACGAACAGCGGCGCCATCCGCTCGACGCAGGCTGCCACGTACAGACGGGTCGTCTCGCCGCCCGCACGACGCAGTGTCTCCGTTACGGTCTCCGCCACCAGCGTCCTCACGGCCACCCCTGCCTGTAAGCCACCCCGACCGTCGATGGGCAGGGAACCCCGCCAATACGTATCGCTGACCAGCGGCGATCGCCACGATGCCACCCCACTGACCTCTGTGCTGCACGCATGGCCTGTCGCGAACCAATTATGTGGACTTGCTGGTCCATTTTGAGCTGCCTAACGTGCTCAGCGTTCTCTCGCGACGAGCCCCCACAGGAAGGTGTCATCCCATGCACGCGATCCTTGTCGAGGAGCACGGCGGTCCCGAGGTCATGCGCTGGACCGAGCTGCCGGACCCGTCACCCGGCCCCGGCGAGGCGCTGGTCCGGCTGGGCGCCGCCGGGGTGAACTACATGGACGTCGGCGCCCGCGCCGAGGGCGGACCCGGCTGGGCGGCCCCGGTCATCCTCGGCGCCGAAGGGATGGGATACGTCACCGGCCTCGGCGAGGGGGTGACGGACCTGGCCATCGGTGACCGGGTGGCCTGGTTCTACCACCCGGGCAGCTACGCCGAGTTGCTCGCCGTTCCGGCGGACTCGCTGGTCAAGGTGCCCAGCGGCATCAGCGACGAGACGGCCGCCGCCGTGATGATGCAGGGCCTGACCGCCAGCCACCTGAGCACCGAGACCTACCCGATCGGCCCGGGCGACATCGCCGTGGTCCACGCCGCCGCGGGCGGGGTCGGACGGCTGCTCACAGAGATGATCAGGACACGCGGCGGTCGCGTGATCGGCCTGGTCTCCCGCGAAGAGAAGGTGCCCGTAGCGAAGGAAGCCGGAGCCGACCACGTGCTGGTCCACTCGGGCGGCGGCTTCGAGGAGCGGGTCCGGGAGATCACTGGCGGCCGCGGTGCCGACGTCGTCTACGACGGCGGCGGCAGCGGGACGTTCCACTCCTCCCAGTTGGCCCTGCGCCCGCACGGGGTGCACGCCTACTACGGCCCCTTCATGGGCGTCCCGACGCTGCGGCCCACCGACCTGCCCAACAGCATCTTGCTCACGTACCCGGTGGTGCACCACCACGTCGCCACCCGCGAAGCCCTGTTGCGGCGAACCGGCGAGGTGTTCGACCTGGTCCTGGCCGAGCAGCTCACCCCGCGCGTCACCGGCCGCTACCCCCTCGCCGAAGCGGCCCGAGCGCACGCGGACCTCGAGTCACGCCGTACCACCGGCAAACTGCTGCTCCTGCCCTGACAGCCCGACACGGGTCGACCGTGTGAAGGGGATTCAACAGCTCGCTTCAGGAGGAGGACCCATGCCGCTGACCCGCAAGGGCGCCGCGACCAGACAGCGCATCGTCGAGGGCGCTGCCGACCAGATCCGCGAACAGGGTGTGTTCGCGGTGCGGCTGGAGGACGTCATGGCCCGCACCGCGACCAGCAAGAGCCAGCTCTTCCATTACTTCCCCGCCGGGAAGGACGAGCTGCTCCTCGCCGTGGCCCGGTACGAGGCGTCCCGGGTGATCGACGACCAGCAGCCCGAGCTCGGCTCCCTCACATCCTGGGCCGCCTGGCAGCAGTGGCGCGACAAAGTCCTCGCCCGCTACCGCGCACAGGGCAGTGACTGCCCCCTCCACGCGTCCCTCGCCCAACTGGGCGGGACCACCGACGCCACCCGCGCCGTGGCCGGCGAACTGATCGGCCGGTGGCAGCAGCAACTCGCCGAAGGCATCCGCCACATGCAACGCAAGGGCGAGATCGCCCCCGGACTGGATGCCGACCGTGAGGCCGCGGCCCTGCTGGCAGGAATCCAGGGCGGCGTGCTGATCCTCATGACCACGGGCGGTTCCACCCACCTGGAGGCCGCCCTCGACCTCGGCATCGCCCACCTCCGCGCTTCCGTCGGCGGCTGCTGAGCCAGGGGCTACGACGAGCAACTGGAAAGTATCCGTACGCGGTGGGCCACCGCTTCACGAGAGGTTTGCCGGTTCCAGCGGACGCCACATGGCAAAGGCAGGGGGATCTCTCTCCCTGCCACTACCAAGCTATAGCGCACCGGGGGGCTTGCGGCAAGACCCGGGTCGCGGTGCAGAATCGTCGGCCGATGCCACTACCTGCGGAAATGGGGCCACGACGTGCGCGTGTTGTTGTCGATGTATGGGGGACGCGGTGACGTCGAACCAGTGGGGGGACCGGCAGTGCAGCGGAGCGCGGCCGCCTCGGAGGTGCCGCAGTGAATGAGCAGTACGTGTTGGCTCTTCAAGAGGTCGACGAGACGCAGGTCGCGGTCGTTGGCGGCAAGGGCGCGCACCTGGGCGGCCTGTCGCGGATCGAGGGCATCCGTGTGCCGGGCGGCTTCTGCGTGACGACGGATGCCTTCCGGCGGATCATGGCGGAAGCGCCCTCGATAGACGAGCTGCTCGATCAGCTGTCGCGCCTGAACCCGGACGACGACCGGGAGGTCGTCCGTGCGCTCAGCGCGCAGATTCGCCGGACCATCGAAGGGATTGCCATCCCGGGCGATCTCGCGGCGGCGATCACCCGCGCGCTCGCCCAGCTCGGTGAGCAGGCCGCCTACGCGGTCCGGTCCAGCGCGACGGCGGAGGACCTGCCGACGGCCTCCTTCGCCGGCCAGCAGGACACGTACCTGAACGTCGTGGGGCCGACGGCGATCCTCCAGCACGTCAGCCGGTGCTGGGCCTCGCTGTTCACCGAGCGGGCCGTGATCTACCGCCGACGGAACGGTATCGACCACCGTACGGTCCAGATGGCCGTGGTCGTGCAGCGGATGGTCTTCCCGCACGCGGCCGGCATCCTGTTCACGGCGGACCCCGTTACGGGCAACCGGAACGTCGCCACGGTGGACGCGGGCTTCGGCCTCGGCGAGGCCCTGGTCTCCGGCCTGGTGAACCCGGATGTCTTCACGGTGCGACACGGCGAAGTCGTCGCCAAGACGATCGCCGCCAAACAGCGTGCCGTTCACGCCCTGCCGGACGGCGGTACGCAGGAAGTGGCGATCGACTCGCGGCGGCAGGAGCAGCCGGCGCTGACGGATGCGCAGGTCGTACGGCTCGTGAGGCTCGGACGGCGGATCGAAGCGCACTTCGGCCGCCCGCAGGACATCGAATGGTGCCTGGCCGATGATGGCTTCCAGATCGTGCAGAGTCGGCCGATCACGACGCTGTTCCCCATCCCCGAGGCCGGTGACCAGGAGAATCACGTCTACGTCTCCGTTGGTCATGGGCAGATGATGACCGACCCCATGAAGCCGCTCGGGCACTCCATGTGGCGGTTGACAGCAATGGTGCCGATGCACGAGGCCGGCGGGAGGCTGTTCGTCGACGTCACCCGGCGCCTGGCCTCGCCCGCGAGCCGCGCAGGCCTTCTGGACGTCATGGGGAAGAGTGATCCGCTGATCAGGGACGCTCTGGAGACCGTTCTCGACCGCGACGATTTCGTCCCTTCGCTCCCGGACACGGGTCCTGGCGGGCCGCCGGCCGGCCGTGCGTCCGCCCCGATCGAGACCGATCCGGCCCTCGTCACCGAGCTGATCGAGCGCAGCCGGCTGTCCATCGCCGCCCTGGAGCGCGACATCCGGACGAAGACCGGACCGGCGCTGTTCGACTTCCTGCTGGAGGCCTTCGAGGAGCACAAGCGAGTCCTCGGTGATCCGCTGAACCTTCAGGTGATCATGGCGGGGATGGAGGCCACGTGGTGGCTCAACGACAAGCTGTGGGAGTGGCTCGGCGAGAAGAACGCGGCGGACACGCTGACACTGTCCGCCCCCGACAACGTCACGTCGGAGATGGGACTGGCGCTGCTCGACGTCGCGGACGTGATCCGTGCGCAGCCGGAGGTGGTGGAGTTCCTGCGGGGCGTCGAGGACGAGTGCTTCCTGGACGAGCTGGCGAAGCTCGCGGGCGGAACCGAAGCGCGCGACGCCATCGAGGCCTACCTCGACCGGTACGGCATGCGCTGTGTCGGCGAGATCGACATCACCAGGCCACGTTGGCGTGAGCGCCCCTCCACGCTCGTACCCGTGATCCTCGACAACGTCAGGAACTTCGAGCCGGGCGCCGCCGAGCGGCGCTTCGAGCAAGGGCGGAAGAAGGCGCAGAAGAAGGAACAGGACGTGCTGTCACGCTTGCGGGCCCTGCCGGACGGGGAGCGGAAAGCCGACGAAGCCAAGCGGATGATCGACCGGGTCCGAACCTTCATCGGGTACCGGGAGTACCCGAAGTACGGCATCGTCAGCCGCTACTTCGTCTACAAGCGGGCCCTGCTGGAGGAGGCCGAGCGCCTCGTGCAGGCCGGCGTGCTTCCTGCGAAGGAGGACATCTTCTACCTCACGTTCCAGGAACTCCACGACGTCGTGCGCTCGAACCAGGCGGATGGCCGGCTCATCCGACAGCGCAAGGACGCGTTCCGGACGTACCACGCGCTGACACCGCCCCGGGTGCTCACATCCGATGGCGAGGCCGTCACCGGGGCGTACCGGCGCGACGACGCGCCGGTCGGCGCCCTGATCGGTCTACCGGTTTCCGCCGGGACCATCGAGGGGAGGGCCCGCGTCATCCTTGACATTGCGGAGGCCGATCTCGAAGCGGGCGACATCCTGGTCACGACCTTCACGGACCCCAGCTGGTCGCCGCTGTTCGTCGGACTCGCGGGCCTGGTGACGGAGGTGGGCGGCCTGATGACCCATGGCGCGGTGATCGCCCGGGAGTACGGTTTGCCGGCCGTCGTGGGCGTCGAGCAGGCCACCCGGCTGATCCGGGACGGGCAGCGGATCCGCGTGCACGGAACCGACGGGTACGTCGAGATCCTGCCGTGACCGGCCACACCGAGATGCCTCATCCGTAGCGTCCGGCTGAACAACGCCAAGCAGTTGATGACCGCTCGCCACGCTCGACCTGGTCTCGGGCGGGCGCGCGGTCATCGCTCTGCGGGCGCAGGAGAAGCACGAGTCGGTCGGCGCAGGTGGGGTACCGAAGGGGCATGCCAGGCCTGCCCCCTCCACTGGTGCGAGGAAGACGACGGCCCAGTCACTCCAGACGCGATTCGTGACGCTCTCCTGGCTGCCCACGGTCCGTGGCGGGCTTGCCAGCCTGGTCGGGGTGGAACGGCGGCCGGTGGGCGACGAGGGCATCGACTTCCTGAAGTGGGACATGAACCGCGCCTTCAGTGAGGCCGCGTGGCCGGACCGGGAGCACGGCTCCGACCTGCTGTGGACCCGGTACGTACACAACCTGTACGGGATCATCGACGGACTCCGCGCCGGTCACCCGGATCTGCGCATCGAAGCGTGCAGTGGTGGCGGCGGCCGGATCGACCTGGGCATCCTCTCGCGCACGGACCAGGTATGGACCTCGGACAACACCGACGCCCTGGACCGGATCCATCCAGCACGGTTTCGGCCAGGTCTGCCCGGCGCGGGCCATGGCCGCCCGGGTCACCGACGTACCGAACCAGCTGACGGGCGCAGTGTCCCTCTGCGGTTCCGTTTCCATGTGCCGCCAGCCTGGTGGCGCAGTACAAGGCGGTGCGTCACCTCGGGCAGCACGGCGTTCCGCACCGGCTCGGGGACCCGGGGGCGAGGGGCCGGTGGTGGTGCAGTACACCGCGCCGGATGCCGGGGAGGCGCTGCTGCTGGCGTGGCGTGAGTTCGTCGGTTCACCTCGTTCGCCTGCGTTCATGAACATGGTCCATACCAAGCCCTTGACAGAGTTTGTGTTCACTCCTTAAATCACGTAGTGAACTAAGCTCCCCCCAGCTCGACTTCACACCCCCCACCTCTTGTCGGCGCATCAACCACTCGGTTCACTCGCACCCTTCGCCTGTCATATGCATGTCATGAACAGGTCATCCGTTCATGCTCCTGGAAGGGAGAGTCATGGACTCCCCACGCCTACGCCGGCGTCTGCTGGTGTCGCTCGTCTCGGTCTTGGCCCTCGCGTCGTTGTCCACCGGACTGGCGCACAGCGCGCCCGCACCCGCAGAGAAGCCCCCCGCTCCCGCTCCCGCAGCCGCCGCGGCCGCTGTCACGTTCTCCGACGAGTTCGACGGGGCCGCGGGCTCGGCCGTCGACGCGGGGAAGTGGCAGACCGAGACGGGTGACAACGTCAATAACCACGAGCGGCAGTTCTACACCGCGGGTAACCGCAACGCCGCGCTCGACGGGCAGGGCCACCTCGTCATCACCGCTCGCCGGGAGAATCCGAACAACTACCAGTGCTGGTACGGGCGGTGTGAGTACACCTCCGCCCGGCTGAACACAGCGGGCAAGTTCACCACGACGTACGGTCGCGTCGAGGCCCGGATGAAGATTCCGCGCGGGCAGGGCATGTGGCCGGCGTTCTGGATGCTGGGCAGCGACATCGGCCAGGTCGGCTGGCCCAACTCCGGTGAGATCGACGTCATGGAGAACGTGGGTTTCGAGCCGTCCACCGTGCATGGCACGCTCCACGGCCCGGGGTACTCGGGCTCGGGTGGTATCGG
>NZ_JBWKLF010000001.1:1287197-1304148 GCF_056430475.1 Streptomyces sp. NPDC045968 | reverse complement strand
TTTCACCGGGGCCCTCCGGGCGCTTCCCTTCGTTCTTGCGTTTCCGACTCTATCAGACTCTTTCGTGTCCGATTCCCGGTCGAAGCGGGTTTCGCCTTTCAAGGAATTCGCTTTGGCGTTTCCCTTTCCGGCGGTTCCAACCTTACCAGACTCATTCCGTTCCGTTTCCGGTCCGAATTTGATTCCGGCGGCCTGTTGAATGGCCTTTTGCCTTTCGGCGTGTCCACTACGTTAGCCGATTTCCTTGGTGGCTCATAATCGAGCCGATGGGACGAATTACGGCATGCCGAATTCGCACCCGCCAGGGTGACTCGTAGGTAGTGGTTGACCGCTTCGAGAAGCCTGGGTCCGGTTCGATGAACCGTCCCGACAACAGCTTTCGTTCAAGCGGCTCGGACTACATTAGGGGCCTCCTGGGGCCGAGTCAAGTCGCTCGACGGCGGGGAGCGTGGGCCCGGTACTGGCTCACGGTCGGGTCGCCGTCGATCCAGAAGCGCCAGGGCTGGTGCGCACCGCCGCCGCCCACTCCCGTGCGCGGGCCGCTGCGTACCTGGTCGCGGGGTGGCGGGGTGCCGTGCAGTACGTACAGGGGCGCCGAGGGGCCCGCTACGACGTCGTCGCCGTTGAGGGTGCGGTCGACGCCGAGGGCCGTGGCCAGGCGCGCCGGGCCTTTGGCCAGTTCCTTGTCGTTGCGGGCCGAGAGTCGACGTTTGCGCGCCCACTCCGCGCCGGCTTCGATCGCGCCGGCCCGGAGCAGGACACCGCTCGCCATGCCTTCGGGGCCGCACACCAGATTGAGGCAGTGCCACATCCCGTACGTGAAATAGACGTAGGCGTGGCCGGGCGGGCCGAACATGGCGTGGTTGCGCCGGGTTCGGCCACGGAAGGCGTGGGAGCCCGGGTCGATCTCACCCGCGTACGCCTCCACCTCGGTGAGCCGTACCTCGATGGGCCCGTCCTCCGTGGTGCGGACGAGCGTGCGGCCCAGGAGGTCGGGGGCCACGTCCAGTACGGAGCGGTCGAAAAAGTCCCGCGTCAGCGGCGTGCGTTCCATGCCCTCGGTCATGGCGTCCGAGGGTACTGGGAGCGCGCGTCCGGGAACCGGCTACGGTCGTGGCGCGTATGTAGGGGTCAGGACCAAGAAGGAGAAAACATGGGCTTCAAGAGGCTTCTCGCGAGCATGGGTGCCGGTGGCGCTTCGGTGGAGACCGAGCTGACCGAGCTGAACGTCGTCCCCGGTGGGGTCGTGCAGGGCGAGGTGCGTATCCAGGGCGGGTCCGTGGACCAGCAGGTGGAGGCGCTCTCCGTAGGCCTGCAGGCACGGGTCGAGGTCGAGGGCCAGGACCAGGAGACGAAGCAGGACATCGAGTTCACCAAGCTGCGTCTGGGCGGGGCCTTCGAGGTGAAGGCCGGTGCCGTCCACGTCGTACCGTTCGGGCTCGAAATTCCGTGGGAGACGCCGATCACGATGTTCGGCGGCCAGCACCTGCGTGGCATGAACATCGGTGTGACGACCGAGCTGGAGATCGCCCGCGCGGTGGACTCCGGGGACCTCGACCCGATCAACGTGCACCCGCTGCCCGCGCAGCAGGCGATCCTGGATGCCTTCGGGCAGCTCGGTTTCGGCTTCCGCAGCGCGGACATGGAGCGGGGCCACATCCGCGGTACGCGTCAGCGCCTGCCGTTCTACCAGGAGATCGAGTTCGTGCCGCCGCAGCAGTACCGCGGGCTGAACCAGGTCGAGCTGACGTTCGTCGCGGACGACCGCGAGATGGACGTCGTGCTGGAAATGGACAAGAAGCCGGGGCTCTTCAGCGAGGGCAGCGACTCCTACCGGTCGTTCAAGGTCGGTCACAACGACTTCCAGGGCACCGACTGGGTGGCGTACCTCAACCAGTGGCTCGCGCAGGTCGGTGGACAGCGCAACTGGCTCTAGGGTCGGTGGGAGACCACTGACAGCAGAAGAGCCGATTCAGGAGAGGTGCTGACGTGACCCAGTCGAAGAGGGCGCCGCTGCCGCACGACTTCCATCCCGTGGTTCCCTCGTTCACCGTGGTGAGCGAGGACCTGGACCCGGGGAGCGTGCTCGCGGACGCCCAGGTGCTCGCGGAAGGAAACACCTCGCCGCAGTTGCGGTGGGAGGGCTTCCCCGCCGGGACCAAGAGCTTCGCCGTGACGTGCTTCGACCCTGATGCCCCCACGGGCAGCGGATTCTGGCACTGGGTGCTCTTCGACATCCCGGCGTCGGTCACCGAACTGCCTGCCGGCGCGGGCAGCGGCAAGTTCGACGGCCTGCCCGCCGGCGCCGTCCACGTCCGTAACGACTACGGGTCGAAGGACTTCGGCGGAGCCGCGCCGCCGGCCGGGGAGAACCACCGCTATGTGTTCACCGTGTACGCGGTGGACAGCGAGAAGCTCGGTGTCGACGGTGATGTGTCACCGGCGGTCGTCGGTTTCAATCTGCGGTTCCACACGCTGGCCCGCGCTCAGCTCGTCGGTGAGTACGAGGCTCCGGCGGGCTGAAAAGTTTCTCCGCTGTTTGCCCTGCCCTGGTCTTGGAGAGATCAGGGCAGGGCATTTTTTTATTGCGTTGTCCATCACGGCCCGCCCAGCCAGAGTTGATCCGGGCCTGCCAGGGGGCGGGCGGCACACGGGAGGTGGGCGGGATGCGGGACACGCTGGTACTGAATGCGAGCTTCGAGCCGCTGTCGACGGTGACTCTCAACCGTGCGGTGGTGCTGATCCTGACGGACAAGGCCGTGGTCGAGCAGGCGCATCCCGACCTCCGTATGCGCGGTGCCGACGTTGATATTCCGGTGCCGCGGGTGATCAGGCTCTGCCGGTTCGTACGGGTGCCGTTCCGAAGACAGGCCCCGTGGTCCAGAAGGGGTGTGCTGATACGGGACCAGCACCGGTGTGCGTACTGCGGGCGCAGGGCGAGCACGGTCGACCACGTGGTGCCGCGTGCGCAGGGGGGTCAGGATTCCTGGCTGAACACGGTGGCGTCGTGCGCGGAGGACAACCACCGCAAGGCGGCCCGGACGCCGGAGCAGGCGGGGATGCCGCTGCTGCGGCAGCCGTTCGTCCCGTCGCCCGCGGAGGCGATGCTGCTGGCGATGGGGGCCGGTGACAGGTCGGCGCTGCCGGAGTGGCTGGACCGGTCCGCGGCGTAGTCCGGCTGGGCCCGTTGACGTACCGGAAGCCCGTCTCCGTGGGGAGGCGGGCTTCCGTGTGTCAGCGGAGCAGCAGTTGGACGATGGCGGCCGTGCCCACCACGACGATGAAGGCACGCAGGAGGGCGGGGCTGAGGCGCCGGCCCACCTTGGCGCCGATCTGGCCGCCGATCGCGGAGCCGACGGCGATGAGGACGACGGCCGTCCAGTCGAAGTCGGCGACGAAGAGGAAGAAGAGCGCGGCGATGCTGTTGACGACGGCGGCGAGGACGTTCTTGACGGCGTTCAGGCGCTGCATGGTGTCGTCGAGCAGCATGCCCATCAGGGAGAGATAGATGATGCCCTGGGCGGCGGTGAAGTAGCCCCCGTAGACGCTGGCGAGGGCCAGGCCGGTGTAGAGCGCCGGTCCTCCGTCGGGATGGGGGCTGGTACCGGTGCGCTCTCGGCGGCGCTGGACCGCTTTGCTGATGCGGGGTTGCAGGATGACGAGCACGAGCGCGAGTGCGACCAGGACCGGGACGATCGTCTCGAACGCCGTCGAGGGCAGGGCCAGGAGGAGCATGGCGCCGGTGAGGCCGCCGACGGCTGCGCCGACGGCGAGTTTCAGTACGCGGCGCCGTTGCCCCGCGAGCTCCTTGCGGTAGCCGATCGCACCGCTGATGGAGCCGGGGATCAGGCCGAGCGCGTTGGAGACGGTGGCGGTCACGGGTGGCAGACCCGTGGCGAGCAGGACGGGGAAGGTGATCAGCGTGCCCGAGCCGACGATCGCGTTGATCGTGCCCGCGCCGACACCCGCCGCGAAGATCGCGAGGATTTCCCAGAGGGACAAGGCCATCTCCTTCGATGGTCAGTGATGCCTCCCCGCCATGAAGGTCGAGGGGCCGCACTGATCATGCACGAAGGTGGATCTCCGTCAGCCGACGGGGGGTTCCTCGCGGCGCTCCTTGCCGGTGTTGCCGGTGTCGAAGCCCGGGGCGCCGCTGCCGAGGTTGCCGAAGGCTCCGCTGAGGCCCTTGAGGGCGTCGCCGATCTCGCTCGGCACGATCCAGAGCTTGTTGGCGTCGCCCTCGGCGATCTTC
This sequence comes from Streptomyces sp. NPDC045968, assembly GCF_056430475.1. Taxonomy (NCBI): domain Bacteria; kingdom Bacillati; phylum Actinomycetota; class Actinomycetes; order Kitasatosporales; family Streptomycetaceae; genus Streptomyces; species Streptomyces sp. NPDC045968. Next base: position 1,299,896 of record NZ_JBWKLF010000001.1, on the reverse strand, counting down.
GGGAGCATCTGGAGGTACTGGTACGAGAGGAGCTTCTGGTCGGGGTCTCCGGCGTGGATGGCCTCGAACACCGTACGGATGGCCTGGGACTCGCCTTCGGCGCGCAGGGCTGATGCCTTGGCCTCACCCTCGGCGCGCAGGATCGCGGACTGCTTCTCGCCTTCCGCGGTGAGGATCGCGGACTGCCTGATGCCTTCGGCGGTGAGGATCGCCGCGCGCTTGTCGCGGTCGGCGCGCATCTGCTTCTCCATCGAGTCCTGGATGGAGGTGGGCGGTTCGATGGCCTTGAGCTCGACGCGGTTGACGCGGATGCCCCACTTGCCGGTGGCTTCGTCGAGGACGCCGCGCAGGGCCGCGTTGATCTCCTCGCGGGAGGTGAGGGTCCGCTCCAGGTCCATGCCACCGATGATGTTGCGGAGGGTGGTGACGGTGAGCTGTTCGATCGCCTGGATGTAGCTGGCGACCTCGTAGGTCGCGGCGCGGGCGTCGGTCACCTGGTAGTAGATGACGGTGTCGATGTTGACGACCAGGTTGTCCTGCGTGATCACCGGCTGGGGCGGGAAGGGCACGACCTGTTCGCGGAGGTCGATCCGGTTGCGGATGGAGTCGATGAACGGGACGACGATGTTCAGCCCGGCGTTGAGGGTGCGCGTATAGCGGCCGAAGCGCTCGACGATGGCGGCACTGGCCTGCGGGATGACCTGGATCGTCTTGATCAGGGCGATGAAGACGAGCACCACCAGAATGATCAGGACGATGATGATCGGTTGCATCGTGTGCCTCGTGCCCTTCGGTTGCCGACGGATCGCGGTGATCTTGGTCGAGATCTCATGACTGTCGAATTCTCATGATGATCGACATCGAGTTTGTCAGAACTCCGGCTGCCGTGCGCGCAGTTCGCTCACATGACGACGGCTGTCGCTCCGTCGATGTCGACGACATCGACCTGTTGGCCGGGCTCGAAGCTCTGGTCTCCGTCGAGCGAACGGGCGGACCAGATCTCGCCGGCCAGCTTGATGCGGCCGCCGCTTCCGTCGACCCTTTCCAGCACAACGGCCTGCCGCCCCTTCAGGGCGTCGATGCCCGTCGCGTGGGGAGTACGGCCCGCGCGGTGCCGGGCGGCGATCGGGCGCACTACGGCGATCAGTGCGACGGATACCGCGACGAAGACCAGTACCTGGGCGACGATGCCGCCGCCGAGGGCCGCGACGACCGCCGCGCAGACGGCTCCCGCGGCGAACATTCCGAATTCGGGCATCGCTGTGAGGACGAGCGGGATGCCCAGTCCCACAGCTCCGATCAGCCACCACACCCACGCGTCGATTTCCACGTCGTCATCGTAGGACCGTGAGTGCCCTCGCCAACAGGGCGCGGGCGGGCGGCTGTTCCGGCGGAACGTCAGGAGAGCGGCAGTCCGTGGGCCGTGTAGCGGTCGCCGGTGTGCTCGACGACGAGCGGCAGGCCGAAACAGAGGGAGAGGTTGCGGGAGCTGAGCTCGGTCTCCATGGGTCCCGCCGCGAGGACCTTGCCCTGCCGGATCATCAGGACGTGCGTGAAGCCGGGCGCGATCTCCTCGACATGGTGGGTGACCATGACCATGGAGGGTGCGAACGGGTCACGGGCGAGCCGGCCGAGGCGGCGGACGAGGTCTTCGCGGCCTCCGAGGTCGAGGCCCGCGGCGGGCTCGTCGAGGAGGAGCAGCTCGGGGTCCGTCATCATCGCGCGGGCGATCAGCGTGCGCTTGCGCTCGCCCTCGGAGAGGGTGCCGAACTTGCGCCCCAGGAACTCGGTCATGCCGAGCCGGTCGAGGAAGGCGCGGGCACGGTCCTCGTCGACGGCGTCGTAGTTCTCGTGCCAGGTGGCGGTCATACCGTACGCGGCGGTGAGAACCGTCTGGAGCACGGTCTGGCGCTTGGGCAGCTTGTCGGCCATGGCCATGCCCGCGATGCCGATGCGGGGGCGGAGGTCGAAGACGTCGGTGCCGACGCCGCCGAGCTGCTCACCGAGGATCTTGGCGCTGCCGGTGCTCGGGAAGAGGTAGCTGGACGCGATGTTGAGGAGGGTGGTCTTGCCGGCGCCGTTCGGTCCGAGGATGACCCAGCGCTCACCCTCCTTGACCGACCAGGAGACGTCTTCCACCAGAGCGCGTCCGTCGCGGACCACGGATACGTCCACCAGCTCCAGTACATCGCTCATGAGCGCGTTGTCTCCCCATGCAGTCTCGAGATCGTCGCGTGCCTGTAGGCACAGCTCCCAGGGGAAAACCTACGCCACCCCGGGAGCGCTTCAGCCGCTGGGCCGGTGTGATGACGGGCCCGGTGCGCATTCCCTAGGCTGTCGCCATGCTTTCGGAACCACGCTCAGGGCTTTTCGCTGCCTGGGGAAACGCGCTTGTGGCGGGACTCGTATCGCCGGACGATGCGGCGCTCGCGATTGTCGGTGAGGACGCGGTGCACCGCGTGGAGGGGGTGCCCGGTGAGGCGGGGCCGGTCGGGCTGACGCTGGCGCTCGGGCGGCTGCGGGCGCTGGGGGCGACCGGTTTCCGGGTCGCGCTGCCGGTGGCGGGGCATCCGCTGGGGCTGAGCGGGCCGCCGGAGTTCAATGCGCGGGCACTGGAGGCGGAGGAGGCCGTGGTGGCTTCCGGGGTGCCGTACGGGCTCGTGCCGGAGGTACGTGAGGTGGGGCCCGAAGGGGATCTGCACGTCGAGGTGGTGTGGCGCTGTCTGCCGGTACGGGAGGCGCCGCCCGCCGATGTGCCGTCGCTGGGAGAGGCCGAGCGGGAGCTGGCGGAAGCGTTGCGGGACGCGACGGCGGTGCTGGCCCGGCTGGACGTGGCGGGGTCCGGGCCGGTGGCGGACGCTGCCGTGGACGCGTACCGGGCGCGGGCGGAGCGGGGGCGCGAGGTGCTGGCGCCTGGGTACCCGCCGCGGGCGGTGCGGGTGCTGGAGCTGGCTCAGCGGGTGGGGCTGCTGGTTTCGGTGGCGAACGAGAACGGGCCGGGCGGGGCGGTGACCGCGGCGGAGATCTCGGCGCGGGGGGAGGCGCTGAGGCCGGTGGAGCGGGTGGCTCGGCGGGCGCAGGTGGCCGCGTACAACGCGTATGTGGAGGACGGGGAGAGGGGGCGGGGGTAGCGGTTGGCGGGCGGGGCGGGGGTGCCCGGGGGTCGGGGGCCGTTTTGTCCTCAAGCGCCGGACGGGCTTGATTTGGGCGCCGGTCCTGTGCGCGAGGGGTCCGTCCTCAAACGCCGGACGGGCTTGGGTTGGGCGCCGGCCCGGGGCATGAAGGGTTCGTCCTCAAACGCCGGACGGGCTTGGATTGGGCGCCGGACGGGCTGGGGTTGGTGCCGGAGCTTGGGTTGGCACGCCATGGAACGCCCCGGAGCCCCCCTCCTCAGCCGGCTGCCCCGTGCCTGACGGCCCACAGCGCCGCCTGGGTGCGGTCGGCCAGGTCCAGCTTCATCAGGATGTTCGAGACGTGCGTCTTGACCGTCTTCTCCGAGAGGACCAGCGCCCGGGCGATCTCCCGGTTGGAGCGGCCGTCCGCGATCAGCCCGAGCACTTCCCGCTCACGTTCGGTGAGGGTGCTCCCCCGGCCCGTACCGCTGCCCGCCTCGTCCTGGGCGAGCAGCGCCCCGGCGACCTCCGACTGGAGCAGCACGTGGCCCGCGTGGACCGAGCGGATGGCTCCGGCCAGGGCGTCCGGGTCGACGTCCTTGTACACGTAGCCGGAGGCCCCGGCGCGCAGCGCGGGGACGACCGTGCGCTGTTCGGTGAAGCTGGTGACGATCAGGATCTTGGCCGGGTTGCCCAGCTCACGCAGCTTGCGCAGGGCGTCGATGCCGTCCGTGCCGGGCATCTTGATGTCCATGAGGACGACGTCGGGACGCAGCTCCTCGGTGCGGGCGACACCCTCGGCGCCGTCCGCGGCCTCTCCGACGACCTCTATGTCGTCCTGGACCTCCAGGAAGGTGCGCAGGCCCCGGCGCACCACCTGGTGGTCGTCGACCAGCAGCACCTTGATGGTCTTGTCAGCCACAGGGCACCTCCATCTTGATCGTGGTGCCCTTTCCGGGCGCCGATTCGACGCTGAGCTTCCCGCCGACGCTGCCGGCCCGGTGGCGCATGGACACGAGGCCGAGGTGGCGGCCCGCGTGCCGGACGGCCGCGGCGTCGAAGCCGCTGCCGTCGTCGGTGATCCGCAGGACGGCGGCGGAGTCGTGCCGGACCAGGGAGACGGCGACGTGCGTGGCGCCGGAGTGGCGCAGTGCGTTGTGCAGGGCTTCCTGGGAGACCCGGAGCAGTGCTTCCTCCTGGGCGGCGGGCAGCGCCCGTACTCCCGCGCTCGCGAAGGTGACCCGGGCGGTGTGGGCGCGGTCCAGGACCTGGATCTGTGTGCGGAGCGTGGCGACGAGGCCGTCCTCGTCGAGCGCGGCGGGGCGCAGCTCGACGACGGCGGCGCGCAGTTCGTCCACGGCTTCCGCGGCGAGGGCGGCGACCTGCTGGAGCTCGTCCTTGGCGCGGGCGGGGTCCCTGTCGACCAGGGCGGCGGCGGCCTGGGCGGTCAGCCGGAGCGAGAAGAGCTTCTGGCTGACGGCGTCGTGGAGCTCGTGGGCCAGCCGCGAGCGTTCCTCGGCGATGGTGAGCTCACGGCTTCGTTCGTAGAGCCGGGCGTTGGTGAGGGCGATCGCCGCGTGCTGGGCGAGGATCGACAGGAGCTCCTCGTCCTCGGCGGTGAAGCCGCAGCTGCCGGCCGGTTTGGGGCAGCGCTTGTTGGCGAGGAAGAGGGCGCCGATGATCTCGTCGCCGTCCTGGATGGGCAGGCCGAGGAAGTCGGACATGTCCGGGTGCGCGTCGGGCCAGCCTTCGAAGCGGGGGTCCTCGCGGACGTCCGCGAGCCGCTCGGGCTTCGCCTGGTGGAGCATCGCGGCCAGGATGCCGTGCTGCCTGGGCAGCGGGCCGATGGCCTTCCACTGTTCGTCGCTGACTCCGTCGACGACGAACTGGGCGAAGCCGCCGTGGTCGTCGGGGACGCCCAGGGCCGCGTACTCGGCGTCGAGCAGTTCACGGGCCGAGGCGACGATCGTCTTGAGGACGTCACGCATTTCGAGATGCCGGCTCATGGCGAGCAGCGCGGCACTCACCGCGGCGAGGCCCGACGGTGGGCGATGACTCATGCGCTCACCGTACCGGCGGGGTGCGACAGCCGTATCGGGCTGTGGACGGCCGGTGTCCGGGCGGGGGGACTAGGACTTTCGGCGGGAGGACGCGGGGGGTCCTAGGACCGGTCGGGCCGGGAGTGTCCGCACAACAGCGTCGTCCGCCCGAAGGGCGGCGTCCGGTGCATGCGGTCGCAAGGCGGCCGGAAGCCCTGATACCTCCTCTACCAGGGCTTTTGGCCAACGCCGCGGGCGTGCGTGCGGGACGTTGCGGGCCGGACGAGACGTAGCGGACACGTCCTAGGCCGAAGTGCGGGGACGCGGTGCGGCTCGCGGACGAGGCGCGGGGCGGGGTGCTGTTCCTACGTTGGTTTCGCCGGGGGTCGCCCGGTGAAGGCCGACGTTTCGAGGGGACGGTTGTCATGCCGGTCGCGTTGATCACGGGTGCTTCCAGGGGGCTGGGGCGTGCGCTGGGTGCGGAGCTCGCCGGGCAGGGCTGGGATCTGGTGCTGGACGCCAGGACGGCCGGGGCGCTGGAGGAGACGGCCCGGGAGCTGGGCAGCGGGTACGGGACCCGGGTGGTGGCCGTGCCCGGGGACGTCACGGACGCGGCGCACCGCCGGGACCTGGTTACCGCGGCCGGGGAGCTGGGCGCGCTGGATCTGGTGGTGAGCAATGCGAGCGCGCTGGGGGCCGAGCCGCTCGTACGTCTGGAGGCGCTCGCGCTGGACGGGCTGCGGCTGGCCCTGGAGACCAATGTGGTGGCGGCGCTCGGTCTGGTGCAGGAGGCGCTGCCGCTGCTGCGGGCCTCGGCGGCGGGGGCCGTGGTGATGGTGAGCTCGGACGCGGCGGCGGAGCCGTACGAGACCTGGGGCGGTTACGGGGCGTCGAAGGCGGCGCTCGACCAGCTGGCGGCTGTGCTGGGTGAGGAGGAACCGGGGCTGCGGGTGTGGGCGGTGGACCCCGGGGACATGCGGACGGAGCTCTATACGGCGGCGGTGCCCGGGGACGACGCTCCGAGGCCGCTTCCAGAGAGTGTGGCTCCGGCGTTCCTCCGGCTGCTGGAGAAGCGGCCGGCGAGCGGGCGGTATGCGGCGGCGTCGCTGCTCGGCCCTTCCGGGGCCGGGCGATGAGCGCGCTGGAGGCCCTTCGGGTGCCCGATGAGCTGTCGGCGCGGGTACCGGCCGAGCAGCGGGGCGCGGGGCGTGACGACGTACGGCTGCTCGTGTCCCGGGGATGCGCGGTCTCGCACCATGCGTTCCGGGAGCTGCCCGGGCAGCTGCGGGCCGGGGACGTGCTGGTGGTCAACACGTCGACGACGCTGCCGGCCGCGGTGAACGGCCGGGTGGGCGGTGAGCGGATCGTGGTGCACTTCTCGACCCGTGGTGAGGACGGGCGGTGGTCCGTGGAGCTGCGGCGGCCGGACGGCGCGGGGGCGACGGGCCCGCGGCAGGGTGGGCCGCGGGGGGCGCGGGTTCGGCTGCCGGGCGGGCACGAGCTCGTACTGGAGGAGCCGCTGGGCCCACCGGCGGCGGCCCGGCTCTGGTGGGCGCGGGTGCCGTTCGACGTACCGGAGCTGCTGCGGCGGTACGGGCGCCCGATCCGGTACGGGTACACGGAGCGGGATCAGCCGCTGTCCGCGTACCAGACGGTGTTCGCCGTGCCCTCGCGGGACGGGAGGGGTTCGGCGGAGATGCCCAGCGCCGCGCGGCCCTTCACCGCGCCCCTGGTGGCCTCGCTGGTGAGCCGTGGAGTGCAGTTCGCCCCGCTGTCGCTGCATACGGGGGTGGCTTCGGCGGAGGCGCACGAGCCCCCGTACCCGGAGTGGTTCTCGGTTCCGGCCGCGACGGCGTGGCTGGTGAACGCGGCGCGGGCGGGCGGCGGGCGGGTCGTCGCGGTGGGGACGACGGCGGTGCGGGCCCTGGAGTCGTCGGTGGGGGCGGACGGGGTCGTACGGGCGGCCGAAGGCTGGACCGGTCTAGTGGTGACGCCGCAGCGGGGGGTGCGGGCGGTGGACGGGCTGCTGACCGGGCTGCACGAGCCGGAGGCCTCGCATCTGCTGATGCTGGAGGCGATCGCGGGCCGGGAGGCGCTGCGGCGCGGATACGCGGAGGCGCTGCGGCGGTCCTACCTCTGGCACGAGTTCGGGGACGTCCATCTCCTGCTGCCGGATGAGCCGGCCAAGGGGCCTCACGCTCCGCATTGCTGAAGCAACATCCGGTGAGTTCACAGGGGGCCCCGTGTGAGCCCCCGCATATAACCCACGTCACTTACGAAGACCACTAGTGGATACAAAAGGGGCAATCATGCAGGCATGAGTGCGGGCAAGCCGGGCAGAGCGGGCACCTGATCCACTACCCGGCTTCGTACGTCACACCTTTGCCACAGCATTTTGCTGGCGCTAAGAATTGCACTCGTCCCCGACGGAGATGCGCACTGCGGCGCTCCCGTCTTCGTCCTCCGTGAGGACACCTGCTATTCGAAGAGGTACGTCTGCATGTTCGCGTCCAGCACTCCCGGCCGTAGCCGTCGCCTGAACAAGACCCAGAAGCTCTCCGTCGCCGGAGTCTCCGCGCTTGGCGCGGCTGCCCTCGCGTTCTCCCTCGTTCCCGCCGAAGCCGGCGCCGAAACCAGCACCCAGGCCCTGTCCGCCGCTCCGGTCGTCTTCGCCTCCGCGGCAGGTGCCCCGCAGGCCAAGACCGTGCAGGCCAGCATTATCGAGCAGCACTCCACCGCCGAAAGCCTGGTGAAGGCCGCCGACGCCGCCCGGGCCAAGGCCGCCGCCGCCAAGGCGAAGACCGCCGCTCAGGCGAAGGCGAAGGCCGAAGCCGCCGCGGACGCCAAGGCCAAGGCCGCTGCCGCCGCGAAGGCGAAGGCCGACGCCAAGAAGCGCTCCTCCGAGGCTGCGAGCCGCAGCGTCGCCCGTAAGCCCGTCTATGCCAACAACCTGGACGGCTGGATCCGCGAGGCCCTCGCGATCATGAAGGACAAGGGCATCCCCGGCACGTACCACGGGCTGCACAAGAACATCATGCGTGAGTCCAGCGGCAACCCGCGTGCCATCAACAACTGGGACATCAACGCCATCAACGGTGTCCCGTCCAAGGGCCTGCTGCAGGTCATCAAGCCGACGTTCGACTTCTACCACGTCGCCGGCACGCCCAAGGACCAGTACGACCCGGTCGCCAACATCACGGCCGCGGCCAACTACGCCGCGGACAAGTACGGCTCGATCGACAACGTCAACAGCGCGTACTGACCGACACCTGGTCGGAACCGGACATGCGCCGGAGGGCGGCACCCCGTGCGGGGTGCCGCCCTCCGGCGTCCGTGCGTGCGTGCGTGCGTGCGGCAGGGTGCGCTACTTGCGCATGACCTCCGGCTCGTGGCGGCGCAGCAGTCGCGCGACCGCGAAGCCGCAGACGATGCCGATGAACAGCAGCACCGAGATGTTCATCCCCCACTGGCCGGCCGTGCTCTCCCACAGCGGGTCCAGGTCCGTGGGGTTCTTCTGGTCCCACGGCGGCATGAGGTGGGCCAGGTCGAGCGTCGAGCCCGCGGCGGCGATGGCCCAGCGCGAGGGCATGAGCCAGGCGAACTGCTCCAGGCCGGGCGAGCCGTACACCTGGAAGAGGATGCCGGTGAAGACGACCTGGACGATCGCGAACATGACGAGCAGCGGCATCGTCTTCTCGGAGGTCTTCACCAGTGAGGAGATGACCAGGCCGAACATCATCGAGGTGAAACCGAGCGCGATGATCGTGACGCAGAGCTCGACGGCCGGCGGCATGATCAGGCCCTCGGCCGGCAGGTCGCGGGTGGCGAAGCCGATGCCGCAGATGATGACGCCCTGGATGGCCGTGATCACTCCGAGGACGATCACCTTGGACATCAGGTAGGCGGAGCGGGAGAGGCCGGTGGCCCGCTCGCGCTCGTAGATGACCCGTTCCTTGATCAGCTCTCGTACGGAGTTGGCCGCGCCGGAGAAGCACATGCCGACCGCCAGGATCAACATGATCGTTCCGGCGTCGCCGTTGAACCGGGACGGCGGTGTGGGCGGCGCCAGGCCGAAGTCGGCAGGGATGACCACACTGACGATGCCCAGCACCGCGGGCAGGATCACCATCAGGCCCATGAAGCCCTTGTCGGACGCGATCACCGAGGTGTAGCGGCGGATCAGCGTCCACAGCTGCGTCGCCCAGCCCTGCGGCTTCGGCGGGCGCATCTGCTGCGGGGGCGGCATGTGTACGGACTGTGCGGCGACCGCGTCGATGTCCGCCGCGTACATCTGGTAGTGCTGCGAGCCCCGCCAGCGTCCCGCCCAGTCGTAGTCGCGGTAGTTCTCGAACGCGGAGAAGACGTCGGCCCACGTGGTGTAGCCGAAGAAGTTGAGCGCCTCCTCCGGCGGTCCGAAGTAGGCGACCGAGCCGCCCGGCGCCATCACCAGGAGCTTGTCGCAGATGGCCAGCTCGGCCACGGAGTGCGTGACGACGAGGACCGTACGGCCGTCGTCGGCGAGGCCGCGCAGCAGCTGCATGACGTCGCGGTCCATGCCCGGGTCGAGACCGGAGGTCGGCTCGTCCAGGAAGATCAGCGAGGGCTTGGTGAGCAGCTCCAGGGCCACGGAGACGCGCTTGCGCTGGCCACCGGAGAGTGAGGTGACCTTCTTGTCCTTGTGGATGTCGAGCTTGAGCTCGGCGAGGACTTCCAGGATGCGGGCCTGGCGCTCGGCCTCGGTGGTGTCCGCGGGGAAGCGGAGCTTGGCCGCGTACTTCAGGGCGCGGGTGACGGTGAGTTCCTTGTGCAGGATGTCGTCCTGCGGGACCAGACCGATGCGCTGGCGCAGCTCGGCGAACTGCTTGTACAGATTCCGGTTGTCGTAGAGGACATCGCCCTGGTTGGCGGGCCGGTAGCCGGTGAGCGCCTTGAGCAGGGTGGACTTTCCGGAGCCGGACGGGCCGATGACGCCGATCAGCGACTTCTCCGGGACGCCGAACGAGACGTCCTGGAGGATCTGCTTGCCGCCGTCGACCGTGACCGTGAGGTGACGGGCGGCGAAGGAGACCTCACCGGTGTCGACGAACTCCTCGAGCCGGTCGCCGACCAGCCGGAAGGTCGAGTGACCGACGCCGACGATGTCGTTCGGGCCGATGAGGGCGGACCCGGACTTGTTGAGCGGCTGGCCGTTGACGTACGTGCCGTTGTGCGATCCGAGGTCGCGGATCTCGAAGCGGCCGTCGGGCGTCGCGTGGAACTCGGCGTGGTGGCGGGAGACCTGGAGGTCGGAGACGACCAGCTCGTTCTCCAGCGCACGGCCGATGCGCATCACCCGGCCGAGGTCCAGCTGGTGGAACGTCGTGGGGCTGCGGTCTCCGTACACCGGCTGGGCCCCGGGGACACCGCCGGGGCCGCCCGCCGCGGGCGCCTTCTGCATGCCCTGCTGATGCGGGACCTGCGGCTGGGCGTGTCCCTGCTGGGCCTGCTGCTGCCACGCCTGCTGGGGGTACTGGGCCGGGTCGGGCCCGGCCGGCCCGCCCTGCGGAGGGTGTACGGGGGCCTGCTGGGCGCCCGCGGCCTGACCGCTGTAGAGGTCGGCGGCGGCGGCGCTGAGGCTGAGCCGCGGTCCGTCGGTGGCGTTGCCCAGGTGTACCGCCGAGCCGGGCCCGATCTCCATCTGGTGAATCCGTTGGCCCTGCACGTAGGTGCCGTTGGTGCTGCCGTGGTCCTCGATGAACCAACTGCGGCCCCCCCAGCTGATCGTGGCGTGCCGCCACGACACCCTGGCGTCGTCGACCATGAGATCACCCTGCGGATCACGTCCGAGGGTGTACGACCTGGACGGATCGAGCGTCCAGGTCCTGCCATTCAATTCCAGTACGAGTTCCGGCACTCCGCGCCCCACTAGTTGTCCCCCGAGAGACTCCCGTCACAGGGAGTCCAGGGATGCTGAACATCGTGGGGAACTATTCCAGGAGCAGTCACCGATCGGAAAGCCGGGCGGAGTGAAGACCGCGCAGAGACCTGCGCCGTCTGACCGCCGACTCGGGCGAAACGAGCGCGAAAGGTGACAATCACGCACGAGTACGGCCGAGCCTGCCGCGCAGCCGGCCGGGGGCCTCGATTGTCCGGGTGGCGGGACGGGCGGTCGGCGGCGGGATCGGGACCGATACGGTGGGAGCACCATGAGCGCATCTCAGCCACCTCAGTCTCCCTCGTCTCCTGAGCTCCCTGAGTCCCGTCAGGGCATCGACGAACCCACCCTTCTCGTGAAGATCTTCGGGAAGGACCGTCCCGGGATCACCGCAGGACTCTTCGACACACTCGCCGCGTACTCCGTCGATGTCGTGGACATCGAGCAGGTCGTCACCCGTGGCCGGATCGTCCTGTGCGCCCTGGTCACCGCCCCGACCGCGGGCGGTACCACCGAGGGCGACCTGCGGGCGACCGTGCACAGCTGGGCCGATTCGCTGAAGCTGCAGGCCGAGATCATCTCCGGCACGGGCGACAACCGGCCCCGTGGTTACGGCCGTTCCCATGTGACCGTGCTCGGACACCCGCTCACCGCGGAGTCGACCGCCGCCATAGCGGCCAGGATCACGTCGACCGGTGGCAACATCGACCGGATCTTCCGGCTGGCGAAGTACCCGGTGACCGCCGTCGAGTTCGCCGTGTCCGGCACGGGCACCGCGGACCTGCGGACCGCGCTGGCGCCGGAGGCCGCGAAGATCGGTGTCGACGTCGCGGTCGTATCGGCCGGGCTGAGCCGCCGGGCGCAGCGCCTGGTCGTCATGGACGTGGACTCCACGCTCATCCAGGACGAGGTGATCGAGCTCTTCGCGGCCCACGCGGGCTGTGAGGACGAGGTCGCGGCCGTGACCGAGCAGGCGATGCGGGGCGAGCTCGACTTCGAGCAGTCGCTGCACGCGCGGGTCGCGCTGCTCGCGGGGCTCGATGTGTCGGTGGTGGACAAGGTGCGGGCCGAGGTGCGGCTGACGCCCGGCGCCCGCACCCTGATCCGTACGCTGAAGCGCCTCGGCTACCAAGTGGGCGTCGTCTCCGGCGGATTCACGCAGGTCACGGACGACCTGAAGGAACGTCTCGGCCTCGATTTCGCCTCGGCCAACACGCTGGAGGTCGTCGACGGGAAGCTCACCGGCCGGGTCGTCGGCGATGTGGTGGACCGGGCCGGCAAGGCACGGCTGCTGCGGAGTTTCGCCGAGCAGGCAGGGGTGCCGCTCGCCCAGACCGTGGCGATCGGTGACGGTGCCAACGACCTGGACATGCTGAACACGGCCGGGCTCGGTGTGGCCTTCAACGCCAAGCCGGTCGTGCGCGAGGCCGCGCACACGGCGGTGAACGTCCCCTTCCTGGACACGGTGCTGTATCTGCTCGGCATCACGCGCGAAGAGGTCGAAGAGGTCGAGGCCGCCGAGGGTCTGATCGACTGAGCGGGGACGGCACAGGGAAGGGCCCCGGGGGGGGGGGGGGTTAGGGGGGCGTCCCCCCTTCTTCTCTCCCCCCTCCCCTCTTTTTCCTCGGCCTCC
>NZ_JBWKLF010000001.1:1277289-1287187 GCF_056430475.1 Streptomyces sp. NPDC045968 | reverse complement strand
CCCAAGGGGGTCAGGCCACGGAAGGGGAAAAGAAAGGGGGAGGCCCCCGTGCCCGCCCCCCCCCCTGGGTCCCTTCCCTTCTTGTCCCGCACTCAGTCGTTCGGCGTCCAGTATTCGACCAGCTTGCCCACACCGTGCTCCAGCGACTTCCAGGTGCCGGTGAACTCGACGACGCCGTAGGCGGCGGTCGGGAACCCGTCCCGGGCCACTCTCGCCAGGGCGTCTCCGGCCGCCGAGCCCGAGAGGGCGTCCACGGCGGCGTGCATGCCGGGGTTGTGGCCGATGACCAGGAGGTTGCGTACGTCGTCGGGAGTCTCGTTGAACACGGCGATCAGTTCTCCGAGGGAGGCGTCGTACAGCCTCTCCTCGTACACGGTCCTGGGACGGTGCGGGAACTCGTGGACCGCGAGCTTCCAGGTCTCGCGTGTCCTGACGGCGGTCGAGCACAGGGCCAGATCGAAGTCGATGCCGGAATCGGCGAGCTTGCGGCCCGCGACGGGCGCGTCCTTGCGGCCGCGTTCCGCCAGGGGGCGCTCGTGGTCGGACTCCTGCGACCATTCCGCTTTTGCATGCCTGAGAAGGACGATCCTGCGAGGTGTATCGACGCTCATACACCTCAGCTTCGCACGAAATGTGCCTCCCGGCGCAGGGTGTTGGCGTGCTCCCCCGGTGCGGGTGAACCACTCGTCCGGCCCACCGGGCGGGCGTCAGCGGGAGAGCAGGTCCATGATGCGCGCGAGCAGCCGGCCGAGCGCCGGATCACCGGTGGCTGCGCTCGCCTCCCCCGGCCCCACGATTCAGCAGCAGGAGGGCGGCGAACGCGAGCGCGGGCAGCGCGACGGCCCACCACGGCAGCCGTACCTCGACGCTGTCGGACGCGGGGGTGGTGGACCGGGTGTGCGTACGGGCCGGCATGTCGCCTCCGTGGGTCTTCGGTTCGATACCCCCGAACCTACGGACCCGGCGGCGCCGTTCCCATCCGGTGACCCACCCACTTCACCCTGACCCTGGCCCCCTAGGGGATGGTGGTGTTACCCCCACCCCCTGGCGCGTGGTCACGTCACGGGGAGGCGAGGGAGGCGATCACACCGATGATCACCGTGATGAGCAGCATCGCCCCGAAGACGAGGAGAAGCTTCTTCTGACCGTTCTGGGGGTTCGGGTCGAGCACAGGAGACATGGCTTCAGTCTCGCATCTCAGCATTCGTCCTCGATCGTCCGGTCCCGTCCGGCGAGTACGCCCGCCACCATCTGCGGCAGCATGAGGGCCGCCATCAGGCCGATCGGCAGCCCCCAGCCGCCGCTGTGCTGGTAGAGCACGCCGACGAGCAGCGGGCCGGGGATCGAGATCAGATAGCCGGTGGACTGGGCGAAGGCCGACAGCCTGACCACGCCGGCGCCGGTGCGCGAGCGCATGCCGATCATCGTGAGCGCGAGCGGGAAGGCGCAGTTGGCGATGCCGAGCAGCAGGGCCCAGGCCCAGGCGCCGCCCGCGGGGGCGAGATAGAGGCCCGCGTAGCCGATGAGGCCGCAGATACCCAGGAAGACGGCGATCGGGCCCTGGTTCCGCATGCGCGAGGCGACCCGCGGGATGACGAAGGCGAGCGGCACCCCCATCGCCATGGTCACCGCGAGCAGGACGCCCGCGGTGCCCGCCGAGACCCCGGCGTCGCGGAAGATCTGCGGCATCCACCCCATGGTGATGTACGCGGCGGTGGCCTGGAGGCCGAAGAAGGAGGCGAGCGCCCAGCCGGTCCTGCTGCGGGTGATCCGGAGGGCCGGGGCGTCCTCCTGCGGCCGGGGGGCGGTGGCCTGTCCCGGTGCGTTGCCCCGGTCCCGTACGAGGGGAATCCACGGCAGGACCGCGGCGGCGGCGAGCGCGGCCCAGATCGCCAGCCCGGCCTTCCAACTGCCGCCGAGCGCGTCCGTCATGGGCACGGTGACCGCCGCGGCCAGCGCGGTGCCCAGGGCCAGGGCCATGGAGTAGAGGCCGGTCATGGTGCCGACGCGGTCGGGGAACCAGCGCTTGACGATCACCGGCATCAGGATGTTGCTGACGGCGATGCCCATGAGCGCGAGGGCGCTGGCCGCGAGGAACCCGGCCGTGCCGCCGACGAAGGGGCGGATCGCCAGGCCCGCGGCGATGGCGGCCATGCCCGCGCAGACGACCGCGCCGGCCCCGAAGCGGCGGGCGAGCCGGGGCGCCATGATGCCGAAGAGGGCGAAGCAGAACGGTGGCACGGAGGTGAGGACACCGGCGACGCTGCCGCTCATGCCCAGCCCGTCCCGTACCTCCTCCAGGAGGGCGCCGAGGCTGGTGATGGCGGGGCGGAGGTTGAGCGCGGCGAGGACGAGTCCGACCATGACCAGGCGCAGCAGCCAGGGGGCGGGGCCCGCGGTCCGCTGTCCGGGCGGTTTACGCTCGGCCGTCGGCCGCTCGGTCGCGGCGGGGGCATCGGAGAGGGTCGGGGTCCGTGTCTCGTTGTCGGGCATGTCGACCATCATAGAATCATGGGATGATTGGTTGTCCAATCACGAACAAGGAGCATCATGGCGCTGACGTCTCCGCGGCGTTCGGCACTCGCCGATCAGGTGATTGCCCAGCTGAGGAATCAGATCACTTCCGGCGAGTGGCCCGTGGGTTCGCGGATCCCCACCGAACCCGAGCTGGTCGAACAGCTGGGGGTGGCCCGCAACACCGTCCGCGAGGCGGTGCGCGCGCTCGCGCACAACGGCCTGCTGGACATCCGGCAGGGGTCCGGCACCTATGTCGTCGCCACGAGCGAGCTGGCCGGCGTGATGCACCGGCGGTTCGCCTCCGCCGATCCCCGCCACGTCGCCGAGCTGCGTTCGACGCTGGAGTCGTCGGCGGCCCGGCTGGCCGCCGTCCGGCGCACGGAACGGGATCTGCGGCAGCTCGACGCGCTGATGGCGCGGCGCGAGGAGGCCTGGGCGTCGGGAGACGCGGAGGCGTTCGTCGCGGCCGACGCGACCCTGCACCTGGCCGTGGTCGCCGCCTCGCACAACGACGTACTGACGGAGCTTTACGCCGATCTGGGT
This sequence comes from Streptomyces sp. NPDC045968, assembly GCF_056430475.1. Taxonomy (NCBI): domain Bacteria; kingdom Bacillati; phylum Actinomycetota; class Actinomycetes; order Kitasatosporales; family Streptomycetaceae; genus Streptomyces; species Streptomyces sp. NPDC045968. Next base: position 1,284,127 of record NZ_JBWKLF010000001.1, on the reverse strand, counting down.
GATCTGCTGCGCGACTACCTCCGCGACGACGTCGGTCCCGAGCTGCGCCCGGAGAAGCACATGGACCACGCGCGGCTGGTGGAGGCGATCCGGTCCGGCGACGCCGAGACGGCCGCGGCGGAGGCCGCGAGCCACGCGCTGAGCTGCTTGGTGGACCGGGTCTGAGCGGTGCGCCGCGCAGGCGGGGGTCTTCCGTCCGGATCAGGCTGGATCAGGAACCGGGGTGGTGGCTGACCCACGCCGATGCGACCTCTTTCCAGCAGCGGTCGGCCAGCCGCACGGTCTCGCCCGGCCCGACCGCGACCGCCCTGCCGTCCGCGTCGACGTCCCACCAGCGGTCGCACTCGGTGTGGAGCCGCACCAGGTCGATGGAGGGGTACGGGTTGTGGCAGTACGCGATGACGCGGGAGCCCTCGACCGACGTACGGCATTCGGAGCCCGCGGGCTCCGGGGTGGGGGCGAGGGGGGCGGCGGCTCCGGAGCCGGCCCGGTTCGCCGCGTAGACACCGACAGGGGCGACGAGTCCGGCGACGGCGGCCGCTGCGGCCAGCAGGGCCGAGGTTCGGCGACGTGTGGGGTGCACAGCGCTCTCCTCCCCGCAGCCTGACCAAAAGTCCGGTTCCTCCACATTCTGCGGTGGATCGACCGTCTTTTCGACTTGAGGCTGCGCGGCCCCCGCCCCCGACGCACGACGGCCGCGCAGCGCCGCCGGGGAAACCGGGAAGCGGTACGCGGCCGTCAGGCGCGAAAGGTCAGGCGCCCATCATGTGCACGCCACCGTCGACGTGGATGATCTCGCCCGTCGTCTTCGGGAAGAAGTCCGAGAGCAGCGCGACGATACCGCGGCCGGCCGGCTCCGGGTCGGCCATGTCCCACGCCAGCGGGGAGCGGTGGTTCCAGACGTCCGCGAGGTCCGAGAAACCGGGGATGGACTTGGCGGCCATCGAGCGGAGCGGTCCGGCGGAGATCAGGTTGCAGCGCAGGCCGTCCTTGCCCAGGTCACGGGCGAGGTAGCGGGAGGTGGCCTCCAGCGCGGCCTTGGCCGGGCCCATCCAGTCGTACTGCGGCCAGGCGTACTGCGCGTCGAAGGTGAGACCGACGATCGAGCCGCCGTCGCTCATCAGCGGCTTGCAGGCCATGGCCAGCGACTTCAGCGAGAACGCCGAGACGTGCATCGCCGTGGCGACCGACTCGAACGGGGTGTTGAGGAAGTTGCCGCCGAGCGCGTCCTGCGGCGCGAAGCCGATGGAGTGCACGACGCCGTCGAGCGAACCGAGCTCGTCACGGACCAGGCCGGCGAGGCGGTCGAGGTGCTCGTCGTTGGTGACGTCCAGCTCGATGACCTTCGCCGGCTTGGGCAGCTTCTTGGCGATGCGTTCGGTCAGCGTGGGCCGGGGGAAGGCGGTCAGAATGACCTCGGCGCCCTGCTCCTGGGCCACCTTCGCGGCGTGGAAAGCGATGGACGACTCCATCAGCACACCCGTGATGAGGATGCGCTTGCCGTCGAGAATTCCGCTCATGGTGATCAGTGACCCATGCCCAATCCGCCGTCAACGGGGATGACGGCTCCAGTGATGTACGACGCGTCGTCGGAGGCGAGGAAGCGCACCGCTGCGGCGATCTCCCCGGGCTGCGCGTAGCGGCCGAGCGGCACCTGGGCGACGATGGCCTTGCGCTGCTCCTCGGTGAGCGCCTGGGTCATGTCGGTGTCGACAAACCCGGGCGCGACGACGTTGAAAGTGATGTTCCGCGAGCCGAGCTCACGGGCCAGCGACCGGGCGAAGCCGACGAGGCCCGCCTTGGAAGCGGCGTAGTTCGCCTGTCCCGCGGAGCCGAGGAGGCCCACGACGGAGGAGATCAGGACGACGCGGCCCTTCTTGGCGCGCAGCATGGCGCGGTTGGCGCGCTTGACGACCCGGAAGGTGCCGGTGAGGTTGGTGTCGAGTACCGACGTGAAGTCGTCCTCGGACATCCGCATCAGCAACTGGTCCTTGGTGATACCGGCGTTGGCGACCAGTACCTCGACAGGACCGTGCTTCTCCTCGATCTCCTTGTAGGCCTGCTCCACCTGCTCGGTGTCCGTGATGTCGCAACGGACGGCCAGGCAGCCCGCCTCGGTGAGTTCCTTCGGGGGCTCGCCGGAGCGGTAGGTGATCGCGACCTTGTCGCCGTTGTCGGCGAAAGCGCGGGCGATGGCGAGGCCGATGCCCCGGTTTCCTCCGGTGACGAGAACCGAGCGGCTCAACGGATCACCCTTTCCTTGGCGGTCTGGTACATCGAAAACCTATCGGTACCGCGACGCGTACGGAGAATCGCCCTCTGACAGCGCCGCCGGGTGGGCTCTGTGGGGTTCCTACAGAACGGCGCGGGGCAAGGAAACCGGACAGCGAAAAGCGAAGGCCCCGAGCGGCCGCACCCACCATGATTCACTGCTGGGACATTGTGCAGAGGTGGAGAAGGGGAGGCCCACGTGGCCCACGAGGTAGATCAGTCATTCCTGGCCCTGCCGCTGCGTGCCCTCGCCGACGCGGCGCTCGCACGCGCCCGCGCGCTCGGCGCGGTGCACGCCGATTTCCGGTTCGAGCGGGTGCGCAGCGCGAGCTGGCGTCTCCGTGACGCCCGGCCGTCCGGTTCGTCGGACACCACCGACCTCGGGTACGCGGTACGGGTCGTGCACGGCGGGGCCTGGGGGTTCGCGTCCGGGGTGGATCTGACCATGGACGCCGCGGCGAAGGTGGCTTCGCAGGCCGTGGCGATGGCCAAGCTGTCGGCGAAGGTGATCGCGTCGGCCGGCTCGGACGAGCGGGTGGAGCTGGCCGACGAGCCCTCGCACGGTGAGCGGACGTGGGTCTCGGCGTACGAGACCGACCCGTTCTCCGTACCGGACGAGGAGAAGGCGGGTCTGCTCGCCGAGTGGAGCAGCCGGCTTCTGGGCGCGGACGGGGTCGCGCATGTGGACGCCTCCCTGATGACCGTCCACGAGAACAAGTTCTACGCGGACACCGCGGGCACCGTCACCACGCAGCAGCGGGTGCGGCTGCATCCGCAGTTCACTGCGGTCGCCGTGGACGGGACGACCGGTGAGTTCGACTCGATGCGGACCATCGCGCCGCCGGTCGGGCGTGGCTGGGAGTACCTGACGGGCACCGGCTGGGACTGGGACGCCGAGCTGGAGCGCATTCCGGGGCTGCTCGCCGAGAAGATGCGGGCGCCGAGCGTCGAGGCGGGGACGTACGACCTGGTCGTCGACCCGTCCAATCTGTGGCTGACCATCCACGAGTCGATCGGCCACGCCACCGAGCTGGACCGCGCGCTGGGGTACGAGGCGGCGTACGCGGGGACCTCGTTCGCCACGTTCGACCAGCTCGGCAAGCTGACGTACGGCTCCCCCGTCATGAACGTGACGGGCGACCGTACCGCCGAGCACGGGCTCGCGACCATCGGGTACGACGACGAGGGCGTCGAGGCGCAGTCGTGGGACCTGGTGAAGGACGGGACGCTCGTGGGCTACCAGCTGGACCGCCGGATCGCGAAGCTGACGGGTCTGGGCCGGTCCAACGGGTGCGCGTACGCGGACTCGCCCGGCCATGTGCCCGTCCAGCGCATGGCGAACGTGTCGCTGGCGCCGGACCCCGGCGGGCTGTCCACCGAGGATCTGATCGGCGGGGTGGAGCGCGGGATCTACGTGGTCGGTGACCGGTCGTGGTCGATCGACATGCAGCGCTACAACTTCCAGTTCACCGGGCAGCGCTTCTTCCGGATCGAGAACGGCAAGCTCGCCGGTCAGCTCCGCGATGTCGCCTACCAGGCGACGACCACCGATTTCTGGGGCTCGATGGAGAAGGTCGGCGGCCCGCAGACGTACGTCCTGGGCGGCGCCTTCAACTGCGGCAAGGCCCAGCCGGGCCAGGTCGCGGCTGTCTCGCACGGCTGCCCCTCAGCCCTTTTCCGAGGCGTGAACATCCTCAACACCACGCAGGAGGCCGGACGATGAGCCGGGTCAGCAAGCCGTACGAGATCGTCGAGCGGGCCCTCGGTCTCTCCACCGCCGACGGGTGCGTCGTCATCGCCGACGAGAGCTCCTCAGCCAATCTGCGCTGGGCCGGCAACGCGCTCACCACGAACGGGGTGACCCGGGGGCGGACGCTCACCGTCATCGCCACGGTCGACGGCGCCGAGGGCACGGCATCCGGCGTGGTCTCCCGCTCGGCCGTCACCGCCGACGACCTGGAACCGCTCGTCCGCGCCGCCGAGGCCGCCGCACGGGGAGCCGGTCCTGCCGAGGACGCCCAGCCGCTGGTCTCCGGGGTTCCGGTCTCCCCCGACTTCACCGACGCCCCGGCCGAGACGGGCGCCGACGTGTTCGCCGACTTCGCCCCGTCGCTCGGGGACGCCTTCGCCCGGGCCCGGGCCGGGGGCCGTGAGCTGTACGGCTTCGCCAACCACGAGATGACCTCGACGTACGTCGGTACGTCGACGGGGCTGCGGCTGCGTCACGACCAGCCGAACGGCACGCTGGAGCTGAACGCCAAGTCCCCCGACCGTTCCCGTTCGGCCTGGGCGGGCCGCTCCACCCGGGACTTCAAGGATGTCGACCCGGCGGCGCTGGACGCGGAGCTCGCGCAGCGGCTGCGCTGGGCGGAGCGCCGTATCGAGCTGCCCGCCGGGCGGTACGAGACGCTGCTGCCGCCGACGGCCGTCGCCGATCTGCTGATCTACCAGCTGTGGTCGTCGACCGCCCGGGATGCCGCCGAGGGCCGGACGGTCTTCTCCAAGCCGGGCGGGGGGACGCGGCTCGGCGAGACGCTGTCCGGGCTGCCGCTGACCCTGCGCAGCGACCCGCACGCGCCGGGTCTCGAATCCGCGCCGTTCGTGATCGCCCACGCGTCCGGGGACGGCGGCTCGGTCTTCGACAACGGTCTGCCGCTCGCGCCGACGGACTGGATGAAGGACGGCAGGCTGGAGTGTCTGACGACGACGCGGCACTCGGCGGGCCTGACGGGGCTGCCGGTCGCCCCGGCCATCGACAATCTGCTGCTCGACGCCGGCGGTGAGCGCTCCCTGGAGGAGATGGTCGCGGCGACGACCGGCCGGGCCCTGCTGCTGACCTGCTTGTGGTACATCCGGGAGGTCGATCCGGCGACGCTGCTGCTGACCGGGCTGACCCGCGACGGGGTGTACCTCGTCGAGGACGGCGAGGTCGTCGGCGAGGTGAACAACTTCCGGTTCAACGAGTCGCCCGTCGATCTGCTGTCGCGGGCCACAGAAGCGGGCCGTACGGAGAAGACGCTGCCGCGTGAGTGGGGCGACTGGTTCACCAGGGCCGCCATGCCGGCCCTGCGGATCCCGGATTTCAACATGAGCTCGGTCAGTCTCGGCGTATGACCCACCTAGACTGACAGCTGCCATTCGATACACGGAGTAGAGGAGACACGGAACCGTGACGGACATCGTCGACGAGCTGAAGTGGCGCGGGCTGTTCGCCCAGTCCACTGACGAGGACGCACTGCGCAAGGCTCTCGCGGACGGTCCGGTCACGTTCTATTGCGGCTACGACCCCACCGCGGCCAGTCTCCACGTCGGGCACCTGGTCCAGGTCCTCACCATGCGCCGGCTCCAGCAGGCCGGGCTCCGTCCGCTCGCCCTGGTGGGCGGGGCCACGGGTCAGATCGGTGACCCGCGGCCGACCGCGGAGCGCACGCTGAACGACCCGGAGACGGTCGCCGCCTGGGTGTCGCGGCTGCGGTCGCAGATCGAGCCGTTCCTCTCCTTCGAGGGCGACAACGCCGCGGTCATGGTGAACAACCTGGACTGGACCGCGGGCATGTCCGCGATCGAGTTCCTGCGGGACATCGGCAAGCACTTCCGGGTCAACAAGATGCTCACGAAGGACTCCATCGCCCGGCGGCTGGAGTCCGACGAGGGCATCAGCTACACCGAGTTCAGCTACCAGCTGCTCCAGAGCATGGACTTCCTGGAGCTGTACCGGCGCTACAACTGCACCTTGCAGCAGGGCGGCAGCGACCAGTGGGGCAACCTCACGGCGGGCCTCGACCTGATCCACCGCCTGGAGCCGGGCGCCTCGGTGCACGCGCTGGCGACGCCGCTGATGGTGAAGGCGGACGGGACGAAGTTCGGCAAGTCCGAGAGCGGCGCCGTCTGGCTGGACGCCGAGATGACGACTCCGTACGCCTTCTACCAGTTCTGGCTGAACGCGGACGACCGGGACATCTCGCGGTACATGCGCATCCTCAGCTTCAAGAGCCCCGAGGAGCTCGAAGAGCTGGAGAAGCTGACCGAGGAGCGTCCGCAGGCGCGTTCCGCTCAGCGTTCGCTGGCCGAGGAACTGACCACGCTGGTGCACGGCGGCGAGCAGTGCGCCGCGGTCATCGCCGCGTCGAAGGCCCTCTTCGGCCAGGGTGACCTGGCCGAGCTGGACGAGGCGACGCTGAGCGCCGCGCTCTCCGAGGTGCCCCACGCGCGGGTCACCGAGCTCGGTCCGCTGGTCGACCTGCTGGTCGAGGTCGGTCTGGCGCCGAGCAAGTCGGGTGCCCGCCGCACGGTGAAGGAGGGCGGGGCCTACGTGAACAACGTGAAGGTCACGGACGGCGAGACCGCTCCGGCCCGCGAGGAGCTGCTGCACGGGCGCTGGCTGGTCCTGCGCCGGGGCAAGAAGAACCTGGCGGCGATCGAGGTCACGGCCGGCTGACACCGGACGGACCGTCTCCGCACCTGGACCCACACGGCACCGGGGGGGGGGGGGGGGGGGGGGGGGGGGGGGGAGGGGGGGTGGGGGGGGGGGGGGGGGGGGGGGGGGGGGGGGGGGGGGGGGGGGGGG